>NZ_SZPQ01000006.1 GCF_005217455.1 Martelella alba
CGAAGATGAACTGACTATAAATTCAATGAATTGTTGTCACTCTTCAAGACTTGATTTTGTGAATCCATACGCGTCATTCTTCGCGTTGCCTCTTTGTCGGCGACGTTCACTCACTCCAGTCACATAGTCAGCTATGCTTCTGGGGATCCGCTCACTTGCCGCCGCGACGCAACCCGAAATATTCAGCGTATTATAGGTCTTGCGAGTGCCCACACAGATTGTCTGATAACTTGTTAAAGAGCGTGCGCCAAAGCCTGTCAATCTCACCTGGCGCGAGGTTGCGTATAATACGCTTTCCCCTTGAAGAGTCAAGCTTTTATTTGCATTGCCGGTATGACTTTTGTGCTGCTCAAACCGTGCGGCGCATTGTTGACTTAACCCACTCGACCTGACGCGTTTTCACGTATAATCCCGGTCGGTGGAGGCGCATTATAGGGACTTCCTGCGGCGAGACAAGCGCTAAATGCGAAATTCCCGCTGATCGATTTATTTTTGGACAGATCCCGCGTCGATCCCGGCCCGACGAACGGATTCGCCTACTATAGCGGCGAAATCCCGTGCGAAATGACCAACCTGTTGCCAATCGGTATACTCGACTTCCCTGGCAGGATCGGTTTCGCCACCGGTAAGACGCATGATCAATTGAATCATGATTCGATCGAACCAGCGATAACGCGGATAGCGCAACGCACCGGCGAATACGGCGCAACGTTCGGGATGCCATGGGCTGGCGGCAAGGAATTTACGGGTATAGACATTGCTGCCTGGCATCCGTTTATCCGGTTTACGCGCCGTCAGGTTAACCGAAAAAAACGCTCCAGGGCGCGTGTTGAGCCCATCCAGATGCCGTTTGATAAACCTGTTCAGTGCGACGGCGTAATGCCCGTAATGTATGGACGCGCCTATTATGACGCCGTCATACTGGCGCACGGGACAATCGCCGGCCTGTTCCAGGTCGACCACATCGCACGCGGCGAAATCGATGAGCTCCCTGCCGATGAACCGCGCTATTTTCCGGGTTTGTCCGTCCCGACTGGAATAGAGAATCAATATACGCATAACAAATCCTATGTTATTCGCGCCAGAAGGTAGGCGTAAAGAGTACCAATACGGTAAACACTTCGAGACGGCCGAACAGCATATCGGCAATCAGAATCCACTTGGCCAGCGCGTTCATCGAGGTGAAGTTCTCGGCAACGACGCCCAATCCAGGTCCCAAATTGTTCAAGGTAGCGGTAACCGCCGCGAAAGCGGAAAAATTATCGACGCCGGTGGCGATAATTGCCAGCATACTCACGATAAACACTAACGCATAAGCGGAAAAGAACCCCCAAACCGCTTCCAAAATCCGTTCAGGCAGCGCCCGGTGGCCAAGTTTTATGGTGTAGACCGCGTTTGGATGGACCAGACGTTTCAGCTCCCTGGATCCTTGCAGATAGAGCAGCAGGATACGGATCACTTTCAGACCGCCGCCGGTGGATCCGGCGCAACCGCCGATAAACGCCGAGCATAACAGCAATATCGGCAAAAATAACGGCCAACGGGCGATACTGTCGGTGGTAAAACCGGCGGTAGTGGCCATGGACACGACCTGAAAGAACGCCTGGTTCAAGGTTTGCAGTCCGCTCTGATAGACATTGTAGCGCCAAAGCATCAGGGCGCTAACCGCCACCAGGATAAATTGTACCGAGATATAGACCCTGAATTCAGGATCACGCCAGTACACACGCGGATGGCGGCCGCTCAGGAAGGCGAAATGCAGCCCATAATTACAGCCGGAGATCAGCAGAAAGACAGCGATGATGGTATTGATTAATGGGCTGTTGAAATAGCCGATACTGGCATCATGGGTGGAAAACCCGCCCAAGGCGATGGTGGAGAAGCTGTGGCCGATGGCGTCGAATACCGACATGCCGGCGCCCCATAAGGCCAGGGCGCAGATAACGGTCAGCATCAGATAGATAAGCCAGAGCGTTTTCGCCGTCTCGGCGATACGCGGCCGCATTTTGTTGTCTTTTAGCGGTCCGGGCATCTCGGCACGATACAACTGCATGCCGCCAACACCCAGAATCGGCAAAATGGCCACCGCCAGGACGATGATTCCCATGCCGCCGAACCATTGCAGCATCTGACGGTAGAACAAAATGGCCTTGGGCAGATTATCCAACCCGACCAGGGCGGTGGCGCCGGTGGTGGTGAGGCCGGAGAAAGATTCGAAAAAGACATTGGTGACCGATAGATCGGGGTGGTCGGCGAACAAGAACGGCAATGCGCCGATACTGCCCAGTACCGTCCAAAACAATACCACTATCAAAAAACCTTCCCGCGCCTTGAGTTCGTGTTTCTGTTGACGGTTCGGTAGCCAGAGCGCCAGTCCGAGCAACAAGGTAAAGAAAAAGGTCTGGGTAAAGGCGCTGCCCGCGCCATCGCGGTAGATCAACGCCACCAGTCCAGGGAGGATCGTGGTCCCGGAAAACAAAATGACAAGCAGGCCGACGATGCGGGTTATGGCGCGAAAATGCATTTCAGCATGATCCTTGAATAATGTAACGGCTGTCCGCAGAACGGCCTAACCGGCCAATGGCTCCAGATGCAAGGCGCCGCGACTGATGTCTCCCAGTTTCTGACCGGCTTCGGCGACCCGATTGAACGGCACCGCCACCTTGAAGGCGATGGTTTCGCCATAATCGCTTTCGACAATCAGTCCCTCGACCTGCTTGATCGCCAATTCCACCCATGCCTGCTGACCGTAGCGGCAATTTACGATAAACGTGATCCGGGGCGTGATCTCCCGCCGTTCCATCAGTTTCAGCGCTTGCTGCACCCCGCTGCCGTAGGCCCTGACCAACCCGCCGGTGCCCAATTTGATTCCACCGAAATAGCGCGCCGTCACCGCGGTGATTTCGCCGACGCCGCTGCCCTGAAGTTGTGCCAGCATAGGGCGCCCGGCCGTACCGGACGGCTCGCCGTCATCGGAAAAACCATATTGCCGCGAGTCTTGCGGGGGGCCGGCGATATAAGCCCAACAATGGTGCGTCGCCGAGGGATGATCCGCTTTCACTTGCAAAATTAACCCCTTGGCGGCATCGACGCCCCTGGTCGGCGCCACCAGGGTGATAAAACGGCTCTTTTTGATCTCCGCGGTTACGGAAACCGGCGCCGCCGGGACGAAGAACGATTGCATTATGCCAGTTTGAGGTCGCGGGTCATGTTTTCCACCTGCTTATCCCCAATCACCACGTTATCTTCGATACGGATGCCGCCAAAGGCTTTGAACATTTCTATCCGCGACCAGTTGAAATGGGCGCTAAAGGCGCTGTCTCGCCAAGGGGAAAGCAGCGATTCGATGAAATACAATCCGGGTTCGACAGTCATCACCATGCCCGGCTGCATGATACGGGTACAGCGCAGATAAGGATGACCGGTCGGCGGCGCCAGATGCGCGCCGCGATCATCTTGCATAAAACCACCGACATCATGGACTTGCAGGCCCAAGGGATGGCCGAGTCCATGGGGCAGAAACGGGCTGGTTATCCCCTCCGCCACCATGGCTTCTTCGCTCAGTCCGGAAACAATATCGAAACCCTTGAGCAATTTGGCGATACGTCCGTGCATTTGCAAATGGTAATCGATGTAGTTGACGCCGGCCTTCATGGTGCCGATGAGCGCCTGCTGCTCGGTATTCATCGCCTCGATCAGCGCAGCAAAATCGGATTCTTTTCGCGCCGCATAGGTACGGGTCAAATCGGCCGCGTATCCCTGGTATTCCGTGCCGGCGTCGATAAGGAAACTGCGTACCTGCTCCGGACGGCGCTGCTCCAGCCGCGTGTAGTGCAGCACCGCCGCATGTTCGTTCAGCGCGATGATATTGCCATAGGGTACGTCGGTATCCCGATGACCTGTGGCGTTAAGGTATGCGGTGTTGATATCGAATTCGCTCATGCCGGCCAGAAAAGCGTCCCTGGCCGCCCGATGGCCAATCACGGCGGATTTTTGCGCCTCACGCATGCAGGCCAGTTCATACGGGGTTTTGTAGGCGCGGTGAAAATGCAGATAGTCCAGCACCGGCTGCGGATTGATCTGTTCCGGCCGCAGACCGAGGCTCATGGCCCGTGGCCCGGCGGAGCCGATATAGGCGATATTATCACGATCCGTCGGCAGCAGCCGGCCGATATCATCGGGGTTGGCAATGGGCAGGATATCGACAAAAGGCGTCCAGAATGCCTCGGGAAGCGGCTCGACACTGTACCAATAATCCACCGGCAGATAGAACCATAATGTCGGCTTATTGACGCCATCTACCCACAGCCAGCAATGCGCCACATGGATGACCGGCAGCCAGGCCTTGAAATGCGGATTGACCCTGAAAGGGTAATCTTGGTCGTCAAGAAATGCCGTAATGGGTTCGCCGGAATGGATCAGCAACGCATCGAGCCGCTGGCGTCCGAGGATCTCGCGGGTCCGCTTTTGCAGCGTCTCGAGATGATCCCGATAAAGAGATGATAGAGATTCCATATATCGACCTTAGTTTGCCGCCGGGTCCTGCCCCGGTCAATGATACCGTCCGCCTGTCAGATAAAAGCGAAAGCGTCGCCGAAAATTCTGCTTTGGCTGGCGTTCCGTTCCGCGCAAAATCGCTCGCGGGCAATTTTGGCCATTTCGAAGCGGCCGGCGATATAGATATCGTAATTTTCCAGGTTGGCGTAATCCTGCATAACCGCGCTGAGTACCGTTCCTGTCCTGCCTTGCCACTGTTCATCCGGTTGTTCGACCACCGGCACCACTTTAAGGCGGGGATGGCGTATCGTCAGCGTTTCCAGTTCGCTTAAATCATACAAGTGCTTGAGTTCTCTGCCGCCCCAATAAATGGCGATGTCGCGTCCCGGCTGTTTTTCCATGACGGTCAGCAAAATGGAGCGGGCATAGGAAAATCCCGTACCGCCGGCAATCAGGATGATCGGCCGCTGGGTATCTTCGCGCAGCCAGGCTTCGCCAAACGGCATATCCACCGTAATCCGCCGATCTTTCAAGATCCGATCCATGACGGCCATCGCGTACAAATTCAATTCGGAAGCACCAATGTGCAGTTCGATGGCCGAATGTTCCATAGGGGTGGACGCCATGGAAAAAGGGCGTTTGTCGCGCTCGTCCATCACTACCATCAAGTATTGGCCGGCGCGAAAACTAAAAGCCTCTTCAGGGACAAGACATACCCGATATACCGTATCGGTGATAGCATCCACGGAAGTGACCTTACAGGTCATTGTTGTCATGCATTCCCTCTGTCGGGTCATTAATCAGAACGGAAGAGAGAGCCAGAAATTTCACAGCCCTTTACCACTGTCGTCGAATATGGCCAGTTCATCCCAGATAGCATCAACACGGGCACGTACGTCGTCGTCCATACGAATGGGCGTTCCCCATTCCCGTTGTGTTTCTCCCGGCCATTTATTGGTGGCGTCCATTCCCATTTTTGACCCCAGTCCGGAAACCGGCGAGGCGAAATCCAGGTAGTCAATCGGTGTATTTTCCATTAATACCGTATCGCGCGCGGGATCCATGCGGGTGGTTATCGCCCAGATGACGTCTTTCCAATCACGCGCGTTAATATCATCATCGCACACGATAACAAATTTGGTATACATGAATTGGCGCAGAAAGGACCAGACGCCCATCATCACCCGCTTGGCATGGCCCGGATATTGCTTTCTGATCGTCACTATCGCCAGCCGGTAGGAACAGCCTTCCGGCGGCAGGTAAAAATCGATGATTTCCGGAAATTGCCGGCGCAGTATCGGCACCAAAACCTCATTGAGCGCCGCGCCCATGACCGCGGGTTCGTCGGGCGGGCGGCCAGTGTAGGTGGAATGATAGATTGCGTCCCGCCGCTGCGTGAGATGGGTGATGGTAAACACCGGGAATCGGTCTACTTCATTATAGTAGCCGGTGTGATCGCCATAAGGCCCCTCGGCGGCCGTTTCGCCCGGGTCGATGTAGCCTTCCAATACCATTTCGGCACTGGCGGGGACATCGAGATCGCAGGTAAGGCACTTTACGACGTCGGTTTTGTAACCACGCAATAAGCCGGCGAAAGCATACTCCGACAGACCGTCGGGCACAGGGGTAACCGCGGCCAAGAGGGTGGCCGGGTCAGCGCCCAGCGCCACCGCTACCGGGAAACGCTGTCCGGGATGCGCCTGACACCATTCCTGGAAATCCAGCGCGCCGCCCCGATGCGAAAGCCAACGCATGATGACTTTATTCCTGCCCAGCACCTGTTGGCGGTAAATGCCCAGATTCTGGCGCTCCTTATAGGGCCCGCGGGTGACGGTCAATCCCCAGCTGATTAGCGGGGCGGCATCCCCTGGCCAGCATGTCATGACGGGAATACGGGACAAATCCACATCATCGCCTTGCCAAACCTGCTCCTGACAGGGCGCGGAATCGAGCCGCTTCACCGGCATATTCAGAACCTGACGGAACTTCGGCGCCTTGTCCCATAAATCGCGAAAACCCTTCGGCGGCTCGGGTTCTTTGAGAAACGCCAGTAACTCACCCACATTGCGCAGCGCCATGGCGTCGTCCTGTCCCATACCGAGCGCCACACGTTGTGTGGTGCCAAACAGGTTGCAAAGCACCGGCATAGCATAGCCCTTGGGGTTTTCGAACAACAAGGCGGGGCCGCCGGCGCGCAAAGTGCGGTCGGCGATTTCCGTCATTTCCAGATGGGGATCGATGGGTAAGCTAATCCTTTTCAATTCTCCCCGGCGTTCAAGCAGGGAGAGAAAATCACGCAAGTCACGGTATTTCATAGAGTCATCGGAAACCGGGTTATCGCTGCATTATAAGGTCTGGAGCGGAGTCATGCCGCTTTTTTGTCAAATATTCGGGGTAAATAGCTTGTTTTTCCTTTGACAACGCGGCGGCCGTCACCATAAGACGCTATTACTCCGGTAGGGCTTTTGTTATGCTGAACCTACGGTAAATCAGTTTTTAAACAGATTATGGAAGCATGGTATTTGTTGTATTGCAAACGCGGGCAGTTGCTTCGCGCTAAAGAACACCTTGAACGCCAGGAGGTGTCTTGTCTGAGCCCGATGGTGACCCTGGAGAAAATTGTCCGGGGAAAACGCGCTGCCGTCAGCGAACCGTTGTTTCCGAACTATCTTTTTATCGAATTCGACCCTGAACGCATTCATACCACCACCATCAGCGCCACCCGGGGCGTTAGCCACTTTGTCCGTTTCGGCAACCTGCCCGTCACTGTTCCGTCGGACGTCATTGAGGAACTGCGCGGGCATCACTATGAAGGTATAACCGATCCGCAGACCCCCCACAGCGGCGATACCGTGGTGATCACCGCGGGCGTTTTCGAGGGTCTTCAGGCCATTTATACCGAGCCGGACGGCGAAACCCGTTCGATTCTACTGCTCAATTTCCTAAATAAACAGGTCAGCCAGAGCCTGGATAACCGTCAGTTCCAAAAGGTCCTTTAATACTCCGTGCCGAGAAACGGGCTCCCGGCGTTATCGGCCGAAATCCCGCGACACTGGCGCGATCGCCGTCAAAAGCGTTGCAGATGGTCGTCGTGCAGCCACTGTGCCACACGTTTGGAAAAATAGGTCAGGATGCCATCGGCGCCAGCCCGTTTGAAGCACAGCAAAGATTCCATGATAGCCGGTTTTTCCTGTAGCCAGCCATTGCGGATCGCCGCCATATGCATGGCGTATTCGCCGGAAACCTGATAGGCGAAGGTCGGCACGCCGAATGTATCCTTAACCCGGCGGACCATATCCAGATAGGGCATACCCGGCTTAACCATCACCATATCGGCGCCTTCCTGCAAATCTTGCGCCACTTCCTGCAAAGCTTCATCGCTATTGGCCGGATCCATTTGGTAGGTTTTCTTGTCTCCCCCTTTAAGATTGCCGGCGGAACCCACCGCGTCCCGAAACGGCCCGTAATAGCATGAAGCATATTTGGCCGAGTAGGCCATGATCTGGCTGTTCACCAACCCGCGCCGCTCGAAGTTCTCGCGGATGGCGCCGATGCGTCCGTCCATCATATCGCTCGGCGCGACGATTTCGGCGCCCGCCTCGGCATGGCACAACGCCTGCCGAACCAGAATCTCCTTGGTGGTTTCATTGATGACATACCCCTGTTCATCGATAATGCCGTCTTGTCCGTGAAGGGTATAAGGATCAAGGGCCACATCGGTCAGCAGACCCAACTCCGGAACCGCGTCTTTCAGCGCGCGGACGGCACGCGGCACCAGCCCCTCGGGATTATAGGCCTCCTCCGCCAACAGGGATTTTCGGTCAGCCTCAATGACCGGGAACAGCGATAATACCGGTATCCCGAGTTTGGCCGCTTCCTCCGCTTCCTTAATGAGCAGGTCCACTGTCATCCGGTATACGCCGGGCATGGACGCGACTTCCTGCCGTTTCTGCCTGCCCTCCATAATGAACACCGGATAAATCAGGTCGTTCGCCGTCAACTGGTTTTCCGCCACCAGCCGGCGGCTGAAATCATAACGGCGTAGCCGGCGAAGGCGACGGCCGGGATAAGTGCCATAGACATTGCTCATTACTGTATCTCCTGAACAGCGCCGGTCAGTGACCTGGCGGCGACCATTCTTTCCATTGCAAGCAAGAACCGCCCCGGAAGGCGGTTCAATTATCGACGGGACGTCCGGGGGCGACCGGCTTAATCACTCTCGCCGGGGTCTTCGGAATCAGGGCTATCATCCTGCTGTTTGCGGCCTTTACCCACATAAAACCGGGAGAAGAACAGACCAATCTCGAACAGCAGGTACATGGGGATGGCCAATAGCGTTTGCGAAAACACATCGGGCGGCGTCAGCAACATTCCCACCACAAAAGCGCCCACCAGCACGTATGGCCGTTTCTTTTTCAGCGCTTCCGGTTTAACCACGCCGGTCCAGCAGAGCAGGACAATGGCAATCGGTACCTCAAACGCCACGCCGAACGCAAAAAACAACGCCATGACAAAATCAAGATAGTTATTGATGTCCGTGGCTATCAGCACGCCGCGCGGCGCGGTTCTGGCAAAGAAACTGAACGCCAGTGGGAAAACAATGAAATACGCAAAAGCGATGCCCACATAAAACAAGATAGTGCTGGAAAACAATAGCGGCATCACCAGCCGCCGTTCGTGTTTGTACAGCGCCGGGGCGATAAACGCCCATATCTGATAAAGCAGCAACGGCGCGGCAACAAACACGGAGACAATGATGGTCAGTTTAATCGGCGTGAAAAACGGCGACGCCACATCAGTGGCTATCATGCTGGCGCCGGCGGGTAATTGTTTGATCAATGGTGCCGAAACAATTTGATAGATGTCATTGGCAAAATACACCAGTATCAAGAATACGACTAACACACTGATTATGCAGTTCAATAATCGCTTACGCAGCTCAATTAAATGACTGATAAGGGGTTGTGTATCTTCAACGGCCATGTTTTAGCGATCATGTTGTGAATTAGGGGAAGACGACGTCACGGAGGGTGCTTGTGCCGTCACGGTCGGCTGCTTTGTTTCATCGGCAGGAATGCCCTCGTCGGAATTTTCCGCCGCGCGGGCGCTATCCTCAGGCACGGCGGACTCGGTTTGGGCCGGCGGTTCAGGAGCCATGGCCGGCGATTGCGCCCGGCCCGCGCCGTCAGCCGGCGTCACACCCTCATGGGACGCCTGCGGATGGGTGACCACCGGATTATGGATGGTATTGGGCTGGTCAGGCTCATCGACAACCAATTTGCTGTTAAAGGTCTTTTTCATCGAATCGGCCGCTTCGCGCAATTCCTCCATGGACGCCTTGAGCTCCGGCGTCATGTTGGCTTTGCTGGCTTCTTCCACTTTTTTCAGGCTGTCCTGCAATTCCTGAAGCTTGAGCTCCTGGCTCAATTCGTTTTGCACCGTCGCCGCCATTGAGCGCAGCGCCCTGATCCAGCCGACCACTGTTCTGACCGCCACCGGCAAACGTTCCGGGCCGAGAACCACCAGCCCGATAACGAACACTAGCGCCAGTTCGCCAAATCCGATGTCAAACACAGATTATACCTGCTCTTTGTCTTTACTTTTCGACTCCGTCGAGTCGGATTGCCGGGATTCGGCGATGGGTTTCGTCGTAAAGTCCGCATCCTTGGTATCGGCATCCGTTTTCTTCGCGTCATCCTGATCGCCCATCGCCTTTTTGAACCCTTTGATGGACGCGCCCAGGTCGGAACCCAGACCGCGCAATTTATTGGTGCCGAACAGTAAAACCACGATAACCGCAATGATGAGCAATTGCCAGATACTGATGCCGCCCATAATGTCACCTCATTTTCCAGGGATTGATAAACGTTACCGATCACAAGCCGAATAACGGGAAGTTAAGCCGTGCGTTTCCAGCCGATAATCCAGCTTACGATACCAGCGGCCATTAGCCAGGCCGGGATGGATGACACCTGATTCCCCTGCGACAATAAAATCGTACCGCAAAGCAGCAGTGTGGCGCCAATACCAAACAGGAATCTTGCCTGTCCCTGCTTGACGCGCTGTTCCTTGAATTCCACCGCCAGCTTGTCTACGCTTTTTTGCAAGTGTTTATGTTGCCTGAACCCGTCATAAAAGAGCTCGGGCAATTCCGGCAGTTTTTCGGCCCAGAATGGCGCCTTTTCCTTCAACGCACGCATGATGGCCGGTAGGCCCACTTGATCTTTGATCCAATTTTCAAGAAAAGGTTTAGCCGTTTTCCATAAATCCAGTTGCGGATAGAGCTGCCGTCCCACGCCTTCCACATACAACAGCGTTTTTTGCAGCAACACCAGCTGCGGCTGAACTTCCATATTGAAACGCCGGGCGGTATTGAACAAATTCAGCAACACATGCCCAAACGAAATATCCGCCAGCGGCTTTTCAAAGATAGGTTCACACACGGTGCGAATGGCGAACTCGAAATCCTCTACATTGGTCTCGGGCGGAACCCATCCGGAATCCACATGCAACTCGGCGACCTTGCGGTAATCGCGATTGAAAAAAGCGATGAAATTTTCCGCCAGGTATCGCTTGTCCTCTTTATTGAGCGACCCGACAATGCCGCAATCGATACCGATGTATTGCGGATTTTCCGGGTGATCAAAACTGACGAAAATATTGCCCGGGTGCATGTCCGCATGGAAAAAGCTATCACGAAACACTTGCGTAAAAAAGACCTGTACGCCACGTTCCGCCAGTAATTTCAAATTGGTGCCCTGTTTTTCCAGCGCGGCCACATCCGACACCGGAACGCCGTAGATCCGCTCCATCACCATCATGGTCTCGCTGCAATAGTCCGGATAGACTTCGGGTATATACAGCATCGGGCTGTTGTCGAAGTTGCGCCGCAGTTGGATGGCATTGGCGGCTTCCCGCAGCAGGTTCAGCTCGTCCAGCAATGTCTTCTCGTATTCGAGCACCACCTCCACGGGCCGCAGACGCCGGCCGTCCGGCAACAACCTGGGCAGCAGACTGGCCAGCCGGTACATCAGACGGATGTCGGCCTTGATCATCGGCATGATATCGGGACGGATAACTTTGATGACGACTTCTTTGCCGTTTTCCTTTAATCGCGCCGTATGCACCTGGGCGATGGACGCCGACGCGAGCGCCTGCTGGTCGAAATCATCGAACCAGGCTTCCAGTGGTTTGCCCATCGCCCGTTCGATATGCTGCCGGGCCAGCGCGCCGTCGAAAGGTTTCACCTGATCCTGCAACATGGCCAATTGATCGGCGATTAACGGCGAAAACAGATCGCGACGGGTGGAAAGCATTTGGCCGAATTTGATCCAAACCGGCCCCAATTCCTCTAGTGCCAGCCTCAAGCGTTCCCCCAGCGGCCGGCCGGCGTGCTCGTTCGGCATCCAGAACAGCAATTTACGGCCAAGACGCAACGGCAACGTCAGGCGGACTCTGGGAATCAGTTCATCCAGTCCGTAACTGAGCAAGACTCGCACAATACTATATAAACGGCCGATTTCTCCCACAATCATCGGCGATTCTCCAAGCTGTCCAGCCGGGCGGCCAGATGTTGTTCGGCGTCGGCAAGGGCGGCGACCTCCTCGTCATACCAGGCCAGTTCAAGGGCCGATGGCGTCAGGCGCCATTCCTCGGTTAACGCCAGCCCCAATTGGTCCCGGCGTTCCCGCCAGCGGCGCTTGGCGTCGGCGGCGTGGGCCGCCAGCCGTTGCGAGACCCCCTCCGCCAGCACATCGCCAAGGTAGGGCGCCAGAATTTCCGTCGGATCCCACTCCACGCAGTCCAGCAAAGCGACGAATTGCTGGACGACCTGCGCATCGCCATCCACTTGTAAGGAGCCGTCACGAATCAACGAGGTCAATTGCCGCCTTCGGCGTAACGCCGGCAGGACCGACAGGTGAGTCCTGACCGTACAATCCGCCACGCCCTCCCAGGCGGTAAGCACATCCACCTGCGTTTCGCCGAATAGCAGAATAACCGGATAGGCCAGCTCGGCCGCCTCGAAACACAGTGTCTTGCCTTTAAGGCGCTGGCGGGCCGGTTTCATGGCCCGATCCCGGTAGAGCAGGCGTTTAAGGCCGATTTCCAAGCCAGCGGCCAACAGTTGCATCAGCATGACGTGTCCTGATCAGAATTTGTAACCGCGATGCAAGGCCACTATGCCTCCGGTCATATTAAAATATTCGGCGGAATCGAAACCCGCTTCGAGCATCATGGTCTTCAGCGTTTCCTGATCCGGATGCATCCGGATCGACTCGGCCAGATAGCGGTAGCTGCCGGCGTCGCGCGCCACCATCTCACCGATGCGCGGCAAAACATGAAATGAATAGAGATCGTAGGCCTTGTTCAACGGCTTGAACAACGGCGTGGAAAATTCCAGGATCAGCAGGCGCCCTCCCGGCTTCAGCACCCGGTACATGGAGCGCAGCGCCTGTTCTTTCTCGGTGACATTGCGCAAGCCAAACGAGATGGTGATGCAATCGAACGTGTCGTCGGGGAAGGGCAACGCCTCGGCATTCGCCTGGACATAACTGACATTGCCGATAATGCCTTTATTGCGCAGTTTGTCGCGGCCGACTTTCAGCATCGAGTCATTGATATCCGCCAGCACCACTTCTCCGGTCTCGCCCACGAGGCGGGAGAACTTCGCGGTCAGATCGCCGGTGCCCCCGGCCAGATCCAGTACCCGCTGCCCCTTGCGAACACCGCTGCAGTGGATGGCGAAACGCTTCCATAAGCGATGGATGCCGAACGACATCAGATCGTTCATGAGATCGTATTTGGCGGCGACGGAATGAAAGACATCCGCCACCAAGACGGCTTTCTCCCCTTTGGCTACCGTGCGAAAACCGAAATGGGTGGTGTCGTGTTTGTCTTCATCTGCCATGTTATTTTTGTCCTGCGTAAAGAGATACCAGGGAAGTTTAACAGAAGCGAGCCGAAAGCCCACACGGGAAAGGCCGTCAACCCATAGGGTATCCTTGCCGCCCGCGCGCCGGAAGCTCGCTTGCGGCCGGCGACGCGTTATTATCCTGCGCCTGCAACGGAGTTTCGCCCCACTGCGCGCCGCCGTCAACCGATGGCGGGTAATTTACCCCGCTAGATGCCGGATTGTCGTTCCCGGCATCATCGGCATCGTTACCCGCCGGCGCCGGAGACGTCGGCGCGTCGGCGGCGTCTCGCGGGGTTGGCGCGCCGACGTCTGGCGGGTCCGGCGCCAGGGACAACGCGGTGATGGGCCGTTTGATTTCGACGCCCAACGCCCGGAACGACTCGGCCTGGCTCAACATATTGCCGCGCCCCTGGGACAATTTGTTCATCGCCAGCCGATAGCCGGACTGGGCCTTATCGAGGCTCTGACCGATGGCCAGCATATCGTCCACAAACAGGCGCATCTTGTCATAAAGGCGGGCCGCCCGCTCGGCAATCAGTTGGGCGTTGCGGCTTTGATGCTCGTACCGCCACAAGTTGCCGATGGTGCGCAGCGCCACCAGCAGCGTGGTGGGGCTGACCAGCATGATATTCTGCTTGAGCGCCTCGCCAAGGAGCTCCGGCTGCCGATCGACGGCCAGCATAAAGGCTGGCTCCACCGGTACGAACATCAGCACATAGTCCAGCGAACGCAAGCCGGGTAACTGCTGGTAATCCTTGCGGCCGAGCAGCCGCATATGGCCGCGCAGCGACTGGATATGCTCCGTCAGCGCCTGTTGACGTTCCTCATCGTCCTGGCTATTGAAATACCGTTCGTAGGCCACCAGCGACATTTTCGCGTCGATGATGACATCCCTGCCCTGCGGCAGGCGGACAATGACATCAGGTTGCATACGGCGGGCATCGCCGATGTTGACATTGACCTGGGTCTGGTATTCATGGCCCTCGCGCAGGCCGGAGGCTTCCAGCACCCGGCTCAACACCATTTCGCCCCAATTGCCTTGAGTCTTGTTGTCGCCTTTGAGAGCGCGGGTTAAATTCACCGCTTCCCGCGCCATTTGCGCGTTAAGTTGTTGCAGTCCGCGGATTTCATGGGTCAGGGTATGGCGTTCCCGCGCTTCCTGGCCGAAACTGTCTTGTACCTGGCGGCGAAAACCGTCCAGTTGCTCCCGCAGGGGGGCCAACAGCAGATCCAGGCTTTGCCGGTTCTGCTCATCCACTTTGCGCCCGCTTTGCTCGAATATGCGGTTGGCCAGATTTTCGAATTGCGCCGTCAGCCGTTGCTCGCTGTTCATCAGCAAGCGTTGCTTTTCTTCCGCGCCGATGCGGGTTTCCTCCAAACGGATGGTGACTTCCCGCAGCTCCGCTTCCTGCGCGCCGTTAACTTCGCGCAGCGTCCGCAGTTCACGGGACAGTTGTTCGCACTCTTGGCGCCAGTGATTCAGCGTCGCCAACCGTTCTTCGGCGGCCGAAAGGCGCCCGTAGAGATCGCGCTGCTCGCGCTCGCCGGCCCGAAGCCGCTGTTCATCATCGACGGCCGCCTCCCTCGCGCGCGCCAGTTCTTGCTGCAACGCGCCCAGCGCTCTGTCTTGCAGCGCCAGCGCGGTCTCGTGGGAGTTTTGCCGCCGCCGGTAACGGAAACCGGCGATGCCGAGGCTTATCAGCCCTCCCGCCAACAGACCGGCCGCGCCGTATAACAGGCTGTAGTCCATATCTCCTCCGCCATCACCCGAACTGACAGCCACGTTAAAGACGGGCTGTATGAATGTCCAGCGAAATTATCAACCGAACCACCGTCCCAGCCAAGGTATGCCAAACGCGCCGGGCGCCAGCAGGCCGAACGCCCAGAGGATCGCTGAACCGAGATTGGCCAATTGAAAATAGCCCCTGGGCATTTCGCACATGCCGGCTATCAGCGGCACGACCGCCCTCAGAGGGCCGAAAAAACGACCGATAAACGCGCCCAACACGCCCCAGCGCGCAAAAAAAGCATGGCCGCGCGCCAGCATATTCGGATGGCTCGAGAGGGGCCATACATGGGCTATCCGATCCTGGTAATGATGACCGATCCAGTAGGATAGCCAATCACCGAAAAACCCGCCGGCCACGGCCGCGGCGTAAATGGGCCAGAAATCGATGCCGGCTTCGCCGATCAGCGCCCCCAGCGCCAGTAAAACAACGGTGGCGGGCAGTAAAAGTGAAAGAAAAGCCAGCGATTCGCCAAACGCCAGGGTGAAGGCCACCGGCGCCGCCCAGGCTTCATGCTGACGAACGAACTCGGTGGTCCAGGTAACAATATCATCCAATAACAAGGCATCTTCCTTTAGGAACAACGTTGATGATCGGGGAGAAGTCTATCCGGAGGGGTCAAGCCTATCATGCCATTAGAGACAAGGAGCAGGTTAAACGGTGGTAAAACGACCGGATATTTCCTTCCGGTCGTCCATGTCTATTGGTCGAGCAGCCGGCGTGCCGCCTCCACGACAACCTTCACGGCGATGTTTTCAGCTTGTTGGACGGCGCCGGGGTCGGGGATTTCCTGCCGGGTGCGGTTGACGATAACACCCGCCGCCATCCCGGCGCGCAATCCCATAACGGTGCACATTGTGAGCAAGGTGGCGGATTCCATTTCGTAATTCATCACCCCCAGGCTTTGCCATTCCGCCATGGAGCCTTTCAGGCGATTGAGGACCCGCCCCGAATAAGTATCGTATCGTTCCTGACCAGGATAAAAAGTATCGGACGATGCGGTGATACCCACGTGGCATCTGGCGCTGAGCTGTCTGGCCGCGGCCGCCAGAGCGCAGGCGCAATCGAAATCCGCCACTGCGGGGTATTCCACGGGCGCGAAATGCAGACTGGCGCCGTCCAGCCGGACGGATGCGGTGGTGATCAGCACGTCGCCCACCCCGATGGAGGGCTGAATGGCGCCGGTAGTGCCGACGCGCAGAAACGTCCGGATGCCTAACTGCGCCAGTTCCTCCACCGCGATGGATGTGGACGGTCCCCCGATGCCGGTGGAGCAGACGATGACGTTCCGGCCATTCAGTTCAGCCCGCCAGGTGGTGAACTCGCGGTGCGACGCCAGCGCCGTCGGATTATCCATCAGCGAGGCGATTTTCTCCACACGCTGTGGGTCTCCGGGAAGGATAGCCAGTGTCGCGCCTTGCAGACAGGCATGCGTCAGGCCGAGGTGAAAAACTTCTGATGAAGACATGGTAGCAACCCTTATACCCTTACGCAGTGGGACGGCAAGCGCAGGCGACCCGGCGGCCATAAAAGACGCGGTGGCCGGAGCGACTGCGCGAAGCCGACCCGAAAACGCTTTTCGGGATGAAGAACAGTATATTACCAGAATACTGGCTTTCCTCGGCCTGTGTCGTGGCTCATCTCACACTCGCGCGGTTAGGAACCGGCGGTGGCGTCCCTGAATAATCGGCTGATTTCGCCATTGTTGATAATGCAATCGAGCAACAGCTTAAGCGCCTGACTCGCCGTGACGTTTTCTCCGGCGTCGATAACGGTGTTTATCCAGCATTTGATGATGGGGAAAGCCTCGCTTTTCATGAGCGACGCCAATTCGCGCAATAGCGAGGATATGCCGTGTTGCATGATCTTCGCGCCGGTTTCCCATATCTGTATGGCATTATTGATATGCTTACCGAGTTGCGGCGCGTAGCTCACCGCATTGCCGACCCAGGTCAGTCCTTTGACTAGCGAGGAAAGCCCGAGGGCGCCGCAGAGTTTCGATGCGGATGATGTGGCCGCGCTGACGAGGTTGGCCAGTTTTCCAAGGGTTTCGCTGCTGTTTTTTACCGAGGCAAGCATAGAGGAGAGCCGCGAGGGGCCGGTGCCCGATTGAACAGGTGATGTCGGGATTGTACTGGAAGGAATAAAACGGCTGGTTTCGATATTCATGGCGATGACTCCCAAACAATAAAACAGATTGAGATTGCACTTTGAACATAGCTATTAATTTTGCTATGAATTGTTTTAAATGAGTTAAATTTAGAAATTACAGTTTTCCGCATATATAATTTCTTATAAATCAATTTGATTTGATATTATCCATTATGAACCTAATAAACTATTTGTTAATGAATGATAATTAAAATCATTCAACTTTATTTTACTCACCCGGCACACGGAGAACGCCTGCGCCTTTTTTCGGCAAACAATACGTCACGGTGCGTTGGATCCTCCCTCGCCACCACAATACCACCTGGGTTATTCAGGGAATTTCGCCACATCGGGGATGCGTTGGGATGACGCCCCTCAGGCGGATATTATTCCCGTCATTCATTAGCGATACTGAAGTGATGAATTTACTGATGTGTCCACATTAAGAATTGCAAGAAATGGTTATTCGCCCGCTTATAAAAAGGCCCCTTGCAGATAGGGGAGATGAGCAAAAGAATTTTATCCGTCTCTTGCTTTCGTGATGTGGGGTTGGCGTTGCGTTCCCATTGCCAGTGTTGCATTATTTTGCAACAATTCACAAACCGTTAACTTCAGCTATAATCTTGTTATGCTCCACGATTTCAGGTTGCATTGCGGCGACCAGTGTGCGACGCAGCCAACAAAGAGGCAACTTGAAGTATGACGAGTATTTACTCTAAATACGTCGAGTTGCATCGCGGCGGCAAGCGAGCGAGTCCCCAGGAGCATAGCTCACTATGTGACTGGGGTGAGCGAGTACAGCCAACAAAGAGGCAACTTGAAGTATGACGAGTATCATCCTAAACGGAGAAGGCCTCTAAATGAACACCGACGATACCCTCGCGTTGAATAAGAAGCCCGTCGCCTTTGCCGTAGCGGCCGGCGAACCGTCGTCCACCACTATCCATACAGACGATTCCGGCCTGGTTGCCGGCGATATCACCCTCCCTTCGCAAAGCGACGAGATGCCGGCGTATATGGCCAAACCCGCCGGGGAACAGGCGTCATTGCCTATTGTTATTGTGGTTCAGGAAATTTTCGGCGTACACGAACATATCCGCGACCTGTGTCGTCGCCTGGCGAAACAGGGTTATCTCGCGGTGGCGCCGGCGCTTTATTTCCGGCAGGGGAATCCCGCGTCCTACGAGGACATTTCCACTTTATTCGCGCAGTTGGTCAGCAAAGTGCCGGATTCGCAAGTTCTGGCCGACTTGGATCATACGGCGCACTGGGCGGCAGGGCGTGGCGGAGACAGCCGGCGTCTGGCGGTCGTCGGGTTTTGCTGGGGCGGGCGGATAGCCTGGCTGTACGCGGCCCATAATCCCCAGTTGAAAGCGGCGGTGGCCTGGTATGGCAAGCTGGTGGGCGAAAAATCCCTGACGACCCCCCGTCATCCGGTGGACGTGGCGGACGAGCTGGTTGCGCCGGTACTGGGCCTGTATGGCGGACAGGATACCGGTATACTCCCGGGACATGTCGATGCCATGCGCAAAGCGCTGCAAGCCGCCAAGGCCGATGCCGATATCGTGGTCTATCCCGACGCCGGCCATGCCTTCAACGCCGATTATCGTCCCAATTATCATGCCGATTCGGCAAAGGACGGCTGGGGGAAAATGCTGCGATTTCTTGCCCGGCACGGCGTCGCGGGCGGGGCGTAATTCCCGCCCGCAGACCGGACCGGCCGGCGTGGCGCCGTCCTTTACACGTTTTCGGCCCGTAACCGTCTGGCGGCGTTCACCATATTCAGCAAAGATTGACGTGTTTCCGGCCAGGCGCGGGTTTTCAGGCCGCAATCGGGATTGACCCATAAGCGCTCGGCTGGAATGCACTCTGCCGCTTTACGCAACAAATCAAGGATCCAGTCTTCGCTCGGCACGTTGGGGGAATGGATATCATAGACACCCGGCCCAATCTCGTTGGGATAGTCGAATGCCTGGAAAGTTTCCAGCAATTCCATGTCCGAGCGGGAAGTTTCAATGGTGATGACATCCGCATCCAGCGCGGCAATGGAATCCATGATGTCGTTGAATTCGCAATAACACATATGGGTATGGATTTGCGTATCATCACTTGCCGCGGCGGCATTCAACCGGAACGCTTCCACCGCCCATTCAAGATATTCCCGCCATTCGGAACGGCGCAACGGCAAACCTTCCCGCAACGCGGGTTCGTCGATTTGGATGATGCCGATGCCGGCGTTTTCCAGATCCACCACTTCGTCGCGCAGCGCCAGGGCTATCTGTTGGGCAATGGATTTTCGGCTGATGTCTTCGCGGGGAAACGACCAGCAAAGAATCGTCACCGGGCCGGTCAACATGCCTTTCATTGGTTTTTTCGTCAGGGATTGCGCATATTTGGCCCATTCCACGGTAATCGGCGCTGGACGGCTGATATCGCCGATAATGATTGGCGGTTTGACGCAGCGCGAACCGTAGCTTTGTACCCAGCCGTTTTGCGTGAAAACGAAGCCATCCAGATGTTCGCCGAAATATTCCACCATGTCGTTGCGTTCCGCTTCGCCATGAACCAACACATCCAGCCCCAGCCGCTCCTGTTCCAGCACCGCCTGGCGGATGTGTTCGCTTATGCTGTCGCGATAACGGCCCCGGTCCAGCCTGCCGCGTTTAAAATCCAGACGCAGTCTGCGGATGTCAGCGGTCTGCGGAAAAGAACCAATGGTGGTGGTCGGCCAGGCCGGCAGATTAAAGCGCCGACGTTGTACGACGGCCCGTTGCCGGTACGGCTGATCGCGTAAACTCATTTCCGGCGTGACATGCGCCAGGCGCCGCTGCACATGCGGATTGTTGACGCGCGGCGAATCGCGGCGGGCCCGGATCGGCGCGCTGTAATCAATGAGTTGCCGCCGCAACGGCGCTTCTTCGGGGCTATTGAGGGCGGCCGTCAGTAACCTAAGCTCGGCGCATTTTTGCAAGGCGAAGGCGAACCAGCTGACGACTTCGTCATCCAGTCGGGTTTCCGTCGATAAATCAATAGGGCTGTGCAGCAGGGAGCAGGACGTTCCCAACCAGAGCGGACGCTCATCGGCCAGGCCGCGCAAACGTTCGAACCAGGCCCCGAGGTCGGCCCGCCAGACATTGCGGCCGTTAATGACGCCCAGCGACAGTAGCCAGTCGGCCGGCAGTTTTTGCCGCAATTCGGCGAGGCAATCCCGACCGGCGACCAAATCCACATGCAGGCCCTGTACCGGCAATGAACCGATCAGGTCCAGATGATGATCGATGCTGTCGAAATATGTCGTCAGCAACAACTTAACCGGG
Organism: Martelella alba; assembly: GCF_005217455.1. Taxonomy (GTDB): domain Bacteria; phylum Pseudomonadota; class Gammaproteobacteria; order Enterobacterales; family Enterobacteriaceae; genus Acerihabitans. The sequence goes on from NZ_SZPQ01000006.1 coordinate 20,667, forward strand.
CCTTGCAGCGCCTGATAGGCAGTGCGGAAAGCCCTACGCCAGTCCTCGGGCAGTTCCAGCACCAGCGCCGGCTCGTCGATTTGCACCCACTCGATACCGCGACGCGCCAATTCGTCGAGGATCTGGGCATATACCGGCAGTAATCGATGCAGCAGCGAAAGCCTGTCAAACGGCTCGCCCTTGGTTTTTCCCAACCAGAGATAGGTCACCGGCCCGAGCAGCACCGGCTTGACGCGGTGCCCCAGCGACAGAGCCTCGTCCACTTCGTCCAGCAATTGCGTCCACCCCAGGCGGAAGGATTGCCCTTGGCTGAATTCCGGCACGATGTAGTGATAATTCGTGTTAAACCATTTGGTCATTTCCCCCGCCGCGGCCGGTTCGCCGCTTGGCGCCCGGCCGCGGCCGATGCGAAACAGGGTGTCCAAATCGATCGAATCGGCGCCCTGGCGATGCCGGGACGGCACATTATCCAGCATCAAGCTGGTGGTCAAGACATGGTCATACCAGGCAAAATCACCCACCGGCAGGAGGTCAACGCCGGCGTCCTGTTGCTGACGCCAGTGCCGGGCGCGCAGTTCGCGGCCCACCGCCCGTAATTCCTGTTGCGAGATTTCGCCTGCCCAGTAGCTTTCTTGCGCTTTTTTCAACTCCCGGTGCAGACCGACGCGTGGAAAACCCAGTGTGTGACTTAGTATTGCCATTACCTTCTCCCATTTGGACGTCCAGATGTTTACACATCCATATTCACCATGTACTGTATTATTCACAAGCGCAAATTATTCACGTCCAGGTGAAGCACCCTCATGATCGAACTTAAACATCTGCGAACCTTGCAGGCCCTGCGGAACAGCGGTTCGCTGGCGGCCGCCTCCGCCCAACTGCACCAGACTCAATCCGCATTGTCCCATCAGTTCAGCGATCTTGAGCAACGGTTGGGCTTCAGGCTGTTTGTCCGAAAAAGTCAGCCGCTGCGTTTTACCCCGCAGGGGGAGATTCTGCTGCAACTGGCCGAGCACATTTTGCCGCAGGTGCAGCAAGCGCTGCAAAACTGCCTCGAACCCCATCAGGCCATGCTCCGGCTGGCGATAGAATGCCATAGCTGCATTCAGTGGCTGACCCCGGCATTGAGCGAGTTCCGGGAACAATGGCCCGAGGTACGGGTGGATTTCCGTTCCGGGGTGACCTTCGATCCCCAGCCGGCCTTACAGCAAGGGGAACTGGATTTGGTATTGACATCGGACATTTTGCCGCGCAGCGGGTTGTTTTATATGCCGATGTTCGATTTTGAGGTGAGGCTGGCACTGGCGCCGGAGCATCCCTTGGCGCGCAAGGCGCGCATCGCGCCCGAGGATCTGAGTGACGAAGTGCTGATGATATATCCGGTGCAACGCCAGCGCATGGATATCTGGCGGCAATTTTTGCAGCCGGCCGGCGTCAGCCCGGCCCTGAAAAGCGTGGATAACACGTTACTGCTCATCCAAATGGTCTCGGCGGGCATGGGGATCGCCGCCCTGCCCCATTGGGTGGTGGAAAGCTTTGAGACGCAGGGGCTAATCGTCACCAAAACTCTCGGGGAAGGGCTGTGGAGCCGGCTTTACGCGGCGTCGCGTGATGGCGAGCAGCGTCAACCGGTCATAGATGCGTTTGTTCGCTCGGCCCGTCGGCATGCATGCGCCCACTTGCCTTTTGTGCGGGACGCGCAACGATCCAGCGTCGATGCACCCATAACGAAGCCATAATCACCAGCGCGCCGAGCAGAAAACTCGGCCAGTGCGGCTGTTGTTGCCATATCGCCAGATTGACCAGCAAACCGGCCGGGACATGGAAATTATTCATGATGCCCAACGTACCGGCATCCACCTGGGTCGCTCCGTAATTCCACATGAAATACCCCAGGGCGGAAGCCGCCACCCCCAGCCAAATCAAAATTCCCCATTGCAAACCGGTGGTGGGCAGTTGCCGCGCATTGCCAAACAGGCCGAAGCCTATCAGGGCCACGATAAAGGAACCGAGGTAGAACCAGGAAAAGGCGGTGTGCTGCGGCATCGGCGAAATTTCCATTAACCGCTTGTAGCCGACCTGGCCGATGGCAAAAACCAGGTTGGCCGCCTGTACCAATATTAATCCGCGCCAAAAATGCTCGCTGACATGATCGTAGCGGATAATCGCCGCGCCGACCACCGCCAGCAAGGCGCTCAGCACATAGCCCCAGCGAGGCCGCCGCCGGGCCAGCACATCATAGAGCAGTGTGACATAAAGCGGCGTCATCACGGTGAACAGCAGAAATTCCGGCACCGTCAGATACAAATAGGCCCGGTAGCTTATCATATACATGATCCCCAACTGGCAGGCGCCCACCGCCATATACGCCGCCAGTTGCGACGCCCGGTATCCGCGCCAACGCAGGAAAGGCAGGAAAACCAAGGCCGCCAATGTCAACCTGATCAAAACCGAGAACCAGCTATCCACCCGGCCGGCCAGGTACTCGCCAATCAAGCTGAAAGAAAAAGCCCACAACACAGTGGTAATGATAAGTAATGGCACGTTTGCAAATCCGCTATCCCCAAAAAACCATGTTAACCGATAGCCGGAAAATATTTTCCGCAAAGTAGGTTTACATTTGATTGTATTTTGAGCAAACAAGGCGGTTTGCGCCCTTCACACGCGTTTAAGGCGCATTGTTAACAATGGCCAAATAGCCAGGCGGCGTTATCGGGCTGTTTGAGTTTGCGAGCGGCGTGGCAATTAGCGCGGTCATGCCCTGCGCTTATGGCGATTTACGCGTAAAATAACCGTAAGCGACACTGAGGAGACGAAAATGAACATGACCTTATGGCGATGGCTGCCGGTATTGCTGGCGGCGATGGCAGCGCCCGTCCTGGCCAAGAACACCACGTCCGCGCAGCCCTATCCGCCGTTTACGCCGACGCCGGCGCAAAGTCATTTACAACAACAGATGCAAAATAACGAGCAACAGCAGCAGACCCGGCTGCGTATGCAACAAGACATCCAGCGCCAGCAGCAACGCAACCAATTACAGTCGCAACTGAATACCGATCGGCTGCGCGTTCAGCAAAACACGCCGTCCGCCGGACAACAGCAGAATCCCTGAGCGCCGCCGTCTCAAACCGCCCCGCCTGGGGCAGGCGTCCGTAAGGGATTGCGCTAGTTTTCGGCGAACTCGGCGTCAATAAGATCGATGCGGTCAGTGCATATGGAGTCGACCCCCCAGCCCAGCAGAGTGCGCGCGCGGTATGGGCTATTGACCGTATAGGCCAGGATATGCAAACCCGCGTCGGTGATTTTGGTGACCCGTTCCTCAGTCAGCATATCGTGATTCAGATGCAACGCGCTGCAATCGAGTTGCTGCGCCAGCCTGGGCCAGTTTTCGTCCCATTCGTCGAGCAGCAATCCCCGTGGTAATTCCGGCGCGGCGCGCAGGGCGGCGGCCAGGGCGGTGATGGAAAACGAGGACAGTAGCGGCGGCGTTTGATCCCGCCAAAGTTCGCGGGCCGCCAGAGCCACCGCCCGACCGGTTTCGGCATCGCTGCCCGTGGTGGGCTTGATCTCGATGTTTATCGCCAGTTGACATTGCGCGCAGCGCGCCGCCACGTCCGACAGCAGCGGCAATGGCTCGCCGGCAAATGCGTCGCCGAACCAGCCGCCGGCGTCCAGCCCGGATAAGGCGGGCCAATCGAGCAGACCGGCGACGCCGCGGCCATTGGTGGTCCGTTCAAGCGTGTCGTCATGCAGCAAGAAAAGTTTGCCGTCGGCGGACAGCTTGGCATCCACCTCAATCATTTTCAGTCCGCGCCGCGCACCGGTATCGATGGCGGCCAGGGTGTTTTCAGGGGCCAGCGAGCCGCCGCCGCGATGGGCGACGACAGTAGGATAAGGCCAGTTTTTTGTCATATTTCCACCCGGGATCCGCTTAACGGATCAAAAAAATGCCATGCCTTGGCCGGGCATATTACCGAAAGTATCGTACCCACGGCCGGCAGGTCGTCATGGGGAAGCCGCATAACGACATCGCTTTCCCCCCAATGTCCATGGACCAGATTATCAGCGCCAAGTTGCTCAAGCGTTAAAATTTCCAGCGCCACGCCCGATGTTGCGGACCTGGATTGTTCAATATGCTCCGGACGGATGCCCGCGGTCAACTCACGTCCGCGCCATTGTGCGGCAAAACCCGCTACGGGAATAGTCGGTCCGTGCCATACCACGAAACTCATGCCGTCGTCGCTGACACGGCCGGGCAGCAAATTCATCGATGGCGATCCCATAAATCCGGCCACAAACAGCGATGCCGGACGACGATAAATCTCCGATGGCGTGCCGATCTGCTCGACCCGGCCTTTGTTCAACACAATGACCCGCTCCGCCAACGTCATGGCCTCGACCTGGTCATGAGTGACATACAGACTGGTGGTGCGCAGCCGGCGATGTAACATCTGCAATTCCAACCGCATTTGGGTACGCAGTTTCGCATCCAGGTTCGAGAGCGGCTCATCGAACAAAAATACCGCCGGCTCACGCACCAGCGCCCTCCCCATGGCGACCCGTTGCCGCTGGCCGCCGGATAATTCCCGTGGCTTACGTTGCAACAGCTCGCCCAGCTCCAGGATCTGCGCCACGTTATCCACCAGCCGGCGAATATGCGCTTTGCCAAAGCCGCGGATTTTCAAACCGTAGGCCATATTGTCATAAACGCTCATATGCGGATACAACGCATAATTCTGAAATACCATCGCGATACCGCGATCTTTAGGCTCGCGGTCCGTCATCCGTTCGCCGTCAATGTAGATATCGCCGCCGCTGACGCTTTCCAGGCCGGCAACCATCCGTAGCAACGTGGATTTACCGCAGCCGGACGGTCCCACTAAAACGATGAATTCGCCGTCGGCCACATCCAGATCCAGTGGCGCGATAATTTGATTTTCGCCGTCATAGCTTTTGACGACTGAACGTAAGCTCAAGCTTGCCATAAGGGGTTATTTCTCGCTGTCAACCAGTCCGCGCACAAACCAACGTTGCATCAGCAACACGATTGCCACCGGCGGCAACATGGTCATTAACATCGCCGCCATCACATCATTCCACTGGGTGGTGCCGTCGGTAAGGGAGATCATGCTTCTCACCCCCGCGACCGCTGTACCCATGGCGCTGTTATCAATGATCAGAATCGGCCATAAATACTGATTCCAACCGTAGATAAACGTGATAACAAAAAGCGCCGCCAGATTGGTTTTCGACAGCGGCAGCAGTATGTCCCACAAAAACCGCAATGGGCCGGCGCCGTCGATACGCGCCGCTTCAAGCAACTCATGGGGTATGGTCAGAAAAAACTGGCGAAACAGGAATGTCGCCGTGGCCGATGCCATCAGCGGTAGCGTCAGACCGGTATAACTGTCCATCAAATGCAGGCGGGCGATAACATCCACCGTGGGGAAAATACGTACTTCCACCGGCAGCATCAGGGTAATGAATATTAACCAGAAAAACAGGCTGCGCAGGGGAAAACGAAAATAGACGATGGCATAGGCGGATAAGATGGAGACGGCTATCTTGCCCAGGGTGATGCCCAACGCCATCACCAGGCTATTGAACAGCAGGCGGCTCAGCGGCACGGCCTGGGGGCCTACCCCCTGGCGCCAGACATGGATAAGGTTGTGCCATAGCTGACCGCCAGGCGCCAGCCCGAGCGGTACCTGGAAGATTTGTTGATCATTGAGGGTGGCCGCCACCACAGCGATATACAAGGGCAGCAATATGACGGCCACGCCCAGGATCAGCATGACATGGCTGAAGATATCCAGCCCGCGGCGTTGTTCAATCATTGATAGCGTACCTTGCGTTCGACAAAGCGGAACTGGATGACGGTCAATATCATCACCAAAATCATCAGCACGACCGATTGCGCCGCGGAATTGGCGAGATCCAGCCCGGCAAAGCCTTCACGGTAAATTTTATAGATAAGGGTGGTGGTGGATTGCACGGGACCGCCGGCGGTGGCCGCATCAATAACCGGGAAGGTGTCGAAGAAGGCATAGACCAGATTGACCACCAACAGAAAAAAGCTCACTGGCGAGATCAAGGGTAAAACGATGGTGAAAAATCGCCGGACCGGACCGGCGCCGTCGATAGCCGCCGCTTCCACCAGCGAACGCGGGATGGATTGCAAGGCGGCGAGAAAAAACAGGAAATTGTAGCTGACCTGCTGCCAGACCGAAATCAGCACCACCAGAAACATGGCTTGTCCGCTATTTTGCGCATGATTCCATACATAGCCCATCCGGTTGAGGTAAAAGCTCACAAGCCCCATGCCCGGATTAAACAGGAACATCCATAGCACCGCCGCCACCGCCGGCGCGATGGCGTAGGGCAACAACAGCAGGGTCTGATATAGGCGTTTGGCGCGCACGACATGGTCGGCCATCGCCGCCAAGAGTAACGAAACCGCCAGACCGATACCGGTCACCAGCGCGCTGAACACCAACGTGGTTTCGAATGACGCCAGATAATAATCGTCGTGAGCCAGTTGGATGAAGTTGGCCAGGCCGACAAAGGTACTGGACAAGCCAAAGGGGTCCACCTGCTGGACCGAATACCAGAGCGCTTTGCCGGCCGGCCAGAGAAAAAAGACCACGGTGATCGCCAGTTGCGGCAAGACCAACAGGTAAGGCAACCAACCGACGGAGAAACCGCGATGAGTTTGATTAGCCATGAATGATGCCATCCACAAAATGCGCAACGACCCGCGCGGTTGGCCGGCGGGCCGTCGTGGTGGGGTCGATACGGTTTAGCGTACCGATTGCTCAAAGCGGCGCAATAACGCATTGCCGCGTTTTACCGCGTTATCCAACGCTTCCTGCGGCGTCGCCTTGCCCGTCCAGACCCGCTCCAGCTCTTCATCCACCACAGTACGAATCTGCGGCATGTTGCCCAGGCGTAACCCTTTGGTAAAAGGCAGCGGCGGCTTATTCAGCATCTGCCGGATGGCGATATCCGCTCCAGGGTTCTTGGCATAGTAACCCTGGGATTTGGTCAGCTCGTATGCGGCGGTGGTAATGGGCAGGTAACCGGTTTTTTGATGCCATTCGGCGGCGATGTTCGGTTCGGTCAGGAAGTGCAGGAATTCGGCTACGCCTTTATAGGTATTGGCGTCTTTACCGTTCATGACCCACAGGCTGGCGCCGCCGATAATGGCGTTTTGCGGCGCGCCTTTGACATCCGCGTCGTAGGGCATCATGCCGACGCCATAATGGAATGTGGCGTGCTGGCGGATATCGGCCAGCGAACCGGATGACGCCGTGGTCATACCGCATTCGCCGTCATAGAATTTGGCGGTGGATTCGTCCTTGCGGCCGTAATAGCTAAAATCCCCTTTCTTGTTCATATCTTCCAGCATCTGGATATGCTTGACCTGAACGGGGCCGTTGAATACCAGTTTGGCGTCGAGACCGCCGAAGCCGTTGTTTTCGGTGGCCACCGGCAACGCGTGCCAGGCGCTGAAGTTTTCAATCTGGATCCAGCCCTGCCAGCCGCTGGCGTAACCGCACTTCATGCCGCTGGCGCGCAGTTTGGCCGCATCCTCGGCCAGTTCCTGCCAGGTGGCGGGAGCTTTATCAGGGTCCAGTCCGGCTTTCCGGAATGCGTCTTTATTGTAATAGAGTACCGGCGTGGAGCTATTGAAGGGCTGGGAGAGCAGGTGTCCGGTTTTGCTGTCGCTGTAATAACCGGATATGGTGGGGACAAACGCCGACTCATCGTTTTTTATACCCGCTTCATCAAACACTTGATAAACCGGTTTGATGGCCTTGCTGGCCATCATGGTGGCGGTGCCGACCTCATAGACCTGAAGGATGGCCGGCGCGTTGCCGGTGCGATACGCGGCAATGCCCGCCGCCAGGCTTTGTTCGTAATTGCCCTTATACACGGGAACCACCCGGTATTGCGACTGGGACTGGTTAAAACGCGCCGCCAGCGAGTCCACCTCAGTGCCCAAGGCACCGTCCATGGAATGCCAGAAAGGGATGTCGGTTACCGCTTGCGCGCCGGTACTGAACGCCATCGTCAGCGCAATACTTAACATGGTTATACGTATACTTTGCCGCAGCATGCCTATCTCCTGAAAACCCAAAAAACAGTGGTCTGTAACATGGCATGGGGAAATGACAGAAAAAGAACAGCGAGATGACAGCGGGATGACAAGCGATGCGTGACGAAGGAATGAGAGACATCCTGTCTCTCATTTGCAGTCCGGCGATATCCGACGCAAGGCGCGGCTCGCCTGCGCCGGAAGCCTTGCCGTGATGGACCGGTTACCCGCCCAGATAGGCGTTACGCACCGCCTCGTTGGATAACAGCGCCGCGCCGGTATCCTCCAGCACAATCCGACCGTTTTCCAGTACGTAGCCGCGATCGGCCAGTTTCAACGCCTGGTTGGCATTCTGCTCCACCAAAAAAACGGTCACGCCTTCCTGGCGCAATTGCTCAATGGTGTCAAAGATCTGCTGAATGATAATCGGCGCCAGACCCAGGGAAGGCTCGTCCAGCAACAGTAATCTGGGTTGGCTCATCAGCGCCCGGCCGATGGCCAGCATTTGCTGTTCGCCGCCGGACATGGTGCCGGCGCGCTGAAGGCGGCGTTCCTTTAGCCGCGGGAACAGTTCAAACACCCGCTGGATACGCTGCTGGTATTGCCGGCGATCGGCGAAAAAGCCCCCCATGGCCAGGTTTTCCTCCACCGTCATGCGGGAAAAAACCCGACGCCCTTCCGGCACGATGGCGATGGTGGCGCGGGTAATACGCGCCGTCGGCCATTGGGTGATATCGTTGCCGTCGAACAGAATTTGTCCTTCAGTGGCGCGGGGATCACCGCAAAGGGTGCCCAACAGCGTGGTTTTACCCGCGCCGTTGGCGCCGATAAGCGTCACGATTTCGCCCTGTTCGATATGCAGGCTGACCTGATGCAGCGCCTGAATTTTACCGTAATGGGCCGATACTTGGTTAAATGACAACATGTCTGGTTCTCTCTGTCATCAGGCCTCGCCCAGATAGGCCCGGATTACGTCGGGATTGCGGCGGATCTCGGCCGGAGTGCCGTTGGCCAGGGGGGTGCCCTGATTGACGACGTAGATGCGATCGGATATGCCCATGACCAGTTTCATATCGTGTTCGATCAGTAACACCGAAACCTGATGCTCGGCGCGCAATTCGGCGATCAAATCGTTCAGTTCGGCGGTCTCGTTAGGGTTAAGGCCGGCGGCCGGCTCGTCCAGCATCAACAGCGACGGACGGGTCACCATGCAGCGGGCGATCTCCAGCCGGCGTTGCTGTCCATACGCCAGATTACCGGCCTGACGATTGGCCAGCGCCAGTAACCCGACGCGGGCAAGCCAGGAAGCGGCGAAATCCCGCGCGTCGGCCTCGGCCTGGCGAAAGGCGCGGGTTTTAAGTAAACCGGCGAATACGCCGTTTTTAAGATGCTGATGCTGCGCCACCAGCAAATTTTCGATAACCGTCATCTCGCGGAAAAGGCGGACATGCTGAAATGTGCGCACGACGCCCATACGGGCGATTTTTTGGCCCGGCAAGCCTTCCAAATGCTGATCGCGCAACAATATGGTACCGCCGGTGGGGCGGTAGAAACCGGTCAGACAATTGAATACCGTAGTCTTGCCGGCGCCGTTCGGGCCTATGAGCGATACGATCTCGCCCGCGAACAGATCCAGTTCCACCTGATTGACCGCCAGCAAGCCCCCGAAACGCATGGCGAGCTGGCGCACGGACAGCAACGGCCGGGAAGCATCGTCAGTCATGCTTGCGCTCCTTTGCCGTTTTCCAATTTGATTTGCGGGCGTTTCATGGGCAACAGCCCTTGCGGCCGCCATATCATCATCAATACCATCAACGCGCCCAGTAACAGCATACTGTACTGGTTGAGGTCGCGCATAAGCTCGCGCGACACCACCAGCAATATGGCCGCCAGCACCACCGCGAGCTGCGATCCCATTCCCCCCAGCACCACGATGGCCAGGACGAAAGCGGATTCCACGAAGGTGAACGATTCCGGCGAGACAAACCCCTGGCGGGCGGCGAATAGCGTGCCGGCGAAACCGGCGAAGGCCGCGCTAATGGTAAAAGCGGTCAACTTGATGCGCGTCGGGCTTAATCCCAGTGACCGACAGGCGATTTCATCCTCGCGCAACGCTTCCCAAGCCCTCCCCAGCGGCATTCGCAACAGACGGTTGATAATAAACAACGTCAGTACGACCAGCAGCAACGCCACCATATAAAGGAAAATGACCCGATCATTGGGATCGTACTTGATGCCGAAAAACTGATGAAACGATCCCCAGCCCCCCTCGCGCGCCTGGCGGTTGAACTCCAGGCCGAAGAATGTCGGTTTGGGGATCTGGCTGATGCCGTTCGGACCGCCGGTCAGATCGGTAAAGTTCAATAACAAGATCCGGACGATCTCCCCAAACCCCAGCGTGACGATCGCCAGGTAGTCGCCGCGCAGCCTGAGCACCGGAAACCCGAGCAGAAAACCGAAAGCAGCCGATACCAGCCCGGCGAGCGGCAGGCACTCCCAGAAACTCAAGCCGTAATAATGGGCCAGTAGGGCATAGGTATAGGCGCCGATGGCATAAAATCCGCCATACCCCAGTACGAGCAGTCCGGAGAGCCCCACCACCACGTTCAACCCCAGCCCCAAGATCACGTATATCATGGTCAGGGTCGCGATATCCACCGACCCGCGCGAGACCAGAAACGGCCAGGCGATGGCGGCCAGAATCAGCAGCGCCGCCAACATCTTCTGCCGCGGCGTGGAGCCGTCGAAACTCGGCAGCGCCCAGGACGGACCGCTGATTTTTTTCAGGCCGCGCTGAAAAAGCGGCCGCAGCAGCTGAAACAGGAAAACCACGGCGCATCCGGCGCCAATCCACAACCAGCGGACCTGGCCGGCGTTATGCACTACCAGATGGGTGCCGTCCAGGCCGAGCTGCATGCCCATCATCAGCGAGGCCAGTACCAATAGCATCAGGGCGGACAGTAAAGCGCCCAGCAACGTACCGAGTTTCATACTTTTTCCACCTCCGGACGGCCCAGAATTCCGGTAGGCAGTACCAGCAATACCACGATAAGCAAAGCGAACGACACCACGTCCTTATATTCGCTGCTCAGATAAGCCGACGTCAGCGATTCGGCCACGCCCAGGATTAAACCGCCGAGCATGGCGCCGGGGATACTGCCGATGCCGCCCAGTACCGCCGCGGTGAACGCCTTCATCCCGGCCATGAACCCGATAAAAGGGTTGATGACGCCGTAGAATTGGCCCAGCAGTACCCCGGCCACCGCCGCCATCGCCGCGCCTATCACAAAGGTCAGCGAGATCACCCGATCGGTACTGATGCCAAGCAGGCTGGCCATTTTTAAATCTTCGGCGCAGGCGCGGCATGCCCGTCCCATACGCGAATAGCGGATAAATACCGTCAGCGCCAACATGGCAAGGAAGGTGACGACCCAGATAATCAGTTGCATTGTGCTGATACTGGTGACGAACCCGTTGCGCTGCCCCAGTACCCATTGGCCGCTGACCAGGGTCGGCAGCGCCAAATCCCGCGATCCCTGGGTCAGGCTGACGTAGTTTTGCAAAAAGATCGACATGCCGATGGCCGAAATCAAGGCGATCAGGCGTTTGGAGGAACGAACCGGTTTGTAAGCCACCCGTTCTATACTCCAGCCATACGCGCTGGCGATGAAGATGGACGCGATAAATCCGGCGCCAATCAATAGCCAGTTTGTGTCGACACCCATCATCATCAAGGCGGCGATAACGATGAAAGAGACATAACTGCCGATCATATAGACTTCGCCGTGGGCGAAATTGATCATGCCGATAATGCCGTAGACCATGGTGTAGCCAATGGCAATCAATGCATAGGTGCTGCCCAACGTGACGCCGTTGAACAACTGCTGCATAAAATAGAGGAACTGCTCGGACATACCATAAACCTTTATCGCCGCAGCCGGGAGTCAATCCGGCCGGCGGCGTGTTGCAAGTCAGGGGGAAAGCGGCTTACTTCACTGGAGTGGAAGTGCCGTCTGCATGCCATTTGAATACACCGAATTCGAATCCCTTCAGATCGCCCTTTTCATCCCAGCTCAACGGCCCCATTACAGTATTTACCGTATGGGCTTTGAGATACTTCGCGATGTCCTCGGGCTCCATCCCCGCCTGTTGCATACCGGTGGTCAATGCCTGAAGCGCCGCGTAGGTCGTCCAGACGAACGGCCCGGTATAGTCCTTCTTACTGGCCTTGAATTCATTCACGATAGGCTGGTTGGCGGGCACTTGGTCATAGCGTTTCGGCAAGGTCACCAACATCCCTTCGGATGCCGCGCCGGCGATGTTGGACAATGAAGCATTGCCGACCCCTTCCGGCCCCATAAACTGGATATCCAGTCCGGCCTGACGCGACTGGCGAAGGATCTGCCCCATTTCAGGGTAATAGCCGCCGAAATAAACAAAATCGACGTTATCTTTTTTCAGGCGGGCCACCAAAGTGGAAAAATCTTTATCACCCGCGGTGATGCCTTCGAACAAGACCACATTGCCGCCGTTTTTCTTCAGGCTGTCTTGCACGGCGCGCGCCAACCCTTCGCCGTATTGCTGTTTATCATGCACTACGGCGATACGTTTCGGTTTGATGTCGTTGAGAATATATTTGGCGGCGGTCGGTCCCTGGTCCGAATCCAGGCCGGTGGTCCGCAAAATCATCTTGTAGCCCCGGGTGGTCAGGTCGGCATTGGTGGCCGCCGGGGTGATCATGATGACGCCCTCGTCTTCGTAAATATCGGAAGCCGGCTGGGTGGATGAAGAGCAAAGATGGCCTATGACATAACGGATGCCGTCATTGATGACCTTGTTGGCCACCGCCACCGCCTGCTTAGGGTCGCAGGCGTCGTCGTATTCGACGCCCACCAGCTTGTTGCCTTTGACCCCCCCTTTGGCATTGATATCGGCAATGGCCTGACGCGCGCCGGTAAATTCCATATCGCCGTACTGGGCTACCGGTCCGGACATCGCGCCGACGATCGCCACCTTGATATCCTGCGCCCAAGCGGCGTGGCTCATCGCCAAGGCCACACAACCGGCCAGCAAAGTGTTACCTTTGTTGAAATTCATCCACATGTTCTCCGTGATTATTGTATTGTGTTTGCTGTCTGATTTTTAACCGGACAATGACGGTAACCAGAAGTTTTTATTATATGTAATAACGAGTTAGCCTTTTTGAAGCGAGTTCCCAAATAAGCTTTTATTTTTCATATTATTAAACAGAAATATTATGCTGTAAATCAACTTATACTTTAAGAAATAACCTGCATCGGCAGAACAAAATAATGGTATTATCGTCCTGATATAATCATTTTTTTAGTGACTTATTCCAGCTTATCGTTAACAGGGAGATTATTTAATGAGAGATTGGTTATTGGACAGAATCATTTGGCAAGTTTTGGTAATCCCCTATTTTGATAATGTTTTATAAACATATACGCTACATTATATTTTTGCGCATTAAGTGACGACACGCATGAAATTGACAATTGAACGGCTCTCACGCTTCACCGCACAAGATAAAATCGACCTGGCGAAAATCTGGCCGAATGAGGATATCGCCGCGTTGGAAGCAAAACTTTCCCCGTCGTATCAGGTCTTCGCCGCCAAGTTCAACGATCGGCTACTGGGCGCCTTGCAGGCGGTCATCGACAAAGAATGGGGCGAAGGCCGGTTGCTGATGCCCCTGGTACGCCAGGTGACCCGCCGGCGCGGCGTGGGCCTATACTTACTTGACGAAACACAGCGGCAATTACCGGACATCAATCATTGGTGGCTCAGCCACGATCAGCCGGTGGAAGATATGGCGATAATGGATCACTTCATGACGGCATGCGGCTTTAGCCGCGAATCGGACGGGTGGCATAAGCGACGTTAGATAATTGATAGCGGTTCCAGCCGCGAGTCCAACAACAAGCAAGATACCGGGCGTGGGATCACGGCCGGAAACAGGGTGAGTGTTCCACTGCCCATGACTCGTTATTCATAACCCACACTTATGACCTGAATACCTACCGATTGCCTGGATGGTCACCCCCCGCCGTTGAGTGACAATCCTTAATACGACACGCGATGGGTTGCTGGTTTGGCGGAATAACGGCGGAAAACAGGGTGGGATCATAACCCAAAGCGCTAACATGCCTGTATTGGTTTGAATTGGGTTCATTTCAATTGCACGACCCCAGGGGAATCAGGGCGCCCAAACCGGGATATCCGGCTGTTATTCCCGGCCGCTGACACGCAGCAGATCCTTTTGCACATCCAGTAAATGTTCCCGCATGATCGTTTCGGCATCACCGCGGTTACGATCGCGCAGCGCCGCCACGATGGCCCGGTGTTGCCGGCTGTAATGCTCGCGCCGTTCGACGCTGGAAGAACGTTCCTTGAGTTTGCCCCATACGCGTTCATCCCGCGCCGATTCGAATAATTCGCCAATTTTCACCAGCAACATATTTTTGGTGCTTTTGATCATCGCCCGGTGCAGGCAACCGTCCCAATGTTCATATTCCAGCGCCGTGGCGGCCGTTAACGAAGCATCCAGACAACGCTGAATCTCGCTCAGCTCGGCAGGGGTGGCACGGAGGGCGGCCAAGCCCACCGCCGGCGGTTCCAGAAACACCCGAACCTCCATCAAATCATGGGGATTCATATAGCTGTCCATGCCGGCGCTAAGAGAATCCGCGCCGATAGGGGCCGGACCGATAAAAGTCCCCTTGCCCACATGCCGCCATAAAAACCCCTCGGCATCAAGCCGCTTAAGCCCCCGCCGCAGAATTGACCGGGTTACGCCCAGCGCTTGGGCCAATTCCCGCTCGGGAGGAAGCCGGTCCCCGTTTGCCAGCTTTAATTGTGCGAGATGGGATTTGATCCGCGCGGCAAGGGCATGCGACGCGGGATTCGGTTTGACGGCTCCCGGCGCCGCGGATAAGGTCGGTTGCGCTTGCGCAGCGGGCTTCATGACGCGATCTCCTTCAAGGCCGGTTGCCGGCCCCGCAAAAACAGGCGGGAATACCGACGCAAATTAGGGTGGGTATTGGCCAGAACCTACGATGACCGGAAATGCTCCTGAGCTTATCATATCCGTAACCATCAGCGCCAAAGATCCCTCATCCCTCTTTTTTATTGCCGCCAATCAGCGCAAATAATACTCCAATTTATAAATTGGTTGTAGATTGGTTCAGTCCAGATTAGGCTTTGTTGTGACTTGACCAAGCGCCATTCACAGGGGAGCCAAACATGAAATTAGTCAGTTTTGTGTGGGAGGGGATTGTGCGGATCGGCCGGCTGAACGCCGCCAATACCGCCATAGAGCCATTCAGCGGCCCGGCCGGCGGCGATATGCTGGCCTTTATCCAATCATCCGCGATGGGCCGGGAACCAGAGGCAGATCCCGTTGGTTGGGTGGAGCGGGATCGGGTCCAACTGCTGGCGCCGATTCCTCGCCCGGCGCGCAATATTTTTTGCGTAGGGAAAAACTATCGCGAACATGCCAAAGAATTTCAGGCCAGTGGTTTTGATGCCAGCGCCAACGAAAATACGCCGGCGTTGCCGGTGATATTTACCAAAGCGCCGTCAAGTGTGATAGGTCCCGGCATGACAATCCCGGCCTATCTCGACTATAGCGACTCCACCGATTACGAAGGCGAGCTGGCGGTAGTGATTGGCCGGGGGGGTCGTCATATTGCACGCGCCGAAGCCATGGCCCATGTTTTCGGCTATACCATTATCAACGATGTGACGGCGCGCACCCTGCAACAGGCTCACAGACAGTGGTTTTTGGGAAAGAGCCTTGATGGTTATTGCCCTATGGGTCCGGCGCTGGTCACAGCCGATGAGATACCCTCGCCCGAACAATTGCAACTGAGGACCTGGGTCAACGGCGAGCTCAGGCAGAACGCCAGCGTGGCGGATTTACTCTTTGATATTCCCACCCTAATTGAGACCCTTAGTCGGACCATGTCGCTGGAAAGCGGCGATATCATCGCCACCGGGACATGCGCCGGAGTCGGCATCGGCTTCAATCCGCCGAAATTTCTGACCCACGGCGATCAGGTCGATATTGAGATCCTGCCTATAGGCCGGCTGGGGAACCCTGTGGCAACCCGGTGCGAATGAATCTACCGGCATTCCCTTACTGCCGGAAGGGGGCGCGACGAAATGCCGGCTAGCGCGCCAGCCCGCGCAATAAACGATCCCGAGTGTGTTCGGAATGTTCCCGTGTCAAACGAATCAGCGATTCTCCCTGACCGGCGTAAAAAGCCTGGGCCATGCGGGTGTGTTCCGTCTGGGCCTGGGCCAGGTCGCCCGTCAGCCGCACCTCGGCCCGAATATAGGCCTCCAGCACGCCGCGGGATTGCGCCAGGGCTTTCATATGGTGGGGACAATGGGCCGGCGACAGCAGTGCATCATGAAAGCGCAGATTTAAATCGAACCAGCGGACCCTGTCGGCGGTTTCCGCCTGCTCGGCCAGTGAGGCCATCTCGTCCAGAATAGCTTGCACCTGTTGCTCATCAGTGTGCGTTTTCGACTTTACCGAACGTCCGGCCAGTTCCGTTTCCAACAGAATGCGTAAATCAAAAACATTGACTATCTCGGCGGGATCCAGTTTGACGACCGCATAACCACGCCGGGGATACAGCACGACCACGCCCTCCGATTCCAACCTGGGCAGGGCCTCGCGCAATGGGTTACGACTGACGCCCAGCAATGCGGCGACCTCTTCCTGGCGCAGCATGGCTCCCGGGGGGTAAACGCCATTGAGAATGGCATCGCGCAATTTGCGATAAACGATTTCCGGCAAGGACATGGGTTCCGGCGTATCGGCGCCGCCAATGGGCATCACAAAGGACATAGGGTAATTTCCGTTTCTCGCGAAGATGAATAAGGCAATGGCGTTCGGCATCCGGCCACGGGTATGATATGACTGAGCTGGTCAAACGCCGTGAACGGTCGGCTATCGGCGAAGTTCCGGATGCCGGTCACTCAGCAAAGGGATTGCCCCTTTCCCTGGACAAGACGGCAAAATCCGCAAAATGGCATATTGTATAAAATATGCCATTTTTGTATAAAATATGCAATGATTTTAATGAAGTTACTGTCGCGTCATGGACTACGCCGACAGTGGCATTTGCGTGGCGTTCGCGGTGGAACTGCCGCCGAATGCGTCTCGCGTCGTCTCAAGCGGTCGCGTTTTCGTTACTTTTCGCCGCGGGTTCCATCGTCAGCGGTTGGGAACTCTCTTGACCGGGCTGGACGGGGTAAGCGTCGCAGAGCGCTTTTTCCTCATCGAACACGTCAGGGGAGGGAGACCATGCTCTAACCGGTACGTCATACCCGGGCACAATATGTACTTGCTCGGGCGTTTCTTTTTGTCCATTGCCATCGGGAGCCGGGACGGCGTAGTAGGCGCTCTCCGACTGGCTATCCCCGTCGTCATTTTCAATGTCATAACAATCGGCGGCGGGTGTTGGTCTGGTAAGCGGCGGTACGGATGGCGCCTTATGGCAAGCATTCGCGGGGCCATCATGTCCGGCATCCGGATCGCGCACGGGAATCGGGTGACGTTGAGGAGCCGCCTGACACCCATGTCCGCGTTGGGGAGGGCCATCGCAAAACATGCGTTGGCGGGCGCAAGCAGACGGATGCGGCATAGTTGCGGAGCAGTGCGATGGCAACACGGCGTGAGCCATGACGGGCAGCAGTATCTGCGAGGGCATTAATGTCATCAAGGAGGGCATGGTGGACCCCATACCGATGACCAGATTGCTGATATGGGTTGGCGCCGGCATTCGATTGGCCATAGCCGCGATAGGGCAACCGTGACCCGGATTACCGCCCGGACCGGCGGCATGCTGGCGAGAAAAAACGGGAATCTCCCCCGGCGGGTGGCAATTGCCGGAATGAACATTCCCGCCATAGAGGTTTAAAGGTAAAGAATAATGTTGCGGAAAAGAATTCAAAAATTGTATATGGTGCATGATGCCTCTCCGTTGAATTTAATGAAATGACAATATGGATATATCTAAATTGCTGCAACATATATTGAAGAGATAATTATATTTATACTATAAATAATTCACTTAAGATCGCGGCGGCATAGGGGAGACAAATTCGTTACCAAGATATTGGTCACTCGCGTGACGCCGTGATGCAACTTGAATTATCTAGAGTATAAAGTATGTATTATAATTCTTTAGAATTAAGGAATATTGAAAATACTTCCGCAGACTCGGTAAGTAAAATAACAGTGATATTTACGCAGGTAAAGCGCTATTTGTTCGAAGGAATTCATCTAATTAATAACCGTTTATACTCTTAATTTACTCTATACGGTGGGAAGTCGGCGATACATCGCATCGCCATTAGCTGACATAAATAGGTGACTGAGAATAATGAAGAGGAAGGCAACTTTTCATCATAATGTTTTTTCGGGTGGGGAATTCCGCCTATAAAAAAGCCGGTCTTTGGCCGGCTTTTTCAAGGGGAAAGGACATGTCAGGATTCGATCGCCAGCCGCATTTTCTTCATGGCGTTCTTTTCCAGTTGACGCACCCGTTCTGCCGAAACGCCATAATGATCGGCCAATTCCTGCAAAGTGGATTTATTGTCGTCATCCAGCCAACGGGCGCGAATAATATGCTGACTCCGTTCATCCAGGCCTTCCAGCGCTGCGCTAAGCTTGTCGGCGGCATGATCATCCCAATTATCTTCCTCGATGCCGTCGGCGAAATCGGACGACTTGTCCTGAAGATAAAGCATCGGCGCCATCGGCTGGCCCTCACGCGCTTCTTCTTCCGGCGTCGGATCGAATGTCATATCCTGGGCAGCCATCCGCGATTCCATTTCACGCACGTCTTTGCTGGTAACGCCAAGTTCCTTGGCCACCATTTCCACTTCATCCTGATTGAACCAGCCCAGCCGTTGTTTGGTCTTACGCAGGTTGAAAAACAGCTTGCGCTGGGCTTTGGTGGTGGCCACTTTGACGATGCGCCAGTTGCGCAAAACGTACTCGTGGATTTCGGCCTTGATCCAATGCACCGCGAAAGACACCAGACGGACCCCCACTTCGGGGTTGAAACGGCGCACGGCTTTCATCAAACCGATATTGCCTTCCTGGATCAGGTCCGCCTGCGGCAAGCCGTAGCCGGAGTAGCTCCGGGCAATATGCACGACGAAACGCAGATGGGAAAGAATAAGTTTCTTGGCCGCTTCCAAATCGCCCTGATAATGCAACCGTTCAGCCAGAGACTGCTCTTCCTCCGCCGTCAACATCGGATAGGCGTTGGCCGCCCGGATATAGGCTTCCAGACTGCCTTGGGGTATCAGGGCTAAAGCTTGCATATCTTTGATCATTCAAGACCTCTCGCTAAATTCTCTGCCGCTGTCGCAAGGCATGGCCTCTAAGGCCGCATGCCGTGACTGTACAGCCGATACTCTACTCGCCATATTTCAAGCCGCCTCATTGGTGGCCGCGCTCGGTCGCCCCGTCGCTTAGTCGGCTATGCGCCTGGGAGGCATGCGGGGCATTATCATTCTTACCGGAGGCCCACCGCTGGCGGTTTAAATCGTTCCCGACGAATTTGTCGCGCGCTTGCCGCCGTGATGCGACTCGAATTACCCAGAGTTTAAGACCGGCACGTTGTATCTTAGTTCAGGGAATAAAAAACGCTGATCAGCCCGTGCGGTCGAAATGTTCGATGAACAAGTATAACAAAAGATCGCCCTATTGCGGTGTAAATCGGCGTAAATGTTGCACCGTCGCCAGCCAGGCCGCCAGCCAGCCTATCATGGCGGAGACCAGTAGCAGCAACACGACCTCCATCCAGTTAAAACCGCGGATGACGAACGTGGTGCCAAAGACCGCCGCCACATTGGCCACGACCGAACCCAGCCGCCATACCAGCGTTTCGGACAAGATCAACGATACCAGCGCGCCGCACAGCCCCAGCATCGCGCCGCCGTTCAAAAACGGCCGCAAAATGAATCCGTCGGTGGCGCCGAGCAGTTTCATGACGTTGATGGTATCCCGACGGCTGAAGATGCTCAGACGGATACTATTGCCGATGACCAGGAAAACGGCAATGATCATTAATAGGCCGATAGTTGCCGAAATTTGCCCCACCAGTCCGGTCAGCGCCGCCAGACGGGCGAACCAACTGTCGTCCATGCGGACTTCGTCGACGCCGGGCACCGCGGCGACCCGATCCCTGAGGGTTTTCAAGGTATCCGCGCTTTGAAAATCCAGTTTCGGCGTGATAATCGCCACCGCCGGCAGCGGGTTTTGCTCCAGCATGTCCAGCGCGCCGCCGAATCCGGACCAGTTGCGAAACTCGCCCATGGCCTCCTCGCGGGAGAGATAATTCACCTTTTCGACGCCCGCCTCCTGCTTTAAGCGGTCCAATACTTTCAGCGCGGCATTGTCGTCCAGGGTTTTATCCAGGTACACCGTCAGTTGCGGCGCCGGATACCACTGCTCGGCCGCCTGGCTGACGTTTTTCCATACCAGATAGCATACGCTGGGCAAGGTCAACGAGATGGCAATAACCATCACCGTTAGTAGAGTCGCTAACGGCTGACGCCGCAGGTCCCCCAGGGTATTGCTCCAGGCATAAGCCCATTGTTCACGCCGGCCGCCGCGCAATGCCTTGCTTTTTGCCGCTTTGGCGTCGCGGGCCGCCCGCGGCCGGTTAAGTTTATTCACCATCGGCGCCCCCGGCCATCCGTCCCTGATTCAATGACATGATACGATAGTTCCGTCGGGCGATAAGCCCCAAATCATGGGTCGCCATCAAAACCGTCACGCCGACACGGTTGAATTCCTCGAACAAACGCAGGATATCTTCCGACAACGCGTCGTCGAGATTACCGGTTGGTTCGTCCGCCAATAACACCACGGGCTTGTTTACCACCGCACGGGCGATGCCCACCCGCTGCTGTTCGCCGCCGGAGAGCTGGATGGGAAAATTGCGCGCTTTATCCAGCAACCCGACCTTATCCAGCGCCGCCGAAACCCGGCGCCGGATATCCTCGCCGCTCGCGCCGGCGATAACGAGGGGCATCGCCACATTATCGTAAATCGTCCGTTCCATCAGCAGGTGGTGATCCTGAAAAATCATGCCGATCTGGCGACGCAAAAAAGGCACCTCGCTGTTTTTCAATCGGCTGATGTCGTGTCCGTCAAAAAAAATATGCCCCGCGCTAGGCCGTTCAATACCGCAAATTAATTTGAGCAGGGTACTTTTCCCCGCTCCCGAATGGCCAGTCAGAAAGGCCATTTCGGCCGGACGCAAATGAAAGTTGACGCTTTGCAGCGCTTGTCGTCCGCCGAGATAGGCTTTGCTGACATGTTCAAAGCGAATCATCCTAATCAATCCTCACGGGCAAATAGCGCCTCAATAAAATCATCGGCATCAAACGGCCGTAAATCTTCTATCCCTTCGCCGACGCCAATATAGCGGATGGGGATGCCGAATTGGTCGGCGATGGCGAAAATCACGCCCCCCTTGGCGGTGCCGTCCAGTTTGGTCAGCGTAATGCCGGTCAGCGCCACCGCTTCATTGAATAGCTTCGCCTGGCTGACGGCATTTTGGCCGGTACTGGCGTCCAGCGTAAGCATGACTTCATGCGGCGCCTCCGGATCCAGTTTTTTCATCACCCGGACAATCTTCTTCAACTCGTCCATCAGATGACCTTTATTTTGCAGACGACCGGCGGTGTCGGCAATCAGGACATCGACGCCACGCGCGCTGGCGGCCTGGATGGCGTCGAAGATGACCGAGGCGGAGTCGGCGCCGGTATGCTGCGCCACCACCGCGATGTGATTACGTTCGCCCCAGACCTGCAATTGCTCCACCGCCGCCGCACGGAAGGTATCGCCGGCCGCCAGCATAACCGTCTTGCCCTCAGCCTGGAACTGGCGGGCCAGCTTGCCGATGGTGGTGGTTTTGCCGACGCCATTGACGCCGACCATCAGGATAACGAACGGAACCTTGCCGTCGACCCGCAGCGGCTGGCTCACGCGGGACAAAATAGCGGCCATTTGGTCTTTCAGTTTGCCGTATAGCGCATCCGCGTCCTTGAGCTGGCGGCGATCGGCGTGCTCCACCAGGCCCGCTATCACTTTACGGGTGGTTTCCACGCCCACGTCGGCTATCAACAACTGCTCTTCCAATTGTTCGAACAGATCATCGTCTATCTTTTTCCCGCGGAACAATCCGATAAATCCGGATCCGAGATTTTGCCGGGTTTTTACCAGACTGCGTTTGAGTCTGGCGAAAAATCCCTGGCGCGCGGGACGTTCTTGCTCCCCGGCGGCCGCGTCGCCCCCCCGCACGGCGGTCGACGCGATGTTATCCGGGGGGATCGGTTCGCTGTCTGGCGCGGGGACGGGCGGTTGCTCACCCGCCGGCGCCGGACCGGGCCGCGGCGGGGACGGCGGTTGTGGTTGGCCGGTATCCGACGGCAAAGGGGCTACGTGGTCAGAGTCGAACCCGACGTCCCCGGCCGTGACGGGATCCGTGTCGTCCCGGACGGAGGGCGGCGTCGGCATCGCTTCGCCGCCCTCCGTCCCGGCAGCCTGTCGTTGGGCCGCCTGTTCGGTGACGGCTACGATAGCCTCGGCGGCGGGTTCGGCCGCATCCCCGGCGGCGGGTTCGACCGTATCCCCGGCGGCGGGTTCGGCCGCATCCCCGGCGACGGGTTCGGCCGCATCCCCGGCGACGGGTTCGGCCGCATCCCCGGCGACGGGTTCGGCCGCATCCCCGGCGACGGGTTCGGCCGCATCCCCGGCGACGGGTTCGGCCGCATCCCCGGCGACGGGTTCGGCCGCATCCCCGGCGACGGGTTCGGCCGCATCCCCGGCGGCGGTGGGTTCGGCCGCATCCTTCGACGGCGCTTCCGGCGGCGTTTGGGTTTCGTCGTCTTGGCGGTTAATGCCGAGCCAGGACAAAAAACCGCGCTTTTTCTCTTTTGCCATTTGCGACCACTCTCCCCGCTCCATCATCTTGGCGGTTGCATAACGTGACTGATAAACTTAAGAGTTTATCACTTTTCCCGGCGTCTCTACACGTGCTCACGGGGATTTCCCCCTCCCCGTCGGCGATCTGTGATGAATTAACATTCCCCCCGGTCCGCCGGGCCGGTAGAATAGCCGGCCATCAATACTGATTTCATCATGGCATCAGGCCGCAACGGCGCACCCCAAGGCATACATGGCGAAAAATACTCTCACACGTCCCGCCGGGCATATCCGCTTGATAAGCGGACGATGGCGCGGGCGCAAATTACCGGTTCCCGACAGTCCGGGACTTCGTCCCACCACCGATCGGGTACGGGAGACGTTGTTTAATTGGCTGGCCCCCGTTATCCGGGACGCCCGCTGCCTGGACTGTTTCGCCGGCAGCGGCGCGCTGGGATTCGAGGCCCTGTCCCGCTACGCTGGTTCAGCCACTTTATTGGAGCGGGATCGTGCGGTGGCCGCGCAACTGGACAAAAATCTGCGGTTGCTGGAAGCCGCCAACGGCGAGGTGATCGCCGCCGACTGCCTGCGCTGGCTAGACCGTCCGGGAACGCCCTATGATGTGATCTTTCTCGACCCGCCCTTTCGCCAGAACCTGCTTGATCCCGCGGCGCGTTTGCTGGAACAGCATGGCTGGCTGGCGCCACAGGCCTGGATTTACATTGAAACCGAAACGGAAAACCGCTCGCTCTCCTTGCCGCCCACCTGGCGCCCCCACCGGGAAAAAACGGCCGGCCAGGTGGCTTATCGACTGTTTTTCCGCCAGGATACCTCACAGGAGCTTTAAGATGTGGATTAATATCGGCCGGTTATTCATGTTGCTCGTCTGGGGCTTCCTGCTGCTCAATGTCGTGCGCCCCTCGCCGAAGCCTTTGAAATATTTCCTGGATGTTGCCCTGATATTCATGGCGGTCATGCACTTGCTGCAATTGTTCCTGCTCAAGGCCACATTGACCAGGGACGAACCGAAATTTTCGGTAATTTTCCAAATCCGGATGTTTCTGTTCGGCGTTTTCGAGATGCTGGCCTGGCAGAAAAAACTTAAGCGCCGATAATCCATCCCCACCCGCCCAAAGGACGGTTATCAAGGGATATCAAGGCTTCTTACCCGGTAGATAAGGCAGCACCGTGACATTATCGCCAAGTTCCGAGATACGCGCGCTGCCCTTTTCGGTTACCACGTCGATACGGATGACCGAATGAAGGGGAATGTAGCTGCGGGTGACGCCCGAAAATTCGGTCTTGAGCTTTTCTTCGCTCGGATCCACCAAGACCGTGCTATGGCTATGGAAAACGAAATCGCCGATCTCGATAAATCCAAACATCGGGCTTTGGCTCAGTTCCCGCACAAATAGCTGGTAGTTTTTCCCGTTGTTGATGAACTGAATACGATACAGGGGCTGTTCGTTGCTCATAACCCGGCTATCTCCCTTCATTCTGGGTTAATGCGTTTTGCATATAAAAAATCTGGCGCTAACATAGCATGAAGCGCCGTTGAGACGCACCATCCTTGGCCAATCTTCGTTAATACCGGCGCATAGCCGCGGCCGGACGATGACAGGCACCGGCGTACCAGACCCGAAGGATTTACGGGATCCGTCCATTACCGACACTAAGGATAAAAAATGATCTGGTCTTTTATCGCGGTTGTGTTTTCCGGCTGGCTGTTTGTGGATGCCGCCTATCGCGGTCCGGCCTGGCAACGCTGGCTGTTTAGGCCGGTTACGCTGCTGCTGCTGCTGGTTCTCGCCCTACAAGCGCCGGTAATGACCGCCACCGGTTACCTGATTCTTCTCGGACTGGTGGCGACGCTGGCGGCGGATACCTTGTCATTATTACCTAAAGAACGAATGATGTATGTCATCGGCGCCTATTTTTTATCCCATCTTCTGTATACGCTGGGTTTCGCCAGCCAGATGACGTTCAGCATTTTCTGGCCGCTGCCGGTCGCGCTACTGATCATCGGCGCGTTGCTGCTTACGGCGGTCTGGACGCGGCTACATGAGTTACGTTGGCCTATTTGCACCTATGTGGCCATGACCCTGATAATGGTGTGGGTGGCCGGCGAGCAGTATTTCGGCAACCGCTCAAGTCATGGTTTTTCGCTGTTGGCCGGGACGGCATTGCTGTTGGTCGCCTCCGCCGTCTGGTTGATAAGCCACTACCGTTATTCTTTCCGGGCATCGCGAGCGGTGGTTGCCGCCTGCTACTTCGCCGGGCATTTTCTTATCGTCCGATCGCTTTATATCTGAAATCCGCGACGGCCCCTCCCCGTCCTGAACCACCAGGGCCCTTATGGGTTAGCCTTTGCGCAACAAGTAACGGTAGGGAGGGTTTTCGGTCATTTGCGCCAACAAAATATGGTCCATATAGCGGCAAAATCCGGGAATATCGCGGATAGTGGCCGGATCATCGGCGATAATCAGCAGTGTTTGACCGGAAACCATACCGCGAACGGCCTTGCGCACCATCATTACCGGCTCGGGGCAACGCAGGCCCTGGGCGTCCAACGTGTGATCCGCGCCGGCAAAAAGGTCGGGCGGGACGTCCATCTTATGCTTCATCTCACTCATATATCCTAATCACTCATATATCCTAACTCATTGGCGTTGCATCGCGGCGGCAAGCACGCGGCACCCGTCTCGGGAACGGGCGTGTGCCGCCGACAGGGGGGGTATTGCCGAACATCTTGACCACGGTTGCATTATTAGTGTAACCAGGTATTATGCGCGCCGCGTGCTAAAAAAGGCGCGTTTATTGTCCCGGGTTCCCTCACCCCATTGCCAAAAAGGTCGCAAAATGTACTTATCCATGCTACGCCAACGCCTAAGCGCGTTGATATGGCTCTCTTTGTTCCATATCGTCATTATCACCTCCAGCAATTATCTGGTTCAGTTACCGATAGCTATTTTCGGTTTTCAAACCACTTGGGGCGCTTTTACTTTTCCGTTCATTTTTCTGGCCACCGACCTGACGGTGAGACTGTTCGGCGCGCCGCTGGCCCGACGAATTATATTCACGGTTATGGTGCCCGCCCTGCTGATTTCTTACTGCGTCTCTTCGTTATTTTACCAGGGTCAGTGGCAGGGTCTGGCCGCCATGGGCCATTTTAATCTTGTTGTGGCGCGTATCGCCTGCGCCAGTTTTATGGCCTATGCCCTGGGACAGATACTGGATGTGCATGTTTTCAACCGACTGCGTAAGGGCCGCCGCTGGTGGGTGGCGCCGACGGGGTCCAGTTTGCTGGGTAACCTGAGCGATACGATGGCGTTTTTCTTTATCGCGTTCTACCAAAGCACAAATGTTTTTATGGCGGTCAATTGGGTGGAAATCGCCACGGTGGACTACACTTTCAAATTACTGATAAGCCTGATCTTCTTTCTACCGATGTATGGCATGCTTCTCAATCTGTTATTGAAAAGATGCGGCCGCGCGCATGAAACCGGATTTCTCCAACTGAGTTAGCGGCGGAATTGCGCTATACCCTATATATTACGCGCGGCGGCAGCGGGAAAGGCGATGGGAATATTGTCCGCGGGAGACGCCATGACCACCCTGTTACGCGCGGCCAGCGCCAAAGAAATCCATTCGCTTTATGCGCGGCTGCCCGAGTATGACACTCACCATGGTCTGCTGGAATTGGAGATGCGCCTACAGCATAAGCCGCATCATTTGCTGCTGGCGGAAGCGGACGGCTGCCCGGTGGGACTTGTGGCCGGCTACGCCTTGGAGCCGGCGCTGTTTTTCAATTGGTTGGGCGGGGTACTGCCCGCTTACCGCCGCCGGGGCATCGGCCGGCGATTATGGATGGCACAAGAAGAGTGGGCCGCGACGCGGGGTTATAATAAGATCACGGTGAAAGTGCGCAACCGATATACGGGAATGCTATTGTTTCTTATAGCAAATCATTATCTGCCGGCCAAGGTGGATGCGCGGGATGATGATTGGAAGAATTTGACATGGCTCGCAAAAAACCTTTAACACTTCGTTAATGGTTTTCTGTCGTGTTCAAATTGTATGATGGCTGATCGGCTGAAATGGAGTTATTGAGGAAATCTATGCGGAATGTAGTGAAATATCTGGGCATCGGTATGCTGATTATCGGTCTGGCGGGTTGCGATAACAAAAATGACCAGAAAACCGCCGATAGCGCGGCGCACGCCCAGGCCACCAATAAAGTCTCGCTGATGGATGGGAAACTGGCGTTCGCCCTTCCCGACTACATGAGCGACCAAAGCGGCCAGTTGGGTACCCAAGCCAATAATATGCACGTTTACGCCGACAAAACCGGACATCGGGCGGTGATCGTGATCATCGGCGACAATAGCGACGAACCGCTGGCCGTATTCACCCGGCGCATGGAAGAACAGCAACGCTCGCGCGATCCGGATTTACAGGTCATTTCCGATAAGTCCGTTACCGTCAACGGCGCGCCGTTGCAGCAACTGGACAGCATCGTCTCCAGCGCCGGCAAACCCGCATACTCTTCCGTGGTGTTCGGTAAAGTGGATAACCATCTCATGACCATGCAGGTCACCTTGCCGGCCGATAACCAGCAGCAGGCGCAAACAACCGCGCAGGGAATCTTGAATACCATCACGATCAAATAGACCGTCCGGTCGCCGCCGCTGCCCGCTCCACGGGCCGCCGCGGCTCACCCCCGCCGGCCGGACGCCAGATTGCGTAAGGACCGACGCTGCAAAGACAGCGTCATAACCAGCCCCATCATCACCAACAAGGCGGCGCTCAGATAAATCGACGCGACGCCGGCATGGGTTATCAACATGCCGGCCAGCGGCCCCACCACACCCAGCGACAAATCCATAAAGGCCGTGAAGGTGGCCAGCGCGCTACCCTGGTTTTGCGGCGGTACTTCTTTCATCGCCACTACCCCTAGCGCGGGAAAAACCAGCGAGAAACCCGCGCCGGTCAGTAAGGCCCCCAGGTCGGCCATCCCCGGCCCCGTCGCGAGCCATACCATCAGCAGCCCGACGGTTTCGACGATAAAACAGCATAGGCAAACACGCAGACCGCCATACCGGTTAATGCTATTGGGAAAAAACAGCCGGGTGCCGACGAAAGCGATGCTAAACAGCGTCAGGGCAAAAGCCGCGCCTTCCCATTGATGAGCGCTGTAAAACAGAGTAATGAACGTGGCTATTACGCCGAAACCGCATGAAGCAAACGCCAGTACCAATCCGTATCGCCAGATAATGCCCACCACTGCGCTGAAGGGGAGTTGCTTGCCGGCGGCGGTCTTTACCGGAGGCCTGGGCAGCGCCGCCGCAATGGCCAGCGCCGCCACCGCGATGATAACGCCCGAAAGCAGCGCCAGTCCGCCGAGCTGATATAACCCGACGCCCAACGGCGCGCCCACCGCCAATGCGCCGTAACTGGCCACGCCGTTCCAGGAAATGACCCGGCCGATATGCAACGACCCAACGGCACCGACCCCCCAAAGGGTCGCGCCGGTGCCGACGAAACTTTGTCCGACGCCAAGGATAACCCGTCCAGCGCACAGCGCCGCCATGGCCGGCCAGGCATCCACCAGCAGCGATAACAGGTAGCCCGCGCCGCTTAACAGGCAACCGAACAATCCCAATACCACGATCCGCTTGGCGCCGACCCGGTCGGCATAACGTCCGGCCCAGGGCCGGCTGAGCAGGGTCGCCAGATATTGCAGGCTTATCACCAGCCCGGCCCAGAATGCGCTAAACCCCATATGGGTATGCACATACCCCGGCAATACCGCCAGCGGCAAACCGATGGTCAGATAATTGACGAAATTGAACATGACCACGGAGATGATGCGCAGATTAAGACGCCATCCGCTGGCCGCGGGCTGTGGTGTGGAACCAGGCATGTACTGCTTTCTCGTAGGAAAGGGCGCCGCGTGTAAATCGCCATGTGACAAATAGTTAGTAACTATAACCATTTATTTGCGACGGATCACTGTCTAATCGCCGAAAAACCAGGGCATTTGCACAAAAACGCCGGCGTAACCCTAGGACTCAGAAATTTCGCCAAGTAAAATGGACGTCACCGGTCGTGATCGATGGAACATTGCATGGGTTAGTTAACCCTTCGATGTGCGCCATAAAGCAGGTCGCCCCTCCGCATACCTCTGGCTGGCTTTGGGCGTTTTCCCCATAGCAAACCGCTTTCTCCCGCCGTCTGCACAAACTTGCTGCCCGCCGTCTCGTTCAGAGGAAAAAAACATTGCGGAGAGAGAAGAATAACCATTATAAATGTAAGGCATTAAGCTCCTTCATTTCTCCCTCAGCGCATATTGGCCTTACCGCCCGGCGATGGGGAACCCAAGCGCGGCAGGTAACGCCTTATGAATAAATTCATCGTCGCAGAGTCCGAAACCTGCATCGGTTGCCGCAGTTGCGAAGTGGCCTGCGTCGTCAGCCATCACGACGGGCATTTTCCCGATAAACGCGACGCTTTCGCACCGCGGATTAAAGTGATAAAAGGCAATAAAGCCAGTTATGCCGTCTCTTGCCATCATTGCGAGGATGCGCCCTGCGCCGCTGTTTGCCCCAACGGCGCCATCACCCGCGACCATGACGCCATCCAGGTCAATCAGACGCTCTGCATCGGCTGCAAGAGCTGTGTGGTCGCCTGCCCGTTCGGGATGATTACGGTGGTGACCGAAACCATCCAGCCGCCCAGCCAGCGCCTGGCCGAAGCCTATCAGCGCACCGAAGCGCAAAAATGCGATCTCTGCGCCGATCGGCAATACGATCCGGCCTGTGTGGCCGCTTGTCCCACCCAGGCGTTGCAGTTAGTTGATGACGAACGGATTCGCGCTCGTCAACAGCAAAAACGCCTGGCCGCGGCGCTCAAGGATCCCGCCGGTTACCCTTTGAATGCCGATCCCCGGCTGGCGCCGATTCGACGGATGACCGCCCGAAATCAACCGCCGGCAGTCAATTTACTTGACTTGCCCCGTCCTCCGCGCCTGGAAGCGGTGAAGATTCCCCTCGAACAACGGAAAACCGGTTTCGATGAAATTTACCAGCCCTTTAGTGAAGATCAGGTCGTCGAACAGGCCGGGCGTTGCCTGCATTGCGGCGAACAAACGTTCTGTCAATGGACCTGTCCGCTTCACAACGCCATTGCGCAATGGATTACATTGGCCGAACAGGGCCGCTTTATCGAAGCGGCCGAACTGAGTCACAGCACCAGCAGCCTGCCCGAAGTCTGCGGCCGCGTCTGCCCGCAAGATCGGTTGTGCGAACAGGCCTGTACCCTCAATGAACGGCACGGCGCCGTGACCATCGGTCATATTGAGCGTTATATTACCGAGACCGCCTTCGCCAGCGGGTGGCGACCTGATCTTTCGCGGGTCATCCCCACTGGCAAGCGGGTGGCGGTGATTGGCGCCGGTCCCGCCGGCCTGGGATGCGCCGATATATTAATCCGCAACGGCATACAACCTGTCGTCTTCGATCGCTATCCGGAAATCGGCGGCCTGCTGACTTTCGGGATCCCTGCCTTCAAGCTGGACAAGCATATTATGGTCCGCCGGCGGGAAATTTTTACCGCCATGGGCGTGGAGTTTCGGCTTAACACTGAAATCGGCCGGGACGTTACCATGGAACAACTGCTTGATGAATATGATGCCTTGTTCCTCGGCGTAGGCACTTACCAATCCATGCGCTCCGGCCTGGACAATGAGAATGCCGAAGGCGTGTTCGACGCCTTGCCTTTTCTTATCGCCAACACCCGGCATTTGATGGGCTATCCCGATACCGACGGCCGTGCTTATGTCAGCATGGAAAACAAGACCGTGCTGGTGCTGGGCGGCGGCGATACCGCCATGGATTGCGTGCGAACGTCACTGCGCCAGGGCGCCGCCCGGGTGATTTGCGCTTATCGCCGCGACGAGCAAAACATGCCGGGTTCGAAACGGGAGGTGAAAAACGCCCGTGAAGAAGGCGCCGAATTCATGTTCAACCTGCAACCGCTGCGTTTTGAGACTGACGAGTCGGGACATGTGACCGGCGTCGCCGTCGTTCGGACCGCCATGGGCGAACCGGATGCGGCGGGCCGCCGGCGGGCGGTGCCGATCCCGGATTCGGAACAGAGGATAAACGCCGATGCGGTGATTCTGGCGTTCGGTTTCCGGCCTCATCGCATGGCCTGGCTGGCGGATCATAACGTTGTGCTGGACAAACAGGGGCGCGTGGTGGCGCCGGCGGTGGCGGGCTATCCGCAGCAAACCAGTAATCCTAAAATTTTCGCCGGCGGCGATATCGTCCGCGGCGCGGACCTGATTGTCACCGCCATCGCCGAAGGTCGGAAAGCGGCGGAAAGCATAAGTTGCTATTTGAAAGATCTTGCGCGGGACGCTACGGCGGCGACATTATGAACAGCTTCGTTATCGCCGACAGCCGCCAATGCATTGGTTGCCGTACATGTGAAATTGCCTGCGCGCTGGCCCATGACGACGGCAATATTTCCGGGAACGCATTCGCGCCCAGGCTAACGGTGGTAAAAACCGCCCAGATAACGTTGCCGGTGCTGTGCCGTCAGTGCGAAAACGCCGCTTGCGCCAATGTCTGTCCCGCCGGGGCGATTCGCTACGGCGCGGACAGCGTCGAGATTCGCGCATCGCTTTGCATCGGTTGCAAGGCTTGTAGCCTGGCCTGCCCGTTCGGCGTCATCGGCCTGCGCGATATTCCGCTGTCCAATGGCGGCGGTCATCGCTTCGCGGCCTATAAATGCGATATTTGCAGTGAACGCGACCAGGGGCCGGCCTGTGTGGAAGTCTGCCCGACCGGGGCGCTGAAGTTGATGCGTCCGCAGGAATTGTCCCAGATTCAACGACAACGGCAACAATCCGCCGCGGCCGGGTCGCGGCCCGGTCGCCAGTTCTGACCGGATGACCGGCGCCGTTTCCGGCGTTATCCTGGCGACATTAAACTGTCATCTAAGCGGCCTAGCTTAATGGCATTATGACGTTTCCCCTGCCAATACCCCCATTTACGCTAACAAAGGATTCGACATGCGCTATTCCTCTGCCTCGGTCATCGTCTGCGCCACGATGCTGTTTTCATCCGCCTGGGCGCGTCCCGTTAATGTGATGGACTCCGGCCGAATCGGCGATGTGGTCGACACCACCACGTTTTATAGCCGCAACGCCGATTTTCTCGAGTTGGATCAGCATATTCAGAATGCGTTGCGCAAGGCGCTGCAAGGCGGCGCCCCCCAGTTGACCCGTTCGCAACTTGAGAAGGTGAAACAATCGGACACGCTGGCGGACTGGCAGTGGTTAAAGCAATCCGGATACGACTTCCATGTCAAACAGAATCAACAGGCGGGTATTGAGCTGCTGCAGGATTTTTCCAGTCTGTCGCCGGCCGTTCTGGCGCGAAACCTGGCCATTGTTACCCAGATCAATCGCGACGCCACCCAGGGACAGCGGCAGCAGGCGCTGGTGGATGCCGAAGGCCAGAGCTACCTGTTTTTCCTGGCCGACGCCCTTGGCCCCCGTCTTGGTAAAGCCTTCCTGGCGGCTTATCAAAACGGCGAGATCGACAAGGCCGCCGCGTTAATCAAAAAAACGGAAATCAGCACCGGCGCGGCCAAGGATCATTTTAATTATCCCCGGCCCTTCCTGCGGCCCGGCAACCAGATCCACCTGGTGCCGGACGATATGGTGGTACAGGACAATAAACCCTACGGCGCCACCGGCGGGTCTTTCCCCAGCGGACATACCAACACCGGCTATACGGATGCCTTGCTGATGGGAGAGATGATCCCGGAACGTTTCCTGCCGCTGGTGGATCGCGGCGCGCGTTATGGCTATTCCCGTATCATTTTGGGCGTGCACTATCCGTTGGATATCATCGGTTCGCGGATGGTGGCCGAACGTAACGTCGCCCATTTCCTTAACGACCCCAAATACCGGGTCTTGTTCGACGAAGCCAAACAGCAACTGCGCGCCGCGCTGGCAAAAGAATGCGGTGAGCCCCTGGCGGAGTGCGCCAAAAATCAGGGTGCGGCCGATCCCTACTTCGGCAAGGGCCTGACCGTTTTTTACCGCTATACCATGACCTACGGTTTACCGGCGGACAAGAACGCCAAAGCCCGTCCGGTGAAAGTGCCGGAAGGCGCGGAAATTCTACTGGCGGCGCCGCTGCCTCGGATGACCGTCGCGCAACGCCGGGCGTTGATGGCCAAAACCGCCATCCCCAATGGCTATCCTTTGTCGGCCGGTACTGGCGAACAAAATTTCTGGCAGCGCCTGGACCTGCATGACGCGATGCTCAATGGGATGCGTTGAACGGTCTGGGACCGGCAAGCTGGAATACGTTGTGTCTCGCGATACCTTTTCACCGGCCGGCAAGGTACACTGGACGGCATGACACAGACATTCCAGCGAGGAATAATATGGACCGGCTGGCGGCGATGGAAATTTTTGTCACAGTCGTGGAAACCGGTTCATTCACCGCTGCGGCCAAGCGGCTGGATCTCGGCCAGCCGGCGGTATCAAAGATTATCGCCACTCTGGAACTGCGGCTCGGCGTCCGATTGCTTATCCGCTCCACCCGTGGCCTCACCCCCACGGAAGCCGGCGAGGATTACTACCAAAGCGCCAAACGCGCCATCGATCATGTCAATGAGGCCGAAGCGGCGATCCGTGAGTCCGGCGCGGGCCTGACCGGCCGTTTACGCATTTGCGCGCCCGTCACGTTCGCCCGTTTGCACATTCTGCCGCGGCTGGCCGGTTTTCTGGAGCGCCATCCAGGACTTGATATCGATGTCGTGCTTGACGATCGCCATATCGATCTGATTGCCGAAGGCATTGATGTGGCATTGCGTTTGGGCGATCAGGCGGATTCCGGCCTTATCGCCCGTAGGCTTGATACCTGCCGGCGGGTGATTCTCGGCACGCCCGACTATTTTCGCCGCACGGGCGAACCGCGGATCCCGGAAGATCTGCCGGCGCATCAGGCGGTAGTCTACACCCAGCGCGACGGCGGCGGTTCCCGCTGGCGTTTCAGGCGGCAAGGCGAAACCCGCGCCGTCAATGGCCGGGGGCGGATCCGCGTATCGGCCGCCGAAGGTATTCGCGCCCTGGTCTTGTCCGGGTTAGGTCTGACCATGGCGTCGGAATGGATGTTCGCGCCCGAACTGGTCGATGGCCGGGTAGTGTCGGTACTCAATGACTGGCAATTGCCGGCCATGGATCTCTGGGCGGTGTTTCCCTCCGGGCGGCTGGCCGGTGCGCGGGCCCGCGCCTTCGTCAATTATCTCTACGAATCCATTCGGGAAAGGCCGCTATACCAGACGGCCACGCTTCATTCCGCACAGGAATAACTCATAGTTTCATTATCCGTCTACTGTCGCGACGGCCCAACGCTTATGCTGGCGGTCATTACGCATCGGCCGATTAAGGCCTTATTTATAAGGGGGGAAATATGTCGCTCACATCATTGGAATCACGGGAAAAAAACGTGGCGCTCGGCGCCTTACTGATTTTTACCATGGCCGTGGCCTGCGGTATCGCCGTCGCCAATATTTATTACAACCAACCGATGCTGGTCATGATCGCCGCCAGCTTTCCCGGACAGTTCGGCGCATCGCTGGTGCCGACCGTGACCCAATTGGGGTATGCGGCCGGATTGCTGCTGCTGGTGCCGCTGGGCGACCTGTTGGATCGCCGTAAACTTATTGTGGCGCAATTCCTGTTACTGGCGCTGGCGTCATTGCTGGCGGCCTACGCGCCGACCGCTTTGACGCTGGTGGGGGCGTCTTTGTTGCTGGGCATCGGCGCCACGGCGGCGCAGCAGATTGTGCCCCTGGCGGCGACCCTGGCTGCCCCGGCCAGGCGCGGCGCCGTGGTGGGCGCCGTTATGAGCGGATTGCTCAGCGGTATTTTGCTCAGCCGGACCTTATCCGGATTCATTTCGGCCTCGGCGGGCTGGCGGGCGATGTTTCTGCTGGGGGTGCCGCTGGCGCTGCTGGGCGCCCTGGCCATGGGCAGAATATTGCCGTCGGTAAAACCCACGGTCTCCCTTGGCTATGGCGAGCTAATGATCTCTTTGGCGCGACTGTGGCGTGAAGAACCGCGGCTGCGTCAGGCCACCCTGACCCAGGCTTCGTTGTTCGCGGCTTTCAGCGCCTTTTGGAGCGTTCTGGCGCTTTATCTGGCGCAACGCTATCAACTCGGCGCCGGCGTCGCCGGCTTGTTTGGCGTGGTGGGCGCCGCCGGCGTCCTGGCGGCGCCCGCGGCCGGACGCCTGGCCGATCGGATCGGCGGGCGTCGGGTAGTGACGGCGGGCGCGGCGCTGGTTTTACTGTCCTGGCTGATTTTCGCCGGCTGGACAACCCTTACGGGCCTCATCGTCGGCGTGATTCTGCTCGACCTTGGCGTGCAAAGCGCGCTTATCGCCAATCAGCATGTGATCTACGGTTTGCGTGCACAAGCCAAGGGGCGGGTCAATACCTTGTTTATGGGCGGCATGTTCCTGGGCGGCACCTTGGGATCCATGACGGCGATGCTGGCCTGGGAACAAGACGGCTGGCAAGGCGTCAGTTATCTTGCCATCGCGCTGGCGGTACTGGCGTCTATTGCCATCGCCCCGCGCAGGTAATGACTTATGTCCCGTGAGGGGACAAGCACAATTCTTTTGCGGAAATCGTCCAATACCAGACTGGTTTTTAGCTATTTACCTTGGCTGTGCTAACGGATGATGATTTAAGACATCCGCCCAATAGCGCCTCAGGCCCACCCCATCGCCCAGAACCGATCATCCGGCGCGCCTGACAAGGTTCGCCGCCAAGGCGCGCCGAACTGCCCGGCACCGGGTATTTACTACTCCTTCCGGCGGCGGTCTTGCCGCCGCCATACCAAGCCGCTACCCTTTGCCCTGCGATGAGCGCCGAACGTCGAGCGCCGGCAGGCGAGACCGCATCCTGACCGGTTATGTTCCCCAGTGGCCCGGTTGCGGCCAATCTCTCAAGGAAGGGAATGATGAACCCCAGTGGCTCTTATGACTTTATCGCGCATATCCCTGTTTTTCCGTTTTTGCGCGACTTGCCGGCATATCGGCTCGAAAACATTCAGCAACGACTACAGGAAATACGCAATTGCTGCGAACATTGCCGTCCGCTCTGGGGACAATGGCAAAAAGTGGCCGATAGCTTGCTGCAAAAGGCATCAGGCAAAGCCGCGAGCGGTGAACATCCCTGCCGCCCCATTACTATCGGCCTGGAATGCACCCGCGCTATCAGCCAGCGGATGGTTACCGTCCAGGACAAGACCGCCCTGACGGCACGAGGCTTGGATATCCAGGCCGCGTTGCCGGTTCAGGATAATATGCTGATTACTTGTCTGGTGGACCTTCGCCGCAATAAGAAAGCCGTGGCGGCCGGCGACGAACTGGCCGCCGCGCATTATTATGCCAGTAAAGCAATGGAAGGTATTCTCGAATCCATGCTGAAATACCGGTTGAAAGAAGCCATGCTCGCCATCAGACGCGGTTATGACCCCGCGGCCAACCGGCTCTTTCCGCTGCGCGACGTTCGCGGCGCCCAGGTTGATATCAGTTTTATCAATAACCTCTCTTTGGTGGCTGATTCCGGGAGGCGATACGCCGCCACCGATATCAAACCCTTTGTCGCGCCAGGTTTAAGTGGAGACGACAGGCAGCGGCTCTACACCACGCTGCTATGCCGGAAATTGACCCAATCCGAGTTGCCGCCTCACGAAATCGCCCTGATCGGCCAATGGGGCGTTATCGCGAATCAGGATTTGCCCGCGGCGCGCTGTATCGGAATATTTTCCGGAACCCTGGTGTCGAGTAAAGAAATGGGGGACGGCGAATTGTTCAGCCACGACTACATTATCGATATTTCAGTAAAAAGCCAACCGACCACCTATTTAGACAGCGATGGTATCCTGTCTAAAATCAATACGATATATGCCTACAACGAAGAGGGTAAACCAGTATGTCAAGGGGAATTGGGCTACAACGTGGAGATCGCCAGATTCAAAACGCACCTAACCGACGGACGCAAAATCAATCTGGTCGCTATTTTCACCACCGAGTTCATTTCCGCCGGCCGGGAATTACGTTTGAACTACCATTATTCCCGGGATCAGATAGCCAGTTTGCCGCCCCCTCCGCCATCGCTTTACCCGCCATCCCCCCGGCGTCTGAAAGCCCAATAGGCGGCGATCAGGGTGAAGACGGTGATA
The DNA here is from genome assembly GCF_005217455.1 of Martelella alba. GTDB lineage: Bacteria > Pseudomonadota > Gammaproteobacteria > Enterobacterales > Enterobacteriaceae > Acerihabitans. The sequence goes on from NZ_SZPQ01000006.1 coordinate 58,026, forward strand.
AGCATTACCAGCAGCAGAAAACCATGATGGCTGCCGGCCAGCGGAATGCCGCCGACATTCATGCCGAATAAACCGGCGACAATATTGATGGGCAAAGCCAATACCGTAATAACGGTCAGTTGAAACAACGTGCGATTATTCTGCTCCATCTGTTTGGCGGCGATCTCCTCTTGTAGCAAACGGATACGCTCGGTCAATCCCGTCAGATCATTGAGCACCACCGTAAACTCTTCGGCGAAATGCCGTAAATCCTGGACTACGCCGTTATCCAACCAGGACGGCGGCCGGCTCATGAGCCGGAACAACGCCGCCGGCTCCGGCGCCAATAGGCGCTGATAGCGTAACAGCATCCGGCGCAGCCGCCCCAGGGCGGTACGGTTGTTTTTGATATGGTGGCTCAGCAACCGTTCCTCAATGGCGTCGACGAATTGATTGGCCTGACGCACGATTTGTTCGAGCACGTCCTCCTGTTCCTCCAACAATTGCACCAGCAACGCGGTGGGTGATACCGGCTGTAATTCATCAAGCCGGCGAAACAGGAATTCAATAAGGCGGACCGGTTTATGGCGCGCGGTAACAACCAATTGCTGCCGGCAATACAGCCAGAGCGTGGCCGCTTCGTCATCCCCGCTTTGCGGATGGAAAACGACATCGTTCAATACGGCGAACAGCTCCGTTCCCTGGCGCTCTATCCGGGTGCTGCGCGATCCCTGGCGTATTTCTTCGAAGAAAAACTCCGCCAAGTCGAAATGCCTTTTCAGCCATTTTTCAGCAGTGGCATGATTGAGATTGACATGCAGCCAGATGAAACCTGATTCCGGCGCAAGCCTATTGAATTCCTGGATAACTTCCCAGGAGGAAATCCGCCGGGGCGCCTTATACGGCGCAAAAACATAACCGTATATCAGCCCCGTGACTTCATCGTTAAAATTCAGTTGCTGTAAATTTTCCGTCGGCATGGTTCATATCATCGCGAGGAGGAATAACGTTATTACGCCAGTAACAAAAATAAATGCAATCCCTAATTTATACTCCATATACTTCGAGTTGCATCGCGGCGGCAGAGACGACGCGGCAACCGGGATGAACGAACATCGCCAACAAAAAGGCAACGTGAAATATGACGGAGATATTATCACCGTCGACGAGTTGTCATAATATCGTCATATAATCGACATCCTATTGCGTCCCCCGCCAGGGACGATGCGAATCAATGGCGTTAATGAAAGCGACTGTTTAAATATCTGGAAACACATGGCAAATAGTGGGGTTAGTGGTGATAACGGGACATCCCGCCCCTCTCTCGGTACGCTGGTAACGTTTGGTAATACCCTAACCCGCGCGGCTAACGACATCATATGGCTGCCATTGAAATGTCATCCACCCCGTTTATTTTTGAAACATCTTATTTGGAGGTGTTTCTATGTTTAGCCTGGATTCGGTGCTGGCGGATTACAATCCACGACGTAAAACTGCGCCCTGGCAGCGTCGTATATTAGGTTATCTGTTTCACGAAAAAGCCTTCCATCAATTCGCCGAGGAATATCGCCATCTTAAGGGATTGGATTTGGTGGAGCAGATGCTGGACTATTTCGATTTACGCTGCGAGTTCTCCGAACGCGACTTGGAACAGATTCCCAGCTACGGTCCGGTGGTGCTGGTGGCCAATCATCCGCTTGGCACGCTGGATGGCCTGGCTTTGCTGCATGCCGTAGCCGCGGTCAGGGCGGACGTGAAAATTGTCGCCAACCGGGTACTCTCCTGTGTCGATGCGTTGAGTAGCCTGATGATTACGGTGGATAACATGGGCAATCGCACCAGCCGCGCCCAAATTACCCTTATGCAGGCGCATCTGGAAAAGCAGGGGGTATTGATTCTCTTCCCCGCCGGCGAGGTATCCCGCCTCGGCGCCAAAGGCATACGCGACGGCCACTGGCATGCCGGTTTCATTCGCCTGGCGGCTAAAACCCGCGCGGCCATCGTGCCGGTGCATATCGGCGGACGCAATAGCATGATGTTTTACGGCTGTTCCCTCCTTTACCGGCCTTTGTCCACTTTGCTGCTGGTACGGGAAATGTTTTTGCAGGGCGGCAGCCGTCTCAGATTGCGCATCGGCGCCCGTATTCCCTTCTCCTGCTGGCATGACGGCCATACCCAGGCCAAGGATCTGGCCCGGCGTTTTCGCCGCCACGTTTACCGGCTGGGACAGGGTAAAGCGGGGCTGTTTCGCAGCGAATCCGCCATCGCGCGGCCGGAAGATCGCGCCGTTCTCAAACGCGCGTTGGAAGCCAGCGAGGTACTCGGTCATTTGCCGGACGGTAAAACGATCTACCTGTACCGCCGCAATGGCGAAGACTACGTGCCGATACTGCGCGAGCTCGGGCGTTTGCGGGAGATCGCTTTTCGCGCCGTGGGAGAGGGCAGCGGCAGGCGACGGGATCTTGACGGCTACGACGACGACTATTATCACCTGATCCTCTGGGACGGCGAGGCGCTGGAAATCGTCGGCGCCTATAGGTTTATTCCCACCAGCGAACAGTATCGTCATAAAGGCATCAACGGCATCTACACCCACAGCCTGTTCAATTATGGACACCAAATGGATGACATCCTGGCCCAGGGTATTGAGCTCGGCCGCAGTTTCATCCAGCCGACTTATTGGGGCAAACGCAGTTTGGATTACCTGTGGGTGGGTATCGGCGCCTATCTGGCCAAATACCCGCAATACCGTTACTTGTTCGGACCGGTATCCATTTCGGGCGGGCTGCCGGTGGCGGCGCGCGACCTGCTGGTGGCCTTCTACCGGCTCTACTTCGCGCCAAGTCTGCCGCTGGCGGTATCGCGCCGCCCCTACCCCGCGTCATTGCCCTCGGTATTGGCCCAGTTCACTGGCGATAATTATCAAGAGGATCTGCATCGGCTAAAACGCATGTTCGGCAATTTCGGCTGCAGTATCCCCCCGCTCTATAAACAATACTCCGAGCTGTGCGAAACCGGCGGTGTGCAGTTTATCGATTTCGGCTGCGATCCGGCATTCAATAACTGTATCGACGGTCTGGTTCTGGTCGACCTGCGTCAACTCAAGCCGTCCCGCTACCAGCGTTATATCGCCGTGCATCAGGGTCAATCTGAGACGCAACCCGCGGGCGAATAGGCATTCCAGCGCCGCAGGCATGCCTAAAAGCGTCGGCAGCTCTTCCGCCGGCGCAATTGGTCATCATCGCAAGACCATTCGTCCAGCGGCGAGGGGCTGGTCAAGCAGTTCCAACCATAGGGGTCGCAAGGTGGATAACGCGCCGGCCAGGGTGTCCCGGTCGGTGACAAAGGGCATTCTTAGAAAGCGGTCGAACGCGCCGTTTAGACCGAACCGGGTTCCCGTTCCCAGGTGAATGCCGGCGTTTTCCGCCCGTGAGGCAAAAGCGGTCGCCAGCATGCCGGGGAGTTTAAGCCAAAGGGACAGCCCGCCGTCCGGCCGGGTGAACTCCCATTCAGGAAAATACCGGCTGAGTAAATCACAGGTTTCATCGCGACGATGTTTCAGTAATTCACGGCGTGGCGGCATAAGCAGCCCGGCCTGTTGCACAAGCCACGCGACGGCGACCTGTTCCAGAATGGGGCTGCCCAGATCGAGAGTGTCGCGGATTTGCACCAGCGATGCGATGAGTCGGCGCGGTGCCCGGATCCAGCCCACCCGTAATCCCCCCCAGAAACTTTTCGATGCCGAGCCCAGGGTGAATATCGCGGCTTGCCGATGGAATGCCGCCATCGGCAAGGGGGGAGGCTCGTCGTACCATAAATCCGCCATGGTTTCGTCAATGACCAACGGAGTGCGGGTTCTGGCGGCGACGGAGGCGATGACTTCGCGAGTGGCGGCATCCATGCATAAACCGGTGGGATTCTGATAATCCGGAATCAGGTAGGCGAGACGGGGGGCCGTCTGGGCGATCCTGGCCATAAAACCCGCGACATCCCACCCCGCCGCCGCCATGGCGAAACCGATGGGCTGGCATGATACGCCTTTAATGGCTTCTATCGCCAACGGATAGGTGGGATGTTCTATCAGTACCCGGTCCCCCGGTACCGTCATCAAACGCAAGATCAGCGCAAAACCGTTCAACGCGCCGTTGACAATCATCACTTCGTCCGCTTCGGTCGGCAGCCCCCTGAGGCAATATTGTTTCGCAATAACGTCTCTAAGCAAAGTCAACCCTTGCGGCGCATAACCGGCGCCGGAGAGATAGTACGGCATCATGGCGAGCGCATGCTGATAAGCCTGATGGATCTCGCAACCGGCGCTCAAAGAGGCGACGGAGAGATCAAGGGCATCGGGAGCCGCGGAACGGGTGGGGATCGTGGGTCTTTGCGCAGGCAGCGCCACGCGGCTACCGCTGCCCTGGCGGCTTTGCAGATACCCTTCCTCCCTTAGTTGATTAAGCGCGCTTACCACGGTGGTACGACTCACCTGCAAGGCGGCGGCCAGTTCCCGCTCGCCGGGCAGGCGATTATCCAGACCAAGACGGCTATCAAGAATCAAGAGGCGCAAGGCCTCCGCCAGTTGCCGCCATAGCGGCGCCCGGGAAGTATTTTGTCGCCAGTGGCCCAAAAGATGAATCAAGGACTGGCTTCCAACGCGGCGTAGTGACATAGCAGTCCAATTTATTAAAACTGGCTATTAAATCCAAGTCCTATTTTGAGTATGACTGATAGGGACTTTTTACTTGCTAAGGATCAAACAATGCTGGGCCGACTGTTGCAACTTTATACGGGATTATCCCTCTATGGCTTGTCGATTGGGGTTTATATCCGGGCGAATCTCGGTCTGGATCCTTGGGATGTTTTCCATCAGGGCCTGGCGGGGCGGTTATCCCTTTCCATCGGTCATGTCATCATTTTGGTCGGCGCGGCGGTTTTAGTATTATGGATCCCCCTGCGGCAGTTGCCTGGCCTGGGCACGGTCAGTAATGTGATCGTGCTGGGAGTGGTGGCGGATGCCACGTTATCGCTACTGCCGCCCGTTGACGATATCGTCCTTCGGGGAGGGCTGTTGCTCGGCGGAATCGTCATCAATGCCATCGCGACGGCGATGTATATCGGCGCGAATTTTGGTCCTGGCCCGCGTGATGGTCTGATGACCGGCATCAACAGGCGTACCGGTTGGTCGATAAAATATGTCCGCACGGCCATTGAGCTCACTGTATTGACGGTGGGATGGCTGCTGGGCGGGACGCTGGGAATAGGCACGGTGATTTATGCCGTGACCATTGGTCCGCTTATCCAAATTTTTATCCCCTGGTTTGCCAGGACAACGACCTACCGCCGTATATAGCGTCGGCGAATGCGCCAGCAATTTTTCATCGCGGTCAGGCGGCGCCGGCCAAACTGTGCGGCGGCACGCAAATTGATGGCATAAGGCGCCTTTTGCGTTTCATTTTGAAACGCGTGGCGGCGAAATCCGTCTCAAAAAGGAACAAGAATCAGCGAATTCCCCCGACCGGTTTTTCCTTCTATGCTCCTAGCAATTCCCCCACACCCTGCACAAAAGGAACTCATTATGAAAAAATTCATCAATGGCGTGGATGATTTGCTTGCCGGTCAATTGGCCGGACTGGTGGCGGCTCACCCTGCCCTGACGCTTCACCGGGACCCTGTGTACGTTACCCGCGCCGGCGCGCCGGTAAAAGATAAAGTGGCATTGATTTCCGGCGGCGGCAGCGGGCACGAACCGATGCATGCCGGTTATATCGGCGACGGCATGCTGGACGGCGCCTGCCCAGGGGAGATCTTTACCTCGCCCACGCCGGACCAGATGTATGAATGCGGCATGGCGCTCAATGGCGGACCAGGCGTCATGCTGCTTATCAAAAACTATACCGGCGATGTCATGAATTTCGAAACCGCCGCCGAGCTCTTGCACGATGCCGGTATCCCGGTAGCCACCGTCCTGGTGGATGACGATGTCGCGGTCAAAGACAGCCTGTATACCGCCGGGCGGCGCGGCGTGGCCAATACCGTGGTGCTGGAAAAGCTGCTTGGGGCGGCGGCGGCGCGCGGCGACGGTCTGGAAAAACTTCAGGAACTGGGACATCGATACAATAACAACGGCTTTTCGCTGGGCGTGGCCCTGGGCGCCTGTACCGTGCCGGCGGCCGGCCGACCGTCGTTCACCCTTAAAGAGGACGAAATGGAATTCGGCGTGGGCATCCACGGCGAACCCGGCATCGAACGTCGCACATTCCGCACCCTGGACGATACAGTGGATCAGATGTTCGCCACCCTTATTGAGAACGGCGATTACCAGCGCACCATTCGCCGCTGGGATCGTGAAAACGGCCAGTGGCGGGAAGAAACCCAGCATCGCCAGGCATTGGGCCGCGGCGATCAGGTGATAGCCATGGTCAATAATCTTGGCGGTGTCCCGCTTTCAGAGCTCTATGGAGTGTACCACCGCCTGACGGCATGCTGCGCCGATGCCGGCATTGATATCGCCCGCTGCCTGGTGGGGTCCTGGTGCACCTCGCTGGATATGTACGGCATGTCCATCACACTGATGAGGGCCGACCGCGAAACCCTGGAGCTCTGGGACGCGCCGGTCAATACTCCGGCTCTGCGCTGGGGCTGTTAAGGGAGGGAGACATGGCATTAACCAAGCAACAGATAGTCGACTGGCTGGCGCGTTGCGCGGAGGTTTTTCAAGAGCAACGCGATTTTCTGACCCAACTGGATACCGAAATAGGCGACGCCGACCACGGTTTGAATATGCACCGCGGGTTCAGTAAAGTCGCTGAAAAACTGCCCACATTCGCTGATAAAGATATTGGTTTCATCCTGAAAAACACGGGCATGATTCTACTGTCCAGCGTCGGCGGCGCCAGCGGACCGTTATTCGGGTCGTTTTTTATCCGTGCCGCGCAGAGCACCGCCTCCCGGCAAAGTCTGGAATTGCCCGAGCTGTGCGCCATGCTCAGGGAAGGCGTTGAAGGCGTGGTCGCCCGTGGAAAAGCCGAACCGGGCGACAAGACCATGTGCGACGTATGGTGGCCGGTGGTTGAGACGCTGCAACAGGCGCAGGACAACGGTGATGACCTGGCGTCGGCGCTGGATCGCGCGGTCATCCGGGCCCAGGAAGCCGTGGAAGGCACCATCGTCATGCGGGCGCGCAAGGGACGGGCCAGCTATCTGGGCGAGCGCAGCATCGGGCATCAGGATCCCGGCGCCACATCAGTCATGCTGATGATACGCGCCCTGGCCGAGGCGGCGAATGAGGCCGGACGGGGGTAGTCATGGTTAACCTTGTAGTGGTTTCCCACAGTGCCGAATTGGCGGAAGGCGTGGCGAAACTGGCGGCACAGATGATTCGGGACGGTGGTTGCCGCCTGGCCGTCGCGGCCGGGGTAGACGATGAAGAGCACCCCATCGGCACCGACGCGGTAAAGATCATGACGGCCATTGAGTCTGTCTTCGATCCTTCCGGCGTCGTGGTGTTCATGGATCTGGGCAGCGCGTTGCTCAGCGCCGAAACCGCCCTGGACTTGCTGGATCCTGATTACGCCGAACGGGTGAGACTCAGCGCCGCGCCGCTGGTGGAAGGCGTCCTGGCGGCCGCGGTGGCGGCTTCCGGCGGCGCGGCGCTGGACGACGTACTGGCCGAGGCGGCCGGCGCGCTGGACGCCAAGCGCGAGCAGTTGGGCGAAGCGCCGCCCGCCGCCGAGCCGCTGACGCCGCCGCCGGCCAAAGACGCCCGCCGTGCCGATTGGCGGGTGGAAAATCCCCAGGGCCTGCATGCCCGTCCGGCGGCGCGGCTGGTGTCGGCGTTGTCTCCCTTCAACGCCCGTCTGACGTTGGAAAAGGCCGGCCGATTCGCCAACGCCGTCCGGTTGAATCACGTGGCCGCCTTGCAGGTGCGTCAGGGCGATAAGATTGTTTTGCACGCCGAAGGCGAGCAAGCCGAAGCGGCCCTAGCGGCTTTCCTTGAGGAAGCGCGCGCCGGTTTCGGCGAGTTGCTTCCCACCGGCGACGGTACGTTGTTACATGGCAAACCGGTCGCCGAGGGAAGCGTGACCGCCCCCGCGCGGTGGTTGACGGATGTTCCGCCGGACGATGTCGTCATAACCGATCCGGCGCGCGAGCGGCGACGCTTCGCCGAAGCCGTCGTTCGGGCGCAACGGGAATTGGCGCAACTGCGCCGGGAGATATCCAATCGCCTCGGCACGCGTTTCGCCGGTATTTTTGAAGCGCAATCCATGCTGTTGGACGATGAAGATCTCGTGGCGGCGGTTGACGAGGCCATCACCCGGCGGGACGGCGCCGCGAATGCCTGGCGACGGGAGACCGACGCCATGGCGGCGCTTTATGCCGGCCTGGAGGACACCTATTTGCGGGTCAGGGAATTGGATGTGCGCGATCTGCAAGCTAGACTGCTGGGAATCCTCAATAACGCGCCGGCGCCGGCGCCACTGCCGGCCGGTGAGTACATAGTGATCGGCGCCGAGTTGTTTCCTTCCCGGCTGGCCTCGCTGGATCGCCGCCGGATCGCGGGCATCGCGCTGGAAGGCGGCCATCCTCTGTCCCACACCGCCATACTGGCGCGGGCCATGGGCATTCCAATAGTAGTCAACATGGGAGGCCTGGCCGTTAAGGTTCGCGATGGTCAATCCGTCACGCTGGATCCGGTAGGGGGGACGTTGCTTATTGCCTGAACTGGGTCAAATCAATACCGTAGAGCCGCAGCTTGCGCCACAGCGTGGTGCGGCCAATACCCAATAGCCGCGCGATGGCCTGGGGTTGCCCTTGACCGGCGCGCGCGGCGCGCAGAATAGCCTGTCGTTCCGTTTCCGCCAGGGAGAAGGCGGACGACGGCGTTGTGGAATCTTCCGGGCCGCTCGCTTCGGCGGCAAGATGCTCCGGCAAATCCGCCAGCCGAATGCGCTGTTGCCGGCATACCATCGCCGCCCGTTCGATCATTCCCTCCAACTCTTCATCGTTGCCCGGCCAGCGGTAACGCGTCAGTTGCGCCAGCGCTTCCTGGTCAATTTGGTATTTACGATGGTAATGCGTCTCCAGCAGACGCAGGTGGTGATCCACCAGCGCGGGAATATCCGCCGGCCGCCGCCGTAACGGCGGGATTTCAATGGCAAAGCTGCGCAGGGTATAGAACAATTGCCGGCGGAAGCGGCCGGCCTGCACCAGTTGCGGCAGATTGGCGGCGCTCGCGGCAATAAGCCGCACATTCGCCGGCAGAATGCGGCTGGAATTCTGACGCATGATCCGCCCGGTTTTAAGCATTTGCAGTAATGACGACTGTAGCTCCGGCGACAGGTATTCGATATGCTCCAGATATAACGTACCGCCGTTGGCCAGTTCGAATTTACCCGGCTGTCCGGCATCGCCCTCGCTGGCATCGCAGCCCAGCAATTCACGGGCCATATCCCTGAGCGTGACGGTTTGCAGATCCACCGCCAACCACGGCCCGTCGCGCCTGTCGCTGGCAGCGTGGATCGCTTGCGCCAGCGCCATTTTTCCCACTCCGCCCTCACCGCACAGCAGCATGGCATGATCGTCTTGCGCCGCCCGCCGTCCATAACGTAAAAGACGGCGCATATCCGCCGAACCGGCCGGCATGGTCTCGAAGGTACGGGCTTGCCGCACCGATTGCAGATGTATCAATTGGCGTAGTTGGGCGATGGGATGCAATAACGCGATAAAGCCGTAGTGATCGCCGTCCTGCACGGGTTTGAGCGTCAATTGCAGCGGCAAAAACGCCTGGCGCAGGGTTTCAAAGGTCACCTCCACCCGACTGAGCGGCGTATGCTGCCGCATGGCGTTTTGCACCAGGGCCGGCAGAATCAGCAATTCATCGAGCCGCTTACCGACGCTGGCCACCCCATCCAGCGCCAGCATATCCGCCGCGTGCTGGTTGAGATACTGCACGCGCTGCTGCCGATCCCAGGCCAACACACCGTCTTCCACCCCTTCGAGCAATGCGTACAGGGCGTTGAGGTGGCGATTGTTTTCCGCCAGCAGGCTATCGGTATGCAGCACATCGCCCACCTCGCGCGCCAGCGCCAAGGTTAACGCCAGATCGGCGTCGGCTTGCTGACCGGCCGGCGCAATCAAGGCAATCGCCGCCTGCAATCTGCCGGTGCTGTCGAAAACCGGCGTGGCGCAGCAATGCCAGGGATGCAGGGCGGCTTTGAAATGCTGGCCGCCGCTCAGCCGAACTGGCGCGGCGGTATGAATGGCCAACGCCGGCGCGTTGGCGCCCAGGTAATCCTCCGACCAGTAGCAGCCGGGCAAAATACCGAGCACGGCCAGTCGCTCTGTCACCTCGACGGCGCCGCACTGCCAAAGCACGCAACCGCTGGCATTCATAATCTGTAGTACGCAAGGGCGGGGCGCCATGTATTCCCAGGCATCCTCCAGCGTCGCCTGCGCCAATACCAACACATCGCGCTGCCGCTGGCAAAGGGACTGAAAAGTCATGCCACTGGCCCGCGGCGGCATTCGCCAGATGTCCGGACGCAACCGCGTTTCGCTGCGCCGCCAAGCGGCGGCCAGCACGGCATCCCGGTTATCCGGCGCCGGCGGCGCGCCCTTGTCGCTCATTCCACTCACGCCATCATCCTGTCTGCCGCTCGCATGTCATAAGCTTTCAGCATAACCCTTTTGCGCCAGACATACCTTGTCCGGTGTCGCGGCAATGCGATTTCCATCGCTGAGACGGTAGGGTCGGGATCAGAATATTCATCTTTATTCCAACGATCAGCCGATACCCCTTATGGCGCAAGGTTCATTCGGGGCGGGCATATTGCCTCCTCCTTTGCATACCGGATGAATACAAGATTAGCGGGTGGTGTGATTGCTTATTCCCTGAATAGGCAATAGGCAATAGGCAATAGGCTTATGACAGATTCGATAATGCATTGCCCAGTTGATCCAGAAAACGCGCGGCGGCCACGGATAAAGCCCGGCCTTTGAGCTGGATCAGATGCAAATGCCCCGCGCCGTGCTCGCCCAGTTCCACCGGGATGCTCACAAGCCCCATGCCGATCAGTTCCGGCGGCGCGCCGATTTGTAATTCAAACGCAATAACCGGCGGTACGGCGGCGAAATTCCGTAAAAAAACATAACTGTCCGCTTCCACCGTGGGTTCGACATTATGAGAAATTTTCGCCAGGGCCACCCGTAGAAAACTGTGCAACGCATAGGGCGCCGACGGCATGGCCAGTGGATAGGCGACACACTCGCTAAGCTTGAGCGACGTTTTGATCGCCAGCGGATGTTCCTGGGACATCACCGCGTGTACCGGTTGTTTGACGGTGAGTATGGTCAGGAAGTCGTTGGACGGCAGCGGTTCGAACAACAGGGCGAAATCGGCGGAATAATCCAGTAACTCCTTGCCGGCCGCCTCGCCATCCCGCACATGCACCCGAAAAGTCACGCCGGGATAAAGCGCCTGGTATAAATGGATCTGACGCGGCAGAAAATACGGCAGTAAAGCCTGGCTACAGACCACGGAAACATGCCCACGCCGCAATCCGGACAGATCGGCCAGTTGCGATTTCAGGCGTTCCACTTCAGCCAACTGGCGGCGAAACAGCGTGATAATCAGTTCACCGGCGGTATTCAGGCGCACGCCGTTGCCTAACCGCTCGAACAACGGCACGCCCAGCTCTTCTTCCAGCGCCAGCACGCGCCGGTTAAGGGCCGATGGCGTGATGGCCAGCGTTTCCGCCGCTTTGCGGATCGATCCTGTCCGCGCGATGGCGTCGATATAGCGATAGACCGTTAAATTGCGCAAAGATCCGCCCTCCGGGTGTTGAGTTTTTTGTGTCAATAATGTGAAAAAATAGCAGCAGATCTCAACATATCTCTTTGCTAGATTGTAATCAAACCCCAATCCGACTCCCCCGCGGAGTCCAGAAAACCTGAAAAGCGGCGGCCAGAATGCATAACAAGTCGTTAACCGAACTGGAACAGCGCGTGCTGGCCCGGATCACCGAACAACGTTGGCTGGATTTGGCGCGCGAGTTGATTCGCACCGGCCAGCCCCGCTCCGGCAATCCCCTCGATCCCGATCTGCCCGGCGCGGAAGAGGAAGCCATCGCCATGCGGGTGGCGGGCAAATTCGAGGCCCTGGGCATGGATGTCGCCATTTACGAAGCCGTGCGCCATCGTCCGAACGTCGTGGGCGTCCTTAAAGGTTCCGGCGCAGGACCTTCGCTGATGATCAATGATCATCTGGATACCTATCCGGTGGTGGAGCCGGAACGCTGGGATAAAACCGGTTTCGATCCTTATAACGCGACCCGCCACGGCGATTTGCTTTATGGACGCGGGACATCGGACACCCGCGGCAACATGGCCGCCTGTTTATTGGCGGCGCAGGTCCTCAAAGAGGAAGGGGTGACCTTCGCCGGCGACCTGATTTATTGTTTCTGCGTCGATGAGGAACGCAACGGCACTTATGGCTCCCTCTATCTGACCCAGGAAATCGGTATCCGCGCCGACTACTCCATTACCGCCGAACCTACCGCCTGGGGTCCCGCCGACGGCGAATGGGGCATGAACCTTTCCATCGCCAACGCCGGGCATTGCTTGCTGGAAGTCAGCGTGATCGGCGCCAAATCGCACATCTGGCGGCCGGATATCAGCATCAATCCCGTGGTGGAAGCGGCGGCCTTTATCCCCGCGCTGCAAAACATGGCGTTTACCCACCAGCCCACGGATTTTATGGGCCACACCCCGCCCTGCGTCACTATTGTCCGCATTCAGGGGGGGCTTGAGGGGGAAATGCAATTCTCGCCGGGCGCCTGCGTCATTACCCTTGCGGTGGTGGGCCTGGTGCCCGGCATGACGCTGGAAAGCATCATCGAGGATGTTAACCGGCAGGCAAGGCAATTTCTCGGCGAGCGACAGGATATCTCGATAACGGTCAGGCAGGTGCCGGACTCGCTCTTCGTCGCGCCGACCACGCCGGTGCCGTTAAATGAAGAGCCCTGCCTGACGATATCTTCATCCTATCGAAAGCTGATGAACGACGTCGCGCCGATCCCCAACCGCAAAAATGCCTTCAACGATACGATAAGGTTGCGCGAAGCGGGGATAAACGCCGTCACCATCGGGCCCGGCGAAGATGGCTGGGCGGTGGACAACGAGTCCATTTCCATCTCAAAGGCGGTCATGGCGACGCGGCTTTATGCATTGACTATACTGGGAATTCTTAAGGGCGCGGCTGGTGGCTGAAACCATGAAAAAAAACCGTCGATTCCGGCTGAGCAACCGTAAACGCGGCTATCTCTTATCGACCATGACGGTGGTGTTCTTTCTCGCCTTGTGGATTGCCTGCTCGGCGCTCGGCCTGACCAACCCTATGCTGCTGCCGGGGCCGATGGCGGTTTTCAAGGCGTTTATTACCGTCGCGACCACCGGGTATCAGGGCCATACTTTGCTGGTACATGTCGCCACCAGCCTTTATAGGATCATTACCGCGTTTGTCGCGGCGTGCGCGGTGGGTATACCGCTCGGCATTCTGATGGGCACCTCCGAGCGGGCCAATGCATTATTGCGGCCTTTAATTGAATTTTATCGCCCTTTACCGCCACTGGGCTTGTATACGCTATTGGTGATGTGGCTGGGCATCGGTGAACGTTCTAAATTCGCCTTATTATTTTTGGCGGCATTGCCGGGATTAATTATCGCCACCAAACAGGCGGTAAAGAATATCGATCCGCTCTATGTTCGCGCGGCGAGGAGTTTAGGCGCCAGTCATCGGCAAATTGTTTTGACCGTCTATTTGCCGGCCGCCGGCCCGACGATTTTAGCCGGAATGAGAATTTCATTGGGATTTACCTATACCGTATTGGTAGCGGCGGAAATTGTCGCGGCTTCCGCCGGGATAGGTTGGATGATATGGGATGCGGCAAAGTTTCTATTATCCGATGTGGTGATTATGGGGTTAATTGTTTTAGGCCTGACCGGTATTTTATTGGATTTGGTTATGCAGTTTATCGGCCGTTTGTTGATGCCCTGGACACGTCATTGAACGCATATTCCACATCATCCCAATGGCATCGCGTCAACCAAGAGGCGATGTAAAGTATGAAAAGCCACTATTTCACATAGTGTGAACGCAGAGTCAGTCGTAACGCATAACGGGGATAGTGAAACTATCGATACCGTTGCCGGAATAAACGTCACTTTATTTTTTGGAGAACCTGCGATGAAAAAGCTTATCACCGCCGTCACCTTGATGCTCGGCGTCATGTCCGCCGCCAAGATCTATGCCGCTTCGCCGGAACAGATCAATGTCGGTTATCTGGGATTGGTGAATGCCGAATTGGTAACCAAACACCTCGGTTTAATCGGGAAACATATCCCCGGCGCCCAAATACATTACGTCAAACTGGACGGTGGCGGCGATATGCTGCGCGCCATGGCCGGCAATCAGGTGGACTTTGGCGTTCTGGGCAACCCGCCGGCCACTATCGGTATGACGCGCAACCTGCCGTTTAAGGGAATCATGGTTTTCGACGTACTGAATACCATCGAAGGCATGGCGGTGCGCGATTCAGCCAATATCCATTCTATTCACGATCTGATCGGCAAACGCGTCGCCGCGCCATTTGGCACGACCACGCATTATCTATTGTTGCAGGCCCTGAAACAGGCCGGTATTAAACCCAGCCAGTTGACCATTCTCGATTTGTCGCCCACCGATATTGTGGCGGCCTGGGGACGCGGCGATATCGATGCCGCCTGGTTCTGGGAACCGGGTCTGAACAAAGTGGTGCAAAACGGCGGCAAAATCCTGATGTATTCCGGTGAAATGGCCAAAAAAGGCTATCCTACCTGGGATATCGGCCTGGTCATGAATGACTTCGCCAAAAAATACCCGGACGATGTGCGGAAATTCGTCGCCGCCGAATGTGAGGGTATTGATTATTGGCTGAAAAATCCGGATGACACCGCCAAAATCATTGCCGAGGAACTGTCCATTTCCCTGCCGGACGCCACCCGGATGATGAAAGGCGTGAAAGTGGTGCCCTGCGCGGAGCAAACCGGTCAGGACTATTTGGGCCATACCGGTCGGAAGGGCCGCTTTGTGGATACGCTGGAATCCACCGCTCAATTTTTGGTCTCTCAGCAGCGTCTGCCGGCCGTGCTGCCCCGCGCGCAATTCGCCGCCTATCTGGACCCGTCCTGGCTGGAAAAACAGTCCTCGCATTGATCATGCGCCGTATTTAACCCTATGGAACAAGGAACACGACAGTGATAACGGGTCCGCTATATCTGTCCGCGCTGCGCCAGGCCTACCTCGCGGGAACCTTGCGGCCACCTGAATTGATTGATCAGATCGATGACCGCATCGAGGCCGCCGGACGGGATGATGTTTGGATAAGCCGGCGGCCGCGCGAGGAAACCCGCCGGATGGCGCAGGAGTTGGCGCGGCATTCGCCGGACTCACTGCCGTTTTACGGTATTCCGTTTTCGGTTAAGGATAATATCGATGTGCGGGGGTTGCCGACCACCGCCGCATGTCCGGGTTATGCCTACCATCCCGAACGCTCCGCGCCGGTGGTGGAGCGCCTTGAAGCGGCCGGGGCGATTTGTATCGGCAAAACCAATATGGATCAGTTCGCCACCGGGTTGACCGGAGTGCGTTCTCCTTACGGCGCCTGCGGTTCGGCTTTCGACGCAGAGATGATCGCCGGCGGTTCCAGTTCGGGTTCAGCGGTATCGGTGGGACTGCATCAGGTCTGCTTTTCGTTGGGGACCGATACCGGCGGGTCCGGTAGGATCCCCGCCGCGCTGAATAACGTCGTTGGTTTAAAACCCACGGTGGGGACACTAAGCACCCGCGGTATCGTTCCTTGTTGCCGCACCCTGGATTGCCCGTCGGTTTTCGCCCTATCGGTGGGGGATGCGTTGGCGGTCGCCCGGCAAATTTTCCAACCGGACCCGTCGGATCCCTCCCTGCGCGACGATGCGTCGCGAGCCGATTTCGCGCAACACACGCATAACGGCGCCTGGCGCCTGCTGGCCCCCCGCGACGATCAATTGGAATTTATCGCCAACCCCGACGGCGCCGAACTGTTCCGGCAAAGCCTGGAGGCATTGGCGGGTATGGGCTGCGGGATAACGCGCATCGATTTTCAGCCTTTTATCGAGGCCGGCAACCTGGTGTTCGAGGGTCCCTGGATAGCCGACCGTTATGCCGGAATCGGCGATTTTGTTAAACAGCACCCGCAGCAGGTTTTACCCGAAATCGTTGCGGTAGTGGATAAAAGCCGGCAATGGTCCGGAGCGGACGTTTTCCGTGGCCTGGAACGCCTGAGCCAACTGAAAGCCCGTACCCGCGCGCTGTTCGGCGCCGACGCCGTTCTGGCGCTTCCCACCGTCGGGCCGCTTTACAGCATTGCCGATATCCGGGCCGATCCTATCGCGCGCAATACCCATCAAGGCCGGTATTCCTATTTCTGCAATATCCTCGATCTTTGCGCGCTGGCGGTGCCCGCCGGATTTTATCCCTCGGGACTGCCGTTTGGCATGACGTTGTTCGCTCCCGCGTTCCACGACGGACGGATTGCCGGCCTGGCCGGCGCCTGGTTGGACAAGCGGGCGATTTCTCCGGGAGTTCCCCAATGATTAAACGTTTCAATGCCCATCGCGGCCGTATCGTTTTCCAGGATGTCGCCGTTACCTACACCTTGCGCGGCGTTAGCCACAACGCCGTGGCCGCCACCAACCAGACCGTCGCGCCCGGCGAATTCGTCTGTCTGCTGGGGCCCTCCGGTTGCGGCAAGTCCACGCTGCTCAATTGCGTCGCGGGATTTATCGCCCCCACGACCGGACGGGTGGAAGTGGACGGCGAGGCCATAACCGCGCCGGGACCGGATCGCGGCATGGTCTTCCAGCAGCATTCGCTGTTTCCCTGGAAAACCGTCCGGGAAAACATCGCCTACGGCCCCCGAATCGGCGGACACGGCGAGCACAAGGCCCTGGCCATCGCGGACAAATTTCTCTCCATGATCGGTTTGACCAAATTCGCCGATAGCTATCCCGCCGCCCTATCCGGCGGCATGCAGCAACGGGTCGGCATCGCCCGCGCCCTGGCCAATTATCCCAATGTGTTGTTGATGGATGAGCCTTTCGGCGCGCTGGATGCGCAAACACGGCTGCTTATGCAGGAAAATTTGCTGGCTATCTGGCAGGAATTCCGTATCACCGTGTTATTTGTCACCCACGATATCGACGAAGCGATTTTCCTGGGCGACCGCATACTGGTGATGAGCGCCTCGCCCGGCAACATTATCGAAGAACTTAAGGTCAGCCTGCCGCGTCCGCGCAAGCTGGACGATATGGCGGGTCCCGAATTTCTCGCCCTGCGTCACCGCTGCCTGACGCTATTGACCCGGGAAAGCCGCAAAGTTTTCGAAGCAAAAGATGACTGAATTCATCCCCCCGTTTGCGCCGCGGTTTGCGGTGAGGGTTTTCACCGCCCGCCGTATCTCCGACCGGCGTGGGTTTCGCTTGGAACACCGTGAGACGTTAAGCATAATTTATTGTTATACAACGCCTAAAATTAAACAACACGAAGCACTTGCAGCAAAAATGTCATAAAAAGTACATTTTTTGCTTTTCCCATGCCCCCGTTGTCGCAGATAATGCGCCCCGTTCATATCCAATAAATGGCCTAACTTTTATGCTGCATCTGTTTACCGGCCTCGAATTCCATACCGGTCTTTTATTGATTCTTGCGCTTATTTTCGTACTGATCTATGAAGCCATCAACGGCTTCCACGATACCGCCAACGCGGTGGCGACGGTTATCTATGCCCGGGCTCTGCGCGCCCGGTTGGCGGTCGGCATGTCGGGCGTGTTCAATTTCTTCGGCGTGGTGCTGGGCGGGCTGAGCGTCGCTTACGCCATCGTCCATCTGCTGCCGGTGGATCTGCTGCTAAACGTCGGTTCCGCCCATGGTCTGGCCATGATGTTCTCCATGCTGTTGGCGGCCATACTCTGGAATTTGGGCACCTGGTACTTCGGCCTGCCGGCATCCAGTTCCCATACCCTTATCGGCGCCATCATCGGCATCGGTCTGACCAATGCGTTGCTCACTCACAGCTCGGTGGTGGACGCCCTCAATATCCCCAAATTGGTGGAAGTCTTCCTGTCGCTGATCATTTCACCGCTGGTGGGCCTGATTCTCGCCGGGATCCTGGTCTCGTTGCTGCGCCGCTACTGGAGCGGCACCCCGAAACGTCGGCGTATCCATCTGACGCCGGCCGAACGGGAAAAGCAGGACGGCAAGCGCAAGCCGCCGTTCTGGACCCGCACCGCCCTGATCGTATCGGCGGCCGGCGTCAGTTTCGCTCACGGCGCCAACGACGGCCAGAAAGGCATCGGCCTGATTATGCTGGTTCTGATTGGCGTGGCCCCGGCGGGTTTCATGGTCAACATGAACGCCGCTCCCTATGATATCGCCCGAACACGGGACGCCGTCGCCAACCTTCAGCCCTTTTTCCGGCAGCACCTGGCATCGCTGCCGCAGGTGGAAGACGTTACGCCGCCGTCCACTCCCGCCCCGCAAGCGGATTCGCCCAAGCCGGCCGTCACCTTTTTTCATTGCGATAACAACCGGGCGCTGATCGCTATCAACCAGACGCTGGATCTGCTGGATAACCTGCAAAGCTACGATCAACTGCAACCCGCCGAGCGTTCCCATGTGCGGCGGCTATTGATGTGCATCGCGGATTCAACGGACAAGCTTATCGCCCTGCCGCAGGTCTCCGGGGATGACAGGCGCCTGATGATTAACTTGCGCAAGGATTTGCTGGAGACCGTGGAATATGCCCCGCTCTGGATTATCACGGCGGTCGCGCTGGCGTTATCCATCGGCACCATGATCGGCTGGCGCCGGGTGGCCACCACCATCGGCGAAAAGATCGGTAAAAAAGGCATGACCTATGCCCAGGGACTCTCCGCACAAATGACGGCGGCGGTGTCTATCGGCATCGCCAGCTATACCGGCATGCCGGTATCCACCACCCATGTGCTGTCCTCGGCGGTGGCGGGCACCATGTTGGTGGACGGCGGCGGCGTACAAAACAAAACGGTACAGAATATCCTGTTGGCCTGGGTACTCACCCTGCCGGTGGCGGTGGTGCTCTCAGGGTCGCTGTATTGGCTGTCGCTGCAATTGATCTGACCCGCCGGTTTGCCAGATGGCCGGGGCGGATTCAATGCCAAATCGCCAGGCCGACCAAACTGATGACGATCAGTCCGCATAAGGCGCTGGTCAGGATGAATTGCCGGCGCACCCGCTCGCAACGGCGGATAAATTCCTGATCGTGGTGATCGAGATAACGTTGCGCATAGATATACCGTACCAGCCGCAACTGTTTGCTGGGCTGACCATGGGCGGTGAAAAATCCGCTGCCGTCGACATACTGATAGAGCAGCGGATCACAGCCGCGCAGGACAATCAGCAGTGCCCGTAACGAAGAGTAGTAACGCGCCATATTGATTACGCAAACGACGCATAAAGCCCAGAAAAGCGCAACGGTGTTGATCATAACCCCTCCCCGGCGACACGAACCGTATCAAATCCCCCACCGGCGGATAGATAGCGATTGCGCCCGATAACAACTCACCACAGAGCTGAACTAGCCCACCCCAAAATTGATATATCCGAGATTGGATTGACGCACTAACAGTATTATGTAGCCTCTTTAACAATGAGGGCCTCAATATTGAGTGTAGAAAAAGTTTGTCAAAAGAAAGCAACCGAAGCGACAAAAATCACGCAAGTTTAAAAAAATTCAGCTATCGACGCCGATAGACCCGAGACATCGCCGGTTATCGCCTCATGGGCGAATGAAAGCGGTTAGGGCATCTATTTTAGATACATCGCCTCGCATCGCGGCGGCAACTGAGCGAAGGCCGCCAACCAAGAGGCAACGTGAAGTATGACGAGTATATTCAATATTGTGATTTAACCATCATTGACAGGGGGGCGCCAATAAGGAAGAGTGATGACATACGCCGTTTGCCGGTGGATATGCGGACCGGCGTGATCTCCGCATCACTCTGCGGGCCGTGGAAAATGCTAAACTCGAAGTGTCACAGGCAGGAAGGAAGAGATACCGCGTCGCAACAAGCTAACGAGTGACATTTTGCAAGGAGTCTGATCATGTCTTACAAACATATACTTATCGCCGTCGACCTCTCGCCGGAAAGCAACATCCTGGTGGAAAAAGCCGTATCGATGGCCAAGCCTTACAACGCCAAGATTTCTCTGATCCATGTCGATGTCAACTACTCCGATCTCTACACCGGCTTGATTGATGTCAATCTGGGCGATATGCAAAAACGCATATCCGACGAAACCCAGAGCGCGTTGAAGCAGTTGTCGCAAAATGCCGGCTATCCCATTACCGAGGTGCTGAGCGGCAGCGGCGACCTGGCCCAGGTATTGGTGGATGCCATTAATAAGTACGATGTTGATTTGGTATTGTGCGGCCACCATCAAGATTTCTGGAGCAAACTGATGTCCTCGGCGCGTCAATTGATCAATACCGTACATGTGGACATGCTGATCGTTCCGCTGAACGACGAAGACGTCTACGAAGAATAGCGCCACCGGGTCATATCCGCCCTTCGTCCATCGCGGGCGAAGGGCGTCTCTTTCGTTGGCCCCGCGTCAGTCCGGCACTGACAGCGGCGTATACAGGTCGAAGCGGTGGTTTTTGGTGGTTAAGTGCGCCTGGGCGGCGATACCGCCCAGCGGCGGCGCGTAATCCGGGCGTTTAACCACCACACGCCGCGTGGCCAGCAAACGGGCCGGCGCCAGTAGCTGCCCCGCGTCCTCGTCGCTGCCCACCAGCGTCTGAAATACCCGCATTTCCTTTTTTACCAGCGCGCTTTTCGGCCGATGGGGAAACATGGGGTCAAGATAGACCACTTCCGGGCGGGGTTGCAGGCCCGGCAGGTTTTCCAGACTGGATCCCGGCAGCAGGCAAAGCCGCTGCCTTAGCCACCCCCCCAGTTCCGGGTCGTCATAAGCCCGCTGCAAACCGTCGTCAAGCAACGCGGCCGCCACCGGGTGGCGCTCAAACATCCGCACCCGGCAACCCAGCGCGGCCAAGACAAAGGCATCCCGGCCCAGTCCCGCCGTGGCGTCCACCACATCGGGCAGATAGTCGCCCTTGATACCCACCGCCTTGGCCACCGCTTCGCCCCGGCCGCCGCCGAACCGGCGCCGATGGGCCGCCTGGCCGCCGACCAGATCCACATAGACGGCCCCGAGCTTGGGCTCGTCCCGCTTAACCAACTCCAGACGCCGCGAAGTTAGCACCAGACCCATGACCGACGCGGCGTCATCCACAAGCCCCCAACGCTCGGCCAGGGCGCGCAACCGCCGCGCATCCACATCCGGCCCGCATTCCAGGCCGATGGCGAACACACTCAGCCCCGGATGCCGTAGTGGCGCAACATGGCGTCCAGTTGCGGTTCGCGCCCGCGAAAGCGGGTGAACAGCGCCATGGGTTCCTCCGAACCGCCACGGGACAGAATATTGTCCAGGAACGACTGGCCGGTTTCGCGATTGAAAATGCCTTCTTCCTCAAAACGCGACCAGGCGTCCGCCGCCAGCACATCGGCCCAGAGGTAGCTGTAATAGCCGGCCGCGTACCCACCGGCGAAAATATGACTGAACGCATGGGGGAAACGGCTCCATTCCACCGCCGGCACGACCGCCACCTGCCGTTTCACCTCCGACAGGGTTTCGAGGATACGCGCGCCCTGCGCCTCGCTGTATTCATAGTGCATGCGAAAATCGAAGAGACCGAACTCCAACTGACGCAGAATGAACAAGGCCGCCTGATAGTTTTTCGCCGCCAGCATTTTATCGAGCAACGCCTTCGGCAAAGGCTCTTCGGTTTGGTAATGGCCGGAGATGAAAGCCAGCGCTTCCGGTCGCCAGCACCAGTTTTCCATAAATTGGCTGGGCAATTCCACCGCGTCCCAGGGCACGCCACTGATACCGGCCACCCCCGGGGTGTCGATGCGGGTCAGCATATGGTGCAAGCCATGACCGAATTCATGGAATAGCGTGGTCACTTCATCGTGGGTGAACAAGGCGGGTTTGCCGTCCACCGGCCGGTTGAAATTACACGTCAGGTAAGCCACCGGTTTTTGCAGGTTGCCATCGGCTTTGCGCAACATGCCGACGCAGTCATCCATCCACGCCCCGCCGCGCTTGTTCTCCCGGGCATACAAATCCAGATAGAAGCTGCCGCGCAGTTCTCCTTGCTGGTCGAACAAATCAAAGAACCGCACTTCAGGATGCCAGGTCTCGACATCGGTCCGCTCTTCGGCGGTCACGCCGTAAATCCGGTTCACGACCTCGAATAAGCCGCTTATGACCCGATGCTCCGGGAAGTAGGGCCGTAATTGCTCATCGCTGATGGCGTACAGAAATTGTTTCTGTTTCTCGCCGTAATAGGTCAGATCCCACGGCTGCAACGCGTGCTGACCATAATGCTCCGCCGCGAAGGCGCGTAATTGCGCCAGTTCCTGTTCGCCCTGGGGGCGGGCGCGTTTTGCCAGGTCGGTTAGAAAATCAAGGACTTGCTGAGGGCTTTGCGCCATTTTGGTGGCCAGGGATTTGTCGGCGAAACTGTCGAACCCCAATAACTGCGCCAGTTCGTGGCGCAATGCCAGAATCTCGCTCATGATCGGGCCGTTATCCCATTTACCGGCATTCGGTCCCTGATCGGAAGCGCGGGTATTATAGGCCCGGTACATGTCCTCACGCAGGGCGGCGTTATCGCAATAGGTCATGACCGGCAGGTAGCTGGGTACGTCCAACGTCAGCAGCCAGCCATCCTGTCCTTTCGCCTCGGCCCGGGCCCGGGCGGCCGACAACGCGCTTTCAGGCATACCGGCCAACAGGGATTCGTCGGTAATGAGCCGGGTCCAGCCCATAGTGGCGTCAAGGACATTGTTACTATAGGCGGACCCCAACTCCGACAGGCGCGCGGCGATTTCACCATAGCGCCGCTGTTTTTCCGGCGGCAGGCCGATACCGGATAATTCGAAATCGCGCAAAGCGTTATCCACCGCTTTCTTGCGCGCCACACTCAATTCGGCGTAGCCGTCGCCGTCGCGCAAACTGCGGTAGGCTTCGTACAACCCTTTGTGCTGGCCGGCCCAGGTGCTGTACTCCGACAGCAGCGGCAAACATTGTTCATAGGCTTCCCGTAACTCGGGGCTATTTTTCACCGCGTTAAGATGCCCCACCGGCGACCAGATACGGGCCAGATGATCGTCGGCCTCGGCCAACGGCTGGCAAAGAGTGTCCCAGCTATAGGGTTCGTCGAGCGCCACCACCCGCGAGACGGCACGCCGGCAGTCGTCCAGCGCGGCTTTCACGGCCGCAACGACATGTTCGGGTTTGATGGCGGAAAACGGCGGCAAAACAAAAGAAGACAGTAATGGATTTGTCATAGCGCGGCCCTGATTATCTTGCATGATTTATCTCAATAACATGAGGCTAACTCTAGCGAAAATC
Source organism: Martelella alba (assembly GCF_005217455.1). Taxonomy (GTDB): domain Bacteria; phylum Pseudomonadota; class Gammaproteobacteria; order Enterobacterales; family Enterobacteriaceae; genus Acerihabitans. Next base: position 81,598 of record NZ_SZPQ01000006.1, read on the forward strand.
AATGCGGCGAGTTCGGAATTGTCATTGAATATCATTGTTGCTAGTGTAACGATTACTATTTATCTCTATGACAAGGAAAAAAAATGATAACCATACTTAATAGAATGCTCGACAGGCCGGATTTAGGGAAATTCATTTTGCGCCTGGCCTTCGCAGGGATGATGCTGCCCCACGGGATACACAAGATGATGCATGGCATAGACAATATTATCGGCATGGTAGTACATCACGGTATGCCGGCATTCGTCGGTTATGGGGTGTATATCGGGGAAGTACTGATGCCCATCCTGTTGATTCTCGGTATTCTGGTCAGACCGGCGGCGCTGATTTTCTGCTTTACCATGATCTTCGCCTGGCTTATCACCAACCCCGCGGCAATTTTCACTTTCGATAAAGTCGGCGGATGGGGCGTGGAGATAATGGCGGTTTATTTCTTCGCCGGCCTGGCCATGGCGTTTTTGGGTTGTGGCCGAATCAGCATCATGAAGAACCCGGGTTGGCGTTGAGCCGCCGCTGAATGAACCCGTTTCGCGCCGCCGCCGTCAGCGTTTCGCCGTACTGTCGTAGTGCTGTCGTAGTGCTGTCGTACCGCTGTCGTGTCGGCGTGCTCGTAACCCCGGTATCTTGATTATCGCCAACAACCACGAAGGAGGCGAATCATGAGCGAATATCGGATAAAAGCATTAAGACTTTCTCGGGCCTGGTCGCAGGAGCACTTGGCCGAGTTGTCTTCACTGAGCATAAGAACCATACAGCGGATAGAAAACGGCGAGCAGGCCAGTTTGGAAACCCTGGCCGCCATTGCCGCCGCTTTTGATATGGGCGTCACCGACCTTTACGCCGGTCAAGCCGATTCCGGAGAGTGTCAGCAAGCACAAGCCGTCGATGAAAAACTGGCGAAAATCAAACGGCAAATTGCCGCCGAGGCCCGATTTTACCGTCAAATGGGCAGTTATACCGTTATCAGCCTGCTGTTGATGTTTATCAACGCGTGGATAAATCACGGAATTACCTGGTCCGCGGTGATCGTCGCCATTTTGGCCGTATTGCTTATCAATAAGGGGCTGAGAACGTTTGTGATAGATAAACGCATCGATAAGTGGAAAAGAAAAAAAATCGGCCAATTGCTTAACAAATAGACTTTATAGTGAAACTTTTTTCATCCGAAGGCAAAGCGACCCTGGCGGGGTTAACGGCAATTCTGCTCTGGAGTAGCACCATTGGTCTGATACGCAGCGTCAGCGAAGCGCTGGGGCCCATTGGCGGCGCCGCGGTAATCTACAGCGTCAGTTCGCTTTTTTTACTGTTACTGGTGGGGTTGCCCTCCCTGCGCGGTTTCCCCCGCAAGTATCTGCTGGCAGGAGGCGTACTGTTCGCCAGTTACGAGATATTTTTATCGCTGGCGCTGGGTTTTGCCCGCGATCGCACCCAAGCCATCGAAATCGGCATGGTCAATTATCTATGGCCCAGTTTTACCATTGCGCTGGCGGTGGTGTTCAACGGCGAAAAAGCCAACAAATTGCTGTTGCCGGGGCTGCTACTGTGCCTATACGGTATCGGCTGGATTATGGGCGGCGGCGACGGCTGGTCGCCGCAACGCATAGGCGGCAATATTTTATCCAACCCCCTGAGTTACGGCCTGGCGTTCTGCGGCGCGCTGATTTGGGCGGCATATTGCAATATCACCAAGAAATGGGCCGGCGGCAAAGACGGCGTGACGTTATTTTTTCTGCTGACCGCCGCCACCCTCTGGATCCAGTATGGCTTCAGCCAAGAGCGGGGCATGCATATCGATTTGCCGTCCGCCTGGCGCTTCCTGGCGGCCGGCGGCGCGTCGGCGGTGGCTTATGCGGCCTGGAACCGCGGCATCATGCACGGCAACCTGGTGTTGCTGGCCACCGCGTCCTACTTCACGCCAGTGTTATCATCGCTACTGGCGGGTGTGCTGCTCAATACCCGGTTGCAGCCATCTTTCTGGTTTGGCGTGGTCATGGTGACCGCCGGTTCGCTACTGTGCTGGCTGGCCACCCGCCGAAGCGGGCGGCGTTAGAGCCGGTTATTGTCCGGCGGCGCCTATCCGGCTTTTTCATGCCCGCGTCTTGGCGCCCTCGATGCGGGGGAAACAGGCCGCCGTCCTGCCTCAGTGCGAGTAGCTCGGTTCGCGGATCACCGTGACCGGGCACTCGGCGTTATCGATAACCTGCCGGGCCACCGACCCCATCAGCCAGCGTTCGATATGGGAAAAGCCGCGGTGGCCAACGATAATATGGTCGATTTTATGATTCTCGGCGTAATGCAGGATCATGACCGCCGGATTGCCGACCTCCATCTCTTTAACGATGTCGATATCCTGGTATGCGGGGTCACCGTCCATACCGGCGAATATCGCCCCGTAGATTTCCTTGGCATTTTTGATAATCATTTCCGTGGCGGTGCCGCTGCCGAATTGCGGCAATTGACAAACGGATACGATATGCAATCGGGCGCCATATCGCCGGACAAAGTCACAGGCAAAATCCAACGCCTTCTTCGCGCAGTCGGAATCATCATAAGCGATAAGCACATTTTTCACCTCGGCCATGGCTGCCCCCTCTGGTATGCGTCCTATGGACGGTTTTGTCTCCCATGCGCCGATGTTTGACCGACTAACCGGCGGGTCCCGCTTCAGCATACACCCCTGGCGCCCGCAGGGACATGCTACGGGGAGAAACGCCGCGTCGCTTCGCACAAATCGTAAAAGGATATCAATGGGTAATCCTGTCTGAGCGACATTCCGCCCGCGCCGTTGCCGGCAATCAGCCGGTGAGCGGGGGGCATTCGGCAGGGGATGGGGAATTGAACAGCCGGCAGAATGTCATTGCACACCTTCCCGCCAATCTTTTCGCATAATGTGTCCATCGCGGATAACGGGCGGGAAGCATCAATCGGCCGCTCACACTCCGAATACGTCGAGTCGCATCGCGGCGGCAAGCGAGCGTAGCCAATAGGCGACGTGCCGTATGCCGAGACTATCACCTCAAGACCTCTGGAGCAGTTATGGGCAAACATGATCTTTCCGGCGCCGGCAATGTCAACGACGGATTATATTTACTGGAGCAGGCGGCGGGCTATGCCTTCCCGGCGGCGCTCAGGGTGGCGGCCGAGTTGGACATAGCCCATTGCCTGGCGCAGGGTGCGAAAACCGCCGAGGAGCTTGGCGCGGTTCTGGGCATCGACCCAGGCCAACTGCGGCGTATTCTCCGCCTGCTGGCTACCCGGGATATTTTTCGGGAAACCGCCGATCGGCAATTTGTTCTGACGCCGGCGGCGGAGTTCCTCCGTTCCGATTATCCCAATTCCCTGCGCCCGGCGGTGTTAATGCTCACGGACAAAACCCTATGGGATCCGTCGGGACGGCTGACGGAATGTGCGCGCGGCATCCCTGTCTTCAAGAATTTATTCGGTATGCCTTTTTTTGAATATTGGCAACAACCCCATAGGCCGGCGGAGGATTTCCACGCCGGCCTCTATTCCATGTCGGAGGTGGAGAACGCGCTGCTGATTCGCCATTATGCGTTCCCCGCCCACAGCACGGTTGTCGATGTGGCCGGCGGCTTTGGCGGGATGCTATTGCGTATTATGCAAACGCATCCCACCGTGCGGGGTATATTGTTTGATCAGCGGCACGTCCTGCAACGGCATCGACTGGACGAACTTCAAGATACCTCCCGCTGGCAACTGGTCGAGGGGGATTTTTTCCAATCCTGCCCCCGTGGCGATATTTATTTGTTGAAACATACGCTTCACGACTGGGATGACGAGCATGCGATGCGCATACTGGAAAATTGCCGCAAGGCCATGGCGCCCGACGGCAAAGTTCTCATCATTGATAGCGTTATCCCCGAAGGCAATATGCCCCATTTTAGCAAGATAATGGATCTGCTGGTCATGAGTTGTCTGGAAGGCGCCCGCGAGCGCACCGTTGAAGAGCTGGAACACTTGCTGGCCGGCGCGGGATTGCGGCTCAACCAAGTCATTGATACGGGTTTTTATATGCCCATTGTCGAGGCGATGGTTATTTGAACGGGAAGATAACCGGCAACCGATAGGTGTTTATCCTCGCCCGCCAATAGGATAAACGGTTGCTGTTTTTACCGCTGGGCGAGCGGACATCCCTCGTCCGTTCCCCCCTCATATCTAAACAACGATGTCGTTACTGATACTCGTCATACTTCAAGTTGCCTCTTTGTTGGCGGCGCTCGCTCACCCCAGTCACATCGTTAACTCTGCTCCCAAGGACTGACTCGCTTGCCGCCATGATGCAACTCGAATGAATGAGAATATATAATTTTTTTTTATCGCCTTAGCTACATATTCGCTGCTTTACATGGCGGTAATGAATATATCGTATTGTCTTCAATTTCATTTTTTCATTATGGGAGAAAATTTGCCATACAGCAGAAATCATTTCTTGGTTTCTGAAATCGCATTTACTTATACTTTCTCTTTTAACAGGGTTGTGTAAAGTACGTTACAGATAAAAACAACGCACCTGATATAAGTATCGAAAACACATACCAATAGTCTCCGGGGAAAATAAATTTCGAGGGCGTTAAAAACGCGAGAGCATAGGAATTATCTATGACAGGCAAAGATAACTTTCAGCTAACGTGTTCACGGCAACGCGTAACAACAAACATTGTCGCGGCATTTAGCGGTCATGAGGCTGAATAGCCGGCTGAGTTGATCGCGTCCAATTTTTATAATTTTTTTATCGGGAGCCTGTATGAAGAGGACCCTTGTATCACCAGCTTATTTCGCGGGGAAGGGGCATGAAAAAAGTGGATTATGGCGTCTTGTTTGAGAAAGTCAAAATAGGCCCTTTGGTATTAAAAAACCGTTTCGTCATGGCGCCCATGTCTGTGCATATGAGCCATGACGGCAGTGTCACCCCGGAAGAAATCGCCTTCTATGAACGCCGGGCCAGAGGCGGAGCGGCGATGCTTATCGTGGGTTCGGTCTGTATCATTCCGGTCGGGAAACCAGCATTGACGTCACAGGGTATCAACCCGTTGCACCCTCTTATTTTGAGCCTGAAATCTATTCGATTTTCAAAGCCGAGTATTCTCCCCCCAGAGAATTGACCACCGGAGAAGTCGCCCATTATGTGGAATATTTTGCCCAAGCGATATGGCGCGCCAAACAAGCCGGCTTCGATTCAGTAGAGCTGCACGGCGCTCATGGCTATCTCATCTGCGCTTTTATGTCGCCACTGACCAACAAAAGAACAGACCGCTATGGTGGGAGTTTTCTGGGAAGGATGCAATTCATTACGGAAATCATGGAGCGTTCTCGGGAACGGGTGGGAGATTATCCGATAAGTATCCGTATCGTCGGTGATGAGTGCCGCGATGGCGGCATTGACCCCCATTTGTCCGTCCGCATTGCCCGTTACCTTGAAAAACTGGGGGTGGCGGCAATAAGCGTATCGGCAGGGATGTACCCGTATATCCGTACCGTACCGAATACCTATCATAAGAAAGGCGTAAATCTCTATCTGGCGGAAAATATCCGCGATGCGGTGAGTATTCCGGTAATGGCCGCCGGGCAGTTAAGTTCTCCGGATATCCAGACGGAAGCGATTACCCGAAAAAAAGCGGACGTGATTGCGCTGGGCAGGGCGCTCATCGCCGATCCCGATTACCCAAACAAGTTACCGCGGGGAGATCTTGACGATATCGTTTATTGTATCGCCTGCAACAAAGGATGCCATGACCGCACCGCCGGAGAACGGGCGGTGAAATGCATGCTCAACGTGCAAACGGACAGGGAAACACAAGCCGCTTACGCAATAAAACACGCGGAACGCACACAACAGGTGATGGTGGCCGGCGCCGGACCCGCCGGCATGGAGGCGGCCCGGGTGGTCGCCCTGCAAGGTCACAACGTCTCGCTGTTTGACGCCGCCGGGGATATCGGCGGGAAAATCGTGCAATCCGCACTGGCGCCCGGTAAAGAAAGCTATCTTGATGTGCTGGCTTACCTTCGACGTCAATTGGCCAGGTTACAGGTAAAAATTTATACCGGCCGCCGCATAACCCAAAACGACATTATCGACCTGGCTTATGACGCCATTGTGGTTGCCACGGGTTCAGTGGATAAAACCCCTGCGATCGCCGGGTTGGTCCCCGGGAAAATGATGTCCACCGAAAGCGTTTTTTCGCATCCTGAGCGGGTGGGCGACAGAGCGGTCATCATTGGCGGCGGGGACGTGGGCGCGGAGTTGGCGCATTTTATTATGTCGGTCAGAAAGGTCGAGATCTTTATTATTGATCCCCAGGAACATATCGCACACGGCATGCCTCAGGATTCAAGAATCTGTCTGCTTGACGAACTGAAAACAGATACTCAGTTGCACATTATCAGCCGGCGCGTGTCAGCCGAATTGATAACGATAAGGTTTTTTATACCCAGGACGGTGGCGAGCGCTTAGTCGAATCTATTGACAATATCATTCTTTCCACAGGGGCCAGATATGATGACTCGCTAAAGGCGTCTTTGAAAAAGATCAATGAAAACATAGAAATTATCGGTGATGTGGAACAACCGGGCGATATGGTTAAGGCAATTCGTCAGGGATATGAAACGGCCTTGAAAATCTAGCTGAGGGTATATCATGAAAATCTGGGCAGTAATGATGGGGTTTGAATTTTTGCTTTTTGGCGTTGCCGCAATAATGGTCATTATCTGGATGCGCCAACCGGATGATCATTTAGACGACATGCTGAAGGAAATTGAGCGGCAAGACCTTAACCGGCTTTCGAATGAAAAAGTCACAGGGGCGGAATGAAATGAATAACCGGACATGTTCAATTTTCTTATTTTCGATTCAATCAACCAAAGCTATAACAGCGCGTTCGTGAGGGTCTGTAACTTTCTTTACCTTTATTCTGAATATATGAACAACGCTGGAAACCCGTTCTGCGATATTAACCTCACACATGAAGAGATCTCCAATGTCGTCGCGGTTTCCCGTGTTCAGGTCTCTTACATCATCAGTAAACTCAAAAAAGAGTTGGTGATTTCCTCTTCGCGGGGAAGGTTAAGGGTAGAAAACAAGGCGCTACTGGGTAAATATTGCTCAGGGGAAACATTGGGATAACTGTTTTTCCGAAGGCCATGCTCCATTTGTTAGCAAGAAGGTGACCTGATGTCAGATAATGCGTTTTTTTCAAAAACCGGTACGTTCTGCCAATTAATGAGTCCGGTAGCCGCGGAATGTCTTTGCCATGCCGGATTCGATTTTCTTATTGCGGATGCGGAACACTCTCCGCTGTCGGATGCCGACCTGCTTCACATGATTCAGGCCACCAGCCGTTGGCCGGAAAAGTTGTTCGTCAGGACCAAAGATGCGTCGCGCGCCACGCTGCTGCGCGCTCTTGATCTGGGCCCCGCCGGAATTATCATTCCCGATGTCCATCATCTCGAGCAAATCTGCGCCATCGACCACATAATCCAGGCGTGTAAAGCGCATCTGAAAATCGCCATGATCTTCGCTGCCGATAAACCGATGGCGACGCGCTATGCCCAACGGGGATTCGATTAGGTTGCCATAGGCACCGATACCCAGTTTATGCTGCAAGGCGCGGCAGCGGCGCAGTAACGGCCCGCCCGCCTCTCCCGCCCAAACGCCCCGGGTGTTCCGCGCCCGGCGGATACAGCGGGCCTTCACCTGTCTGCAACTTGCCGGCCATTCGGTATATAATGGGCCTATTCAGTTCTGCGCTGAGCCGGACCAGAGACGGCGATGAAAAGCCCTGCGGGGCAGTGAGAATACCCGGACTGATTTTTAATTAACGCCATACCCCAATCGGATATCAACCCATGCTCAGTTACCGCCACAGCTTCCACGCCGGGAACCATGCCGATGTGCTCAAGCACAGCACATTAAGCCTGATCCTGACCGCCATGCAAGAAAAGGAAAAACCGTTCCTTTATCTGGATACCCACGCGGGGGCCGGCCGTTATCTTTTGCATAGCGAACACGCCGAGCGGACCGGCGAGTATCAGGACGGTATCGGCAGAATCTGGCAGCGCGAGGATTGCCCGGCGTTGCTGGAACCCTATCTGCGGGTCATTCGCCATTACAATCGCGGCGACTCGTTGCGCTATTACCCCGGTTCGCCGCTCATCGCCCGCCAGTTATTACGCGATCAGGACCGACTGCGCATGACCGAGCTGCATCCCAGCGATTACCCCTTGTTGCGCGGCGAATTCCAGAAAGATCGCCGGGCGGAAGTCGCGCGCGCCGACGGCTATCAGCAGTTGAAATCGCGCTTACCGCCGTCGTCGCGGCGCGGCGTCATCCTTATCGACCCACCTTACGAGCTGAAAACGGATTATCAGGATGTGGTGGCCGGTATCCAGGAAGGCTACAAACGTTTCGCCACCGGCGTCTATGCGCTATGGTATCCTGTGGTCTTGCGCCAGCAGGTCAAACGCCTACTGACGGCGTTGGAACAGACCGGTATCCGCCGCATCCTGCAAATCGAACTGGCGGTGCGCCCGGACAACGATCACCGTGGCATGACCGCTTCCGGCATGCTTGTTATTAATCCGCCCTGGATGCTGGAACAACAGATGAACATCTTACTGCCCTGGCTGCACCAGGCGCTGGTGCCCGAAGGCATCGGCCATACGCTGGTTCGCTGGGTAACGCCGGAGTAGGGCCGGCATCCGTCGCGCCTATCGGAAAGATTGACGCAAACTTTGCGACAAATCTCGCCGGCGCGTTACACTTGCCCCATTTCACTCACCTGTAGGGATAACCCATGAGCAGACATTACGATTACCTTGCCATTGGCGGCGGTAGCGGCGGTATCGCATCCATCAACCGGGCGGCCATGTACGGCCGTAAATGCGCGCTAATCGAGGCCAAATACCTGGGCGGCACCTGCGTGAATGTCGGCTGCGTCCCGAAAAAAGTGATGTGGCATGCCGCTCAGATAGCCGAGGCCATCAAATTGTACGGGCCGGATTACGGCTTTGACGCCACCATCAACCGTTTCGACTGGCAAACGCTGGTTAACAGTCGCAGCGCCTATATCGATCGCATTCATCAATCTTACGAACGGGTGCTGGACAATAATAAGGTGGATGTCATCCGCGGCTTCGCCCGTTTCGTGGACGCCCACACGGTTGAGGTTAACGGCGAGCGTATCACCGCCGATCATATACTCATCGCCACCGGCGGCCGGCCTAGCCGCTTCGACATCCCCGGTCAGGAATACGGCATTGATTCAGACGGCTTTTTCGCATTGGACGCCATGCCTCGCCGGGTGGCGGTGGTGGGCGCCGGATACATCGCGGTGGAGATCGCCGGCGTGCTCAACGCCCTCGGCGCCGAAACCCATTTGTTCGTGCGCCGGCACGCGCCGCTGCGAACCTTCGACCCAATCATTATCGACACGCTGGTAGAGGTCATGAACAGCGAAGGCCCGGCGTTGCATCCCGGCTCGATTCCGCGGGACATTGAGAAAAACCGCGACGGAAGCCTGACGCTGACGCTGGAAAATGGCCAAGCTTTCGTGGTGGACGCCCTGATCTGGGCCATCGGCCGCGAACCCTCCACCGACAATCTGAACCTGGCCGCCGCCGGGGTGGAAACCGACGGCAACGGCTATATTCAAGTGGATAAATACCAGAATACCACTGTCCCGGGCATCTACGCCGTGGGCGACAACACCGGGGCGGTGGAATTGACGCCGGTGGCGATCGCCGCCGGGCGCCGTCTGTCTGAACGGCTGTTCAATGGCAAACCGGAAGAACATTTGGACTATCACCTGATCCCCACCGTGGTGTTCAGCCACCCGCCTATCGGCACCATCGGCTTGACCGAGCCGCAGGCCATTGAAAAATACGGCGAGAAGGAAGTCACCCTCTACAAAACCAGCTTCACCTCCATGTATACCGCCGTGACATCCCATCGGCAGCCTTGCCGGATGAAACTGGTGTGTGTCGGCCCCGACGAGAAAATCGTGGGGCTGCACGGCATCGGATTCGGAATGGATGAAATCTTGCAGGGTTTCGCGGTGGCCATCAAGATGGGCGCCACCAAACGGGACTTCGACAACACCGTCGCCATCCATCCGACAGCGGCTGAAGAATTGGTCACCATGCGGCGTTAACGCGGCAATCCCTGTCCTCGCCCAAACGACGTCAGGGCGCCGGCGGTTGCCGCCGGCGCCCTGTGTCTTGTCAGATAGCGCAAAACCGTTTCCGGCAATCGTCAAATTTACCGTCGCGAACACCCCGGTACGGGCCGGGCTAATTGTACTCCGACAGGGTTTGATGAAAATACTGGCTCTGGCTGTCTAATCCGGTCAGATGCACGCGTTTATCAAGCCCCTGGTATTGGGTGCAAATCGCGTCCAACGCGGCCACTGTCGAGGCATCCCAGATAGTGGCATGGGAAAAATCGATCTCCACCTCGGGCGGATCGTCGTGGTAGCTAAAACAGGTATACAAATCATTGCTGCTGGCAAAAAACAACGGTCCCTCCACGCGATAACGCACGCGCGGCGCCAAAGGCTCCAGTAGGCGGGTGACGTTAATCACATGGGAAACCCGGCGGGCAAACAACAGCATCGCCATAACGGATCCCACCACCACGCCCAGCGCGAGATTGCTGGTAAACACGGTCACGCCGACGCACAACAACATGATAAAGGATTCCGAAACGGGCATCTTTTTTAAGGTGGCCGGTCGCACGCTGTGCCAGTCGATGGTTTTGAGCGACACCACAACCATAATACCCGCCAGTACCACCATGGGAATCCGCGCCATCACATCGCTGAGCACCGTTACCAGCAACAACAACACGATCCCCGCAATCAACGTGGATAACCGGGTACGGGCGCGGCCCAGTTCGACATTGACCATGGTCTGCCCGATCATCGCGCAGCCGGCCACGCCGCCGTAAAATCCGGCCAGCAGATTCCCGACCCCAAGCGCCCAGGATTCACGGGTTTTATCGGACTGGCTGTCGGTCATGGCGTCGACCAGTTTCGCCGTCAGCAAGGTCTCCATCAGCCCCACCAGCGCCATACTCAGGGCGGTGGGAAACACAATGCCCAGTGTCTCGAGATTAAGCGGCACGCTGAGTCGATTCCAGTCCGGTAATCCGGGCGTCATCATGCCTTCATCGCCCACGGTCGGAATCGCGATGCCGCCGAACCAGACCAGCAGCGTAATCGCCACAACCGCTATCAAGGGGGCGGGCAACCGTGTGGTGAGCCGGGGGAAAAACACCACGATCAGCACCGTGAGGGCGAATAAGGGATATAAGAGCAGTTGATGACCGATGATATGCGGCAACTGCGCCATAAGAATCAACAAACCCAGCGCATTCACAAAACCGGTCATCACCGAACGGGGAATATAGCGCATCATCTTGGCGAATCCCGCCATACCGAAGATAATTTGTATTACACCGCACAATAAGATGGCCGGCAGCAGATACGCCAGACCGTGGCTGCGCACCATAGGGCCGACCACCAGCGCTACCGACCCCGCCGCTGCCGTCACCATCGCCGGACGGCCGCCGAGAATGGATAACGTCAGGCACAGCACCACCGAGGCGATTAAACTGACTTTGGGCGACACGCCGGAAATCACCGAAAAAGAAATCACTTCCGGCACCAGCGCCAGCGCCGTTACCACGCCGGCCAATGCTTCATTGACCCATTTTCCCGCTGACAAGGTCGTCATACAGCCTCCTGCACACTATCAGCCTTGAGTGATACACCGAAAACCAATATGGTTGGTGGCGGTGTCTAGGGTTTGTCCCTGGCGCGCGGCCGGACGATAACGCAGGCAATAGCTGGGCGCGCACAGGTGCGAACCGCCTTTCACCACTTTGCGTTGCCGCGTGGGGTCTGCCGCCGCCGGCGCACAGCAGCTACGCGGCGCGGTCGCGTCATGGCGAGGGGTATAGTCGCTGCGCGTCCATTCCCACACATTGCCGACCACATCGAACAGACCATAGCCATTGGGGGGATACGACATCACCGGCGAAGTGCCTTCATAGCCGTCTTCCGCCAGGTTTTCCCATGGGAAGCGCCCCTGCCAGGTATTGGCCATAAAACGCCCCTCCAGCGTGAAATCGTCCCCCCAGGGGTAGGTGGCGCCATCCAGGCCTCCGCGCGCCGCGTACTCCCATTGCGCTTCGTCGGGCAACACGCCGCCAGCCCAGGCGGCATACGCCATGGCGTCGCCGAATGTCACCTGCACGACGGGATGATTCCCGCGGGCGTCGACGTTGCTGTCCGGCCCCTCGGGATGACGCCAGCAGGCGCCTGGCACATATGCCCACCAAGCGCGGTAATCCCGCAGACTGACCGGTCCGTTCGGGCGCGTGAACACCAGCGAGCCGGGCACCAGCAACGCCGGATCGGCCTCTGGATACAGCGCCGGGTCCGGCGGCAGTTCCGCAAAGGTGCGATAGCCGGTTTGTTCGACGAAACGGGCGAATTGCGCATTGGTGACCAGATGTTTATCCATATGAAACGCCGCTACGGCCACTTGTCGAATCGGGCGTTCCTCCGGATAAAAATTCTCCGACCCCATAGCGAAAGTCCCTGCGGGAATAAACACGCGTTGATGCTGAGGCTCGGAAATCGACATAATTCGCATAAAGCTATCTCCGATGTTCAGGGACAGGGAAACCCCTGCCCCTGACGGGCATAATTAACTCTCTTCTTCATACTTCACGTTGCCGCTTTGTTGGCCGCGCTCATTCACCCCAGTTTCATCGTTGGCTATGCTCCTGGGACGCCCCCGCTTGCCGCCGCAATGCGACTCGAAATATTTAGAATATATTACGGTTTGTCAGCGTGTCTTATTTCGCGTCGATATGACTGTCCGGAATAAAATCCAGCGCGGATCCTGGCGGTATTAAAGCTTCTTGTTTCACCGAACTCTCGAATTCCCGAACCACCCGATGCGCGTGCTGCATTACCCACCAACGGACATAGCGCTGGTTAACGGCTTCACGTTCTTTAGGGTCTTCCTGGAGATGGGTAATACGGGCGAAGCCAAGCGGTAATTCCGGATCATGAAAATGCTGCTGGCGCTTAAAGTTGATTTTGAAGTCTTTCCATTTTACCGCGTGTAATTCATCATTCAGCCATACCATGCAGGCTTCGCGATTGGAATTTTCCTGCTGATTCAGGAAAAACGCGCTTTGATCGATACCATCGATAATTCGGTCCTGCGGGACATCGCATTGGGCGAATTTGGCCAACGTGGTAAACATGTCCGTCACATGGATCATTTCATTGCTTTCAATACCCGGCTGGATATGGCCCGGCCAGCGAATCAGCAACGGGGTACGGATACCGCCTTCGGCGGAGCTGAAGTAAGAACCGTCAAAGAAACCGCCGGTTCCGCGCCCCGCGAGGTGATCCTCCGCGCCGTTGTCGCCGCACATCACCACAATGGTATTTTCCGCCACGCCCAACGTGTCCAGGTGATCCAGCAATACGCCGAAATCGTTGTCCAGCATAAGCAGGCAATCGCCCCAGTCGCCGTTCGTGCTTTTACCCACGAACTCGTCGCGGGGAATCATGGGGAAATGCATCAGGGAATGGTTGAAGTAAACAAAAAAGGGCTGATCGTCCGCCACTTGCTTGTCCATAAACGCTTTGCTGCGGTTCAGATATTCCAGGTCGCAGCTTTTTTTCATGTCCATGGTCAGTTGCTGATCCTTAAGGGGCCAGCACCCTTCCCCTTTACGTCCTTCATGCATATATGAGAAGCCATCCCGTTCCGCCACATAGTGCGGATCTTCCAGCCACATGCATTCATCATAAGTTCTAAGCGGTCCATACCATTCATCAAAGCCGTGATCGATAGGCCAGCGACCGTCTTCGGCACCGATATGCCATTTACCGTAGCAGGCCGATTTATAGCCTTTGTCCTCCAGCAATTCCGCGATGGTTTTTTCCCAGGAGACAATACCGCCGGAGTTGCCGCCCAACGCAATGGTATGATTGCCGGAACGGATCGGGTAGCGTCCGGTCATCAACGCCGAACGGGTCGGCGTGCATTGCGGTTCGACCACGTAATGGGTTAATTTCATCCCTTCTTTCGCGAAATTGTCCATCCGCTTGGTATCCGCGCCGCGCAGGATACCGCCGCCGTAACAGCCTAATTCCCCCATGCCCAGGTTATCGACATGGAAAAAAAGAATATTGGGTTTACGATTTGCCATGAGTGCTTGATCCTCTTTTAATCACACGTAATGTACTTCACGAACGCTAAATAATTTTCTTGACCCCACTGGGGCCTACCTCAGTTCCAAAGCCGGAAAGTCCGCCTTCTTTTAATTCAGTTCCCATCGCCGCCAGCGATTCCTCGCGAATCAACGTCTTCAGCTCATTAACAAGATCAGTGAAAACGGGAGTACGCGTCATCTCCGCGGTGCGGGGGCGCGGCAGGGGCACCGTTAATTCCGCTTTAATCCGCCCGGGGCGCGCGGTCATGACATAAATTTTGTCCGAGAGAAATACCGACTCATCAATGTCATGGGTAATAAACAGCACTGAAAGCCGGAATTTCTGCCAGATATTGGTCAGGATCTCTTGCATTACCGTGCGCGTCTGGGTATCCAGCGCGCCGAACGGCTCATCCATCAGCAATACCTGCGGGCTGGTCGCCAGCGCGCGGACGATACCGATGCGCTGCTTCATGCCCCCGGACAATTGATCGGGATAGTGGTTTTCAAATGCCAGCAACCCGGCCAGCCCCAGCAATGTCCGCGCCTGGGCCTCGCGTTGCGGCGCCGCCACGCCCGACATCTTCAAACCGAACTCGACGTTTTTACGCACGCTCATCCATGGGAACAGCGAATACTGCTGGAATACCACGCCGCGATCGGGGCCGGGTTTCTTGATATTGACGTTATCCACCCGGACGGTGCCGCGCGTTGGCCGCGTAAATCCGGCCAACATGTTCAGTAACGACGACTTACCGCAACCGGAAGGACCTATCAGCGATACAAATTCCCCCGGCCGCACCTTGATGGTCACATCCCTCACCGCCTCGACCTCGGTCTCCCCGGAACCGAACACCACGCCGATGTTGTCGCACTCGACGAAGCCGCGCAGATTACCGTCCGTCATGTTTACCCCCATTCGAGTACGCCAGCCAAGGCACCATCAGCCGGCCAATTAAGCGAATAGCGCTGCTGCAAATCAGCCCGAGCACGCCTATCGTTAACATCCCCAGCACGATCGAGGGGTAGTTCACCAATGAATACGATTCCCAGGTGAAATAGCCCACGCCAAATTGACCGGAGATCATTTCCGCCGCGATAAGCGAAACCCACGCAACCCCCATGCCCACTTCTAGCCCGGTAAAGACGCTTGGCAGAACGCCGGGCAGGAGCACATACAGGAACAGATTGACTTCGCTGGCGCCCAGGCTTTTCGCCGCCCGAATCAAAACGCCGTCCAGCGTGTTGACGCCGTGTACCGTGTTGATCAATATCGGGAAGAACGCCCCCAAAAAGGTGATGAATACAATACTTGACTCACTGCTTGGCCACAGCATGATGGAGATAGGCACCCAGGCTATGGCCGGTATCGGCCTGAGCACTTCAATGGCCGGCATACAAAGTCCATGTATTAATTTATATTTGCCTATTAATATCCCCATCAGCACGCCCAATACCAGGGCGATGAAGAAGCCAAACATAATCCGTTTCATACTTTCATAGATGTTAATCAAGTAATCATTGGATGATGCTACCTGCAATATCTGCTGCCATACTTCATACGGAGTGGGAACGTTACCGAACCGAATGTAAAAATTGATTTTATACTTTGTTCCCAAGTACCAAATTAGAAATAAGATACCAATGGAAATACAAGGCAATACAATCTTATCAAGACGGTTCATCATAACCTGATAATTCACAGTTTTAGATGTCATGGTATAACCCGAATGCCTCGTGCCGTTCTCCGAAGGCTGGTCGATATAAGAGCACATAATGTTACCTTTACATCACTGAGATGTACCGTCAGCTTTTATTGTCCAGTACGTCCTGATATCCTTCTAGCTTGCCGCCATTTTTGTCCGTAAAAGCCTGCGCATCCCCTTTCAGCATAAAGGGCGTGATCACTTTTTTGCCGTTTACCGTATTCACATTGTAAAAAGCGTTGGAAGCGAATACTTTTATTTGTCGAGTGTGATCAATCAAATAAACGGTATCGACCTGCGCGCTTGGCGTTTTGCTCAGGGCGGCGAACGTGCAATCCGGCGAACTGTAAGACACCAGTTCGCCATCTTTCATTAAAATCTGTCCGACCAGGCGCTGATCGGTGATCGCCACTTTGCACTCGGGGTCGAACCCTTTTACACCATAGTTATCGAAACTTTTCAGTTGCTTAGCGTAGTCCATGCCCATTTCTTGATAGGCTTGCTTGATGTACCGGTCATTGACCCAGGCATCAATATTCAGTTCTTTGACCAAATTCATTTTACGGAGCAGGGCATAGTCTTTCTTTAGGGCATCCACCAGAATAGGCTTGATGGTGGAGTCCAGGGTATGGATGCCGTCAGGTCCGAGATAGATGTACGCCACTTCCTTATCAATTTTTGTCCATTGTTCGATCTTTTCCGCGGCCTGGATGGGGTTGGCCTTCAGCCATTGATCGGCGGCGAGTACCGCTTTCAAGTAGCCGACCACGACTTCCGGGTATTTTTGCGCGAAATCCTTACGCACAACAATGCCGTGGAAGGTGGGAATGCCGGTTTCAGC
Source organism: Martelella alba (assembly GCF_005217455.1). Lineage (GTDB taxonomy): Bacteria > Pseudomonadota > Gammaproteobacteria > Enterobacterales > Enterobacteriaceae > Acerihabitans. The sequence goes on from NZ_SZPQ01000006.1 coordinate 98,399, forward strand.
GCCGTCATATATTTTTCGACCGATGCCGCGATAAGACAGCAATTCCGGGAACGGCACAAAATCAGCGTGCGCGTCTATGCGTTTCTCCTGCAAGCTGGTGCTGCCCACCTCCGGCGATTGCGAAATCAGCTTAAAGTAATCAGGCGGCAGACCACGTTCTGCCAACGCATTAACCACCATACCATGCGCAGCCGAGCCAAACGGCACCGACACCACCTTTCCTTTCAGATCGGCAATATCGTAATAGGGCGAATCCTTCGGTACCACAATACCATTACCACTGCCGTAACGGTTATAGGCAATGACCGCCACAAGTTCGGAATTATTGCCCAGTTGCTGTCCTGTGGCGCCGTTCACCAACAGCGGATAGTCGCCCATCATACCAATCTGCAATTTACCGGCAATCATGCTGTTGGTAATGGGAGGACCGGAGGTCGCATTCAACCAGGTGATATTATACTTAACCCCCTGATATTTTCCGGAATGGGGAAGATATTTATCAAGTAATCCCAAATTCTTTATTACCACACCCGCCGTGACGGTATTAGTAGTGGTATCTTGAGTACCTATTCCAATATCAATGGTTTCGGCTGCTTTCAGGCCAGGGACAAACACTGCAGATACGATAAGCAAAAGCATACGGCCTCTCAATTTGAGAGAATTCACCATCTTCATATCAAACCCTCATATTTTGATTGAAAGTCAATACATCAAACATCAACTCCACACAAAAATCCGGACCAGATAAACGTTACTGCCCGCCTACTTTATTGACGCGGAAATTAAACTGGAATGTATCGCCGCGATAATAAAGATGTTCAAATTCGATAGGTTTACCGACAACCGTATGCACAGTGCGATCAATCATTAAAATTGGCGCCCCTTCCTCGATATTCAGATGGGTTGCATATTCCTCATTCGCCAGACCGGAACTGATTTGTAAATCCGCATGCCCCAGAGGAATATAAAGTTCTTCCTCTAAAATGTGAAAAATGTCCTTGGTGGTAAAGTCCGCGTCACGTAAACGCTCGCCTATCTCATGTATGATGTAAGTGACATCAACAGAAATCGGTTCCCGGTTTAAAAAACGCAAACGTTTCAGTTCCGTCACGTCGACGCCGGTGGTTAAGTTGAGCTTTTCCACCACCAATGCCGGCGCGCGCACGGTGTTGAACGACAGCAGTCGCGAATGCGTCTCATAACCCATCTGCCGCATAGCGATACCGAACCCCTGTAGCTGCCCGAGATCCTGGGTCGCCCTGGGGCCCGCCACAAACGTTCCCTTGCCATGGACTTTGAACACAAGCCCTTCGCTTTGCAAATCGTTGAGCGCCTGGCGGATGGTAATGCGGCTAACGCTGAACACCTCCATCATTTCACTTTCCGACGGCATTTTCTGATTGGGGCTGTAGACCCCCTCGAGAATTTTCGCGCGCAGATATTCTTTGATCTGAATGTACAAAGGACTCGACGGATCGAACTGGAGCGCCTGCAGTGACCCCAGGTCATCGGCAATCGCTTTATTCTCTTTCTTGGGTTCCATTTCGGTTATCTTTTATTCACTCAGCATAACATGTTATAACGTGTTGCAGGAAACATGCCAACACCAGCAACGTCCACATTACATTGATTTGATTAATAAGATACATTAGCGCATGGTTGCCTACGTTTCGTTAACATGCGCGAATGCAGTGCAAAAACAGGTCAACCTGCACCATAACATAACACTGCCCGGGTGCCGACGACGACAACCCGGGCTCGCAAAACGCCGGCCGAAAAGACGGCCATCGTTGCATGCTCCCCACTGCGCCAAAGGATCGTAATACCATTTATTGGTTCACATTATCAGTGATATAGGCTTATTAATTCTCATTTTTCAGAAAAAATAACTAAAAAAATGAAATATAAAAGCAAAATATGTTGGAGAGTATTTTGCATGTCCAGTACCGTCCGCGTTATCATCCGGGCGTTTTTTCGCTAAGAGGAGAGCGTTGCGTGATCGGGCCATTTATCAACAGTGCCGCCATTGTGTTGGGCGGATTGGCGGGAGTCATGCTTGCTCGCTATGTCCCCAAGAGATTGGAGGAAGGTTTACCCGCCATTTTTGCCCTGAGTTCGATTTTCATCGGGATTAATATGGCGGCTAAAGTTCACTTTATGCCGGTGGTGGTTTTGGCGATGATAAGCGGCACGGCGCTGGGCGAGCTGTTTTTTTTAGAGCGCGGCGTGAAATGGAGCGCGGACAAAACCCGCCTGGCCCTGGCGCGGGTGATTCGCGTGCGCAATACCTTGCCGGCGAACGAGTTCGCGCAAAACTTCACGGCCATGATCGTGTTGTTTTGCGCCAGCGGATTGGGCGTGGTGGGTTCGCTGACGGAGGGATTGTCCGGCAACGCGCAACTCTTGCTGATAAAGTCGCTGATGGACTTTTTTACCGCCATGATTTTCTCACTCTCCCTGGGGGTGAGTATCATTACCATCCCGCAGTTTGCGGTGCAAGCCACGTTAGTGATTCTGGCGCGTTTTATCACCGCCAACATGGACGACATCGCATTCGCCGATTTCTCTGCCTGCGGCGGCATTATCATGATCGCCGTCGGATTGCGCATCGCGCAAATCAAGATTTTTTCAGTGGTCAATTTCTTGCCATCGCTGCTTTTTGTGGTTCCGATCTCTTATCTGTGGCGTCATTTCGTCTGATAACGCCCTTGTTCGGACCTGTCCGCGGCGTAACGCCGTCTCCCGCCGCCAGCGTCGTCCGGGATACGTTTCCACACTCAAAAATGGAGATGATCATGCCTTTAACTCTCCTGGCGCGTCTGGCCGAGTTGCCGGCCGGGCAATGGGACGCCCTGGCCCCGGCGGAACAACCGTTCCTAAGCCATGCCTTTCTCTCCACGTTTGAAGAAAGCGGTTGCCTGGACAGGACGTCCGGCTGGCGCCCCGAACATCTGCTTTGGACGGAAAACGGCCATTGCCTGGCCGCCATTCCCGGCTACCGGAAATATCACTCCAGCGGCGAATACGTTTTTGATCACGGCTGGGCCGACGCCTGCCGACGGGCCGGTATTGATTATTATCCCAAATGGCTGGGCGCGGTGCCCTTCAGTCCGGTGACCGGCGCCCGGTTGCTGGGCGACGATACGGCGGCGGCCCGGTTACTGGAAGCCTTGCCGGATTATCTTGCCGACCAGGGCCTCTCTGGCGCGCATATCAACTTCACCGATACGCGCGCCAACCGGTTGATTCAAGCCCGGCCGCATTGGCTGCATCGTCTGGGCTGCCAGTATCACTGGCATAACCGGGGTTATCGCGACTTCCAGGATTTTTTGGATTCACTCAGCTCGCGCAAGCGCAAGCAAATGCGTAAAGAGCGCGGCCAGGTGATCAGCCAGGGGTTTGGGTTCCGCTGGCTGACCGGCGCCGAGGTCAACGAAAGCCAATGGGATTTCGTTTATGCCTGCTACGCCAATACCTATGCTGTCCGGGGACAGACCCCTTACCTGACCCGAGAATTTTTCAGCTTGCTGGCCGAACGGCTGCCCGAGGCTATCCGGGTGGTGCTGGCCGAACGGGCGGACAGCCCCGTCGCCATGGCGTTTTACCTGACGGGGGGGAATACGCTTTATGGCCGTTATTGGGGATGCCTGGCCGAGTTCGACCGGCTGCATTTCGAAACCTGCTTCTATCAAGGGATAGAATACGCCATCAACCAGGGACTGGCCCGCTTCGATGCCGGCGCCCAGGGGGAGCATAAATTGATTCGTGGTTTCGAACCGGTACTGACCGACTCCTGGCACTACCTGCGCCATCCCGGTCTGCATGAAGCCGTGGAGCGATTTTTACTGGAGGAGCGGGAGGCGGTAAGCGCCTGGGCCGATGAAGCCCGCCGCGCGTTGCCCTACCGGCACGAACAGCCCTAGGACCGGCCGACGCCGCCGGCATCAATCGACGCCGACGAAACCGCCGGTCTGGTATTGCCACAACCGCGCATAAAGCCCGTCTTGGCGCAACAACTCGCTATGGCTGCCTATTTCAGCGATGCGGCCCTTGCTCATCACCACCAGGCGATCCATTTTGGCGATGGTGGACAGTCGGTGCGCAATGGCGATGACGGTCTTACCGCGCATCAGCATCTCCAGGCTTTCCTGGATAGCCGCTTCCACCTCCGAATCGAGCGCCGACGTGGCCTCATCCATAATCAGAATCGGCGCGTCCTTGAGCAATACCCGGGCAATGGCGATGCGCTGGCGCTGCCCGCCGGACAGTTTCACCCCCCGCTCGCCCACATGGGCATCCAGGCCGGTTCTTCCCTCGGCGTCCGACAAGAGGGGAATGAACTCATCGGCCCGGGCGCGGTGTATCGCCGCCCACAGCTCGGCGTCGCTGGCGCCGGGCCTGCCGTACAGCAGATTATCGCGGATTGAGCGGTGCAATAACGAGGTATCCTGGGTGATCATGCCGATATTGGCCCGCAAACTTTCCTGGGTAACCCCGGCGATATCCTGTCCGTCAACCAGGATCCTGCCGCCGTTCAGGTCGTATAATCGCAGCAGCAAATTGACCAGGGTGGATTTGCCGGCGCCGGACGGGCCTATCAGGCCGATCTTTTCCCCGGGCCGAATGACCAGATTCAAGCCGTCGATCACGGCGCGGCCCTGACCATAATTGAACGACAGGTCTTCAAAGCGGAGCGCGCCCATATTCACTTTAAGATCCGGCGCCTGCGGACGATCGGTGACGCCGACCGGCTGGGAAATGGTTTGCAGCCCGTCCTGCACCATGCCGATATTTTCAAAAATACCGTTGACCACCCACATGATCCAGCCTGACATATTGACAATGCGAATCACCAGCCCGGTAGCCAGCGCAATGGCGCCGATGCTGATCAAAGACCCATTCCACAGCCAGAGGGACAGTCCCGTGGTGGCGACAATCAGCAGACCGTTCAATACCGTGATCGCCACATCCATACTGGTCACCACACGACTGGCCAACTGGGTCTTTTGGGTTTGATCGGTAATGGCCTCCCGGGCATATTGCCGCTCCAGATCGGTATGGGCGAACAATTTCAGGGTGGCGATATTGGTATAACCGTCAACGATACAACCCATCAACCGGGAACGCGCGGCGGAAGATATCGCTGAGCGGGACTTTACCCGCGGCACGTAATAATACAGACACGCCATGTAGGCGACAATCCACACCAGTAGCGGTACCGTCAGCCGCCAGTCGGCCTCGGCGAACAACACCAGCGAACTGATGGCGTAAATCAGCACGTGCCAGAGGGCATCCACCGCCTGGACCGCCGAGTCGCGCAGGGAATTGCCGGTCTGCATGATGCGCTGCGCGATGCGCCCGGCGAAATCGTTCTGGAAAAATCCCAGGCTTTGGCGCAGCACGTAGTTATGATTTTGCCAGCGGATCATACTGGTCATTCCCGGACTGATGGTCTGGTGAACCAGCAGGTCGTGCAGTCCGATAAACACCGGGCGCAAAACCAGGATAACCAGCGCCATCCACAGCAGCTCGCCGCCATATCGGCGGAAGAAACCGTCGCCGGTAAAGTTGCGGACCAGATCGATAATGCGGCTCAGATAACTGAACATCGCCACCTCGATAAGCGACCCGATGAACCCCACCACCAGCAGGGCGGCAAAGGATGGCCAGACCTGGCGCAGATAGAACAGATAGAAAGGCAAAACCCGGTTCGGCGGCGTCGAACCGGGCGCGTCTCGAAAGACATCGATTATTCTTTCGAAGTGGCGGTACAACATATAAGGCCCCTTGGCTTCAAGCAAAAACGGGACATCATATCCCGTAGGCGATTACCTCAAGAAGAGTAGCTTAGTGCATACGCGTCATCCTTCAAACTGTTTGGTTGGCGGCATGCGATCGCGTCGATTGCCGGGTCGGAGGGCAGAGGGAATGGCCGGGCTATCGCCGGGTTGAGAAAAAGCGTTCCCGGATTCCCCCGCCGTTTCCTGCCACAAGGCAACGGTTCGGGAATCGCGGGAACGCCAGGCACTGCGCAGTCCGTTTAAATACGCATGGGCTATGCCGGATAAGACAACCGGTTTGAAAACCGCCGGTCACCGGCACGCCCGCGCGTCGGACTTTTTATGGTGACTTCCCCTGGTATGGCACTACTTTCCTAACATCATCATTCGAGCGCATCGCGGCTTAACGGACAGGTCATGCAATGCCCGCCGCCCCGCCCGCGCCCTAATTCGCTGCCGACGATTTCAATCACTTCCACGCCTTCTTTACGCAACTGGGTATTGGTCTTGGTGTTGCGGTCGTAAGCCATCACCACCCCGGGCGATAGCGCCACGACATTGTTGCCGCTATCCCATTGCTGGCGCTCGGTGTCGTAATCGTTACCTTCGGTTTCCACCACCCGCAACCGGTTTAGGTTGAGTGCCGCCGCCACCACATCGACGAATCCGCCCTCATCGCGGCTGAGCTTCATTCCGGTGGGACCGCTGTCCGGCCGCAGGGAGAATGTCTTGATCCGATCGACAATGGCGGGATAAAGCGTCACCACATCGCGATCGCAGAAGGTGAACACGGTATCCAGATGCATGGCCGCCCGTAATTTCGGCATCGCAGCGATAATCACGCGTTCCACGCCCGAACGCGGATTGGCGAACAACGAGGCGGCCAATTGGGTAATCGCCTGATGGGAGGTGCGCTCGCTCATGCCGATCAGTACATTTTTATTGCCAATGGGCATGACATCGCCGCCTTCCAGCGTCGCGGTGCCATGGTGCCGGGTCGGATCGCCATACCAGATATCGAAATCAGCATCGGCGAAATCCGGATGAAATTTATAGATAGCGGTCGTCAGCACCGTCTCTTCATGGCGTGCCGGCCAATACAGGGGATTTAGCGTCACCCCGCCATAAATCCAGCAGGTGGTATCCCGGGTGTAAAGGGTATTGGGCAACGGCGGCAACATATATTCGGTAATGCCCACCGCTTCCCGGATAAGCCTTAATTCTTCATTATCATAATGGCCGGCTTCCGCCAGCTCGGAGGTCGACAGTCCGCCAATCAGCACTTCCGCCAGAACCCTGGGCGCCAACCCATCCAGAAAGCTGCGGGTTTCTTGAAGAATGCCCAGCGAGACTTCATTGGGTACGATTTGTTGATCCAAAATCCAGGTCCGAGCCTGGGGATTTTCCAGCGTGGTGGCCAGCAGATTATGCATTTCCAGCACATCAACGCCACGTTCGCGCATTTTGGCGATGAAATCGAAATGATCGCGCTTTGCCCGCTCCACCCACAATACGTCATCAAACAACAGTTCGTCGCAATTGCTGGGCGTCAGGCGATTGTGTGCCCGTCCCGGCGCGCACACCAGCACTTTATTCAGCTTACCCACCTCGGAATAAACGCCATATTTGGCTGGCTCTTTTTTTCGGGTCATAGTAACTCCGGCTACTCAGATTGTGATAATACCTGTAGCAATGCCCCATAACGCCGCGATGGCGGCAACCATCACTACGATGAAAAGAACTTTCTCCAACGGGTTGAATAAATCAGACTGCTGCTCGCGCTTGGCAATGAAATATAAAATGGTGCCGGGGCCATAAATTACGGCGGACAGTAATAGGTATTTAAGACCACCGGCATAAAGCATCAATAAAGCATAAAACGTAGCAAGGATGGCAAGGAGAAAATCTTTTTTCTGCCCGCGCGGATGGATGTCGTAGGTTTCTCCGGTCCAGGCCAGTTTCAGCCCGTAGGCGGCAACCAGCAAATAAGGAATCAGCGTCAGGGAACTGGTCAATTCCAGGGCCAGTTGGAAAGCGTAGCGGCTGAATAACGTCAATATCAAAAAGATCTGCACGCAAATATTGGTCAGCCATACCGCCGCGGACGGCACGGCCCGCCGATTTTCAGTGGCGAAAATTTTCGGCATGCTGTGGCTCCGGGCGGCGGAATACAACACCTCGGCGGCCAGCAGCGACCAGGAAAGGTACGCGCCCAACACGGAAATAATCAGTCCCACGCTGATAAACACCGCCCCCCAGCGGCCGACCACCGCTTCAAGCACTCCGGCCATCGACGGCTGGCGCAGGGCCGCCAGATCGGGACGCAGCAACACGCCGTATGAAAGCATGGTTACCAGAATCAGGAGACAAAGCACGCCGACAAAACCCAACACCGTCGCCGTGCCGATATGGCTGCGCTGTTTGGCGTAGCGCGAATAGACGCTGGCGCCCTCAATGCCTAAAAAAACAAACACCGTCACCAGCATGGTGCCGCGTATCTGCGAAAACAGCGACTCGGGCTGCCTGATAGGCTCAATTGCCATGGCGGCGTGACCGACGTAACCATAATCGTTTAGCGCGGCCACATCCGGGGTCGGGATCCGGGCGGGCATGCCCCAGAAATTCAGGGCGAAATAATCCTGCTTGAAAGCGAATAGCAGGATGATGACAAAACAGAATATGGGGATGATTTTGGCGAAAGTCGCCAGGGTATTTATTGACGCCGCGCCCTTTACGCCGCGCAGCAGCAGCAGATGGAAGCCCCAAAGAATGACCGAGGCCACCGCGACCGCCGAAACGGTATTGCCGTCGCCGAATACCGGAAAGAAGGCGCCCAACGTGGATTTTATCAAGACGAAATAGGAAACATTGCCTATGCAGGTGCCGGCCCAGAAGCCGAGCGCCGAAGCGAACCCCAGATAATCCCCAAAACCCTCCTTGGCATAAATAAATACCCCCGAATTCAAGTCGGGTTTGCGTTCGGCCAATGTCTGAAATACGAAAGCCAGCATTAACATGCCGCCCCCGGCGATGCACCAGGCAATCAGCGCGCCGAACCCGCCGGTGGCGCGGCCGAATGTCGCCGGCAGCGAGAATATGCCGGCGCCTATCATCGATCCGACAACCAGCGCGCTCAACGACCAAAGCGATAATTTATTTTCCGATCTATCTGCCATAGATAATCCTATTTGCCGACAGGGAGACTTAACCTACCCCAATATTAGATCCTTAATTTGTGATCGCGACTTAATTTTTTAAGGACGACCTGGTGATCGTGTTTTTTATTGAACGACATCGCATTTTATATTTAGCACGTTTTGCATACGGAATACCATAAAAAAAAGCATCCGTCCAGAAAGAAAACCCCTATTGACGCGGCCAGGAAACGACTCTGAATAAGGTGAATCACTTAATTTATTAACTATTAATACCATCTTGATTGAACATATTTTAATATAACAAATCTTACTTAACTCTCCCCGATACGTCCTATCAGCCGTCATTAACTTTTCACGGTCCGTCGTCATTCCGGCGACCAGCGTTCAATATTAGCAATAATAAACCTTGTTTTTCCGCGGCACGTATCCCGCCGAAGGAAACGGCCGATTATTTATGGAAAAATTGGCCGGATTGAAACTTATCTTGATGAGACGTTTAGCGGCGCGTTTTTTGCCGGCGTTCACTCACCCGCGGCGGCCCAGGGGGGCTATGCGCCTGGGGAGCGCCCGCCCGCGCCTCGCCGCCATGCGAGACGCGGCGGCCTCCCGGTTTTGCTTGCGCCGGCCCGACGGTACGGAATACATGCCAGCCATTCCATCATTACGACGGCGGGCGGCCGGTGGGATGTTCCATCAATAATGACCGCGATTCCATTAACGGACGGCAGCGGCCCGTTGCTGTCTTTATCGCCCCATTCATTACCGTCCCGTGATCGGCCCGCCGGCAATCAGAATAATCGGTTAAGGCTGATAACGGTTTTCTCCTTCGGCAATGGCACGATATTCGCTATCAGATGAGCAAACTGAATGTCATAGCCATTCGATAAGTCCTTCGCCTTCGCAATCACCAGACTTTACCTATAATCATCATACGGCTTTATAGACACGTCATACCTCAAGCGGCCTCTTTGCCGGCTGTGTTTGCCCGTCCCCCGGTCACTGAGTTATCGATGCGCCTGGGGTTTGCCGGCGCGCGGCCACCGCGATGGCCGGCGCGAACGAACGCCGCCGACACAGGGGCGACTTTTGTATGGCGAATATCGTTGCACAATGGACAAGAGGAATTATGGCCGATAAATTAACCACCCCCCCTGCCGTCCAGCACGCCAAATCCCGGCCGGTTTTCGCCGATATTCATACCGGGAATGCCTGGACGGACAAAATGCTTTCACGCGGCGGGCAGGTTGTCGCCAGGATAAGCGCCAATCCAGTGATTGCCCATATGATTCGCGCTGTGGAACGGTTCAATGATCGCATGGGTAGCCAGTTCGGCGCGGCAATCACCTATTTTTCGTTTTTGTCACTGATTCCCATTTTGATGGTGTCCTTCGCCGGCGTGGGGTTCTTCCTGGCCTCCAACCCGGATATTCTCACCGATCTTATTAATAAAATTGCCGACAGCATCAACGACGCCACCCTGGCCAATACCCTGAAAACCACCGTGCGAACCGCGGTGGCCCAACGTACCACGGTGGGCATCACCGGGCTGTTGATTGCCCTCTATTCCGGGCTCAACTGGATGGGCAACCTGCGCGAGGCGATTCGCGCCCAGTTGCGCGATGAATGGGAGCGCAATCCGCGCGACGCGGAGAAATTCTATATGAAATACCTGCGTGACCTGCTGTCGCTTTTCGGCCTGATCATCGCCCTGTGCATTACCCTGGCGCTAACATCAATCGCCGGCGCCGCCCAAGCCCGCATCGTCAGCGCCCTGGGACTGGACGCCATCGCCTGGCTGCGACCGGCACTGACCATTATCGGACTGACGATCTCCATTCTGGCCAATTATCTCCTGTTTTTGTGGATTTTCTGGATCATACCCCGCCATAAACCCCACAGTATCGCCATCTTTCGCGGCACCTTGCTGGCGGCGATCGGCTTTGAAGCGATCAAAATCATTATGACGCTGACGCTGCCGAAATTGGCCACTTCGCCCTCCGGCGCCGCTTTCGGCTCAGTGCTCGGCCTGATGGCCTTCTTTTATTTCTTTGCCCGGCTAATCCTGTTCTGTGCGGCCTGGATAGCCACCGCCGAGGCGCCGGCAAAGAAAGACGCCCGGTCATCCTAGACGCGTCTTGCCTGATGCCGGGCGCGGACTGTCCGACGATGCCTTTTCCCACGGCGCGCAAGCATAACGGCAAGTCGCGCAACGCCAGCGGCCGGCGAGAATGCAACCGGCCGCTGGCGTTGCGCGTGATATTCTGACGCCGGTAATGACTATACCGGCAGTAAATTCCGTTAAAATACCGGTTATTCCCTATATAAAACCGAATTAGGCCGCCAGTAGGTCTAGATTCGGCTTAATTAACCTGCTTGGCGCTTTTCTTTGCCGCTTTGCCAGGGTTAAACACTGTTGAATAATTCTTGTTCAGGGGGAACCTCTGGCGGACAAGATAACAGACGCATTATCTGCTTTATTCGCTTTTTAGCGCCCCTTTGTGCAAAAAAACACCATTGAAATTGCGTTTCCCTGTGTCTAAGATGCCTTTCTTTTACAAATTTAATTATTAAGAAACACAATGCAGTCTTCCATCGCACCAACCATACCGACAGAAGCCGCGTCTTTGCCGATCAACTCGCGCGGCAAAGTCTTGGTGGCTTCGCTGATTGGCACCGCCATCGAATTTTTTGATTTTTACATTTACGCCACGGCGGCGGTGATCGTCTTTCCCCATATTTTCTTCCCCCAGGGGGATGCCGCCGCCGCCACGCTGCAATCACTGGCGACATTTGCCATCGCGTTTGTGGCGCGGCCCATCGGGTCGGCATTGTTCGGCCATTTTGGCGACCGGCTGGGACGCAAAGTGACGCTGGTGGCGTCGTTACTGACCATGGGATTGTCCACGGTTCTCATCGGCCTGTTGCCCGGTTACCAGACCATCGGCATCCTGGCGCCGATTCTGTTGGCGCTGGCGCGCTTTGGCCAAGGGCTGGGGCTGGGCGGGGAATGGGGCGGCGCAGCATTGCTGGCCACTGAAAACGCACCGGCTCACCGGCGCGCTTTATACGGTTCGTTTCCACAATTGGGCGCGCCAATCGGTTTCTTTTTCGCCAACGGAATATTCCTGCTGTTATCCTGGCTGCTAAGCGACCAGCAATTTCTGAGCTGGGGCTGGCGGGTGCCCTTTATTCTCTCCGCGGCGCTGGTCATCATCGGGCTTTATGTGCGTATCTCGCTACATGAAACCCCGGTGTTCGCCAAAATCGCCCAAGCCAAGGCACAGGTGCGCATCCCCATCGGCAGGCTGTTCAGCAAGCACCTGAAAGTGACGGTAATTGGCACCTTTATTATGGTGGCGACCTATACCCTGTTTTACATCATGACCGTCTATTCGCTGACGTTCGGTACGGCCCCCAAGCCGCTGGGTCTGGGTATTTCCCGCAACGATTTCCTGCTGATGCTGATGGTGGGGGTCATCGGGTTCGGGTTGCTGGTGCCGATAGCCGGTCAGTTGGCCGACAGTTTCGGCCGACGCAGGACCATGATCGCCATTACTCTGCTGATCATCGTATTCGCGTTGCTGTTTCCGTCCTGGCTTGGTTCGGGCTCGTTGTGGCAGGTGATGGCGTTTCTGCTGTGCGGCTTTATTATTATGGGCCTGACATTCGGGCCGATGGGCGCACTGTTGCCGGAATTATTCCCCACCGAAGTGCGGTATACCGGCGCATCGTTTTCCTATAACGTCGCTTCCATTATCGGCGCCTCGGTGGCGCCCTATATCGCCACCTGGCTCAATACCCATTACGGGTTATTTTACGTGGGCGTGTATTTGGCGTCGATGGCGGTCCTGACGCTGTTGGCCTTGCTGGCCAGTCAGGAAACGCGGCATAAAACATTGTAATCAACCGTCGCTTAAAACGGTGTAGGATAAGCGCAGCTCGACGGCATTCCGCCGATGAGCGCGCTTGCCTCTTGGACGGGCCGGTATCGACATGATCCGGCCGGTTTACTTTCCGCACCGGGAACTGACATTATGTTGAATAGGCGACTTCATCGTAATCCGTTGACATGGGCTTGCGCGGCGATCGTTATCGCCGCGGCCGGCGGCTTTTTTTATTTCAACCGCGCGCCGGCGGGCAATCCCGATGCGTTATGGCGGATAGACAGCCAGCAATGCGTACCGCACCAGCAGCAGCTCGGCCATCCCGACCCCTGCCGCGAGGTAAATCTGGAAGCGGGCTACGTGGTGCTCAAGGATCGGGTAGGGCCGTTGCAGTTTCTATTGATGCCCGTGGCGAAAATCAGTGGTATCGAAAGCCCGCGATTATTGGATGAAAAAACCCCCAACTTTTTCTACCATGCTTGGCAAGCCCGACAATATATGACGGAAAAAGCCGGCACGCCGGTGCCCGACAGCGCCGTGTCCCTGGCAATCAATTCCCCGTCGGGGCGCACGCAAAACCAATTGCATATCCACATTTCCTGCCTGCGCACCGATGTCCGCCAACAACTCAATCAGGAAGCCGATATCATTGGCCCATCCTGGCAAACGCTGCCCGTTCCCTTGGCGGGCCATCCTTATCTGGCCAAGCGGATCAGCGCCAGCGGTCTGGCGGAGCAAAGCCCCTTTATTATGCTGGCGCGGGAGGTCCCGGGCGCCGCCGCCGAAATGGGGCATTATGGCATGGCGATGGCGGAACTGCCCGACGGCGCCTTTGTTCTCTTGGCGGTGGAACGTAATCTGCTGCGCGACAACCGCGCCTCGCCGGAGGAACTGCAAGACCATAACTGCGCCATCCTGCGCCACGGCTGACCCGGCGGGTTGCGCTTCGCCGTTATTTGGCCTGTTTCATCTGTTTGAGAATGGGTCCGCACTGGTTTTGGTCGCCGCTGCTGGGTGAAATCAGCGCCAGTAGCGCCGCCGCCGGCGTCAGTACCGCCCCCAGCGCCACCGCGGCCGCCCCACGGGTAATGAGCGGCCCGGGTTTCACCCCGGCGTCGGGATGTTTGAACGTGCCGCGCACATACAGCGGTGAGCGCAATGTGACTATTCGCACGCCCTTGCTTTCCGGATCAATGGATAAATTCATACGTTCGGTGGCGAAGTTGGTGGTGCCGGAAATACGAATCACCGCATTTTCAGTATCGAACAAAAACAGATGTGGCGTGGCGAGACCGTTTTGGACGTTTAAATCCGCCGCGGCGCAATTGATTTTCACCTGTTCGTCGCCAAACAGTTTACCCACCACATAGTTGCCGACATTCAGGCCGGCGATTTCCATCAGGTTACGGCTTATCACGCCGTCGTTCATCAGTAGCCGTAGCGTCCCGTTGCTGCTGCCGAGCAAGGCGGCCACTGAATTGCCGGTTCCGGTAAACTGCGCATCGCCGTTTAGTTCGCCCATGCTGCTGCGCATGGCGTCCACATTCGGGAACAGCGCTTTGAGCTGCAAACCCCGGGCATGCAGATCGGCCCGGCCGCGCATCGGGGTGAGGTTACCCTCCAGCCGGATGGTGGCGTTGAGATTGCCCCGCGCCAGGCCAAAGCGCAGTGGGTCAAGCCGCAGCACGCCGTCATCTAATTTGACATGCGTATACAAATCGCTGATAGGCAAGGATTTACCATGCTCGATACGTTTACCGCTGAAGGTCACATCCGCATCCATGGTATCCCACTTATCGGTTTCGAACTGGGTATGGGGCAGAACTTTATCCGGTGGCTGGACCGCCTGCGTCCTGGCCTTTTCCTTGCCGGCGGCGGTGCCCGAATCGGCGCCGATCAACGGGCCCAGATCGGCGAATCGCAATTGGTTCGATACCACTTCCCCGGTCAGCGTGGGACGCGGTTGACTTTGCACATATTCCAGCGACCCGTGAATATCGCTCTGGCCTATCCGGCCGTTGAATTTTTCATAACGGAACCGGTTGCCCTCCTTGCCCTGAAAATGGGCGATGAGGTGTCCGTCAGTGGCATAGGGCGGCGTATCAGGCAATACCACGCCTGTCAGGCCATGCAAATCGCCGAGACTGTTGCCGGACAGTTTCAGCCGCAGATCCAGCCCGCCCAGGTTCATCGGATCATCCAGCGTGCCGGTCAACGCCACCCGGGTATCGCCGGAGCTTACGTCGGCTTGCAATGGAAACGGCCGGTCTTTGCTGCGCAGCGACAGCATCCCGCCGATTTTGCCTTCGCCCCGAAGAGGCTCGTTGTTGTATTTACCGCTGACCTTCCAGCCAAAGACATAATCATCGGGTTTGGCGGCGGTATCGGTCGCGGGGGAATCACTGCCGGACAGTTCGGCATAGGGCACCGGTTTACCCAGCGGATTCACCAGCAGATGAACGTCTGCTTTGGTGATGGCATCCTGATAATCGATCTTGCCCTGATCGAACACAATTTCGTCCACCTTGAATGACCAGGTCGAGGGAGGGCTGTTTTGCTGTTGCGCGATATCGCTATTGGCCAGATTAAAAGTCCAGTTGTTTTTTCCGTCGGCCAGGCGTTTAAGGGAGGCGTCGGGCGCGACCAGGGTAATACGCGGCAGGTAAACCTCTTTATGCAACAATGCCAGCGGCGATATGCTGGCGTCCACCCGGGTCAGCCGGGCGGTGTAGTCGCCGGGAATGTCGGGGGGATTGCCCAGCACCACGTCCTGTGCATGCAGATGGGGCCACGGCACCCATGAGCGCCAACCGGTTTCACCGGGCTGACGCTGCCACCGCACGCCCAAATCGCCGTTGATGGCGAACGGGCGATTGAGTTCCGCCGACACTTTCTGGTCGATGGCGGGTTTCAGACGATTGAGATCGTATGTGGCGATATAGATAATGGCAGCGATGATCAGCAACAGCAAAACCACGAGTGTCGCGCTAATCGCCTTACTGGTTCTGGTCATGTCGGCTTTTTCCCCTTGCGGCGCCTTTGTTATGTCAATCATAACCGCGTCATCCCGCCCTCCTTCTCCGGGTCCGCCACCCGTCCCCCGGACACATGGCAGACCGTGCGATCAGGGTGGGCGGACGCAGCCAACAACGCGGCGTCTTGAAGTATCTCGAGTATAGACGAGGATTTTTTTATCTGCCGCGACCCAAACAGGCAACCGGCCGGCCAATGAACGACGATCCGCGTCAAATTTAATTAAAACAACGTTTCAACAGCTATTGACTGAACCGGTCGATCTGTTGAGACTAAGAGCCTATCCCAGAAGGCGTAATTGTCGCGGCCAGTTGGAGACGGACCGCGCGCGCAAGCCGGCGCGCGCACGGAGTACGTGAGGATATCGAGCACGTCCCAGCGCCCAAAAGGCAGGTAAATAGTCTTGATGGAACAGGCTTTAAACGGACAATCACTCTCATTAGTCACTTTATTCATACAGGCCAGCAGTTAATGACAACTCAAAATATTGCCGTTATCGGCGAATGCATGATTGAACTGTCCCAAAAGGGGAGCGACGTTAAACGCGGGTTCGGCGGCGATACGTTAAATACGTCGGTATATCTTTCCCGGCTGGCGCCGGCAAACGTCCTGGACGTGCATTATGTCACCGCGCTGGGTACCGACAATTTCAGTGAGGAGATGCTGAGTGCCTGGCGGCAGGAAGGCGTTAAAACCGATCTGATTCAGCGTATGGCGAACCGTTTGCCGGGTCTGTACTACATCGAAACCGATGCCAGCGGGGAGCGCACCTTCTATTATTGGCGCAACGAGGCCGCCGCCCGTTACTGGCTGGAAAGCGAAGAGTCGGAGAATATCTGCCGCCAATTGGCCGACTTCGATTATCTCTATCTCAGCGGCATCAGTATCGCTATATTAAGCGCCGCAAGCCGGTCACGCCTGTTCTCGCTGTTGCAAACCTGCCGGGCCAACGGCGGCAAAGTCATCTTTGACAACAACTACCGTCCCCGTTTGTGGCAAAACGCCGAGGAAGCCCGCAGCGCCTATCGCGATATCCTGTCATGCGCCGATATCGCCTTCCTGACGCTGGACGACGAAGACCTGTTGTGGGGAAAACTGTCGGTGGATGAGGTGATCCAACGGACCCGCGCCTGGGGCGTCCGGGAAATTGTGATTAAACGCGGCGCCGAGGCTTGCCTGGTGGCGACCGAGCACGGCCGATTGCAGGAAGTGCCGGCTGTCCGTCTGCCCAAGGAAAATGTCGTGGACACCACCGCGGCCGGCGATTCGTTCAGCGCGGGATACCTGGCGGTACGGTTAACCGGCGGCGAAGCGGCCGAGGCCGCCGCCAGCGGCCACCTCACCGCCAGTACGGTGATACAATACCGCGGCGCCATTATCCCGCGGGAGGCGATGCCCCGCTAACTGCGGGGGCGTTCCCGAGCCAGATGGCCGCAAGCGCGCTAACCCGCCCTTGCGGCCGCAGGTGAGGCCGGACCGGCGCCGGCGTCAATAACGTTGTGCTTTGCGAGGTTGCGTCATTTGCGGATAGGCGAAATCGATGGGATTATCAAAGATGAAACGGCGCGGCAAATAACGGTCATAGTTTTTCTTTCTGCAAAACTCACGGAAATCATCAAAGTGGCTGACGCCGGCTTTTTCATACAATAATTGCATATAATTGGAAATAGTTTTTTCAGCAAGATTCAAACGCTCGGCGACTTCTTTGGTTTTTAAGCCTTGCAGCCGGTAGAACATGATTTCACATTCGCGTTCGGTAAAAAAGTCATCAGGTTTATTAAGTAATAATGAGCCAGGCATATGACCATTAATGAAATCGTTTAGCGTATACACTTCCAATTTACGGATATAAGCCATAACGCCGATGCAATCGCCTTCATCACTCTTCCAGGGGATGCGGTGCCCCAAATAAGGGTAATCCACCGCCAAGGGATGAATTTCCAATGTCGACAAGTTCTGACGGGTACGGAATACATCCATGTCGCCACGTTTAAATTCCTCGGCGGCATTATCGAACTCAACCAGCCTGGATTTGATTTCATTATCCAGTTTGCCCACCACATCGTCCAGACGCTTGACGCCAAATAGCCTGAGCGCCGCGGGATTGACATACAAGTAACGTGAGTCCAGATTTTTAATGCTAAAGGGATCGGTCATTTGATCAAGCAGGGAAATCAAAGAGGTGGGAATGTCGATTTCAGGCGCCTGACGATTACCGGTAGATATACTTTCCTTAGTCATAATGGTCCCTCTCATCATATGGGTGGAAACAACAAGCCTATCTTCCGCCATGCATGAATATACTCGTCCTGTACTCTTGATACTTCGAGTTGCATCGCGGCGGTATCTGAGCGCCGCCAACAATGAAGCGACTTGAAGCATGACGAGTATACCGCGCGCTGCCCCTTGGCGGGCGACATGGCCTGCCACCGCGATGCGGCCTGGATAATTCTGGAGTAGATGTTTTTCCCTATGCCGGCAAAACAACTTTGTTACCTTAGTCAATTTCATGTTATGGCGCCAGAGAAAAAATTACCCGCCTGGCATCAGTATATTCCATCCCTGTAAGCCTTTCGATTAAGTTAATATCGAATAAGTCCGGCATACTTCAAGCTGACCCTTTATTGACAAGCAGATGTCGCCCACAATGAGGCAACGTGAAGTATGACGAGCATTAATGGTTTAGTTATTCACACTCCTACTCTGGGTCGAATCGGCTGATAATATCATTATGGCATGGGTCAGAAAATGACTGACTGATTTTTTAAGTAATATATACATCTTAATTAATTTGATTTGTGTTTCGATATCAGGCAAACGCAGCCAACAAAGAGGCAGCTTGAAGTATGACGGGTATATACCCTATCGGCTAGCCATGACCGATACCACGACGGATTGTCCTCATAAGGAGATGGGCGATATGAAAAAAAACACTTCGGATGATTATGCCTCATGCCGCGTACCTGACCATGCCAGGCTGAATTTATTTAGCGTGGCCATTGTGCGTATCGGCGCAACGACGTCCCTGGTCCAGTTTATGGTGGGGGCCACCTTGGGGCATTCCATGACGCTGGGCCAGGCCATGCTGGCTTCGGTGCTTGGCGGCCTGATTCTGGAATTTATCAGCCTGGGACTGGGTATGGCGGGCGCGCGGGAGGGGCTATCCACCAGCTTGTTGTCGTGCTGGTGCGGTTTTGGCCGCTATGGATCGGTACTGATCGGACTGGCCATCGCCCTGAGCATGCTGGGGTGGTTCGGCGTGCAAAACGCCATTTTGGCGAAAGGCATGATCTACGCGCTGGAACTGGATACGCAGGATCCGATGATTTTCATTCTGGCGGCCGGCGCATCCGGCCTGATGCTCACGGCGCTGGTCGCTTTCGGCTTCCGCGGACTTGACTGGATGGCCAAGGCGGCGGTGCCGCTGTTTGTCCTGGTGGTGGCCTGGATCTGTTTCGATTTGGTGAGCGGGCGGGATATCGCCGCGCTGCTCGCCGCGCCGCCGGCCGGACCGCCGCTCAGCCTGGGCGCGGCGGCGACGATGGTGGCGGGAAGCTATATGGTGTTCGCCATCATATCCCCTGACATGAGCCGCTATTGCCGCAATGGCCGCCATGTCTTCTGGATGATGACATTGTCCATCCTGACCGGCGAGTTTATCGTCAACGGCATTTCCATTATCGTGGCCAAGGCGCTCAGTACCTCGGACGTGGTCGCCATCATGACCCAAAGCGCCGGCTGGCTTGGGCTCTTTTCGGCAATGCTGTCGACGGTAAAAATCAATGATATCAATCTGTATTCTTCCGCGCTGGGCTTCGTCAATACCTTGTCCGGACTGACCGGCAGGAAATGGTCCTATCGCTCTCTCACATTCTTGCTGGGCACGGTGGGCACCGGTATTTCCCTAATGGGCATCCTCGAACAATTCTCAGGCATTCTCAATGTGTTCGGCATCTTGTTCCCGCCCATCGCCGGCGTGATGCTGATTGACTATTACATCCTGCGTTCCCACCGCGCTATTCTCGACAGCAGCCGATCCCAAGGACAGTTGCCGGACGCGGCATCCACGCCGGCTATCGGTTGGCCGGCCATGTGCGCCTGGGCGGCCGGCAGTCTGACCGGAGTGGCCGCGCAATGGGGAATCCCGTCGCTGAATTCCCTGTTGGCGGCCGGCGCGCTGTATTGGCTGTTGCGCCGCCGCGACAGCGCGGGCTAGAGCCCTTCTTCCCAAGTCGCCGGCCAGTGGCCGGCGACTTGGGGACGCGGCCAGCTCATTGCCGGCGTTGGAGATCTGTGACACCGATTGTCGGTGGGCGCGGCATCTCACGACCGGACACCCCGCAACGGTCAGGATTGCGGAGGGGCGTCGGTCGCTTCCGGTTTGCTTTCATCAACGGCGGCGGGCTGCGGGCCCGGCGCCATGATTTGATCATAACTTTCCCGCAACGCTTTCATATTGACCTCCGGTTCGCCTTGCGGCTGCATCAGGATAAGCGCCGCGTCCTGGGATATTTGGGCGTGCAATTCCTGATTAAGCATTTGCAGCGAGAGGTGGGAAAGAAAGTCGTTACGCAGTTTCTGGTATTGTTCGGGGGCGATATCCACCACATCGTTTTGCTGGGAACGCAACCGCTGGCTCATGAGTATGCCGGTATCGGTGCGCGCATAAGTGGCGAACAAGGTACTGAGCTCGGCGGTTTTGCGCGCCATCAGCGTGTCAAATTCCTGTTTGCTCAGACCGTTATTGCGCAGGTCGGCCAATTCATGGGCCATCAGGGTCATGGCCGGCATCAGGTTATCGGAGACGGTATCCATATGTATGGCGCATTGGGCGCGCTGGTAATGCACATTGCAATCGAACCGCAGGTTGGCCTGTTTGAGGCCATTATCCTTCAGAGCCTGCTCGATGTGCAAAAACAGCGCCTCGCGCGCCAAATCTCTGCGCCAGTACAAATTCAGCGACTGGGAATCGCGGATGGGCTGCCATGGGCCATCCCACACCAGCTTCAGGCTGTCTTCCTTGCCGTTGCGGCTCATCAGGCTGACCGGCCGGCGAGGTAGCGGCGACAGCGTGGGAACGGCCGGCGGCGTATCCCGTTTGCCTTTCAGGGAGGAAAAGGTCTTGCCGATCTGTTCGCCCAGGCTGCGCGCATCCACATTGCCGACGACATATAAGGTCATGGCGTCCGGCGTATACCAACGCTGATAAAATTGTTGCAATTGCTGGGCGTTGACCGGCGCGGCCACGGTCTGGCCGGGATCGTGAGCCAGCAGCATCGATCCCTTGAGCCGATAGTGCCACCAGGCGCTGGAGGGATCGGGCGGATCGGTGATCACCGGATCTTGGCCCTGCAGCGCGGCGTGCAGTGTCATGGGGTTGATGGCCATGTGGCCGGCGGTGGTCGCCAGCCAGCGCAGCGCATCTTTAAGTAAATCGGCGCGGTTGTTCGGCAGGCTTAGGGCATAGAGGGTATAATCATAGGAAATGATGGCCGGCGGCTGGGGATGTTCTATACCCAATCCTTGCCGCCAAAAGGACGTGATCTGTTCAGCGTCGACGTTCTCGCTGCGCGTCAGCGCCAAACGGGGCAAAAGCCGCGCATAACCGGTTTGCCGCGGGTTTTCAGCCAATGTGCCGGTATTGACCATCAACCGTAATTCGATGCGATCGTTCGGTCGCTGTGGTGTCGTCAATACTTGCCAGGAGAAACCATTACCGAGTTTACCCTGTTGCCAGGCGGGATCGGGCTGTAATGCTTCTGCCTGCACATTGCCACCCACCGTCGCCAGCAAGATTCCGCTCAATAAAAGACGAATTCCGGTGCCCTGCATGTGAACCCCTACTCAAAAACTACTCATTAAAAATTCAATCTTGATCAGACGGTTACCGTGCGTTCCATCGATTGTTTTTTTTCCGTTGGAAAAAAGCGTGGCGCAAAGTGTACCACGATGTTAGACCGCGGACCTTTAAGGATGTCACCGCAGCGCAGAAAATATTACCGGATGATGACGAAACAGCAGGATAACGGGCGAGAACCGCCGATACAGGGTGAAAACCAGGCGACCGACCGCCGATCGCGCCGCGGAATACGGCGTTCAAACAGCGGCAAAATGCAAGAACCTCTGCTCAAACTCCCGCTGCGGCAAAGGCTCGGCGAACAGATAGCCTTGTCCCCACCCGATGTTTTCCTGCAAGAGGCATTGCAACTGCGCTTCGGTTTCCACGCCTTCCGCTATCACCGGCAGCGACAAAACGCGGGCGATGGCGCTGACGATGCGCAGCATAACCTTATCCTGGGGTAACCCTTCAATAAAACTCCGGTCGATTTTCAGCAAATCAATGGGCAGACCGCGCAATCGATCCAGATAGTACAAACTGGCATAGCCCATGCCGAAGTCATCCAGCGCGATCAAAATGCCCAGTTGCCGCAGTTGTCGCAACAAAACCAATGACTGTTCGAATTCGCGGATTTCCGCGGTTTCAGTGATTTCCAATACCAGTTGCGCGTTTCCGATTTCATAGCGGGCCACCAGATGTTTGAGAAAGGGAACCAGATTGGCTTCCTGCAATTGCTTGGCGGAAAGATTCACCGCCAGCGGCAATTGAATACCTTGTCTTCGCCACTGCGCCAACACACGGCAAGACGCTTCCAGTACCCAGTTCCCCAACGGCACCATGGCGCCGATCTCCTCCGCGGCACTGATAAAATCACTCGGCAGGGAATAGCTGCCGTCCTCCTGGCGCCAGCGCAGGAGGACTTCAGCGCCGATCAGCCGCTGACTGCGGATATCGAGCTGCGGCTGGAAAAACAGCGCGCAACGTCCCTGTTCTATGCCCTCGAGTATGGTGCCCTCCAGCGTCAGGCGACGATGGGCCATTTCCATAAGCTTTGGATCAAAAAACAAAATCTGGTTCTTGCCCTTGTCATGGGCCGACATCATAGCGGAAGTGGCCCGGCGCAATAACTGATGCGCCGTTTCATCCTGCCGCTGCCTGAGGGCGATACCGATGCTGGCCACCGGTCGCAACGACAGGTCGCCGATGGTGAGCGGCGCGGTAATGCTTTTCATGATATCTTGCGCCAGTTGCATCGCGTCGAACGGATTTTGTATCCCTTTATCGAAAATCGCGAACTCATTATGATTAAGCTGGCCAAGGAAACGGCTGTCGCACATGTGACGTTTAAATTGGCGGATAAGGGTCATCAGCAGCTTGCCCCGTTGCGCCTCGGTCAGCGCGCCGGCGGCTTCCTGCAAGGTGGGGATGGCGATCACCAGCACACATAAATGCGCCGCACGGGTTGGCAGCGCCAACTGTGTATCCAGCATGGCGGTGAACAGCGTCTTATTCGGTAAAGCGGTTTCCACATGCCGGGTGGATAACCGGCTCAAATCGTCTAACATTCCGGACAACGTCTGTTGATTGCGATTATAACTGCGTATCAGCAGGCCCAGTTCGTCATCGCGATGCAAAGCGAGCAAAGCCAGTTGATGGCTGGGCGCCGCCCCGGGCGGCAGTTTGTCCAGCTCGCGCGCGATATTTCGCAGTGGGTGGACTATCAGGCGGTTCGTGCACCAGGTGATGGAAACGGTCATGACCAGCGCCAGCAAGAGATAGGTGGTCACCATGGTGGAAAAGGCGCTGACGATAAACCGATAAAACCGGTATGAATCGGCACGCAGCACCAGCGATGCCAAGGCGTGCGCGTCGGCGGGGCGAGGCGGGGCATAGAGCGGCACAGTAATTGCCACCGGCAGATGGAACATTTTGCCAATCAAGGCGGGTACCGGTCGCTCGGACAGGAAATCCTCGCGTAATACCGAAACCTCTCCCGGCAGGACCACCTCGGCCCGGCTCAGGATGCCCACCGGCCTAAGCGTTTGCAGGACCTTCGCCGCCTGCCGGACATCCCCTTTGAGCACGGCGTCGGAAAGATGCTGACGCACGGAAGCGGCAATGCTTTGCAATTGTTGGACATCATCCTGACGGCGTTGCTGGACAAAATGAAACAGCTGGATCGCTATAAAAATACAAATGGCGACCAATGCCACGGCGGACACGGTAGCCATTTGCTTTATCGTTAACGAGCGTCTGATCCGCAAACTGTTCTCCATTGGGTTTATCCAGCGCCGGACACACTCTCCCGTAACTCCCTGACAAACGGATCGGACAATGCACGCCGGGACGAGGCGGGGCCGGGGATCTGCCCGGATAGCGAGACTATTGCTCAAGTCTCCAGGGCAAAGACACCTCTCTACTCTAAAACATCCGGCATGCGTCGCGCCGCTGGCGGATCACATTAGCCGAAAGCAAATGCGACGCGCCAACGACGGATCCGCGGGGAAAGAGGAAATATCTCCCACAGCTTCGCCACAGCGTTGACGATGTGACCAGAGTGACCGCGCGCAACCGACCAAGAGCCAGTCCGAAGGATAACGAGTATATCAATATATACTAACTATCAGGATATTTTATCCTTTAAAACAAGCATTTCGTCCTACAAGTGCGTATTAATCACAGACGACGCAAAAGTTGACATTATGCGCAACAATATTCTGCGTTAGAATAGCGCGCGTTGCCTGTTCCAGATACTCGCCATACCTCGAGCCCGCCTCGCTGCCGGCGCCGCTTGCTCGTCGCCGCGATGCAACGGGAAGTACTCAGAGTATAGAGGATAGAGTCCCCGCCCCGCGCGGGATGAAACCGGTCCCGTTACCCTGCCGCAATAGCAATGATACAGGCCCGTTTGCCAAAAATAACCTGCGGCTACTCCTAAACAGCGGAAACCTCGTAACATTTCGCGAAGTTTTTCACGGTATTATGTTATGACCGGTTGATAATGACGTTGTGTCCCAAGTGTTGGCTATAGTAATAGAGATGCGATTTTTGCTGCCGAAGAAGATGATGACCCCGTCAAACCCAATGGAATGTCTCATCGCTGAAAGGCTGCCAATTTTATGTCAAGGGATTTGATTTTGTAAGCAAGGGAGATTTGAATTACTTTAATTTGGGTTTACGACTTTTATTGCTCCGAAAATGAGAACCGGATAAACCAACCGGTGTGTGGCACTCTCGTCCAAACGCCACGGCAGGATGCCGCGTGGGTGTAACCTATACGCGAATTACCTCGAGTTGCATCGCGGCAGCAAGGGAGCGACACATTCGTCGGGAAGGGATTTGAACCGCCCCGGCGGGCCTCCGAGGAGAAACAGGATGTTCTCATCGTCTCCAGGGGCATGGCCCACTCTGTGACTGGGGTGAGCGAACGCAGCCAACAAAGAGGCAACGTGAAGTATGACGAGTATATGAGGCTTAGTATGAATAATTACGATGACATCAAGCGGTTCAAAGAAAAATTGAACATGGAAGGGTTCGATTACAAGGAAATCGCTGAAAATAACCCTCATAAGGCATCGAAGAACTGGGCCATTATCAAACAGGTGGCATCGGCCGATGAGCCTTTTCATCCATTGGAACAAGGATTGTCGACACAACCCACCCCCACCCCAGTTTCCCGAAAGGAATTCGCCATGCCGGACGCGGACAAACCCGCCCCGGTACAGCTTCCGCGGCAGGACATCCGGTCAGCGGCGCATCCGTCCGGGCTTGAAAGCGCCCCGGCCCCGGCTGTCGGCAAGATATTTCCCACATCCCCGCTGATAAGCGCGCTGGATAAACTCCTGCCCGCCGCCACGGATTCGGGACCTTCGACCGATACGCCGGCCGCGGCGGGAAACACGCCCGACGCGACTGGCCGGGACTTCAACGGCGCCGCTGTGCGCGAGCCGCTGTTCGATACTGGACGTAAAACTTTTAGTCCCGTCGACGTTGCCGACATTGACACCGTCCCGCCGGACGAAAAGCCGGCTAACCGAAACCCGCCGACACAATGGCAAACCGGCCCCGCGGCAGCCCTGTTTGGCGATCCCGGCCGCGCCCGGCCCGCCATCCCGGAACTTCAGCGGCAAGCCGTCCCCACGGCGGCCCTGTTCGGCGATCCCGGCCGCGCCTGGCCCTCCGCCCCAGGACCTCGGCGGCAAGCGGCCCCGTTTGGCGAGTCCGGCCACGCCCGGCCCTCCGCCCCGGAACCTTGGCGGCAAGCCGGCCCCATGGCGGCCCCGTTTGGCGAGTCCGGCCGCGCCCGACCCACAGCGCCGTCCCCGAACCCGCCTTTCGCCGCCGGGGACGAACCGGAACAACCCGTGCGTTTCGATCAATTATTCAGCCGCAAATCCCGCCCCGCGGACGGAACCCTGTCCGAACGGGATATGCCTCTTTCACTCCTTTTGGAGAATATCGCTTTATGCCGTTAGTGTGCGTCTGCTCGCCGAAGGGTGGCGTGGGAAAAACAACTCTGAGCGCCAATCTTGCCTATGCCTTGTCCCGAAGCGGCAGCAAAGTGCTGGTTATTGATTTTGATGTGCAAAATGCCTTGCGTTTACATTTCGGCGTGCCCATTTCCGATACCCGGGGCTACGTGGCCCAGGCGACCACGGCCGTCGATTGGAGCCAATTTATCCTCAAGGCGGACGCCAATTTGTTTGTACTGCCCTATGGCGAAGTGGAAGAGGCCGATCGACTGGCCTTCGAGAACGCCTTGAGCCACGATCCCCATTTTTTGCGACGCGGTTTGAATACCGTGTTGAATTATCCCGGCCTGGTGGTGATAGCCGATTTCCCGCCAGGTCCGGTTCCGGCGCTAAAAGCCGCCAGGGAACTGGCGGATCTGCACATTGTGGTCATGCTGGCCGATACCGCCTCGTTATCCCTGCTGCCGCAAATGGAAAGCCACAAATTCCTAGGCACGGCGATGAATACCCAACACGGTGAATATTACGTGGTTAATCAGAGCGACAGCCGCCGGAATCTGAGCCGCGATGTATCCCAGTTTTTCGAGCAACGGTTAGGGGAACGCCTGTTAGGCATCGTCCATCGGGACGAATGCGTGCCGGAAGCGAACGCGTCGCAACGCGCCATTATCGAATTCAGTCCGGTTTCCGCCGCCGCGTTTGATATTGAGCTTATCAGCAAAAAAGTCGCCTCCATTGTCGGGGTAAAAATCGGCGACGGCGAGTTTTACGCCTCGCCTGGCCAAGGAATCAAATAACTCGCTCGGAGGCAGGCATGAACAAGCTTATCTTTTCACTATTGCTGTTATTGCTGCTGCCGCTGGTGGTCATTATCGTCATCACACCGATGGACAGCGACAAGCAATATGTTTTCGGCCTGTTGAGCATTGCGTTATTGCTGGTGCTGGGCATCAACAAAAGCCACCGAATCAACGTCATCATGGTGGTGATGTCAATGCTGATGTCCACTCGTTACATTTATTGGCGCGCCACCTCGACGTTGCATTTCAATTCGTGGGTGGAAGCGGTGCTGGGCATCGGCCTGTTTATGGCGGAGCTTTACGCCTGGACCATAATGATACTCGGCTATTTACAGACCACATGGCCGCTAAAGCGGAAAATCGAACCGCTGCCGGAGGACATGTCCCTATGGCCCACGGTGGATATTTACGTTCCCACCTACAACGAAAGCCTGAATGTGGTCCGGGATACGGTTCTGGCGGCCCAATGTATCGACTACCCGTCCGATAAAATGAAGATTTACATCCTGGATGACGGCAAGCGCAGCGAATTCGCGGTTTTCGCCGCCGATGCCGGCGTAGGATACATTACCCGCAGCGATAACAAGCACGCCAAGGCGGGCAACCTCAACCACGCCATGACCATCACCAAAGGCGAATATATCTGCGTGTTCGACTGCGATCATGTGGCGACCCGCGGTTTCCTGCAAGCCACGATGGGCAGTTTTCTGATAGACGAACGGCTGGCGCTGATCCAGACGCCCCATTACTTTTATTCACCGGACCCCTTCGAGCGCAACTTGTCGGCGGCGCGGGAAATGCCCAATGAGGGCGCGTTATTCTACGGCCCGGTGCAGCAAGGGAACGATAATTGGAATGCGACATTCTTCTGCGGCTCCTGCGCCGTCATTCGCCGTAGCGCCCTTGAGGAAATCGACGGCTTCGCGGTGGAAACCGTCACCGAGGATGCCCATACCGCGCTGAAGCTGCAGCGTCTTGGTTGGAATTCGGCGTTTCTGTCGATTCCCTTGGCCGCGGGGCTGGCCACGGAGCGCCTGGGCCTGCATGTGATTCAGCGTACCCGCTGGGCCAGGGGCATGACGCAAATTTTCCGGCTGGACAATCCGTTGTTCGGCCGGGGTCTGAAATGGCAACAGCGGTTATGCTATCTCAACGCGATGCTGCACTTTCAATATGGACTGCCCCGCGTGGTGTTTCTTACCGCGCCGCTGGCCTATCTGCTGTTCAACCAGAACATTATCGCCTCATCGGCCAGCATGATCTTCGCCTACGTGCTGCCGCACCTGTTCCTGGCCATCTATCTCAACTCGCGCATGAACGGACGCTATCGTTATACCTTCTGGGGGGAGATTTACGAAACGGTCATGGCGTTTCACCTGGTGATCCCCACCCTGCTGACCCTGATTTCGCCCAAGCATGGCAAGTTTAATGTGACCGACAAAGGCGGGCTGCTAGACGTCGGATTTTTCGATTTTCATATCGTCAAACCCCATCTGATAGTGGCGGTCCTATTAATGCTGGGTATCGCCGTCGGGGTGGTTCGCGCGGTGATGCACGATTATTTCAATGTCGATCCGCGGGTTATCATTTTCAATATCGTTTGGGCCTCTCTGAGCGTCATCATTCTCATGGCCGCCATCGCCGTCGCCAAAGAAACCAAGCAGATTCGCAAAACCATCCGTATCGAGGTGAAAATCCCGGCCATCATCCATTATGCCAGCGGTATTTCGTCCCGCACGGAAACCCTGGATTTATCCATGGGAGGGGTCCGGCTGGTCGCGCCCGATGACCGGTATCAGTACGATCAGATAGAGGAAGTCGAAGTGCTGCTGCAATCCGGCGGGGTTTGCATCCCGGCCAGCCTGGTAGACGCCAATGCCAACGCTCTGCGGCTGATGTTCGGCGAAATGCCGCTGGAAAAACGACGTGAACTGGTCAGGGTGGTGCTGGCCCGGGCGGATGCCTGGATTATCCCGCCGTGGCCTCTCGATCGCCCGTTGCATTCTTTCGCCAGTATCGTGCGCTGTATTTTCGATTTGTTTTACAGCACCTGGAAGGAACGCGGACAAAAAAGGAAAAACGCCCGATCCTATGGATCAGGCGAAGCGACATAAGAACACACGGAACCTATTAAATGCCATTGCGTATCGGGAAGATTGTTCTCTTTTTGACGGTGATGATTGTGGTGGAGGGATTCAGCCTGTCGGCCCCGGTGAAGGCGGCCTCGGACAGCTCCGCCCCCGCGTCGGCGAAACCGGTATACCGTTTGCCGCCCCTGCCGACGCCGGCCGGGATGCCGGCACGCGGCAATGGCGCGGCGGCCGCGTCGCCATCCACGGCCGATGGCGCGCCGCTCGGCAAGACCGCCGCCGCGCCGGCGACCGGCGACGGCTCATCAAAGGGTCTGCCGATGGATTTCCCCCCACCGGTCATCGGCGTCGCTTCACAGCAGCCCCCGGCCGGGCAGAATAACCAGAGCGCCGCCGGCCAATTAGCGCAACTCAATCCTCTTCGCGACGATACCATTACCGTCGCCGATATGGGTCAACCGAACGGCCTGACATTGAGCGGCGGACAGTTGCAATCGGGGATCATTTTCACCTTGCCGCGCGACCTGGTGGTCACGACCGCCCACTTGTCCCTGGCGCTGAAAGTCTCGCCGGAATTGGCCGCCCGCGATACCAGCCTGCGGCTGATGCTCAATGGCCAGGATCTCGGCAATGTCGCCCTTAGTCAGACCGGTTCTCCCGACAACAATATTTATCAGTTGGATATCCCCGCCGCCATGGTGGTGGGCAACAATAATCTCAGCTTCAGCGTCAACGATCAGAATACGCTGCAATGCGAGCGTAATCAGTCGGACAAATACTGGGTGACGATTCTTCCCACCAGCAGTATCCAGCTAAGCAGCCAGATACTGGACATCGGCCGCGATCTGGAGCATTTCCCCCGGCCGTTTTTCGATCCGCTGGCCATGCGCTCTTCATCGGTGGCATTTATCTTCGGCCAGACCGTCAAAGCGGAAGACGTCACCGCCGCCGCGATGCTGGCTTCCTATTTCGGCATCCTCTCCAATTATCGCAACGTCGACTTTCCGGTGCATATAAATGAATTGCCGGCGCAAAACGGCATCATCGTCGGCGCTCCCGGAGAGAAAATCGGCGATATTACGTTGCCGGACGTCACCGGACCGGCGCTGCAAATGATCGACAATCCCCTTAACCCGGTGTTCAAGCTACTGCTGGTGGTGGGACGCAATAGCATGGAGCTGCGCCAAGCCGCTTACCGGCTGATCTCGCCGCCGCCGCTCTCAGGGCAGGGACCGGTTACGGTGCCGAACGCCGCCATCCCTTTTCGTCGGCCTTATGACGCCCCGCGCTGGATCGATACCCGCAAACCGGTATTGCTCAAGGATCTGGCCCAGGGCGCGGAATCGCTTACCGTCAACGGCTTGTACCATGACGGTATCCGTATCGGCTTTCGCGCCGCGCCGGATTTGTTTTTGTGGGACGGCGATTTTATCCCGGTACAGATAGACTACCGGTTCCCCATTGAAAACTGGATCGATGAAGATCATTCGCTGTTGAGCGTGACCCTCAACGGCACATTTCTGCGCAACCTGCCGGTCAATAAACGGGGATTGCTGGAAACCGCCTGGCATAAACTCGGCGGTGATACCCGGCAAGAATCTTATCGCCTGCAATTGGCGCCATATCTTATTTACGGCGACAACCAGTTGGAGTTCTATTTCTCTATCAAGCCAAAGCCAAACGCGCCATGCAGCTTGCTCACCAGCAACAATATCAAAAGCCGCATCGATCCTGATTCGTTTATCGATCTCAGCCGAACGCACCACTTTACGTTGCTGCCAAACCTTTCCTATTACGTCGGGGCGGCATTTCCCTTCAGCCGCCTGGCGGATTTCTCTCAAACGGTGATGCTGCTGCCCGCCAAACCGGATGCCGGCGAAATCTCCACGTTACTGGCCATGGCCGCCCGCGCCGGCAATTCCACCGGTATTCCACTCAATCATGTGGACGTACAGCTGGGCTTGCGGGGAGACGAGGCCCAATTGGCGGATAAGGATATCCTGGTCGTTTCATCCCTCAAGCAAAACGGCTTTATCGATAATGTGCTGGCAGGTTCGCCGTTCATCTTGCGTAACGGGTTGCTTTCGGTGCGGGAAGAAACCTGGTCGGATACGCTCAAGGGGTACTTTACCGGCCGCTTTTTCCGCCAAAGCGTTGAAGCCGACCGTTATCTGGCCTCCACCGACGCCTGGCGAGGTTTCCTGAGTTTCGCCTCGCCCTGGGGCGGTAATCGGGTCGTGGTGATGGCGACCGGCACCGATAGCGATCAAGTGGCGTATTTGGACGCCGATCTGCGTTCGTCAAAGATTAACGCCGGTATACGCGGCGATATCGCGGTCATTAATGATGACAACGGGGTCAAGAGTTTCATCGTGGGCTCGCAGTCTCCCCGCGGCGAAATGCCCTGGTACATGATGATTATCTGGTACGCCAGCCAGCACATTATTCTGCTGTCGCTCTGCGCATTGCTGGTGGCGGGCGCGGTAGGCGCCAGTGTTTATGTTCTGTTGGCCCGGCATGCGGCCAAACGGCTGGCGAACAGCGCCAACAAATAAGAACGGGACGGATTTTTGTAAGACGGGCCATATGGGTGAGAGGAAAGGAAACGGGATATGAAATTCACATTCAGAACGCTGTGCCTGGCCGGCCTGTCTTTTTATTCCGCCGCGGCAATGGCGGCGGATAATAGCCCGGCCATTAACGCGCTGTTGCAACAGGCGACGTATTGGCATGACAAAGCCCATAATGATCTGGCGGAAGAATCGCTGCAAAAAATTCTGATGGTGGACGCCAATAACGCCGACGCGCTGTATTTGCTTACCCTCTACGCGTTGCAAAGCGGCAAAACGGCTCAGGCCCAGCAGTGGCGTCAAAGACTGGTGGCCGTTTCCCCCAACGATCCCCGGTTGCAAAATCTCGACAGCGCAAGTGTCATGCAGGCCATCTCGCCGGCTCAGTTGGCCGGCGCCCGGCAACTGGCGGCCCAGGGCAACGCCGCCCGGGCGATTGAAAGTTACCGGACCTTGTTCCAGGGCGATACCCCTCCCGACAGTCTGGCGGTGGAATATTACGATACCCTGGCCGGCATACCCGCCTCCCGACCACAGGCCATCGCCGGCCTACGGGATCGGTTGAGCCGGCAGCCCAACGACACTGCCGCGAAACTGGCGCTGGGCCGCATTCTCACTTATGACGAAAGCACCCGGCGTGAAGGCATTGGATTGCTGATGCCATTGGCGGCCAGCAATAAAAACGCCGATGCCGCATTGCGTCAGGCGTTAATCTGGATGGCGCCGAAACCGGAAGACAAGCCGGTCTATGACAGTTATATGCAGCGCCATCCCACGGACAGCGGCGTGCTCAGCCATTTTCAGCAGAGCGTCGGAGGCGTGGAGAAAGGGCAGGGCTATACCGCATTGAACAGCGGCAACCTCGCCGAGGCTCGTAGCCGCTTCGAAGCCGTGCTGACCAGTAACCCCAACGACGGCGACGCGCTGGCGGGGTTGGGCTATATCGCCATGCGCAACGGTGATTTTTCCGCGGCGGAGAACTACCTGAATCAGGCCGTGAAACAGGGCGGCCCGAACAGCGCCCAATGGGCGGCCCTTGCCAAGGACGCCCAATTTTACGGGCAACTGAATAAGGCCAAGGGCGCGGTATCCTCCGGCGATTTGAATAAGGCGCTCTCGCTTAGCGCGCCGCTGGCCCAGGCGGAAGGCCAGAAAGGGGTTTCGGCGGAACTGTTCCGCGCCGATGTTCAACGCCGAAGCCACGACCTGGGCGGCGCCGAACAAACTTACCGCGCCGCGCTGACGCAGGACAGCCAGAATGCCGATGCCAAATTGGGCCTTTACTATACCCTGCAACAGGAAAACAAAACCGCCGAAGCGCAGCAGATTCTCCGGACCATACCGGCGGACAAACGCCCAAAAGTGTATGTGGGCGTCAACGTGGATCCTTTGCGGCAACAGGCGGCCCGGGCGGTCGAAGCCAACGATCCGCAACGGGCGCTCAATTTGCTGCAACAGGCCTTGGAAAAGCAGCCGTCTAACATCTGGGTCAGATTGGATATGGCGCGCATTCTGCAAAAACAGGGCGACGGTACCCAGGCCCAGGCGTTGATGTCCGCCGCCAGTCAACCCGGCGCCCCGGCGGACAATTTATACGCGGCGGCGTTGTTCGCCGGCGAAAACCAGCGTTGGGCCGCCGCCTCGCAATTGCTGGCGGCCATTCCGGAAAATCGTCGCAATCGCCCCATGCGCGACCTGGCCGCCCGAATCCGTTTCAATGAACAAATGGATAACGCTGAACAATATATGCGCCAGGGTAACAATACCGCTGCGCTTAATACCTTACGCGCCCTGGCCCAAACCCCGCCTTCGGCGCCGGCGGATGTGGGCAATCTGGCTCAGGACCTGATGAAACTGGGCGACACCACGACCGCGGTGTCGTTGGTGCGCAATAATACCCGCGCCGGCATCAACGGCGCCGCCGGCGATTATGCGGCGCAAATCGGGGTATTGACCCAGGCCGGGCTCACCAGCGAGGCCAATGCCTTGCTGAACAATCCGCGGATCATCGCCGCCAGCACGCCGGCCGAGCTTAGCCGTATCCGGCAGGGTTCGGTGATAAACGAGGCGGATGATTTACGCAACCGCGGCCAATACGCCGCCGCCTACGACAAATTGATCGTCGCCCTGCAAAACGATCCGCAGAACACGGATTTGATGCTGGCCATGGCGCGGCTGTACCAATCAGGCAAGATGAACGAGCAGGCGATGCGGGTCTACGATTACGTCCTGACCCGCGAACCCGATAACCAAGGCGCGCGCGAGGGCGCGGCCAACGCCGCCCTGGCCCAAGGCGATATCGGCCGGGCCAAGCGGCTGGTGGACGGTATGCAGGGACCGCGCACCCCGAGCCGTTTGGTGTTGGAGGCCCGCATTGCCGAGGCGACAGGCGATCATCAGCAGGCCCTGGCGCTGCTGCGCTCGGCCAAGGGCCAGGCCATCGGTATGAGCGCCGCGGGCAGCGGCGGCGCGCCGATCATTGGCGGTCTCGAGACCGCCGACAATCCGTTTATCAATAAGAGCACGCCGGGGCCGGCACCGCGTAGCGCCTCAACCTACGGCGCCATTTTGCCGTGGCAACGCGCCGACACGACCACGCCATTGCCGTTGACCGCAACGCCGGCGCCCACGGATACGGCGGAGAATCAAACCCTCAAACAAATTAATCAGTTGCTTGATCAGGTACAGGATGAAACCGCCACCTGGGTGCAAGGCAATGTGGGCGTGCGCAGCCGGGACGGCGAAAGCGGTCTGAGCGACCTGACGGAAATCAAGGCGCCGCTGATGCTTTCCGGCGTGCCGTTCGGCAGTTCCCGGCTGGCGCTGACTGTGACCCCGGTCTCTTTGGATGCCGGTTCGCCATCGGGCACCGCCAGCAACCGCTTCGGCACCGGCGCGCTGCAACAGGCCCAGTTGGTGGAGGCGGCCACCGCCGCCGCCCAATCGTCGGCGAGTAGCAGCACCTCGACCACCACCACCTCGACCACCACCAATGCCGATGGTACGCAAAGTTCCACTACGACCACCACCACCTCGACCACCGATACCACCACCACGGTGAATCCCGACGATTATGTCGCCGATTCGCCCGGTTCCCAGCGGGCTTCGGGCGCCGAGGTCAATCTGGCGCTCAGTGGCGATAGCTATAAAGCCGATATCGGCACCACGCCGCTGGGCCAGGACCTGAACACTCTGGTGGGCGGCGTGCAGTGGTCCCCCAGCCTGACCAATTTCAGCAAGCTGACGTTTACCGCCGAACGCCGGCCGGTTACCGACAGCCTGTTGTCTTATGTCGGCACCCGCGACAAGATCAGCGGCAAAAACTGGGGCCAGGTGACGAAAAACGGCGGCAGCATCCAGTATTCCTACGATGACGGCGACGCCGGGATGTACGCCAACATCGGCGGCTACAGTTACCGGGGCAACAACATCCCCAGCAACACCGGCATTATCTCTTCGGCGGGATTCTATATGCGTCCCTATAAGGACAGTAACAGCGAATTGCGCAGCGGCGTCAATCTGACCTTTATGGATTACGATAAAAACCTGAGCTACTACAGTTACGGCCAGGGAGGCTATTTCAGCCCGCAAAATTATATCAGCGTTTCGTTGCCGCTGAACTACAGTCAAAAATACGACGAATGGGATCTGACGCTGGGCGGCTCGGTGGGCTACCAATCCTACACCCAGGACAAAACCGCCTATTTCCCGGGCAACAAGACGCTGCAAAGCGAACTGGAAGCCCTGGTGGCGGACGGTTATGCAACAACCGCCTATTATGACGCCCGCAGCGAGAACGGCGTGAGTTATAATCTGCATGCCAATGGCAGCTATAAAATCAATACCAACATGCTGGTGGGCGGTCAGGTCGGCTACGATACATTTGGTGATTATTCCGAAAGCACCGCGTTGGTCTATTTCAAATATTTATTGGGTGGTAATTGAGAATGCAGGATATGCTCCATACAGCGCCGGAATGGGATTACTACCGCCGCCGGCAATATCGTTCTGGCTGGCAGGATATGCTGGATATCATTTTCTCCGGCATCGCCGACAACGCCGGCGATGAGGACCGGCGGCAATTCCTCAACTTGATGGGCGCCAACCTGGCCCGGCGTTTCGCCCAGCCGCCCGTCGCCACCGTCGGCGAATTTGAGGATAAGCTCAATGCCTTATGGGCTGATTTCGACTGGGGGTTCGTGCGTCTGCATCCCACTGAAGACTCGCTGACGCTGACGCACCATGCTTTTCCGGCCGCCGCCGCGGGCGCGCGGGAAACGGAGTGGATAACCGGTCTGGCGGCCATTTTGGAAGGCGCTTACGCCGAGTGGCTGCGGCAACAGGGAGGGGCCGCCCATGTCGCGCTGCGCTGGCAGCAGGACGGCGCCGAGGGCGCCATGACATTCGGCTATCGCAACGGTCTCTAGTAAAGGAATATCGGGCTATGAATATTTTACGCCGTCTCGCGCCGTTGCTTGGTCTGGTTTTCGCACTGCTGGCCGGCGGGGTCCAGGCCGAAAGCGTCGGCTGGCACAATTACAAAAGCCGATTTCTGTTGCCCGATGGGCGAATCATCGATACCGGCAACCATAATATCAGCCACAGCGAAGGACAAGGCTATGCCATGCTCCTGGCGGTATTTAATGATGATCAAGCCACGTTCGACCGGCTGCTGAACTGGACCAACGCGCATTTGTACCGCAAGGATATCGGATTGTATTCCTGGCGCTACGACCCGGCCGGCACGCCGCCCGTCGCGGACATCAACACCGCCTCCGACGGCGACACCCTGATAGCCTGGGCGCTACTACAGGCGGGCCGGAAATGGCAGCAGCCGGCCTATACCGATGCTTCCGGCAAACTCCAGGCCGCCATCATCAAACACAATGTGATCAAATTCGCCGGCTATACCCTGCTGCTGCCGGGCACCACCGGTTTTAACCACACCAGTTCCGTCACGCTGAATCCGTCCTATTTCATCTTTCCGGCCTGGCAGGCGTTTTATCGGCAAAGCCACCTCAAAACCTGGGACGACCTTGCGGCCGACGGCTATAAACTATTGGCGCGGATGCGCTTCGGCGCCCCGCAACTGCCCACGGACTGGGTCACGCTTAACGCGGACAACACCCTGGCCCCGGCCGACCGCTGGCCGTCCCGTTTCAGTTTTGATGCGGTGCGAATTCCGCTTTACATCAACTGGGCGCAGCCGAAAAGCCTGGCGTTGGGGCCTTATGTGGCTTACTGGCGACAATTCGATCGGCTGAGCACCCCCGCCTGGGTGGACGTGCTCACGAATGAAAAGGCGAACTATATGCTGTCGCCGGGAATGCTGGCGATCCGTGATGCCATCATGGGCAATGCCGCGCAGGTCACGGGCAATATTTTGCCGCAGGAAGACTACTATTCCGCCAGCCTGCATTTGTTGACGTACTGGTCGC
Organism: Martelella alba; assembly: GCF_005217455.1. Classification (GTDB taxonomy): domain Bacteria; phylum Pseudomonadota; class Gammaproteobacteria; order Enterobacterales; family Enterobacteriaceae; genus Acerihabitans. The sequence goes on from NZ_SZPQ01000006.1 coordinate 135,463, forward strand.
TAAAACAATCCGCCGGCGGCGGTGTTTGACGGGAACCGCCCCTTGTCCCGGCTGGCGGGCGGCAGCCGTTGGGGGGCGTAATCCGCCGCCGGCCGGCGGCGGCGAGCGGGAGCCGGCGCTTACCTGGTGTGCTGCTGTTCGTCCTGATCGACGGCGAAACAGGCCACCAGTTGCTCACCGTAGCGTTTTAATTGCGGTTGCAATTCGGTGCAAGCGCCGAAACGGCGGCGACAGCGGGTACTGAAAGCGCATCCCGGCGGCGGACTCAAGGGGCTTGGCAATTCGCCGGTCAGTTTAATGCGTTCGCGGCGCAAATCGGGATTCAACCGCGGCGTGGCCGACAACAGCGCCTGGGTGTAAGGGTGGCGCGGATTATCGAAAATCGCTGATTTGCTGCCCTTTTCCACGCAGCGTCCCAGGTACATCACCATCACTTCGTCGGCCAGGTGTTCAACCACCGACAGATCATGGGAGATGAAGACATAGGACAACCCCATATCCTGCTGCAAATCCATCATCAGGTTCAGCACCTGGGCCCGTACCGATACATCGAGCGCGGATACCGGCTCGTCGGCAATGACCACATCCGGGTCCAGCATCAAGCCGCGGGCGATGGCGATACGCTGGCGCTGGCCGCCGGAAAACATGTGCGGGTACCGCTCATAATATTCGGTGCGCAAACCGACCTTGGCCATCATCGTCAACGCTTTTTCGCGCCGTTCGGCCCGGCTCAGGCTGGTGTTGATTCGCAGCGGCTCTTCCAGAATCTGTCCTATCTTCTTACGCGGGTTCAGCGAGCCATAAGGGTTCTGAAACACAATCTGAATTTTCTGCCGGCGCAAATGCTCCGCGGTCCGGTCCGGTTTCAGCAAATCCTGCCCCAGATAATACAGCTCGCCCTCGGTGGGGGTTTCGATCATGGTCAGTAATCGGCCCAAGGTGGATTTACCGCAACCGGATTCCCCCACCACCGCCAGCGTCTTGCCGCGTTCCAGCGTGAAAGAAACGCCATCAAGGGCCTTCACCATGGTTTCCTTGGCGAACATTCCCTTTTTCACCGGATAGTATTTTTTCAAATCCACCGCGTGCAGCAAGGCGGTGGCTTTCGGATCGTAAACGGCTTCGCTCATCGGGTGGGTCTCCCCGCATCATCCAGCGGATAGTGGCATTTCGACTGACGATCGCTTAACGTCGCCAATTCCGGCTCGACTTTGCGGCAATGTTCGTTCGCATAGGGGCAGCGGGGATTAAGCAGACAGCCGGTGGGGCGATCATACTTACCGGGCACCATGCCGGGCAGCGAGGCCAGTCTAGACTTGTCGGCGGAGAATTCCGGCAGCGCGCGCAACAAGGCCTGGGTATAGGGATGGCGCGGCGCGCGGAAAATTTCCGACGCCTTGCCGGTTTCCACAACCTGGCCGGCGTACATGACGATGATATGGTGCGCCGCTTCCGCCACCAGCGCCAAGTCGTGGGTAATAAGCACCAGCGCCATATTTTCCTGCCGCTGTAAATCCAGCAACAGCTCAATAATCTGCGCCTGGATAGTGACGTCCAGCGCGGTGGTGGGTTCGTCGGCAATCAGCAATTTCGGCCGGCAGGCGATCGCCATGGCAATCATGACCCGCTGGCTCATGCCGCCCGATAATTGATGCGGATAGACGGCAAGGCGTGATTCCGGCGCCGGTATGCCCACCTGGGTGAGCAAATCGATGGCCCGCTGCCGGCGGGTGCGGCGGTTGCCGCCTTGATGCACCTTAATGGCTTCCATAATCTGATAGCCCACCGTATAGCAAGGGTTCAAGCTGGTCATGGGATCCTGGAAGATCATGGCGATATCGGCGCCGACCAATTGCCGACGCTCGCCTGCGGAAATTTTCTGCAAATCCCGTCCGTTGAACACCAGATTTTCCGCCATCACCCGGCCGGGAAAATCGATAAGGCCCATAACGGCCAGCGAACTCACCGACTTGCCGGAGCCGGATTCACCGACAATGCCCACGACCTGGCCTTGTTCAACCTGGTAACTGATGCGGTCAACGGCGCGAAACGGCGTTCCTTCATCGCCGAAATGCACCGAAAGTTTATCTATGGTTAATAACGCCATTGCGTCCTCGTTACTGCTTGAGTTTGGGGTCGAGCGCATCGCGCAGCCCGTCGCCCATTAAATTAAAGGCCAGAACAGTGAGCAGAATAGTGACGCCGGGGAAAGTCACCACCCACCAGGCGCTTTGGGCGAACTGCAACACGTCGGAAAGCATAGTGCCCCATTCCGGTGTCGGCGGCTGTGCGCCCATGCCCAAAAACCCCAGCGCCGCCATATCCAGAATAGCGTTGGAGAACCCCATAGACGCCTGCACAATCAATGGCGCCAGACAGTTGGGCAGGATATTGACGAACATTTGCCTCATGGAGCCGGCGCCGGCCACCCGGGAAGCCGTGACATAATCGCGGTTCACCTCGCCCAGCACCGCCGCGCGGGTGAGCCTGATATAATGGGGCAGCGCGACAAACGTCAGCGCCAACGAGGCGTTAACGATGGAGGGACCGAACATGGCCACCAGCACCAGGGCCAGCAGCAGACTAGGCAGCGCCAGCATAATATCCACCAGACGCATGATAACGACATCCACCAGACCGCCGATATACCCGGCCAGCAAGCCGAAAATCACGCCGAGAATCAGCGACAGGGAGACCACCAGGCAGCCCACCAGCAGCGACAGGCGAGCGCCGAACATCAGGCGGCTCAGGATATCCCGGCCCACATCATCGGTGCCGAGAATGAATTTCCAACTGCCGCCGTCCATCCAGACCGGCGGGCGCAACAAGGCGCTGCGGAACTGCTCGGCCGGACCGTGCGGCGCGATAAGCTCCGCACCCGCGGCAATGGTGAACATCAGCACGATATACACCAGGCCGATGACCGCGCCTTTGTTGCGCCGAAAATAATGCCAGAACTCCTGCAAAGGCGTCATGGGCTTGGGTGCGCCGGCGGCTACCGGCTCGGAAACTTCAGTCATTTTCTCTACTTCCCCTATTTCTTGTGGCGTATACGCGGATTAACCACGCCGTACAGCACATCCACCAGCAGGTTCACCACAATAATCAGGATTGCCACCAATAACACGCCGCCTTGCACCACCGGGTAATCCCGGCGCTGCAGCCCTTCTATTAGCCAACGGCCCAGACCCGGCCAGGAAAAGATGGTCTCGGTCAAAATCGCGCCCGCCAACAGTGTCCCGACCTGCAGGCCGATCACCGTCACCACCGGCAGCAACGCGTTACGCAGCGCATGGATGACGATGACCCGCAGACGACCCAGGCCCTTGGCGCGGGCGGTACGGATATAATCCTCGCTCAGCACTTCGAGCATCGAGGAACGGGTCATGCGCACAATCACCGCCAGCGGGATGGTGCCAAGCACAATGGCCGGCAATATGATATGTTCCAGCGCGTCGATAAAATCACCCGGCTCCCCCCAAATCAACGTATCGATCAGATAGAAGCCGGTCAGCGGCTTGGAGTCGTCAAGAAAAACCGTATCGCTTATTCGGCCTGATACCGGCGTCAGATTCCAGTGCACTGAAACCAGCATGATAAGCATCATGCCCCACCAGAAGATCGGCATCGAATAACCGGCCAGCGAAATACTGACCACGCTGTGATCGAACAGCGAACCGCGCTTGACCGCAGCCAGCACGCCGGCCGGAATACCCACGGCCAGCGCGAAAATCATCGCGCATATGCTCAATTCCAGCGTCGCCTTGAACCGGGGCACAAATTCCTGCCAAACCGGTATGCGGCTGTTGAGAGAAATGCCGAGATTACCGTGCAAAATGCCGATAACATAATTGATATATTGCTGATATAAAGGCTTATCAAGACCGAGCTGAGCCAGCATTTGCGCATGCCTCGCCGGGGACATGCCACGCTCGCCCGCCATGATCAACACCGGATCGCCGGGAATCAAATGGACGAATGCGAAGGTCAGCAGGGTAATGCCAATAAACGTCGGGATAACGAGTCCCAGACGTCGGAGTATGAACTGCAACATAGTCCGAACTCTCTGTTTCTGTATATAGTTTACCCGGCCGCTGGCGGCGACCGGGTTATTAAAGCGGACATCTTCAGGATCCCCCCGTTGGCCTCGCTGGCGCGACACCTTCTCCGATGCGGCATCGGAGAACATTCCCGTCCCCTCGCCGAAACGGAGGGGACTCCCTGAAGGGTTTTGGGGGGCTAAAAGGCCTTTACTCTAAAGATACGTTATCAAAGTGGTGTTTACCCAGCGGATCGACCACATACCCTTTCACTTCTTTACGCACCGGTTCGTAAACCGTTGAATGGGCGATGATCAACGCCGGAGCTTGATCGTGCATAATCACCTGGGCTTGTTTGTATAGCTCGGCGCGTTTGGCTTGATCCGATGTCGTGCGCGCTTGTTGGATCACGTCGTCGAACGGCTTGTAGCACCATTTGGAATAGTTGGAACCGTCTTTGGCGGCATCGCAACTGAACAGGGTGGCCAGGAAGTTGTCCGGATCCCCATTATCGCCGGTCCAGCCCATCATGACGGTCTGGTCTTCACCGGCTTTGGCGCGTTTGAGATATTCGCCCCACTCGTAGCTGACGATCTTGGCCTTGACGCCGATCTTAGCCCAATCGGCCTGGATCATTTCCGCCATGCGACGCGCGTTGGGGTTGTAGGGCCGTTGTACCGGCATCGCCCACAAATCAATGGTGAAACCATTGGGGAAGCCGGCTTCTTTCAGCAATTCCTTGGCCTTGGCCGGATCGTAGGGATAATCCTTCACCGCATCGTTGTAGCCCCACATGGTAGGCGGCAAGAGATTCTTGGCCGCCTGGCCGGCGCCCTGATACACGGCATCAATGATGGCGGCTTTGTTAACCGCCATGGTCAGCGCCTGGCGCACTTTCAGGTTATCCAGCGGCTTTTTCTCGACATTGAACGACAGGTAGCCCACATTCAAGCCGGGTTGTTCCATCAGGGTGATGTTCTTATCCTTCTTCATGCTGGCGATATCGGCCGGATTGGGATAAGGCATGACCTGGCATTCGTTTTTCTGCAGTTTGGCGTAACGAACGGAGGCGTCAGGCGTGATGGAGAAGACCAGGCGGTCGATTTTCGGCTTGGGACCCCAATATTTATCGAACGCCTTGTACAGGATACGGGAATCTTTCTGATACTGCAGCATTTGGAACGGACCGGTACCGATGGGATCCAGGTCAACTTTTTCCGGCGTGCCGGCTTTCATCATCTGATCGGCGTACTGGGCGGACAAAATGGAGGCGAAGTCCATGGCCATATCCGCCAGGAACGGCGCTTCCGGACGGGTCAGATTGAAGCGCACCGTATAATCGTCGACTTTATCGATACTGGCGATAATGTCGCCCATGCCCATGCCGTCGAAATATTCATAGTTGCCGCCGGAAACCTTATGATAGGGGGCTTTCGGGTCCAGCATGCGTTCAAAGGAGAAGATGACATCATCGGCGTTGAAATCGCGGGTCGGCTTGAAATCCTTGCTTTGTTGCCATTTGACGCCGTGGCGCAAATGGAAAGTATAGGTTTTACCGTCGGCGCTGATTTCCCATTTTTCCGCCAGGCTCGGAATGACTTCCGTGGTGCCCAGTTTGAAATCCACCAGCCGGTTGTAGATGGGTACGGAACTGGCGTCAAACGTGGTGCCCGATGTAAACAGTTGCGGATTGAACCCTTCCGGCGAGCCTTCCGAGCAATAAACCAGGGTCTTGGCCTGAACGCTGGCCGCCACAGCTAAAGCAGCCAGGCTAATGCCGACCTTCAGTATCCCTGATTTGGTCAGAGAAATTGTCATCATTTTGCTCCGTATATGTGATGTGATGTTGTGTGTTGTTTACGGCCAGACGCTGTTTTTTTTAAGGCTGCGGTCTGTGCGGTGCGCCTTGCGGCTTTCGAAAGAAAGGAGAGTGATGATAAACCGGCTTATCCGAAGAAAAGCGTCATTCGACACGCCGAATCTGCGGTCGCGTTTCAACGATCCCTTGCCCCCCTATCTTCCGAGGCTCTCAATTTTGCAACTGTTTGCCAAGACGTCAATATAACCCATAGGGATTTACACATTTTGTGAGATTCGACAAACGAACATAAACGTCGGCATTTTACACCAATTTACCCTATAATGACGGTGTTTTTAGCAAAAAATGCGATATTAGGCTTATTTACTGAAAATTTTCAGTTATAATCACTGTTTGAAAAGTAAAAAACTTTCTTTCCGAATGGCTAATATATGAACTGTTGTTCCAAAGATCGGGGTTAAAAACAGGTTAAAATGCTGTCATTCAATTAGGTTGTTTCGCAAATCAACACCCTTTTGCCTCTCACGCCATACTATCTATGTCTTGCGTCTTACCCGTCGCATAAGAAAAGCAGCTGGATGTTCCCAGTCCCTCGTAGCCAACGGAAAGTATTTAGCGTATAAGCTCTGGTTTATCTCTACGCCGCAGCGCGCCGACGGCAACATAATATACTCTAAATACGTCGAGTTGCATCGCGGCGGCAAGTGAGCGAGTCTCCAGGAGCATCGCTCACTCCGTGACCGGGGTGAGCGGGTGCGGCCAACAAAGAGGCAACGTGAAGTATGACGAGTATAGATAGATAGCCTATTTGTCGGGAGAACAAGATGCCGAATGTGTTGGCGGTATACCATGTGGCCTTTGAAGACCTCGGTTCGCTTGGCGCCGTGCTGGCCGAAAACGGATATTCCGTCACCCTGGCCGACGCCAGCAGGATAGACTGGTCGACGCTGGAATCCAGCGCCTATGATTTGGTGGTGGTGCTTGGCGGGCCCATCGGGGTTTATGAGCAAACATCATATCCTTTTCTTATGCATGAGATCCGTCTCATCCGTCAACGCCTGGCGCAAGCACAGCCGACACTGGGTATCTGCCTCGGCGCCCAACTGATGGCGGCGGCGGCCGGTTCGCGGGTTTATCCCGGCCAGGCGGGCAAAGAGATTGGGTGGTCGGCGCTGCGGCCTGGCGCGGATGCCGGGGAACTGCCGGCGTTAACCCCCCTGCTGGAACGGCAAATCCGGGTACTGCACTGGCACGGCGACACCTTTGATCTCCCCGAGGGGGCCCGTCTTCTGGCGGGATCCGAACGCTACGCCAATCAAGTATTCACGCTCGGCAAGCATGGGCTGGGTTTTCAATGCCACCTTGAAGTGACCGCCGCCGGGCTTGAGTCCTGGTATATCGGTCATGCCTGCGAGCTGGCCGGCGCGGGTATCGATGTCGTCCGGCTCAGGGAGGACGGGCGGCGTTACGCGCCGCTGTTGCAAGAGGCGGCCGGCCAATTCTGGCAATCCTGGCTTGCGGGTATAGCGCGCCGTTGAACATGGCGCGGAAAGCACCGTCGTCCCGCGGCGGCGGGTTTCATTGCCGGCCGCGGCAGGGCTGTCCGGGCGTATCCACTAGAACTTATCCACCTGGATATCCAATTTCTTGAGCGCGTAGTAAAGCTGTCGCGGGGTGATATTCAGTAAACGGGCGGCCTTGGCCTTGACGCCGCCGCTTTTTTTCAGCGCCCCAATCAACCGGCGCCGGGCGTCGTCGCCGGCGATAAACGCCTCGGCCCGCCCTGCGGCGCGGCGATCGGGCGCCGGCATGGGCGGCCAGGCCGCGGCCGACACAAACGGGGCGCCGGCCTCATTGGCTGCCGCCGGCATCGTCTGCTGATCCAGGATCCGTTGGTTCAGCCGCTGACGGAAACAGCGGCCCGTCAGGCAGGGCAATTGGCGAACCGCATCATTAACGGCCTGCAAAGCGGCATGTTCCAGACAATTTTCAAAATCGCGCACATTGCCCGGCCATCGGCAGCAATACAGCGGCGCCAGCGCTGCCTCGTCGATGGTCAGACAGGTGCCGTTAACGCGGTTATAGCGCTCGTAAAAGTAGGCGGCCAGCGCCGGGATGTCCTCTTTTCTTTCCCGTAGCGGCGGCAGCGATACTGTGGCGATATGGATACGGTAATACAGTTCCGCCAATAGCTCGCCTTGTACCATCATTTTTTCCAGGTTCTTTTCCGTGGCGCAAATAATCCGCACGTCGGCGGGCAACGATTCGCCGCCCCCCAGGGGCTGATACATCTGCTCTTGCAGGAAATGAAATAGCCGCTTTTGCAGCGCCAGGGAGAAACCGCCGATTTCACTGATAAACAGCGTGCCGCCCTCGGCCCGCGCGATCTGACCGGCATAGGGGCCGCCGGGGGTTGCGAATCCCGCTTCGCTGCCAAACAGCGCCAACAGGACTTCGGCGGGGTCCTGGTAGTCGCAGCAGAGCTTGACGAAGGGACCGGCGGCCCGGGGCGACATCTGATGTATCGCCCGGGCGATAACATCCTTGCCGGTACCCGGTTCCCCGCGCAATACCACCGTCGAACACGTCGGCGCGACCCGCGCCACGGCCGCCATCACCGCTTTCATGGCCGGCGAACAGGTGATGATCTTATCCACCTCATGGCGGAATGGGCCTTGTCGCGGACGATCGCCCCCGGCGGGGCAACGCCGCGTCCGCCCCTTTGGCCGTGGCACCATGACCTGATTCTGCCCGCCGGTCGCCGGCGGCGACGCATCAATGGCCATAGCGATCCGCGCACCGATAATCTTTGTAATTAAGGCGATATTTGGCCATGCGCAGGCCAAGCATTCGCCGGGTCAGCCCCAGATGCGCGGCCGCTTTGGACATATTGCCCTGATGGCGCGACAGGGAATCGACAATGATTTCGTACTCCATCAACGAAAGGCGCGCCTCCAATCCCGCCTGGCCTTGCAGCTCGCCCAGCATGGCCGGCTGCAAAGCGGCGGGCAGATGATAACTGTGAATAACGCCGTCTTCCGCCAGCAGTACCGCCCGCTCCATCAGGTTTTCCAGTTCCCGCACATTGCCCGGCCAGTCATGGTTGAGTAACAGATTCAGCGCCGGCGTGGAAATCGTCGGTACATCGACCTGCTGCTCTTTGGCAAACCGCACATTAAAATGCTCGGCCAGTAGCAGGATATCGTTACCCCGCTCGCGCAGGGGGGGAATCGTGATGGGAAAGACATTCAGGCGATAAAACAGATCCTCCCGGAAAGTGCCTTTGGCGACCATGTCGGACAAATCACAATGGGTGGCCGCCAGAATACGGACATTGACCTTGATGGATTCGTTACTGCCCAGCCGCTCGAAACACCGCTCCTGGATAACCCGCAGCAACTTGGCCTGCACCGCCGGCGACAGCTCGCCCACTTCGTCCAGAAACAACGTCCCGCCATGCGCCTCTTCGAACCGGCCGGCCCGGCGCGCCACCGCGCCGGTGAACGCGCCCTTTTCATGGCCGAACAATTCGCTTTCGATGACGCTTTCCGGCAGCGACGCGCAATTGAACTTGACGAAAGGGCCGCTTGCGCAGCTGCTGTTATAATGAATGGCGCTGGCCACCCGTTCTTTACCCACGCCGCTTTCTCCCAGAATCAATACCGTCGTACGGGCGCGGCTGACTTTGTCGATCATCCGGTAAACGGACTGCATCGCCTTGGAATTACCGATAATATTCGCCGGCTTGAATTGCTCTTTCAGTTCGTTTTTAAGCAGCGCATGGTGATCCTTGAGCATCTGATGATGGGCGCGCTCCAACAAGTGCAACTCCACCGCCTGGGCGATGGTGGTGGCGATAACGGCCAGCACCTCTAAATCAAGCTGCAGCAATTGCCGGTTATTATAAAGGCGCTCGACGCCAATGGTGCCCATGACTTTCATACCGCGCATGATGGGTACGCAGATGAACGACAGATGGCTGTCGCGCTGGCGATCCCAACTGCCGGTGCGGTTCAGGAACAACGGTTCATCGGCGATAAGCGGCACGATAATCGGTTGCCGGCTTTCCACGACTTTGCCGGTAATGCCTTCGCCGGGGTAATAAACGCCTTTTTCGCTTTCTTCTTTCGACAATCCAAGGCTTTCATGAATAAAAATCTGATCGCAACTGGCATCGTAAAGGGAAATCATCGCCCGGGTGACCTGCAGGTGCTCCTGCATCAGTTCCAGCACCAGCTTGAGCGTTTTGGTCAGCGACCCTTCGCGGCTGACCACTTTGCTCACTTCCGACAACAAAGGCAGTAACGCCGACCGGCATTCACCCAACCGGCAGATACGCGATAACGATACCGCCAGGGAAGCCCGGCCGACGCCGGTCGCAATCGACGGGTTAACATTTTGATTCATGACCCTCTCTCCTCCGGAATGATGTGCCGGTAAGTTCACCACACGGCTTGGGAAGATCATGTTGCAAATAGAGAGCCAGGATCCGTTATATAATTAAATATATAACGACATGATTTGAAATGACATTCGCCACGGCGTTTTGTACGCGCGCAAGTCCTGTTGTACCTTATTCGACAATCCCCGAACGCAATTGTACGGTTTCGCACGACGCGGCCTCCGGCGCTGTCTGGTCGGAGGCCGAACGGATCAGCGCCGCGCGGCAGCGGCCGTCCGGCAATCGTTCCGTCGTCAGGGTCACCCCCAGCGCCGGTAATTCCCGCGGGAACCATTTAGGCACATGATCGCACAACACGTCCAGCCGCGTGAATTCGCCACGCCGCAGGAACGGCCGCAGTATCTGTTTGGACGTGAGCGCGCTATCGCTCTGGAGCGCATCAATGAGATTCAGCCGATATTCTCCCGGCGCATCGGCGGGACGAATAACTTCCCCGGCCGGCGAGGAATATCCCTCCCGGGACGCGTTTTGTTCAACCTGGCGGCGAATATGCGGCAGCACCGCCAACGGATCGCCGGCATGCCGCCACATGGCGATGCCCATACCGTCAAAATAGGACAACAGCGCCCCATGGATGGCGCGGGCGACAAAATGGCGACAGCCGGCCAGCGCTTCCAGCATGGTTAATGTCCGGGCGCGGATTTCCGCCAGTCCCATCCCCGCATCCAAACTGAACGGGATATCCCGCTCCGGTCGCCAGCCGTCCGGCAGGGAATCATAGACGCGCACCCGGCCCGGTTGGAACAGCGCGGCCGTCTCGCCGGCCGCGTCGATAAATACCGCAATTTTCATCGTTCCCCTCCGCAAGCCGGCGCCTGTATCCGGCGAAACAGCCGGACAGGCACCGTCGATACCCTGAATACGTCGAGTCGCATCCTTGCAGCATGACGGGAATAGTCAAAATCCGTGCTTTTTCCCCTTTAAGGATTCAATGTCGATGCGCACCACCAGCGTGGCCCGCACCTTGGACGGCGCCAATTGCCAGGTTTTATCGCTGAAGCGGGCGACAATCCGATGCAGCGCGGCAATTTTTTCTTGCTCGTCTTCAATGAAGACCGCCTGACCCAGGCCGATCACCGTCCGGTGTCTGGCCTCGAAATTACAGACGATGTCGTCTTCCACCACGCCATGATCGGTGGAAACCGCAAAACAGACCCGGTGGTTGCGTTTGAGGATAGCCACCTTACTCCCCGCCCTGGCCGAGTGAAAATACAATGCCGCGCCGTCCCAGGCATAAAACACCGGCACCAGAAAGGGCACATCATTATCCGCCAGGGCGAGGTACATCACCCGATTGGCGGCGAGGATGTCTTCGATTTCCCGCCGGTCGGTTATTTCCCGCTCATCGCGGCGCATCTCGCCATGGGGATGTCCCGGCAGGGAATGGCTTGTCGTCGACTGCATAATGTTCTCGGACTGCATAATGTTCTCGCTATTTGGAGGGCGCGCCGTGATTTTCCAGAGCCTGAACCAGCTCCGCCAAAGACCGGCAAAGGGTAAGAATATGGCTGGCATCCTGTTCGCCGGGAGTCCCATGATGGTAGTTTTCCAGGGAACAGATGCCGAAAATCTCGTCCAGCGCCCGGATATCGCGCTCCAGTTGCGGTTCGAATTTCATTACCTCGCCGGCGGTATCCATCAGGCTGCCGTAGTTGTGGTTGAACGGCATGCTGCCGTACCAGGCGCATAACGCAATCAGATAACATTCCACCGCCAGCGATGCCACATTAAAGATGAGGCCGACGGATTGCGCTTGTTCGGCGAACAATTGCGCCCGCCGGTGATAGCCCCGGGCGTCCCGGGTAAGCCGGATGAATTTCTGCCGATCGTTCTCAAACAATAAACGGGACATACACTCTCTCCTCGCAACAACGTTGCCGGACGCCCCGGCGTCCGGCGATCCGCCGTCCCCGCCCGCCCCGGTCACGCCGGAGCGGGCCGGCGGCGTCTTACCAGACGTTCAGCAGCCATTCCTTGTTTTTCTTGTATTCCATATCGGTAAACAAGGCATTGGCCATTTGTTCCGCCAACCAGATGGCGCCGGCATAGCCCACAACCGGGTGGCGATAGGATCCCGCCCGGTCATAAGTGGGAAATCCGACCCGCACCATGGGGATCTGGTTGTCGATGGCCGTAAACCGTCCCTTGGAATGGCCGAGAATCAAATCCAATTGCAATCCGTCCTGGGTGATGCGTTTTTCCAGTTCCCATAAGTCGGCGTTGGTCACGATGTCCATATCGTCGGTCACATGCGCCCGGAGCGCCTCAATACGCGGATCCGACGCGTATTGCGGGTTGTCGTCCCCCAGCAGCAGCAAGACGGGCTTCATTTCCATATCCAGGCAAAACTCCGCCAGACCGATAACCAAATCGGGATTGCCATAAATGGCCACCCGTTTGTCCGCCAGAAACATATGCACCAAATCGGTTAAGGCGTCCAGAGCGATGCCCCGCTCGCGCACCAGCGACTCGGGAATGGGCTTGCCGGTGAGTGTCTTGAGATTGCGCAAGAACGTGTCCGTGTTACGGATGCCGATAGGCGTGGGGCCGATTATCGCCGGCACGCCGAATTCACTCTCCAGGTAGTCGGCCGCCTTGCGTCCCTCATAACGGTTCAGGGCGATAGTCGCCATGGCGTTTGCGGTGCCGGTCAAATCCTCAATGGTGGTGTTGCCGTGGGAAACCGTGTTGCCGTAAGGCATTAGCGGCGAGTCGAAATTTTCGATCTCGAACAACACCGTCGCCTTGATGTCCATGGCGGCCAGCAAATGCTTAAGGGCCGTAACGTCCCCTGGATTAACCCAGCCGGTGACGAGGTTGATTTTGCCATTGGGTTGGCTTTTTTGGGCGAAATGCTTCACGAAGTCCCGCACGGCCAGGTCATAACCGGTCACCATGCTGCCGACAAAGCTGGGCGTATGAACCGGAATCAGATGCACTTCGCGCCCGGGATATTTTTCCTTCAGCAAGCCGTTGTTCAACTTCATGACCGCGCCATCAATATCGTCGCCGATGACCTCGGTAGAGCAGGTGGTAATGATCGGAATCACCTTAACGTGCGGATAACGCATCAGCAGGACATCCACCGCCTTTTCCACCCGGTCCAGCGCCCCGAATACCGCGCCGTCCTCGTGCACCGAAGACGAGGCGATCTCGAAGCTCTCCTTGAGATGCTGGGAGATCAGCAGGCGGACAAACATGACGCATCCCTGCCCGCCATGCACGATGCCGATGCAATCCTTGATGCCGATACTGGCGTACTGCGCGCCGGCCGGCTGGCAGGTAAATATGGGATTGATAACGCCAACGCGCTCTTTCGCCATCAGTTCACAAGACATGATTTTTCCCCTACATACTCGCTAATAGTGCGGATCGGTTAGCTCGGCATTCAGCGAACCGGTGATCGTCAGATAATCGAGACGTTCATGCACCGCCTGCATCAACGTTTTGATATCGTCCTTTGCCATGGCGTTCAGCCAGTCGAACCGGGTGCGGTACGTCTCGGCCAATACAACGGCATCCACCCAATAACAGCGATCCGCCGGCGTGGTTAATTCCACCGGTTCGTCGCATAGCAGCCGCATGGTCATGGTGAGAATGCCGGCATTCTGTTTTTCCCGGTCCCAGGCCCGCGAATGGAATTGCCACAGGCAATTTTTCATGATGTAGTCGATCATCGCCTCGACCCGTTGTTCAGTCGTTTCCATCATTCCCTCCTAGCCGGCCGCTTTCATGGATTCCCACTGCGGGTACTCGCGCTCGCGCAATTTCGACAGGCTATCGAAGCCGCCGCTGTAAGGCCTGAGCGTTGTCGATGCGACGATCGCCGGATCCAGTTCGCCGTCCGACAGCATGGTCCGGGTGGCGAAACCGATGTCGGCGGGAATCTCGTCTTTGCTGATATCCAGCAGCGCCAGACGGTGGATGGGTGAATAGATGGCGTTGTAAATGTCGCGGGCGAAGCGCACCCACCCTTCGAACCCTTTATAAGGGCCGTTATGGTAGGCATGGGCATTCAAATAAGGAACCCGGATCTTTTTCGCCACTTCGCCCGGCCGTTTGCCGGTAAAGATCACGTCAGGCTGCAACTTGCGCATGGCCTCCAGTCCTTCCAGCTCGTTGGGGTCATCAATGGCCAACGCGCCGGCCTCGCAACGGGCGATGCCTTTTTCCATATCACCCTGGTGGCCGAATTTGGTATAGACCGACACCACTTCCACACCCATTTCTTCGTGGATGACATGAGCCCAGTGCCAAAGTTTGGAGCCGCCCGGCCACAGACAGACCTTCTTGCCTTTCAACCGCGCCTTGTACCACTCCAGCTCCGGCTGCCAACGGGCGATTTCTTCGTCGATAATGGCCTTCGCCCGCGCCTCGATACCGAAAAACAAACCGATTTTGCGCAGCGAATCGGACAAGGGCCCGAAACCGAAACCGTCGATATCCAAGCGGGGAATACCGTAGCGCACGCGCAGCTCGTTGCAGATGTATTCCGCCGAACGGGCGCACTCCAGCACGTTGAGGTGCGCGCGGTGCATGGCGCGCAAATCATCGTAGGAGCCGTTGCCGGTAAAAGTGGACAGCACCTGAATCCCCATGCGTTTGAAGTAATCGGTCATCACTTCCTGATCGCCCTGGATGTTGTACTCGCCCACATAATTAATGACGTAGTCGCTAGTGATTTTCGGCTCGACGGTGCCGACTTTTTGGTTTACCCAGGCGATATTGATTTTATGGTGCCCGCCGGACTGGCTGGGGCCGGCGAAACCGGGGGAGTTACAGACGAAAATATCCACGTCCGGCATTTCATCCATCACCTCCTGGGCCACCGCCGCGATATCGTCGCCAATCAGGGCGGAAGCGCACGTTTGGTAAATGGTCATGCGCTTGATCGTCGGATGCGCTTTAAACGCTTCGATAATATTTTTTTTCAGCATGCCCTCCGCGCCGAACACGATGTGCTTTTCCTTCATGTCGGTGGCAAAGGTATATTTCAACTGGAAGTTATCGTTATCGCTAATGTAGCGCTTGGTTTGCCAGGTGTCGTAAGTACAGCCCACCGGGCCATGACTAATATGGATAACGTCTTTCATCGGCGTACCGATGACGTGCTTGGCGCCGCAATAGGCGCAGCCGCGTTCCGAGATAGTGCCGGGGATGGTATTCAGATAACCGAGCGGCAAGGCGGAGGTCAGATCCTCATCGGCGCCTTTGACCACCGCGTGCTGTTTCCGCTCGGGTATACATTTGCTGCAATCAAACTCATGGTACGGCATGGTGATTACCTCGCTGCCTTGATGTATCGCGCAATGGCGGACTTAATCGGACAGGCCGTATTTCACGACCATGGCTTCCAATTGATCCATTGATAACGGTTTGGGAATAACGAAATCGGTATTTTCGACAATTTTACGTCCCAACTCGCTGTATTCTTTTGCCTGGTCGGCATTCGGATCGAATTCCGTAACGGTTTTTTTATTGAATTCCGCTTTCTGTACAATATTGTCCCGTGGGACGAAGTGAATCATTTTGGTGCCAATCGCCGCAGTAAACTCTTCAAGAAATTCACGTTCACCGTCCACCTTCCGGCTATTGCAAATAATACCGCCCAGACGCACCCCACTCTGTTTGGCATACTTTACCAGCCCCTTACAGATATTATTGGCCGCATAAATCGCCATCATTTCACCCGAAGCCACAATATAAACTTCCTGCGCCTTGCCGTCGCGGATCGGCATGGCAAAACCGCCGCACACCACATCGCCCAATACGTCGAAAAAAATGAAGTCAAGATCGTCGCTATAGGCCTTATTATTTTCCATCAGATCGATAGCGGTAATCACACCGCGGCCCGCGCAACCAACGCCCGGTTCCGGCCCGCCCGATTCCACGCAGCGAATGTTCTGAAACCCGGTTTTCACCACCATTTCATTAGTGATTTTTTCCGCTCCCTGGTCGCGCAGAACATCCATTAATGTCTCTTGCGGCTTCCCCCCCAAAATAAGTCGGGTAGAATCGGCCTTGGGATCACAGCCATGTATAAAAACCTTTTTATTATGGTAATAAGCCAATGCCGCCGCCGTATTCTGCGTGGTGGTGGATTTGCCGATACCGCCCTTACCATAGATTGCCAGTTTACGCGTCACGATAAATAACTCCTCTTAGAGAATAACACTTAATCTCATTGCCCTGTTTTTGCCATTGTCCCGTCATAGTTCAGGTTGCCATTGGGTTGGCGGTTCGCATTAACCGCCGTGCAGCAACGTGAATTATCCAAGGTCAAATACAGCAAGCCCTATGCCAAAAATCTCCCGACCCAAAATCAAATTAAGCCACGCTGCCGGAATAGCACTGTCATTAACGCCTTATTACTTGTATTAGCTAAAAATATTCGGCAAAAAATTTCAATCGAGAGACCATAATGTTCTCTGACGCAGCTCTGTGACGGCTAACGATTTAGTACATCCAGGAACTTTCATATTGGCTAATCGTTCTTGACGGTGTTTTTTTAGCAAACGCGGAGGAATACACTGAATACCGCACATCGCCGCGCGCGGAAACCGGCGCGTACACGGGGTAGGTGAGGATGTCGAACATGACCCGGGGCGAAAATGGCAAGGGAAATCGCCCTAATGGGATAGGTTCCCGGGGGTACAAAAGAAGCAACGGGGGGTATGGCGGGTATATGATAGCGACATGATCCGTCGGCCATATCCCGGCCGTTGTTATCCATTTGCGTTGCCGGCGCAATGCCCGGCCGCCACGTTGAGGATTCACCATGATTTATCTCTCCGATCACGAACTGGATTGTTTACTGCTTGAAGATGTTCGCTACGGCGATATCACCACCCGCGCCCTGGGTATCGGCGGGCAACATGGCACAATGGCGTTCGCCCGTCGCCGGGCGGGCAAAATCAGCGGGGTTGCCGTCGCCGCCCGACTGCTGGCGCGTTTGGCGTTGCAAGTCGACGTCCGGTCGGTGGACGGCGGTCTGGCCGCGGACGGAGAGACGCTGCTGACCGCTACCGGGACGGCGGAAAAACTGCATCAGGGCTGGAAAGCGGCGCAAAACATTCTGGAATGGTGTTGCGGCGTGGCTCACGCCACGCACGAACTGGTGAGCCGCGCGCAAAAAATCAACGGCGAGATGCGTATCGCTTGTACCCGCAAGACCATTCCCGGCACCAAGAATCTGGCGTTGGCCACGGTATTGGATGGCGGCGGTACCCTACACCGGGTCGGCACCGCCGACAGCCTGATGCTGTTTACCAATCATCGCCGCTTTCGCGCCGATCCGGCGGATTGGCGGGGGCATATCCTGACCTTGCGCCGCAACGCGCCGGACCGGTTAATCGCGGTGGAGGCGGATAACGAGCGAGAAGCGGAAGCGGCCCTGCGCGCCAAGCCCGATATGCTGCAACTGGACAAGTTTTCCCCCACGGCGGTCAGCAAAATCCTGGCATTGGCCGCCGCCTGCGCCCCGGATTGCCGGATTGCCGTCGCCGGCGGCATCAATGTCGATAATATCGCCGAATATGCCGCCACCGGCGTCCGACTGGCGGTCACCTCAATGCCCTATTACGCGCAACCGGCGGATATCAAGGTCACCTTGCAGCCCGTCTGATGGGCAAATCAGGCGCGGGTCGCGATAACGATGCTTGACGCTTTGACCAGTGCCGTCACCGCATCGCCTTCCCGTAAATGCAGGCCATTGACGCTTTCATTGGTGATGACCGATACCAGCGAGAGGTCCGGGTCGACCTTTACCGTGATTTCGCTATTGATTGCGCCCTGGGTAATGGCCGTCACTATACCGGGGAACTGATTGCGGGCCGAAAAGCGCAGGCCGTTATCGGCGCGGGTCAGAATAACCCACGGCGCCTTGATAAAGGCGATAGCCTCGCCGCCCTGGCGCAGATTCAGGTTTTGCACGCTGTTGCGCGTGATGGTGGCGATCAAGGTTCGGCCGTTGGGCAAGGTCATTTCAATTTCGTCATTCACCGCGCCGGCGGTGATCGCGGTCACGGTACCTGAAAACTGATTTCTGGCTGATGTAAGCATCTGGTACTCCTGTCACGTTGAATAGGCATTGTTTGCGTCATTTCAGGACAAGCTGGAGAACATCTTCGCATAATATGAAGATCATCATTAATATTTTGTCAGTTTTTTTCTCTTGCATTTTTAATTTTTCAACCGCTATTGTTATGTAACTTTTTATATAACGGTAGATGAGAACAATGAACAGAAAATACCTTTCGGCAATGTTATTTTGCACATTAGGCGCAATAACCAGCCTGTCCGTCCAGGCGGCACAGGATATCAAAGTCACTTACGCCGGCTCTATGGGCGTGGTCATGGACAAACATCTCGGCCCGGCGTTTGCCGACGCGCAACACGCCGCTTATCAGGGACAGGGACAAGGCGCTTACGGCATGGCGCGTCTGCTGGCGTCGAAGAAGGTGGTCGCCGACGTGTTCGTTTCCATAACCCCGGGGCCGATGGACATTCTCAAACAGGCCGGCTTAATCAACGATGCGGTGCCGGTCGCCAGTACCCGCATGGTCATCGCCTATAACCCGAAAAGCAAATTCGCGCCGGCATTCGACGCCGCCCGCAAAGGCGAACCCGGCGCCGCGCCCTGGTGGAAGGTCTTGCAATCCCCCGGCCTGACCTTCGGGCGTACCGATCCGGTCAGCGATCCGCAAGGACAGAATATTATTTTCACCATGAAGCTGGCGGAGCTGTATTACCATCAGCCCGGCCTGGCGCATAAGGTTTTGGGCGATGTTCAGAATCCGAAACAGGTCTTCGCCGAAGGCGGACTGTTGACCCGCCTGGAAGCCGGGCAGGTGGACGCGGCCTCTGGTTACGAAAGCGCGACCCTTTCCTCTAAATTGCCCTATGTGATCCTGCCCGACGAGATCAATCTCAGCAATCCGGACATGGCCAAAAAATGGTACGACAAGGTCAGCTTCCAGGTACGCGACGCGTCCGGCAAGGAAAAAACGCTGAAAACCCAGCCGTTGGTATTTTATGCCGCGGTACTGAATAACGCGCCGGATCCGGTTCTTGCCAAAAAGTTCGTCTCTTATATGCAAAGCCCTGCCGGCCAGGCGCTGTTTAAGCAAAACGGCTACGGACAACCGAAAGGCGGAGCGCTTTATCATTGATACTGTAGCGGTCTGATGTTGTCCCGTTGGCTCGCGGTGCCGGCGATACTGTTGCTGGCGCTGCCGTTTATTACCCTGATTGGCGTCACGCCATGGCACGGGTTTCATCTTGCCTACGGCGATTGGGGGGCGGTGGCGACATCGCTGGGGTTAAGCGGCGTTTCCATACCGCTTATCCTGCTGTTGGGTACGCCGCTGGCGCTGTGGCTGGCGAGAACCGCCTCCCCCATGCGCCATTGGATTGAAATACTGGTGTTAATTCCCTTGTTGACGCCGCCCCTGGCGCTGGGAATTTTGCTGGTCTCGGCCTATGGGCCCTACGGGCCGTTGGGGAGCATCGTCGCCCGGCTGGGCCTGTCGCTGACCAACAATGCCGGCGCTTTTGTTTTGGCCCAGATCTACGGCGCGCTGCCCTATTATGTGATTTCGGCCCGCACGGCATTCGAGTCGGTTTCGCCGGAGGTGGAGGAAGCGGCGAAAGTATTGGGCGCTCCCGCGTGGCAAATCCTGTTCCGCCTGACCCTTCCCCTGGCCCGCCGGGGATTGGCCACCGGCGTGGCTATCGCCTGGGTGAGGGTGATCGGCGAGTTCGGCATCGTACTGGTGTTCTCTTATTTTCCGCAGGGCATCCCGGTTAAACTTTATATCAATTTACAAAATGACGGCATCGACGCGGTATATTCCCTCCTGTGGCTGTTGTTACTGGTGACCCTACCCTTTCCGTTGTGGTGCCTGGCCAGCGCGCGCCGGCAGCAGCGCCGGCGGACCTGAAGCCGCTATCCCGCGCCCGTTTCCCATCGCCGGCTCCGGCGATTGCCAGAATCGGGAATAGTGTTTTAACCCGCTGTCATTATGTAGCCCGGCCATTTCTAACTATGCTTCAAAGATGTTTCAGAAAGCCTATCAGACGCCGCCGGCAAACGGGCAACACGCCCGATAACGGCGCCGGTATAGGCCAGCGCGGCATAGGAGGCCGTATTCTCGAAGGAAATATCATGAATAAAAGACTCGCCATCCTGGGATGGGCGCTGATAGGTCTGGTCATGGGCGCGGCGCGCGCGACAACCACGCAGGGCACCATCAACGCCACGCTGACGCTCACTAATGGTTGTCTGATAAATGGTAATGCCGCCACCAGCAATGCCAACTTCGGAACGCTGGATTTCGGTACCCATCCCGCCACGTTCGATACGATTAGCGCCACGCTGACCGGGGCCACCGGTAGCGGTATTCGTATCCGCTGCACCGATGGCGCCACTTATACCGTACAAATTACCGGTAGCAATAGCTCGCCGAGTAACGTGTACGGTACGCAAACCAATAACTCGCGTTTTATGGTCTCAAGCAGCGATAGTTCCCAAGGCATCGCCTATACCCTATACAACGACGCGGCCTACAACACGCCCATCGCCAATAATATCAATCTGGTCCCGTCCGGCACCCCCGATCCGGTTAATGGCGATATTTATCCGGTGTACGGCAGGATCACCCAGGGCAACAACAATACCGCCATTCCGGCAGGAACCTATAGCGATGTGATTAACGTCCAGGTGGTGTACTGACCGGCGGAGGCGAAGAGAGCGGCGTGATGAAACCCTCTGCCAGCGCGTTGCGCCATCTGGGCGCGGCGCTGCTCATTTGTACCGGCCAGGCCCGGGCGTTGCCAACCCAGACATTCCAGGTGGCCGCCACAATAGTGGCCGGCTGTCAGGTCTTGGGCAGCGGCATCATGGGCACGCTGGATTTCGGCAGCCTTGCTTCGGTCGGCGGTTCCACGGCCGACGGGACATTCAGGCAAAACGGCGCGCTGACCATCGCCTGTACCCCGGGGACGACATTGAGCATGAGTATCGATGGCGGTAGCCATTATGCCAACAGCCGTTATTTGTTACGCGCCGGGGGAACCGATACGGTCGCTTACCGTCTTTTCACCCATTCCGTCTCTGGTTCGGCCAGCGAAATCCCGGTTAATCAAAATATCGCCATCAGTTATGCCGACGCCAACCAGATCACGCTGCCTATCTATGCTACGGCCTATTTGAACGGCGGCCAGCCGGCGGGAACCTATACCGATACCCTTGCGGTCACGCTTTCGTGGTAATTCAGAAGGATCTGATTATGACAATCGTTTCATCCCGCCCATTGGCGCTGGTTCTCACTCTGGCGCTATGGTGGGCGTCGCCATCCATAGCGGGTCACTCGGTGCTGATTTGGCCGGTGGATCCGGTGATCATTGCGAGTCGTCCAGCCACCGAACTCTGGGTGGAAAATCGCGGCGAAAACACCACGTTGCTGCAAATCAGAATTTTTGCCTGGCGCCAAACCGAGGGCGCGGAACACTATCAGACCCAACAGCATATTCAGCCCACACCCGCCATGGTCCGGCTGGAAGCCGGGCATAAGCAGGTTATCCGCCTGTTCAAACAGATCCCGCCCCTTGACGGGCGGGAAGAGGCTTATCGCGTCTTAATCGATGAAATCCCCTTGCCGCGCCACCCCGCCGACCCGGCACGGCATATGCTCGACTTTCAAATGCGCTATTCCATTCCCTTATTTGTCTATGGCCCGCAAAGCTCGCCCGAGGCGGGCGATCCCCGCTTAAGCTGGCGCCTTGGCAGCCATAACGGCAAGGCCTACCTGGAAATCGCCAACCGCGGCCCCATCCATGCCCGCCTGAGCAAGGCGCGCCTGGGCCGTCATCAACTGACCGACGGTCTGCTGGGATATGTTTTGGCCCACTCCAGTCGCCGTTGGCCTCTCAGCGTCAACGCGTCGCCACGGACGCCGTTGGAGATCAGGATAGACAACCGCGCCCTTTTTTGGCGCGGCGTCGCCGAATCCGGTTGAGCCATGGCTGTTCTGTCGCGCCGTCGATGGGTTCTAACCGGCTATTGCGGTTTGCTGCCCTTCGCCAGCCACCCGGCCTCCTTCGACGGGCTGCCGCCGCCGCCCACCCTCGCCGCGGACCAGGCCCGGCGGCAATACCTGCTGGCGCTGGCGATCAATGAGGCGGATAGCGGCTTTATCATTCCGGTCATCTACGACAACGGGCATTATTATGCCGAAACCGCCGATCTCATTCGGGCGGGCCTGCCCGCAGGCCGCTTGAACGGACCACGGACCGATCTGAGCGCTTTGTCGGATGTTTCGCTGAACCATGACGGCCGTCGGCAAAAATTAATGCTGACCGTGCCCACGCACTGGCTACCCGGTCGGGAATTGGCCAGTGGCACGGGCCGGCCCCGGCATCCGGCAAAAACCAGCACTGGCGCGCTGTTGAATTATGATATCTACGGCAGCCGGATCAATGGCGGGGGTCCCCGTTTTTCAGCTTGGAACGAGTGGCGAATTTTCGGCGAAACCGGCCATTTCTCCACCGACGGGGTGGCGCAGTGGCAATCGGCGGGCCGGGGGAATCACGGATATATCCGCTATGACACGTTTTGGGCCAATCAGAACGAAGAGCACGCCCTAAGCTGGAAAGCCGGCGATCTGATCACGGATGCGTTGAGTTGGGGCAGTAGCGTACGCATCGGCGGCGTGCAAATCGCCCGTGATTTTGCGGTGCGGCCGGATATCGTCACTTACCCGCTGCCCGCTTTTTCCGGTCAGGCGGCGGTGCCCTCCATGGTGGATCTGTTTATTGATGGTTACCGGACCGGTGGCGAAATGCTGCGTCCCGGTCCTTACACCTTTACCAATTTGCCATTTGTCAATGGCGCCGGCGAAGCGGTTATCGTCACCACCGATGCGCTGGGGCGTCAGACGACGACGGCCCAGCCTTTTTATGTTTCCAGCCAGTTGCTCAAACCCGGCCTGACAGACTACAGCGTCGCCGCCGGCGCGCTGCGACGCCAGTACGGAATACAAAACGTCGATTACGCCACCCTGGTGGCCAGCGGATCCTACCGACGGGGCATTAACGATATGCTGACGCTGGAAGGTCATGCCGAGGGGGCGCCTTCACAGACGCTGGGCGGCGCAGGCGGGGTATTTAAGCTTCATCGCTGGGGCGCCGCCAACGCCGCGTTGAGCGTAAGCCGCGCTCACGGTGAGCGGGGCGGCCAATATGACTGGGGCTACCAATACAGCGCCCGCCGTTTCAACCTGGGTACGCAACATACGCAACGCAGCGGGGGATTTCGCAATCTGGCCGCGCTGGGCGCAAACGATCACCACCTTCACCGATTGCGCTGGTCGCTAAGCCGCCGCAGCGGTCAATATTATGCCAGTTTCGCCTCTGACCGGTTGGGCAGTTTCGGCCTGGCTTATATCGATGTGCGCAGCGCGCAGGGCGGAGCCGCCCAGTTGACTAATTTTTCCTGGAGCAGGAATCTCCTGGGCGATGCCAGCCTATTCGCCTCGGCAAGCCACGACCGGCTCCGCCGGGAATGGTCCGGCGTCTTGACGCTGGTAATGCCGGTCAGGATGCTGGTCAGCGCCAGCCTGGGCATGGAACGGGATGCGCCCGGCGGAATCCGGCAACGCGCGGCCGTTTCGCGCGCCATGCCCACCGATGGCGGGTTAGGCTGGGACCTGTCCTATGCGCGGCAACCCGGTATCGGCGATTATCGCCAGGGCACCTTGCACTGGCGAAATACCGTGCTGGAAACGGCCGGGGGGTTTTACGCCAGCGGCGATCAGCAAACCCAATGGGGCGATATCGCCGGCGCGCTGGTGTTGATGGACTCTCACCTTCTGGCGGCCAATGCGCTGAACAATACCTTCGCATTGGTCAAAACCAATTATCCAGGCATTGCGGTCAGTTATGAAAACCAGCCGGCCGGCAGCACCAATCCCCACGGTTATCTATTGATACCCGGCGTCAGCGCCTATTATCCGGCCAAGTATGGTATCGACACGCTGACGCTGCCGCCCGACCTGACCACCGATGAGGTTGAGCAGCGGGTAGCGATACGCCGGCGCAGTGGTTATCTGGTGTCCTTCCCCGTCAAATCGTTACGGGCGGCCAATGTCATTTTCCACGACAAGCAAGGTCTGCCGTTACCGGTCGGCACCCGATTATTACGGGACAACCGTCCGGCGGACGCTATCGGCTGGGACGGCATCGCCTGGCTGGAGAACCTGACGGCGGACAATCCCATGCGCGCCATCACGCCGGACGGCCGCCAGTGCGAAACCCGACTGATTTTGCCGGAGGGCGGGCCGAGGCCGCTGACGACTTACGGTCCGCTTTCCTGTCCGCTCCCGGCCGCGCCATAAGGAACCGCCTATGTTCTCTGCATTGCCCGCCATCATTCTTTCCCTGCCGCTGCTTCTCCTGTCGTTTCGCCCGGCGCTGGCCGCCTGCCAGTTGCCGGCCAGCGCCGCCGGTCTCGGTACGGCCACGTCTTTCGCCGTAAACGGCAATGTCATCAACAGCAGCGGCGCCATCAGCGTCAATTGCGGATCGGGCGGCACGTTATCGTTGCTGAACGGCAATTACGTCAAAATACAGTTGGTCGGCGCCACCAACGTCAGCGCCGCCAGGGCGGTACTGAAACATGACAGCGGCGGCGACGCCGTTCCCGTCCGGCTGTGCGCGGACGCCAACTGCGCCGGCGAATTGTTGGTCAACGGCGCGACGCAGACTTACGATTACCGTCAACTGGCTAACTTAATCGGTTTGCTGGGCGGCCTGAATTTTTCCATCCCCGTCTATCTGAGTACCGTGCCCGGTCAGGTTGTCGCCGCCGGCGCTTATACGGTCACCCTGAATATTCTTGTCAGTTATGCGATTTGCACAGGCATCGGCGCTGCGGGGCAATGCCTGCCGGGTAGCCTGCAAAGCGGCTCCACCGTCGTGCCTTTGTCGCTTAGCCTGACGATTACCAACGATTGCACGACCATCGCCGCACCGGACATCCGTTTCGGTTCAGCGCCGTTGATCTCCGTCTTTAGCGCCGTCAGCCAGTCTATTACCGTTATCTGCACCAAAAACAGCGCATACAGCGTAGGATTGAACAACGGCCGGAATGCGCTAAACAATGTCAGAAACATGAGCAATGGCAGCGCGCTCATCAGTTATGACATTTTCAAAAGCAATGGCGTCGACCGATGGGGGGACAGCGGCGACGGACGCTGGCAGAGCGGCGGCGCCACCAGCGTCAATAGCGATGGCACTCAGCGCACGTTTCGTTACGAAGCGCGCATTTTACCCAATCAAGTCACGCCGCCGCCCGGCGACTACACCGATAGCCTGGTGGTGGACCTGTCATTCTAGGCGACATCTGTTTGTCCGCGGGCCGATCATTGTCATTGGCCGCCATACCCGGCATCTGTAGGTTTTAACGTCCATCAGCGAACAGGAGACAAGTGTTTTTACCGACTGGAGACAACGACCCGCGGCTGACTAAACGGCAGGAGGGGAGAGTCTGTCGGCCGCCTTAGGCTCCGCCGGACTGTCTTCCGGCAGCGCCGGCGGTTGCTCCATTGGCAGCCGGATAACAAAATTGGCGCCGCCCCCAGGCCGATTACCCGCGCGGATAGATCCGTTATGCATTTCCACGATGGCTTTGCACACCGCCAGCCCGAGTCCCACCCCCGGAACGGCCGACTCTTTATGTCCGCGGGCGAATTTCTCGAAGATAAGCTGTTCCTGCCCCTCGGCGATGCCAGGGCCGCTATCCCAGACGGTAATTTCCAGCATATCCTTTTGCGGCCGGGCGCGAATACCGATCTTCGCCTTGTCGCCGGCATATTTCAGCGCATTTTCCAGCAAGTTGGTGAATACCCGCTCTAGCAAGGGGCCGTCGACATTGATCAACAAAAGTTGCTCCGGCATATCCAGCTCGACCTGACGGCCGTCGAGCAACGGCTCAATTGTCTTCAGCGCGCAGCCTATCACCTCGTCGAGCGCTATCCATTCGGCCCGCAGATTGATACCGCCCGATTGAATACGGGCCATATCCAGCAGATTGTTTACCAGCCGGATAGTGCTTAGGGTCTGCTGGCGAATCTGACTGGCCTGGGGCGCATAGCGCGATCCTTCCGCCGCCAGATCCAGCGTGAGAATTTCCGCCTGTCCGAACAATACCGTCAAAGGCGTGCGCAAATCATGGGACAAGGCGGCCAGCAGGGAATTACGCAGTTCTTCCCGCTCCGCCGCCAGACGCGAGCGTTCCTCCCGGCGGGTTAGCTCCATACGTTCCAGCGCGCCGGTCAACAGGAGGATAAAGGTCGCCAGCATGCGTTGTTGCTCTGGGATCATCAATTGCCGCAAGTTGGACGGCTCAATCACCAGCAGGCCTAAAACGGCGCCAGTGATTTTCAGCGGCAAAATTTGCCATGGCATACCCGGCAGAGTATCGGTGCCGGCTCCGGCCGGCAGCCCCTGATCGAAACTCCAGCGGGCGATGGCCTGATCGGGCGCGGACGTCAGGCTGGTTTCGCCGGCGGCGGCAAGCTCGCCATTTTCACGGGGCAAGAGCAAAGCGCTGCGCGCCTGCAAGGTCACTTCGATAATCCGCTGGCAGGAAGCGGCGATATCCCGCATGTTACGGGCGCTACTCAAGGCGCTGGACAATTCGTAGAGATGGCTGGCCCGTTGCTCCCGATAACGCGCCACTCTCGCCTGATAACGAACGCCGGCGGTCAGGTTGCCGATAATGATACCTACCGCCAGCATCACGCCAAAGGTCACCAGGTATTGCACATCCGCTACCGCCACGGTGCCGGTGGGCGACACGAAGACCACATCGAATACCACGATGTTGAGCACCGTGGCCACCACCGAGGGCCAGCGGCCATAACGCAAGGCCACCATCACCACCCCGAGGAGGTAGATCATGACCATATTGACGGCATTGACGCCCGACAACAGGCCCTTCCCGCCCAGCGTAATCAGACCGCACAGCGCCACGGCGGCCAGGCAACCCCGCACCTGGACGCGCCACTTATCCAAAAAGGGACGGCCGTCCGGCAGCGGCCCGGACGGCACATCGCTGCGCTCGTCCAGCGCGACGACCACCAGATCCAGATCGGTGCCGCGCCGCCCCAGCCGTCTGGCGAAATCATCCCGCCGCCAGCGATGCGCCGGAGTGCGGCCAATCACGATCTTGCCGAGATTATGATCGCGGGCGTAGCGCAGTACCGCTTCGACTTCGTCGGGATCGGACAACGTGGCCGTTTCCGCCCCCAAATCCTGGGCCAGTTGCAACGTGCGCAGAATATCGCGACGGCGTGGCTCGGCCAGGCGATGGAGCACGGGCGTCTCCACATATACCGCGTGCCAGACGCTACCCAGCTTGGCCGCCAGCCGGGCGGCGGTCCGCACCAGCTTTTCGCTGCCGGTGTTGGCGCCGATGCACAGCAAAATGGCATCCCGGGTGTGCCAGACCTTTTCCCGCCCCTGGGCATCGCGCCAGGCGCGCATTTGCACATCCACCCGATCGGCGGTTCGGCGTAACGCCAGTTCCCGTAAGGCGAACAGATTGCCTTTGCGAAAGAAATTTTCAATGGCCCGCTCGGCGCGCTCGCCGACATACACTTTGCCCTCTTTCAATCGCTGGCGAAGATCATCGGGGGGCAAATCCACCAGCACCACCTCATCGGCGGCATCGAAGAAAGGGTCGGGCACGGTTTCACGGACGCGAATACCGGTGACGCCGCTGACGATATCGTTCAAGCTTTCCAGGTGCTGAACATTTACCGTGGTCATCACGTCGATACCGGCATTGAGCAATTCGTCAATATCCTGCCAGCGCTTGGGATGGCGCGATCCTCGCGCGTTGGTGTGCGCCAGCTCATCCATAAGAATGACCGCCGGATGGCGGGCCAGCGCGGCGTCCAGATCGAATTCCTGATGACGATACCGGCCGGTGGCGCGGCGCGGCAGCACGTCCAATCCCCGCAATTGGGCCGCGGTATCCGTTCGGCCATGGGTTTCCACCACGCCCACCAAAACATCCAGCCCTTGGGCGCGCAAACGCCTGGCCTCCTGCAACATCGCCCAGGTTTTACCCACTCCGGCGCAAGCGCCGAAGTAGATTTTCAATTTCCCGCGGCGATGATCGCCGGCTTGCAACAACAACGCGTCGGGATCGGGACGCGGTTGCTCTTCGCTCATCATGTCTCCTTGGGGGGCCGGCCAATCGCTCATCCCGTATAACTGAGTCTAGGCGCCGCGCCGCAAATGCAGTGTAAAATTATTGATGCCGGATATACAAAAAATATAAAGAGACGCGCTTGGCGTCACCCGCCGTATCCTCCGCCCCACGGCAACGGTTTGCGTCATGCCGCCGCCCCGCGATCGCCGTGACGCTATATGGACGGCGTATGACCCACTTATCGGCGTTATCGCCTGGTCCGCCGCCGAAAATACCTGCCCGCCTTCGCGATATTTTCATCTGTTCTGGCCATCCTGTAAAATAATGCCAGGCGGTTATCTCTATCTCTCAAAAATACCTTTTTTTTGATTTCGGCAAAACCTTGATACCGGATGAATAATAACAACACAAATTGAAAATCAAATTTTCGCTGGGATAATCTTATTTATATTTTAAATTCTTGAGATAATCACAGGCAGGCAAATCTGGAAACCTTCACTATACTTTAAATACTTTGAGTTCCATCGCGGCGGCAAGTTTGATTGCGCGCGGTGACGGAAATAGCCCTTTCTTACATCACCAGATAAAAGGGGAAATCTTATCGACAAATCAACCTTACCCGTGAGCGCGCCGGGCGGCGCCGGGCTGAAACGACGCAAGCACTGTGAACCGAAACCGGTGTCCATTGGCGGCTTACCGATCTCAGATGAACTTAGCCCGGCGGATCGCTACGCCGAATTGTTCGACGCGGTACAAATGTCGCGGGTGTTCCCCGACAGCAAAACCTTTGTCGACTGCGCGCCTAAGATCGCGCCGGCGGACATTCTGGCCCGCTACCGGAAACAATCCCAACAACCCGGTTTTAACCTGGGCGATTTCGTCAAGGCGCATTTTACGCCGCCGTCTGTCCATGCCAGCCATTATGTGGCGGATCCCAATCAAAATATCATCGAACATATTGACGGCCTGTGGCAAGTGCTTATCCGCCAGCCCGACGAGCATCCCGAACAGTCGTCGTTATTGCCCTTGCCGGAGCCCTATGTGGTGCCCGGCGGCCGGTTCGGCGAAATTTATTATTGGGATTCCTATTTTACCATGTTGGGGCTGTCCGCCAGCGGACGAAACGATCTGCTACGCCATATGGCGAATAATTTTGCCTATCTTATCGATCATTACGGCCATATTCCCAACGGCAATCGGACCTATTACCTGAGCCGTTCGCAACCGCCGGTTTTTGCTTTGATGGTGGAATTGTTTGAAACGGAAGACATCAGCGCGGCGGAACATTACCTACCGCAACTGCGTAAAGAATATCGCTACTGGATGGACGAAGCCGATTCCCTCAAACCGGGGGAAGCCGAGCGCCACGTGGTTAAACTGCCGGGCGGCGAAATCCTGAACCGCTATTGGGATGATCGCGATACGCCCAGGGACGAATCCTATCGGGAAGATGTCGAAACCGCCCGCAGCGCATCCCGCCCGGCCATGGAAATCTACCGCGATCTTCGTGCCGGCGCCGCCTCGGGCTGGGACTACTCTTCCCGATGGTTCGGCGATCCGATGGATATCAGCACTATCCGCACCACGGCGATTTTGCCGGTGGATCTCAATAGTTTTCTTTACAAACTGGAAGCCACCATCGCCGATTTATCGGCCAGAACCGGTGATCATGCCGCGGCCAAAGCGTTCGGCGAACACGCCGCGGCCCGGCGCTCGGCCATGGATGCATGGCTATGGGACCCGGACAATGGCGTATTCACCGATTATGACTGGCGGTTATCCCGCCGTTGCGCCCTATCCTCCGCTTGCGCCGCACCGCTTTTTGTCGGCATGGCGCGGCCGGATCAGGCGGCCGCCGTGGCTAAAGCGATTACCGACAGGCTGCTGTATCCCGGCGGGATCATGACCACGCTGGCGGATAACGGCCAGCAATGGGATAAACCCAATGGCTGGGCGCCGTTGCAATGGATGGCGGTCCAAGGGTTAATCCGTTACGGCGAAAACACCCTGGCGGAAACCATCGCCGACCGCTGGCTAAATACCGTGGGCGAGCACTACCGGCAGTCGAGCAAACTGGTGGAAAAATACGATATCTCCGGGCGACAGGGAGCCAAGGGCGGCGGCGGCGGGGAATATCCCCTGCAAGATGGGTTCGGTTGGACCAACGGCGTGGTGCGAAAGCTATTGACCCAATTTTGCGATCATGCCACACAGCGGGCCTGCGCCAATCCTGGCGATGGCGTCCCGCCGCCAGCCGCCGGCAACGAGCGGCCCAACGTATAACACGTCGACAACTATACAAACTAGACAATAAAGGAGAGCTCTTATGCAAAATTTGCAAGGACAAGTCGCGCTGGTCACCGGCAGCGCGCAAGGCATCGGCAAAGCCATCGCGCTACGCCTGGCGCAGGAAGGCGCGGATATCGTCATCGTGGATCGCAACGATGACAGCCGGGCCGAAGAGGTGCTGGGGGAAATCAAGGCCCTCGGTCGTCGGGTCGTGGTTGATGCCGGTGATATCGGCCGGGTGGACGACATTCAGCGCATCATCCGTGACAGCGCTGCCCAACTGGGTCGGCTGGACATTCTGGTTAACAACGCCGGGATCGAACACAATGCCTCGTTCATCGACATTGCCGAAGCGGATTACGATGCGGTGCTGGATGTCAATCTCAAGGGAACTTTTTTCATGACCCAGGCCTTTGTGCGGCATTTGCGCTCCGCCAATCGCCCCGGCCGCATCATCAATGTCAGCTCAGTGCATGAGGAACTGCCTTTCCCGCATTTCACCACTTATTGCGCCTCCAAGGGCGGGCTGAAAATGCTGATGCGCAACTTGGCCATCGAGCTGGCGCCTTTCGGCATCACAGTCAACAATATCGCGCCCGGCGCCATTGAAACGCCGATCAACACCCGGCTGATGCACAGTCCCGAACTGCTCAAAGCGCTCATCGGCAATATCCCGCTGGGACGACTGGGCAAACCGGAAGACGTGGCCGGCATGGCGGCCTATCTGGCCGGACCGGATGCGGCCTACGTCACGGGCGCCACCATGGTGGTGGATGGCGGATTGTTGTGGAACTACTCAGAGCAATAACCCCCCTCACCACGATATCCCGATAAGAGACAAGAAGTCTCTGGTATATTCCCCCGCAGGGTATCAAGGGGGTAACCGGAATAAGGGCATTCCGCCGGCAAAAAGGCCGCCTGAGGGCAAGCGGATAAACCGCCTTATCCCGGGCGCGGGTGTATGGGAATGATAAACCGCTATTCTTCGTCCGAGGGTTTCAAAAAAAAGACAGTTTATTGTGAGACCATGAAAATGTTTTTTGGTCGTCGCGTCACCCTATACTACGTTAAATATCAACGGGAAAATTTTAGAACGTTTACTTATTGATACCGGCGCGGGAGGAGGCCTACACTTAAAAGATAGTGCGCTGCTGATTTACCAGGCCACTTTGCAAAATAGGTAGCAACATCTCAATTCGCCGACGCTTACGGTACGGTGCGAAAGACCAATCTCTACAACGCACCCGCTCTCATTATCAATGGCGTAAGGATAGAGAATGTCCCTCTTACCACTTTCATGATGTGGGGAACAATGACGGCACCCCGCCGTAAACGCGCCGCTATTTCGCAATCGGGCCATAGGCGCCGGGCACCAGGACGGGCTAAATCAGCATTTGCTTACGCGGGGGGAGTCTCTTGGGTAACTTTGCCGTCAAGGCGATAAGTGATATCGGGGAAAACAAAAAAACAGCAAGTCTGAATAACATGCTGTTTTTATTGCACTTGACAACCCCGTCAGAAGATATGGACGGAGCGTCGGGGAATTTGGTCGGTGAGAGAGGATTTGAACCTCCGACCCACACGTCCCGAACGTGTTGCGCTACCAGGCTGCGCTACTCACCGAGTGCGGCGCATATTACTGCGGCCGCCACTATGCGTCAATCCCTTTTTTTATTAATGAATACCGATTGTTTACAAAGCATGCATCCCCGCTTTTCGGCGCCAGACAAGGACATGGCGCCATCACCCGGCCTCAAGACCTAAAACCGTCGGGCCAGGCATGAGGGCTATAGCGTTGATTCCGGCGCGGGCCCGGCGCACCAGTTGTTGGCCGCCTTGATGCCGCCGTTGGGCGAGGTATACCCCAGACAGCCGAGCAGAGAATCGAAAATCTCCTCATGGCGGTGTGTTACTCCGGCCCGTTGCTGCGCCCGCAGGCTATCGAAGGCCGCGCGACGCCCGGCATCGGCCAGGAATTTGTCGGACGCCCAGACCAGCAGCGGTACGCGGAACTGTTCCGACGGCGCCATATTGCGCGGCGTACCGTGCAGATGATGATTCTCGTCAATGGATTCGCCATGATCCGCGGCGTAAAACACCAAGGCCTTCCTGTCTCGGACTTCATCAAACACCTTGTCAATAAAACTGTCCACATAAAGCACGCTGTTGTCATAGGCATTGATCAGTTGCGCCTTGCTGCAAGCCTGATCGACGCTGGTGCACTCCGGCTGATAACGGGCATAGCCGCGCGGATAACGCTGTGAATAGAGATAATGGGAACCTTTGGTATGGAGGATGATCAGATGCTTGCCGCGGGGATGCCTATCGAGAGACGCGCGCATCTCGCCAATCAGCAGCATGTCGTCGACGGTTTTGCCTTCGTTGCGCTTTTCCGCGCCGATCATCTCGCGAAACGTAAACTGATCGGCGTCGGTATTGTTATAAAACCAGACTTCACTTTGCATAGCGAACAGCTCGGAACTGAACCCCAGCGCATGCATCACCGAAAAAACGTTTTTCTCCTTGAGCGTGCGTTGCGGGTTATCCGCCGTTCCCCCTTCACGCACAAACATGCACCGCAAGGACAGTTTGGTGGCCGTATCGCAGGAATGGCCACGGAAGGCCACCAGATTCCGCTCGGCGGACAGTTTCGGCGTGGTATCCCTTCCATACCCCAACAATCCCATATGATCCCAGCGGGTGGTTTCGCCGATGATAAACACGACATGGGTGTCATCGATACCGGCCGGCGGAAGATAAGTAAAGTGCCGTCCAGGATCGTAAAGCGAAGCGTTATCCTGCCGCTCATCCCACTGGGCATAGGCGAACAGGCCGAGCGCGGCCAACCAGTTCACCGGTAAATAGGAATGGGCGATAATGCCCCCGTAACTGGGCAAATCGATATTGGTCAGCTTTTCCTTAAGATTCTGCGCTTTTTCCTGATAACGCACCGGCAGCCAAATTAACGCGATAACCATCAGTAAGCCCGCCAACGGCCCAAACCGCTGGCCGGGCGTTTTCAACTGGTGTAACAGCATCCCCTGGTCCGGGCCTTTCCAGATGTAAATTAACGGTAAGATACTGACCGCCGCCATCCACAAATAAAAATGAAGCCCGATGACTTCCTTGGATAAGTCGGTATCCGTGGTCATCACCGAGGCGATAATGCCATAGCCTATCACCACGTTGAAATGGGTCATGTAATAGCTGGCGGCGGCGGAAACCAGCAGCAACAGGGTGGCGGCGCTCCGGTAGAAATAATGCCCCCCAAGCGATATCAGCCTCATCAGGAGAAAGGTGCTGAGAATGGCGGCGGACACTTCTGTCGCTGCAATGGCCAGATTGGCCGGCGATGCGGTTGGGTGTAGCCGGTCGAAACGCCGAACGAATACCGACAGATTGAGAAAAAGTCCGATATATACCGCAAGAAAAATTGAAAGCCGATGTTGCAAAAGTGGTTTGACTAACGTCATCGTTGGAAAAGTCCCGGCGAATCCAAAAAACACACTGATTTATTGTTATTACTGAAATTTTTAGCAACAGATAAGACCGTTACGAGAAATCAGCGCTAACGACGGAGTAAAAAAGAAGAGGAATTATGCGTTTTAAGACAAGGAAAGCGTTAAGAAGTTTTACCAAAGATTGCGCCAAGCCGCAAAATTCACGTCATACCGTCACGCCCGGCATGGTAGCGCCGGGCGTTATGGACAAACCGGCCGGTCATACGCCGAAGCGTTCGCCGACCGGATAGGCAGACGGTTTAGCTGATAATATTGAGTTTGACATCAATATTGTTGCGGGTGGCATTGGAGTAAGGGCAGACAACATGCGCCTTTTTGACCAAATCTTCCGCCACCGCGCGATCCACGCCAGGGAGATGGATATCCAGTTGGGCTTCGATGGCAAAACCGGTGGGGACGGGACCGATGCCCACTGTGCCTTCGATAAAGGCCTCGGCCGGCAGTTTGACCTTTTCCTGTGAAGCCACATGCTTTAGCGCGCCGAGAAAGCAGGCGGAATAGCCGGCGGCGAACAATTGCTCCGGATTGGTAAACGCCCCGCCCAGTCCGCCCATTTCTTTGGGAACACCCAATTTAACATCCAGCACGCCATCGGATGAAGTGGCTCGTCCGTCACGTCCGCCGGTCGCTTTGGCTTTGGCTCGATACAGCACTTTTTCAATGGACATTGTGTTTTCCTCTTACGTTATGGTGGGTGTCTCGGTTTCCCGGAGCCTTTTAACACGCTGATTTACCGAGTTAAACGACTTCAAATCTTTTGGCGCGCCGCCCTGGGAACCCGAAAATATTCACTAGCTATTAAATCGCTTGCAATATAAATGCCGGGACACTTATTATTATAGCGCATACCGGCAAGATGGCTGTGGCTAGTGCCCGCCCGGCATTACCATTGGGACAATTGCGCCCGTAATTGCTCAAGCTGACGTTTCAAATCCGCCAGTTTTTCCGCGCCGCACGCCGTAGCGCACAACACATCGTCCGGTACCGAGCGCGCCATTTCCTGCAAGTCCCGCCCCTGCTCGGTCAACCGGATGATCACCTGCCGTTCATCTTCGGCCGAGCGCGATCGTAACAAAAGACCGGCGGCTTCAAGCCGCTTGAGCAATGGCGTTAATGTCGCGGAATCAAGGAACAACCTCTCGCCGATTTCCGATACCATCATGTCATCCCGTTCCCATAGCACCAGCATAACCAGATATTGCGGATAGGTCAGGTTCAATTTGGCCAGCAATTTTCGATAAACCTTGTTCAGCGCCAGATTGACTGAGTAAAGTGCGAAGCAGAATTGCTGATCCAGCGCCATCGAAAATGCCATGGGGATGTCACTATCCTATCAAAGAAACCAGAGGGTAATTTTACATAGCACACTATAGAATAGCAAATTATTTTTTATTCTTTCGTCACCCGCTGTCATATGTTCAACCGCAAAATTAGCACAGGCCGGTCAAATACCCCCGCGGCCCGTTAATCGGCGGCATTTGTTTATTTGCCGCCGCGATGCGGCTTGTATGCGCCAGACTATAGCAATAATCGCTTTTTTTGCTAAATATTATAAGAGAACGACATAAAGGCTTGCCCCCACAAACTGTTATTATTAGTGATCAAGCTATTCATCTCCTGTTCAATGCGTGTGTCTAAACATGGAAGCCTGGAAGGTCAATATTTTTTCCGTATGGTTGGGCTGCTTTTTCACTGGCCTGGCCATGAGTCAGATTCTCCCATTCTTACCGCTGTATGTGGAGCAATTGGGAGTGCATTCCCATGAAGCGCTTAGCATATGGTCGGGGCTGGTTTTTAGCGCGACCTTTCTCGTGTCGTCTATCGTCGCGCCGCTATGGGGCAGTCTGGCGGACCGTAAGGGCCGCAAACTCATGCTATTGCGGGCGTCGCTGGGCATGGCGGTCGTTATCGCATTGCAAGGGTTTGCCGCCAACGTGTATCAGTTGTTCCTGCTGCGCGCCCTGATGGGCCTGACATCCGGCTATATCCCCAATGCCATGGCGCTGGTGGCCTCGCAGGTACCCCGTGAAAAAAGCGGCTGGGCCTTGGGTACGCTATCTACCGGTCAGGTCGCCGGCGTTATCGTCGGTCCGTTGCTCGGCGGCTTCATGGCCGATCATTTGGGTCTACGGACGGTGTTCCTGGTGACCGCCGCGCTGATGTTCGTAAGCTTCCTCGTTACGCTGTTTTTGATCAAAGAGCGATTTGTCAGCGTTAAGAAAGCTGAACAATTAAAAGGGCGGGCGGTATTTGAGACGTTACCTTATCCCGCCCTGATTTTCAGTCTGTTCATCACAACCATGATGATTCAGTTAACCAACAGTTCCATCAGCCCGATATTGACACTGTTTATCAAGGATCTGGCCGGCGATAGCGGCAATTTGGCCTTTATCAGCGGCGCCATCGCGGCGGTACCGGGAATCTCGGCGCTGGTGGCGGCCCCGCGCCTGGGGCAACTTGGCGACCGGATAGGAACCGGACGTATTCTGATGGCCGCGATGCTTTGCTGCATCGCGTTGTTTTGTATTATGTCATTGGTGCGAACACCCTTTCAGCTGGGCTTATTACGTTTTTTGCTGGGCTTTACCGACGCCGCGCTGATGCCGGCCGTCCAGACGCTACTGGTGAAATACTCCAGCGACCGGGTCACCGGCAGGATCTTCGGTTATAACCAATCTTTTATGTACATGGGCAACGTGGTAGGCCCGTTGATAGGTTCCAGCGTATCCGCGGTGCTGGGATTTCGCTGGGTGTTTATCTTCACCGCGCTGATGGTAACCATCAATGCGCTGCAACTTTGGTCGGGTCTGCGGAAAACGCGCTTGCCGGGGCGCGGTTAAGGCTCCCGCCCACGAAAAAATCACAGCCGGCATTCTCCCAGGCTGGCGGGGTAGAGGATAATGAGAACAAGGGAACTGGCGTGTGGCGGCTAAATCCAGGGATAACGGCCACCCATCTGAACCATCATGATGCCGGCGCATATCGCCACGAAAAACAGGAAAACTATCAGAATCCTGGTCATTGCTCGTCTCCTCTTCAATACTCCGCCGCTACCCGCGCACCGCAAAATCGATGCGCCCGAACCTGCCGATCATTTTTCAAGCGGCCTCATAACTATAGTTAGCCCTCGCTCATTTGAGAGAAACAAGATGTTCATTCAGGTTTGCGGGGCCCAAGCCTGGTACGGACCGGTTCAACGAACCGGTCTCGGCGATGCCGTATGGCGCTTTTCGCCGTTATTTAAAAATACGAAAACGCTCTTGGTCGGAAATAAATGACTTTTCACCCGCCTGCTGCTCAATGGAACCGAACGGCATCTGAGCCCGCAATTTCCAGCTGTCGGGTAATTGCCAGGTACGTTTGACTTCATTGTCTATCAGGGGATTGTAGTGCTGTACGGTGGCGCCGATATGTTCCTGCGCCAGCGTCGACCATACGGCGAACTGCGCAATCCCCGTGGAATGCTCCGACCAAATGGGGAAATTGTCGGCATAAGAGGCAAACTGTTTTTGCAACGTGTCAATGACTTGCATGTCTTCGAAGAACAGCGCCGTGCCCACCCCGGCCGCAAAGGCCGACAGTTTCTTTTCGGTAGTGGGGAATGCCTCGGCGGAGACGATTTTGCGCAACGTTTCTTTGATAATGTTCCACAGTTTTTCATGCTGGCTGCCGAACAACACGACTACGCGCGAGCTTTGGGAATTGAAAGAGGAGGGACTGTGTTTCACCGCCTGCTTGATAAGCCCGGTAATCTCATCCTCCGACAACGGCACTTTTTTTCCAATGGCATAAATCGAGCGACGAGTGACCATCGCATCCAAAAACGCGTTGCTCATGCGATAACTCCTGTTAGATAAAAAAGGCTTAAACAACAATGTAACCCTTACTTAACGATCCGCCAGATAGCTTATGCCCGTCCGGTATCGTCTGCAAATCCTTCCTTATACATCAAAAGCCGCGATACGCCATTGATCCAGAGA
The DNA here is from genome assembly GCF_005217455.1 of Martelella alba. Lineage (GTDB taxonomy): Bacteria > Pseudomonadota > Gammaproteobacteria > Enterobacterales > Enterobacteriaceae > Acerihabitans. The sequence goes on from NZ_SZPQ01000006.1 coordinate 173,791, forward strand.
AGGTAAGCAGGGAAAAATCGTGACGCCGCGCCGCGCCCCTGGCGGCCAGGGTTAACGCCTATCCCGGCAAAAACGCCTGTGGCGTCATAGGCTACACTTAACCTTGTGGTGAGGGGGACAACGCCAGACTCTTGATGGAAGGAGCATAGTCATGTCTCGTGTACAAGCAGTCGATCATCTGGTCGTCAGCGTTAGCGATTTCAACGCATCCAAGAAATTCTATAGCGGATTATTCAAATTTTTAGGCTTTGAGGTCATGGACGAAATGCCCGGCGCCATGGGCTGGAGTAACGGCAACACACGTTACTGGATTTACCAGGCCGACGATCAAGGCAAAACTCACCCTTATCGGAAAGGCGATGTCGGCTTCCATCATTATGCCTGGTCGCTCAACAGCCGCCGCGATGTGGACGCGTTACAGGCTTGGTTGGAACAACAGGGCGTGAAAATCGTGGACCCCGCCGGAGAATATTACGCGGACTACTATGCGGTGTTTTTTCTTGATCCCGACGGGATGAAACTTGAAGGCATGCACTACGGGAAAACATCTTAGCCGGATTCCGCGAATACCATGGCGTAACGCCTGACCTGTCACCATGGCGGACACGATCACTATCAAAGGTGTAAAATACCCGCCATACCGTCCACTTTCGTCGTCAATGCCGGTGAAACGGCCGTGGATGTGGGTTGGCGGGTAACCACCGCCATTGGCACGTCCGGCCGGCTGAACGGTTTTTCAGACAACAAATGGTTAATCGTGACCACTGTGGGGTAAGGCGCAATGTCGTCGAGGGGACTCGCGAACGGATTGGACGACATTATCCGAATACAGATACAGGGAACCCTTTGTCCGGGCGGAGGGAGTTGCGGGCCGGGGTTTGCCCTGGCGTGAGCCGACTGGTCGACCTTTATTTTGTGAAAGGCGGCCTGGGCCGGCGAGTATTCGCCAGATTCGTAACCGGCCTTCTGGCAACAGTGTAACGACAATCCAAAACATGTTTTCATTCCAAGCATATGGCTTTCTCCTGATCGAAAGCTGACGACGCTTCCCCCTCGTCTGGGACAGGGGTTCGATCGATCGCCGTCCCGCTATAACGCGAATTATTCAGTTTATACTCGTCATACTTCAAACCGCCTCTTCGTTGGCGGCGTTCGCTCAGCCCAGTCACAAAGTCAGCCATGCTCCCGGTTACGATAAGAGACATCCAATCTTTCACCGGAGGCCCGCCGTTGGCGATTCAAATTCGTTCCTGACGATTTTGCCGCCGCGATGCCACTTGACGTATTTGGGGTATGGGCGTCCGAGAATTTTCACACTTTTCACCCTGACGCACTGTGAATACATTTAGGCATAAACGATAAATAGAAATAAATACTGTTTCAGTATTATTTCTATTTCCCGGCAGGTAATAAAACCTCACGGAATAACTTCATTTTATATAATCGACTCGCTATTCAAAACTAGCGCCGGCAAGGAGCGATATCAGTCGATTTATTGCGCAAAAACCCCTTTACCGGCCGCGCGAGACATCCATCAAGGCTTTTACGTCCGTCGACACAACCTCGTGCAAGGGGTTGAAATGACAAAGAGCAGCATAAACGAAAACAATGGGGTATTCCAATACTACTTCGAAATGGAGAGTAAAATCCATATCCACTGTTGCCGGTTTAGCCCAGACAAGGTCTATTTATTTATCGTGACTGATTACCTCGGCAACAGGGTGATTTTACCCGACCCCATGTCCGGCGAAAACGTAAACGACGTGAAGCCATCGCGGTTGGCGCTATGGGTTTTATTAAAACGCACGCGGCGCGGGCGCGGCATCCTTCGGTTTTCATGGCTGTTCTCCTGGGGTGCCGGCGGGCAATGCTGCGCCGCGCCGGCGGTTTTCCTGACCGCCGGTCCCTGCCTGTCATCCTGTGCAACCTGCTGACTGGAAGGCGTGATATTGATGTTGACCACTTTATTTACAGTGGCGGGTTTAGGCGTTTGCATATTGTCCTCGCGAGTGCTCCTGGCAACATCTTTCGCATCCGAACAACAAGGTAGAAAACGGGTCAATCCATGCAGTACCGAGGTAAAACTTAACATAACAGTTCCTTGTAAAAAATAACCGGCGTAAGGCGTTTTTTTAGCAAAACGTCATTTAACGGAAATTGAAACGCTAAACCAAATGATATCAAGCCGATTATGTCATTCAATACTAAATCAATATTAAATAACTAGCAACTCTATACAAAATTAGATTTTAATTTGATTATGAGGTTAATAATTATTGCGGTGGTAACTTCGGAAAATCTGTCCATACTTACTAAGACATCCGATCAACATCGCGCCTCGTGGCGAAACCCCGCGAAGCTGCGATTCGAATAGAGTAGAGACGGGCTCACGCCTACGCACGCGGAGGATATGGCGATGAAAGAGATTGGCGGCAACGGTCAAATTGACTACGTTGAATTTAATGTCAGCGATTTGGCGCGAACCAAGGCATTCTACGGCGAGGTGTTCGGCTGGATTTTCACGGATTACGGACCGACTTACACTGAATTTTCCGATGGCCGAATCACCGGCGGTTTTACCACCACTGAAACGATCACGCCCCATGGCGGGCCGTTGGTGATTTTCTATGCCGAGAATTTACATCAGACATTGCAAAAACTGCAGGCGGCGGGAGCGGAAATCGTTAAGCCGGTGTTCGCCTTCCCCGGCGGGCAACGCTTTCATTTTAAAGATCCGGACGGCTATGTACTGGGCGTGTGGACAGAAGACTAGTTTGTCCCGCAAGATCCCAATCATGGCCGGTTTTGCCCTGTTCAAAACGCCTCCCCCAAGCCACCATGGCGTTACGCAGAGACAAACGGAGTCCGGCCATGACACAAAGCGCATTATTGATAATTGACGTCCAGCAATCGTTTTTACATCGGCCCTTCTGGTCCGAGGAAGCGTTGCCCGCGTTCCGGCAGGCATTAACAACCCTTATCGACGGTTGCCGGCAACGCGGCGTTCTGCTGGCGGACATCTTCCACGATTCCGGCGAATGGCCATTCAGTCTGGATTCCGGCCTGATTAAACCCTTGCCGTTTCTGACTCACCAAGCCGATATCGTCTGTCATAAACATGTCCATAACGCCCTGACTGAATCAGGTCTGGACGCCTGGCTAAGAGCGCGGCGGGTCACCCACCTGATCATTGCCGGCATGCGCACCGAGCAGTGCTGTGAAACCACGGCCAGGGTAGCGTCCGATCTGGGATACCACGTGACGTTCGTCACCGAGGCGACGTTAACTTTCCCGATGACCCGCGCCGGACGTGCACTTGACAGCGATGAGCTGAAATTTCGCACCGAAACCGTGTTGTCCGATCGTTTCGCCGATATTCGCGATGTGGCGGGTTGTCTGGCGCAATTAACCGCGCAGCGCGGTACTGTCTGAAACGGAGCGCCGGATATGCGCGATATCTATTTTCTGGTGTTACCCGGTACCATGGCGTTGGATCTTACCGGTCCAGCGGAGGTTCTTATGCTGTCCGGCGCCTTCAGACTGCATTACATCGGTCCGCAGCGGGACGTGATCACCTCAATCGGTCTGACCCTTGGCGATATAGCGCCAATACCGGAGGACTTTCCCGAGGGCAGCGTGTTGGCGATCCCCGGCGTCGCGGATTCCCGCCGCCCTGATCAGAGAAAACCGGATTTTCGTCGAGGATCGCGGGATCTTTACCAGCACCGGCATCACCGCCGGCATCGACCTGGCCCTTCACCTGGTGAGCCGCTATGTCGGCCCCCCACAGGCGGTGGCCGTTGCGCGGGAAATGGTGGTTTTCTTCCGCCGGGCCGGCGAAGATCCGCAGCTATCTCCCTGGTTGCGCCACCGTAACCATTTGCATCCGGCGGTACATCGGGCCCAGGATATTCTGGCGCGCGAACCGGAAGCGGATTGGCATATTGATCAGTTGGCCGGCCAGGTTTATTTAAGCAGCCGGCATTTAACGCGACTGTTTCGCACTCACCTGGGATTGAGCGTCCGGGAGTATCTTGAGCAGCTCCGGCTGGTGGTGGCGCAACAACGCTTGCGGCAGGGCATGGGCATCGAGAAATCGGCGCTGGCGGCCGGTTTTTCCTCCGCGCGACAATTGCGCCGGGCGCAATCACGCTGGAACGACTAAGCACGGGCGGGACGCCGGCGAATCAGCTTACCCAACCACGGCGATCGGCTTTTCCCAATGCGGTCGCCGCCGCATAACTCAACAGCACTGTCATAATAAATACTACAGGGATATCCAGCAACGGCATGTTTTTGAAATCCCAATTATGAATACGGGCGACATTGATAAAAAAAGCATGGAAACCGTAAATAGCCAGGGAATGGCGGGAAATCTTCTGAAACAGCCAGCAGGAGCGGGAGCCTAACTGTTTTATCAAGATAAACACACTCACGGCGGCAATAAACACCAGCGGGCCGCAGTACATATAATAGGTTTCGGAATAGCCGCCGTTTGTGATCAATCGCTGTTTGGTTCCCAGGGCTATCAGACAGACGGAAATCAGAAAAAATGCCGCCATGCCCCAGGTCAGCCATCGACCCCGCGACGCCATCACGCCAATGGCGCGCCCGAGCACCGCATACAAGACATAATAGAAGGCGTCGCCGTTGACATAAAGGTTCCAGGGCAGGACATTAATATCGCCGACGCTTATCGTGTCCGTGTTGGGATTGGCAAATACGCCGAGCAGTAGGCTCAGCACCAGCAAATAGCGGCCGGATACCGGTTTTATACTCAACAAGGGAGAAAGTAGATAGATAATAATTAAGGCGTAAAAAAACCAAAGATGGAAAAAAATGGGTTTTTGAAAAAGGTTGTTCAGCGCGTCACCAACACTGATCTCCGTCATAAAATGCATATAAATCAACGCAATAGCACTATAAAAAACGATACAGGCCACGATGCGGGTAAAATGTTTTTTCTCAGCGCATCGTTCGCCAAAAAATAAAAAACCGGAGATCATGAAAAACAACGGAACCGAAACCCGGGAGGCGGAGTTTAATATATTCGCAATTAACCAATTTTCCCGCCCTATTTCGAAACCGTGGGTCACATAGTATGTTGTGGTATGGATCACAATCACCATCAAACAAGCCACAGCACGAATATTGTCTATCCAGTTAATTCTTGTGTTCTTATTATCAGATGCCATCCCTTTCCTCATTACCTGCGTTCAACGATTACCGCAAGTATACTCGTCATACTCCAAGTTGCCTCTTTGTTGGCGGCGGCAGGTCTTCCGGGTGGCCCGACGCCACCGTCGCTTCCGTCCGGATGCGCTGGCGGCCGACATCCGCCGGCCGCCAGGTGCCTCGTTAGAACAAACCCAGCGGTTTGTCGGAATAACTGACCAGCAGACATTTGGTTTGCTGATAATGTTCCAGCATCATTTTATGCGTTTCGCGGCCGATACCTGATTGCTTGTAGCCGCCGAAGGCGGCATGCGCGGGATAGGCATGGTAGCAATTGGTCCAGACGCGACCGGCCTGAATACCTCGGCCCATGCGATAGGCAATGTTGCCGTCGCGACTCCATACCCCGGCCCCCAGGCCATAATCGGTGTCGTTGGCCAGAGCCAAGGCCTCATCCATATCCTTGAACGTGGTCACCGCCAATACCGGCCCAAAGATTTCTTCTTGAAAGACCCGCATGCTGTTTTTGCCGAACAATACCGTCGGTTCAAGATAATAGCCTTCAGCCAACGCGCCATCCATTGTCTTGCGCCGTCCGCCGGTCAGCACTTCCGCGCCTTCTTTCTTACCGATATCAATATAATTTAGGATGGTATCCATCTGACCGGAGGAAACTTGCGCCCCCATCATGGTCCGGGTATCCAGCGGATTGCCGCTACGAATGGCTTCAACCCGTTTTATCGCCCGTTCCATAAAACGTTCGTAAATGGACTCCTGCACCAGCGCCCGACTGGGACAAGTACACACTTCACCCTGGTTAAAGGCGAACAAGGTAAAACCTTCCAGCGCCTTGTCGAAGAACGCGTCTTCCTTGGCCATCACATCGGCAAAAAAGATATTCGGCGATTTGCCGCCCAACTCTAACGTGACCGGAATGACATTTTTCGACGCATAATTCATGATCTCCCGGCCCACCTCGGTGGAACCGGTGAAAGCGACCTTGGCCACCCGTTTCGATGTGGCCAGATATTCGCCGATTTCGCTGCCGGCGCCGTTGACCACATTCACTACGCCCGGCGGCAGCAAATCCTGAATCAGTTCCATCAAAACCAGCACCGACAGCGGGGTGAGCTTGGCCGGTTTCAGTACGATACAGTTGCCCGCGGCCAGGGCCGGCGCCATCTTCCAGCAGGCCATCAGCAACGGGAAATTCCAAGGGATAATCTGGCCGACCACGCCGAGGGGTTCGTGAAAATGGTAGGCCACCGTATCGGCATCGATTTCGCTGATGCCGCCTTCCTGGGCGCGGATACACGAAGCGAAATAGCGGAAATGGTCAATGGCCAGCGGCACATCGGCTCCGCTGGTTTCGCGGATTGGCTTGCCGTTGTCCCAAGTTTCCACCGCCGCCAGCAAATCGATATTCTGCTCCAGCCGATCGGCAATGCGAAACAGAATCCCCGCGCGGTTTTGCACCGACATGCCGCCCCAGGCGGCCTTGGCTTTATGCGCCGCGTCCAGGGCCAAATCGATGTCTCCTGGCCCTGAGCTGGCGATTTCACACAATGGCTGGCCGGTAACGGGCGTTAAATTGACGAAATATTCGCCGTTTACCGGCGCCACCCATTCTCCGCCGATGAAATTGTTATAGCGTGGTTTGAGTTCTAGCGGGTAACCATATTCGCCGGGGATTAACCGGCTTACGGGAGGATTTTGAGCCATGGTTTCTCCTTAACACGCAACAGACCCTGATGATGCCTTACCGGCCGGCAGTGACCGGTATCGGCGGACAACGTCGACACAAGACCTAAAGCGGCCTGTATGTTTTACTTAACGTTAGTCCCGGTTTCACCAGGGAAACAGCTGCCAAGGAAGGGAATTTCCGGATTACGATAACCCTCACAGATTAATTTATAACATTTCATCGCAATACAGCGGCAATGTTACCGACGGCGCAGTCTGGACGACACGGCCCCGGCGAAAAACACTGTCGCCCGTTAGTGGAAAGCAATACTGGCGAGAATGTCGTCCACCAGCCGGGCATGGCTTTTAACGTCGGCTTTTGGCGTCAATACCTGTAGCGTTATCACGTGACCGGCGAAAGGCGTAACTAATGTCGTGCCGGCCATGGACTCGCCTTTCATCGTTTGATCGCTGTCGATACGCAGAAATTTTCGTCCGCCCGCCATGGTTACCGTCCGGCCGGTCTGGCGAACATCGCTGAATTGGGTCTTCAGTCCCGACAGCGCGCCTTGCGCCATTTTATCGAAAGCCGCATCGCTGGTGTCATTGGCATCGCCGGCTGCGGTCTTGATTTCGCTGATGCCGACCACTTGCGCATGCAAGCGGCTGACATACAAATGGACCGCAACGCCGGTCTGCTGAGCGTTAGCGTCCCGCCGGCTTTGATCGGCAAAGCCTTGAGGCAGGCGTAACGTCATTTTGCCGTCCACTAATGCAATATCGTTGTCGGCGGCCTGCGCGCCTGCCGGCGCCATCATGCCGGGCGGCGGCGGTGCATCCGGCGCCTGGGCGAAACCGGGGGCGACCGTCAGCGACCAGGCCGTCAGGATAAATACTGCCGTTGCAAGGGTAAATCGCATGGGTATTCCCTTTTTGTCATCGCGTTAATCAATACGCTTTCTAGAGCATAGCCATTTTTGGCCGCGCCGGCACTTTTTCCGCGGCCCCCTCCGTCGGGGGCGACGCGCGGGCGATGTCCGTCAGTCCGGACCGGGCGCCGTCGGCAAGGGCGCGTTTAGCGCTCCCGCGATGCGGCATGTCCCTCGACATCAACGCTGCAACTTCGCAAAGGACCGGTGTAGAATAAAAAATAACTGGATGCGTCACGGGATTCATCTCGTTTTCACTTTGGATACGCCGCTTTGAATGCACACCTTCCCCTAACGAAAACCGATTCCGCCGACCAGGCGGGCATGCGGCAATGCAATGTACGCCAACGCGGCCGCCTGGACCGGGCCGAGCCGGATTGGCTGGCCGAAGAAGTGCCGGTGGCGCTGGTTTACAATGGTATCTCCCATGTGGTGATGATGGCCACCCCCAAGGAACTTGAGCAATTCGCATTGGGTTTCTCTCTTTCCGAAGGCATTATCGAATCCCCCGGCGAGATCTACGGCATGGATGTGCTTGCCGCCTGTAACGGCATGGAAGTACAAATCGAGCTGTCCAGCCGGCGTTTCATGGCCCTGAAAGAACATCGGCGGGCCATGGCGGGTCGGACCGGCTGCGGCGTCTGCGGCGTCGAGCAGCTTGACGATATCGCCAGGCCGATCACATCGTTGCCGGTGACCCAGACCTGGCCGCTCAACCGGCTTGATCAGGCGCTGGCGCAGTTAAAAGAGGTCCAGCCCATCGGCCGGCAGACCGGTTGTACCCATGCGGCGGCCTGGATTACGCCGGAAGAAGGGCTGGCGTTCGGATGCGAGGATGTCGGCCGCCACGTGGCGCTGGATAAATTGCTGGGCTATCGGGCAAAAAGCGCCGCAAGGGATGGGGCGGTGCTGGTTTCCAGCCGCGCCAGTTATGAAATGGTGCAAAAATCCGCCATGTGCGGGGTTGAAATTCTTTTTGCGGTATCCGCCGCCACGGCGCTGGCGGTGGATGTGGCCGAGCGGTGCGGATTAACCCTGGTGGGTTTCAGTAAGCCAGGCAGGGCGACCATCTATACCCATCCGCAACGAATAATGGATTTGTAAAGCTAAACATGCGCTATAAAAGGCACTGATAAACGTTTTCATAAACGTTTAATTAACTATAATGATCAGATTGATTACGCGGCACTAACACAGGTTTCCGGTGTCGCCTCACGATAACATGGAGAAGATTAATATGAGCTATACTCTGCCATCCTTGCCGTATGCTTACGACGCCTTAGAACCGCATTTTGACAAACAAACGATGGAAATCCATCACACCAAACACCATCAAACCTATGTCAACAATGCCAACGCCGCGTTGGAAGGGCTGTGCGAATTCGCTAGCCTGCCGGTGGATGAACTGCTGAAAAAACTGGATCAGGTTCCGGCGGACAAAAAAACCGCCCTGCGCAACAATGCCGGCGGCCATTCCAACCACAGTCTGTTCTGGAAGGGCCTGAAAGTGGGCACGACGTTACAGGGCGAATTGAAAGCCGCTATCGAACGGGACTTTGGCTCTGTGGACGCCTTCAAGGAAACGTTTGAAAAGGCCGCCGCGACCCGTTTCGGTTCCGGCTGGGCCTGGCTGGTGCTCAAAGGCGATAAGCTGGCGGTCGTATCCACCGCCAATCAGGACAGCCCGCTGATGGGTGAAGCCATCTCCGGCGTCTCCGGTTACCCCATTCTGGGCCTGGATGTATGGGAACACGCCTACTATCTGAAATACCAGAACCGTCGCCCCGACTATATCAAGGCGTTCTGGAACGTGGTGAATTGGGACGAAGCGGCCAAACGGTTCGGCGAAGCCAAGTAAACCCGTCTGTCGTTCAAAAACCATCCCCCGGGATGGTTTTTTCATTTCAATAGCAATTTGTCACTAAAGGCTTTTTTGGCGCTGATGCGCACCAAAAACTCGGTGGCCGACAGCACCATGGTGGAGCGAACGATCTGTTGATAGCGTTGTTGCTGCATCCTGACTAATGCCTCATCCCCTGTGACGCGCGAAAAATCCGGCAACGGAGGGAAACCCGCGACGCAATGCAATTCGCTGAACGGTCCCAGGATCTCATCGTCGGTGAACCGGTAATCGTTCGGATCATCTTGCAGCGCCTCATGTAAGGCCAGCAGCAGTTCGGCATCTTCATATTCGTGTCGACTGATAACGCCCAAGGCATAAATCAGTTTCAAGCGTACCGGCAATTCGCCAAGCGGCCCGGCGCCGACCAATAGCGGTTCCACGGCATACTTCACCGCGTAGTCATCCTTGCGGAATATTTGCAGCATGAGAATATTGACCGCCTCGGCCAATAAGTTCACCGCCGCTTCCATCAGATCCTGTACCGTCGTACCGGCATTCAGCCGCTCAAGAACCTGATTTTCATGCAGTTGCGTAGTTTCCGTCATCGCCAACACCATGTAAAATCCGGGAACGAGGCCCTCCCGCTCCCGGGTCTCGATCGTCATTGCATGGCGTTATAGATTGTCACCACCTGCCGAACCACCTCACTGTCTTTCTCCAGTCCGGAGACTTGCGCCAGCGCCGCCTCGGGACCTGATTTTTCCAGCAACGCCGCCCATTCCTGCGCCTGGGGATCCTGATCGCTATGGTAACGCATCGCCGCGGCGATGCCTTTCATGAGATTGTCGTGGCGCAGACCGTATTCCAGCGTGCCGCGCAACGGTTTAATCAGACGGTCGCCCGCGCCGAGTTTACGCAACGGCTGTCGGCCGACGCGCTCAACATCGTCGTGCAGGTAGGGATTTTCAAAGCGCTGCAGTATTTTGTTGATGTAGGCGGCATGCTTTTCCGGATCGAACCCGTAACGATTAATCAGCACCGCGCCGCTTTCCTCCATGGCGCCTTTGACGACCTGGCGGACTTGCGGATCGAGAATGGCTTCGCGAATGGTCCGGTGCCCCGCCAATTGGCCCAGGTAGGCGGTGATGGCGTGACCGGTATTTAAAGTGAATAGTTTGCGCTCCACAAACGCCATCAGATTATCGGTCAATTCCATGCCGGCGATCGTTGGCGGCTCGCCTTTGAACTGAGTTTTATCGACGATCCATTCGCTGAAAGTTTCCACAGTGACGGCCAGCGGATCCTGATTGCCGGCCTCGGCCGGCGGTACAATTCTGTCCACCGCCGAATCCACAAAACCAATGTGTTCGTCAACCCAATTACGGTAATGCTCCGGCAACGCCTTATAGACATGCTGCTTAAGCTGGCTGGTGCCCCGCACCATATTCTCGCAAGCGATGATATTCAGCGGCCGCGTGTTTCCCGCGTCGTGGCGTTTGATCAAGCCCTGCGCGACACCGGGTGCGATTTTTTCCAGGATCTGCGGTCCCACCGCCGTGGTCGCCAAATCCACCGATGCTATCAATGCCGCCACATCCGGGCTGCCGCTGTGAACGGCGCTGACGTTGTTTACCTTATCGATCCGCGCTTGTTCGCCCACGACATGGACCTCGTATTGATGGCGTGCATTCAGCGCATCCAGCACGATTTGGTTGACGTCGGCGAAGACCACTTCGATCCCGGCATCGGCCAAAAGTTTGCCGATAAAGCCGCGACCGATATTACCTGCTCCGAAATGTAATGCTTTCATAGAATTGACCTTGGATTTTCTTAGCTAAAAAGGGGCCATGACAGGCCCCTCTCATTAACAACGGATGCCGTGCGTTACGATGCGTTGCTGACCGCGGTGTTATTTCCCTGCAAAATCTCCAGGACTTCCGCGGCATTGGTGGTCTTACTTAACCGGGCAATGACGCTTTCGTCATCCAGCGCATTGGTCAGGCTGGTGATGACTTGAATATGTTCATTGTTCCGGGCCGCGATTCCGATAACCAAACGGGCGATATCGTCTTCTTCGTCACCGAACCGGACGCCATCGGGATATTGACAAAAAACGATGCCGGTACGCAGTACTTTGTCCTTGGCTTCGATAGTGCCGTGCGGCACGGCGATGGATTCGCCCAGATAAGTGGAAGTCAGCTTTTCCCGTTCAAGCATCGCTTCAACATATTCCGGCGTGACATAGCCGCCCTTGACAAGTTGCTGGCCGGCGAACCGGATAGCCTGTTCCTTATTATCCGCGTGCTGGCCCAGGAAAATATTGGCCTCGGTCAGGCGAAACAGATTTTGTTCGCTATTTTCGAAACTGTCATCCAGGGTAGTGATGACTTTCTGCTGGTTACTGCTGTTTTTTTGCGCCGCCACAAGACGCGCGGTCAAATCGGTGTACAAATGGCTGTCGAGGAAGTTCGTCAGCGAAATATGCTGGGCCTGGGGCGCCTGACGCATGGCGCGCTCGGTCAAATCACGGTGGGTGATAACCAAATCGACATCATCCGGCAGATCATTGATGGCGGTGTTGGTTACGCTGATATTCTTCAGTCCGGCTTCATTGACCTTCTTGCGCAGTACGCCGGCGCCCATGGCGCTGGAACCCATACCGGCATCGCAGGCGACGATGATTTTACGAACCGAGCTCATATCGCCGGTGGCGCCGGCCGAGACAGGCGCGGCCATACCTTTGGATTGCGCTTTCATGGTTTGAACGCGGCGAGTCGCTTCTTCAAGATCTTCGCCCTCGTCTTCCTTAACCTTGGTGCTCTTGAGCAAAATGGAGGAAATCACGAAAGAGACGGCGAACGCGGCAACCACAGCGGAAATATTGGCGAAATAGCCGCCACGCGGGGTCATGGCCAATACCGCAATGATGGAGCCGGGAGAAGCGGGAGAAACCAGGCCGCCGTGCAACACGCCCAGGGTGAAGACCCCGGTCATGCCGCCAAGAATAACGGCCAGCAGCAAACGCGGGTTCATCAGAACATACGGGAAATAAATTTCGTGAATCCCGCCGAGGAAGTGGATGATGGCCGCGCCGCCGGCGGATTGTTTGGCGGTGCCGCGGCCAAACAGCATGTACGCCATCAGGACGCCCATGCCCGGACCAGGGTTGGCTTCAATCAGGAAGAAAATGGATTTACCGGTGGCGGTGGCCTGCTGAATGCCCAGCGGCGAGAAGATGCCGTGGTTGATGGCGTTATTCAAAAACAGGATTTTGCCTGGTTCAACAAAGATAGACGCCAGCGGCAGCAAGTCGTGACGCACCATCAGGTTGACGCCGGCCGACAAGACATGGGAAATCATCTCCACCAGCGGCCCTATCAGCAGGAACGACAGGATGGCCAGCAACATACCGATGATGCCGGCGGAGAAGTTGTTAACCAGCATCTCGAAACCGCTTCTGATTTTGCCGTCGACCGCCCGGTCAAAACGCTTGATGCACCAGCCGCCCAGCGGCCCGGCAATCATCGAACCCAAAAACATCGGCATATCGGCGCCGGCGATCACGCCCATCGTGGTGATGGCGCCGACCACGCCGCCGCGCTCGCCGCCAGCCAAACGGCCGCCGGTATAGCCGATCAGCAGCGGCAACAAGTAGGTGATCATCGGGCCGACCAGTTTGGCCAGGGTTGCATTCGGGGTCCACCCCGTGGGTATAAACAGTGCCGTGATGATCCCCCAGGCAATAAAGGCCGCAATATTCGGCATGACCATATTGCTGAGGAACCGGCCAAAATTCTGTACTTTGACCTTGATATCCGCTGAAGACATAAAAACTCACCCCTATTGATACGCGCCAGGCAATAAGGGCGCGTGAATAATATTGTTGCGACAGTGTTGCGAATACTGCCGGTAGTTCTATAAGCAGCGCGACTCTACCACGCTCAGAAAGTTAAGCGTACTCCCGCCGGGAAAGTGTGATGTCCATCACCGCTTACCCCCCCTAAGGCCCCCTAATTGAGTGATTTACATCACAAATAATCGATGTAAATAAATCACAATTTAACTTTTGGTCAGCGTAAGAAACTTTTTTGTGATGTAAGTCACGTTTTATACGGGCAGGTTTGTTTAAAAAATGTGATTAAAATCACAATTTATTTGAAGCCAACCCGCTGACTTACGGGCGACTTACGGAACAGGAAAGGAAATTTGCGGCTGATCTCACAACGTGATCAGTGAAAACTGAAAGAAACTTACCGCCACCGGTCTGTCGGCTGCGCGCCAACACTTATACCCAGTGTAGAACAAGAGGGGCCGCCGCGATCAATGGGCCGAGCCCTCCCCGGACTCGGCGTATTCCCGCGCCAAAAAGCGGGGTTAAGGGCGCGCCGGGTAAATCAAACGCGCGAAGAGACATCGCCGGCCGACATTGCCCGGGATCCCGGCGATAAACAAACATATCAGGGCAATAACGCGCCCGCATCATTTTGTGCCTGCACCAATTGTTCGTGCTGGCTTGTCAGGCCCTTCATCAATTCATTGTACTGCGTCGCCTGTATACGGGTGGGGAACATGATAGACGTCGGGCCGAAAGTAACCTGATTGCCCTGCATACTGAGAAAGTTTCCCACCTGCACCAGCGTAGCGGACAGTGTTGCCGCGTAGGTAACCACCGGCGTGACTTTGGCGATGGCCTGCGTCACCAACTTGTCATAGGCCTGATTGTAGACCGCTTTCAGGTCATCCGGTTGTTTCAGCCCCGCCCGGCCGTTTTCAGCCTGCCGCTGCATACCGGCCATTTGCGGGCCAAGCAGATTCAACGCTCCGGCGGCTTGCTGCAAATCCCCGCGGCGGGTCAGATAATCCTGTGGGATACGGATCTGGCTGATAATATCCAACACCGGCGCCAAGCCCGTGTTGACCGCGTGAGTGAATTGCTGGGTGAACGTCAGTAAAATCTGATAGTCGTTGGCGTATGGGCCGAATTGTTGCTTCTGTACATCGCTAAGAGCCGGTAATCTTTCGCCGCCAGGCAGCACTGTGGTCTGCAAAAACTGTATAAAAGCCTTGCGCTGATCCGGCTCCTTGTCGCCGCACGCGGCGAGTTGCGTCGCCAGCGCCAATGCAATGAGAAGCATTAGCATATAACGTAAACGCGTTAGCCGAACGGAAACCCACATGTGCATACTCCTTAGCCAATTACTTACCATTTTGTCTGGCTAATATACGCCCATATCCGTCCGGAGGCGAAGGGATTCAGTATGGTTTCTAATCAATATACGTTTATTAATCAGATGGTTTTCCCAAGGGACTATCGAGGGGAGCGGGATGTCTTACATCGCCACCTACAGGCCGGCTTAACCGGCCTGGTCCCCTTAAGCCGTTATTGCAGTAACGAGATATCCGCCACGCGCAAAAACAGCTGCCGCAATTGATTGAGCAACGTTAGGCGATTAACCCGTACAGCGACATTGTCGTCCATCACCATCACTTTATCGAAGAAGGCGTCCACCGGCTCGCGCAGGGCGGCCAATTCCGAAAGCGCCTCCTGGTAGCGTCCTTGCTCGAACAGCGGTTCCAGCTTGTCGCGCAATACCGTAAGGTGCGTGGCCAATTGAATCTCCGCCGCGTCTTTCAGCAGCGAAGCCTGGACGCTGTCGTTTAACCGGTCGCTCGCTTTGGCCAGAATGTTGGATACCCGCTTGTTGGCCGCCGCCAGTGAAACGGCCTCATCCAACGTGCGGAAATAGCTTACCGCCTTGACCCTGGCGTCGAAATCCGCCGGGCGGGTCGGGCGCCGCGCCAGCACCGCCAGGATGGTATCGACGCTATGGCCTTCCTCCAGATACCAGGCGCGGAAACGGCCCAGCATAAAATCGATGACATCGTCCACCACCCGCGGATTGGTCAGTTTCTCGCCATACTGCCGAACCGCTTCTTCGGTCAGGGTCTGCAAATCCAGCGGCAAACGCTGCTCGACAATGATACGCAACACGCCCAGAGCGGCGCGGCGCAGGGCGAAGGGGTCTTTATCCCCTTTTGGATGTTGACCGATGCCGAAAATACCGGCCAGGGTGTCCATCTTGTCCGCGATGGCCACGGCGCTGGACACGGGCGTGGACGGCAGCGCGTCGCCGGAGAAACGCGGCTGATATTGTTCGTTAAGCGCCAGCGCCACCAATTCAGGTTCGCCGTCGTACCGGGCGTAATGCATGCCCATCACGCCCTGGGTGTCGGTGAACTCAAAGACCATGTTGGTCATCAAATCGCATTTGGACAACAAGCCCGCGCGGGCGGCCACGTGTTCATCCGCGCCAATCCGGCCGGCTATCCAGCCGGAAAGTGATTCGATGCGATCACTTTTATCCCTCAGCGTGCCCAACTGTTGCTGGAACAATACGGTATCAAGCCGCGGCAAGCGATCTTCCAAACGGGTTTTACGGTCGGTATTGAAAAAAAACTCGGCGTCAGCCAGTCGCGGACGCACCACTTTTTCATTGCCAGAGATCACCTGCTGGGGATCTTTCGACACGATATTGGCGACGAAGATGAAATTTGGCAGCAATTTGCCTTGTTCATCATAGACCGGGAAATACTTCTGGTCGCCTTTCATGGTGTAAACCAAGGCTTCAGCGGGCACGGCGAGAAATTTTTCTTCAAATTTCGCCGTCAGCACCACCGGCCACTCCACCAGCGACGTAACTTCCTCCAACAGGCTGTCACTCAAGTCGGCCCTGCCGCCAATCCGTGCCGCGGCGGCTTCCGCATCCCGTTTGATGACCGCTTTGCGCGCTTCGTAATCGGCCATCACTTTGCCCCGCTCGGCCAGCAGGGCAGGATAGTGATCGGCGTGATCGAGAGTCACTTCAGCCTCGCCCATAAAACGGTGGCCACGTAATGTCCGGCCGGATTCGACGCCCAGAACCCGCCCCGTGATTACGGCTTCATCCAAGAGTAGGGTGACCGTGTGTACCGGACGGACAAACTGCACATCGCTGTCGCCCCAACGCATCATCTTCGGCACGGGGAGCTTAACCAATGCGGCGTTGACTTTCTCGCACAATAATTCCCGTACCGGCCGCCCCGTCACCGTTGCCCGATACAGCAACCATTCGCCCTTGTCGGTCACTTGCCGCTCCGCCTGTTCGACAGTAATGCCGCAACCGCGCGCCCAGCCTTCGGCCGCCTTGGTCGGCCGGCCATCGGCATCGAAAGCCTGCGAAACGGCCGGACCGCGTTTTTCAATAACGCGATCAGCCTGGGCCGCGGCGACATCAGCCACCTTTAACGCCAGCCGACGCGGGGAGGCGAACCAGCGGATATCGCCATGGGTGATGTCGGCGGCATCCAGTTCCGCGCCAAACAAAGAGGCAAACGACTGCGCCATATGGCGAAGCGCTTTCGGCGGCAACTCCTCCGTGCCGATTTCCACCAGAAATGTGTGTTGCATCATGGTTGCCCCTTATTATTTCTCGTTCTTCTTACACATCGGGAACCCAAGCGCCTCGCGGGAAGCGTAATAGGCCTCCGCCACTGCCTTGGTCAAGGTGCGGATGCGCAGGATATAGCGCTGGCGTTCGGTGACCGAAATGGCCTTGCGCGCATCCAGCAGATTGAAGCTGTGCGCCGCTTTCAAAATACGTTCATAGGCTGGCAACGGCAGGGGTTGCTCTAACGCCAGCAACTTTTGGGCTTCCTTTTCATATTGATCAAAACAAACGAACAGAAAATCCACATCAGCGTATTCGAAGTTATAGGTGGACTGTTCCACTTCATTTTGGTGGTAGATATCGCCATACGTGGTTTTCCCCAACGGCCCGTCGCTCCAGGTCAGATCATAGACGCTGTCGACCCCTTGCAGATACATGGCCAGTCGTTCCAGGCCATAGGTAATCTCGCCGGTGACGGGACGGCACTCCAACCCGCCCACTTGCTGAAAATAGGTAAATTGCGTGACCTCCATGCCATTGAGCCAGACCTCCCATCCCAATCCCCAGGCGCCCAACGTCGGGTTTTCCCAGTTATCTTCAACAAAACGGATATCGTTAACGGTGGGATCGAGCCCCACCTCCTTCAAAGAACCAAGATAAAGTTCCTGGATATTATCCGGCGAAGGTTTGATGATGACCTGGAACTGGTAATAATGCTGGAGGCGGTTGGGGTTTTCGCCATAGCGTCCGTCGGTGGGCCGGCGGGACGGCTGAACGTAAGCGGCGGCGATAGGCTCCGGGCCAAGCGCCCGCAAACAGGTTATGGGGTGGGACGTGCCCGCGCCGACTTCCATATCCAAAGGTTGGACGACGGTGCAGCCCTGACGCGACCAATAATCCTGTAATGTCAGGATCAGGCCTTGAAAGGTCTTGGGATCAAACTTTTGCATGTTGAATTCGTACGCGCTAAAAGTGGGTTTATTAAGAATGCGCCAGTATACCCTCTGGCGGTAAGATATACAGCCCGGATCCGGCAACAAGTACGATTTCATAACGGGTGAGGGCGCGGCGGGCCCGGACGTCGCCGCGCATTCCGGCGCCAGGCCGGGTCGGCGGCCCTGGCAAAGCGGCGAATTGATCATTGAGGAGGGACGTTGTCAAACCATCATCCCAGCCCGCCGGCGCCTGACGGCGGCGGCGAGGGCGTCGCTCCCGCCGTCTTCTCCCGGACCGCGGCATGATACGCCAATTCAGGCAAGACGATATGCAGCCATTGTTGTCGCTTTGGCTGGAAAGCACCACGCTCGCCCACCCTTTTATCGGTAGCGATTATTGGCTGGAAAGCCTGCCGTTGGTCCGCGACGAATATTTGCCCGGATCACGCAGTTGGGTGGACGAGCAAAACGGCAAACTGACCGGTTTTATCAGCATCATGATGGAACGGTTCATCGGCGCGATTTTTGTGGCGCCCGCCTTCAACCGCCAGGGTATCGGCAGCGCCCTGATGGCCAGGGCAAAACAGCGCTATGCGGTGTTATCACTGGAAGTCTATCGGCTCAACCACCCGGCCAGGGCCTTTTACCATCAGCAGGGTTTTCGGCAAACCGGCAGCGTCTTTAACGAAGAAACCGGCCACCGTATCTTACTGCTGCAATGGCGCCGCGATGAGGGGGTTGTCGCCAGGCCGTAAAACGCTATGCTACCGCTATAGCCAAACGGCGAACAAGCCCGCCACGGATGCGTGCGTCGAATATCAGGGGAACAAACATTGAACGTCAAAAAGGGCGCCCGCCAAACTGTCCGCGCGACCATCAGCGATGTCGCCAAAGCGGCGGGCAGCGGTAAAACCAGCGTGTCACGATACCTGAATGGCGAACATCACCGATTATCCGCCGACCTCAAGCAGCGCATCGAGAATGCCATCGTCCGCCTGGACTATCGTCCCAGCCAGATGGCCCGCAGCCTGAAGGGCGGCCAAACACGGTTAATCGGCCTTATCATCGCCGACATCACCAATCCCTATTCCGTAGAAGTGATGCGGGGCATTGAAGCGGCTTGCCGGCAGGCGGGGTTCACCCTGCTGGTCTGCAACACCAATAATGAAGTCAACCAGGAACGCCATTATCTACAACTGCTTAACGGATATCAGGTGGAAGGCATTGTGGTGAATGCCGTGGGCATGCACGAAGAGGCCTTGGCGCTGTTACAGCAGTCTTCTTTGCCCATGGTGCTCATCGACCGCAAAATCTCCGATTTCGCCTGCGATATGGTGGGGCTGAATAACCATGAGGCCGCGACCCTTGCCACCGAACATCTGATTGAACAGGGTTTCGAAGCCATCTTGTTTCTCAGCGAACCCCTTGGCACGGTAAATACCCGTATTGAGCGGTTACGGGCTTTTCGCGCCTGTATGTCGACGCACCCGAATTTGCTGGCCGAAGAGGGGGAAAGCGCGTTGAATGACGCCGCTGCCCTTGGCGATGTCATTAGAAGCTTCAATCGCCGCCATCGCGGTATGCGCAAAGCGATTCTTTCGGCCAACGGCGCGCTGACATTGCAAATTGCCCGGGCTTTACGGCATCAAGACCTGCGCTGGGGCGGCGATATCGGCTTATTGGGCTTTGATGAACTGGAGTGGGCGGAACTTGCCGGCGTGGGGATCACGACCTTCAAGCAGCCGACCTACCAAATCGGCCATGCCGCGATCGAGCAGCTTTTGAGACGTATCCAGGGATACGACGGCCCTGTCAGAGAACAGACCTTCAGCGGCGAGCTGATCGTGCGCGGGTCCACCACCCACTGATTATCCGCCGGACCAACAATGGGGCATGTCAACGGCAAACAAGGCATGCGGCAGCCGGTGAACGAACACCGCCCGCAACGAAACCTCGCAAAGGTTGACGAACAGTGTCCCGCCTGATTCCATCATAAGTGCCTGGCGTTTTCAGCGGGCCATTTCGGAACATCACGGCGAGAGTCTTTCGCAAAGATACTCTGGGGGAAAAATAGTGACCATGATCATAAATTCTACAGAACAGACTTTCCAATGGAACCGGTACCATCTACCGTTATTCTTATCTTAAAACAGCGATGTCTTGAGGAGCCAGGATGAAGCGCGACATCTTCGTCGTCACCGCCGCTTACGGTCATGATGGCGTTCTAGCCTTGGGGGGACAACAGAAGGTGCTGCCTTTTATCGCCGCATCAGGGGCATCCGGCGTTGAAATCCGTCGGGAACTGTTCAACGAAACCCATCTGAAATGCTTGCCGGATTTACATCAGGCTATTCGCGGTTACGGATTGCGCTGCTATTACTCCGCGCCCGAGGCATTATTCGCGCCAAATGGCGCCGTTAACCCCCGCTTATCGCTATTGCTGGACGAGGCGGAGCAACTAGGCGCCGAACGGCTGAAATTATCGTTGGGACATTATATGCCCGGTCACGCTGTCTCGCCTTCGCCCAGGTTGCCGGGCGGATATCACCCGCAACTGCTGGTGGAAAATGACCAGACCGAATGCGGCGCCCTGGCGCCGCTAAAGACCTTTTTTGCACAGGCCGCCGCGGATAAAACGCCGATCGGCATGACATTTGACATGGGCAACTGGCAGTGGGTAGGGGAATCCGCCGTCCTTGCCGCGCAACAACTGGCTCCGTATATCCGTTATATCCATATCAAAACGGCCTTGCCCACCCCGACGGGCTGGCGCGCCGTGCCGCCCGGCGCCGGCGATGAGGACTGGCGGCATTTGCTGTCCCTCTTGCCGGATAACGTTCCCAGAGGAATCGAATTCCCCTTGTATGGGGAAGATTTGGCGGCGGTAACCAAAGAATTTGTTCAACTATTGCACTAACCACGGGGCGTAATAGAGGCGAAGCGCAAATGGAACCGATACCAGCCGTTTCGTCGCCACTATAGACATCATACCTCGGATGTAAAACCTCTGGCCGTTGCAACGTCATGTCGCGGTTGAACGGCCCCCTACTCATGAGAGGAAAACTGTATGAGCATCGCCAAGTTAGCACCGAAACGCTGGTGGTATATTATGCCGATCGTTTTTATCAGTTACAGTCTGGCATACCTCGACCGCGCCAATTTCAGCTTCGCCTCCGCCGCCGGAATCAATAATGATTTGGGCATAACCAAAGGCATTTCCTCCTTACTGGGCGCCTTGTTCTTTCTGGGATACTTTTTCTTTCAAATCCCCGGCGCGATGTATGCCGAAAGACGTAGTGTAAAGACGTTGATTTTCTGGTGCCTGGTATTGTGGGGCGGTTTCGCCGCATTGACCGGCATCGTCACTAATATTCCCATGCTGATGGCGATCCGTTTTGCTCTGGGGGTGGTGGAAGCGGCGGTCATGCCGGCGCTGCTGATTTATATCAGCAACTGGTTTACCCGGTCCGAGCGTTCACGCGCCAACACGTTTCTTATTTTGGGTAATCCGGTCACCGTGCTGTGGATGTCGGTGGTGTCGGGTTATTTGATCAATTCGTTCGGCTGGCGGGAAATGTTTATCTTTGAGGGCGTTCCCGCCGTCATCTGGGCATTCTGCTGGTGGTTTTTGGTCAATGACAAACCCGCCCAGGCAAACTGGCTGACTGAAGAAGAAAAAACCGCCTTGCAAGAGCAATTGACCCGTGAACAGAAAAATATCAAAGCGGTGCATAATTATCGGGAGGCATTCCGTTCACGCAATGTCGTGATACTGAGTATTCAGTATTTCGCCTGGAGCATCGGCGTTTACGGTTTCGTTCTCTGGTTACCGTCGATTTTGCGTAATGGCATGGAAATGGGCATGGTCCAGGCCGGTTGGCTGTCCGCGGTGCCTTATTTGGCCGCCACCATCGCCATGATCATCGTTTCCTGGGCTTCCGACAAACTGCAAAAACGCAAGGTTTTCGTCTGGCCGTTGCTGCTGATAGGCGCAATGGCTTTTCTGGCCTCTTATGCCTTGGGCGCCCATCATTTCTGGGGATCCTATACGCTACTGGTGGTCGCCGGCGCCGCCATGTATGCGCCCTATGGGCCGTTTTTCGCCATCGTGCCGGAAATGCTGCCGCGGAATGTTTCCGGCGGCGCAATGGCGCTTATCAACAGTATGGGCGCGTTGGGCTCTTTCGTCGGTTCCTGGGTGGTGGGATATTTAAACGGCGCGACGGGTTCGCCTTTGGCATCCTATGTATTCATGGCCGTCGCCCTACTGGTTTCCGTTTGGCTGACGCTGATAGTCAGACCGGCGGAAAACCGTGAGCCTGGCCTGACCTGGCCGGACAGAACCAACGCTGATGTTCGCCGATAAAACTGCTATGCTGGCGCGACTGTGATGATGTCATATCGAACGAGGAATACTGAGGATGAAACCTGTCGTTATCGCTTACAAACCGCTACCCGAGGACCTTCATCAACGCTTGAGCCGTCATGCCGAGGTGACGGAAATAGACGGATTGACTGACGAGAATTGCCGTAAGCACGCGGAACTTTTGCGAAATGCGCAGGGCATCATTGGCGCAAGCAACAAGTTCGACAAAGCGATAATGGATTTTTTCCCGGCGCTGAAAGTGGCGTCCACCGCATCGGCGGGATACGACCAATTCGATGTGGCGGAGATGAGCGCGCGCGGCATTTTGTTGATGCATACCCCCGATGCCTTGACGGACACCGTCGCCGATTTGATGATGGGGCTGATGTTGACCGCCGCCCGACGCATGGTGGAGATGGACAACCGGGTCCGGAGCGGCGAATGGACCGCCAGCGCCGCTCCGGATTGGTATGGTAGTGATGTTCATCACAAAACGCTGGGGATCGTCGGTATGGGCAGGATTGGCATGGCGCTGGCGCAACGGGGACACAACGGGTTCGCCATGCCCGTGTTATATCATGCCCGCCACCGACATCCGCAGGCCGAGGCGCAGTTTGGCGCCGAGTACCGCGATCTGGACGCGTTATTGGCCGAAGCGGATTTTGTCTGCATCATATTGCCGTTGAGCGAACAGACCCGTCACCTGATCGATGGCGAAAAACTGGCAAAGATGAAGCCCGGCGCCATCCTGATCAATGGCGGTCGCGGACCGGTGGTGGATGAACCCTCATTGATAGCGGCGCTGGAAAGCCGTCGTATTCTGGCCGCCGGTCTTGATGTCTACGAACACGAGCCTCTGGCCGCGGATTCCCCCCTACGGCGTTTACCCAACGTGGTACTGATGCCGCATATGGGTTCCGCCACGCACGAAACGCGCCACGCCATGGCCGCGGCGGCGGTGGATAATCTCATTACCGCATTGACCGGCCGGCCGAGACGCAACTGCGTCAATCCCCAGATTCTCGACAAGTAGCGGCCTTTTCGCCGATACGACGATGCGCCGTATCGGCCCATCACGCCGACACTTTGGCGCTTTGCCGCTTTGCCGCTTTGGCGCTTTGCCGCTTTGCCGCTTTGGCAGGATAATCGCCGGTCATTGACGGGCGTCCGCTTATGATGGCGGCGGCGCCTGTCTTACGATTATCCTTGCGCGCGCGATCGCAAAATCCGCCGGCCTTCAAAAAATGATCTTTGCCGTCATGCGGCCTATGATTTAATTTTATGAACGGTAAAATGGAACCGGCGCGTTTTGCAAGGAACAACAATGAGCATCAGCCATACCCAAATCAAAATCAGTTCTTATGTTTTAATGATTTTGTTCATTTCCATCATCATTCCATTGCATCTGTTTCCCTGCTTCGTCGCCGGTTTTCTGGCCTATGAAATCATCTTCGCCATGACGCCCTGGTTCGAGAGGCGGCTTGGCGGTACCCGGGCCCGATGGCTGGTAGTGAGCATCATCGCCGTGGTCGTCGTCGTGGTGATGTCCGTGGCCATTGTCAGCCTGGTAAGCTTTCTGACATCCAATATCCAGCGCGGCATCGACTTGACCTCGGAAACAAACCGCATCTTTTCCGGCATTCGCCATCATCTCCCCGCCAGTTTTCCGGCATTTTTACCCGACAGCGCCGAAGAACTCAAAAATCAAATATTCGAGCTGGTGGAAAAAAACCTGATTATCATCAGAAATATGGGCCGCAGCTTTCTGCACGGCCTGATTACCATTCTGATAGGCCTTATTATCGGCGCCATCATTTCGTTGAATAAGCCTTCGGGTCGCACCACCTATTTCCGCGAGCAATTGCTCCAGCGCATCCAGAACCTCTCAAGCTCGTTTCGCAATATTGTCTTCGCCCAAATCAAGGTATCCCTGGTCAACACCCTGCTGACGGCGGTCCTGGTGTTGGTGCTTTTCCCGCTGTTCAAAATTCATCTGCCGCTCTCCAAGACATTGGTGATAGCCACATTTATATTCGGTTTGCTGCCGATTATCGGCAATCTGATCTCGAATTTCATGTTTATCATTTCTGCATTATCGGTTTCATTGCCAATAGCCGGCGTCATGCTGCTTTACCTTATCCTGATTCATAAACTGGAATATTTTCTCAATGCGGAGATCGTCGGCAATCGAATCCAGGCCAAATCATGGGAGCTTCTGCTGGCAATGCTGATCTTCGAGTCGGCGTTCGGGCTGGAGGGTCTGGTGGCGGCACCCATCTATTATGCCTATCTGAAAACCGAGTTGCGCTTGTCGGGGCTGATCTAAACATTGCCAGCCGCCGTAAAGGCGGTATGGTATTACTATGCTCAACCTGCCCTCATTGAATGTTTACACGACATGACGTTTTCGCTTTTCGGCCAGAAATTCACCCGCCGTTCCGGGATAGCCCAGCTTATGGACGATATGAACGACGGTTTGCGCACCCCCGGCGCCATCATGCTGGGCGGAGGTAACCCCGCCGCCATTCCCGCCATGGAAGACTACTTTCATCAATTATTGCAATCCGTGCTGGCGGATGGGACGCTTAGCGAGGCCATATGCAATTACGACGGCCCCCAAGGTAAAAATAGTCTGTTGGAAACCTTGGCGGCGTTGTTGCGCCAGGAATTCGGCTGGAACATAACGGCGCGGAACATCGCTTTAACCAACGGCAGCCAAAGCGCTTTCTTTTACTTGTTCAATCTTTATGCCGGACGCGGCGAAGACGGCGGTTTGCGCAAGGTGCTTTTCCCGCTGGCGCCCGAATACCTGGGCTACGCCGATGCCGGGCTGGAGGAGCATATGTTTGCTTCCGCCAAACCGAATATCGCGCATCTCCCGGAAGGGCAATTCAAATACCACGTGGATTTCGAACATCTCGACATTGGCGAGGATATCGGCCTGATTTGCGTGTCACGTCCCACCAATCCCACCGGAAACGTGATAACCGATCGGGAGTTACTGCATTTGGACACCCTCGCCCGGCAACATCGCATACCCTTGCTGATTGATAATGCCTATGGCTTGCCTTTCCCGGGCATTATCTTCGCCAAAGCCACATTGCTGTGGAATCCGAATATCATCTTGTGCATGAGCCTGTCCAAGCTGGGTTTGCCGGGCGTTCGCTGCGGCATCGTCATTGCCGGCGAAGAGGTGATCTCGGCCATCAGCAATATGAACGGCATCATCAGTTTGGCGCCCGGCAGTCTTGGTCCGGCCATGGCGGCTGCTATGATTCGGCGCGGCGACCTGCTGCGCTTATCCAACGAGGTGATTCGGCCTTTCTATCAAGAGCGGGTACGGCAAACCCTCGCGATTATGCGGCGTTATTTGCCGCCGGAGCGTTGCCTGATACACAAACCCGAAGGCGCCATTTTCCTTTGGCTGTGGTTTCCCAATCTGCCCATAACGACAGAAACCCTTTATCAACGGTTGAAACGCCGCGGCGTGTTTATGGTGCCCGGCGACGACTTCTTCCCCGGGCTCGACGAGGATTGGCCCCATGCCCATCAGTGCATGCGCATGAATTACGTACCGGAGGCAGAGAAAATTGAACAGGGTATCGCCATTCTGGCGGAGGAAATCGAACAGGCGCATCGCGATGCGGCCAACGGCTAGCCAATCGATTTAAGGCGCCGCCGGTATCATGCCGGCGGCGGGACCCGTGGCATACTCGCCACAGATCGCGCGGCGTCTTCGCTGACCGCGGCGCGAAGCGTCAGAGTGGTGATCCGTTATGCCTCATGCCATCACTTTACTGCCGGCGTTATTCGCCGGCATCGGGTTGATGCTCCAGGACCCGTGGATTCACACTGCCGGCAATGGCAATTTTGCGTGGTTGCAGTGCTTCGGGGATCTGGCGTTCCAAATCAATATGCAGCAAACCGTTAATAAATTCCGCCTGGGTCACCGACATATGCTCCGCCAAAGTGAAACCAAGAGAAAAGGGCTTACAGACCAGGCCTTGATGCAAATATTCCACCTTGCGTTCCGGTAGCTCGGGTTTACCGGCGATAGTCAGCCGCGGCCCCTCTATTTCAATGGAAAGCTCTTCCTGGCGAAAACCCGCCAGCGCAAGGCTAATGCGATAATGGTTGTCATCGCTTTTTTCAATATTATAGGGGGGAAAACTGTAGGCATCCGGATCGCCCTGCATCGTACTGGCCAGTTTGTCGAAACCGATCCATTGACGAAAAAGGGGGGAAAGATCATAGTTACGCATGGTATTTACTCCTTCTTTGAAGCGAGATAAATCGTTTAACCGCTCTTGATTAAGCCAGCCCCCGTAATTCGGCGGGCAGACGTGATAACATTACCGGGTTTCAAGCCACCAAGGTTTATTTGATTTCGATACGGCGCGGTTTCAATGTTTCCGGAATCACGCGTTCCAAATCAATATAAAGCAACCCATTTTCCAGTACGGCGCCCTTAATTTGGATATGTTCAGCCAGTTGGAATTTACGTTCAAAGTTGCGCTCGGCGATACCCTGATAAAGGTAGTTGCGTTCCCGTGGTTCGTCATTATGGGCACCCTTAACCACCAGGAGGTTATCGTGGGCGGTGATATCCAGTTCCTGTTCGGCGAATCCGGCAACGGCTATGGCGACGCGGTATTGGTTTTCATTGACCAACTCCACATTATAAGGCGGGTATCCGCCGTTGCTCTGGGACTGCCCGGACTCAAGCAAGTTAACCAAGCGATCAAAACCGATGGCGGACCGATATAACGGGGAAAAATCAAAGTTACGCATGGCATTAGCCTCCAATAATTTAGCGAGGTGACATTCGACTCTCCTGATGGACGAGTCCGCGACCCGAACCCATACCCTTACGGCGCATGTCTGTTCCGGCCACATTTTTAAAATGGTGACGCGCGATGGATTTTCAAGGCGAAAATGCAAAAAATATTTCCCATTAAGGGAAAAAACACATAGAAAAGCCTATTATGAACGCGCCGGATGCGCATTTATACTCGTCATAAATCACGTCGTTTCTTGGTTGGCAACGCTCGCTCACCCTGGACACGGAATCATCAATGCATCTGGGGATATAGGCATACATTTCGAATAATGATCGTGTTAAGCGTTCATTAGGCAAAATCAATGACAGATTAATGGATGTAGATGGCTATGTTCAAAAAGACACTACTGTTTCTTACAGCAAGCTGCGCTTTGTTGGGCAGCAACGGATGTTCCAGCGTGATGACCCATACCGGCCCCAACCAGGGGTATTACCCCGGTACCCGCGCCAGTTTGAAGGTGCTGGAAGACGACCATTCGGGCTGGACCATGAAACCCTTTGCGGCCATCGACCTGCCGTTTTCGGCGCTGCTCGATACCTTATTGCTGCCATATGATTATCTGCGCAAAGACAGCGACAAGGCCCTTGACTCACCCCGTGAACGGATCCTGCACGGTTCGACCCCGTCCTCGGCCAACCAGGCCACCCCTGCTTCATGAAACCCGCCGCGCATCCGTGTCATTCGCCAGTCCGCCGCGCCAGCGGCAATGGCCAGGGTGATGGACGGCGGTGAATCGGCCCAGACGCGCCTAAAGCCACGGGCGCATTTTATCCATGGCCTGCTGCTCTTCGTCGTACATCCGCAAATACACTTCGTATTTCGCCTGATGAAAATCGGCATAACGCGCATCGGCTTTTATACTGTCACCTGGTCGCACCAAGGCCCGCGCGGCTTCGGTCAAGGTAGGGTAGCTACCGGCGGCAACCGCGCCCAGCAGGGCGGCGCCCAACGTGACGACATCATCCTCCGCGGATAATGCGATATCGCACCCCGTCACATTGGCATACTCACGCAGCCACAAAGGGTTTTTTGTCGCCCCCCCGCAAATTGTCAATCGCGTAATATGGTGGCCGGATTGGTTCATGGCATCAATGATATGGCGGGTACCATAGGCGATAGCCTGCAAGGTCGCCAAATAAAGGCGGGCCAGGGCATCGGGTCCCTGCTCCAGAGTCAACCCCATCACTGCGCCGCGGGCATCGGGATTAGCCCGCGGGGATCGGTTGCCGTAATGGTCCGCCAGCACATGCAGTTGTCGTGTGGGCAGGGGTTCCCGTCGCTCAAGATCTGCGACCCATTCATTAAGAAGACGATATTCACTGCACCGCCGCTCGGCCGCCTGTTGTTGCAAAGACGGCCAGACCGCGTGCTGCCGCAACGTCCAGTCAACCAACGCGCCGGCGGCGCTTTGTCCCCC
The DNA here is from genome assembly GCF_005217455.1 of Martelella alba. Taxonomy (GTDB): domain Bacteria; phylum Pseudomonadota; class Gammaproteobacteria; order Enterobacterales; family Enterobacteriaceae; genus Acerihabitans. Next base: position 202,407 of record NZ_SZPQ01000006.1, read on the forward strand.
TTCGCTCAGCCATTGATCCGGCAGCATCGCGCCCCAATACGGCCCCCAGACCCCGGGGACATGCACTTCGCGGGGGCTGACCAGCATATGGCAATTGGATGTTCCGCTTATCAGCGCCAGCGCGCCTTCGGGATGAGAACCGACCAAGGCCAATCCGCCCGCATGGGCATCAATAATTCCCCCGGCCACGGTAACGGCCGTGGTCAGTCCGCACTGTTCGGCCGTTGCCTGGCTTAAATTACCGGCGGACTGCCCCAGCTCAAGAATGGCTCGCGGTACTTTATCCAAGACATCGGTCAGATTCACCGCCTCCAGGAGCGATGCGCTGAATCGACGCTCGTGCGCCAGATAATTCCATTTGCACGTCAAGGTACAAACGCTGGCGACATCCCTGCCGGTCGCCCGCCATACCAGATAATCCGCCAAATCAAAAAATCGCCAGGCATCCTGATAGCGTTGGGGAAAATTGCGCTTAAGCCACAGGACCTTCGGCAATTCCATTTCCACGCTGACCTCCCCGCCGACATAGGCCAGCGCGGCATCGCCGGTCGCATTGATGGCCCGCGTTTCCTCCACGGCACGGTGGTCCATCCACATGATGATATCCCGACCGGCATCGCCGTCCTCGGCGACGGAAATCCCGCAACCTTGCCTGTCTACCGCCACCAGGGAACAGGTGGCGTCAAATCCCAGCGAAACCACCGAAGCCGGTGAAATACCCGCATGCTGTACCGCCTCCTGGATGGCTTCACAAACATGCTGCCAGATTTGTTGCGACGATTGCTCCACCACGCCCGGCCGCGGGTGGAATTGACTGATCTGGCGCACCGCGAAGGCGAGCCGCCGACCCTGCGGGTTAAAAACACCCGCGCGAACGCTGGCGGATCCCACATCCACGCCGATAAAGTGCTGGGCTGTCATATTGATCTCCAAGCTATCTCGAGTTAGCTATCACAACAAAGCATAATAACAAAGAATTGACACCACTCAACAGATTACATTAAAAATTGTGAGTGGGATCAGATAGATTTTAATCCCCATCCGGCATGCCTTGCTATCTTGGCCTGAATGTCTCTATACCCTAAATACGTCAAGTTGCATCGCGGCGGCAAGTGAGCGAGTCCCCAGGAGCTTAGATCACTATGTGACTGGGGTGAGAGAACGCAGCTTGAAGTATGACGAGTATATTCACAAAGTCACATGGGACAAACCATGCTATGCGCTGATAGCGGAATACTATTGTGGGGTTATTTATAAAGCTTATGCTATATTTTAAACCGGTATGCAACCATCAAAAATTCTATTCTGGATAATATCCCGATGATTCAACACTGAAGTACCCTCTAAAAAAATTTATTGTCAAAATCGCTACTTGATAATTTTTGTCCGGTATCAATGGAGAGAGCACCATGAAAATCATGCGTTTCCTTCTAGAGAACAAAAAAATTTATGAAAATTATCCTGTACAGGGAAGAAACGAAAAGAATACTTTATCCAAGGGTTTGCAAAAAGCCACCCAGTCCCATGCGGTATTGTCTGAAACACCGCCTACCGCTCACCCCCTTCCTGGGGCGCCGCACAATAAAATAGCCATCGACTTGTCACGCCTGTTCCCGTGCCGCCACGAAACCGCGATGGTTGATATTGAGCAACGTTTTCCCCTTAATTTGTCCGTCTCGCGCAATAGAGAGAACGTCGGTGAAAAGCGACTATCCCGGCCGCTGACAGACCTGCTTTCTTTAACGCAAAACACCCCACGCAAGTATAATCCCGTAAAAAGTGAACATCCCGTCATTGCCGGCGGCAAACCCCTAAGAAATAACTTTCCGCCAAGAACCTATGATGAAAAATGCGCCATTGTGTTTGAAGCCTGCTTGCCTGATTCTTGCTGTACCTGGACTGCTTACCGCCATAACATTCCTCATCAATATATCTTTGAATGGTGCAAAAATTTTTACGGCATGACCATCAGAGAGTTAAAAAATAAGTTGGATAATAACGAAATCAGATTACTTATTTACCGTAAAAGAGAAAGAGAAGACGTATTGAGTTCAATGGCGTATCAACACGAAAAAAAAAGAAAAAGAAATTTCACTGAAGAACAGAAAAAAAATTTTATCGAGGAGAGTTGTAAAGAAAATATCTCGGTGTATACCGTTTCACGACGGCATAATCTCTCTCCTCCGCTGATCTATCGCTGGTGCAAAGATATCCATCACATCAATTTACGGGAATACCGCCAACGACAGCAACGCTTCTGGACAGCAGAGCAGCAAAAGACATCCCAGAATCCCTTCCCTAGCGAGCGGCGCCATGAATCACGGCCGCAAACCAGTACCCCGGGCAAGGTTGCCATGACAGAACCGGTTCAGCCCGAAAGCCCCAGGCCGGCATAGCATTCGGCCGTGACACCCGAGAAATCACGCTATCCGGGAACTCAGGACAAATTTTTCAATCGCCAGCGCGACACCGTCTTCCCGATTGGTTCTGGTCACAAACTGGCTGGCGGCCTTGATTTCATCAATGGCGTTACCCATCGCCACGCCGGTGCCGGCATATTCGATCATCGCCAGGTCATTGGCGTGGTCGCCAATGGCCATCACCTCTTCCGCCGACAGGTCGAGATGGCGGGCCAATGCCGCCACCGCCGTTCCTTTGTTGGCTTCCTTACGCAGCAACTCCAGATAATATTCCGCGCTTTTCATGATGGTATAACGCGCGAAAGCCTCCTGGGGAATGCGGCTGATTGCCTGATCAAGGATTTCCGGTTCATCAATCATCATGACTTTCGGGAACGAGAGTTGCCGGTCCATTTCGTCAACCCGGCGGAATTTTAGGGGCATTCCCGTCAAATGGGCTTCATAAACCGTAAATCGACTGATATCCCGGTTGGCGGTGTACAGCGTCGTAAATGTTAGCGCGTGAAAATGTACATTCACTTGGCGAGATAGCGCTTCAAGATAGAGATAATCGGCAAAACTTAAGGGAGTTTGTGATACACAATCGCCATTGACAGTTCGTTGAACCAAAGCGCCATTATTGGTGATACAGTAATGGCCTTCATGTTGAAGATCCAGTTCCTTCAGATAACGTTGGATACCGATAAACGGCCGCCCTGTGGTTAGCGCCACATAGACGCCTTTGTCACGCGCCGCGACTATGGCCTCCTTAACCGCGGGCGTTATTTCATGCTTATGATTCAACAATGTCCCGTCCATATCAATCGCAATCAGTTTTATCGCCATCACACCTCCTTTAGCTTGTGGCGTACAACGTAGACTCTGCATACTTAGAGTTGCATCGCGGCGGCAAGTGAGCGACAAATTCGTCGGGAACGCATTTGACCCGCCAAAGGCGGGCCTCCGGTGAGAAACAGAAGGTTTCCCACCATCCCCAGGAGCATAGCTGGCTAAGTGACTGGGGTGAGCGAGCGCAGCCAACAAAGAGGCAACGTGAAGTGTGGCGAGTAAAGACCGTTCCACCAACGTTAGGCACCTTGCTATCGACCGGATAATAATAACGCAAAGCTGTTGGCAAAAGTGAATATTTCGTGACTTTGCCCAACAATGGGAGGCGTGAAGAAAAGGGAATTTCTATCATTAACAATTCACATTGCAGCGCGGCAGGCCGTCAGGGCAAGCTCCAGAGGAGGGTTAGTTATGTCCACGCGCGCCAACCGGACGGAAGACATGTCTATACTCGACACTCTTCACGCCCCCCTGCCAACCGCGTTTGCTTGCCCGGTCACAGTGTTGCCTGCGTACTCAGGCGTTAAGGTGCTTAGGCGTTATAAAAGACACCCTGTCTTTCAAGGTCCCCAGACGGCTAAATACCGTGGTGGCCGGGGAAAGCAAGCACCACCGACAAAGAGGCAATGGCAAGTATACCAAGTATAGACATTCCATCAGAATAATTTATTATGCATGAGCGGGACGCAGTACCATTCATAACAATGAATCAATATAAGGAGGTCTATTAATGAAGGAAAAATTTTTCTTGAAACTTGATCCGAAGAACGGAATATTATTTATTGAACTTTGGCGGCTGGATGGAATGACAGTGACGCACTATCAGATAGAAAGTCATCGGTTTCGATTAAGAAAGCACAGCCATACACTTCATTGAAGTACCGCCTATATTTGTTGTCCCTAAAAGGGCTTTTTGTTAGCTGTGTTCGCGCGTTGGAGCAACCGCCGTCGGCAAGTTATAGTCGTTCCCGACGAATTTGTCACTCGTTTGACGCCGCAATGCAACTCGACGTAATTGGAGTATATAATAGTTTATTTCGTTAATCATTACTCCCATAGAAATACAGGGATTAGATCATTATTAAGGAAACGCCGCGCCAATGTTAGTTGGCGCGGCAGTTACCGTTGTCGTTCCATTTAAATTGACTTACCCCTAACTCGACAACATCGGTATTATATAAGAAGTTCAACACTGATGTAAATATCTCCCGTGGCAATATAAGACATTAGGTAATTCTTTAAAGTAAGAAATAAATTGTTAATTATAAAAAATAGTATTTTCAAATTATTCCTAATATATACTCTATGTCATTCAAGTCGCATCGCGGCGGCAAGGGAGTCAGTCCCCGGGAGCATAGATCACGATGTGACTGGGGCGAGCAAGCGCCGCCAACAAAGAGGCAGCTTGAAGTATGACGAGTATAAAGATATTCAGCTTGTCTCAGCATGGGAAATAGCGCCTGCCGCCGCGCAGCGGCAACGGGGCGACACATTAACCGGAAACGCAATTACACCGCCATCAGCGCCTCCGGTGAGAGACAGGATGTCTCACACAACGTCCGGAGGCAGAGATAATGCTGTGACGGCAGCGGGCAAGCGCAGCCCATAAAGGGCGGCTTGCGGTTTGACGAGAATTAACAATATATTGCCGTGGACCGGCATCATATATCGATATTCGCCGCCTTGAGCGCATTTTCTTCGATAAACGCCCGACGAGGTTCCACGGCATCGCCCATCAGCGTGGTGAACAATTGATCGGCGGCGATGGCGTCTTTCACGGTGACACGCAGCATACGCCGGCTATCCGGATCCATGGTGGTTTCCCAAAGCTGTTCCGGATTCATCTCACCCAGCCCTTTGTAGCGCTGGACTGCCAGCCCCCGGCGGGATTCCTTTACCAGCCAGTCCAACGCCTGTTCAAAACTGGTCACTTGTAAGCGGCGTTCACCCCGTTCCACGAAAGCGTCTTCCTCAAACAAATCACGCAGCTTTTCACCCAACGCGCACAGCTTGCGATATTCGCCGCCGTGGACGAAATCGAAGTCAAGCACATAATCGGTATCCACCCCATGGGTGCGAACCCGCAATACCACCTCAAAGGTCTGACGCTCGCGATTTTCGCGGATTTTGCCGGCATAGCTGCTACCGTGCTTTTCATTCTGGTTGAGCAACTCGGCCAAAGCGGCGCCCCAACGCTCAACCCGATCGCGATTGGACAGATCCGCTTCATGCAATGTCGGGTGATAGATCAAATGACTTAACAGGGCGCGGGGATAACGCCGCTCCATTCGGCCTATCATCTTTTGTACCGAATAATACTCCGCCACCAGTTTTTCCAGCGGCTCTCCCGCCAAAGCCGGCGCATGTTCGTTGGGATGCACGGACGCGCCGTCCATGGCCAAAGCGATCTGGTACTGATCCATGGCGTCGTCATCTTTGATGTACTGTTCCTGTTTGCCTTTCTTGACCTTGTACAACGGCGGCTGCGCGATGAAAACATGACCGCGCTCAATGATTTCCGGCATCTGGCGATAGAAAAAGGTCAGCAACAGGGTACGGATATGGGAACCGTCCACATCGGCGTCGGTCATGATGATGATATTGTGATAGCGCAGTTTGTCGGGGTTGTATTCATCCCGGCCGATGCCGCATCCCAGCGCGGTGATAAGCGTAGCCACTTCTTGCGAAGACAGCATTTTGTCAAAACGGGCCTTTTCGACATTCAGGATTTTGCCTTTCAGAGGCAAAATCGCTTGATTCTTGCGGTTCCGCCCTTGTTTGGCCGACCCGCCGGCGGAATCCCCTTCCACCAGGTAAAGTTCGGATAACGCCGGATCCCGTTCCTGGCAATCGGCCAGCTTACCCGGCAGACCCGCCAGGTCCAGCGCGCCCTTGCGGCGGGTCATTTCCCGTGCTTTGCGCGCCGCCTCACGCGCGCGGGCGGCATCGATAATCTTGCCGATGACGATTTTGGCATCGTTGGGATTTTCCAGAAGGTAATTCACCAACCGCTCGTTCATCAGGGTTTCCACCGCGGATTTCACCTCGGAGGACACCAGCTTGTCCTTGGTCTGGGAAGAGAACTTCGGATCAGGCACCTTCACCGACACCACGGCGACCAACCCTTCGCGGGCATCATCGCCGGTGGCGCTGACCTTGGCCTTTTTGCTGTACCCTTCTTTATCCATATACGAATTCAACGTACGGGTCATGGCGGCGCGAAAGCCGACCAGATGCGTACCGCCGTCGCGCTGGGGTATATTGTTGGTGAAGCAGTAAATGTTTTCCTGGAAACCGTCATTCCACTGCAACGCGATTTCCACGCCAACCCCGTCCTTCTCGGTGGAGAAATAGAAAACCGTGGGATGGATGGGGTTTTTATTCTTGTTCAAAAATTCGACAAAAGCCTTAATCCCACCCTGGTAGTGAAAAAGATCTTCTTTATCGTTGCGTTTGTCGCTAAGGCGGATCGACACGCCGGAATTCAGAAACGACAGTTCCCGCAACCGTTTGGCCAGAATTTCATACTGAAATTCGGTGTTATTGGTGAAGGTTTCGAGACTCGGCCAGAAACGCACGGTTGTGCCGGTCTGATCGGTTTCACCCACCACGGCCAGCGGCGCCTGCGGCACGCCGCCGATATAAGTCTGCTCATGTACCTTGCCTTCGCGGCGGATAACCAGCTCCAACTTCTCAGACAATGCATTGACCACCGAAATGCCCACGCCGTGCAGGCCGCCGGACACCTTATACGAATTGTCGTCAAACTTGCCGCCCGCATGGAGCACGGTCATGATCACTTCCGCCGCGGAAACGCCTTCTTCCTCGTGGATACCGGTGGGAATGCCGCGTCCGTCATCCTGGACCGACACGGAATTATCTTCATGAATGGTGACGATGATTTCTTTACAATGGCCGGCGAGCGCTTCGTCGATAGCGTTGTCCACAACCTCGAATACCATATGGTGCAAACCGGTGCCGTCATCCGTATCACCGATATACATCCCTGGGCGTTTGCGCACCGCGTCCAGTCCTTTGAGTACTTTGATACTTGAGGAGTCATAAGAATTCGACATCAACGTTTCTCGCTCATTTAAACTTCGGATTGAATACCTATTTTACCCTGTTCCACCACGAACATCCTGCCCTTTTCATCCGTGATATCGCGTATTTGACCGACATTCAGCGCACTGACGAAAACCTGGGCGCGAGTAGCCTTTAAACGCTCGGCCAACAGGCCGCGCCGCCCCGTATCCAGCTCAGAAGCGAAGTCGTCTATCAGATACAGACACCGCTGGCCGCGCCGACGGGTCAGGCATTCGCCCTGCGCCAAACGCAGGGCGCACATCAACAATTTCAGTTGGCCGCGCGACAACGCGTCTTCCACCGGCACACCGTCGGCGCGGATGCGGAAATCCGCTTTATGCGGACCGGAAGCAGTATATGTCAACGCCCGATCGCGCTCAAACTGACGCTCGAGCAACTCGCCATAATCGCTTTCACGGTCCCAGCCCCGCATGAAGCTGAAGTCAAGCCGATACTCGGGCAAGAACAGCGCGCAGGTCGCCGCGATGTCCGCCGCCACTTCCTCGCTGTATTGCGCTCGCCACTCGCTGATACGCTCCGCCAGCGGGATCAGTTCCTGATCCCAGACCCGTATTTGTTCATAACGGCTGACCTGGCGCAGCGCGGCGTTTCGTTGCCTGAGCAAACGCTTGATATTGCTCCAGACGGTGAAAAAACCCTGCTCGTGATGGAAGCAGCCCCAATCGATAAAAGCCCGGCGGTATTTGGGGCCGCCGTTCAAGAGGCTGAATCCCTCGGGAGTGATGAGCTGCATGGGCAATAATTGCGCGAGCTCGGCGATCTTATGCCCGTCACTGCCGTCGATACGCACCCGGCTGTCGCCCTGGCGGTTTTTGCTCAGGCCGACCGAAATCGTCCGTTGACCTTCCGGCACGCCGTCGATACGGCCGTGCAGCAAGAATTCGGGCTGGTCATGGCGGATAACGCGCCCGGCCTGCAAACTACGAAACGCCCGACCGTGGCCGAGGGTGTAGATGGCCTCCAGCACGCTGGTTTTGCCACTGCCGTTGACGCCGACCAGGAAATTGAAATCGGGGGACGGCGACAAATCGGCGGAAGCGATATTACGAAAATCCCGGATGACAAGACGCGACAGGGCCATTCGATCACATTACCTTCGAATCCCTATAGCCGCATGGGCATAACGACATATATCGCCGTCTGGCTATCGCTATCTTCAATCTGCACGCTTGAAACGCCATCGGTCAGCAGCAGCCTGACGCGTTCGCTTTTCAACGCATTCAGCACATCAAGCACATAGCTGACGTTAAACCCGATTTCCATATCCGCGCCCTGGTAGGCCACATCCAGAATTTCTTCGGCTTCTTCCTGTTCGGGATTGTTGGCGGTGATTTTCAGTTGATCGTTGCTAAGAAAAAGCCGGACGCCGCGAAATTTCTCATTGGAAAGGATGGCCGCCCGGGCGAAGGCCTGCTTAAGCACATCGCAACCGGCCTCCAGCGTTTTATCGGGGTTTTTCGGCAACACCCGGCGATAGTCGGGAAAACGGCCGTCGACCAGTTTGGAGGTAAAAACGTAATCACCCATACTGACACGAATATTATTGCTGCCGATTTGCAACGCCAGCGGCGTTTCACCGCCATCCAGCATTCTTACCAGCTCCATGACGCCTTTGCGCGGCACGATCACCGAGTGGCTCGGCAGCGACTGGCCGACCGGCATGGAGCAGACCGCGAGGCGATGTCCGTCAGTGGCCACTGTGCGCAATTCCTGGCCCTCGGTCTCGAACAGCATGCCGTTAAGGTAATATCGTACATCCTGATGCGCCATGGAAAACTGGGTCGCTTCCACCAGCCGTTTCAGGGTGGATTGCGACAGGGTAAACTCCACTTCGCTCTGCCAATCGTCAAGATTAGGAAAATCGGCGGCCGGCAACGTCGCCAGGGAAAAGCGGCTACGCCCGGACCGGATCAACATCCGATCGCTCTCCTGGGTAACGGTGATTTCCGCCCCTTCGGGCAAACCGCGGCAGATGTCGAAAAACTTGCGCGCCGGCACGGTGGTTGCGCCCGGTTCATGGGGCTGGGTCAAGGCGACGCCGGCCACCATTTCCATTTCCAGGTCGGTTCCGGTCAGCAATACTCTGTCGTCCGCCACCTGCAATAACAAATTGCCCAGAATCGGCAAGGTCGGCCGGCCGCCCAGGGGGCTGCTTACTTGCTGCAACGGTTTAAGCAGATGCTCTCGTTCAACGATAAATTTCATAATTAGGAAGATAATGTTCTGATTAAGTTGGAGAAATCTTCTTTTATATCGTGACTTTCTTCACGCAACTGCTCGATTTTCCGACAGGCGTGCAATACCGTGGTATGGTCGCGCCCGCCAAAAGCGTCACCGATTTCCGGCAGGCTATGGTTGGTCAGTTCCTTGGATAACGCCATAGCCATCTGCCTGGGCCGCGCCACGGAACGGGAACGCCGCTTCGAAAGCAGATCGGCCACCTTGATTTTATAATATTCCGCCACGGTTTTCTGAATATTATCGATGGTGACCAGCTTCTCCTGTAGCGCCAGCAAATCGCGCAATGCCTCGCGCACAAAATCGATGGTAATGGCCCGTCCGGTAAAGTTGGCGTTGGCAATCACCCGGTTCAGCGCGCCTTCCAGCTCCCGCACATTGGAACGCAGCCGTTTGGCGATGAAAAACGCCACCTCGCCCGGCAAGCGGATGTCATTCTCATCGGCTTTTTTCATCAAAATGGCGACCCGCGTTTCCAGCTCCGGCGGTTCGATGGCGACCGTCAATCCCCAGCCAAAACGCGATTTCAGACGATCTTCCACCCCGTTGATTTCTTTGGGGTAGCGATCGGAGGTCAGGATAATTTGCTGATTGCCTTCGAGCAATGCATTGAAAGTGTGGAAAAATTCTTCTTGAGAACGCTCTTTGTTGGCGAAAAACTGGATATCGTCGATCAGCAGGGCATCGACGGAACGGTAGTAGCGCTTGAACTCCTCGATGGCATTGTTCTGCAACGCTTTCACCATGTCCTGGACGAACCGTTCCGAGTGCATATACACCACCTTGGCGTTGGCCTTGCGCTCCATAATGCCGTTGCCCACCGCGTGCAACAGGTGCGTTTTACCCAGACCGGTGCCGCCATAGAGAAACAGCGGATTGTAGGCGCCGCCGGGGTTGTCCGCCACCTGCCGCGCCGCCGCGCGAGCCAATTGGTTGGATTTACCCTCGACAAAATTATCGAAGTTGTGTTTCGGATTGACGTTCGACCGGTATGACAGCTCGGGCTGCACCGGCGCGTTGTCCCAGCTCGGCCGGGCCGGCCGTTGGCGCGGCGCGGCCTGAACCGGCGTGTCGCTGGCGGGGGCCGGCTGGGGGCTTATCATCATCGTGATGGGCGGTTTGCTGCCCACTTCAAAACGCAGCAATGGGGCGTCCGTCCCACAAAAATCATTTAATAATCCATTAATATTATTCAAATACTTATCGCGGACCCAATCCAGCACAAACCGGTTGGGAGCATACAATGCCAGAGTGTTGTCACTCAGTTCCGCCTGAAGAGGGCGTATCCACATACTGAATTCTGTGGCAGGTAACTCATCCTGTAGTCGGGCAAGACATTGCTGCCAAAGCGAAAGTGACACGGCGGACTCCAATCGAACAAGATCAACAAATGAAAAGAAACACAACTGTATGATTCAGGATTATCTTTTTGACACGGATACCATGCCGGCACCCGCGAACCGCTTTACCGGTTTTCCGGACGAAACCCACGAAGGATCCCGTCAGGGATTGCGGATCATAACGCAAAGCGCGCTAGAGATCCTCCCCTTCTACACAGTTTCGATCCTTTTTATCCACAGGCTGTAACAGGCGGGATTGAGTGTAACCGATTCTCCCTTCCTGGGATAAAATGTAAGTCTTATATCCTTCAAATTAAGCATAGTCCGAATTTCGCCGCTTGCCGCCTCGCTGTATGATCCTTTTTATTCAGCCCCGGATCCCGCCGGATCCTTGCGCTTTGGCGTGGAACCCGTATAATTCTCACCCCGGCGCGAGATGCCCGGTTGCCTGGCTCCGTAAACGGACAATGGCGAGGGCGCAGGCGCGGGTAGGCAGGCGGATAAAGCATGATGAGAATTGACTCAGGACTGTACAATTATTACAATCCCGCCTCTTTGATGCTTAATGCGATTGAGGCGTCGGTCGTTTCACGCCGTACAGCCAAACGCGTTTACTGTGAAGTTAAATTTAGTAGGTAGAAATCGCTATGAAACGCACTTTCCAACCGTCCGTATTGAAACGTAACCGTGATCACGGTTTCCGTTCACGTATGGCAACGAAGAATGGTCGTCAGGTACTGGCACGCCGTCGTGCTAAAGGCCGGGCACGCCTGACCGTCGCTTCGAAGTAATAAAAGCTAACCCTCCGAGTGGTTAAGCTCGCTTTTCCCAGGGAGTTACGGTTGTTAACTCCCAATCATTTTACTTTCGTCTTCCAGCAGCCACAACGGGCCGGCACACCGCACATTACTATCCTCGGCCGCCTGAATACGCTGGGGCATCCCCGCGTCGGTCTGACAGTCGCCAAAAAACATGTTAAACGGGCTCATGAAAGAAACCGGATCAAACGTCTTACACGTGAAAGCTTTCGGATGCATCAGCATGCCTTGCCCGCAATGGATTTTGTCGTCATCGCCAAAAAAGGGGTGGCGGATTTGGACAATCACGCGTTGACGGAAGCATTGGAAAAATTATGGCGCCGCCATTGTCGCCAGTCTCCCGGCTGCTAATCGGGTTGATACGCGGGTATCAACTGTTTATCAGCCCGCTGCTGGGGCCTCATTGCCGGTTCCAACCCACATGCTCGCAGTACGGTATAGAGGCGATACGCAGGTTCGGTATGTTAAAAGGCAGTTGGTTGACATTCAAACGCGTATTAAAATGCCACCCTTTGAACCCGGGTGGCGATAATCCCGTGCCGCCGAAACCCAACGACAACAGAGAACATTAACGATGGATTCGCAACGCAATCTTCTTCTCATCGCTCTGCTGTTCGTGTCTTTTATGATCTGGCAGGCCTGGCAGACGGACCATAGTCCGCAGCAACAGGCGCCGGCAACGCAACAGACCACGAACACAGCCAACGGTGATGCAGCAGTAAACCAGGGTTTACCCGCCAGCGGGCAAGGACAGCAGATAACCGTGAAATCCGACGTCCTGTCACTCGTTATCAATACCCGCGGCGGCGATATCGAGCAGGCCCGTTTGCTGACGTATCCCGATAAGCTGGGTTCGGATCAGCCGTTTCATTTACTGGAAACCTCGCCGGATTTTATATATCAGGCGCAAAGCGGTCTGACGGGTAAAAATGGTCCGGACAATCCGGCCAACGGCCAGCGTCCCCTGTATAGCAGCAATCAGGACACCTATATCCTGCCGGATAACCAGGGCGAGCTACGCGTTCCCCTGACCTATACCGCGCCGGACGGCGTGGTCTATACCAAAACCTATATCCTCAAGCGCGGCGATTACGCGGTAAGCGTGGAATACACCGTCCATAACACCAGCAGCCAGCCCCTTGAGCTGGTGATGTTCGGCCAGCTCAAGCAATCGGTGGATTTGCCCAAGCATCGCGATACCGGCAGCAGCAATTTCGCGCTGCATACCTATCGCGGCGCGGCTTATTCGTCCAGCGACAACAAATACAAGAAGTACAGCTTTAGCGACATCAAAGACGAGAACCTGAACGTCACGACCCAGGGCGGTTGGGTCGCCATGCTGCAACAATACTTCGCCACAGCCTGGGTGCCGCAAACCGCGGGCCCCCATACGTTCTATACCAGCAATCTGGACAACGGCCAGGCGGCCATCGGTTACAAATCCCAGCCGATCACCGTTGCCCCCGGCGCGCAAACCAACCTGGACGCCACTCTTTGGGTCGGCCCCGAAATCCAGGATAAAATGGCCGCCATCGCGCCCCATCTGGATCTAACCGTGGATTATGGCTGGCTGTGGTTTATCAGCCAACCCCTGTTTAAACTGCTGAAGTTTATCCACAGCTACATCGGTAACTGGGGCTTCTCCATTATCATCATCACCTTTATTGTGCGCGGCATCATGTACCCGCTGACCAAGGCGCAGTATACCTCCATGGCCAAGATGCGCATGCTGCAACCGAAGCTGGCGGCGATGCGGGAGCGTATCGGCGGCGATAAGCAGCGCATGAGCCAGGAAATGATGGCCTTGTACAAGGCGGAGAAAGTCAATCCGCTGGGCGGCTGTTTGCCGCTGGTTATCCAGATGCCGATATTCCTGGCGCTGTATTATATGCTGATGGGATCCATCGAGCTGCGCGGCGCGCCGTTCGCCCTATGGATACAGGACTTGTCGGCCCAGGATCCGTATTACATTCTGCCGGTCCTGATGGGTATTACGATGTTCTTCATCCAGAAGATGTCGCCGACCACCGTCGCCGATCCCATGCAGCAGAAAGTGATGACTTTTATGCCGGTCATCTTTACCGTGTTCTTCCTCTGGTTCCCGTCAGGGCTGGTGCTGTATTATATCGTCAGCAACCTGGTGACCATCATCCAGCAGCAACTGATTTATCGCGGACTGGAAAAACGCGGCCTGCACAGCCGGGAGAAAAAATAAATCCCGTTCCTCTATTGAGAGCGGCGAGTTTGCCAAGGCGGTCGATGGACCGCCTTGTTTGTTTGTGCCGTACCCCCACGCCCGTTGAATTTATGGCGGGAAAGACGCAGGGGCGTTCGTGGCCGCAATCTGGCTCACCATCCGCCGTATTTCCCGCGGCAACATATGCAATGGCGCCGGCCATGACAGGCTCTTGGGACAAAATGACTGTTCTCGGCGCGGCGCTTAGGCCGCTTACCGTTGACCGCCGGGCTTAAAACATTAACCCTGATTGTGGATAAAATTCGAGAGAGAACCTCATGAGTCAAACGGATACCATTGTCGCCCTCGCCACGCCGCCGGGACGCGGCGGCGTGAGTATTGTGCGGGTATCTGGTCGGCTGGCCGCCGAAGCGGCCCGTCGGCTATTGGGTAAATTACCCGCGCCTCGTTATGCCGATTACCTGCCGTTTCGCGATCATGACGGCGCCATTCTCGATCAAGGCATCGCGTTGTGGTTTCCCGGCCCGCATTCGTTTACCGGCGAGGATGTGCTGGAATTACAGGGCCACGGCGGTCCGGTGGTCTCGGACATGCTGATAACCCGCCTTCTGCAAATGCCTGGCATTCGTGTCGCCCGTCCGGGTGAGTTTTCCGAACGGGCGTTTCTTAATGATAAAATGGACCTGGCCCAGGCGGAGGCCATCGCCGACCTGATTGACGCCAGTTCGCAGCAGGCGGCGCGTTCGGCGATAAACTCCCTACAGGGGGTGTTTTCCCGCCGCGTGCAACATCTTGTGGAAGCGCTGATTAACTTACGTATCTACGTGGAAGCCGCCATTGATTTTCCTGACGAGGAAATCGACTTTCTCTCGGACGGTAAAATCGAAAACCAGCTCAACGACGTGATGGAGAACCTTGGGCAGGTACGGGCCGAGGCCCGGCAGGGATCGCTGTTGCGCGAGGGCATGAAAGTGGTTATCGCCGGGCGGCCCAATGCCGGCAAATCCAGCCTGCTCAACGCCCTGGCCGGTCGAGAGGCGGCCATTGTCACCGCCATCGCCGGTACCACCCGCGATGTGCTGCACGAGCATATCCTGCTCAACGGCATGCCGCTGCATATCATTGATACCGCCGGTTTGCGCGACGCCGGCGACGAGGTGGAACGCATCGGCATCGAGCGCGCCTGGCGGGAAATTGAACATGCTGACCATGTGTTGTTGATAATCGATGGGACCACCACAGGGATAAGCGATCCCGATATTCTCTGGCCGGAATTTATCGCCCGGTTGCCCGCCGCGTTACCGTTGACCGTGATTCGCAATAAAGCCGATCTGACCGGCGAACCAGAAGCCATCGGGAATGTGAATGGTCACTCACTTATAACGCTTTCCGCCCATTCCGATACCGGCATCACGTTGTTGCGCGACCATTTGCAACGCAGCATCGGCTTTAACAGTAGTCTGGAGGGCGGCTTTTTGGCCCGCCGCCGGCATTTGCAGGCCCTGGACGATGCGGGGGAACATTTGTTGCGCGGCAAAGAACAACTGCTCGACGCCCGTGCCGGCGAACTGCTGGCCGAGGAATTGCGTCTGGCCCAGCAGGCGCTTTGCCAAATCACCGGCGAATTCAGCTCTGACGATCTGCTGGGGCGGATATTCTCAAGTTTTTGTATCGGCAAGTAACGCTGCGTCTGTAAGCGTCCACTCACTTCCACACATCCCGCATAGCGCCTAGTTATGCGGGATTTTTTGTTCCATCGATATCTGTTCTACGCCGCACGGCCAGTTTGGAAAGGCGTATAAAGCGGATACAGACAGCTAGCCCATGTCTTATTGCCGCATCCCCTAAACTACGATATTCGTAGTCTCTGACGCCTTATAACTACGATTATCGTAGTGCGTGGGGGATCCGGTTTTTTTTGGACCGGCTCCCCCCATTAGTATCACCATGTTCCCGTTTATCCCCCCCTATACCCGGCAAGGCAGATCGTTTCTTCCTCCAGCTCAATCAGGCCGTCTTTCTCCAGCTTAAGCAGCCAGCGGGTAAACTTTTTATCCACATTCATCCCTTTTACGCGCAGATCGTCGCGCAACTGCGATCGGGTACAGACTTCGCGCGCCTAAGAGCCTGCCAGACAGCAATACGATTGGCGGTCAGATGGAAGATACCGGCCAACTCCGGGTAAGCATCGGTTCCGTCCCGGCGTTCCCTTGGCCTGTTGTTCAGCACCAGACAAAATGGAACGTCGTAAGCGAGGTAAAAGCGACACGATCGATGCAGAAAGCGCCGCTCACGCCGCGTTCTCAGGTATACGTACTGTCACACCTAAAACACGTAGCGGAAGGGTTGAAGCACTGTGCGTCTTGAGAATCTGCCGCAAAACGGCTGTATATCCAAGATTACAAGGAAGAGAGCATCGGTAAATAAAATCGCCCAACGCCTGATCACGACCTTAATCAAAGTTTGTACCGACAGAACAAACTTTCTATTGCAGTAGAAAAAAAACCGCATAATTTTAGCTTGACGGATAAAAAAAGATCAGCAACTATATACACACTAATTTTTCATAGACTATTTACTGTATTTTTTCTGTGGTTGTGAGTGAAAAATAACCATGTAAAAAGCGACAGGCTGCCACCTGTCGCTCCATTCAATACCAACAGTGCCGAGAAACACCTAGGAAATCGAATAATGAAAGAATACCAAACCCAGCAAGCCATGCAAGAAATTCACGTTGAACATCGAGTCTACTTGGTTCATACCCAACAAATCACGAAGCCGCCCCAAACGCGTGTAAGCACAGGCCAACAGCTCAAAATATCGCGAGAAAAATTTGCTTTCCCTACGCCAGAAACAACCGAAAGTAATGAGTGTTTCTGTGATACAGAGAGAGTTATCGCCATCTACAACAAAGAGCAACAAAAACATAGTGATAAACGCCAGAAAATGACAGCCAAAATTCAACAGTGGTTTGAAAATAAAGCACTGGTAGCAGGTTGGGAGATGGCTAAATTTGTGCCTCATACACACAGCAATCGTATTGCAGGCTGCATGCTGTTTGTTACACCGACTAAAGGAGTTATTGATGCCACAACGCACTAGCATCAAAGCGCTCAGTGACATTGCCAACCTAAGAACAGGCTTTACCTTCCGAGGAAAAATAGAGGAAGTGGATAAAGAGTCCGGTAATGCCCATGTGGCGCAAATTAAAGACGTTCGAGAGGCTTGGGAAACATCAAACCTCTTTACTCTACAAGCTAGCCAGATGCCCTTGATAGAGTGGACCGGCAAAAGCAATGCTTTCGTCTGTCCAGGCACTATATTGCTCCCTGCGAGAGGTTCTAGAGGCGGCTATTTCAGGGCCTCTTGTTTAGTTACAGACGAACAGTCTTCAAAACCCGTAGTGGTTAGCAGTCAGTTTGTGGTTATCACGCCTAAAGCAGCCGTGATACCAGAATTTCTGTGTTGGTCTCTCAACCAGCCTGCTGTTCAATACTGGCTATCAGAAGGAACGGGAAGCCAAGGCAGTAACATTGTCATGTTAAATACCAAAGTAGTTGGTGAGCTGAAACTGGACATCCCCCCACGAGTGACACAACAGAAAATTCTGCACATCAATACGCTGTGGGAGCAGGAACAACACCTCACCAAAGCACTGCTAAAGAATCGTGAAACCATGCTGCAAGGCATGTTTCAACGAATGATTAAGGGAACCCATTAATGAATAACCAAGTAACAATTAACAATAAAATCAACCAAGACAGTATTAACAAAGCATTGTGGGCCGCTTGCGACACTTTCCGAGGTACCATCAGCGCAGACACTTACAAAGACTTCATCCTGACCATGTTGTTCCTTAAGTACATTTCTGATGTATGGCAGGACCATTACGATGGTTACAAAGCTCAGTATGGCGACGAGCCTGAGCTCATCGAAGAGATGATGAAGAACGAGCGTTTTGTGCTGCCAAAAACCGCCAGTTTTTATACTTTGTACGGGCATCGCCATGAACCAGGCAATGGTGAGCGTATTGACCAAGCGCTACACGCCATTGAAGAAGCCAATGGCACCAAACTCAAAGATGCCGGGAAAAGCGTGTTCCAAGATATCTCTTTCAACACCGACCGCTTAGGTGAAGAGAAACAGAAAAACAATATTCTGCGTTATCTGCTGGAAGACTTTGCCAGGCCGGAACTCAACCTCAAACCGAGTCGCGTCGGTACACTGGATGTGATTGGTAACGCCTACGAGTACTTAATCAAAAACTTTGCCGCCAGTGGCGGCCAAAAAGCTGGGGAGTTTTATACACCACCTGAAGTCAGTGACTTGATTGCTGAGCTGCTTGAGCCGCAACCAGGCGACAGCATCTGCGATCCGGCGTGTGGTTCTGCATCACTGTTGATGAAATGTGGCAGTAAAGTCCGTACCAACTTTGATAGTAAGAATTATGCCCTCTATGGACAGGAGGCTATTGGTTCAACTTGGTCGCTGGCCAAAATGAATATGTTCCTGCACGGCGAAGACAACCACAAAATCGAATGGGGCGATACCATTCGCAACCCTAAGTTGCTGGATAAAAACGGCGACTTGATGCTGTTTGATATTGTGACCGCCAACCCACCCTTTTCTTTGGATAAATGGGGCCATGAGGACGCGGAAAAAGACAAGTTCAGCCGCTTTCGTCGTGGTATACCGCCAAAAACCAAAGGGGACTATGCCTTTATTCTGCACATGATTGAGACACTTAAACCTAAGACGGGTCGTATGGGTGTGGTTGTTCCCCACGGCGTGCTATTCCGTGGCTCAACAGAAGGCAAAATCCGCCAGAAACTGATCGATGAAAATCTACTGGATGCGGTGATTGGCCTACCAGAGAAACTATTTTACGGCACAGGTATTCCCGCCGCGATTCTGATTTTCAAAAAAGAAAAGGTAGATGACAACGTGCTGTTTATCGATGCCTCACGCGAGTTTAAATCCGGTAAAAATCAGAACCAGCTCAGCGAAGAGAATATCGTTAGGATCGTCGCCACCTACAAAGCGGGAGAAAACGTCGATAAATACGCCTATCTTGCCAGCCTGAAAGAGATCCAAGACAACGACTACAACCTGAACATCCCACGTTATGTTGATACCTTTGAAGAAGAGGAAGAGATCGACCTGATGGCCGTGCGAGCAGAACGCGAACAGCTCAAAGCCCAACTGGCTGAGCTGGAAACCGAGATGGCTAAGTATCTTGAGGAGTTGGGTTATGGTGCATGATGGAAGCTATTCTCAACTTGAGCTTATGCAGGCACGGGTAAAATCTGTACCTGACGGGTGGGCATTTAACTATGTCGGAAAAGCTTTCGCTATTAAAAATAACTTGAGAAAGCCAATTAGCGAAGACGAGCGAGATAAAAATCCAGGGAGATATCCGTATTACGGCCCTACAAAAATTCAAGGATACATAGGAACTTTTGAACAAGATGGGAGCTATGCCCTCATTGGAGAAGATGGCGACCATTTCCTGAAGTACGAGTCGCAGGCTATGACCCAATTAGTGGATGGGAAGTGTACTGTGAATAACCATGCTCACGTTATCGAAGGCACCAAGAAGGCCACTAGAGAGTGGTTTTATTACTATTTCATGCATCGAGATATTTTTAGTTTTCTTAGTCGTCAGGGTGCAGGCAGATACAAACTAAATAAAGCTTCGCTTGAAAAAATTCCAGTACTTGTTCCTCCGGTACAAGAACAAAAAAAAATCACCCAAATCCTCTCCACTTGGGATAAGGCCATCACCACCACCGAACAACTGCTCACCAACAGCCAGCAGCAGAAAAAAGCCCTGATGCAACAATTGCTCACTGGCAAAAAACGCCTGCTGGATAAGAATGGGGGTCGGTTTAGTGGGGAGTGGAGATTTCTGACATTTGATGAGGCATTTAAAGTAGCAAATAAGAAATCTGCGCAAGTTAAATCATCCGATTATCTTGCTACTGGTTCGGTGGCAATAGTTGACCAAGGCAAAGAATTGATAGCTGGATATTGTGACAACGACGAACGTTACACAAATGTTCCTGTGATTATCTTTGGCGACCATACTCGTTGCTTAAAATGGGTGGACTTTGAGTTTTGTCCCGGAGCCGATGGAACGCAGGTGCTAGATACTAAAGAGTTCCTAGATAAGAAGTTTGGCTACTACTTACTTTGCCATACCGATATTCCTAATCTGGGATACAGCCGCCATATGAGGGAGCTGAAAGAGAAAGATTTTAAAGTGCCAGTCGATATGGTTGAACAACAAAAAATCGCTGCCGTTCTCTCTGCCGCCGATCAGGAAATCTCTGCCCTGCAACAAAATCTGGAAGCGTTAAAACAAGAGAAAAAAGCGCTGATGCAACAATTGTTGACGGGTAAACGTCGTGTCACCGTTGAGGAGGCCGCCTGATATGGATGAATTTACCCCCGAGGAATTACTGGAGCAACTGCGTCAACTGGACGAACAACCACGCATAGAAGCCAAGCGGGCCAGTGACATTGGTAAGTCTGTGATGCAAACCATTTGTGCCTTTGCTAATGAACCCGGGCTTGGTGGTGGCTATTTGCTGTTAGGTATTGATGAACCGAAAACCCCTGATGAAACCTTCAGCGTTTGTGGGGTAACCGATGCGGATGCATTATTGAATACCATCCAAAGTAACTGCCGCGAGCAGTTCGAAGCCCCTATTCCGGTGCGAGGTGACGTTACTCAGCTTGAAGGCAAAAAAGTGATTCGCTTATTTGTGCCAGAGCTGGAGCCTGCCGCTAAGCCCTGTACCTTCAAAGGAAAGTTTGATAGCAAAAATAAGCGTAAAACAGGGGTGTGGCGACGCGGGCTGAATGGGGATTACGAATGCAGCCAGCAAGAGCTGGAACCGCTGTTATTAGCCAAAAGCGGCATGAGTTATGAGCAGGTACAACTTGCCAATGCAGAATGGGATGACTTAGATCCTTCAGCCATCGCCTTATACCGCACATTGCGCGCCAAAGTACGCCCATACGCTGAAGAGTTACAACTATCTGAACATGAGATGCTTTATGCGCTGAATCTGGTCAAAAAACAAGGCGACAAATGGGTACCTAATATTGCAGGGATGCTGTTGATGGGTAAGCCATTGGCGCTGCGCCGTCTGTTACCTGCTGTACGCGTTGATTATGTGCGAATTAATGGCACCCAATGGGTAGAAGACCCAGAGCAGCGTTTTGCGATTACGCTCGATATACGCGAACCACTACTACGGCTGATTCCAAAGCTTGAAGCCACAATTAGCGATGATCTGCCTCGTCATTTTCGACTGAAAGACGGCAGTACACAGCGTAGCGATGAGCCGCTATTACCCCACAAGGTGATTCGTGAAGCGGTCGTCAACGCGGTGATGCACAGAGATTATCAGGTCAATCAACCGATTCTGGTCGTGCGCTACAGTAACCGTATAGAAATTCGTAATGCGGGCTATTCTCTAAAGCCAGAGATCGCGCTGGGAGATATGGGGTCAAAACTGCGCAATCCCGTCATTGCCGCCGTTCTTTACGATTTAAGCTTTGCCGAAACCAAAGGCTCCGGTATTAAAACCATGCGCCGGTTGCTTGAGCAAGCAAGGTTAACCGCGCCGGTATTTATCAGTAAAGTGATTGAAAATGAGTTTATTGCAACCTATTTGCTTCATCAGTTGTTAGGTGAAGAACAGTTAAGCTGGTTACAACAGTTTGCAGAGTTACATTTAACCGATAATGAAGCCAAAGCCCTACTGCTCGCCAAAGAAACGGGGGCTGTTGATAATGCCGGTCTTCGTGCTATTTCAGGGTTAGATACATTATCGGCAAGCCAACTACTGCGAAAATTGCACCATCAGTACCATTTACTGGAGCAAGGTGGCGCAGGTCCGGCAACGTATTACCAGTTAGCGTTACCATTGCAAAATGATGAGCAGTTACCGCTGTTTTCAACAAATGCAGCAGCACCTGAGACGTCGAATACGAGTGACCTAACCCAAAACACGAGTGACCTTGAAGCAAATACGAGTGACCTAATTCCAAATACGAGTGACTTCCCTGTCCCGAATGAACTCGCTCAAAGGATTGAACAACTCACTTCAAAAGCACGTAAGGACAAACTTTGGCCAATCATCGTTTGGCTATGTGCTTTACGTCCCTATAAAGCCGAACAACTGGCCACTCAGCTAGCACGTAAAGATACCCCCTTAAAGCACAATCATTTGAACGTGCTCAGAGAGCAAGAAGGTTTGATCGATTATCTCCATCCAGAAGTGGTCAATCATCCCAACCAAGCCTACCGCACAACAGTAAAAGGGCTTCAGTGGCTAAAAGCACAAGGCATTGTTATCGAGGAGTAAGATGGTATGGATAACGACCTGATCCTCTACACAACCGATGATGGTCAATCGCAGTTAGTGCTGCGCGAATTAGCTGGACAGGTATGGTTCACTCAGTTGGAAATGGCGGAGTTGTACCAAACCAGCAAACAGAATATCAGCAAGCATGTGAAGAGCGTTTTGTCAGACGGGGAGCTGGCTGAAGGGGCAGTTGTCAACTCAAAGTTTACAACTGCCGCTGATGGTAAGGAATACCTAACTCAGCTTTATGCACTACCTATGATCATCGCGGTCGGCTACCGCGTACGCTCTACCCGTGGCACCCAGTTTAGGCAATGGGCCACCCGCACCCTTGGGGAATACCTAGTAAAAGGCTTCGCCATGGATGACGAACGTCTTAAAGACCCACAATGGGACTATTTCGATGAGCTGCTTGAACGCATTCGCGACATACGTTCGTCGGAGAAGCGTTTCTATCAAAAAATCCGCGATCTACTAAATAGCTGCGCAGAATAATAGATCACATTGAGGGAACTCAGCCCGGATTGTGCGATCTGATCAATCGCCAAA
>NZ_SZPQ01000065.1 GCF_005217455.1 Martelella alba
TGCCACGGCGGACGAACGCCTGACGGCGGGCATGAAAGTGTTTATGGAGTGCCTGAGCAAAGCCGGCGCGAAGGTTGAAAAACTGGATAAGCATCTGATTGACCATCATATAGCGCAACTTGATCACCAAATCAGCCGTCAATTGGATGCGGTAATGCACCATGCCGAGTTTCAGAAAGTGGAATCGCTGTGGCGCGGTCTGAAATCCCTGGCGGATAACACCGATGTCCGCCAGAACGTGAAGCTGGAAATTCTGGATATCGCCAAAGACGATTTGCGTCAGGATTTTGAAGACGCGCCGGAGATTATTCAGAGCGGGTTATACCAGCACACATACACCGCTGAATACGATAGCCCGGGCGGAGAGCCCATCGCGGCGCTGATTTCCGCTTACGAATTTGATGCGTCTGCGCAGGATGTGGCGTTACTGCGTAATATCTCAAACGTATCCGCCGCCGCCCATATGCCGTTTATCGGCTCCGTCGGCCCGAAATTCTTCCTGAAAGACACGATGGAAGAGGTCGCGGCGATTAAAGATATCGGTAACTACTTTGACCGCGCCGAATATATCAAATGGAAATCCTATCGCGAAACGGATGACAGCCGCTATATCGGCCTGGTGATGCCGCGTGTGTTGGGGCGCCTGCCGTATGGCCCGGATACCGTGCCGGTGCGCGGCTTCAACTATGTTGAAGAGGTGAAGGGCCCGAACCATGAGCGGTATCTGTGGACCAACGCATCTTTCTCCTTTGCATCCAACATGGTAAAGAGCTTTATCAATAACGGCTGGTGCGTGCAGATACGCGGCCCGCAGGCTGGCGGCGCGGTGCAAGGCCTGCCCATTCACCTGTATGACCTGGGCACCGGCAATCAGGTCAAAATCCCCTCGGAGGTGATGATACCGGAAACCCGTGAGTTTGAGTTCTCCAGTCTGGGCTTCATCCCGTTGTCCTACTACAAAAACCGCGACTACGCCTGCTTCTTTTCGGCAAACTCCGCCCAGAAACCGGCGGTCTATGACACTCCGGATGCGACGGCCAACAGCCGTATCAATTCCCGCCTGCCCTATATTTTTCTGCTGTCGCGCATTGCGCACTATCTGAAGATTATTCAGCGCGAGAATATCGGCACCACCAAAGATCGCCGCCTGCTGGAGCTGGAGCTCAACACCTGGGTCAGGGGCCTGGTCACCGAAATGACCGATCCGGGCGATGACTTGCAGGCATCACATCCGCTGCGTGACGCGAAAGTGGTGGTAGAGGACATTGAAGACAATCCCGGTTTCTTCCGCGTGAAACTCTTTGCCGTCCCGCACTTCCAGGTGGAGGGCATGGACGTCAATCTGTCGCTGGTATCTCAGATGCCGAAAGCCAAGGCATAAGGCGGGAACAGGGATGAAAATTTATCGTCCGCTGTGGAACGAAGGGGCATTGCTGTCCCCCCAGCAGTTTCAACAGCAGGCTGAGTGGGAATCTTTTCGTTGTGCCGGCGCATCAGCACTGGCATCGCCGTTTTCCTGGGGTGTGGAAAAGGTTGAGTTTAACGACAGTCTCCTTTCTGCCGGATTGATCCAGATTTCAGCGTTGCGACTCTGGCTGGAAGACGGAACGCTTATCGATACACAACGCAGCGACCTACCGCCTGTTCCCCGGGAATTGGAACCGGTCCATGTTGAGGGTAGAGATGCGGTCACCATCGTTATCGCTCTGCCGCAGATGCAATCAGGCGTGATCAACGTTGCGCATGCGGGCGTTATTTCTGACCGGCCACTTCGTTATCGTGAAGAGTGGGTGACTATTCAGGATGCTTTCGGCCCAGAGGAAGAATCCATGGCCGTCGCCCGTTTCAATATCTCCATCCGGTTCGCCCATGAAAGTAACGCTGCATGGAAAACCTGCCCGGTTGGGAGACTGATTCGGGACGGGCAAAACGGATGGCGCCAGGATCCGACGTTTATCCCCCCCGTGGCGTTATTCGCCGCAAGTCCGGTTTTGCGTGAGCGCCTTGTGCTGCTTAACCGCCAGCTTCACTCCCGCCGCTTGCGTCTGATGACCATGCGCCGGGAAAGCAACGAGCGGCTGGCCGACTTTGCGGTCGCGGACGTTTCCCTTTTCTGGTTGCTGAATGCGCTTAACTCCCATGCCGGCGTTCTGTCGGAGTACGAACGATTCCCGGCCCGGCATCCCGAGCAGGTATGGGCGGAGCTGGCGCGTCTGGCTGGCAGCATGTTGACCTTTTCCCTGGACCATGATCTGGATGCAATCCCGGGTTATGACCATGCGGAACCGGCCAAAGCCTTCCTGCCGCTGTTCGAGCTGATCGCCGGTTTACTGGAAACGAGTCTGCCATCACGGGTTATCGCCCTTGAGATGTCGCGTCCTGATGAGCAGACCTGGAAGGCGAACCTTCATGATGTTCGTCTTCGTGAGGAGGCCGACCTGTATCTCTCCGTGCGTTCAGATATTCCGGCCTGGCAGATAGCCGATAAATTTCCCGCGCTCTGTCAAGCGGGTTCGCCTGATGACGTCAATAAGATTTACGGCGTCGCACTCAAGGGAATCCCGCTTATTCCAGTCGGTCGGGTCCCGGCCGCGTTACCGGCGCGTATGGAAAATCAGTATTTCGCACTCGATATGGAAAGCGCTGCCGCCCGTGAAATGCGGGAGCAGGGCGTGTGTATGTTCTATGTGCCACAACTGCTTGGGACGCTGGCGCTTGAATTGTTTGCGGTGTTGCGCTCATGAGACAGGATATTGATATCGACCAACTGATGACGGAAACCTGGCTCACCGTCACCTTGCTGAGGAAGGGAGCGGTGGCGCCCGACGGCACGGCGCTTTACGACAAATGCGTTAAACAGGTTGAACAGGTTCGCGAAGCCCTGGTTCGTGCCGGCTACGACGAAGCCAGTATTAATCATATTTCCTACGCTCAATGCGCTTTGCTGGACGAAACGGTGATGAGCCGCAAACCTGATAAGCCTGAAGAAAGTGAAGCGTTCGGAGTCGATGAAGGCCAGGCGGCCTGGCGCAAGGCACCGCTTCAGGCCCGATTCTTCGGTTCCTTGCGGGCGGGCGAGGCTCTCTGGGATCGTATTGCGGAAGCCCTGCGTCAGCCTGCGCCGGATAAGGCCGTTCTGACCTGCTATCACCGCGTGATTGCCCTGGGTTTTCAGGGATTGTACAGCCTGAAGGTGGTGAGTCAGACGCAACGTGATGAAGTGGCTAAAGCGCTTTCTGAACGTGTATCGCCGCCTGATGCGGGTTTGTCGCTGGTCATCCACCGCACGGGTAAACAGCGCTGGAGTCTGGCGCGTTCGATCTGGTTCTGGATTGCGCTGGCCGTCATCCTGACCGGCGTCGTTTGGTGGGGCGGGCATCTATGGCTTCAGGCATTGCTGTCGGCGCACATACCGGAGCCGCCACGTTAATGCGCAAATCAGTCATCATCCCGGTTGTCTTACACACCCTGGCGGGCGTTGCCGCTTTGCTGTGGCTGCTGTGGTACTTCATCCCGGCAGGAAACATGTTCAAAAGCCTGGCTACGCTGCTGATTGTCATCCTGTCGGGCTGGCTTGTCTGGAAAAGTCGCCAACGCAGGGAGACACCAGCAGACGGTGCCATTCCAACAGTCGATCTGCCATTGCTGGATACGCAGGGGCCTGTGGTTCTGGTGTGCGGCGATGGCCTGGATGAGATATTCCAGGGCCGGTCGCCGCGTAAAACGGCACAGGGTTGGTGGTTGCGAACAGGAGATGTGGGTCGGTTAACAGACGTGGTCCGCAGCATTCAGGCTCAGTTCCCCCGCCAGACCGGTCAGCTTTCGGTGATGTACGTCTGCCAGCCAGACAGGTACCAGGATGAGGCAGCGCTGCGTTCAGCGTTCAAAACCCTCCGTCAGCAATGTAAACAGTTGAACTCTCTTACCGGTTTTACATTGCCGGTGGTGGTGAGTTGTGAATTTTCGGGGCCTGAGTTGCCATGGGTTGTTGTTCGCGGCGACAAGCCGGTGGTCTGCCCGGAGAATGAATCGCCACAGGCGCTCATCGATTGGCAGCAGATGGATAACAACCTCGCGGCGCTTCCTGTGCTTGTACAGGCATTTTCATTCATCCGCAAGACACTGCTGGATGAACTGGAGAAGGCTGACAAACGCATCCCTCCCGTCCGCGTTTTTGCCGTGGCATTGCGCCCCGGTGCCGCAATGCCGGGATTGCAGTCGGTGTGGGCGAACCGGCTTTATCGCCGCAGCTGTTTGCGGTTTCGTCTTGCGGCGAGTCGGACGGCCCCGTTCAGCCGTTTTCCTGATGCCGTGCTGCCGTTACTGGCGCCTTTCGCCTCTCCGGTACAGGGGGGGCAACGTACCCGTCGCCTTGTTCTGCTGATGTTGTTGTGCGCCCTGGCGGCGCTGGGCTTTTCTGCGTTCAATAACCGTGGCCTTATCCGCCAGGTGGGCGCCGATTTACAGCGCTGGGCCGCAATTCCGATGAACCACTCAGCCCCTAAGGCAGAGTCGCTGGTCGCACTGAAACAGGACGCCCTCCTGCTTGAGCGCTGGCAGCGGCAGGGTGAGCCGTTGCGTTACAGCCTGGGCTATTATCCGGGGCAACGTTTGTGGCTGGCGCTGCAACAGGCCATCGATACGTATATTCCCCCTTCCGCTCCAGAACCTGAATCGGCACCGAACATTGTGCGTCTTGAAGGGATGTCGCTGTTTGATTCCGGTAAGGTGGCGCTCAAAGACGGCTCCACCAAAGTGCTGGTCAATGCACTGGTGGGCATCAAAGCCAGGCCGGGCTGGCTGATTGTCGTCAGCGGCCACACCGACAATACCGGCAGCGCGCCGCTCAACCAGACCCTGTCTTTACAAAGGGCGGAAGCTGTACGCAACTGGATGCGTGATACGGGGGGCGTCCCGGAAAGTTGCTTTGCGGTGCAGGGGTATGGCGACAGCCGCCCAATTGCATCCAACGATACGCCTGATGGCCGAACGCATAACCGGCGTGTCGAGATCAGTTTGGTACCGCAGGCCGATGCCTGTCGCCTGCTGGACACAACACCAGTGTCACGGAATGAACGTGGCGTTTCAACTCAATAAATGGAGAAGTAAAACATGGCAATTCCAGTTTACCTGTGGCTGAAGGACGATGGCGGCGCGGACATTAAAGGTTCCGTTAATGTGAGGGACCGCGAAGGCAGCATCGAAGTCGCTGCACAGGCACATAACCTGTACATCCCGACGGATAACAATACTGGCAAGTTGACCGGAACGCGTATTCACACACCGTTCCTGTTTACCAAGGAAATCGACTCTGCCAGCCCTTATTTGTACAAGGCGGTGACCACCGGTCAGACCCTGAAATCCGCCGAGTTCAAGTGGTACAGAATCAACGACGCGGGTCAGGAAGTGGAATACTTCAACACCAAACTGGAAAACGTGAAAGTGGTGAAAGTGAATCCTGAAATGTACGACGTGAAGGACCCGTCGAAAGAGAAACACAACCACCTGGAGCGCATCGAACTGCGCTACGAAAAAATCACTTGGACCTACAAAGATGGCAACATCATTCATTCCGATTCCTGGAACGAACGCGCCACTGCGTAATGCCCAACCGGGCTGGCGAAAGCCAGCCCGTCAGGTGACTTTTGCCGTCATCCGTCAGGGTGACCGCAAAAGTGGCTTTAAAACCGCTTTCTGACCTTGTGCGCTTTGGTCTCCTTATCAAAAGGAAAAGCGATGGGCGGTAGCGTGTCCTGAATCTGAATACATTTGTAAAGAGAGACCTGAAATGGAAAGTCAGTCTGCTGTTCTGCTGCGTCGTTTAAATCATTACTGCGCGAAAGCACTCGAGGGCGCCGCATCGCTGTGCCAGACGCGGGCTCATGCGGAGATCACTCCTGAGCACTGGCTGCTAAAACTGCTTGAACAGGGGGAAGGGGATCTGACCGTTTTGGCCCGTCGCTATGAATGGGATATGGATGCGGTCTGGCAGTCATTGCTGAACTGGCTGGATGCGCAACCGTGTCCGGTCCGCAGCCGACCGGCGCTTTCGGGCTCGTTTCAGTCTTTACTGAAACAGGCCTGGCTGGCCGCAACACTCGTGGGAGATGAGCAAATTCGTAGCGTACATCTGCTTACGGCCATGATTGAAATACCTGGGTTGACACGTTGTGAGGGATTGTGGCCATTAATGACCCTGACCACTCGCCAGTTGGAGAGGCTGCGCCCCCTTCTGGACACTCAGTCCGATGAGCGGCCTGAAGCCCAAATCCAGGAGCCCGCCGGTGATAATGTCGTAATTATCGGCAAAGCGATGGATTCAAATAAGGATACGCGGAGCCGGCACGGAGGCGAACAATCAGATATTTCACAGGAAGACGCCGTACTGAACCGTTTCACGGTAGACGTGACTGCCCGCGCCCGCGAGGGGAAAATTGATCCGGTCTTTGGCCGTGACAACGAGATTCGCCAGATGGTGGACATTCTTTCCAGACGCCGCAAAAACAACCCGATCCTGGTGGGTGAACCGGGCGTCGGCAAAACAGCGCTGGTTGAAGGGCTGGCCCTGCGTATCGTTGAGGGGAATGTGCCGGAAAGCTTAAAGCCGGTAATGGTGAAAACACTCGATCTGGGCTTATTACAAGCGGGGGCTGGCGTTAAAGGCGAATTCGAGCAACGGCTTAAAAATATCATCGGCGCGGCACAGCAATCTCCCGTGCCGGTGCTGCTGTTTATCGATGAGGCGCATACCCTCATCGGGGCGGGCAATCAGGCGGGTGGGGCGGATGCCGCCAACCTGCTCAAACCGGCTTTGGCCCGTGGCGAACTGCGCACCATCGCCGCCACCACCTGGAGCGAGTACAAGCAATATTTTGAGCGTGACGCCGCCCTTGAACGCCGCTTCCAGATGGTCAGGGTGGATGAACCGGATGATGAGACGGCCTGCCTGATGCTGCGGGGTCTTAAACCCCATTATGCGCAGCATCATGGCGTACACATTACCGGCGAGGCCGTCCGCGCGGCGGTGACACTTTCCCGCCGCTACCTGACGGGGCGCCAGTTACCGGATAAAGCCGTGGATTTGCTGGATACCGCGGCGGCCCGGGTTCGTATGAGCCTGGACACGCTGCCGGAACAGCTTGCCCGTTTGCAGGCTGAGATGACGTCGCTGGCGATGGAGCAACAGGAACTGCTGGAAGACATCGCGCTGGGCAACCCGGTGGATAGCTCGCGCTTGCCGGAGATTGAACAGCTCACCGCTGAGCTCGGCCAACAAAAGATATCCCTCCAAATCCAGCATGAGACCGAAAAACAGTTTACGGAAAAGCTGAAGGAATGCCGCGGCGACAGCAGCCGACGGCAAGAGCTCGCCGCACTTCGGTCCGAGCTGTCCCTGGCGCAACACAGCGGCCCCTTGCTGGGATTAGATGTGGATGCGCGCACGGTAGCAACAGTGATTGCAGACTGGACCGGCGTCCCGCTCTCATCACTGATGAAGGATGAGCAGACCGGACTACTGACGCTTGAAGAGCAACTGGCCGCCCGCGTTGTCGGCCAGGGGCCTGCCCTGCACACCATCGCTCAGCGTCTACGGGCCTCGAAGACTGGTCTGACGCCGGAGAACGGCCCGCTGGGCGTTTTTTTGCTGGTCGGCCCAAGTGGAGTAGGTAAAACCGAAACTGCGCTGGCGCTGACTGATACCCTGTATGGCGGCGAAAAGTCGCTTATCACCATCAACCTCTCTGAGTATCAGGAGCCGCATACCGTCAGTCAATTAAAGGGCTCCCCTCCTGGTTACGTGGGTTACGGCCGGGGCGGCATTCTCACCGAAGCGGTTCGCAAGCGGCCCTACAGCGTGGTCCTGCTTGATGAAGTGGAAAAGGCCCACCGGGATGTGATGAACCTGTTTTATCAGGTTTTTGACCGGGGCTTTATGCGCGACGGGGAAGGCCGTGAGATTGATTTTCGCAATACCGTCATCCTGATGACCTCCAACCTGGGCAGCGATCCGCTGATGCAACGGATTGACGAACAACAGGAGGCGGCCGAAAGCGATCTGCATGAACTGCTGCGCCCGATCCTGCGCGATCATTTCCAGCCCGCATTGCTGGCCCGCTTCCAGACGGTAATATTCCGTCCGCTGGCGCAGGATGCCATGCGGACCATCGTCGGGATGAAACTGGCCCAGGTGGGCGATCGTCTGCAGCGGCACTATGGCATTTCAACCCATATCGGCGAAAACTTCATCGACACTCTGGCGACAGCCTGTCTGCTGCCGGATACCGGGGCCCGTAATGTGGACAGCCTGCTTAATCAGCAGATACTGCCGGTACTGAGCCAACAATTATTAAGCCACTTGGCCGCAAAACAGAAGCCGTCTTCCCTTCGGCTTACCTGGGATGAAGAGGAGGGTATCGTCCTGGAATTTGATGGGCAGAGTAAAGGAGAACAGCAATGAGTAGATCTGTGATTAACAACACCGCCAGCCTGGTGTAACAGCTGCCGGGTCAGTCATGTTACCGGCTCGATGTACATGGCTGCGCTAATTTTCTTGAAGTGTTGCGTTACAGCGCGGTGGAATCGTTTCGCCGCCTGTCAATCGCGAAAGAGGATACCCGTTACGCGCTGACGCTAGTGCCCCGTATCGCCCTGCTGGCACACACGAAGGGCAGCGGAATTTTCCTCAACCAATCGGTGACCGACGTGGTTGGGCAGGTGCTGCGCAAACACGGACTGGAAGGGGCGGACTTCGAATTCCGTCTGTCACGGGAATATCCTGCCCGGGCGCTTATCACCCAGTGGCGGGAAACCGATCTGGCGTTTGTCCAGCGGCTACTGGCTGAAGTGGGTATTTACTGGCGCGTTGGGCGGCGGCTCGTATATGAGGCTGAGTCCAAACGGCATAGAGCATGGTTCAGCTGGCGACTACCTGGTCAAAGTCTCGCAATACCCGGTACCTGTGGGCGGCGCATCAATGGATACAGAAATGCCGGTCTTTGACAGGACCTCCCTTGAAATTCTGCCGCCTGCAACGGATGGCAACTTGTCACGATAGGGATTGTTGAAATGAAAATATGTTTCCCGGTACGCAAACAAAATGGCAGTCAATACGCCACTCCTGAAGAGGTTATGAAGTTGATTGGTCGTGAGCCTCACGGCTCATGGCTTGCGGGTACTAACCAGCTCTGGCATGGTGGTATTCACATCAGCCAGGTTTCAGCCCCTGGATCAGCACTGACCGCTGACAATGCCGAATCAGCTGTCCCCTTGCAGTGTATGGCAAAAGGTGAAGTCGTTGCCTGGCGTCTGAATCAGGATTACAAAACAGCGGATTACAATGGAAAAGAACTAAAGTATTCCAGTACCTTTGTGCTGGTGAAATCGGTTAGCAAACCCGATCCGGAGAAAGAGAACAGTTGGCTGGAGTTTTACTCGCTCTATATGGGGCTTGCGCCTTTATCGTCATTTCCCAAAGCGAAATGCTTTAAAGCCAAAACAGACGTTCTTAAGCATACCGCCAGCAACTTCGCGATCAGCGCTTCATCAGACGGTATCGCGGCGATTTCGGGAAAAATGGGAGGATATTGCCCCTGCCGGAAAAGGCAATACAACTTCCTGCCATTACGCGCATATCGAGGTTATCAGCAAGGACCCGCGAATGCCGGGTTTCCTGAATAACCCGGAAAACATCACCAGCGGGCAGCGGTATATTCAGATATTGTCGGGCAAATCACTTTACCAGAAGTTCGGCGAAGGTAAAGACTGCACTTTCAAAGCCATGTCCTGCATTGTGCTGAAAGATGGTGGAAAAATACTTCCGCAGGATAAGTGTAACCCTTTTGAAGACAACACAGGTAAAACGTGGTTCGAAGTCAGCCCCCGTAACTGGATGAGCCAGGGTGACGTTAAGGAATTACATCAGTATGACCTTAAGGAGTTAGGGTTCTCCACACTCGAAGAGGACCCCTCACCGGATGTGTCGAAGTCACTGCGCGAAAAATGGGTTAAGGGGGCTTACGACTGGATGTCCGAGCGGGTAGGCAAAGAACGGGGAATACAGCAAAAGCAGGTTTCGTCGTTCTATAAAAATCTGGTCAAAAAGATCGACTCCTATGGCGACGGCGAGCTTCCAGGAAAAGAGCTGTATAACGCGCTTTATCACACGGAACTGGGACTCAGGGATATTGCAGCCCGACTGATAGTGAAACATGACAGTGAATGGTTTGGCGGCGGCAGCCGCCATCGTTGGAATGTGTTCTTCCAGAACGATGACCGTCTGAACGTGGCCTACGCGAAACAGTGGCCGATGACTACGAGTGGATAAGCCAGTTGGCGGCATTTAAAGGTCGAGAGCCGGCGTGAGGCAATTTCACATTGGCGGGGTGGGCATTTTAACATTGACACTTACAGGAATACAGTTATGAGCAAGGCTTTGATAAACGCTGCGAGCAGCCTGGTGAAACAACCGCTGGGCCAGTCGCGCTACTGGATGGACGTTCATGGCT
Source organism: Martelella alba (assembly GCF_005217455.1). Classification (GTDB taxonomy): domain Bacteria; phylum Pseudomonadota; class Gammaproteobacteria; order Enterobacterales; family Enterobacteriaceae; genus Acerihabitans. The sequence continues at coordinate 10,506 of NZ_SZPQ01000065.1, forward strand.
GTACTGAATTTCTCGATGTACTGAAATTCACTTCGGTTGAGTCGCTAAGCCAGCCCTGGCGATTAGATATCTCCGTTACTTGTTCTACGCCGGATATTGGGAGTGACGCGGTGTTATTGCAACCCGCATCATTTACGCTTCAGACGCCGATGTTTACCGGGGCTCCCGCTATCCCGTTACGTACCCTGTATGGTGTGGTGGAGTCGTTTGAACGTATATCCACGTCAAAAGAGGATACCGTTTACGCGCTGTCACTGGTCCCGCGTATCGCTCTGCTGGCGCATACGAAGGGCAGCGAAATTTTCCTCAACCAGTCGGTGACCGACGTGGTTGAGCGGGTGCTGCGTAAGCACGGTCTGGAAGGGCCTGACTTTGAATTCCGTCTGTCACGGGAATATCCTGCCCGGGAGCTTATCACCCAGTGGCGGGAAACCGATCTGGCGTTTGTCCAGCGGCTACTGGCTGAAGTGGGTATTTACTGGCGTTTTGAGATGGATAGCCGTCTTGAGCAGGATGTGGTGATATTCCAGGACAGCCAGGCGCAGTATGAGTTTGGCGTCGCTCTGCCATTGCGTAACCAGGCCGGGATGAGTGACAGCGGGCAGGAAAGTCTCTGGGATATTCAGACGGCCTGCAACGTCGTGAGCGGCAGTGTCGCCACCCGGGATTACAACTACCGTGACGCACTGACGCCGCAGGACAGCGCTGAAAGCATCAGCGGCAAAGAAGGCATTACCACAGGGGAAATCTACCATTACGCGGAGCCTTTCCTGACCGAAGGCGATACAGAAAGCACAGAGACCGGTGCGTATTTTGCCCGTCTGCGCCATGAACGTATTCTGAACGCGCAGTACACAGTCAGTGGGTGTGCTTCCAGTCCCCATCTGGTTCCGGGACAGGTGCTGGAAACCGATGCGAGCTTGCCTGATGTGATAAAAGACGGGATTGTTATCACCACGGTACGCGCCAGTGGTTCACGGCGAGATAGCTTCCAGATGACGTTTGAGGGTATCCCATACAGCGAAACGGTCTGTTATCGCCCGGCATTGCTCAACCGCCCGGTAATATCCGGCTCATTACCGGCGCGCGTCCAGAGCACTCAGAAAGGCGACACGTACGCCTGGCTTGACTCGCAGGGGCGCTACCGGGTGAAACTGGACTTCGATCGTAACAACGTAGAACTGGGCCATTGCTATTTATGGCTGCGGATGGCAAAACCGTATGCCGGTGACACCTATGGCTGGCATGCTCCGCTACTTGATGGCACGGAAGTGTCGGTGATGTTTGACAGCGGCGACCCGGATCGTCCTTATATCGCCTACGCCCAGCATGACTCCGAGCACCCCGATCATGTCACCAGCGATAACCACACGCGCAACATCTGGCGCACGCCGGCCAACAACAAACTGCGGATGGAGGATAAGCGCCAGGAAGAGCATATCAAGCTCGCCACGGAGTTCGGCAAAACGCAGTTGAACATGGGGCACCTGGTCAATGGACAGCGTGAAAAGCGCGGGGCGGGATTTGAATTGCGGACGGATGAATTTGGCGCAGTCCGTGCGGGAAAAGGGCTCTTTCTGACGGCAGACGCACAGGCCAAAGCACAGGGGCCGGCGCTGGAAATGGCGCCAGCCATCAAGGCGATAAACCAGGCCAACAGCCAGATGCGGTTCCTGAACAGTGCGGCCGAAGCGGCGGGAGCGCTGGTGTCCGATATCAACACTCAGATTAACCTGGTAACCGACAGGCTGAAAGACCTCCGGTCCGCCGTGTTGCTGGCAAGCGCTCCGCAGGGTGTGGCTTTTGCCTCGGGTGAACACCTTCAGCTCGCCAGCCATCGCAACACCATGATAAACGCGGGCGAGCATCTCGATATCGGCGCAATGAAAAACCTGTCTGTGACGGTTGAAAAGGCACTGGGACTGTTTGTGCATAAAGACGGGGCAAAGCTGGTCGCCAACCAGGGAGATATCGAGATTCAGGCGCAGCACAACACCCTGTCGCTCTTTTCGCAAAAGCAGCTGACCGTGACCAGCAGTGACGATGAAATCATCATCTCGACCCCTAAAACACTGACGCTGAACGGCGGCGGGTCTTACCTGAGGCTGAGTAAGAACGGGATTGAGCATGGTTCATCTGGTGAGTTCATTATGAAAACGTCGGACTATCTGGTACCAGGCTCGGGCGCAAATCTTCCCAACGAAACACCCAATTTCAGCCTGACGGATATCACTCAGGAAAATAAAATCAGCAGTAAGTCTTTTAACGACTGACCTTTTGCGCGTTAAGAAGAGACACTAACTCTGAATAAGGAAAGACGTATACCATGAAGTACCATTTGAAATTACGTACGATAATCTGTGCCATTCTATTTGGTTTTTTTGCAACGTTTAGTTTCGGTTCTTCAGATATAAATTACTCTCCGGAAGCTGTTGTCAGCCATTTTTATTCTGACTACCTCACTGCCTGGAATGACTCAGATGTTGGACGTGGGCTAGAAAAAAGCCAGCAGGCCATTGATAACTATACAACAAAACACCTTCAGAATCTGAAAAACAATGATGATTCAGGAGCTGATTATTTTACAAATGTGCAGGAAATCTGCCCTGAGTGGGCTAGTGAGATCACTACACATATCTCATCGCTAAATAATAGAAAAGCTATTATTGAACTGACTCTTGGTCACAGTGACAGCGAATCTAAATATAAAATAAACCTTTTCAAAAATGATGGTAGATGGCTCATGGATTCAGTGTTATTTGTTTCCAGTGCCACAGGTCATTGCAACAATAACTAATGGGCAACAATATGTTTAATAAAAAAAGTGCCATTAGCACGCTGAACGCAAACGCTGCGGTCATCGCAAGAGACAACTTAAATAGATTTAATCGTGGGTTAGATGATCACCTCAAATATGGGAAATTCCGATGTGCCCATTATGTTAAAGTAGCATTAATCCAAGGTGGATTATCTTCCAGAAATTCAGGAATAAACTCTGCCAAAGATTATGGCCCATGGTTACTTGAAAACAATTTCCAAGTTGTTAATGATGCAGTGACAGTACATGCTGGCAATGTCTATTCAATTTCAGGCCAACAGACGGGTGATGTTGTCATAATCCAGGATGCACCGGGTCATTCAGATGGACATATGGCTATGTTTAATGGGACAAAGTGGGTATCTGACTTTGTTCAGGAAAAAGGGTTTTACCCCGGCCAAGCCTATCGAAATAACAACATAGCCTACAAGCTATACCGTTATTCAGACAACAATAGTGCAACCCAAAGCTCTCCTAAAATCCAAAAAGGGAAGATCAACATTGTATGGCCAATACCCTCTAACGACCGAGGGAAAGAATTCAGTAATCTGGAAAAAATACTCGCACATCTGGGTGGGGAGTCAACCGGACAGTACGCGATTGGCCGTAGCGGGATGTGGCATGGCGGTATACATATCACACATGCAACGACCCCGTGGTGTGCTCTCAGTGGCAAAGCCTGATCTTGACCCGTTATATTCAGACAGCTTTTATCTCTAAGTTAGTGTTATCCGTCGGCTCCGGTATTCCCTCG
>NZ_SZPQ01000066.1 GCF_005217455.1 Martelella alba
GGACGCACGGCGGGGTCACGCTGAACCGTTTTATACCCAGCCAGCCCACGACGCAGGAAAAAATGCAGCGTAACCTGGGAGAAAAACGGCTTATCGCAAAATGTGCGGCGCAGTGGGTCAAGGCGGGCGATGCGGTGGTGCTGGATGCCGGCACCACCGCGCTGGAACTGGCGCGGCAACTTACGCATCTTCGCCTGCGGGTGATCACCGCCGACCTGCACGTGGCGCTGTTTCTTTCGGAATTCAAACAAATCGAAGTGACCATCATCGGCGGGCGTATCGACGACAGCAGCCAGTCTTGCATTGGCGAGCACGGCCGGCGTTTTTTGCGCGGCATCAACCCGGATATCGCCTTTGTCACGTGCGATGCCTGGAGCCTGGAGCGCGGCGTGACCGCGCCCACCGAGGAAAAAGCCGGTTTGAAGGAAGACTTGCTAAGAAACGCCCGCCGGCGGGTGTTGCTCGCCGACCATAGCAAATATGGCGCCTGGGCGCTGTACCGTGCGGTACCCCTGGATGCGCTGACGGATATCATTACCGACGAGGGGCTGGATGCGCAGACTCGCCACTCGCTGGCCGGCCATGATTTTGCGCTGATACTGGCGGATGAGGCTGTTTCCCTCGCAGCCGGCTAAGTGCGGGAATGTTGCCGCGTTCCGTTTATACTCGTCATACTCCACGTTGCCGCTTTGTTGGCTGGGGCGGCTTAACGCCGCGGTGCAATTTGAAATAGGTTGAGTGGATAGGGTCAATGAATGAACACCTTTTTCACTTGTTTTGAAAAAATAAAATATGGCACCCAGATAAATGTTGACATTGTTGCTATAAACGCAGATCCGATAAGAGAGAGTCCTGCAGGAGCGGGAAGGATAAAACCAATGACACCGAGAATGGCGAATAAAATGAAATTCATTATCTGATAGGCAATGATAATTTTCGGCGCATATTTTTTTCTCTTAAAGAAAATGATGATTGAGTACAAACTGAAACAACTTAACGAACAGAAAAATAAGGAGTAATAGAATAAAAATGAACTCGATAAAAAATGAAAATACTTGATGCTGGAATAGCTAAATATCGATGTTAGCGCTATGCTTGAATAAAAAATAGCGCATAAAATGATTCCTATGATTGGTACATATAACCAACCACTGATAACCGTGTCTTTATGGTTTGGACAGGAGGCGCAGTATCTGTTTAGCATGGCTGCTTCGGAAGGACTGTTATTATTCGTCATAGATTAGAATGGTTTCTTGATTGTGTTAAAACTGAGGATTAAGGGTTTCACAAAAGCATTATATCTTTTACCTAAATACGTTCAATGGATCAGTGTTATGTTTGGCAAACATCTGGATTTTGTTTTAAATTTATTTACTTTATGGCGGAGAGGGCCTGCCTGTTCAAGGGGCCTGTCAAATCAGCATTGCTGTTTTTCCGCAATAAAATGCCAGATATAATCATTCACATTAAAATTATATCTAAATCAGTGCAAAACTGAGGTGGGATAGATGAGAGCATGAAACTAATTAGATATTGTATTGTGCCCAGCGAATGTTCAAAAACGCTTATTGCGGTCCCGATGAAAAATTGACTTGCCTGAATAAGCGCTCCGCCTAGTACCTCGCCAGAAGGCGGCTCAACTCGGATTACGCGTTCCGAACAATCGCCAAATAGCCCAAATTACTCACCGGACTGAGTGGCGTCTATCATAGCGTCCATACCCTGAACCGAACGGCGCCCGATACAGAAAACGATTCACAACACCCGGAATAAACATCAATCATGTCCGTAGACTGACCGTGATGCTGATGTGACATCGGGGAGATCGGGTCGGCGATGTCGCCGGAACGCTCAGCCGTGCCCGTTCATCCGTCGGGCGCCGGGTTAAGGGGATTACGCTATCGGTTGTTGAAGAATTAAAATTCTTCTTCGCAGGACGCTTCCGCCGCTGGCCTGTTGAACACATCCGTACAGTGTTGTGTGAACGGATATTCAGGGAAGAACAATCCTCTTTATTTGCGGTCCGGCGGGTTTTCATAAACACGCGATGATCGGAATGGGTGCGCTGCACCATAATGGAGCGCAGTTCTGATCTTTATGGTGCCATTTTCCCTAATTTCCCTGAATGCAAAGTATACGATAAAACGCTTGACGCATTTCGCTTCTGTGGCATATTTTATTTTATATAAAAAATGGAACAAAGTCCCATAAAATGGAACCAAAGGTGACTTGTGCTTACTTCATGACAAATAACAGGATGGAATTCTTGTTTTTGGATGATTTTTCACGTTTGTGTTCAAGAACAGGGCAAGGCCGAAGATCCGGCCGCCCTGTGATGGCGCTATTGACGGTTGTATAATTGATATGCCTTCAGGGGGGCAAATGAACAAACGCTCTGTGCTATTGATCGTCGGTTTTATTTTTATGGCGTTGCTGGCCGGCTGTAAGGAAGGGAACGATAAAGGTCAAACACTGACTATCGGATTGGAGGCGGTGCCCCGTACATTGGACCCGGTTAAATATACCGGTACTTATGAATCGGATATTATGATGAATATTTTTAATACCCTGGTCTATTACGACAAGGATATGAAAAATATTATTCCCGGCTTGGCGACGCATTGGACGGTGAGTCCCGATTTACGGGAGTATCAGTTTGACCTGCGGGATGATGTCTATTTCCAGCCGGGAAAGTTCCAGAAAGGTCGGAAAATGACCGCTGAGGATGTGCGGTACAGCCTATTGCGTTCGGCCAAAGAATCGGTAATGAAGCGGGCGCGGATGATAAAGGATGTCCAGGTCGTGTCGCCCAATAAGGTTACCGTCATTCTCAACGCGCCCAATGCCGCTTTTCTCTCGGTGTTAACCGATGTGGGCAATGCGGTGGTGCCGAAGGAGGAAGTGGAGGGGCAAGGCGCCGCCTTCGGTTTGCATCCGGTGGGCACGGGTCCCTTTATCCTCAAGGAATGGCGCAAGGATGATAAAATCAGCCTGGTCCGGTTTAGCAAGTATTACGACCCGCAAGTCAAGCTGGGCCGGGTGGTATGGAAGTTCATTCCCGATCTGAATATGATGACCAACTCGCTGCTGACCGGCGAAATCGATATCGCCAGCAATATCGATGGCCCCAATCGCCAGGCGGTGGAACACAATAAGCACACCCGTCTGTTATCCGTACCGGGAATGAATGTCACCTTCAGCGCAATGAATCTACTTGCTGGCCCGACCAAGGATATCCGGGTGCGCGAGGCCATCCTCAAAACCGTCAATTTCGACGAATTGGTGAAGGCCATTTTTCAATGGGGCGGCGCCAGCCGTTCTTTTTCGCCGTTGCCGAAGGGGTCCTGGGGTTATGACGCCAACGCGGCTCAATTGGCCTCGGCCCAGGATATCGACGGCGCGAAAAAGCTGATGGCGCAGGCCGGTTATCCTCATGGTTTCAGCGCGACGCTGGTGACCCCGCAAGACCCGGACCGCATTAAAGCGGGCACCATCATGCAGCAACAACTCAAACAAATCGGCATTGATTTAACGGTTAAGAGTATGGAATGGGGCAGCTTCAGCGAAGCGGTGTCGAAAGGGCAGGCCACTTTCTATAACTTGAGCTGGTCATGGTACCCCGACCCGGATTTCTTCCTTTATCAGATGTTTTCCACCCAACAGATCGGGTCATTGGGCAATGGCCAGGGTTACAGCAATCCCGAGGTGGACAAGCTACTGGCCGACGCGGTCAGCGTCAGCGGCGAGCAGCAGGCCAGACGCGCGCTATATGTCCAGGCGCAACGCAAAATCCTGGCGGACGCTCCACGTATCGAGCTGTGGACCAAAGACTTTGTCAATGGCGTCAATGACAAAGTCCAGGGCTTTAGCGTCTCCTCGGACGGCATGTTGCGCATTGAGACTCCGGATATCCACGTCTCGTTGACGAAATGAGCGCGGTTAAAACCAGGAGAACGGCCTCGCTATGATTCGTTTCCTTATACATCGCCTGTTGCAAACGGTCATTGTCCTTCTTTTAGTGGCGACGGTGGTGTTTCTGATTACCCGGATTATTCCCGGCGATCCGGCGGCGATCATGTTGGGGCCGCAGGCAACGGTGGAAGCGGTGCATGCGTTGCGGGTAAAACTCGGGCTGGATCAATCGCTGTTGATACAGTACGGCTATTTTTTGAAGGATTTGCTGCACGGGAATCTGGGCTATTCCATCTATTATGGCGAGCCGGTCAGCGTGTTAATCCTGGAGCGGTTGCCCAATACCCTCCTGCTGGGCGGATTCGCCTTGATATTAGCGTTGCTGGTGGCGTTGCCGGTGGGGGTCGTTTCGGCGGTGCGCCAGCACAGCTGGTTTGATTCGCTTAGCATGCTGTTCGCCCTGGTGGGGGTGTCAATGCCGGTGTTTTGGCTCGGGCTGCTGCTGGTGCTGCTGTTTTCGGTGCATCTGGCCTGGCTGCCGGCGACCGGCATGGGGGATTGGGACGAAGGGGCGGGGGATATCCTGCGGCATCTTATCCTGCCCGGCGTGGCGCTTTCCACTATCCCCATGGCCACGTTTGTCCGAATCATCCGTACCGCGATGCTTGAGGTCATTCACGCGCCTTTCATTCGCACGGCGCGCGCCAAGGGGCTGTCGGAATTCAAGGTCATCGGCAAACATGCCTTGCGCAACGCCTTCAATCCGATTCTGACCGTGTTGGGCATACAGGTTTCCTCCCTGTTGAGCGGGGCGGTGCTCACTGAAACCATATTCGCCTGGCCGGGAATGGGGCGGCTCATTATCAGCTCCATTGAAAAAAGGGACTTCATGGTGGTGCAAGGTACGGTGATGTTCGCCGCGCTGATCTTCGTGTTTGTGAATACTTGCATCGATTTGCTGTATGTGGTGGTGAACCCGAAGATTGATCTGAATAACCGCCAGGGAGACGCGTAAATGGAGGTGATGCGCCGCTTTTGCCGTAACCGTAATGCCGTGTTCGGACTTATCGTGGTGGCGGCCATTATGCTAATGGCGTTGCTGGCCCCGTGGCTGGCGCCGCATAATCCCAATCAGATGCACCTGGATGCCCCGCTGCGACCTTTGGGCAGCGTGGGCGCTTTGCTTGGTACCGATAATTATGGCCGCGACATCCTCAGCCGGCTGATTTACGGATCGCGCGTTTCCATCCTGATCGCGTTCGTCGCCATTTTTATCGGCGGGTTTTGCGGGACGGCGCTGGGTCTGATAGCCGGTCATTTCGGCGGTTGGCTGGACAGCGCCATCATGCGGTTGATGGATGCGTTATTCGCCTTTCCTTCCGTACTGTTGGCCATTGCGTTAATGACGGTACTGGGCGACGGTATTGTGAATCTGATTATCGCCATCAGCATCGTCAACGTGCCGAATTTCGCGCGCATCATCCGCGGCGAGACGCTGGCCATTAAAAAAGAAAGCTATATCGAAGTGGTGCGCAGTCTGGGGGCGGGCCCCTTCCGTATCATCGCGCGCCATATTCTTCCCAACACCGTCGCCCCCTTAATCATCTATGGCACCATGAGCATCGCCGGCGCCATTTTGTCGGAGGCGGCGCTCAGTTTCCTCGGCCTGGGGGTACAACCGCCGACGGCCACCTGGGGCAATATGCTGCGCGATGGGCAGGAATTTCTTCGCATTGATTCTACGATGACCATTACCGCGGGTTTCGCCATCCTGCTTACGGTTCTGGCCTTCAATCTGGTGGGGGATGGGTTTCGCGAGGCCCTCGACCCAAAATTGAGAAAATGAGGTACTGCATGATCGACTTAATCAACCTTGTCGGGGCAACGCTGCGGGATGATCTGGTGACGGCGGCGCATTATATTCATGCCAATCCGGAACTGGGGCTGGAAGAGAAAAAAGCCCAGGCGACGCTGGTGTCATTGCTGCGTCAGTATGGTTTTACGGTGGAAACCGGCTTGGCGGGACTGGAAACGTCCTTTGTCGCCGAGTTCAGTACCGGACCGGGTCCCGTTATCGCTTACCTCGCTGAATACGACGCGTTGCCGGGCATTGGTCATGCCTGCGGGCATAATATCATCGGCACCGCCAGCGTGGGGGCCGGCATCATCACCAAGCAGGTGATGGAGCGTAACGGTCTCGGCGGCACGGTGAAAGTATTCGGCACGCCGGCGGAGGAAATCGGCGTCGGTAAAATCAAAATGATTGAAGCCGGCGTGTTTGCCGGGGTGGACGCCGCCATGCTCATGCATCCCTCCGACATCGCCATGGCGGATGATATCTCGTTCGCCAACGCCACTTTCGAATACCACTTTACCGGCAGCCCCGCGCATGCCGCCGCTTATCCCTGGGAAGGCCGCAACGCGTTGTCGGGGGTTATCGAGATGTTCAACGCGGTCAATGCGCTGCGTTTACATGTGCGGGATTTCGGCCGAATCAACGGCATCATTACCGAGGGCGGCGTCGCATCGAACATCATACCCGACAGCGCCAAGGCGGTATTCAATCTGCGCGCGCTGGAAAGCGCCGCGTTGGCCAAGATTATCGAGAAAGTTCATCAGTGCGCGCGCGGCGCGGCGCTGGCCACCGACACCGAAGTGGCCATAACCCGGCAGGGCTACGGCAATAAAGAGATTCGCAACAACAAAATCATCGTGGGCCTGGTGGCGAAATATTTCGACGCATTCGGCATCGACCATATTCCCCGCGAGCTGACCCAAGGCATCGGATCCACGGATATGGCCAACGTCACCCATGAATTTCCGGCGGTGCAATCTTATATCGGTATCGGCAAGGCGGCGGGCGCCACCCATACGCTGTCCTTCGCCGAAGCCGCCGGTTCGGCGCAAGGGGATCGCGCAATTATGGATGCCGCACGGGTAATGGCGGCTTCCGGCCTGGAGATGATGAGCGATGGCGCGCTGCTGGCCCGAGTCAAAGCGGAATTCGACGCTCGCGGGACCGCCGACTGATGCCATTGCTGGAAATCCGCGACCTGACAGTGCGCTTCGCCGCCGGCAAGGGCGAGGCCAGAATTATCGATGGGCTGGATGTGCGCGTCGGGCAGGGGGAAATGCTGGCTATCGTCGGTGAGTCCGGCTCCGGTAAAAGCGTCACCGCCCTGAGCATCATGGGGCTGTTGCCGGAGCAGGCGCGGGTCGGCCGCGAAAGCCGCATCTTGTTCGACGGCGTCGACCTGCTGACCTTGTCGCCGGCGGCGATGCGGGCGCGGCGCGGTAAAGAAATCGCCATGATTTTCCAGGATCCGATGTCGTCGCTGGACCCGTGCTACACCATCGGCGACCAGTTGATTGAAACCCTGCGGGCGCATCAGCGGGTAAGCCGCGCCGAGGCATGGCGTCAGGCGGTAGCGCTACTGAAACAGGTTCGGCTGGCCGAGCCGGAGCGGCGAATGAAGCAGTATCCCCATCAATTGAGCGGGGGGATGTGTCAGCGGGTGATGATTGCCATGGCGCTGATTACGCATCCGCGGTTACTGATTGCCGATGAGCCCACCACCGCCGTGGACGTGACGCTGCAAGCGCAGATTCTGGCGCTGCTCAGGGAACTGAATCAACAAATGGGGATTACCATCATCATGATCACGCATGATTTGGGCGTCGTCGCCGAGCTGTGTCAGCGGGTGCTGGTGATGTACGCCGGCGGCTGCGTGGAATACAGCGGCGTTGAGGCGTTGTTTCGCCAGCCGCGGCACCCCTATACGCTGGGATTGATGAATTCCCGGCCGACGCTGGCGCGTATCGGCCAGACGTTAACGCCCATCGAGGGCAATCCGCCGGATCTCGCCCGTCGGCAGCCGGGATGCCAGTTTGCCGCGCGTTGTCCGCAAGCTATGCCGGTATGCCGACATGACGCGCCAGCGTTGAACCCCGTGGCCGATGATCACTGGACAGCCTGCTTCCTCGCGGAGAAAAAAGCGCCATGAGCGATGAGACGATCTTATCCGTCGAAAACCTGAGTAAGGTGTTTCGGACAGGCCGTACCGGCTGGCTGGGAAGAAAAGACCACGCGGTGCGGGCAGTGGATGATGTGTCCTTTGCCTTGCGCCGCGGCGAGACATTAGGCATTGTCGGCGAATCGGGTTGCGGCAAGTCCACCACGGCGCGCATGATAGTCGGCCTGCTGAAGCCCAGCGGCGGGCGGGTGCGTTTCCATGGCCGTGACGTGCACGAGGATACATCCCAAGACCGACGTCAGGTCGCGCGCAATCTGCAAATGGTCTTCCAGGATCCGTTTTCGTCGCTCAATCCCCGCCATAATGTGCAAACGATTCTCTCGGAGCCGTTTCGCATCCATGGCATAAAACTGTCGTCACAAGCGCTGCATCAGGCGGTGGTGGAACTGTTGTCGCTCATCGGCCTGGATGAAAACGCGCTCGGCAAGTTTCCCCATGAGTTCAGCGGCGGACAGCGGCAGCGTATTAATATCGCTCGCGCAATCGCACTGCGACCGGAAATCATTATTTGCGATGAGTCGGTTTCGGCGCTGGATGTCTCCATCCAGGCCCAGATCCTCAACTTGTTGCGGCGCCTACAGGCCGAACTGGGTCTGACGTATCTGTTCGTTTCGCACGATCTGGGCGTGGTGCGCTATATCAGTGATCGCGTCGCGGTAATGTATTTGGGACGGGTCGTGGAAATCGGCGATTGCGACGCCATTTACCGCCGGCCATGCCACCCCTACACCCGGCTGTTGTTTTCCGCTATTCCGGCCGATACGCCGTTTGAACGTCGCAATATCGCGATGCTGCCTGCCGGTGACGCCGCCGCGCCGCCGGGGGGCGGCTGTGCGTTCTACCCGCGTTGCGATAAGGCGTCGGCGGCGTGCCGTCGACCGGTGCCGGATTGCGTATTGGAAGATGGACGGCGGGTCGCCTGCCATTTATATGCCGGCTAACCCGCGTTGAGAATATTCCTTGCAGAGCAAGGAGTAAGCTAATTTTGTCATTAAGTGAAAATTTTTGTATTTTAATGTAAATTACCCCGGTTTCTGTCCAGGGGAAGCATTGATTTATCGATAAAAGAAGTACTTAATGGGATTCCCATCACTGACCGCCGATGCTTTCATTATGCACAGAAAACGGGCGCACATGTTACTCACGCTGATCTTAAGCCTGGTGCTGGCGGGCTGCGCGCGCCAAGGCCGTGATCATTCTGCGTCGTCGCAAGGGGCCGATGGCGTCCCCGCCACCGATCCCTCCGATCTGATTCCGGTGGTGGCCGCGCTTCACGACCAGATGCACACCTGGCATGGCACGCCCTACCAATGGGGCGGGACGAAATTAACCGGCGTGGATTGTTCCGGTTTTGTCTGGCGAACCTTGAAAGATCGTTTCAACCTGCCGGTGGCCAGGCTAACCACGCTGGATCTCGTGCATATGGGGACCCGCGTCAATCCCAGCCAGTTACAGCCGGGCGATTTGGTGTTCTTCCGTATCAAGGGCGAATTGCATGTGGGTTTCTATGACGTCGATAATTATTTTCTGCATGCTTCGGTCAGTCAGGGGGTGGTGCGTTCGTCGTTGACGAATCCTTATTGGAAATCGGTCTTCTACCAGGCGCGGCGATTACAGAGAGAATACCATACCGACATCACCATGAATAAAAGCAGCCTGACGGCGCCCAAAAATCACGGCGTCTAACATTGCCGGCCCAGCGTCACGCCAAGGGCGCGCTTGATACGGCCGGAAAGCCGGGCATCGTCTCCCGGCGAAGCCGGCGTTGCGGCCGGCATCAGCCGACCGGTAGGGTTATTCGTCGACGGCGATGGGCTGGCGGACGATAAACCAGTAACACACCGCCGCGCAGGCGGCGATCAGCCCGCCGCTGATGAACGCCAGGGCATAGGAACCGGTGGCATCGGCAATCAGCCCGGTGACCAGCGGCGACAGGGAACCGGCGAAATACCCGCCGAAGTTTTGAATCCCCCCGACGGAACCCACCATTGATCTGGGCGCCACATCGCCCGGCAATGCCCAGCCGTTGGCCGAAACCGAGGCAAGCATCGCCATGCCGATGGACAGCAGCACGATAGTCGCCGTCAAACCGGGGAAGAAGGGCGCGGCCATTAAAGCCAGTCCGCCGAACAAAGCGCAGATCGAAATCACCGCTCGCTTGGCGGTCAATGGCGAGGCGATATTACGATCAACCAGCAGTTTCGATACCCAGCCGCCGATAAACGCGCCGATGATACCGGCAAAGAAGGGTAGGGACGTCAGAAATCCGGCCGATTTAAGATCGATGTGTTCGGTCTTGAGCAGGTACAGCGGGACGAAATAGCTCAGGATGTTAAACATCCAGATATAGCAGAACCACCCCAGGATCATTCCCCAGATAGCGCGATAGCGAAACAGGTCGCGCCAGCGCATCCCCTTGTGTTCCTGAACGACTGATCCCAGCGCCGAGGCCGTACCGCCGCCGCCGGCGCGGATGTAATCGAGCTCTTGGGAGGATAGCCAGCGAGCCTGCTCGGGTTGCCGGTAGAAGATATAGAGTATGATGCCAAACAGGATCCCGGCGCCCCCGGCAACATAGAACAGCACACGCCAATCGGTCGCGAGCATAATCATCACCAGTAGCGGCGGCGCAATGGCCGGACCCCATTTTGACGAGGCATCCCAGATACCGGTGGCCATGGCGCGTTCTTTCTTGGGAAACCAGGCGGACGTGATCTTCGCGGCGCTTGGCCAGCAAGGCGCTTCGGCCACGCCGAGCAAGGCGCGGGCGAAGATCAGCCCCAGCATGGATTTCATTACCCCGGTAAGCATGGTCGCCCCGCTCCAGAAGATAATGGCGGCGATATAAATTCGCCGCGCGCCCAATTTGTCTATCAACCAGCCGGCCGGTAACTGGCACACCGCGTAAATAAGCGAAAAGAACGTTCCCAACAGGCCGATGTCGGCGTTACTGAGATGCAAATCGCTCATCATATGCGGCGCCGCCACCGACAAGGCCGTTCGGTCGATGAAATTCACTATCCCGCCGAGCAACAGGATCAACACGATAATCCATCGCTTGTTTCCCCTGGACCGCGCGGCCTCGGGCGCCGATGATGCCGCTTCGGGCGCCGATGATGTCGGAAGTGCCATTTTTTCCTCCCTCGCATCGCGGTAGGGCCCGGATGCGTTATTGTCATTGGTCAGTAAAGAGGTTTGAAAAAACCCCGGTTTCCTTGCTTAACAGCAACACCCCCCAGCGGGGACGCTAAATCGCACGCGGCGCCGGCATTACGCCATTTTGCCGGCCTGCAGGGCGGCAACGAAGGCGCGGGCGTTTTCGCCTACCGCCTGTGCCGACAGGCCGGGTTTGTAGAGCGCCGATCCCAAGCCAAACCCGGCCGCTCCCGCGGCCAGCCAGGGAGACATCGTCTGCGGCGTGACCCCTCCCACCGGAAGCAAAGGGACATTGGCGGGAAAGACCGCCCGCAGCGCTTTCAGCACGGCGGGGGACATGCCCTCGGCTGGAAACAGCTTGAGCCCGTCGGCGCCGGCCTCAAGCGCCGCGAAGCCCTCGGTGGGCGACGCGATGCCCGGCGTACAATACAGGCCGGTTTCATGAGCCCGCCTGATGACGCGCGTATCGGCGTGGGGCATGACAATGATCCTGCCCCCCGCGGCGGCGATCCGGTCCACGTCGGCGGGGTTGAGCACGGTTCCCGCCCCCACCAGCAGGTCCTCGCCGAACTCCGCCGCTAAACGCCGGATACTTTCAATCGGCTCGGGCGAATTCATGGGGATTTCGATAATGGCGAAACCCGATTCTTTCAGGACGCGGCCGACAGGGAGGATGTCGTCGGGTGTTACGCCGCGCAGGATGGCGATGAGCGGCATGCGCTTTAGCCAGGTTTGCAGTGACATGGGTTATTCTCCGGTAGAGGGCGTGACCAGGCCCGCGGCGCAAGCAATACGCCACAGTCCCGTCACCGCCGTGTTATCGATATGTTCGGCGCCCGGCAGGCCAAAGCTGTCCAGCGCCTGACGGTACCGCGCCACCAACCCTGAGGCGCCGATAAGGATCGGGGCCGCCGCGGGATGCCGCACGGCCAGCGCCGAGGCGATCTCTCCGCCGATCAGTAATCCGGAGAGATAATCAAGACTGACCGCCGCCGGCATTTCGCCCAGGAGCGCCTCGGCCCGGGTGGCGAACAACTGCGGCAGGATCGAGCCTTGACGCGCGGCCGCGACGCCCGCGCTGAAGGCCTGATCGGTTTGCTCAGGCGTCGCGGGCGGTAAATCGGGGGTAACCAGGCGGCCAAGTATCGAATGCTGGCGGAGCACGGCGAACAGTTCGCCGGTCATATAGGTCGAGAAATCCGTGATACGGCCGTCCGCTATCGCGACCCATTTGGAATGGGTGCCGGGTAAGACCAGATGCGCCGAGGCGGCCAGTTCCGGCCGTTCCGCCAACGCGCCGGCGATTTGCGTCTCCTCGCCGCGCATCACGTTGGCCGGGCGGCGCTGCGCGACGCCCGGTACGATGTGTAAGCCCCAATCGGGCAAAAACGCCATCGCGCGGGCAAGCTCGTTTGGGCCGGCGGGGCAAGGGAGATAAGGGGCTTCGCGCCAGCCCTGCGCGGAACCGATCATGCCCGAGGCGAGCGCGGGCAAATCCGGCCGCGCCGCCCGCCAGGGCGCCACGACGCGCGCGAAAACATCGGCAAATCCCCCGACGGGCACGCTCATGATGCCCTCCGGGCTGGCGGTGCTGGCAAGGACTCGGCCGCTTTGGTCCAGGCACCAGGCACGCAGCGAACTTGTTCCCCAATCTAGGGCGATTAGTGCGGCATCGGTTAAACGGGTCATATACCTTCTTCTTGTGATTTACGGGGTTGTCGGCCGGGAACCCGCCTGTCCTTTGCCCGACCAGCCGATGGCATGTGAAATGGCGAAAGCGCATTGCTGTACCAGCGGCGCGATGTCCTCCATCCGGCGTTCATCCATCCAGGGCTCCGCCGCGGCGACGCTCACCGCGGCGACGATACGCCCGCCGGCATCGCGTATCGGCGCGGCGACGCAACGGACGCCGAATTCGTTTTCAGCCAAATCGAAAGCGTAGCCGCGACGGGCATAGCCCTGCATGGACGCGCAAAAAGACGCCCACGGCAAAGGATGGCCGCCATTGACGGTTTCGGCTCCGGTCACTGCGCCGTCATAAAGCGTTCGCCACGCATCGGCGCTCATATCGAGCATCAGCGCCTTACCCACCCCGGTGAGCGCCATCGGCATCCGCGATCCTATGCGTGATCGCAGCTCATAGCCGCGCTGGCCGGGGATCTTATCGATATAAAGCACCTCATGGCCTTCAGGGAGTACCAGATGCACGGAGTCCTGTGTCTGGGACGAGAGTGACTCAATATGCGGGCGGGCCAGTACGGCAAGGGGGATTTGGTCGCGGGCGCGGAAACCGAGCTGAATGAGCTTCGGGCCCAAAAGATAGGCCCCCCCCTCAATACGCAACAGTCTTTCGCGCACCAGCATAGCCGCGAGGCGCTGCGTGGTACTGCGCGACAGTCCGACGGCCAGGCTGATTTTACCCAAATCATCCGCGCCGTCGGCCACGGCGTCTATGACGCGTATTCCTCGCTCTAGCGTTTGCGTACCCGCGGGTCCGGATTTTTGCATGTGTCACTGTCCTCCGTTATGGGAAATCATGTTCTCACTAAACCAATAAGTCAATATGTGATCTATTAACCCAATATATGGGTTTTTGCGGGCTTTTACCTCATTTATTTCAATTGCCGGGAAGCTTGCAACTACCCACAATTATATTAAGGTAATCATTAAGATAGTTGGGATGAATTACTTTCAGGGATGGTTGAATG
>NZ_SZPQ01000067.1 GCF_005217455.1 Martelella alba
ATGCTTCCATCGGGAATAAGGATCTGGCAGCCTGAGTTCCCAACTAAAATACTCTCCCGGAAAACCGGGGCGGTTCATCCCGGCATACTGGTTGCGATAACGATGTCTTTACCCGCCTCACCTGTTAAAGGCGATGCTGATGCCGTCACGATGCTGGTACTCAGCAATCGCAAAGCCCTTTCTTACCCGGATGCCCTGCGGCTGCATCGCCCTGAAAGAGGCACCGGACCCGTGCTGACAAAGACCCTCAAGCGGGCGCTGCTCTGGGCAAAAGTACAGCCCGAACAACTCCACGGCAGCTGGTTTTCCGGCCCCGCGCTGACATTGGGCAGTGGCTGGAATACTGCCTGCGAAGCAAATGCGGTTGGGTTCAGTCTGTCCGAGGATAATCTCGGTATTGATCCGGTTCTGGGCTACGCCCGCCATGCCGCCCCGTGGGTCGCCGTCATTCTTGCCGATTCAGCCTTTGACGCGCGTGGAACACAGGTCATCGCCGCACAACCTGATGCTGATAAAGATGACATCTGGGTCGCTGTTATCACTAAAAAAGAAGAAGTACGCAAGGAATCCCCAGGGAATGTCTAAGGTCAAAGTCAACACACTCATCGGCTCTACCGTTACCGTCATCTTTTTTCTGGCAGTCATCGTTGCATTTCTGTTTTATGCCTTTCCGGAAAAAGTGGCTACAGCCACAGGATTCGGGCCGTATGACGGACAACGTATCCTCTCATTTTGCGCAGTGATGGCGGCTGCGCTGTTTCTTTTGGGCTGGCTGGTCGAACGGGCATTCGACCATGCGGGTAAATCAGGCCTGTACTTCCACTGGGGTCAGAACAAGAACCCAACTGTCGCCCCGATAGCGCAGGTCATTGCCGATGCAGAAAATGACAGCGAACCTGTTTTTCAGGATGAACCGGTAATAGAGCACCTTCGCCTACGGTATGGTCGTCACTGGCAGCGTAAAGTCAGGGTCCTGCTCGTAATGGGCAACAAAGACGAGGTTCAGAAGATCGCTCCGGGACTCTGTCGCGACCTCTGGCAGGAAGGCGATGGTCATGTGCTGGTTTATGGCGGCGATGCTCAGTCACTCCCGGATGACGTTTTTCTGTCAACATTAAAACGCCTGCGTTCCGGTAGTCCACTTGATGGCATCATCCAGGTAATGAATACCACAGCGTTACCGGCCGATACTGAACGTGATGCGTTTTTACGTTGCCGTCAGAAAGCCGATTATCTTCTGGGCTGGCAGGCTCCCGTCTGGTTATGGCTGACCGACGAAGAGACCGCCGTCTCGGAAGAAGGCAAGCCGGTGGCGACCGGCGCACTATTCGGCCCAGGGGCGACCGTGCAGGAAGCCCTCGCAACACTGGATACGCTGGCCCCGCGTTTATGTCAGACGGGGATGTCCCAGGTACTGAACACCCCTCGCCATGACTGGCTGCTGCAACTTTCTTCCCGCTTGCAGGGGGACCTGAAAGCAAGCCTGAGCGTTTTGTTAAACGGGCTGATGCAGGGCTCTGCCGCCTATCGCCTGCGGGGCGTCGTGTTCAGCCCTGAATTGACTACCTCGGGTTCGATACCGAACACCCGTCTTGATACGCCGGCGTGGAAAGCCCTCATTGATGACTGCGATGCCGTCAGCGCCAGAAAACTGACGTTCGACTGGCCGAAAGGGCTGCGTTTACTGCTACTTGCCCTAATTGTGGTGTGGGGCGCCGGTACATTGCTGTCCCTTACCGTCAATCGGGCACAAATTTATCAGTCTCAGGAGACCGCCAGGCAGGCCGCTGATCCGAAGCTGCCGCTTACAGAACGCCTGCGTAATCAGCTCGTGCTACAGCAGTCCATTGCCCGTTTGCAACATCGTGAAGCCACCGGCGCGCCGTGGTACACCCGCTTTGGGCTTAATCAGGACAGTGACACGCTGGCGGCGCTCTGGCCGTTGTATGCTCGTAACAACGCGCAGTTAATGCGCGCCGCCGCCGCCGCTCACCTGAAACAACAACTGAATGCCTTTGTACAACTGCCACCGGCCAGTGACGCCCGTTCGCGGGGCGCACAGCGGACATATCATGTTCTGAAAGGCTATCTGATGATGGCCAGACCGGACAAGGCGGATGCCGGGTGGCTGGCTAAAAATGTGCTGATGGTCTGGCCGAAACGCGAAGGGGTCCCGGATGGCGCCTGGCAGGAACTGGCCCCGAAACTTCTGGGCTTCTATGCTCAGAATCTCCCGTCACACCCGGAATGGACAATCGAGCCCGATGCGAAACTTATTGGTACCGTGCGCCAGATCCTGCTCAAACAGATAGGCCAGCGTAACGCCGAATCGGGGCTGTATCAGGACATGCTAAAGCGCGTTGCCAGCAACTGGCCGGATTTAACACTGGCGGATATGACCGGCGATACCGATGCCTCCACCGTATTCAGCACAGAAGAAGTGGTACCGGGGATGTTCACCCGGCAGGCCTGGGAAGAGCAGGTTCAGGACGCGATCGATGAGGTGGTTAAAACCCGCCGCGATGAAATTGACTGGGTGCTGACGGATAAATCCCATCAGGCGGGGGGCGATATTTCCCCCGCAGCCCTGAAAGCCCGTTTGACCGAACGCTATTTCACGGATTTCGGTAATGCTTGGCTGAATATGGTCAACAGCATTCTGTGGCGGGAAGCCACATCGCTTTCAGAAGGCATTGCCCAGTTGAACCTGATTGGCGATGTGCGCCAGTCACCGCTCGTGGCGCTGATGAATACGCTGGCCTGGCAGGGTAATACCGGACATAAGGGCGAGGCGCTGGCGGATTCCATTGTGGATTCTGCGAAAAAGCTCATCGGTCATAAGAAAAACGCCAAACAGATCATTGAGCAAGCCCAGAGACCAAAGGGCCCGCTGGATAGGGTTTTTGGCCCGCTGATGGGACTCATGGAAGGGAAAGAAGGCACCGGACGTAATGGTAACCTGAGCTTCCAGTCCTGGCTTGCCCGCGTCACACAGGTTCGTCTTAAGCTTCAGCAGGTGACCAGTGCGCCCGATCCGCAAGCGATGTCCCGTATGTTGGCCCAGACCGTATTTCAGGGCAACGCTATCGATCTGACCGATACCCGTGATTACGGCAGTCTTATTGCGGCGAGTCTGGGTCAGGAATGGGGCGGCTTCGGTCAGTCGTTGTTTGTGCAACCGCTGGATCTGGCTTGGAGACAGGTACTGGCCCCGGCGGCGGGAAGCCTTAATACCCGCTGGCGGACAACCATTGTGGATCAATGGAATAGAGCTTTTGCCGGTCGCTACCCATTCAAGGCCACCGGCAGCGATGCCTCTTTGCCGCTGCTGGCTCAGTTCCTGCGCAGCGATTCAGGCCGGATCACCACATTCCTGAAAAGCAACCTCGGCGGAATTTTACATCAAGAGGGTAATCGCTGGGTGGTTGATCCCGCGGCAAGCCAGGGGATGGAAGTGAACCCTGATTTCCTCCGGGCAATTAATCAACTGGCCGAACTGTCGGATATCGTTTTTGCCCAGGGCGATGCGAGCGTTCACTTTGAATTAATGGTACTCCCTTCCCGGAATGTGGCCCGTATACATCTCTCCATTGATGAGCAGAAACTGGACTACTTCAACCAGATGGAAAACTGGCAGAGCTTCGCCTGGCCGGGGAATACCCACTATCCGGGGAGCAGTCTCAGCTGGCGCAGCGTAAACAGTGGTATGCAGCTGTATGCCCATAACCAGGGGAACTGGGGATTCATCCGCCTGCTGGATAAAGCCCAGGTCACCCCACTCGACAGCAGTCGTACCCAACTGGTGTGGAATAGCCAGGACAGCAATCCGCTGAGGTTTGTGATGCGCAGTGAACTGGGTGACGGTCCGCTGGCATTGCTGAAGCTCCAGAGGTTTAAGCTGCCTGAATCCATTTTCAATATTGCGACTGGCGCTGAAAGTAGTGAGTAGCAACGAACTGAAGCGGTCGTGAAATTCATGAGAGAAATTAGCAAACGGGAAAAAGAATGAGTTCAGCGGAAGCCCTGTTAATTGCCTGCACCACGAACAAAGAAGAGCAACGGCGCCTCATCGAAAGGGCCTCCGATGCCCTGTCACTTTGGGATAACTGGTTATGTCCTCTCGGCTCTGAGCGGGGAGTGGGTGACGACCCGGCCTATGACGATAATTTCCAACTGATGCGCGACGAAATTAATAAGCTGTCGGGTACCGATCCGGAACGGCTTTGCGCGCTGGCGGAAAAAATACTTTGTGAAAGCGCCAAAGATATCCGTGTAGTGACCTGGTATATCCAGGCCCGGCTGAGCCGCGACGGTGAGAAAGGCCTGGCGGAAGGCTTATTGCTGCTGGCGGCGATGTTGTCACGCTACGGCAGACAGTGTCATCCGCAGCGCCCGAACGCCCGGAAGGCTGCTTTGGAATGGCTCAGCGGCGCAAAGGTACTTGATACGCTTTCGCTCTGGCCCGAAGTGGACCGGGATGATGCCGGTTTGACTACGGGGGCTGTCAGCCTGCTGGATGAAACTGTTGCTGACTGGTCTGAGAATGAAAAACCCTCTTTTGCCGGTCTCTGTAGCGCACTGGAAAATCGCCTGGCGCGTTCCGGCGGGATGGACGCATTGATCCCCCAAAACAGCGGTACACAGGAATTTGGGCGCGAATCCGTCCTTTCTCCTTCGCCCCAACTGACGGAGGTGAAGTCCGGGCGTGATTTGCTCGATCAGGCAAAGTTGCTTTCCCGCTGGCTGGGAGAACAACCCCAAGGTTGGCTGGCCTCCCACCGGCTGATGAAAACCGTTCGCTGGGATACGGTCGATCAGATCCCACCGCTGGACAACAGCGGCCGTTCCCGCCTGGTCCCGCCAAAACCGGAGTACCGGGCGCAGCTAAAACGTCTGTATTTGCAGAAAAACTGGGTTGAACTGGTTGAACAGGCCAGCCAGATGTACTGCGAAGGGGTGAATCATTTCTGGCTCGATCTTCAATGGTACCTCTGGCAGGGGCTTAGCCACGCAGGTCAGCCTTGGCAAGGCTGGTCCGATTCGATCCTGATGGATCTGCGACTGTTCCTTGGACGTCTACCGGGGCTGGAGCGGCTGGCCTGGAATGACGGCGCTCCATTTGCCGATGAGGTGACCACGGGCTGGATAGCGGAAAAAGTGAATGAGGAAGCCCTGTTATTCGGCGGTGAACCGGTGACGGCTACCCATGGGCAGGGGGACGAGGTGCTGTTACTGGAAGCCGAGGCAATGGAAAAAGGCGACCGTGACGGTCCCGAGGCGGCACTGACATGGCTTCAGTCTCAACCGGGGATGGACACCGCACGCCACCGCTGGCTGGTACGTCTGCTGATGGCCCGGGTGGCCGAACAGTACGGGCGTAACGAAATGGCGCTGCATCTGCTGGGCGAATTGACCGCCAGCGCCCCGCAACTGACGTTGGGAGACTGGGAGCCAGGCTTGTTATTTGAAGTGCAGGCCCGCCGCCTGAAGCTGCTACGCATGAAAGCCGGTCGCAATGAGAGTGATAAAACCCGGCTGATGCCTGAGATGGATTCTCTGCTGGCGGGTCTGATTGCCATCGATCCTGCCCGCGCCATGGTGCTCTGTGGCTAAATTTTTGTTTGATAACTTCAGGAAATCCGTGCATGGATGATATGACCCTGCGCTATTTTGAGGCCGAGATGCGCTATCTGCGCGAAGCCGGTAAAGAATTTGCCCGCGCCCACCCGGACAGGGCATCAATGCTCAATCTGGATAAACCCGGCGCGCGTGATCCTTACGTGGAGCGTTTATTTGAAGGTTTTGCCTTCCTGATGGGGCGTCTGCGTGAAAAGCTGGATGATGACCTGCCGGAACTGACCGAAGGGCTGGTGAGTCTGCTGTGGCCGCATTACATGCGAACCATCCCATCGCTTGCCATCGTCGAGTTCTCCCCTGACTGGCAAAGTCTTCGTCAAGCGGAAATGCTGACTGAAGGCTTTTCCGTCCTTTCTCGTCCGGTAGGACCGCATAAAACGGCTTGCCAGTATCGAACCACGCGGGATGTCACGTTACAACCACTGCATCTCGCGGATGCCCGCCTGCTCACCGAAACCGATGGCCGCTCAGCTATTCATCTGCGTTTCGAATGCCCGGAGAAAGTGGACTGGAGCAAAACCGGGATCGACAAAGTGGCCATTTTTCTCAACGCCGAAAGTCCGGTCAGCTCGGCGCTCCACCTGGCGATGACCCGTGGCGTACAGGCGATGTATGCCCGTCATGCCGGTACCGGCACCGAACGTCATAAATTTGATGGCTGGTGTAAACCGATGGGCTTTGATGACGATGACGGCCTGTGGAAGAAGGCTGACTCGGCCTTCAGTGGTTATCAGTTGCTGCTGGAATACTTCAGTTTTCGGCAAAAGTTTATGTTTGTCGAGCTGCGGGGCCTTGAAACCCTCGGATTACATCTTGCCGGCAATGGGTTTGAGATCGACATGGTGCTCAGTGAAACCTGGTCATCGGACCTGCCGTTTGAGACGGAAAACTTCCGCCTGCACTGTGCGCCGGTCATCAATCTTTTCACACTCGAAGCCGACCCGCTGACGCTCAATCCGCTGGATAATGAATATCTGTTGCGGCCGCTGCGCCTTCAGGACGGCCACACCGAGATATACAGCGTCGATGACATTCATGGCGCGGTAAAAAATGGCAACTATCCCTATGTCCCGTTCACCAGCTTCCGCCACCGAGGCGGCATGATGCGCCATGATGCGCCGGAGCGTTATTACCACACCCGCGTGAAACGCGGCGCCTCCGGCCTGTATGACACCTGGCTTATTCTTGGAGGCCGTTCTTTCGAGCTGGATCAACTGTCGGAGAAGCCGGAATCGCTCTCGATTCGCATCACTGGCACCAATGGCCAACTCCCGCGTAAAGCATTGGAAAGCACCCTGCTGGACAGGGTGGTCAAAGCGGGCAAGGTCCCGGTCAGGGTATTGAACGTTTCCGCGCCGACGATGCCGCTGTATCCCCCCGCAAATGATCGTTTCCATTGGCGTGTGATGAGTCATCTCGGCTCGAATTTCCTCAGCATGATGGATAACCCGGAAGTATTGCGGGGCACCTTGGCGCTGTATGACTGGACTGATGATGAAATGAACCGCCGACGCCTTGAAGCGATTGTTGCGGTGAAGCACAGGCTTATTCGCCGCTTCGATAGGGGGTTTATGCTGCGGGGCGTGGACATTGAGGTCACGCTGAACATGGATAACTTTGCAGGGGAGGGCGATGTAAATCTCTTTGGTGAAATGCTGCATCGTTTCTTCGCCCTGTATGCGGATATTCACCTTTTCAACCAGCTCACGCTGGTACTGCAACCGACAGGGAAACGACTAAGATGGCGCGAGAATCACAGCCAGCGCGTACCAGGCTGACGTTATCCCTCAATAAGGACATCTGGCGGGCTAACTTTTATCGTTTCTGCCAGTTGCTGGAGCAGGCGAGTCCGGATTCCCCGAAGTTGGGGGCCACCAGTCATCCGGGGAACGATCCGGTGCGATTTCGTCCCTGGCCGGGGATGGGATTCCCGGTCAGCACCTTGAAAGCGGTCGAGACCGACGAAGATAATCCGGCGTTGCCCCCGACCGTGCGGACCACCTTTCTGGGGATGTACGGGGTGGATTCGCCATTGCCAAGCATGTACCTGGATGATATTGCGCAGCGTCGGGAAGGGCATGAGGCTGTCACCTCGTTTCTGGATATCTTCAGTCACCGTATCACGACCCAGTATTACCGAATCTGGCGTAAATATGCTTATCCCGCCACCTTTGAGGCCGGTGGGCGCGACGCCACCTCCCAGTGCCTGCTGGGGCTGGTGGGGCTTGGTATTCCCGGCACGGCAGAGCAGGTGGCAACGCCCATTTCCCGCTTTCTGGCGTTGCTGGGCGCCATGCGGTTACCCACCCGCAATGCCGAAGGCATCCAGGCGCTGGTCAACCTGCTGGCTCCGCATACCCGGACGGTCATTACCGAACCCGATCCGGTCAAAGTTCGCATCGACAGCCGCAGTGCGCTGGAGGCTGGAAATCGCACTTGTCTTTCCCAGCGCGCCACGTTGGGCAAAACCGGCAGAGAAGCCTGCAGCCGGGTACGGGTAACTTTGACGACTGATGATCCGCGGGAGGCCGAAGGCTGGCTGCCCGGTGGCCACATCCATACCGATATGCTGGTCCTAATGCGCGTCTATCTCGGTTACCGCAGTGATGCGCGGTTCCGCCTTACTGTGCCGGTGCGGCTGCTGCCTGAGCCTCGTCTGGGCAAAGGCCGGCGCATACAGCTGGGACGCACTGGCTTGCTGGGACTGAAAAACGGCAAACTCGGCACTAACCGGGAAACGGTGACCATCAGCCTGGGCTGTTACGAAGGGCTGCAATGTTCGGCGTTGCCGCCCGCAGAAAACGGTCATTACCGATTCGATTAATCCTGTATCCCCCCCTCAATAAGGAACTTCTGAATGGTTACAGTCACCCGCTGGTGGGCGCTGACGCTTATCGCCTGCGGTCTGCTTACAGGCTGTGGTCTGACCCAGACCGTCACGGATGGCACAGTCAGTCTCACGAAATCCCTCTTTTATAAAAAGATCAAAACGCTGCATCTGGATTTTACGCCTCGTGCCGCGATTAACGCCGACGGCGCACAGACGCCACTGGCGTTGATGCTGCGGGTTTATCAGCTCAAAGACCGCAAAAGCGTGGACTTAGCCAGTTACCCGACGCTGCTGCGCGATGCCGACGCCGTACTGAAAGATGACCTTGTAGCGTCCAAAGAACTGCTGGTGATGCCCAAAGGCAGCGTGACGCTCAATATGCCGATGGATGAAGAAGCCCGATTCGTGGCCGTGGTGGGATTGTTCAATCGCCCGGATCTGAAAGACAACCACTGGCGTCTGGTGCTGTCCCGCAACGATCTCGACCCGGACACCCCCCGCGTCATAGCGCTGGGCGACGGCTGGCTAAGCCTTGTGCCGACAAAGGAGTAAGGTGATGGAGAAAGGCGATGGGTTAGCCCTTTTCGACGGGCCGACGCGATATTTTCTGGATATCAACGACAGCACGGTGAAACCCGATGTGCTGAATTTTACCGGACGGGAAGCGTTGAGCGAACCGTTTACCTGGGACATCGAATTCACCACTCCGCAGGCCAATATTCCCCCTGAACAGGTGCTGATGAAGTATGCGTCCTTCCGGATGCGGGGTGGGAAAAGCGTCCATGGCATGCTTACCCGGCTGGAATGGCTGTCCACAACGGCGGACCAGTCGCGCTACCGGGTCACGCTGAGTTCACGTCTGGCGTTGCTCTCTTACTCACGACAATGTGCCGTATTCCAGGACCAGTCAGTGCCGGAGGTGGTGGAGGGGGTGTTGCGTAAACACGGGCTGGAAGGGGCGGATTTTGCATTTCGTCTGGCGCGTACGTATCCGCCGCGTGAACTTATCACCCAGTGGCGGGAGACGGATTTGCAGTTCATCCAGCGCATTCTGTCCGAAGTGGGGATCTACTGGCGAACGGAGATGGACAATGCCCGTGAGCTGGACGTTTATATTTTTGCCGACAGCCCTCTCAACTATCAGTTTGACGTGCGCCTGCCATACAGCGAGCCCTCCGGTTTGTACGATGGCGCGGCGGAATCGGTATGGAATGCGCGTACCTTGAATAGGGTGGTCACAGGCTCTGTCGCCACGCGCGATTATAACTACCGCGCCGCCACGGCGCCGATGGATACAACGGTCGTCGTCCGTCA
This sequence comes from Martelella alba, assembly GCF_005217455.1. Classification (GTDB taxonomy): domain Bacteria; phylum Pseudomonadota; class Gammaproteobacteria; order Enterobacterales; family Enterobacteriaceae; genus Acerihabitans. Next base: position 9,782 of record NZ_SZPQ01000067.1, read on the forward strand.
TAACGCCACCGCGACAGGTGAGCATTATCGCTACGCTGCCCCTTACCGGGAGGCCGGCGACGACACCGTTTTGGCGCCGGAAACCGAGAGCGGGGCGTTTTATGGGCGAATCCACCATGAGCGCGAATTGAACAAATCTGCCCGTATTCATCTGGACAGTAACGCCTCCGGCCTGACGCCGGGCCAGGTGCTGGAGCCGCAGGGGAATGTCATTAGCGCGCTGAAAGAAGGCGTGATTATCACGCTGGCGACCTACAGCGCCGCCCGTGATACCCGCCTGCAGGTTTCAGTCGACGGGATGCCCTACAGCGAGCGCTACAGCTTCCGCCCGATGGAAATCCCCCGCCCGGAAATTCACGGCACCCTCCCGGCCCGTATTGAAAGCCGGGAGAAGAACGCCATTTACGCCCATCTGGATGAACAGGGCCGTTACCGGGTGAGACTGGATTTTGACCGGGAAGGGACAGAGCAGGGTTACGGCTATCTGTGGCTGCGCATGGCAAAACCGTATGCCGGTGGAACGTTTGGCTGGCACACGCCGCTTATCGACGGCAGCGAAGTGGCGATTGCGTACAGCAACGGCGATATCGACCTGCCGTATATCGCCTATGCGTTGCATGACTCTGAACATCCGGACCCCGTTAATCGGGACAACCCGACCCGCAATATTCTGCGGACCCCGGCCAATAACACACTGCGGATGGAAGACCAGCGCGGCGAGGAGCACATCAAGCTGGCCACGGAATATGGCAAGACCCAGCTTAACACCGGCCACCTGGTCGACGCGCGGAAGAAACCACGCGGCGCCGGCACGGAACTGCGTACCGATGAGCGGGGCGTGATACGCGCCGGGAAAGGGCTGTTTGTCAGTGCCGATGCACAGGCTAAAGCCCAGGGTGAGGCGCTGGATAGGGAGGCGGGGCTGAAAGAAATCGATCAGCTTAACCAGCAACTGCAACAGCTCGAGATGGCCGCGGAACAAGCCCAGGCGCTGAAGGCGGATATCGACAGCCAGATACAGATGTTTGAGCACCGGCTGAAGCCGCTTAACGAAGCGGTACTTTTCTCCGCCCCGGAAGGGTTAGCCTTCACCAGTGGCGAGCATCTGCAAATGACGGCCACAAAGAACGTCGCCATCAATGCCGGGGGGGATATCAGTACCGGTGTGATGGGCAATATGATGGCGCTGTCCGGTGAAACACTGGGCCTGTTCGCGAGGACCGGCCAACTGAGTCTGAAGTCCGGTGAGGGCCCGATAGAGGCGCAGGCGCAGAATGCGAATATGCGGATGTTTGCACAGAAGAAGCTCACCATCACCGCTGAGAGCGACATGTCATTCGCCGGGAAGACGCGCGTCACGCTAATCGGCGGGGGCAGTTACCTGAAGCTGGAGGGCGGGAAGGTGGAATATGGCACGACCGGGACGTATATCCGCCGGGTGAAAAGGACGATGGCGGCGGGAAGCGCCTCACAACAGCCGGAAATGCCGTGGCTGGCCAACCCGGTAAAAGACAGTACCACGGCGTTGATGCAATATCTGTATCACGACGACGCACCGGTCGTGGGCGCGCCTTTTACGGCGACCCTGGCGGACGGCTCTGTACGAACAGGCAATCTTGACGGCGCCGGTTATCTGCATCTGGACGATGTGCCGGCAGGTGATTTTCAGGTTCAGTTCGGCCCTGATGTCCGAAGCTATCTACGAAAAGATAATACAGATAATTCGAAATTTATAAGCTCCTCCGTGAATGAGTCTGATATCGACGCGCTGATTGCAAAATACAGTGGAGGTGTTGAATGAGTGTGCCGGGAGTTGCGTGGTTTAAAGAAACCAGCCTGGAAACCGGGCAGTGGATCTGGGGAACCCTCCAGGGCGCGTTTAATGAAAAACAGACCATCAGTCAAATTATTGTCGACGCCGTTATTAGCATGATCCCGCTGTTAGGTGATGTGACGGCGGTGCGTGATCTGATTGCCGTGTCCATCAGGCTGGCAAAAGAACCGAAGAAGCGGGAAAGCGTCAGTGAATGGGTATTTCTAGTGATCCTGTTGTTCGCGCTGATCCCGGTAATCGGTGGGGTGATAAAAGGTGACGGACGGCTGGTCCTGCGTGTGACGACACAAGCGGCAGAAAATGTGGAAACGCTTGGAGAGGTGATCAAATTTCTGAACCGTATCGGCGAAGGCGATGCGGTGAAGTGGCTGAGTAAACTGAATGTGGTTGAGTATCAGGCGCAGCTCATAGAGAAAATGGGTAATTTGTGCGACATGATGACCACCACAGTGAAGCAGATCCTGAAAGCCCGAATCGGAAGAATGTTGCCGAAGAAATGGCAGGCGGACTTACTTCGGGTACGAGATGGGATTGCGGCGTTGCAACCGCTGGCATCGAAAATGATCCCGCAGGCGCTAATAGAGCTGGACGCGAAACTGCGGGTGTTACAGGCGCTGGTTTATAAAGGCGGAACCCATACGGTGACGACCGGGACGGGGCGAATTGAAGTGCGGCGTGAAGCCGAGGCCTATCTTATCGAGCGTCCGTTACGGGAAGCGCCAAAGCAGGGAACGCGCTTTCCGAGTCTTCATGCGGAGGAAAAGCATGAAAACAGACTGCGGCGTAAATATTCAAAAAATGGGTACCCTGATTTGTTCGCCAGGAGACCAGAGAAAAGCCCAGCATTTGGGGATAAGCAGATCTATGCCAATATCGCTTCCTTCAGTGGCGGAATTACCGCCAAAAGCGCCCGTAATATGGCGGGCAGTACTATCTTCCGCGCTTTTGGAAACGAAACCGCACTGGCCGCTCATCCCGGCGGCTCCTGGGCCGCGGGGGGGTTTTGGGGTTACCAGAAAGTCCCGGGCAGCGCGGAAGAGTGGCGGAAGTTGTCGGCGGTACTGGATGAATGGAACGGCAATGGCTTTCTGGTGGTATTGCATCTGCCGGAAGATTTAGCGACAAGGATGCCCGGAACCAATGCCTGGCATGGCAAAATTGCTGAACAGTTCGGGGAAAAGAGAACTAACCAGTATCTCGAGGGTGGGGGCGAGCAGGTCATTATTAACCTGGAGGAGGGGCTGAAAAAAGAATTGAACCGTATCGGTGAACAGGTAAAAGCCACCGGGCAATCTGCCAGCGTGGAAATTAACGGTGTTAAGGCCGAGTTTTATCCAACTCACTGGCAGGATGTTGAAGGTCTTCACGGCTACAGTAAACCGGACGGCATTGAGCCACCCTATGCCGCCACCTCCCGTGAGCTGCACGACGATGAACTGCGCAGCAAAGTGAAGGAGAGAACGCTTATTAACACCCTCCGTATTGAGCAAAAGACCACCACAGGGAATGAGCCATGATCACCATTGAAAAAACCCGATACCCGATGACCGACGAGAGTGTGCGCCGCAAACTGTTCTGGCTATTGCAAC
>NZ_SZPQ01000068.1 GCF_005217455.1 Martelella alba
TAAGTTCTCAATTCAACCCAACACTCTTTTATTTTTACGGTAGACGTTACTCCCATTACTTCTTTCATGCCACAGCGTCGCATGACGTTTTTTGATGCCGTATTGTTATCAGCGCAACGGGCAGTAATTTCCTTTAATTTAAGCTTGCTTAATCCATAGTGCAGCAGGGCACGTACAGCCTCCGTACAATACCCCTTTCCCTGATATGCTGTTCCAAGCCAGTAACCCAGTTGCGGTGTTTCATTTCCGGTAAGTCTCAGACTCACCACGCCAGTAAGTTCCGCTGTCGGACGCAGAGTGATCGCCAGAATAACAGCCTGGCCTGACTGCATGGTGTTTATGGCGCGATTTACCCAGCGGGCACTTTGTTCCCGACTGAATGGTGTGGTAAAGCTGGCTGTCCACTCTGCAATTCGGGGATCACCAGCCAGCTGTTGTATAACAGGGATGTCCCTTTGCTCCAGTGGGCGAAGTATCAGTCTGTCAGTCATCAATGGTTGAAAGGTCATGCCCGGTCGTTTCTCGTTGTATAATATCGACTGTATGATTCATTTTTACAGCCAGTGCTTTCTTTAGTGAAGCATCAGGTAATCCGTCTAATATGCTCGTCAGGAGTCCCCCTGCTCACTATGGTAAGGCAAGATCATTTACTTCAATTGTTGATGAAAGGTCAAGTGCAACCCTCTTTCAACAGAAGAACTGACCGGAGTATTGAAGAAGACATTTTATATTTTTATCGTGAGTGCAGAGAAGTGATTCGCAATGACCGCTCCCGGGTTATTTTAATATACTGAAATTTATTGATGGCTTGCACGAGCTTTCGGACGTATATTCGCAGGCAACCTTACCTGTTTGCGTTAAAATATATATACCCGTGATCATTGAAGATGCTTGATTTTACGGATAATGAAGATCATGCTGGCCTGTATGAAAGTTGAACTGACGACAGAACAGAAAATGGCTCTTGAAGAACTACAGAGCCAGAGTCGTGACCATCATGTCCGGGACAGAGTGCGCTGTGTGTTGCTTTCTTCTGAAGGATGGTCAACGGCCATGATCGCACAGTCTCAACGTATCCATGAAACGACAGTTCGCCGTCATCTCAATGACTGGCTTAATGAAGAAAAACTGAGACCTGAAAATGGAGGCTCAGACAGCCATCTCTGCGAGGCGCAGACCGGGGAACTCATCGCATACCTGACGGATAACCTTCTGCCCACCACGCTGGCCATTATCGCACTGGTTGATGAATGGTGGGGTATCCGCTATACCGTTGCGGGTATGAACAAGTGGCTGCACCGCAACGGCTTCAGTTACAGAAAACCGGCTGGTATCCCGCATAAATACAGCGCAGAAACCCAGCAGGTGTTCGTGGAAACTTACGAAAAACTGAAACGGGAAGCAGGAGAAGATGAACCCATTCTGTTCATTGATGGCGTGCATCCGACGCAGGGAACAAAACTGGCTTATGGCTGGATGCCTGCCGGAAAAAAAGCCCATGTGGTGGAAACCACCGGCAGTCGCACCCGCCTGAACCTCATGGGAGCCCTGAACCTGAACGATATCAGTCGGACGGTCATCCGGGAATATGACAAAATCAACAGTCATAATATAGCGCGGTTCTTCATCGCACTGCGTGAAACTTACCCGATAAAGCAGAAGGTTCATATCATCCTTGACGGTGCAGGATACCGCCGGACGGAGCAGGTAAAAACATGGGCTTATCTGCTGAATATAGAGCTTCATTACTTATCGCCATACAGTCCGAACCTGAACCCCATAGAGCGGTTGTGGAAAGTGATGAATGAACAGGTGAGAAATAACCGTTAC
>NZ_SZPQ01000069.1 GCF_005217455.1 Martelella alba
TTCACCTCACAAAAGGTGTTCCGGGAAGAAATACACCGCTTCTTCAGCGAAATATTACCGGGACTTGCCGGGGTTCTGGCGAGTCGTATTAATGACAACTTCCAGACGCTGAAAAATGCAACTTCAAGTTAATCGGGTATATATAGGAAATATAATTGGTTAAACTCTTCCAGAAAATTAATCAGTTCAGTTAATTTAATATACCAGTACAGAATATATTGTTATCATATCTTACAGGCATGCTTTTCTTGATTGTTGGAAGTAACGATTATAAACCTGAAAAATAAACACAAAGGCGAGTATTTTACAGAACGGCTTGCCATTGCTCCAATATTTTATTCCTCCCCTCCGGCCATGGTTTTACATTATCCTATCCTTGCAGAGGCGACATTAAACTTTTCTAAAACATTATGTGTATAATAACTTGGTTATTCGCTCAATTGCACATAATATTATATGACCTCCTGAATATTTTCATTGTTTAACAAACTCATCACTTAGTTTCTCCTAACAGTGAAATTACATTTTTTATTCCCGTGCCATAATCAGTGTCAAGAAAACCCAAGAGCATCAAATAATATCCGGAATTTTATTTTTGGTACAGATTAAAAACCTCATCACTTGCATCGAAATATGAATAAAAATCAAGATATCATATTTTACCTTCATAACAAGAGTAACCCCTCAATATATATCATATTATCGGCCAGTATTCTTACATCATTGTTATCCGTTTTTATCCGACCAGCTTGATGGTTTTATTTTTCTTCCTGTGTTCAATAGATACAACTTCTAATACTTAATTTCCTTTTAACAACCCTCGCTACGGTTGAAAATAATAGATATTTCATCAACGTATTTAGAATGATAATTGCGTATTTTTTTTGAATGTTTTTAGATATTATCCCAGAACCGTTCAGTGCGTTGTTCAATCTCTGTGAGATAATATTCATTATATCTTCGATAAAAAATTAATCACCTTTAGTTACAATATTAAAATTAAATATTATCTATGCGGTAATATTCCCTATATCAAACATAATTTAAAAAACCCTAATAAACTAATTATAAATTTAATTTATTTATATATTTCAAATTATCATAAAGCACACCTTGACTGTTCAACAATTATGGAATTATCATTGTTCGAATATTATGGTACATTTAGTTTTTCATTATTATTCAGTGACATATATGCATTCTTTTATAATGATTTGTTTTTACTCTGTTTATGACTTTAAAGGATTGAGCTAATGTTACGTCGTTTATGGCCGCTTTCGTTAGGTGCATTCGCGCTTGGTCTTGACGCTTATGTACTGGCTGGATTACTTCCAGAAATGGCCAAAGAGCTGCATACCAGTCAGGCCAGAGTCGGATTAGGGGTAGCAATATTTACTGCCGCCTATGCCGTTTCTGCTCCGCTGCTGGCGTCTTTCGCGTCCAGATACTCAACGCGCTTTGCGCTTTTGAGCGGACTTTTGCTCTTTAGTATCGGTAACGTGGTGACTATGTTGGCTCCGTCCTTGTCTGTTTTGCTTATCGCCCGACTGATCGCGGGCGTAGGGGCTGGTTTGTACTCTCCGGTCGCATCTTCCAGCGCGGCAGGAATGGTTGATGAAAGCCAAAAAGGGAGGGCTTTGTCACTGGTTTTAGCCGGACTAAGCATGGGGACAGCACTTGGCGTACCAATTGGGCTGTTAATTGAACATGGGTTTGGCTGGCGGTGGACGATTGGTCTGATCACTAGCCTTGGTATCATTGCGACCATCAGCATAATCTGCCGCCGCTCAGATGAATTCCCATTTCTTCCGACCATTCCCTGGCGAGAGCGCTTTGCCTCTCTGCGTACCCGGTTCCCATTATTGACTTTGGTTGTCACATTGTGGACCGGCGTTGCCTCGTTGGGACTCTATACCTATATAGCGGAAGTGTGTTTCGAGCGTGGATTTAGCCCGTACGTAGACGGCCTTATCTGGCTGTGGGGACTCGGAGGAATGGTGGGAGCTCTGCTTATTGGCCGTATTCTCGACAAATATTTATCACCGCCAAGGGCTACACTAGCTTTGCTGGTAAGCCTTGGCATTGGCTTTCTGCTCTTCGGTTATGCTCCTCTGCCTGCGGCAATGGTGGGATGTTTCATTTGGGGATTATCAGGCTGGGCGAGCGTGGCTCCCCAACAACATGCCCTTGTAACACATTCTCCTGAGCATTCAACTTCATTGATCGCATGGAATTCATCGATCAACTATCTTGGGAGCGCTATTGGAGTAGCGATCGGTTCCGCAGCGTTGACTACACAATTATCTGCATATTGGTTGCCCATGGGGGCACTGCTGGTTGTCGTCATTGCTGCAATATCTCATGTTGTGAAAATGCTAACCCCGCCAGTTTACATTTAACCCAGAGTTCATCGTTATAGTTCAGATGCAAACAAGGTGAAATAGTTATACGGAGGGAAATATGTATCAGGAACAACTCAGTGAAAAATTAAATGCATTGAAAAAAGCAGGCCAATATCGGAATTTTGTTACCCTAAGCAGGATCTGCGGAAAATATCCTTTAGCTCGTCTACAATGCGAAGATGATGAACCAGTGACGGTATGGTGCAGTAATGATTATCTCGGTATGTCACAACATCCGGTTGTGAGAAAGGCTATGCATAACGCTATTGATACTTATGGCGCGGGGGCTGGTGGTTCCCGTAACATTGGCGGGACTCACGAGTTATTTTTTGAACTGGAGAAAAGTCTTGCCGACTGGCACAATAAAGAAGCTGCACTGTGGTATTCCCCACTGGTTTTAGCTCTAATGACGCAACATTGCAGTGCCTGCTTCGGTTGCTCAACGATAGCGTTGTGATCAGCGACCAATTCAACCATGCATCGATAATTAATGGTGTCCGTTCAACTCGAAATGAAAGAAAAATATTTCGACATAATGATCTACAGCATCTGGAAGAAATACTTTCCGCTTACCCCATAAATCGACAAAAAATAATTATTTTCGAATCCATATATTCTATGGATGGAGATAGAGCACCGATCGTAGGAATAGTTTCTCTTGCGAAGAAATATAACGCAATAACCTATCTGGATGAAGTTCACGCAGTTGGCATGTATGGCCACCGAGGGGCCGGACTCGCTGCGGAACTGGGGGTGTCAGATCAAGTTGATATTATTCAGGGAACCATGGCTAAAGCCATAGGGGTTATTGGTGGTTATATTGCTTCTACAAAAGAATTGGTTGACGCTATCCGTTCCTTTGCAACAGGTTTTATATTTACAACCGCTCTGCCTCCAGCAGTAGTTGCTGGATGTTATGCCAGCATTGAATATCTTAAAAATCATGAAACTGAAAGAACTGCTTTGCATGAGAAAACAAAGAATCTTAGAGCAAAATTAGCCGAGTTGAGTATTCCCGTAATGGAATGTTCAACTACACATGTCCTTCCTGTACTAATTGGTGATGCAATAAAATGCAAATCGGCAGCAGAAAGATTGCTTTCTGTCTATCATGTTTATTTGCAACCGATAAATTACCCTTCCGTACCTGTCGGTACTGAGAGATTCAGAGTAAATGTTACACCGAATCATAGCGAACCCCAGATTGCCCACCTGGCATCATCATTACATGAAGTTTTTGATTATTTTGACATCCCGCTGAAAAACTCTCACTCGTTGGCAGAGGTATCATGAATGTCATCCCATACGTATTTGGTCAGTCCCGCTGCCGAAAAGGATATTGAAGATCTGGTGGCATTAAGATCATATATTCTCGAAGGTGATTCTAATGGCAGTTATGTCAGTCATGATGTGGAAGACAGCATACAATGGCGTATTGCTTACAGGAAATGGTTAAATCAGGTTTTAGAAACTGACGATAACATCAGAGTACTGATAGCAAAGAATGATGGAGTCGCTGTTGGTTGCGCTACCGGTATTATTGATCGGCGTGCGCCTGCAAGAGACTGTATTTTTGGATTTAGTGGATGGGTTCAATCTGTTGTAGTGGCGCCGCCCTGGCGGCGCCATGGTATTGCCCGACAATTGATGCTTAACCTTTTTGATTGGTTCACCTCAAAAAGAGTTTCTAAAATAGTTCTGGAAGCGACACATGAAGCGGAATCATTCTATGAAAGTCTCGAATTTATAAGAAGTCCGGAAAATTTATTTTTCAGAGAGGATATAAAATCATGAGGATTCTTATCGTTGGTCTGGGGTATGCCGGACAGCGTTACTGGCGCGCTTTCGATTACTTAGCTAAAAAAATGGCCTTTGATTTGGAAATTGCTTATGTAGGAATGAAACGTCGGGATAACTCATTACTCTATTTTAATTCAGTATCGTCAGCAATAAGCTCTTTTCAGCCAGAAATCACCATCATTAGTGTCAATGATAATAGCCACATAGAAATATTAGAAAAACTAAAGAATTATACTGGCTTTATTATTTGTGAAAAACCTTTGGCTGTACCTGGGGATGAATGGCAGAGTGTGTGTACTAATTTGAAAAAAATAAAAGGATTTGCATTAGATCTTGTCGAGAGGTATTCGGAAGCAACAAAAATACTCAGAGATAAAATTCAGAAAGAAAAATGGTTTCTTGTTCGGGGAAACTTCTATTGGGGAAAAGATCGATTAAACGATTATCGACCAACCTGTGGCGTCACGAGTGAAGTTATTCATGCTCTGGACTTGATCAGTTGGATTTGCTCTTCTCAAGATACTGTTAAATTAGAAAATGTTCTCGGAGTTCGCTCCGATTTCTCAATTTCCGGTGCCGGTGTACTGGATACCGTCCTGTTGACAGCTCAACTCGGAGATGCTTCTGTCACCGGCTACAGTAGTTTTGTTAATATCCAGCGCCAGAGAAATGTGGATTTTTCATTCGTTGATCTCTCTGGGTGTATTATTCACTCTCGCATTATCTATGATACCCCACAGTGGGATCATGATCACTTAAAAATATGGACACGTGATAAAAATGGGAAAGAAATAATCATAGCCGAACATGTTGTTGAAAAAAACAAATCCGGGCTAAAAACATTGTATAAACTTTCCGTATTTTGTGAAGAGGTTTTACGCTTTGTCGCCTTTGACACTCCGCCATCGCAACCTTTCGCAGAACTTTCAACTGCCATGTCATTACAAACATTGCTCGATGAAATTAACCAAAAAACTGAAATTACGGCCTCAGTACGTTATATATATAATTCGGACAGATTATTAATTTCAGAAGACGCCGACCTGGAGAGCCTTGGCTAAATAGTGAAAGATCATCCACACAGGAAAAGCGATGACCATAGAATCTGACGCAACCGCATGGATAAACTGACAGAGCGAATAAAAAAATGCCATGATAACATCAATATGCATCAAGTTCTGGAGCAAGGATAGCATCCAGCAAGCCGGGAAACTTCGTATCAAGCAAGTCCCGGCGGAGACTTATCCAGCAATTTCGCCCTTCTGGTTGGGTTATGGTAACGCCAGCTTCACGCAAAATACGAGTATGATGGGTAATTGTCGATTTGGGCATACCAGGCCCTAAATCCAGACTGTTGACCTTTCCTTGCGAGGCCAAAATATGCAACATGGAAAGACGAACAGGGTCGCTCAGCGCAAACAGAACCCGAGGTAAGCTGACATCTTCAATCTCAGGGTGGACATATATACGGGCCATTCAACGTTTTCTCCTGAAATATAACCATTATAGTTATTTAAACAAAAAACAGTCAACAACACTTTCACACCAATAATTTTACTTATTTGTACGTCAGATTTCCACTCTATTTTCCAGCCTGTAATATTGAATTTCCCATGTCTGTACACTTTTCTGCCGTAGAAAAACGCAGTCAATTACAGACTTGCATCATTTTGTTCTCCAGAAACTTACAAACTTCTCCAGATATTCTTTAGGGCACCTGCTCTTTTCTTATGAAAAATAAAATATTCAATTCATTATTAATGGTCCTTATCGAAGGAGATGTATTATGTCAAATAATAACACAGGCCTGTACACCTCAAAAATAAAACCAGACTGGGTAACCATACGAGAGGCTATAGGGATAATTAACAGATTAATGAATGAAAAGATAACAGATAGTGATATTTATCGCCATGCTTTATATGGACATATTCACCTCTCCATCTATTTCCAGTCACCAGTTATTTTACGTAAAATACGGGTATCGAAAAATAAACTAAAATTACGGCCAATAGAGGACTCATTCATTAATCAGCTTTGCCTCCTTGATCGAAATAGTTTTCTTGGTGGGCGAAAGCTGATTTTCAGTACCGAAGGAAGATACTTTACGCTCGCAAAACGGATTATTGACACATCATTAGCCGGATACGAGTATGTCATGGTACAGCGTTTACTCGCCCGCACCCTGAATATACCATCACCCGTTATCGGTGCGAATGAAATAAATCATGGCATCACTGTTACTCTTTCAGGAGAAATATTTCAGGCATTCGAAAAAATGACATGGCAGGAAAGAATAAAACAGCAGGGCATGCGACTATCTACAAATACGTCCTCTGTTATTGATAACAATATTCGTCAATTGAGGATAAAGGAATACTGTCAAGTAGGTTATTTTCCACTCTATGACTTGCCGCGGGATGCTTGCTTTGTAATACGGCGTGCTGAACTTGAGAAATTAATCAACGTGCCAGCGCAAAACAAACAGGCTTCTCCATCTTCTACACGAATATCTACGCCATTATCCCGTCTGTTCTGGCTGGCCTGCAAGCATAATGAGGTCATTAGTCCGTTAATCCGGCAGCCTTACAAGCTACTGTCCATTTTTGAGCAATGGGCTTCTGATGACGGTATTACTGATCGTCTGAGCGGCGACACGCTGAAAAATGCACTGGAGCGGGGTTCTCCTTCTTTTACATCCTTATCTCACTAACCGAGTATTTATCCCTCCCTATACATAACCCGAATTAAGGATCTACTAATCCTTAATTCGGGCCCATCAACTTTCTTTGCACCTTCCACTGTGTTTTTTTGTTGCCTTCGGACCTAACCGGTTATTTCCACCACAGGAGAAAACGATGACAGCACATCAGTTATTACGTCTGAAACAGGTTGAGGAAAAAACGGGGCTAAAACGCTCACAAATCTACCTGTATATGAAAAATGGCATGTTCCCTCATTCAATTAAGATTGGCCCTTCCAGCGTGGCCTGGCTTGAATCAGAAATTGATGAGTGGATCAACGTCAAATTAGTTGACCGCCAGGGATAAATAATCGTGAACGATGATGAATACGTTTTGTGAAGAGTTCTTTCATCTGACTTCGGTTTGATTTTTATTATTTGTTCGCTTGTTTTTTTCTGAAATATAGCGTGAGGAGACGTCAGGATGATCCCGTCACTGAATTACGCCGTCTTAACCGGCGCTTTAAATGCTCTTAAGGAGGGCGATATTCGTCACTGTGAGTCTCTGGGATTCACGTTTGACGAAATGAACACTCTTAATCTGTTATCGCTTGATGAACTGTTTATGGTCAGCCGGGCTGCGGCTCCCTTTGTGTCCGTCAGTATCCGCCATGATTTTTTGCTTCATTTACTGGCGCTGGCCCACCAGGAGCACAAACGACATGAGCAGATTAACCGGGCGATCCGGCTGGGCGGATCGATAGCCCTGCTTAACCAGTATTTTGGCCTCACCTCCAACGACATCTGTCTTCGTCGCAGGTTACTGGGCGTCAGTGTGCCTTATGGCCGGACACCTGAACCGGATGAAGAGACCGATGCGGTTATCTGGCGGCAATGGCAAAAGTGCCGGGTGGAAAATCTGGCCTCCCCGGAAGCGCTGGATGCCATGATGCAGGTCACTGAAACGCTGTTATCGCAGACGCAAGGGCTGCCACTCACCACTGTCTGGAAGCGGATCACCCTTTGCGAGCAGGAAGCCGCCAGCAAGAGGGCATCGCATGCCGGATGAAATCGACCGCGATCAGGAATTTAATGAGCAGCGGCTGGAAGAGATGATTGAACAGAACCGTTTTAAACCGGGAGCAACGCCATCATTATTTCACTGCCGTTTATGCGGTAAATCTATTCCTGAAAAACGACGTCAGATGCTGCCGGGTATCACAACCTGTACCAAATGTCAGGAAAAGCTTGAACGCCGCCGACGTTAATTTTACCGGTAAGACGTGGGGAGTTTTCTCTCCACGTCTTTATATTTATTTTTAAATAAAAATGATGCCTTAATTCTGCATCTCTCCACTTGCTTCCGCATCATTAATTCTACGTCGAAAAACTCTTTTATTTTCATTTTCACTTTCCCGTTCAGAAATCAATTTCTCTCCTTCATCCTGAAAGCGCCGTCACCCAGTGGCTGAACTGTTGGGCGTTATCGTCCGGGCCGGGTATCGCTCTTTAAAAATATGGAACGGGCTGTCACATAACCACAATTCAGGGTGCCGCTGAATGTTCTCGCTGACCCGTTAAAACCGGAATGCAGGATCGGGATGTGATCGAAGAGCGTATTTTCAACCGTTTTAATGAAAGAGGGTAAATCATGAGAAAACCCGATTATTACGCATATGTTGCCCAGGAAAGTCAGCCGGATACTCAGGGCGAGAAAAATACGTACTGGACAAAAGTCGGCGTTGCCTTTGCTCACCACGGTAAAGCCGGTCTGAATATTGTCCTGACGCTCGGTATTGCCGTCTCCGGCAAACTGGTCCTGCTGGAACCCCGCGAGGAAAACAGTCCGTCGCAGAGTACGGATCCTGTCGAAACCGCATAGTAACCCCTTTAATTCTGACTCCACAGCATGCAGCGTCAACAGCCCCTGCATGCTGCCTGCTTTCTGAGGCCATCATGCTTTCCACCACTGCCTTTCTGGCGGCGGCCATGCAGTGCGCCGCCAGCATTCATCCGTCCACGGCACTCGACGTGGCACGGGTGGAATCCGGTTTTAACCCGTATGCCATCGCCGAGATAGTCCCGAAGCCCGGAAGCTTTTCCGGCGATAAACACGTTATTTCTCATCTGCCAGCCAGCCGGGAAGAGGCAGAGCGTATTCTCCGCCGCCTGAGGACACAGGACCACCGTTACTCTGTCGGGCTGATGCAAATCACCAGCACCAATTTCCTTCACTACGGCGTGACGGCTTCTGATCTACTTGATCCCTGCACCAACCTGTCTGTTTTTGAACGCATCCTCAGCGACTGCTACCGCCGTGGCGGTTCCCTGAAAAGAGCGCTGAGCTGCTATTACTCGGGCAATTTCCGTACCGGGCAACAGCCGGAAGCGGCGTTTTCCGGAACGAGCTATGTCCAGCGGATCGGCTATGCTCCGGGATCCACCCTCTATGCCGTCCCCGGCACCCGCGAGGACAAATCAGCGGCTGGCTTTTACCCGAAAGCCTTTCCTGCCGGTGATGCTTCCCGTCCCCGCGTGATCTGGCCGGGCGCTGTCGTCCGTGGCGTCCCCGCAAACCTCCGTCAGAAAAACATCACCACCGCACAACTCTCCCCGCCGTCAGTGCGCCGGAGTCTCCCGCAGCCACCCCGTAAGGAGGAAGAATAATGAGGCTTTTCCGCAAGCTAAAGACGGCAGTCCGCGCAGTGTCTGCCAGTGCGCTGCCCGCGTTCTCTGTCACCCCGGCGTTTGCCGACGGTTTTCAGCGCGCAAATACCGTGATGGAAAAAGTCTCCACCGGCCTTCATGGTCTGGCGGCCATCACCATCACCGTGGCCGTGATCTGGGTGGGTTACAAGACGCTCTGGAAAGGCGAGAGCCTGTCCCAGTGCGCCTACATCATCATCGGCGGGATCCTGATTGGCGGGGGCAGTGAGATCGGCGCGCTGCTGATGAGCTGAGGGGGCATCCATGGCAAAGCTGCTCAAGGCAATGAAACGCCCGGCGGCACTGTGGGGGGTGCCGATGGTGCCCCTGCTGGGTGTTACGGGGTTCACCATCATCGTCGCTGTCTGGACTTCCGTCGCTTTCCTTGCCCTGCTCCCGGTTGAATTTCTGGTGATGAAGTCGCTCACCCGGAATGAACCCATGCGGTTCAGCCTGATTGCCGTATGGCTCAGGGCAAGAGGAAAACCGGCAGCAAACCGTCTTTTTGGCGCAACAGCGTTTATGCCCGTTGAACATGATGCTGTTGATATCACGGAGTTTCTCAACGCCATGAAACTGAATCAGTGTGCCACACTCAGAAAGTACATTCCGTATTCATCGCATATTCATCAGCATGTTGTCCGCTCCCCAAACAGTGACCTCTACTGTACCTGGGAACTGACGGGCACCCCGTTCGACTGCGAGTCAGAAGACACGCTCAGTACCGACCGGAACCAGTTGCACGGGCTTATCCGCTCATTTGAAGGGATGCCGGTCACCTTTTATATCCACAATGTGCGGGAGCCGTTCACGGACTCGCTGCACAAGACGTCCGGCAACCCTTACGCCGATGACATCAGCCGTCTCTATTATGCCTCGCTGGCGGCTGACCCGTTTCGCCGCAACCGCCTGTTCCTGACTGTCTGCTACCGCCCGTTTGTCCGCCTGGAGAAGGCCGGGCGCAGACGCATGAAAGACGGTCATAAACTGAAAGAGCTTGATGCTGCGCTGCGGGAAATGCTGGAAATCAAAGGCTCGCTCGATACCGCACTGTCACGCTATGCTGCACGTCCTCTTGGCACCTTCACCGAAGGCAACACGGTATTCTCCTCCCAGTTAGCCTTTTATGAGTACCTGCTGACGCACCAGTGGCGCAGGGTGCGCGTCACCCGCACTTCTGCGTATTCGGTGATGGGATCGGCGGCGCTGTTCTTTTCGGCGGAGTCCGGGCAGATAAACCACACCAGCGGCACGCACTATTTCCGGGGGCTGGAAGTGAAGGAGTTCCCGGAGGAGACGGCGACAGGGATGATGGACTCGCTGCTGTACGCCCCCTGCGATTATGTGATCACACAGTCCTACACCTGCATGTCACGCGAGGAGGCCCGG
>NZ_SZPQ01000070.1 GCF_005217455.1 Martelella alba
GTTTGGCGATTGATCAGATCGCACAATCCGGGCTGAGTTCCCTCAATGTGATCTATTATTCTGCGCAGCTATTTAGTCGGATGAGGGGGTATCGACCGGTGGCAGCAATGGCATGCGCGATACCAACTTTTTTGCCTGCGCTACCTCAAGCGCGTCCCGAAGGATTTCGGCTTCCATCGTTTTGCGTCCCAGCATCTGTTCAAGCTGTTTGACTTTCTTCTCCAGCGCCTTGACTTCAGAGACGCTGACCACCTCGTCGCCAGCGGCGATCGCAGATTTCCCACCATCATTCATGAGCCGTTTCCACTTAAAAAGAAGACTGGGTGTGATGCCATATTGCCGGGCAACGAGTGAGACGGTGTAGCCGGGTTGCATGGCGAGCGCAACAAAACGGGCTTTCTCTTCAGGAGTATAACGACGGCGTTTTTGCTCGCCAGTGATCACTTCGATTCTTTGCACAGGACAGTCCTTAAACATAGCTTTATGACTATATCTTACTGGTGAGGTGTCCGGTTTAAACGGGGGCTATTACATGAAGGGTTTAGCGGATGGCTTTAAGTTGCGGATTTTTGAGTCGTTAAGAGACATTTGGGGTCACTCCATTATCGAACTAACCTGACCCCAGATTTGACCACCAATTTTTCCCGATGCGGAGGGTAAAATTAAAATGCACCGGAAAGAGTTTTCGCGCTAACCTGTTGAAGCAAGAGCGTATAATGATTCGCGAGGATGCATGAAAACAGAAAATTGGCTCCTCTGACTGGACTCGAACCAGTGACATACGGATTAACAGTCCGCCGTTCTACCGACTGAACTACAGAGGAATTTTGAGAACGGGGCGAATCATAGCCGGCCCCTTACGGGGTGTCAATGCAAAATAAACGGTTGCGGCGCGATCGTCTAACCCTTAGCCAAATCCGCCAGCGGCGGGCCGACGGGCTAGGAGGCCGTTATGCCGTCGCCGGGAGGGGAGGATTGCGCCAAGCGCTGCGCATTGAGGCGCGCCAACGGATCCTGTCGGTAAAATTGCGTGAAACAATGGTACAAATCAGGGAAGCGTTCAAAAAACAACTCGGTGGAACTGAAAAAGTACTCCGACAGAACCGCAAAGCATTCCGCCGGATCGCTGGCGGCGTAAGCGTCCATACTGGCCGCGTCCTCGCCCACCAGGTCGACCTCATCCTGCAGGTCTTCCATGGCCGAACGGAGCAATAATTCCCAATGGGCCACCTCCCGTAGCGGAATCAGCGGCAGACCGTTGACCACCCCCGAATTCCGGCCGTCCAATTTATGCGCGGTTTCATGGATAACCAGATTGAAACCGGAAAGATCGAATGAATCTTGTATTTCCTGCCAATTCAGCACAATGGGACCCTGGTCCCAACTTTGGCCGGAATGAACCATTTCGCCGCGATGCACCAAGCCCGTCTCATCCTGCCATTCGTCATTGACCACGAACGGTGAGGGATAGATAAGCACTTCATGAAAGCCGTCCAGCCATTCCAGGCCCAGACCGAGTACCGGCAAGGAAAACAGCAAGGCGATCCGCGCCGTCATAACCTCGCTTAATGTCAATCCCTGCAATGTCACCAGCTTTTTTTGCTGCAAAAACTTCTCGGCGAATACCGTCAGCTTTTGCTGTTCCTCAGTATTGAGGGGGGAAAATAATGGGATCGCCAAAGCCTCTTGCCATAAGGCACGAGTCTCCGGTGAGGGGACAGAGCTTTTCCATGGCCATTTCATCATCGTGTTGCTCGATAAGTCGTCACTTGAATCGTTAGGCGTGGTTTTACACTATTAAAATGCCGCAAAACAGGGCATGATAGCAACCGCTAAAACGGAGAGATGCCGGAGCGGCTGAACGGGACGGTCTCGAAAACCGTTGAAGGAGCAATCCTTCCGAGGGTTCAAATCCCTCTCTCTCCGCCATTATTCAAGCACTTATCTCATCGCAGTAGTGTGATTAAAACCACGATGAGAAAATCTGAGAAAATCCGTTGAGAAAATAAATTTAACAATTTGCATAGTTATGTTGTTAAATTCGTTTTTTATTCAGCGTTGGCGTGACCTTAACCCGGCGATCATAAACCAAGATTTGGCTTTCCGTCTTATGGCCGCTAAATAATTGTTTGTCCCTACTCGATCCCTCATAATCCGAAATCCCCTTTGCTTTCAAGTCGTGAAACGTGCAGTCCAGCACATAACCCAATTTTTCCCCCGCCCCCCGGCGCGCTTTTGACCAGACGTCATTAAATCCATTGTAAGAATAGGGCAGGCCAGTCACTGATTTTATGACACGATTATTTTTACCATGCAGAGTTTTGGCAAGAGCGATAGCCTCACGAAGCCGATCTGTCCATGATTTGATCTGTTTCACCCCTGTCTTTCCCTGTTGGATATAGATTCCCTGCTCCATGACTTGATCCCATGTCATTTTGATAACATCGGATACTCTAGCGGCGCACAAGTAGGCGATTTCCATTGCTACGCGCAACGCTGTCGGTGCGACGTCGTAAATCGCGGCGTATTCCTCATCAGTGATATAACGATCACGCTGTGGTTTGGGAAACTTATCCACGCCGGTACAGGGGTTCATTTTCACGTACCCGCGCTGGTAACCCCAGCGGTATACCCGCGACATGCTGCTGTGCTCATGGTTGGCCTGTACGGTGCTTTTCTTCCCACGGGCATCCATGTATCGGCGTACCAGTTCCGGCTTGATATCGTCCACGGCGGCCGCGCCGAAAACTTTATGCAGGTGAGTGGCATGGGCAGCATAATCACGCTGAGTGCGAATAGCCAGATTCGCAAAATCCGGGCTATTGATGAACTTGTCCCAAAGCTGTTTGAACGTCAATCTGGTATTCTTTGCGGCGACTTGTTTTTCGTAGGCTAGCCACACCTCGCCTTTTGTCGCGGTTGGTGGCGCTATTTTTTGTGTGCTGCCACCGGGTTTCCAGTAATAGCCGGATGCCCGGAGGAAAACTCCTTTCGGCATCCACTCGTTACCCTTATTTCGTTTTCGTCCCATCAATTTTCTACCGATGAAAAATCCACGCCGGCCGGAACGGCATTTCCTGGTATAATTTTGCTGCGTTCCAACGGGTGATTGATGTGATACCACGTTGTGCGGATTTTCCCGTCATTGCGGACTATGAAAAAAACGCCATGCCTTCCGAGTATTTCGGCCTGAATATTAGTCCTGACCGCCCCCGTCACCTCTTGCAGTTCTTCGTCGGTGAGTAACTGGTTTTGCATTGGTCTTGCCTCTGGTCATGGCATACATCAATCTGTCGGCCTCTTGGCATGCGGCGTCAATGTGTTGCTCGTTCAGTTGCTTTTTTCTGACGCTAAACGATAACTGGCCGATCTTTAGGTCGAACTCGGTCAGCAATCGAGCGCCAGGTTGCCATGGCTGCATAGCGGTCCTCCGTGTTGGTTTTCCGCTATGCTAGCCATGTGGTCATATCATTTCTGATTACGCCTAATCAGCCGCGGGAAAGCGCCTTTCTCTGGCGCTAACCGTACGTTCTGGGGGAAATGAAACGCCAGCTCGGCACGGCTCTGGATCTCGATGATGCCGGTTGTTCCATCCGGGAACGTGACATGTACGGCATCACCGCGGCTTAACGATGTCCTGAGCATGGTGATCACCGTACCCGCAATGAGCGGGGGCCGATTTCGATATGGGCGCCCAGGATATCAACGCCGCCCTCGATAGCCTCCAAAATCGCCTTCTTGTCTGGGGCCGTAACAACAGTGGTACTGACGAGTTCATCCGGCAATTTGGATTCGTCGTCTATGATGACCGAGGCGCGGCCCTTGGCAGCCGAGAACGTGTTGTAGGTGGTTTTCAGGCTATCTTTGCCGGCAGCGATCAGGCAGTTCAGAATGTACTGTCGGATGTTTTTGGCCTGGGTTTCGAAACTCTTCTTGCGGTCCGCCAACCGTTTGGCTTCCTCATCGCAGGTTTTAGCGAGGCCCTCGATATTACGGACAAACGAAAAGGTCGCGTCCAGTTTGTCGCCCAGGGCGCCCTCGATACCCTCCAAGGTATCGGCAATCATTTCAGGCGTCAGCTCTGTGCCTGACTCGATCAGGTCCTGGAGCTTTTTATAATCCGCTGCTAATGCGATAGCTGTAACGCTCATGCTTTTTCCCCTTCGGCCAGTTGGGCCAGACGTTCGGTTTTAATGGTGGTGAGGCGGCGCAGCCGGCCAGAGAGATATTTCGCGTACTCTTGATCGCCTTTGGCTTCGGCCGCTTTGCGGTGGACCTCGACTTCGCGTGCGATCGTGGCGAATACAGCGTTGATCTCGTTCGGGGATACGCCGGACTGGAGGGTTTCCGCGTTGCGCGATAGTTTTTCATCTAGCTCTTTGCGCAACTGTGCGACGCCCTCGGCCTTGTCGCTGGCGTTTTTGATCGCGAATTCCTGGCTGATTTCGTCCCGGTATTGCGGGTTATCGTAGAGGCCCAGGAACACATCCGCGCTGAAACCAAGCTGTGACAGCGCTTTTTTGGTGGCGTCCGTGAGGGATTTTTTCGGAGCCTCACCATCACTGATAGGGCCGTATTTGCTGTTGTACAGATAGGGTGTGCAACCGTAGGCAATAACAAAACCCTCCTCGCCGTCGTGAATGTAGCGCAGTTTAATTTTAACGACGTGGTTCAGTTCAGCCATGTAATTGCCGTTGCCATCCAGGATCAGCGCTTTCTCCAGTTTGCCGGCGGCATTGGTTGCATTATGGAACAGCGGGGCGCCCCTATCGAACCTCTCCTCCAAAACTTCAACGTTCCAGTTGATGCCTTGCGGTCCAAAAACCTCGGTTGCTCGCATGACCATATACGTGCCGTTGATCGACGTTCCGCCGCCGTCATTGGTAAACTGCTTGGTAAACGCGCTATCTGTTTTGTGAACCTGGCGCCATAGGGACAGATTTTCCTGGGCGCTGGCCGGCAACCGAGCAATGGAGTTTTCAAGCTCGGCCGCGCGGAGTTTGATATCGTCTGCCTGCGGTGGCACTTCCTGTTTTTCGACCTCGATTGAGGCGGATTCCATGTCGGCTGGCTCTGCTGCATGTTCCAGGGCTGGTGGCGCCGCATCCGGCGCCGAACCATATATGCCGTAACCCATTTTGTTCAGCGTTTCGCGGGATTGCTCTGCCGGTGGTGCCATATCGGTTTTAACGGTATCGGTAGGCTCCGGAGATACGGCTGGTGCCTGTGACTCGGTTTCCGGCATTTCAATGGAGGCGATCTGTTGATGGATGTAATCTCGCAGTGCGGCTGCCGGTGGCGGGGAGGGCAGTACCGCCTTGCCTCCACGGACAATTTCAAAAACAGCCTCACGCGGAATTTGCAGGGCGGTTTTACCTAGGATCCGAAACTCCATTGACCACAGTTTGAATGTTTTGTCATCCAGTTCAATCATGCGCCGGGCCTGGGCGACACGATGGGGACCAACATCCCAGCAATCGACATCGTCGAATTTGAGCGCAACAGCAATTTCGAGATCCAGCGTTTCAAAATTATGCTGGAACGGGCGATTCTTGAATGGGCCGCAAATGGGGGCGGCATTGGTGTCGCGCGGCTGCTGAGACTGTGCTGTGTCGACACGGTCTCGCGGCGCCGCTACCCACTGTTCCGCGAACCGGGTTATTTCACTGACTGCTGGGAATTTTTGCGGATATTTGGCAAACACGGCTTTGATCAGCTTTTGCAGTGATTCCGGGTACATTGCATCCAATGCCGGCACCGTTTTCAGTCCCTCAATGACCGGCATTAATCCAGCGCTGGATTCGTCGTCGTTGAGAAAATCCACAACCATAGATAAATCCTGCTGGGTAATATCGGTTTTATCATAGAGCAGCAGCACGGTTATTTTATCAACCAATGAAAGTTTTTTGAACTCTACCAGTGCGCCCATGTCGGGATACTCACCAGAGACCGGCTGATTCTTGAGGATAAATTCGCCGTTGACCAAATCGTAATCCTGGGGAAATTGTTCGTCGAATCTGTCTATAGGCGGCCGTGGTGATCCTTCTTTATCTTCCACTATTTCAGGATTGAAAAAGTTTTCGCTGGCGCCCGGCATTTCCTCTTCCATTTTTATGGTGGCCGCCATGGTTGCCAGTTTTTGGGTTTTTGCCTCTATAGCAATCGCCAGCGGCACAGCGCCATTGGCTTTGATGGCCGATTTTTTAGGTTTAAATATCAGGGAATAAACGCTCATTGGTCTGCCTCTTGGTCAGGTGTGATTAGGTTTAAGACGAGATTTAGTCGATATTCACATCAGTATCACATGTATTTTCAGGTGTTATCAAATCGCTAATCCTGTCCTCAATTTCTGATATTTCTCTTTCGGCTGTATCCGCTATTTTTTGCTGTTTATGACGTAATGAATTAATCTCAATAGTTTCACAATTGATATTCGAGAGATCGACCGTAATTTCTTTGGTCATTAAATGTATTGTGTCTCTGTCCATCTCACTGCGATCATACTCCGTGATATGGATATCGGTTTTATTGGTGAACGCATTTCTTGTTGCGGAAATGAACACGTTCAATGTAGCCTGTTTGGGTATAGATAGTGCATTCATGGTGCCACCTCTGGTATAGTGAACATAAGGTCAACGCAAGTTGGTCTTGCCTCTGCCGCCGGGTTGGTCCCCGTCGGCATTCCCGGTAATCGCTTTGGTCGGCGACCCGGGGTAAGGAAGCCCGCCCTGTGCGGGCTTTTTTGCGCTTAATGCCTGACTATGGACGCCGCTCGTACCAGATCGCCAATCATTGCGTCAATGAGGCGATTCATGGGACTGTCGGTATAGGATGCCGGGCGCTCCCCGCGGGTATCGCCAAATTTCGCATTCAAACTGCTTACCCTGGATTCCAGTTCCGCCACCGCAAACGCCGCGCAGCGGTTGCAATCATATTCACCGAGGACATAACCGCCGCTCAGCCGTACAACCACGGGATACTGCGGGTTATTCTGCCGGCAGATAAACGCCTGGGTTTCATCGTTGATGAGAACTTCACTGACGTCATGGGTAATGCTGGTTACCCGCATAACCTTGATGCTGTTTGACATGGTCTTGCCTCCTGGTCATTAAAATGGGCGCCGGAGTTGAACCGGCTAACGGATAGGGAGTCCGCCAATCACCCGATGCCCGTTACTGTACGGATGACGCCAGCGTAAAAACTGACGCCGCCATAACCGCCAAAACAATCACGATACAGAGCCCTAAACCTGACCAGTCTGTACCGGGTTTCCGTTGCCGTGACATGTCACGCACTCGCTACTGATTTGCAAAGTGCCGCGGCTATCAGGCCAATGTTGGCGCCGAGAAAGGCGCCGATGGTGAATGCTAAAATCATGGTCTTGCCTCTGCGGTCGGTGTTGGTCGTTAATCATTTTTGGGTATATTCATGCGCCCGCGAACAGGCTCAGGGTGAAGCCACTTAAGAGAGAGCCTCTACAAATTCGGCAAAGCTCATTGCCTCTTCGCCCTCTTTAAGGGCGTTGAAATATTCTTCGTATGCATTTTCCATCGTCTTACCCTCTTTGCCGTCTTCCCGGCTGCCAGAACGTTTTGAACAACTGCTGTGTGTTGACTTCCCGCAGATCTCCCGGTGATTTCATATGCCGCCGGTAGCTACTTCGTGGGTTATCCATGCCTGTCTGCGCTGTTGATGGGATTACCTTAACTAAAGGTAAGTAAAAAATCAACAATATGCTTATCATAAATTAAGTTAATTTATAATATTTAACTTAGTGCATTGTTTTTATTTTATTTTTTCTTGGAATTTTTTCTGGCGAGCAATAGCTCCTCGAAAAGAGCGTTTAGATCATCCACCTTCGATTCCAGTTCACTTAAATGCCGTTCTTTTTCTGATTCAGGAAGGGAATCAAAGAGTTCCAGTAATTTTAACTGTCGCTCATCAAGTTCTGAAGACAATTGCGCTGCGGGAGTAGGGGCTTGATCTTCGTCGCCGTACATCAACCATGTCGGGGAACAGCGTAGGGCCTTGCTCAGTAAAAATAAGTTTTTACCACGCGGTTCCGTCTCCCCGTTTTCCCACTTATACACGGTTACATGCGACACCTTCACAACGTCAGCTAAGCGCTGTTGCGAGAGATCCAGTTCTGTGCGGCGCATTTTCATGCGATCGCTGAGAGAGGTCATTTTCATCCGATTAATATAAATTAATTTGACTTGCATTATGTTAAGTTGTAATTTCCAAACAAAAGGTAAGTGGAGGCAAAAATGCTAACTGACGACGCAATTAAATATTTTGGTAACAAGGCCAAGCTGGCTGAGGCCGCTGGAGTATCTCAACCAGCCGTATCTCGTTGGGGAAAACTTGTCCCGGAAAAGCGGGCTGCTCGGCTTGAGCGGCTTACCTCAGGAGCGCTTAAGTACGATCTCGATGTGTACTCTAAGCAGCCTCTAGAGCAACAGCTTAATCACTGAAAATAAGCATTTCTGATTTTCATTAATCAACTGCGCCAGGAGACGCAATGGACATCGAAAAACTTAAAACAGAGGTCGAGTCGTGGGCGGCTGACGTCGGACAGGAACATGTAGCGATTGAGATCAGTCGCCACTGTTTCGCGATGGGCACCGACTCACGGTTACACCAAATCGAACAGGACGGCATAGCTGACTGGAGAGCCATTAACAACAACAGGCAGCAGATTTTCCGGTGGTTGCGTGGTACGTCGCATGCAGCGCAAAAACGTGTTGCAGAGCTGGCGCCGGCGATGGCAGCAGCATTACCAGCTGAGAGACGCGCACGGCTCAATACTGAGGTGTCAATGCTGTATCTCGTATCGATAGCACTGCGTGAATTTGTCGCGGCAATCATCGCTGTATTGCTCGATGACCGTGACATGTCACGAAAACTGGAAACGGCAAACATGGCCCTGGCGGCTATGGCGCCCGTTCTCCAAATGCGCACGACCAGCGCATGACGGCAGAGGCAAGACCAAATATGACACGTCTGACATACGTAAACGGATACCGGATCAATGGCCAGCCATCCACGCGGGCGGAAATTGAGCCTATTTTCGATGAACAGTTAACGGCGTGGGAAAAATATGAACAGCTTAAAAAAGATCTTCGGGAAATGAACCTATCCCCGGATGAATATCAGCGTGAATGCAGACGCATCGCGGATGCGCTAGGAATATAGCATGAGCATGACCTTAATGGCTAAGGCTATGAGTTTAAAAGTGGGAAATCCAATAAGAAAATTAGTCCTAATTAAACTCGCAGATAATGCAAATGATAAGGGCGAGTGCTGGCCGTCATATCAGCATATTGCTGATCATTGTGAATGCGGTAGAAGCACAGTCAGAGATCATATTGATGCGTTAATTTCAATGGGGTTTCTCAACAAGGAAAATCGCCTAGGTGTCAATAATGGCAAGGGGAATACCTCAAATGTTTACTATCTGAATATTGATAACCCTATGCCGGTAGATGGCACAGCCCCTATGCCGACAAATGACATAGCTATGCCGCCAGAAAACATACCTATGCCGGTAGATGGCATAGCCCCTATGCCGATAGACGGCACCAGAACCAGTCACTATTCTGAAACAGTCATAGAACCAGTCATTAAACAAAAAACACCCCTTACCCCTAAAGGGGAATTTGATGAACACGTTATCGAAAATGCTAAAAAGGCCCTGAGCTATTACAACGAAGCCACGGGCTTGCGCTGCCGCGATCATTCCCCCTTCGCGGAGCTGCTGACGGAACGCAAATCCAGACCAGCCTACACCCTACAGGACATTCGAACGGTTATCCGGTGGGTGGTTAACACCTGGAAACCCCGTAATGGTAAATACGCAAAACCCGCGAACATTTGCCGCATAAACCGGTTCGACGGGTATTGCGCGGATGCGTATGCCTGGGCGGCGGATGACATCGATATCGACTGTAATGCGGTTATCTCGGCTTACAACGCGATCCTGGGCGACCGATTGCCCCCGGCTGACTGCGATGCGGATCGGGTGAGGGCGGTCAAAATGCTGGCGCCACGGCTGGCTGTCAAATCGCTGTCCGGTTTCCTGGGGTATTTCGAGGCGTTCAGCGAGGCGCCAGAATTTTATTTTGGTGGTCCGAGTGGAACAGGCTGGCGCGCGAATTTCGATTATCTTATGCGACCTGAGATCCTCAAAAAAACCAGGGAGGGCGCACTATGACGCCGCAGGAATTAGAGGGCCTGGTCATAGGGGGGTTGTTGAACAACGGGGCGTCCCCGGATTCGTTAGAGGTAATCGCCACGCTGCCGACTGACGCATTCAGCATCGAGTTTTATCGGCGCGCGTATATCGAAATCAAAAAACAGGCATTGAATTTCGGGGTGATTGACGGTGCCTTGATTGCCGAGTCTCTGGGCGGCGATAGCAATGCGCTATTGATTGAAACGACCAAAATCCCTACTGCGCGGGTAAACCTCAGGGGTTACGCAACCCTAGCCAGCCGGGCGTGGTTCAGTCGGCGCGCCGTGGCGTTATTCCAGGGAACGGCGGACCAGATTCGTGCAGCCAGAAACCAGCAGCAGCGAGATCAGGTTATCGACGCCGCTATGACACAACTGATCGAGTTGACCACAAGCGATAGCGGTATCGTGCCAGTGCATATTAACGAACTCCTGACTGGTTACATGGATTTACTGGATAAACGGTTAAACGGCGATCCGAGTGTGGAACGTCTCATGACCGGAATTGAGCCGCTGGATAAAATTCTGGGGGGGATTGACCGTACCGATTTGGTAGTCGTTGCTGGTCGTCCCGGAATGGGGAAAACGGAATTCCTGTTGACGTTGGTCGAGGGGGCGACGCGAAATGGCGGTGGGGCGCTGATATTCAGCATGGAAATGAAATCAGCGCAAATCGTCGAGCGGTCTATAGCCGGTGCCGGCCGACTGCCCGTTTCAAAATTGCGCGACCCGAAAACGATGTGTGATGAGGAGTGGGCGCGGATCTCGTCCGCCCTAGAATTACTAAACGATCGGGATATTTGGATAGTCGACGCATCGGATTTAACCGTGGAGCAGATTAACGCCCTGTCTGAGACACATAAACGCCGGTATCCGAATACGTCACTAGTGGCGGTGGATTATCTCGGGCTGATAACGAAACCCAAGGCGGAGCGAAATGACATTGCCATTGGGATGATTTCCGGTGGTCTAAAACGGCTGGCGGGGCGTATATACACTCCTGTTGTAGCGCTCAGCCAAATGTCGAGAAAAGTCGACGACCGTCCAGCCGGGAGTCGCCGGCCGATTTTGTCCGATCTGCGTGACTCTGGGAATATCGAACAGGACGCGGACCGAATTTTGTTTCTTTACCGCGAGGGTGTTTATAACCCGGATAGCCCAGCAAAAAACTTGGCGGAAATTATTGTCGCTAAAAATCGTCATGGTGAGCAGGGAACCGCCTACCAGGAATTTAAAAACGGGCATTTTCTCCCCACCGACCAGATCGCTGCCGAAGAATTAACAAAAACTTTTCAGGAGGCTAAAAGGCGAGAAAGACCGTTTTCAAAAGCATATAAGCAACCATTCTGACTAATTGACCAATGAGGCAGGACCATGAATAAAATCGGCCAAAAAGAAGTTATTAATGAAATGCTGGGTAAAAATATCACCGGGAAGATTCTGTCGGAGATATTAACATCAAAATATCCTGATATGGATGCATCAATAAAAACTGTTCGCGTCCGTATAGAGGCATTATTGCATTCCGATTCTGTCAATATCGAGGTTATCGCCAGCCGAGGAAAACCGAATATTTATAAACTCAAATCGGTATCGGATAAATTTTTTGTCGGTTGTCAGCGCCAAGCGATGCGCAAAAAGACAACTCCCAAGGGTAGGCCGCCGTTTGAACCCCATGAACAGTGCGCCGCCGTTAGGTTACTGGCATTTGATGGGTATCTCCGTGCAGCTAGGGCAGCGAACCATGAGCGGGCAATCTGATTACCTCCCGCCTGGACTACCTTTCAATCGCGGACTGTGGCCGGAGGAATATCGCCAGAAAGAATATCTAGACATGCGGGCTAGTGGATTGATTAAACAAATAGGTTCAGGGAAATCCACGCTTCGAAATGTTGAATTGGAAATTGAAAAAACGAACGCTGAATATCGAGAGTTTTTTAGAGGACGCCTGAATTACTGGCGGGAATATCAATTATCAAGAGACAAAGCCAATGAAAGATAAACAAGAAAAGTTTGAGGAATGGAAAAATAATGAACGGGAAAAGATTCCTCTTGACTGTGGTTGCGTCAGTGTTGAGGTGTTTTGGCATTGGTTAAAAAAATCATTTAATAATGGCTACGATGTCCGAGAACCAGAAATAGCTGATCTGAAAAAACAGCTATCGGAAAACCAGGAATTTTTCGACGGTCTCCATGACGCGATTAGACCGGAGGAAAATAAATCTCAGCCCATTCAGGCGGTGTCTGTGCCGG
>NZ_SZPQ01000071.1 GCF_005217455.1 Martelella alba
TTTTCATAGAGATCTCCCCGATTCAGGTTACGAGAAAATTCTACTTATGAACACACCGGTTTTTCGGGGGGATTACCTTCAGCACAACAAAGTAACTTGATAATCGCGACTTAAGGTGAAGATGCCAAAAACTCGTTTGAGAGCAATCAATTCAATGACATGTCAAAACTGTACTTTCCATTGAAAATCTTACTCATGGCACTTGGCTGCAAACTCATGCTTGGTAAGATAGATCATAAAACAGCTCATTGGCTACCTTGTAAGAAATGTGGCATCAAAGGAAAAATTACGATGGGTCTTATTGATAGTATTGAAGCAGGCAAGCTGACGATCAGTGAATTGATTGAAACCTTGGCGAAAGATAAAAATTACGCAGCTTCTAAGTGGGATCAGCGATACCGTGAATTTACGACCTTGCTACAACAAACCTCAACTTTTGCTGAGCCTGAAACGGATTATTTAGTTAAGAGGCTCTGGTATGAACGTGATAACGGTATTGCCAGTATTCGTCAGGGCGTTCCATCATTAGCAGAATATCAGCAAAGCCTCCCATTGCTTAGAGAACTCACCGAACGTGTTCGTCAGCAACCGAATGAAACTACCTACCAATATGTAGGCAGTGCGCTGCAGCAGGCCAAAGAGACCGGAGAGCTTAAGCGCATGTATTGGAGTTTAAGAAATCGTGTCTTTGCCGCGTTCTCGCCAGAAAACTACACCAGTACAGTGGATGAGAATGCTTTCAATAAAGCAGCAGAATTCCTAAATCAACACTTCCATCTCGGTTTGGTACTGACCGGAAATTGGTTACAGAAAAACTATGAATTGAAACAAGCCATACACGCCCAATCTCCTAACACAGATCCTTATTACGTGAATATGGCCATCTGGCATCTCTATGAATTGCTCCGTGAACGCGATAATGAACAAAAGCAGGAGAAAGTAGCTAGCACAACATCCACAACCTGCAGTGAGCCCATCGAGAACAAGACCATTCCACATTCACCAACTAACGTGATCTTCTTTGGCCCCCCAGGCACTGGCAAGTCCTTCACGTTGCAGCAAAAAATGAAAGAGTACACTTCTCATGCAGTTCCTGCTGATCGTGATGCCTGGCTGGATTCTCGCCTTGAATCGTTGAACTGGATGCAGGTTATAACGCTGGTGCTGCTCGATCTTGGGAAACGAGCCAAAGTTCGCCAAATGACGGAACACGAGTGGTTCCAACGCAAAGCGCTGCTAAATGGCCGTAGTAGCAACTTTTCTCAAACTGCCTGGGCGACGTTACAATCCTTCACCATTCCAGGATCAACTACTGTTGCGTACAAAGGTCGTCGTGAACCTGCGATCTTCGACAAAACTGCCGATAGTGAATGGTTTTTGGTCGAATCCCAGTTAGAGCAAGTGGATGAGCTACTTACTCTTTACGCAGAATTAAAACAAGGCCCTAAATCTGCCGAAGCCATCCAGCGTTTTGCGGTGGTTACGTTCCACCAATCTTACGGCTATGAAGAATTTATTGAGGGTATCCGCGCTCGCGCTGACGAAAGTGGCAACATCTCTTACCCTATTGAGCCGGGTATCTTTATGCGGCTGTGTCAGCGTGCCAATGCCGATCCAGCACATCGCTACGCCATTTTCATTGATGAGATCAATCGCGGCAATATATCCAAGATCTTTGGTGAACTAATCTCACTCATTGAAGTAGACAAGCGTGCGGGTATGTCCAATGCAATGAGCCTGCAACTGTCTTATAGCGGTGATCACTTTAGCGTACCCACCAATGTCGACATCATCGGAGCCATGAATACAGCGGACCGTTCTTTGGCTCTGATGGACACGGCTTTGCGCCGTCGCTTTGACTTTGTCGAAATGATGCCTGATCTCTCTTTACTGAGTGGAGCTAAGGTGAAAGGCATAGAGCTTGAGTCGTTGTTAGAAAAACTCAATAGCCGCATCGAAGCGCTTTACGATCGTGAACATACACTGGGACATGCATTCTTTATGCCGGTAAAAAATGCACTCGATACCGGTGATGAAGAAGCCGCGTTTAAACAATTGAAGATCGTATTCCAGAAAAAGATCATTCCCCTGTTGCAGGAATACTTTTTCGATGACTGGAACAAGATCAGGCTAGTGCTGGCAGACAACCAGAAACAAGACGACAGCCTGCAATTCGTGATTGAGAAAACCGACGATCTCGATACGCTTTTTGGTAACAACCATGGTTTACGACGCCATGATCAGCAATCGACAGCTTACGAGCTCGAAGCATTTGATCAAGAGGTCTGGAATATGCCACAGGCTTATCGTTCAATTTATCAGCCACAGCAGACCACTCCTGATGAGCAGGCCGTAAACCATGGGTGAAGTTATCTCAGTTTTTGAATATGACCTGCTGGGGAGTGGAAAAGCGGCTTCAGTTGGCGCAAAGCTGGTGCCTCAACAGGTCTTTGATTATTTAGAAACACTTAGCCTAACAAGTGATCAAGGAAGCCAGTTTCTCAAACTCACCTCTCGTTCAGGTTTCAAATTGCTGCAGGTGCAAAACTACGCGGGGATGCTTTCTACGCCTCACGGTATCCAGCTTGAGATACTGCCCAAGATTGGTAAAAACCTCACGGCTGCGAGTGCGCGAGAAACATTCATTACGATGCTAAGTCACCTGCCTGGGTTTCGACATATTCAAACCCAGCAGGCCACTCTTCAGGCACAACGCATGCCTTTGCTCGAGATTTTTATCAGCCAATTTTTGCAAAGCGTCAGCCAATTGCTTAAACAAGGTTTATGCTCCGACTATGTGAGCGAGCAAGGTAATCTGGCTTTTATGAAGGGCAAGCTGATGCTCTCTGCACAGCTACGACATAACGCGGTAAATCGCCATAAGTTTTGTGTCGATTATGATGAGTATATGCCTGATTGTGCTGCCAATCGGCTCTTACACTCCACACTGGATAAGTTACTTAGTCTGAAGCTGTCATCAGAGAATCAACGCTGGCTTTACGAACTGCGCTTTGCTTTTGACGGTATTCCACTTAGTAGGGATATTGAGAGCGATATGAACAGCTTACGCATTGAGCGTGGTATGACTCATTACAGCGAGCCAATGGCTTGGGCGCAGTTGATCCTGAGAGGAATGAGCCCAAGTGCATTGCAGGGAAACACCAAAGCGATATCACTTTTGTTTCCTATGGAAGCGGTATTTGAATCCTTTGTGGCACAGACCCTACCCTACGAATTACCTTCTCACCTAAAAGTTTATCCTCAAGCAGCAACTTATTCTTTGGTAAAGCATGGACTTAAAGATTGCTTTAAGCTTCGCCCAGACTTGCTGATTCAATCTCGGCATCCGATTCAAACCAAAATGGTGATGGATACAAAATGGAAGCAGGTGAATAGCAGCCAGCAAAAAAAATCACTTTATGGACTAGCGCAATCCGACTTCTATCAAATGTTTGCTTACGGCCAAAAATACCTTGGCGGAACAGGCGAAATGTACCTGATTTACCCTGCGCATGATGACTTTAGCCAACCGATACCGCAGCACTTTGCTTTTTCAGAAACTTTAAAATTATGGGTTGTGCCATACAGGATAATGGCAAAACGCGGTGAGAGGATGATGTGGGCGAGTGATGTGTTAACTACATAGTGACTAAGCCATTTGGAATGGGCCAGTCCAAAACATCGACGCTGTCTCAGACAAAGTGGTTGTGTTGATAGGAATGGAGACAGTAGTCCCTCATTAACCCTGACTCGAAGGCCCTGCCGCTAGCAAGAAGCTCTTATCAAAAGTACAATCAAAACCCTAAAACAGCCCTTTTCGAATTGGAATTGCTTTTAACAGGATTTATAGTTAATAAACAACAGATTGCGGCAAAAATCTGGGAATCTGCCAACCAGATGCGGTCTAAAATTGAAGCCAACGAATACAAAGACTACATACTCGGCTTTATCTTCTACAAGTACCTAAGCGACCAGTTGGTGCAGTTTGTCACCAGACAAGGGATGACACCCGAAGACATCAAAGCCCTGAATGAAGAAGACGCCGACACCGTTGAATACGTGCAAAGCAACTTGGGCTACTTTATTGCCTACGATAATCTGTTTTCTACATGGATTGATCCAACGTCCGAATTTAACGAATCTAACGTACGTGATGCGCTTTCGGCCTTTAGCCGTTTGATTTCGCCAACTTACAAAAAACTGTTTGACGGTATCTTTACCACCTTAGAAACAGGTTTAAGCAAACTGGGTGAAAGTGCGGGCAAACGTACCAAAGCCATCAGCGACTTACTACACCTGATCAAAAGCATCCCGATGAACGGCAATCTAGGGTATGACGTACTGGGCTATATTTACGAATACCTGATTGAAAAATTTGCCGCCAATGCGGGTAAAAAAGCGGGTGAATTTTATACGCCTCATGAAGTTTCTGTATTGATGTCGAACATCATCGCCCATGAGTTAAAACACAAAGATACCATCAAAATTTACGACCCTACTTCCGGTTCTGGTTCGTTGCTGATCAATATCGGTGAGGCGTTCGAGAAATACGCGAAAAATAAAGACTGCATCACCTATTACGCCCAAGAGTTAAAAGCCAATACCTACAACCTAACCCGTATGAACCTCATCATGCGCGGAATTAAAGCCAGCAACATTAAAACCCGTAATGGCGACACCCTGGAAGAGGATTGGCCGTATTTTGATGACAGCGATCCTCAAGGCTCATACTACGCCTTACATGTTGATGCCGTGGTGTCCAACCCTCCTTACTCACAAAACTGGGACCCCAGCTTTAAAGAGAGCGATCCGCGCTATTCACGTTTTGGCCTGGCACCTAAAACCAAAGCGGATTTTGCTTTTTTACTGCACGACCTCTATCACCTAAAGCCCGATGGCATTATGGCTATCGTGCTACCTCATGGTGTCTTGTTCCGTGGTGGTGAAGAAGGTGAAATTCGCAAACAACTGATTGAACAGAATCATATTGATGCCATTATTGGTTTACCGGCCAATATCTTTTTTGGCACCGGCATTCCTAAGGTGATTTTGATACTCAAGCAAAAACGCCAAAACACCGATGTATTGGTGGTCGATGCCTCCAAACACTTTATGAAAGAAGGCAAAAACAACAAACTGCAAGCCAGTGATATCAAGCGCATTACTGATGCGGTGATTAACCGAAAGAGTATCGACAAATTCTCACAACTGGTGAGTAAAGAAACCCTGCGCGACAATGGTTACAATCTCAACATACCACGCTATGTGGATTCTTCAGCGGCGGCAGAAAGCTGGGATTTACACGCCACCATGCTCGGCGGTATTCCCAATAGGGAAATTGCCGAGCTACACCATTTTTGGCAAGCGTTTCCGCAATTGCACGGCGCTCTGTTTAAACCTAAATCCACCGCTTACAGTGAGCTGGCCATTGACACACAAGACGTCAACGCCCTCATTAGCGGGCACCCGCAAGTGTTAGAGTTTATCAGCGCCTACAACCAGGCCTTTAATGGCTTTGATGACCACCTAAACACCGAGTTAATACAAAACTGGCAAAGCGTACAGCGCAACCAGCAAGAGGCGGTATTAAGTGCCGAGCTATTTTCTCGCTTAGCCCCCATTGCCTTAATTGACAAATACCAAGCTTATCAATATTTAAACAGCCAATGGCAACTCATCAGCGCCGATTTAGAAATGATGCAAACCGAAGGCTTTGCCGCCACCAAACAAGTTGACCCCTACATTGTTATAAAGAAAAAAAACGGCCAGGACACTGAAGTACAAGACGGATGGAAAGGCCGCATATTGCCCTTTGATTTAGTGCAACAAACTTACTTAAGTAATGACTTACAGGCTCTGGCGGCTAAAGAAACCCGCCTGGAGGAAATCACCAGCACGCTGGAAGATATTTTAGAATCCCTAACCGAAGAAGAAAAAGAACAAGATCCGGTAAAAGAAAGTAAAGACGCCTTTGCCAATACCGAATTAAGCAAAGCAGCCAAAGCCTTCTTGAAAGAACAAAAAGAGAGCAAAGTTAAATTCGAAGATGAAAGCTATGAAGCCAAAATCATTCACGCGAGCATATTAATCGATGAAGAAAAAAACCTTAAGAAAACGGTCAAAGATGCCGCCACAGCCCTGCACTTAAAAACCAAAACGACCATCGAAACATTAACTGATGGCAAGTTAAAAACCTGCTGCACCTTAAATGGATTGCACCATTAAGCACAGAACTCGCTGGTATGCCAAACGCAGTGATTAGCCAGTTAACCCGCCAGGTACAATCCCTTGCTGATAAATACACTATCACCTATTCGCAAGTAGCCAGTAATATCAAAACCACCGAGCAAGAGCTGGCGGAGATGATGGGCAAGCTCACAGGTAATGAGTTTGATATGCAAGGCTTGGCAGAACTCACCAACTTATTGAAAGGTGAATAAGATGAGTGTGGATAACAAAGCACCAGAAATTCGCTTTGAAGGGTTTAGTGGGGAGTGGATTGAAAATAATTTGGGAGAATTAATTGATATTAGGTCTGCTGCGAGAGTACATAAAGAGCAATGGACTGACGCAGGTGTTCCGTTTTTTAGAACAAGCGATGTTGTATCTATTTACAAAGGGCAAGAGAACACTAAAGCCTATATTTCCCATGAGATTTACCAAGATCTATCTGAGAAAATTGGCAGGGTAAAAAAAGATGATCTACTTATAACCGGTGGTGGCTCGATTGGTATTCCTTACCTGGTTCAGAATAATAATCCATTATATTTCAAAGATGCAGATTTGCTATGGCTAAAGAACAATAAAAAGTTCAATGGATACTTTCTATATACATTTTTCTTTAGCGAATGTTTCAAAAAACATATTAAAAGTATTTCTCATACAGGAACGATTGCGCACTACACAATTGAACAAGCGAAAGCCACGCCGATAAATACATGCGACGACGAAGAGCAAACCCAAATCGGCAACTATTTCCAAAAGCTAGATGAGCTGATCAATCAACACCAACAAAAGCATGATAAACTTAACAACATTAAAAAAGCCATGCTGGAAAAAATGTTCCCGAAACAGGGTAAAACCGTCCCAGATATTCGCTTTGACGGATTTAGTAGAGAGTGGAAGGAGGTGAAGCTAAGTAAGGTATCTGACAAGATCACTGAAAAAAACACTTCTGTAATTTATTCTGAAACTTTTACCAACTCCGCTGAGTTTGGAATAATCAGTCAGCGCGATTACTTTGATAAAGATATTTCAAATTCCAATAACATAGGTGGATATTATGTAGTTCAGCCAGAGGACTTTGTCTACAACCCCAGAATATCAACGCTCGCTCCTTGCGGTCCTATCAATAGAAATACTCTGGGTAGAGCTGGCATAATGTCTCCACTTTATACTGTCTTTAGAACAAAAGATGTTAATACCATTTTCATTGAGTATTTTTTCCAGACTAAGCTTTGGCACACTTTCATGTTTCTTAATGGCGATACTGGAGCTAGGGCCGATAGGTTTTCGATTAAGGACTCAGTGTTTTTCGAATTACCATTGCTACTGCCTACACTTAACGAGCAAGACGTTATTGGTAACTATTTCCAAAAGCTCGACGCACTGATCAACCAACACCAACAACAAATAACCAAGCTCAATAACATCAAGCAGGCCTGCTTGAGCAAAATGTTTGTATAGGGAGTGCACATGATCACCTTCAAAAACGAAGCACAATTTGAGCAAGCCTTTATTGAGGTACTCACCAACAAAGGTTGGGAGCCGGAGATACTCAAAAACAAAACCGAAGCGGATTTGCTACAAAACTGGGCATCCATTTTGTTTGAAAATAATCGCCAGCGGGATCGCTTGAACGATGTCCCGCTTACCGCGACTGAAATGCAGCAAATTATTGAACAAATCAAAGAGCTTAAAACCCCTCTCAAGCTAAACGGCTTAATTAATGGCAAAACAGTGGCCATTAAGCGCGATAACCCAGCCGATACTTTGCATATGGGTAAAGAAGTCAGCTTAAAAATATACGATCGCCAGGAAATTGCTGCAGGTCAAAGCCGTTACCAAATAGTACAGCAGCCTAAATTTGAACGCGGCAGCCCTTTGCGTAACGACAGACGAGGTGACGTGTTGCTACTGATTAACGGTATGCCAGTGATCCATGTAGAGTTAAAGCGCAGCGGTATCCCGGTTAGCCAGGCCGTAAACCAAATTGAAAAGTACAGTACAGAAGGCTTATTTAGCGGCCTTTTTTCGCTCATCCAGGTATTTGTGGCTATAGCGCCAAACGAGACCAAATACTTTGCCAACCCCGGACTAGACGGCAAGTTTAACCCCGATTATCAGTTTAACTGGGCCGATTTTAATAACGAACCCATTAACTACTGGAAAGACATCGCCTCTACCTTGCTTTCTATCCCTATGGCGCATCAGTTGATTGGCTTTTATACCGTCGCCGACGATACCGACGGCGTGCTTAAGGTAATGCGCAGTTATCAGTATTACGCCGCCAATGCGATATCAGACAAAGTAGCCAAAACCAACTGGCAACAGCTGGGTAGCGCTAATAACCCTGATCGTCTCGGGGGGTATGTGTGGCATACTACCGGTTCGGGAAAAACCATGACCAGTTTTAAATCGGCGCAGTTAATTGCACAATCGAAAGATGCCGATAAAGTGATTTTTTTAATGGACAGAATTGAGCTGGGTACCCAATCTCTGACGGAATATCGCAATTTTGCTAGCGATGGTGAAACCGTTCAAGCTACAGAGAATACTCATGTACTCATTACCAAATTAAAAAGCAGTGCAACTTCCGATACATTAATTGTTAGCTCCATTCAAAAAATGAGTAATATTTTTGAAGAAGCTGATGATGAGGGAACAGCAACAAATTCAGCTGATGTAGAAAAAATCCGTGCTAAGCGCCTGGTATTTATTATTGATGAAGCACATCGCTCGACGATGAGTGGAGGCAAAGAAAATAAACTAGGCATGCTGGTAAGCATTAAAAAAACATTCCCTAAGGCACTCTTTTTTGGTTTTACCGGCACGCCGATTCATGATGAAAATAAAATCAATAGCAATACTACCGCTGATGTTTTTGGTAACGAGTTGCATCGCTATAGCATAGCAGATGGTATACGTGATGGTAACGTTTTGGGATTTGATCCTTACAAAGTACCTACTTTTAGAGATAGTGATCTAAGGAAAGAAGTTGCATTAGAACAAGCCAAGGCTGAATCGGTTGCTGATGCGATGGCTGATCCAGCAAAAAAGAAAAAGTTTAATCACTTTTTAAATGACGTACCGATGGCTGGCTATAAAGATGCCACAGGAAAATACCATAAAGGCATTGAAGATTATGTACCTAAAAGCCAATATTTAACGGCTACCCACCAGGAAAAAGTCGTCAGTGACATTTTAGATAAATGGGATGTACTCAGTCAAGGCAATAAATTTCACGCGATTTTATCCACAAATAGCATCGCTGAAGCGATTGACTATTACCGGCGTTTAAAAGTGGCCAAACCTGAGCTAAAAATCTCAGCCTTGTTTGACCCAAATATTGATAACGACGGTAGTGGTGACCGAGGCCCAACCTTTAAAGGCGATGGGCTGGATGAAATCATGAGTGACTACAATAAGCGTTATGGCCACGATTTTGATTTTGCTCGCCACGCCGCTTTTAAAAAAGATTTAGCGGCACGCCTTGCTCATAAAAAACCTTACGAACGCATTCATACCGAGCCTTCAAAACAATTAGATTTATTGATTGTAGTGGATCAAATGCTCACTGGTTTTGATTCTAAATGGCTTAATA
Organism: Martelella alba; assembly: GCF_005217455.1. Taxonomy (GTDB): domain Bacteria; phylum Pseudomonadota; class Gammaproteobacteria; order Enterobacterales; family Enterobacteriaceae; genus Acerihabitans. The sequence goes on from NZ_SZPQ01000071.1 coordinate 9,824, forward strand.
CTTTGTATTTAGACAAGGTGATAAAATACCAAAATATAATTCAAGCGTTCTCACGCACCAATCGCTTGTTTGGTCCCGACAAACCCCACGGCATCATCCGTTATTACCGCTACCCACATACAATGGAGCAGCACATTAATGCTGCGGTAAAACTCTATTCCGGCGATAAACCTATCGGCTTGTTTGTTGACAAGTTAGAAAGCAATCTTAAAGCCATAAATGAATTAGTAGCTGACATTACTGAGCTGTTTGTTACCGCTGACGTGGAGAATTTTGAAAAACTGCCAGACGATATAGAAGCCTGTGCCCAATTTGCCAAGTTGTTTAATACCTTTAACCAGCACCTGGAAGCGGCTAAAGTACAAGGCTTCCATTGGGAACAGTCGGTCTATTCCTTTACTGAAAATAATGCAGAACATGAAGTAACGCTAGCTATAGACGAACAAACTTACCTGAGTCTGGTCCTGCGCTATAAAGAATTAACAGCCAAAGGTGAGCACGATGGTGCAGGTGGTGGCGATGTGCCTTTTGATATCAGTGGTTATTTAACTGAAATAGATACCGGCAAAATCGATGCCGACTATATGAATAGCCGATTCGATAAATATTTAAAAGAGCTGAACAAACACCAGGACCCTGCAAGCATTGAATCCACATTAAATGAACTGCACAAGTCGTTTGCAACACTCACCCAAATTGAGCAGAAATACGCCAAACTCTTCTTGCACGACTTGCAGCGCGGCGATGCGCAGCTAGTTGAAGGCCATACTTTCAGAGACTACATCAACATCTACAAAGATAACGCTGAAAATGCGCAAATAAATGCCGTTGTTAATGCTCTTGGTTTAGATAAAGCACTGCTCATAGCATTAATGATTGATAGTGTTAATACAAAAAATCTAAACGATTTTGGTCGCTTCGATGCATTAAAAGAATCGGTAGATAAGGCAAAAGCCAAGATCTATTTTGAAAAACAAGACGGCATAATCATATCTCCATTTAAGTTGAATATACGTATTGATCAATTTTTAAAGCAGTTCATTTTTGCACAAACGAATAATTTCTCAAGTGGCAGTGATGTTGTTGATGTCGTGAAGTGATGGATATTCTTCCCTCAGCATAAGTGTGGCAGGCTTATGCTGAGGTTTTTTTTTGAGGGGCTGCATCATAAACTCGATAAAAGTTATGCGGGATGCTTACAACTGTCTTGGCTAAGTCGTGTGTCTGCAATTAGCAAATTAGCAAATTAGCAAATTAGCAAAAAAATAAGGCATGCCCAATGCTTGCCTAATAGAAACTATTTTTAATCAGCCCGTATTTAATTTAGCAAAATCAAACGGACTAACCCCCTTCTCCCGATTCGCATCTAGGTAATTCGCCCACCACTGCAGCATCAACCTACGCTCACCCAGATGCTCCGCCTTATGGATATAAGCCGCCCGCACAGAGCTACGCTCCTGATGGCTCATTTGCCTCTCTACCGCATCCCTCGACCACAATCCCGACTCAATTAACGAGCTACATGCCATTGTCCTGAAACCATGCCCACAGACTTCCGTTTTCGTGTCATAGCCCATCACTCGCAAAGCCTTGTTCACCGTGTTTTCACTCATGGGTTTACGAGGATCGTGATCCCCAACGAAAATCAGTTCTCGATTTCCATTAATGCTTTTGATCTTTTCCAAAATAGCGAGAGCTTGCCGCGACAAGGGAACAAGATGAGGCGTGCGCATTTTCGAACCACGCTGAGAATGCTTAACACCTTCTAAGGGTTCACGCTCGCCCGGAATCGTCCACATAGCCGTTTCAAAATCTACTTCAGACCAGCGAGCAAAACGCAGTTCGCTTGAGCGGATAAAGACTAACAAGGTAAGTTCGACAGCAAGTCGGGTTAATGGTCTTCCGGAATAGTGATCAATGCGATGAAGTAATTCAGGAATACGATTAAGCTCCAAAGCCGCACGATGCTGTCTTTTCGCCGTAGCAACCGCACCGGCAATCTCTTGCGCAGGATTGTAGTCGATTAAACCACTCTGAACGGCAAAGCGCATAATCGCGGTAGTACGCTGCTGTAAACGGGCGGCAACTTCGAGCCGCCCGGATGACTCGACGGCTTTGATGGGGACAAGCAGATCCCGTGTCTTCAATTCAGCAATGTTCCGCTTACCGATGGCTGAAAAGAGATTATCTTCCAGGCTTTCCAATACACGAGCACTGTGCGACTCAGACCACTTTTGATTGCTGGCGTGCCAGTCTCTGGCTACCACTTCAAACGTTATCGCCTCTTGCTCCAGCTCTACCTTAACGGCTTTCTTGTTCTCACTGGGATCGACGCCATTAGCTAATAGTTTACGGGCTTCACCCTCTGGCAGGATAGTTGACACCCCAAACTGAAAATCTTTATGGGGGCGACGGAGTCTGTTATGAAACGCTATTCA
>NZ_SZPQ01000072.1 GCF_005217455.1 Martelella alba
TGCCACGGCGGACGAACGCCTGACGGCGGGCATGAAAGTGTTTATGGAGTGCCTGAGCAAAGCCGGCGCGAAGGTTGTAAAACTGGATAAGCATCTGATTGATCACCATATAGCGCAACTTGATCACCAAATTAGCCGTCAATTGGATGCGGTAATGCACCATGCCGAGTTTCAGAAAGTGGAATCGCTGTGGCGCGGTCTGAAATCCCTGGTCGACAGAACCGATGTCCGCCAGAACGTGAAGGTTGAACTACTGGATATGTCCAAAGAAGATCTGCGTCAGGACTTCGAAGACAGCCCGGAAATCATCCAGAGCGGACTGTATAAAAATACATATATTGATGAGTATGACACCCCGGGTGGAGAGCCGATCGCTGCGCTGATTTCCGCTTACGAATTTGATGCGTCTGCGCAGGATGTGGCGTTACTGCGTAATATCTCCAACGTATCCGCCGCCGCCCATATGCCGTTTATCGGCTCTGCCGGCCCGAAATTCTTCCTTAAGGATTCGATGGAGGAAGTGGCTGCCATCAAGGATATCGGTAACTACTTTGATCGCGCTGAATACCTCAAATGGAAATCCTTCCGTGAGACGGATGATGCCCGTTATATCGGTCTGGTGATGCCGCGCGTGCTGGGGCGCCTGCCGTATGGCCCGGACACCGTGCCGGTGCGCGGCTTCAACTATGTGGAAGAAGTGAAAGGCCCGGATCACGATAAATACCTGTGGACTAACGCCTCGTTTGCCTTTGCATCCAACATGGTGCGCAGCTTCATTAACAACGGCTGGTGTGTACAGATCCGGGGCCCGCAGGCCGGCGGTGCCGTCCAGGACCTGCCTATTCATCTTTACGATCTGGGTACCGGCAATCAGGTGAAGATCCCGTCAGAAGTGATGATCCCGGAAACCCGCGAATTTGAATTTGCGAATCTGGGCTTCATTCCTTTAAGTTATTATAAAAACAGAGACTACTCCTGTTTCTTCTCGGCTAATTCTACCCAGAAGCCAGCCTTGTATGACACCGCGGATGCGACGGCCAACAGCCGTATCAATGCGCGTCTGCCATACATCTTCCTGCTGTCGCGCATTGCCCACTACCTGAAGCTTATTCAGCGCGAGAATATCGGTACGACGAAAGACCGCCGTTTGCTGGAGCTTGAGCTCAACGCCTGGGTCCGCGGCCTGGTCACCGAAATGACCGACCCGGGCGACGAGCTGCAGGCCTCTCACCCGCTGCGTGACGCGAAAGTGGTGGTAGAGGACATTGAGGACAACCCCGGTTTCTTCCGCGTGAAGCTGTACGCCGTGCCGCACTTCCAGGTGGAAGGGATGGACGTCAACCTGTCACTGGTTTCCCAGATGCCGAAGGCGAAATCGTAACGTAAGGCAGGAAGCCAATGAAAACGGAACAACCGTTATGGGGCAGGGGTATTATGGTCTCTCCCCAGCACTTCCAGCAACAGGCCGCGTATGCGGCCTGGTCTGCGGAATGCATCGCCCGACTGGGACTCTCCCATCCCTGGGGGATGATTGATGCCACTTTCGAACCGGATGCACTGAAACTGGGCCGTTTGCAGGCTCGTCATCTGCACATCCGCTTCCCCGACGGCACGCTTATCGACACGGATAATGCCGATGACCTGCCGCCGGTGCTGACGCTTGAGGGCGAATCACAGGACGTGGTGGTGGTTTTGGCCCTTCCGCTGCTGCGGGCGAATGGCGGCAACTGTCTTAAACCTGATGAGGTGGCCGATCGCCCTGTTCGTTATCGTCAGCGCTGGCAGGATGTCCGCAATACCTTCGGGGACGATACCCGCCAGATTGCAGTGATGCGCCCGGAGCTGACGCTGCGGTTTACCCATCAGAACAACAGCGATTACCTGACCTGTCCGGTCGCCCGCCTGCAACAGGATTCGCAGGGGAGCTGGGCACTCGATGAAACCTATCTTCCGCCACTGCTGGCTCTGCAGGGCAGCCGATGGCTGGTGACCCAGTTGGAACAGCTGATGACGCAACTGCGTGCCCGTCTGAGTCGACTGATGGCCATGCGTCGTGAAAGTAACGAGCGCATGGCCGATTTTGCCGTGGCGGATGTGTCTCTGTTTTGGCTGCTCAATGCCCTGAACAGCGCAGAACCCGTGCTCGGACAATTTCATCGCCACCCGCAAAGTCCACCGGAGCGTCTGTATCCTGAACTGGCACGCCTTGCGGGCAGCCTGCTGACCTTCTCACTGGAACACCAGGTGAGTGCTATTCCTGTCTGGCAGCATGAGCAACTGAATAACGTCTTCCCGCCGCTGTTTGACCTGCTGGGCGACCTGCTGGAGGCCAGCCTGCCGTCGCGGGTGGTGGCGATTGAGCTTGAGCATGATGCCCGGCTTCACTTCTGGCAGGCACGTCTGCATGACCCACGTCTGCGCGAAGGGGCGGATTACTACCTCTCCGTGCGCTCACCGATGCCGGTGGCACAGTTGCAGGAACAGTTCCCACGCCAGTGTAAGGTCGGCAGTCCCGATCATGTCAGGAGTATCGTCAATTCTTCACGGGTGGGTGTGCCGCTGACGCCGCTGCGTCATGTGCCGGCCGCCATTCCACTGCGTCTGGAAAACCAGTATTTCAGCCTCGATGTTTCTCATCCTCTGACCACCGAAATGCTTCAGGGCGGCACCTGTATGTTTTACGTTCCGGGCATGCTCGGCGAGCCTGAACTTGAACTCTTTGCGGTACTGAGAACATGAGTGAGAACAAACGCGGCGCGGCCGCGTCCATTGATATTGATGCCCTGCTGCAGGACACCTGGCTGCAGGTGATCAGCCTGCGTCACGGTCCGACGTTTCAGGATGGAGAAGGGCGCACGTTGTGGGAGCGCTGCATTGCTGATGTTGAGCGTGTGCAGCGTGAGCTGAAAGCGAGCGAACTCGATGAAGCCAGCTGTCAGCATATTCTCACTGCGCAGTGTGCGCTGCTTGATGAAGCCGTCAAAGGTCGCGGTGTGGAGGATGACGCCTGTGTGCAATGGTATGACATTCCCCTGCAGGGACGCTTCCTTGGCACCATGGATGCAGGTGATACGCTGTGCGAACGGATGCGCGATGTGCTGCGTGAACCGGCGCCTGACCATGCTGTCGTGACCTGCTTCCAGCGGGTCATGATGCTGGGGTTCCTCGGCAGTTTCCGCTCTCAGAACGATTCGGAGCGCCAGAAACTCGTCAACGCGCTCAGTGAACATGTCACGCCGTTCAGCTATCCACAAACCCATCCTGTCCTGGCGGAAAGTCGTACCGGGCGTGGCATGGGCGGCTGGCTGGCGTCATGGCCCGTGCGAATTGGCCTGAGCGTGGTGGTGGTGGCCGCGCTGTGGTGGGGACTGAGCCACTGGCTGGATCAGACACTGCTGACCTTGCTGCCGGGAGCCGTGAAATGAGTCCTGCACAACAGCGCGGGCTTGCGCTGTGGGCCGCCCTGCTGAGCGCAGTGGTCAGCCTGGGCTTCCTGCCGGTATCCCGACTGGTTTCTGTGCTTGTTCTACTGGCGATGCTGGGGCTTATCCTGGCATTCTGGACTGTCGCCAGTCGTCGTGCGGAGCATGACGTCCCCCTGCGTCTGGATGACCTCCCGGAAGCCACTTACCGTCAGCCCGTGGTGCTGGTCTGTGGCGATCTGCCGCTGGCCTGGCCACAGCAGTCACCGGTGCTTACGGTCACACAGGGTTGCTGGATCCGCGTGGAGGATCATCAGGATCTGGAGCAGGCAGCCCGCCAGGTACTGTGGTTGCGACCTGACTGGGGTCGTCAGCTGTCGGTGATGGTCAGCGTTTGCCCGCAGAAACACGCCGACAGCGAGCGGCTTACCCGTCGTCTGCTTGCCCTGCGCTGGCAAATCAGCCAGCTGCGTAAAGAGACGGGTCATTCTGTGCCGCTGGTTCTGAATGGCCAGGTTGGCAGCGCGATGACGAATGATCTGCTCTGGCAGGCGGCTATCCCGGGGGGAGGGGTGAGGGTCTGGCGTGAGTCTTCAGCGCCGAGTTCAATCGCTGCATGGGTCACCACCGGTGGGTCGCCTGCGATGCAGCAACAGGTGCTGATGAACAGCCTGATGAGCTGGTTCCATCAGCACGTCAACGCTGTCTTTATGGATGAGAACCCCGACGTCCCTGTCATTGCGCCTACTGCGGTGCTGTGGGGAATGGGACCGATCCTTGCCGGAAGTCTGGCCACATCTGCCTGGACGGCGTGGCTTTCCCGTCACACTGCGATGCAGCAGGTAGCGGGCTGGCAGCCGGTAGGAACGGACAGTACGGTTATCTCCCCCTTCCCGGATTTTATCCTGCCGCTGCTGCCCGAAGGGCAAGGCCTGACGCCGCGTGGGCGAGCCTTCCGTTGTGCGCTCGGGATTTTCACGCTGGCGGCCATTGCAGCGCTGCTCAGTAGTGGCTGGAACAATCGCCAGTTGCTGCAGCGTGTGAGTTTCGATATTGCCCGCTATGACCGTATCCCGATGCATGATTTCGGCTTAAAAGCTGACGCCGTGGCCGTCCTGCGTGACGATGCGGCAGAGCTGGACGGCTGGGTGCGCAATGGCGTACCGGTGCGGATGGGCCTCGGTCTGTATCAGGGTGAGCGTCTGCGAATGCCTGTGCTGGATGCGATCCGCTCCTACGTGCCGCCACCTTCGCCGCCTGAACCGCAGCCAAAACCCACCAAACCGGTACCGAAAATTGTCCGCCTCGACAGCATGTCGCTGTTCGATTCCGGCAAATCCGTGCTGAAGGCCGGGTCCACCAAAATGCTGGTGAATTCACTGGTCGGCATCAAAGCGAAGCCGGGCTGGCTGATTGTCGTGTCCGGGCATACCGATAACACCGGCAATCCGCAACTGAACCAGATGCTGTCCCTGAAACGTGCCGAAGCGGTGCGCGACTGGATGCGTGACACCGGTGATGTACCGGAAAGCTGTTTTGCGGTGCAGGGCTATGGCGAGAGCCGTCCGATCGCAACCAATGATACCCCGGAGGGGCGCGCGCTCAACCGCCGTGTCGAAATCAGTCTGGTACCGCAGGCCAATGCCTGTCAAATACCCGGCAAAACCCCAGCGTCATCGCAGGATGATGACGTATCACAATCAAATGGAGAGTAACTCTCATGGCAATTCCTGTTTATCTTTGGCTGAAAGACGACGGCGGCGCGGACATCAAAGGGTCTGTGGACGTTCAGGATCGTGAAGGCAGCATCGAAGTTGTCGCTCAGGAGCATAACCTGTACATCCCGACCGACAACAACACCGGCAAGCTGACCGGTACCCGTATCCACACCCCGTTCCTGTTCACCAAGGAAATCGACTCGTCCAGTTCGTACCTGTACAAGGCGGTGACCACCGGTCAGACCCTCAAGTCTGCGGAATTCAAGTGGTTCAAAATCAACGACGCGGGCCAGGAAGTGGAGTACTTCAACACCAAACTGGAAAACGTGAAAGTGGTGAAAGTGAACCCTGAAATGTATGACATCAAGGATCCTTCTAAAGAGAAGCACAACCACCTCGAGCGCATTGAACTGCGTTACGAAAAAATCACCTGGACCTACAAAGACGGCAACATCATTCATTCCGATTCCTGGAACGAACGCACCACCGCGTAAGCCCGGTGCGGACGGGGTTTCCTGTCCGCAGTTTTTTGCTGCGTGCCTGTCTGAAACGGGCTTTCAGCAAAGAAAACCACAAACTGCCAGCCTGACCGTATGCGCTTTGGTCCCCTTAACGGGAAACAGCGATGGGCGGTAGCGTGTCCAGGAACCGACAAAGAGAGAGATTCATGGAAAATCCAGCCATCCTGTTGCGACGTCTCAACCCTTACTGCGCCCGCGTGATGGAAGGGGCAGCTTTACTCTGCCAGACCCGCGCCCAGGCAGAAATTCTGCCGGAGCACTGGTTGCTGAAACTGCTGGAGCAGGGCGAAGGCGACCTGACCGTGCTGGCCCGTCGCTACGAGTGGGATATGGACGCCATCTGGCAGGATTTGCTGGGCTGGCTGGACAAGCAGCCGCGGGCGTGAAGGGCGAATTCGAACAGCGCCTGAAAAACGTCATCGACGCGGTACAACAGTCACCGGTACCGATTTTGCTGTTTATCGACGAAGCGCACACTATTATCGGCGCGGGTAACCAGGCGGGTGGCGCTGATGCGGCCAATCTGCTGAAACCGGCTCTGGCGCGTGGCGAACTGCGTACCATCGCGGCAACGACCTGGTCTGAATATAAGCAGTATTTTGAGCGCGATGCCGCACTGGAGCGCCGTTTCCAGATGGTGAAAGTGGACGAACCGGACGACGATACCGCCTGCCTGATGCTCAGGGGCCTGAAATCACGCTATGCCGAACACCATAGCGTCCATATTACCGACGATGCCGTGCGCGCGGCCATCACTCTGTCACGCCGCTACTGGCAGAGGCGGCGATGCGCACCATTGTGGAAATGAAGCTGTCACAGATCAGCAAGCGCTTACATCGTCACTACGGCCTGACCACGCAGGTTGACGAAAGTCTGTATGACGCACTGACCGCCGCCTGCCTGCTGCCGGACACCGGCGCGCGTAATGTCGACAGCCTGCTCAACCAGCAAATTCTGCCGGTGCTGAGCCAGCAGTTGCTGACCCACATGGCGGCGAAGCAAAAACCACACACCCTGACACTTGGCTGGAGCGACGAAGAGGGGATTGGGCTGGAATTTGATGCGGAATAATCATAACAGATACTGGAAGCAATCATGACTGGCAACGGATGTTGCTATTACTGCAAATAAAAAGGAAACAAAGAATGAAGTTTATAAAATTTATCCCGGCGGTTATTGCTCTGACCTGTACAGCAAATGCGTATGCGGGATTTTTTAGTTCATCTGATGATTTTAAATGTGGCAGAGAAGATGCCGTCAAAGCTCTTTCTGTTTATTTTCACGGTGATGCTTCAGGCCTGCTGCAAAGTGATTATCTGACAAAGTCTAAATACAGTTATGATAAACCCGTCACAGACTATCAGAATAAACTCAATAACCTGGCGATCGGTGTTAGCAATGTCTCAACTTCTGGTAATGGCAGCTATGGACTGAATTGTAGTGCGACAATCTCAGTAAAAGTGCCACAGGAGACACTGGATGTGGTGAGTAGCGATCCAAAGTATTTGCATTACGTGACAGGTACCTCCGGCAAGCTTAATAATGGAAGTGTGGTCTGGAGCGGTGTGAATTACAGTGCCAAACTTGCTGATAACGGTAAAGATGTCATCTTTAGCAATTTCAACCGCAGTGATTTGTCTGACGCGCTGTTCAATATCAGTGTGTTGTCCGTTAATAAAAGTCAGATTATTAATGCCCAGGCCAAAGAAAACCTTGCTTCTGCTAAGGCTGAATATAAAAACTCCGACAGTAACCTTAATTCAGTATGGCGAGAGCTCCCGGATTCTTCACGAAATGCACTGAAAAAAGAACAAGTGATATGGGTTAGTGAAAAAGTGGCTAAATGCGGGAAATTGTCGGATGCGGAATCGAACAGTGTTGATATGAAACACCGAATCGAAATTTATCAATGCCAGACGAAAATGACTGATGAGCGCATTGATTTCCTCAGTGGCAATAATTAATTGATTGTCGCCGGTGTTCTGTAAGGGAGGTAAAGAATGAGTAATACTGATATCGGTCCGACACAGAAGAAAATCGATGAAGCCCTGGGGCTGTCTCGCTATCGCGTGGACGTCCATGACTGCCCGCATTTTCTCGACGTCCTGCGCTTTCGTACCAGTGAAACCCTGAGCCAGCCGTGGCGTTACGATGTCACCGTCACCTGTGCGGCGAATATTGCCGGCAGTGAGCTGATGCTCAAACCTGCTTCCTTTACCTTCCAGACACCGCTCTATGACGGTACGCCGGCGGTGCCGGTGCGCACGGTGTATGGCGTGGTGGATAATTTCCGCCGCATCTCCGTGTCGGGGGATGAAATCACCTACGCCCTGCGACTGGTACCGCGTATTGCGCTGATGCAGCATACCGAGCGCTGTGCGGTGTATCTGAACCAGTCGGTGCCGGAGGTCGTGGAGCAAATCCTGCGTACCCACGGACTGGAAGGGGCTGATTTTGAATTCCGTCTGTCGCAGGCCTACCCGGCCCGGGAGCTCATTACCCAGTGGCATGAAACGGACCTGGCCTTTGTTCAGCGCCTGCTGGCCGAAGTCGGCATTTTCTGGCGCTTTGAGATGGACGGCCGCATTGAACAGGATGTGATGATTTTGCAGGACAGCCAGATGCAGTATCAGTTTGGGGTGAAGCTGCCCATTATTCCGCCGTCACGCACCAGTGATAACGGCCAGGAAAGCGTCTGGAATATCCAGCCAAAAGACCATGTGGTCACCGGCGGTGTGGCCACCCGCGACTATAACTACCGCGACGCACTGACCCCGCAGGACAGCTCCGTGACCGTCCGTCAGGAAGGCGGGGCGACTACCGGTGAGGTGTATCACTATGCCGAGCCGTTCCTGAGTGAAGGGGATACGGAAACGCCGGAAAGCGGAGCCTGGTTTGCCCGCCTGCGTCATGAACGTTATCTTAATGCCCAGCAGACAGTTACGGGACGTGCCAGCAGCCCGGTTTTGGCCCCGGGTGAAGTCCTGGAGCCACAGGGCAGTGGTCTGCCCGATTCGCTGAAAGACGGGATTGTTATCACCGGGGTTCACACTTCTGGCGCGCGCGATAAGGGCTTCCAGTTGCGCTTTACGGGCATTCCGTACAGTGAAACGGTCTGCTACCGCCCGGCGCTGCTGAACCGCCCGGTGATGGCCGGCTCCCTGCCTGCCCGGGTGGAAAGCGATGAGAAGCATGACACCTACGCTTACCTCGACAATCAGGGGCGCTACCGCGTCCGGTTTGATTTTGACCGCAACAGCACCGAACAGGGCTATGCCTACCTCTGGCTGCGTATGGCAAAACCGTACGCCGGCGATACCTACGGTTTCCACTCCCCGTTGCTTGACGGCACCGAAGTCTCGGTGATGTTCGACGGCGGCGACCCGGACCGTCCGTACATTGCGTATGCCCAGCACGATTCCGAACATCCCGACCACGTCACCCGCGACAACCACACGCGCAACATCTGGCGCACGGCCGGGGACAACAAATTCCGCCTGGAAGACAAGCGTCAGGAAGAGCATTTCAAGCTCGCCACACCGTTTGGCAAGACGCACCTCAACGGCGGCCACGTCGTGGACAGTGCGCGTGAGCCCCGCGGGACCGGTTTTGAGCTTCGTACCGATGAGTACGGGGCGCTGCGTGCAGGGCGGGGGATGTACCTGACTGCGGATGCGCAGGCAAAAGGACTGGGGGCGATGCTTGAAATGGCTCCGGCCGTGAACCGGATCAAACAGGCCAACCGCGAAATGCAGGCGCTGAACAATGCTGCTGAAGCAGCAAAGGCGCTGGTCAGCGACATCCGGACATAAAACAATCTGGTGACGCAGAGCATTGCTGATTTGCAGTCGACTGTGATGCTGGCGTCTGTTCCTCAGGGAATGGCGTTCACCTCGGGTGAACATCTTCAGCTGACCAGTTTGCAGAATACGATGCTAAATGCCGGACAGCATTTGGATATGGGCGCGATGGGCAATGTCTCTGTGAGTGCGGAGCAGGGGCTGGGACTGTTTGTCCACAAAGCCGGTGCAAAACTGATTGCGAACCTCGGCGAGGTCGAGATGCATTCCCGCCATAACACACTCGACATGAGTGCACAGAAACAACTGACCATCACCAGCACCGACGATGAGATTGTCATCAGCACGCCCAAATCGTGGAAATGAAGCTGTTACAGGTCAGCAAGCGCTTACATCGTCACTACGGCCTGACCGCGCAGATTGATGAGAGCCTGTATGACGCGCTGACCGCCGCCTGCCTGCTGCCGGATACCGGCGCACGCAACGTCGACAGTCTGCTCAATCAACAAATGCTGCCGATGCTGAGTCAGCAACTGCTGACCCACCTGGCCGCCAGACAGAATTCACAGCCGTTACGCCTTAGCTGGAGTGAGGAAGAGGGTATCGGGCTGGAGTTTGACCGTACACAAGGAGTGCACGCATGAGCAGTAATCCCCCGATCAGATTCAGCCACAACCATCACCAGCTGTCGGTGAAGGGATGTGAAGCAGAACTCGATGTGCTGGCGTTTGAAGGCGATGAAGCCCTGAGCACGCCGTTTAGCTACCGTATTGAATTTACCAGCGGTGACCATGCCATCAGCAAAGAAATGATGCTGATGAACGCGGCCTCCCTGACACTGCAGGCCCCGGTTGACCAGGGTTACGGCATCAAAATGCAGCAGGCCGTGCGCACTCTTCAGGGAGTGGTGAGCGGCTTTGAACGTCTCAACACCTCAAAGGATGAAACCCATTATGCCCTGACGCTCCAGCCACGCCTGGCGCTGCTCGACCGTTCGCACCAGAATGCCATTTATCAGGACATGTCGGTGCCACAAATCGTGGAAAAAATCCTGCGCGAGCGTCACAACATGCGCGGTCAGGATTTTCTGTTCTCGCTTGCAAAAGAGTATCCGCGCCGTGAGCAGGTGATGCAGTACGGCGAGGATGACCTGCACTTTATTACCCGCCTGTTGGGTGAGGTGGGTATCTGGTTCCGCTTTACCACCGACACGCGTCTGAACATCGACGTCGTGGAGTTTTACGACGGTCAGCAGGGGTATGAAAAAGGCCTGACGCTGCCCTCGGTGCCGCCATCAGGACAGCATTCGGACGGTGTGGACTCGATCTGGGGCATGGAGAGCCATCATAACGTGGTGCAGAAGCAGGTCAGCACCCGCGACTACAACTACCGACAGGCTACGGATGATATGAGCACCCTGGTGGACGCGACCCGCGGGGATGTCACCACCTACGGTGATGCCTATCACTATGCTGATAACTATCTGACAGCGGGAAGTCACCATGATCGCAATCCGGCCCCGGAGTCCGGGGCGTTTTATGCCCGCATTCGTCATGAGCGCTACCTGAATGGCCAGACGCAGATCCATGCCATCACCAGCTGTCCGACCCTTTCTCCGGGTCAGGAACTGAAAGTCACCGGCGGGTACGAAGTGGCCGACGTGTTTACGCATGGCGTGGTCATCACGGCGATGCACAGCCATGCGCGCCGTGATGAAGACTTTGGCGTCAACTTCGACGGCATCCCGGACAGCCCTGATTTTAGTTTCCGTCCTGAGCCTGGCTCGCGTCCCGTGATGGCCGGCACATTGCCGGCACGCGTCACGAGCACCACCGAGAACGATACCTACGGCCACATCGATAAAGACGGTCGCTATCGCGTCAACATGCTGTTTGACCGTGATAACTGGGAGACCGGGTTCGAGAGCCTGTGGGTGCGCCAGTCCCGCCCGTATGCCGGCGACACTTACGGCCTGCACCTGCCGCTGCTGGCGGGCACCGAAGTGGCGATTGGCTTTGAGGATGGTAACCCGGACAGACCGTACATTTTTGGCGTACTTCACGACTCGGCGCACAACGACCATGTCACTATCCGAAACTACAAACGTAACGTCCTGCGCACCCCGGCGAACAACAAAATCCGTCTCGATGACAGCCGTGATCAGGAGCATATCAAGGTCTCCACCGAGTACGGCGGCAAGAGTCAGCTGAATCTCGGACATTTAGTGGATGCTGAGAAGCAGAAGCGCGGTGAAGGTTTTGAGCTCAGAACCGACCGCTGGGGAGCCATCCGGGCACAGAAAGGGATGTTCATCAGCGCTGATGGTCAGACGAAAGCACAGGGCCAGGTACTGGAGATGCAGCCAGCGGTCAGCAATCTGGGGGATGCCCGCGAGCAGATGACATCCATCTCCGGTGACGCACAGAAGGCGACCGCGAACCCGGCCGATCTCCAGGCGCAAATCAAACTACTGGAACAGCAGCTGACAGACCTCAAAAAATCAGTACTGCTGCTCAGCGCACCGGATGGAATGGCGCTGACCAGCGGACAACACCTGCAGGTATCTGCTGGTCAGAACCTGATAGCCACTGCCGGTAAAAATGCAGACGTCAGCGTGGTGAAAAATCTGTTCATCGGGGTGGGTAATGCCCTGAGCGTGTTTGTGCGTAAGCTCGGGATCAAGCTCATCGCGAACCAGGGGCCCGTGCAGCTACAGGCGCAGAATGATTTGATGGAGCTCATCGCTCGTGGAGAAATCAGCGTCGTCAGTACCGAAGATCG
>NZ_SZPQ01000073.1 GCF_005217455.1 Martelella alba
ATAAAGTCGGACAGCACTGGCGGTTCGGGCACAAGGCCATCCGGCTCCCCGGATAGCACATTAGACGGCCGACGCCGTGACTTTGTCGCCACTTGCTCCGGCATGGCGGACAATTGAGTCTCTTCCAGCGCTACCACATGGCCCGAGAACCGGCGCGTCGGACTGACATCGGGCCGCCGCGGCGGGTATTGTTCACTTATGAATGTATCCCTTGTGCCGCTCCCCGCAGACGTTTTCACCCCGTGATCGTCAGGGGGTATGGCGGAGGGCGCCACAACAGGTGTCTCGGAGACAGGTCGGACAATATCAGACGTATCCAATTGGCCGGGATTAGCAGAAGACATTAGAGAAGATTGTGTCGATGGGACGAGGGAAGGTTTGGGCGGGCGGTTTTTATAGATCGGCACCGCAAAAAAACGTGTGCCTTTATAGTTCGGATATTGGCTATCCGGCAAATACATCAAATTAAACGAAACCTCATCATCGTTTTCCTTCGCCGGATACTGATCGGCATCGGCATCGGCAGACGTGAACCGATCTCTAGGCGAATTGAAAGGGATTGTGGAGTCAGGCTGAGCTTCCAACGCGGGACGGGCAATAGGTCCGGATCGTTCGCTATGCAGGGTTGGCGACGGCAATGTTTGCGTCGCCAAAAGACCGACCAATGTGGCTTGAGTCACGTTGCGAATACGCATGACCCGAACAGAATGATTGCCGTGTGAGGACGTATTCGCTGTGTTGAAGTCTTGTGCCAGTTGATAAAGCGCCCGGCCTTGAACGCGATATTCCTCCTCTACGGTCTTATCCGAGGCCACGGGAAGATGGCGAGCGCGACTGACCGGCAATAAAAACAACGACAATATTGGTGAGTAAATAAATACGTCAGAAATATATTCTTGAAAAAACGATGGCACTCTAGTCACAACGGTAAGCCTCGATAAAAAGCCAATAAAAAACATTAAATCCCCCGCCAGCACCGTTCTTAAGAAAAACGCTCTTTCCAGCCAGATAGAACCGGGGGCGACTCCCACCTGCACGGGATCATTTTTGATGCTCAGACATGCGGCAATCCTCAAAGATAAAAACAGGAATAAAATACGGTTGAAATATTGTATTTTTAATCCCTGCAAAGGGTGTTTCACTTTCTCTCCCGATACGAATTAGCTGGACACGAGGGTGTCAATAACAAACGACGAACGAACACGGCCAACAAACAGGCAATGTGAGAAATAACGAGAAGGACGCCATTTGTTCCAGGGTGCTTCTAAGTAAGGGAATCATCAAGGGACGGCATCGTATTGGTTATAAGCATGCTTAGCCTTCCGTGGTGATCCGTGCCGCTATCAGAGGGATTTCGACGGCAATGCGGAATATCCAGCGCGCGTCCCCCGCCCGATGCGATAACATGCAATATGGCCTCGAACGATTTTCTAAAAGGCGTTGTCCAACAGCGCGCCATGTTGCAAATCCTGCAACACATTACACATGGCAATCGTGGCGTTTTGTTGTGAATTTTGCCAAACGGCGTGCTTGGTCCCGGCATCTTTCCAGTCAGCAAAATCGGGATGAACACTTTTTCCCGAGCCATTACCAGGAAGGGAATTTCTATTGTAACGGTTCATAAAAGAATGAAATTCAAAAAAAATATTGTCGAAGTTAATTTTATCAATATTCACATCGATATTTATCTTCTTTTGTTCAGATACCGACTTTTGCTCTCTGCCATGACCAGCATTTTCTATTGAAAAGTAATTTTATCGGCAATATATATTGTTGTTTTACACCGTCCATAGGCAAATTCAGCTTTCTGCTGGCACGAGCTTCCGGAGCCTCTTTTTGGAGGTTTATTTGGCCCATAGACCCCTCTCCATTATATTTAGCAATGGTTTTCAATTCTATTTCCCTGTCTGCGATGATAAAACAAAACACTGTGCAAAAGCAACTGTCAAAATTTTGATCTTCATAAAAATAATTCATAATAACATAATCCCGTATTAATACACACACTCCATCATCAACGATGATATTACTATCATCTGATGGCTGTATTTTCCATTTTCACAATGGATTACACGGCAATCATAAAACATTGAAGTGGGAGCAAATGATCTTAGAGAAAAACATATCAATTTGATTATGGGATATACTCGCCAGACATCAAGGTGCCTTAAACCGGCCACATTTCCTTCTCTCCGTCACATCGTCAGCTATGTTTCTGGAGCCTTGCTTATTTGCCGGCGTGATGCAATTTGCATTATTAAGATTAATATGAATTGTTTTATTATAATTACCTCGCTAACATTTGCAAGGCAGGGTCGTCTTCCGAACCAACGCGCCCAAGGGCTCGACTAACCCGTTATTACCAGAATGTCGTCCTTCCAATAATGGGACCCGGCGACGGATAAAAAAATGACCAGGTGTGGACACCCGGTCAATAATACGAACTGTTAAGTTCGCCAGGAGTAAATTGCAAAGAATTATAAGTGAGTCTGTAAAGTATCATAGACTACCTCAATAGTTCCTTAACGGTTCCCAATATTGTCAAATAGTTACTACTAAATACAACGCCTCACTTAGTCCATAAAGAGCATAATAAGCCAGCATGGCTTATTATAATGAGGCGATACACTCGTCATACTTCACGTCGCCTCTTTGTTGGCAACGCGCATTTATCCAATCACGGGGTCTATCATTTTCCTAAAGAGACTTGAGGGACATTTTGCCTCTTTGCCACACTCTTTTGACAACAACCGGAGCCGTTTAGGCACTATTGAGACCGAACATGCCATTATACAACCTCACTCTCATTCCATTGTGGTGAACGTTGTACCGGTCGGACTTTCGGGTCCGACCACTCATATCAGGGAAGGGGTTAGCGATGATTGAAAGCGGTTTTGCGGCATAAGGCAATAGTTTACATATTCGACTGTTGGGCCAGGAGAGTAACCGCGTCAGCATCTATCGCAGCAGGTATAACGGGAGTGACCGTTGAGTTTGACGGTTTTCAGCAGGCTAAGGATGGCCGCTATCCACTGACCAGCGCGTTGCTACCCGGCAAAGCGCCAGACGGACCAACCTTTCTGAAATCACTGTCGCCAACGGTAAGCTTATAGGCGTTTGCTTCAGACTTAGCCGCATCAACCTTCACATCATTGGGTCGTACTGACCCTTTTTGCAAAGGATCGATGCAGCGACGCAAATTCTCGGACCGACATCTACCCGGGGCCGTATTCACAGTGATGCGTTATTCTCATCTGCACTGGTGAACTCGGGTTGAGTGATATAACGAGTAAACCCTGGCGGTAACTAAACTACGCTAGAAGCCAGCAAGTGAAGGTTCCCCGCTCTGGTGACATTCTTTAGCGCCGACCATCAACCCTCGTCTCTCCATATATGTCAACTGCATTACCGCTTTCATCCGCACAATGTTTCTCAGATAGCCTGCCAGGCATGCCTGGTTATCTCGCATGCGCTATAGGATACATGGCCCTCGGATGGTCCCATTTTAGGAAACAATCTGAAAATTATCGAGTTGTTGAAGAAGCACAAAAGAATATGTATATATTGGGGAACGGACATGAGAAAGGTGCATATTCGGGGGAGTTCATATACGATAATTCAGAAATGTTTGAATGTAAATTTTCGCGACCTAACAAAAATAATCTCCACCACGGGTTTCATTCAAGGTCGCCACATTTCGTTGTCAATACAGAAGATCAAAAAGCATAAATCTTCCATAGAAAGTGAAACCCGTAGTGATAATGTCAGTAAATCTAAGCCCACGGAGCTACGTTAAACGGCAAACGGTTGAACTATAATTTTCTGAAAATTCTACAACTTTATAACCCCGAAGATCTTTAGTTTGAATTGTATCAGCCCCTGATTTCCATTGAAAACACGTGGCGGGGCATATCTCTATACTACAATCATTAATATAGGTTTGGTAAATTACATGCGCATGTCCACAATAAATCCCTTTAATTTGCTGATAGTTTTCGATTTTATTTAATAAAAGAGAATTATTACTTACCATACAGTTGTCGACTAAGGGAACACCCACGGCTACAGGATGGTGGTGCATAAATAACGCTATTTTTGATCGAGTGTTTTTGCTTATCACGTGTTGAAGTGTTAAATTATCTTCAGGCGTAAAAATCCCACTATCGCTGCCAAAAACTGCCGTGTCCATTTTTAAAATAATCCAGTCTTTTGTTTTGACCAATTTCTTATTCACGACCAATGAAGACGTCGCAAAGCACTCATTCAGGATTTTTTTATCGTCATGGTTACCTGGTATATAATGTATTGGTAGCTTCAATTTTTCCAATTCCTTCAATGCAAGGAGGTATGAATTAACAGTCTTATCTTCTGAGATATCTCCCGTGACAAATACTGCATCAGCTTTTATTTCGATATTGCTGATGATGTCATTTATGACGGCTTGCAGACAGTGGTAGGTATTATAGCCGTGCATACTACCTTGTTCATTAGAAAATAAGTGGAGATCAGAAATTTGTATAATTCTCATTTGTTACTCTTTAAAATAGTTATTTCTGTCCAAGCTGTCTTGATCCTTTTGAAATACCTTCAGTGGATTATAAGAAATACTCCAATCATAGTAGTCAGTCTTTTCAATTTTCTTTATTATTTGTGCCAAATAAACGCCTACTGGGAGCAACATTATAGACATAATGACTTTATAGCACCAAGTTGTACATATGATATTTATTAATTCATAAAACGTATATTTAGAAGTCATGCTTATTGGATACGCGGTAAGCAATAACATGGCTTGCGCCATCATGGCTGAACAAACGTATCTTAATATAAAAAATCGGCCAGAGAAATAAATTTTCAACTTAGACATTAAAAAACTGCCGCAAAAATAAGAAGCAGGCATGGATACCCATGTACCTAAGCATACCCGCCAAAAATCGTGGAATAATTTGTGGTAATGCATGGAAATCTCATTTGAATCTATCTGGATAATAGCGCAAATATTTATCAAACCCACATATATTGTCTGGCAGAAAACAACAATCCAAACCGTTCTTCCTCCTAATTTATAGCCATACACTTCTGTTGAAATTGCTGATAGCAAATAGAAAAGAGAGAAAATTATTCCACTTGCTGTTATCCGAAGTCCGTAAATATCAAATACCTTGAATACGACTGTGTCGCATACAACCATTATGGTAATGGTTAATCCGACAATTAGCCCATAAAGTTTATAATCTGTTTTCATGGCAACCTCTAAATTCATTCTTCATTCTTCATTCTTCATGTTTCATGTTTCATGTTTCATGTTTCATGTTCCTTGTTCCTTGTTTCTTGTTTCTTGTTTCTTGTTTCTTGTTTCTTGTTTGCCAGAAATCATTTTTTGGTTAAATAAATCCTAAGAAATTACTATTATATTGAACAATTCCTTATGCCTTTGAAATGATTTTATATTCAAAGTGCATTTCATTTTAACAAATAAGTTTCATTTTTTTTCAGTTTTCAATGGGTGGTTTAACTTCTATGGCATCTTTTCGACAGAGGGTGCTTTAGCCATCAACACAAAGATTATTTTTATCTCTTAAGTATCCACTTTGCTTCTATTGTTCTAAGTGTCCTGTTGCTTATATTGTGTGTTACACTTTTTAAAGGAGGCTAGGCCCTTTGAGCTTACGCTTTAGTGCTATACCCTAAACACGTCGAGTTGCATCGTGGCGGCAAGTGAACGACAAGTTCGTCGGGAACGAATTTGAACCGCCAACATCGGGCCTCCAGTGAGAGACAGGGTGTCTCTCATCATCCCCAGGAGCATAGCGCACTATGTGACTGGGGTGCCAACAAAGAGGCAGCTTAAAGTATGGCGAGTATAAACATATTTTTTTGCAAGTGATATATTTATTCATATTCAAAATGCTCTATTGAGTTATACACATGCCGCTTATTGTCACTTTTATGCCGGCTAAAATTATTAACAACAATACCGATAATCAAGCGACCGTGCATGTATCATCTTTAATTCAGTGTTATATTTGTTTAATTAATAATTCGCCATATTTTTATCGAAGTAAAACATATCACTCCCGCCTATTCCCCCCTTTATTACACACGTTATTGGCGATTATGGCCGTGCATTGGTGAAAAATCAGGGAGTCGAAAAAGGTTGGGTATCTTACAAGATGATAGATCTATTTGTCAGCGTCTTCTCAGCGTCGTCGGGTAAATTACTGACACATTCGACGTAAGGGTCATGACCGTTGAGTTTGGCGGTTTCCAGCAGGCTAAGGATAGCTGCCATCCGCTTCCGTCGCGCAGCGGACCGGCAAAAATCCACGCTTTCCTCCCCACCGCTATCGGGCACATAACATTTTCAGCGCGATTGTTATCAATGGGCACCCGGCCGTCATCCAGATAACGCAGCAAGACCGGCCATCGCTTGAGGGTATAGTCCAGTGCTTTGCGCAGCCCGGAGCCGGGCGCGGATTGCACTGCTGCAACACCGGCCGGGTATGGGAAGGCGGTCATTTGAGGCTGGGCATACCGTTTTCGCCATTGGCGTTTTTCAGTCGCCGGCCGGTGTTTGATTTTGCGCTCGAGCTTGTAGCGCTCGCGGATAATCTCGAGCGCGCGTTTTGCCACCGGGTTTTTATTGGTTTTGAACGGGTCAAAAAACTTTCGACGAGTATGCGCCATGCAACCGGCCTCCAACACCGTGGGCTCTTTCCCCTTCTTATCCTTTTCGAACAGTGTCTGGTAACCGCTATAGCCGTCCACCACCAGGGCTCCATGCCAGCCCTTGAACACGTCGCGGGCGTATTGGCCGCTGCGCCCCGGTTGACAGCCATGGAGCACGACGGCCCGGTCGGCGCTTTGCGCGCTGACGTAGGCCCACAGGTAACCGCGTTGGATTTTGCCTTTGCCGGGGTCGAGGATGGCGAGTGACGTTTCATCGGCCTGCAGCACCGGCTGTTGCAGCAGGTCGTGATGCAAGGCGTCGGGCAGGTTGAGCGTCACCGTTTCACTGCCGTTGTTCGTTGGCAGGCGCCGGAGGGGAATGAACGCGCCGACCGGCGGGGTCATGGTGATGCCGTCGCTGATGTGATGTTTTTTGAGCCAGGAATAAAAGCTGTTAGTCGATGATCCCAATTTTTCCGAAGACGATAAGGCATTACATTAGCAGCACTGCCATCTTTTTATTACTAGCGTTGAAAGCCGGTTTTTACCTCCGTAAACGTTAATACAGCCCTGAGTTGAGGCTTATCGCGGATACTGGATTTCAGGCACAAAAAAAAGTCCGTTGACGTCTATTAACGTTGCAGGCCGGACTCGAACAACCAAATAATTATTTATTTTTAGTAAGTGAGTTAGAGCTCCGTTTTATGGAAGCCCCCCAAAAGGCCCCAATCTGTTAAGCAGGGGCAAAGCCGACCTGTTTCTTTGCTGAATTTAGCACTGGTCAAACCAGATTGCGAGGCATTTTTAACCAGCTTAAAGCTGGTACGGCATGATCACACCTGACTCGGGACCAAAGTCTTTTGGATTGCGCGAAATCAGTGTTCTGGAGTTTACCTGAGCCGTCGCCCAGATGATCGCATCCGGCAATTTTATCTTAGATTCATGACGTATAATAACGGCGCGTTCGGATACTTCATCGGTCACCGGCAGTAACAAAAACTGCGCTAAAAACTGACGTGTCTGGGTTTCTTGCTCTGGCGACATTTTTTTGGCGCCGACCATCACCTCCATCCAGGTAATAACACTGATGGCCGGTTTGTGGCTAAATTTTTCAAGGGTGTCTTTTGCCTGCGCAATACCGTTAAGGTAATCAATCAAAATAGTGGTATCAAAAAGGGCCGATTGAGCAATCATTCCCACTCCTCGCGGATTTGATTTTCATAGACAACCCCATCAACCTTCTTGTTTCCCCATAAGCCAAATGCACTATTGCTGCTATCCACACGATTGTTTTCCAGATAGCCAGCCAAGGCTTGCCTAATAATCTCAGCACGGGCGACATGGCGGATGGCCTTCAGGTTATCCAACTGCCGGAGATCTTCATCAGGTAAATCGATCACGATGCGGGTCATTGGTATCTCCTCACGAATGATATTTGATATACACATCATATATCAAAGTAACGTTTTCTGCCACCACTTCGTTAGCACCCAGATGGGGGTTTTATGCTTTATCTATCGTCCCGGGTAAACTGCCGTGATCTGAGTACGCTCATGCCCCAGCTCTCGGCTTATGGTCTGGCGGGCGACGCATCCTGGGCACGCTCTGTGGGTGTTAGCATGCGGCTGGACTTTCCCCCTGCCACCGGAGCCGACCATCCCGTCAATGCCTGATATCGGGCCTGGGCGTAGTGATGTCGCAGCCCATGCATATTACTTAGCCCTGCCGTGGATGGACATCAAACTGCTGAGCCAGTTCGGCCAGCGTCTTTTCGCCGCGCGCGGCGGCCAGAGCCACTTTGGCCTTGAAGGCCGGCGAGGGGTTGCGACGAGGACGTTTTGCCATTTGGAAGCGCCTTAGAGACGAGCTGGATGCGTTTATGAAAGCCTAAGGTGTACATTCGTACTGAAGCTGACTGCTTATCCAATCAGACCAGGTGGTCAGCCCAGCGCCAAAAGCGCGCATGATTAATCAAGCGTTGTGTCTAATCCTGAAGGTAGGTCACCCCGGCCTCTGATAAATCCCTTCAAACTCAAGCCACACGGTGATCAGGTCCCGCAACCTGGTGCAGCCTCAAAAATTACAGGTATAATCCTACAAATTATTCAGCGGGTTTGGAAACGAAGATGACAAAACTCACCTTACAAGAGCAGATGCTAAAAGCGGGATTAGTGACCAGCAAAAAAATGGCTAAAGTCCAAAGAACGGCTAAAAAATCACGAGTTCAGGCCCGTGAGGCAAGAGCAGCTGTGGAAGAAAATAAAAAAACGCAACTTGAGCGTGATAAACTGCTAAGCGAACAACAAAAACAAGCGGTTTTATCAAAAGAGTATAAAGCTCAGGTGAAGCAACTCATTGAAATGAACAGAATCGATATTTCAAAAGGCGATATTGGTTTCAACTTCACAGATAATAATGTAATAAAGAAAATAGTTGTGGATAAGATTACTCAAGCTCAGCTGATTAGTGGTCGTCTCGCCATCGCTCGTTTGGTTGTTGATAACAGTAACGAGTGTGAATACGCTATTATCCCCGCGAGCGTAGCCGATAAAATTGCGCAGCGAGATGCCAACAGCATTGTATTAAATAATGCGCTTAGTCAGGAAGAGCAAGATGAAGAAGACCCGTATGCCGATTTCAAAGTGCCCGATGATTTGATGTGGTAATTAACATCTTGCAAATGCTTATGTATGAAAAGTCCCCCAGGGCTTTTCATTAAGATTCTATGTTCAGCCAGTCCGTGGAAAAACGCGGTTATTTCGGATAATTGCCGAAACCTCTGCGACCGGCCCTCGCCTGCTCCCCCACAACCGCGCGATCAGTCAGGTGAAAAATGCATTGCTCTACGCTATCTGACCAACAAAACCGAATTACGGAGTCGCGTAAGCGGTTGTGATTATGGATATTCCGATTTCTTTCCCGGACCTGACAAGTAGGGGATAGGCAGCCACATGAAGTCATGGTCAGCTACAGGTTCCGACGGTACTTATCTCCCTGGCGGCATTACCAACTGAAGAACGCGCTGGCGATGCCTTTTGGATCGTCGATACAATGGTCATGTTTTCGATACATTAAACAGCCGGCGGATCCGCGACCAGGCGCAGGAATGTGATTTCAGACGGTGCGGCCAGTCGTATCGGCGGCCCCCAATAGCCGGTGCCGCGGCTGGTATATACCCAAAGATCATTGAGCTTGTCCAGCCCGTGAACAAACGGCTGCTGTAACCGGATGAAGAAATTCCACGGCATAAACTGTCCGCCGTGCGTATGGCCGGACAATTGCAACGTAAAACCCGCCTGTGATGCGGCCGCCGCGGAGCGTGGCTGATGGGCCAGTAGCAGCCGGAACGGGATATCGCTCGGCGCACCCTGTATGGCTTTGGCCGGATCGCTCATGTGCGCCGGATCAACATTGCCCGCGCCGTAATCCGTCACGCCCGCGACGATAGCATTTGCGCCGTCGTGATTCACGACCACATGTTCGTTCATCAGCACGTTAAAGCCAAGCCTGCGAAACTCAATGATCCAGTTCTCCACACCGGCATAGTATTCATGATTTCCGGTGACAAAAAAGGTGCCGTGCCGTGCCGATAACGCGCCAAGCGGGCGCGCATCAGCCGCAAGTTGAGGCACGGTTCCATCGACGACATCACCCGTCACCGCAATCAGGTCCGGATTAAGCGAATTCACCGTCGCGACGATCTTCTCGACATAACCGCGTTTAATGGTCGGACCGATGTGGATGTCGGTGATTTGCACGATTGAGAACCCATTCAGCGCCGCCGCCAGCCCTGCGATGGGAACATCGATAATTTTTACCGGCGCATTCCGGCGCGCGTAATAAAGGCCCCACAATGTGAGGACGGCAGCCAATAGCGGCACACCCAGCGCGCTCGGCGCGATAAAATCCGCCATGATGGCGGCTACACCCCACACACTCTTCACGACGTAAAGCACGAGCAGCACGATATCGCGAAGAATCGTCAGCACCAATAGCGATGAGAAGAAACCCATTGTCAGATAGCCCACCCACGCGAGTAAGTCTGACAGTGGCTGTTTTTCGATGTTACGCGCGGCCATGCCGAGCGGGATCAACAACACAGACGCAACCAGCAGCAGCGCCGCGAGCCATTTTAACGGCATGCCGACCGGCAAGGCGGGAATAAGCCGCGCGCCGATATACACATGCAAAAGAATGATGACGCTGATTAGGCGAATGAAAAAAGCGGAACGAAGCATAGATAATCTTCCCTTTTCACAAGGGATCCCAATGAGAATTTATGTCCTCAACGCATGTCGTTGCATTGACCTCATACCACCAAGCCCATGCGTGGTCGTTCATGGCTGTAGCCCCGCGGTCATCCCACGGCGAAACTCTGTACGTCTGCAATATGCCTAACCCAACCTGATTTAGACAGCCATAATGTGCTGTTGAATCGTGCGGTATAAAAAGAGAAGACGCGCCGCCGTATCGCTTGCCGAGATCTTCGCCCAATATCCTTGGGACTTCGACTACGGCAGCCATCAGGGATGGGGCGTCGCAGTAACCTGCCGGCACGACTGGCCGGCGAGGTATGCGGCTGTTAGTTGAGCATACTCAGTCGCGTTTTGAATGTTTCGAAAAATGGGCAACAAAGACGTTTTATATACCCTTTGATATAATGGGCGCCACAACAATAGGATTATTGTTATCTATACGGAAATAATCTCACTTTTTCAAAATCCTCAGACGAGAAAAAATAAGTTGATTATCACTATTTTTTTAGCCTCGGGTTATTTTGCATGAAAAACACCCCTGTTTAGCATTATGAGCAAGGATGTATTCGGTTTGGGCAATGCCGAACATACGGAATATTTCTTCTTCCACTTCTTCACCAGACACCACCGAAGCATTAATTAACATATCATTTTCATCAAATGCGCGAAGCGACATAATCCGTTTGCGCATGACTTCAGGAAGGCAGTCTTGAAGAACTGCGGGCTCTATCTTTCCTTCCCAAATAAATATGGCGTGCGAGCCTCGATAGGGAGATGGACCATCCAAGTAAGTATGATTTAGTAATATACCGTTTTCCCCCACAGGAATATCCTCCAATGTAATCCTATCAGGATAGGCTGGATAATTATCAACTTTTATTCTTATTGCTCCATAGCCTTTCAATTCATCGTCTGATAATCCATAAAGGTGCTTAAACTCACGACCATTTAATCCGGTGATAATATAGGACATGATAGTACTCTCGCTTCAACTATTATTACATGTTGATAAATTTATAGCACAGCGCTGATTTCATCGGTAAGTCTTATTCTTGCTTTCTAATTCGATAATGTCTAATTTGCATGGCGACATACGGTAATCCCCCCGAAAAACCGGTGTGTTCATAAGTAGAATTTTCTCGTAACCTGAATCGGGGAGATCTCTATGAA
>NZ_SZPQ01000074.1 GCF_005217455.1 Martelella alba
CGCTGTGGCATGAAAGAAGTAATGGGAGTAACGTCTACCGTAAAAATAAAAGAGTGTTGGGTTGAATTGAGAACTTATAGTATCTGCAACACTAAATACTAGATATAATACAGAAAAGTCTAACACAAAGATATTTAATCTTACAAAGACCAAAAAAGCAGAATATTAATATTCTGCTTTTTTGATTAAAAGTTGCGTTTGTGCTTTCTTTAATAAATTGATATTCCAAGATTATATTCCGGCCCTTTAAATCTAACCCCCTAATATTTAAGGTAATTTTTCATCAGCAATCATAGCATGTAATCTCTCATCAACGTGACTCAAGACATTACGCATATCATTTATGAAAATATCGCTATCACTTAAAGAACCAAATAGATTTTTTGTTTTACAAAATGAGAATAGAGGATCTTCTGTTTTAAATATGAATTCAAAATTTACTTTATTAAAGGCACGATCTTGATATTCAAATATCAAGTGATCGCAAGTAAACTTTTCCATGAATCTGAAATATAAGACTGGGAAAACTAACGTGGCTGCCGGGGTTATTTTTTTATCATAAAGTGATTTAATTGTTGGTAATATAAACTCATTAACTTTAGCAATGCTATCAGAAGAGACTCTCTGATTTGTATCACGAACCCATTTATTACTGAATCTTTTAAGAGTAATATCACAATAATTCTCTAAGTCAATCTCATTTGATGGCAAAACAGCTCTGACGTCATTCAATATATAATTACGAATCCATTTCTGAACATCTGGTAAAAGACTCTCATCTATATAATGTTTACCAAGTAGCGTACCGGCCCAGGCAACACAACTGTGGCTAGCATTTAGGACGCGTATTTTAGCCTCTTCGTAAGGTAAAACATCTTTAACAAATTCGACACCTACATTCTCAAGTTGAGGTCGTGACGAGATAAAGTCATCTTCTATTACCCATTGAGAAAATTCTTCACAAGAAACAGGCACCTTATCATCATAAATTCCTTTTTTTTCTATTCGAGGGTATATAGTTTGGTTAAATCTAGGTGTGATCCGATCGACCATGCTATTTGGGGTGCTAATATTATTTTTCACCCAAGATAATAAATTAACGTCTTGTTTTTCTTCGATAAATTCAATGAATGCATGAAAAAAACGGGAACCATTACTACGCAAATTATCACAGCTAAGCAATGTTATGGGGCCAGAATTATTAATAATTCTGATTTTCATGATTTTTGCTAACAATCCATATAATGTAGTTGTGTCCTTACTTCCACTTAAATCTGACTGAATTTCAGGATCTGAAATATCAAGATGTCCATCCTCACGTAAGTAATAACCTCCTTCTGTAACAGTAAAGGAAATTATTTTTGTTTCTTTTCGCCCCCCCTCAGTTACTGTTTTATTTAACCCTTCATCCCAAAGTATAACATTGTCAATAGAGTGTATTGTTTCATATTTAATTATCCCATCCGGAGAAATCATCTCAAGAGTATAAATATTTCCCTGCTGAGAAAGATGTTCCAAAATTCTTTGGGAAACATCACTTTTTCGAATGTTAGCTAAAGACAAAGACCAGCCATACTCATTATTTTCTTTTTCTTTTAATCGATTGAGATACCAACTTTGATGCGCGCGATTAAAAGCACTGGCACCGAGATGCAGCCAGATTGATTTTGAATTTCTGTTCATATGACACCTCTTATTTATCAGATGACATTTGGAAACACTGAAGAGAATTGAAATTGAAAAATTACTATATTAGTATATTTCTCGCTTAGGAAATAATCAATATAATATTGCCATAATAAATTGCGTAGTAATAAAAAACGAACATCAAAAAGGTTAAATTAGTAAAAAAATGGCCTAAGGGAATATTGATTAGTATACTTATCTTTTCGATGAAATAGCATTGCACCTGATCTTAAATACGGTATAATTTATATGAATGCGACACTAAACAATAGTGGGTCGCATACAATAAATTCTTACATTAATGAAATTGAAAAATATCTTTCTCTTTTGTGATTTTCTTTAACCGTTACACCCTATAAAAAGCAAGAGGTAAGAAAAATGTGCATAAATCATAGTATCGATGAGTTGGATAATCTTTTAAATCCATTTCCACTGAAACTTGAAATGGGAATAAATCGTACTTCCAATAATTTATTAATCGTAGCAGTCAGAACGGATTTGCAAGGGTGTACTGGTGAAATGCTAGAATGGTGGTACCGTTTTTTTTGCTCAAACGAACATTTCAAATGGTGGCATCCCTGTGACCATAAGTTATTTTATGGATGGGATGATAAATGGATCCCAGGAAAAAATTTTATTGATGCCACAGTTCATTTTGTTGAAAAACTTGGGAATATAGCTCCATTGTCAACAAAAATTAAATATTGCCACCCTGAAAATTTCTTTTCAGCCAGGAAATTGATAGAGGCTCATAGAAAAAAATGGATATCGACTGCTATCTGTGGATATATTGGATTAGGTAATAAAATCAACCTTGATGAGAACGGTAATCCTTTAGATGGTATAGTTATGCATCTTGCACGAGACACATCATGGGGATGCGTGCTTAGAAGTCGTTATATTTTTGGTGAAAGAGCCGATGAAAATAGTTTTTTTTCTAATACAAAAAATGATTTAACAAGTCGAATATTGGCAGATGATATTGGGCTTAATCTGATGCAACATTGTCATCGTGAATACATTTCACTGGCGCATTTTCTGCCATCACTTTATTATTCATCTAATATAGAAAATGTCATTACCCCAGCCCAATGGTGACATAATTATCACATTTATAGCCTTATTTTTTTTCTCCGTTCTCATCAACATTAAAAAAGGTTAGTACTTCATCCCAATTGTTGACTCTTGGATTCCAGTCAATCATAGAATTTTGCGGAGATGTGTATAATATACCTTGTCCACTAAACCGCTGAAAGTGACGGACATTATCATCAATTAAAAAATCCGCATGAATTATACTTTTATCACCGCAAAACACGATATTTAAAGGGTTTATAAAAGGAAAATTTTTACGCAGCCAGTGGAATTTATACTCGCAAGAGTTTGGATACTCCATCGCAGCGGTAGTTAAAAAAATCTCAAAGTTCTTTGATAGCACCTGTAAAGCAGCTTGCGCACCTCTCATAACCGGTAATTCTCCAAAAAATTTCCCTTTTAAAAGGAGCGACTCCATTTCCTCGACATGCTCAGATGCAAAAATATCAGTGAAACTCTTACCACGGAAATCAGAAAGTGAACAATCATAATTGAATTTTTCTCGATACCAGGCTAATAATGCTGGAAATGTATCCACTATCACTTCATCCATATCAACTGCGATGCGTATCATACTGCCCCCTCATATTTAAAATTAAACATATATCATATGCCATGTAACCACACTCTTTTATATAAATCAACCTCTCGCACATATAACAAACCCATCACCCTGGAATACATTATTTTTCTTTCCAGGCATCTAATAACAAGATGCTCCTCCGTCAATTCCAATAATTTGCCCATTAATAAATGTCGCCATGGGGGAAAATAAGAACATCACAGTGTCAGCTACTTCATCGACAGTTCCAATTCTACCTAAAGGAATGCGTGATGGCCATGCATTAGCATCTGAATTGTCAGAAAGACTACGCCGGTACATTTCTGTATCAATAGGTCCCGGAGCAATACCATTAACTCGTATACCAGCCGAACCAGCTTCAAGCGCGGCGGCTTTTGTTAAGGCGACCCCTGCCGCTTTGGAAGCAGAATATACACCTACATCGGGAAAAATTGCTCGTAGTGCATGTATTGAATGATTATTCACTATAACGCCTTTCTTTAATGGTATCATATTTAATAACTGAAAATGGAGATTTGCCCATAAACCAAATATGTTGGTATCCAAACAGTTACGTACTGCGTTTGCTTCGATTTCTGTTAGAGAGCCACCAGCAGATACACCCGCATTATTAAAGACATATGATAAATTCACCTCTTTAAAAAGAAGTTGATATTCATACTCTATAGCCTTATAGTCCGAAATATCTACGTGACGGTATAAGCATTCGCCGGTTGAATTAGCTAACGATTCTTCAAGGAGTTGACCTGCCTGCTCATCTCTTCCCCACACATAAACTCGCCATCCATTTCTTGTTGCATATCTAGCAACCGCGGCACCAATTCCTTTAGTACCACCAGTTACTAATAAAGTTGGCATGGTTTCTCTCATAAGTAGTTAACTCTTTTTGCTATTGTGTAATACTGACTGATTCAGAAAAATCTCGCAGCAGTTTCGAAGCACTACGCATTTCTTGCTCTGTCAAATCATTAATAAATACGGCCTGACCAAGAGAACACATTAAAGGTAAATTCTGGTTTCCATCACGATGAATTTTTGTATCTTTTAATGCTGATAAAATCAGTTTATCATCACTGAAACCTCGATGATAAAGTGGGAGTCGAAGTTTTTTTGCTATATCAAATAATTTTTTTACTTGAGAATCATCAAGCATATTTCTCTGTTGTGATAAAATCGCAGAATAAAGACAGTCTATAGCAACTGCCTCACCATGTAATAATTCATCAATATAAGTCATTTCGATAAGTGGACTAAATGAATGTCCATAATCAACAATCCTTTTTAAATTATGTTCCCAAAGATTGGGAGATAATTCCTCTGCCATTAAATCAGCAGCTAAGTAAATTATTTCCATAATGTGGCTATCAGATTGAAAATTTGAGTCAAAAAACTTTTCTCCGTGTTTATCTAACAGGTCTAACAAGTAATTACTTTTGATAAGAGCGATTTTAAATACTTCGGCGAGTCCATTTGAGATATGCCGTACCGGAAGTGTACTTAAAAATCCAGGATACAATAAAGTAAGTCTAGCTGGGTGAAAGGAACCGAGTCGATTACGAAAACCGAAATGATTGACGGCAGTTTTTGCGGCTACACTGACATCCACCATCCCTAACAAAGTTGTAGGAATACGAATGAATGGGATCCCTCTTCGATAAATACTGCATGCAAAACCTACGAGATCGCATGAGACGCCACCTCCCAGTACAATAGGTGGGGATGATCTTCGCTTAGTTCCACTCTGGTTAAGTAAATCAGTTATGTGAATAGCATTATCAAGCGTTTTTTCCTCTTCCCCTGAGGGAATATCATAGGATTGTGCATTTATACCTGATGCACGAAGCCCATCCATTACGGCATTTACATGGGTTTTAGGTAAGCCATTATCAATAAATACATTCAAGCTTCCATTGTCAGAATAATTTCCAGCAAGTACAGATAATACTTCATCTAAAGACTTATATAACTCGACGTTATAAATAACATCTTGTTTGGCATTTATTTCTATTGTCTTCATCTTCATATCTCCTTCTGAGAAAGCGGGTAATCGCCTTAAGCTTAAGAAAGAGAGCGTGTAGAATCTCGGTACTTTAGTGAAGGAAAACACCGTCCCGACTATAGGCTACACGGCATAAATCAATAGGTTGAAGTAAAAAATAAGCTTTATACTAATCGTAAAATCAATAAGTTGATCTACAAGTTTTGGTTTACATCGTTTATGACATGAGATCAACCTGTCACTTTCGACAGGTTGACTTTTGGTTAATTCTAATTTAACTATTATACAAATAATTTAATAATATCAATGATAGTGAAGGTATTATGAATATTAAATTATGCACTATTAACGATCTTTTAGAAATGGCATATTTTTTCGAATGCCGATTTGAAGTCTTTTCTAGTCGACTGAAATGGAATGTTCCAATTCATAATGGAAAGGAATATGATCAATATGATAATAGTAACGCAGAATACATAACGGTTTTTGAAGATAACGAGATTTTAGCCAGCGTTAGAATGATTGAAACTAGATATTCACACCTTCTGAGTGGCTCTTTTCAAAATTATTTTACATATAAGAATAATGCTCCTGTAGAGGCCACACGATTTTTTGTACGTAAAAAAATTAAGCATTGCCATGATCCAATTTGTCAAATTTTATTTGCAGCTATGATAGAGTATTGTATGGAAAAGAAATACAATTCTATTATAGCAATTGTTGGTAGTGGAATGAATACGCTACTAAATAGATATGGATGGGAACATGGTATTACGGAAGCAGCTATTATTGAAAATCACCCTACTTATTTAATTAACCTTCCAGTTTCTTTAAGACTATGCCGAAATATAAAAGAAAAGGCGTTATTAGACCCTAACCTTAAATTCTTATCTATTCATCAAGAAGGCCTTGAAGCGCAGCTTTAGTCAAAGCATGTTTTGTGTTAGTGACATTCAATTTATTTAATATACTCGTAACATGAAATCGCACTGTTCTTTCAGTTATACTGCAAATCATTGATATCTCATAATACGTTTTCCCCATGCTCAGCCATTTTAATATTTCAGATTCCCTTAAGGTGAGGTTGATACTGCAATTTTTTTCAGTTTCTGATGCAATATCTTCTTCAAAACATTTTAAGAGCAGCATTTGAATGGTTGATTCTTTTTCTTTTATATTTTTAATAAACTTATCTTTATTATCTCTATTGCATATACTGAAAACAGAAAAATAACCATCACTTCGATGAGCAACGAAACATATACCATGTAGAATAGAGTATTTTCTTGCTTCTTCAAATATTTCATTTGATTCAACACAGCCACCATTCCATAAAAACGGTGAAACTTTAAGTTTGGCTTCTTGAACTACAGGATCAAAGTTGTAATATTTTCCTTTTAAATAAACGTCCAGCCATTGTTTAGGATAAGTTGAAATCAATTTTACATTTTGACCATGTTTATTTAGTCGCATATATGCATAGGTTTTAAAACTATTAAACTCCATTTCATTCCGAATTAATTCAATTAGATTGTCATCAGTTTGACTCATCAAAGTCTTTTCTTTGAAGTATGAATATTGAATGTTCATAATCACCTCACGTAATCTTAATTGATGTCGAAACTAGTTCACAGAAGCTAATCCTATAAATTATGCGGTCACAGTAGGAGTGTTCTGCCTGTCGTATATGGAAAGAATATAATTTTGTTTTGAAGCATCCTTAGCAAGAAATTCCATATTAAAAATAGGAATCAAAACTCTCCCTGTTATTTCTTATGTGCATAAACCTTCTTGATTATAAATTTTAAAACTTTAATATATAGATAGCAAATGGTTTTTAATGATTTTATAGAAAAACCAGTAATTAAAGAAATTGATTTTTACATATGAATATTGAACTGAAGATTTAAATACTTAACACCACTAATTCTTCAACATTTTCCTTCTCCTCCAGATTTTATTAATGAACGATCCTTTATTCATCAAAACATAAATAAGACATTAGCGACCACTAGGCTCGCACAATAGTAAATACACACATTTTCAATATACTCTTAATTCACATAAGATGAAAGGTGGCTAATTATGAAAGATGACAAAAGCACATCAAGAACTTTTAATAGCGAAGAGAGTTGGGTGACTATTAAAGAAGCTATAGGCATAATCAAAAAAGAACTAAACGTTAGCATAACACCTGGTGACATTTATCGCAGTGCATTATCCGGCATCATTTTTCTATCTATTTATTTCCAGTCTCCTGTAATATTGAAAAAGGTAAAGATTACGAATCAAAAAATTAAGCTATTTCCAATAAATCAGTCTTTGTTAAACCGGCTATGCTTTCTTGAAAAGAAATGCTTCATTAATAATCGAAATCTAATAATAAGTACGGAAGGTAATTATACCTCCCCAAAACAAATGATTTTTGACACCGCATTGAGAGGGTATGAATATGTTCTGGTACAACGTTTACTGGCCCGTTCTCTTAACCTTCCATTACCTGTGATAGGTGCGAAGGAAATAAACTATGGAATTTCAGTGAACTTCTTTGAGAGCACATTTCAATTATACGAAAAAGTAACAAAGAATGAAAGAATCAAACAACAGATTAAGAAACTCCCTAAAGATATAGCAAAGGAACTTATAAAATGCATACCAGGCCAATTACAAAATAACTGTTATCAAAATGATTATTTCCCGGTTCATGATTTACCGCAGGATGCTTGTTTTGTTATTCGGCAAACAGAACTTCAAAAGTTGATCATTATGTTCTTTAAAAAAAACTGTTTCATCAACTTCAACTCGAATATCTACCCCTTTATCTCGACTATTCTGGCTTTCCTGTAAACATAACGAGGCTATTCACCCATTAATCGAGCATCCCTATAAACTCCTGTCCATTTTTGAACAGTGGGCCTCTGATGATGGCATTACAGAGCGCCTGAGTGGCGACACGCTGAAAAATGCACTGGAGCGGGGTTCTCCTTCTTCTACATCCTTATCCCGCTGACCATATATTTATACATCCCGATACACAACCCGTATTAAGGATACTCCTGCCCTTAATACGGGGTCATCGACTTTTCCTTAGCTAACAGTTGTGTTTTTTTGTTGTCTTCGGGCATATCCCGGTCATTTCCACCACAGGAGAAAACGATGGCAGCACATCAGTTATTGCGTCTGAAACAGGTTGAGGAAAAAACGGGGCTTAAACGCTCCCAAATCTACCTGTATATGAAAAAAGGCATATTCCCTCATTCAATTAAGATTGGCCCAGCCAGTGTGGCCTGGCTCGAATCTGAAATTGACGAGTGGATAAACATTAAATTAACCACCCGACAAAAAATTTAAGATAGGAAACAGAATGATGATCCCCTCACTGAATTACGCCATCTTAACCGACGCTTTAAATGCTCTCAAGGAGGGCGATATTCGCCACTGTGAGTCTCTGGGATTCACTTTTGACGAAATGAACACTCTTAATCTGTTATCGCTTGATGAACTGTTTATGGTCAGCCGGGCTGCGGCTCCCTTTGTGTCCGTCAGTATCCGCCATGATGTTTTGCTTCATTTACTGGCGCTGGCCCACCAGGAGCACAAACAACATGAGCAGATTACCCGGGCGATCCGGCTGGGCGGATCGATAGCCCTGCTTAACCAGTATTTTGGCCTCACCTCCAACGACGTCTGTCTTCGTCGCAGGTTACTGGGCGTCAGTGTGCCTTATGGCCGGACACCTGAACCGGATGAAGAGACCGATGCGGTTATCTGGCGGCAATGGCAAAAGTGCCGGGTGGAAAATCTGGCCTCCCCGGAAGCGCTGGATGCCATGATGCAGGTCACTGAAACGCTGTTATCGCAGACGCAAGGGCTGCCACTCACCACCGTCTGGAAGCGGATCACCCTTTGCGAGCAGGAAGCCGCCAGCAGGAGGGCATCGCATGCCGGATGAGATCGATCGCGATCAGGAATTTAATGAGCAGCGGCTGGAAGAGATGATTGAACAGAACCGTTTTAAACCGGGAGCAACGCCATCATTATTTCACTGCCGTTTATGCGGTAAATCTATTCCTGAAAAACGACGTCAGATGCTGCCGGGTATCACAACCTGTACCGGATGTCAGGAAAAGCTTGAACGCCGCCGACGTTAGTTTTACCGGTAAGACGTGGGGTGTTTTCTCTCCACGTCTTTATATTTATCCTTAAATATAAATCACGCCTTATTATATTTTCTGCATCCCTCCCCCCTTTCCGTATTCTTAATTCCACGCCAATAAACTCTTTTATTTTCATTTTTACTTTCCCGTTCAGAAATCAATTTTTCTCCTTCATCCTGATTGCGCCGTCACCCAGTGGCTGAACTGATGGGCGTTAATTCGTCCGGGCCGGGTATCGCTCTTTAAAAATATGGAACGGGCTGTCACATAACCACAATTCAGGGTGCCGCTGAATGTTCTCGCTGACCCGTTAAAACCGGAATGCAGGATCGGGACGTGATCGAAAAATATTATTTTCCACCGTTTTATTAAAAGGGCTCATCATGAGAAAACCCGATTATTACGCATATATTGCCCAGGAAAGTCAGCCGGATACTCAGGGCGAGAAAAATACGTACTGGACAAAAGTCGGCGTTGCCTTTGCTCACCACGGTAAAGCCGGTCTGAATATTGTCCTGACGCCTGGTATTGCCGTCTCCGGCAAACTGGTCCTGCTGGAACCCCGCGAGGAAAACAGTCCGCAGCAGAGTACGGCTCCTGTCGAAACCGCGCAGTAATCCCTTTAATTCTGACTCCACAGCATGCAGCGTCAGCAGACCCTGCATGCTGTCTGCTTTCTGAGGCCATCATGCTTTCCACCACTGCCTTTCTGGCGGCGGCCATGCAGTGCGCCGCCAGCATTCATCCGTCCACGGCACTCGACGTGGCACGGGTGGAATCCGGTTTTAACCCGTATGCCATCGCCGAGATAGTCCCGAACTCCGGAAAATCTTCCGGCGATAAACACGTTATTTCTCACCAGCCAGCCAGTCGGGGAGAGGCAGCGCATATTCTCCGCCGCCTGATGGCTCAGGGCCGCCGTTACTCTGTCGGACTGATGCAAATCACCAGCACCAATTTCCGCCATTATGGCGTGTCCGCCACAGAGCTGCTTGATCCCTGCACCAGTCTGTCCGTCTTTGAACGCATTCTCAGCGACTGCTACCGGCGCGGCGGCACGCTGAAAAAAGCACTCAGTTGTTATTACTCCGGCAATTTCCGTACCGGGCAACAGCCGGAAGCGGCGTATTCCGGGACGAGCTATCTCCAGCGAATCGGTTATGCGCCGGGCTCCCCTCACTATGCCGTTCCCGGCACCCGCGAGGACAAAACAGCGGCTGGCGTTTACCCGGAAGCCTTTCCTGCCGGTAACGCTTTCCGCCCCCGCGTTATCTGGCCGGGCGCTGTCGTCCGTGGCATCCCCGCGAACCTCCGTCAGAAAAACATCGCCACCGCACAGATATCCCCGCCGTCAGTGCGCCGGAGTCTCCCGCAGCCATCCCGTAAGGAGGAAGAATAATGAGGCTTTTCCGCAAGCTAAAGGCAGCAGTCAGCGCAGTGTCTGCCGGTGCGCTGACCGCGTTATCTGTCACCCCGGCGTTTGCCGACGGTTTTGAACGGGCAAACACCGTGATGGAGAAAGTCTCCACCGGCCTGCATGGTCTGGCGGCCATCACCATTACTGTCGCCGTGATCTGGGTGGGTTTACAAGACGCTCTGGAAAGGTGAAAGCCTGTCCCAGTGCGCCTACATCATCATCGGCGGGATCCTGATTGGCGGGGGCAGTGAGATCGGTGCGCTGCTGATGAGCTGAGAGGTCACCTATGGCAAAGCTGCTCAAGGCAATGAAACACCCGGCGGCACTGTGGGGGGTGCCGCTGGATGAAGCCCTGTACAAATACGTAATGGATACACGCAAACTTCATTCGGATGATACTCCGGTGCCGGTGTTGGCGCCGGGCAGGAAAAAGACAAAAACCGGGCGTATCTGGACGTACGTACGGGATGACCGGACTGCCGGTTCGTCAGATCCGCCTGCGGCATGGTTCGCGTTCTCGCCGGACCGGCAGGGAAAGCACGCGGAGCAACACCTTCGCCCCTTCCATGGAGTGCTGCAGGCGGATGCCTTCACGGGGTATGACCGGCTGTTCAGTACATCGCGCGAAGGAGGTGCGCTGATCGAGGCCGCGTGCTGGGCGCATGCCCGCAGAAAAATCCACGACGTGTACATCGGCAGCAAAAGCGCCACAGCGGAAGAAGCCCTGAAGCGCATCGGCGAACTGTACGCCATCGAGGCGGAGATACGCGACAGACCGGAAGCAGAGCGTCTCGCC
>NZ_SZPQ01000075.1 GCF_005217455.1 Martelella alba
CGCTTCCATCGGAAACGGTGATCTGGCAGCCTGAGTTCACAGACAAAACACTCTCCCGGAAAACCGGGGCGGTTCAACCAAACAAATAATCCGACGCTGTAGATGATGCGGGAACCCAGGCGGTCGATAAGGAAACCGCCGGGAATCTGCAGCGCCGCGTAAATCCAGCCGAACGCGGAAAAAATAAGCCCCATCTGAAGGGGGGTGAACTTCAGGTCGGCGGCCATTTGCGTGGCGGCTACCGAGAGGTTGGTCCTGTCTATGTAGTTGATAATGATATTGATGAAAACCAGGCCAAGCACCAGAAAACGCATATGCCCCGCACGTACCGACGCCGTGGAGGCGGCAAGCGGCTGTTCTGCCATAAGACTTTTCCTTCAAAGGTAATGTGGATGAGAACCTGCCCAGACAGCGAATTGGGTCAAGATATGTTTCTTTTATAGAAACATTGTTTGCATTACAATGTTTCTCTAATAGAAATGTGATCACTATGGAAATATTAGGCCTGCTGATGGGTGGGGAAAGCACGGCGGGGATAGAAAAAAGAAATAATCGGGTGATGGCTAAGGATCAGACACCTTATGCCGGGTTCGGCCGGGGGGAGCAACCGGTCATTTTCTCTCTTCCATGCCTGTGCCAAAGAGCTTCCCCAAGACGATTTTGGCCTGTAAACCCACGGGAGCCAAACGGGCCTGGATCACATTTCTTTGTTTTATGTGATGCAAGCGACGAAAAGCATTGCTAGTATCTCTATTATAGAAACAAGAGTGTGAAAAATAGCGAAGAAACGAGGTGTCTTTCTTACTCGCGCAAAGGCTATTCGAGCAAATGCGCAAGGGCCAATAGGGCGTTACGCTTCTCCTCAACCTGCTGCTCATTGAGGTTATAGAGCCCCGAAAACGCCAATGCGGTCTGGTCGGCAGACTGAATCCTGACGCCAAAACTGCATTCACCGTTTTCCCGTCGCCATAACAGGGAGCCGTGTTGCCGATATTGCGCGATCAGGGGCGCGACAGACACCAGTTCCTCTTTTTCAAGGACCTGCGCCAGACGTTCATCGGTGTAATCGGCAAGCAGGACAATGCCCAGCACAGAAAGATGCGCCGGTTGGATCTGGTAATCCACCAACGCCTGATAATCATGCTGGCCGGGTTTTGAATGGTACAGGTAAACCACTTTGTTTTCCCAAAGAACACCGAGCGCCACCACATGATCGTGCGGCGCATGCTCTGTCAATACCTCCAGAGATTTGCGGAACAGGCTGGAACCCCGCATAGCCTGGGCGGCAAGAGCGTGAATACCGGAACCGGGCAGGTAACGCCTTTTTTCATCCTGCCGGGTCAAGCCGATACCGGACATGGTCATGAGTAAACGGTTCACGCGGCTGGCGTTCATATTCAGATCGCGTGCCAGTTCGCGGCAACCGATGGCGCGGCCGCAGGTCGCCAGATATTGCAAGCAGCGAATACCGTCGATTAGGCTTTGGTTGGGCTGTGAAGACATGGTGTTCTCCTATGGGATACCCGTGAATATTAACAGAATACCCGTTATTTCTTAAGGAGTAGTCATGCTTATCTCTGCCAGCACGGATCACCGTGAGTTGCCGCGGATTTCCATTGATGTTGACTTTGTGGTTGCCGGCGGCGGATTGTCCGGCGTCTGCGCGGCTATCGCCGCCGCGCGGGAGGGACTGAAGGTGGCACTAGTGCAGGATCGTCCGGTTTTGGGCGGCAATGCTTCCAGCGAAGTCAGGTTATGGGCGCTCGGCGCAACGTCGCACTTAGGTAATAATAACCGCTGGGCGCGCGAAGGCGGCGTGATGGGGGAAATCCTTGAACTGAACCTTTATCGTAACCGCCAAGGAAATCCGGTGATTTTTGATATGGTGCTGCTGGATTTGGTCAGCCGCGAATCAAATATCCAGTTATTTCTGAATACCGCTATCCAATCCGTCGAAAGCAATGACGGCCATATCCGGGCCCTGTGTGGTTTCAACAGTATCAACGAAACCCGTTATCGTTTCAGTGCGCCGCGTTTTTGCGACGCCACGGGGGACGGAATCGTGGGGTTTTTGGCCGGCGCGGCGTTCCGGGTGGGATCGGAGGAACGCCAGGAGTTCGATGAGGGCATGGCGCCTCATGAACATTTCGGCCATCTGCTCGGCCATTCCATTTATTTTTATACTCGCCATACGTCTGAACCGGTTGAGTTTGTCCCGCCGTCGTTCGCTTTGATGGATATCACCGAAATTCCCCGTTACAAGAGGCTGACTTCGGCGCTCAACGGCTGCGATCTCTGGTGGCTTGAATGGGGTGGACGGCTCGATACCGTGCATGATAGCGAGCAAATCAAGTGGGAACTCTGGAGGATTGTCTGGGGAGTTTGGAATTATATTAAAAATAGCGGTGAATTTGCCGATGCGGCCAATCTGACCCTGGACTGGGTAGGGCTTATCCCGGGTAAACGAGAAAGCCGGCGTTTCATCGGCGATTATATACTGCAGCAAAAAGATATCATCGAACAGCGGGATGCCTATGATGCCGTCAGTTTCGGCGGCTGGTCCATCGATCTGCACCCCGCCGACGGCGTTTATAGCAAACTTGACGCCTGCCTGCAATTTCACAGCAAAGGCATTTACACCATTCCGTTTCGCTCGCTATACAGCCGGGACATCGACAATCTCTTCATCGCCGGGCGAATCATTTCCGTTAGCCACGTGGCTCTGGGCAGCACCAGGGTGATGTGCACCTGTGGGCAAAACGGCCATGTAATAGGTCAAGCCGCAGCCTTGTGTGCCGTTCGGGATTGGACGCCGCGGCAATTGTCGGAACCGGGGCATATCGCGCAGTTGCAGGACCGTTTGATGGAAAACGGCAGTT
This sequence comes from Martelella alba, assembly GCF_005217455.1. Taxonomy (GTDB): domain Bacteria; phylum Pseudomonadota; class Gammaproteobacteria; order Enterobacterales; family Enterobacteriaceae; genus Acerihabitans. Next base: position 2,880 of record NZ_SZPQ01000075.1, read on the forward strand.
ACATTCCCCGTCGCCGGCTGACCCTCCTGCCCAAGGCGACTGTAAGGGCGTCATCCGTCCGACGTCTGTCGGAGTTGTCGGCCAATGGTCGTTATCAGGCATTGGAGGAAAGCTGCGCACTCATGCTGCCGCTTCGCGCCGGCGAACGTCTGCCGATCATGACCATTACACTGGCGACGGATGAGGCCTGCATTCTGCCGGTAACCTTGCTGACCAGTGAAAAGGCTTTCAATCATACGCCTGAAATCACACTGGGCGAGCAGATGCTAAATTGTCGTCCCGGCGTGAGTTCTTATACGTTGCAATTTGACTACTGCGCTGGGGAAGACCGTTATCTTTTCCTGACGCTGGCGCGAAATCCCTCGGTACGCTTCGCCCTTAGCGATGACTTTACGGTGGCGATAAAAACCCTGTGGCATCGGGTAAACAATAAAGTGGCTAAAAATAGCCGGCAAATCGCCAATGGTGATTACGGGGTTGAGGAATTTGATTTCTGGTTACCCCAGCGGCGCCCGATGCAACAGATACCGGCCGTCATATTTGACCCACCGCTACGGGCGTATAGCGCTGAAGCGGTTATCGACGGGGCGATGCGACCAAGCGATCATACCCATGCCTGGGTGCCGGACCGCAATGATCCCGCGCCGGAATTGACGCTGTCCTTGGCCGAACCCATCGTGATGGGTGAGATAGGCCTGATGTTCGATAATGATTTCGACCATGCCATGGAAACGGCGCAATGGGGTCATCATGAAAGGGTCAGTCCACATTGCGTGAAGTCCTATTCGCTGTGGGCCGATGGACGGCTGATTGCCGAGGTGGAAGATAACTGCCAGTCCTGGCGCAAACATATTGTCGCGAGTGACCGGCCGGTCCGCCAAGTGGTTTTGCGTATTCGCGCAACCCACGGCGGTGTGGCTGGCGTATTTGCCATACATTGCATCCCGCGCCGTCAAACCAGCCAGGCTGAGGACTGAGAACGGTCTTTCTTAAAGAGGCCGGCCTTCAAGCCGGCTCCCTATGTATCAGGGCGTAGTGTTTAAAAAAGATTAAAATATGTATAACAACACAATCAAGAGTCCGTACGTAAAACAGAATGACTTTCCGTGAGACAGGCGCTGGCCAGCGTGGGATGCACAAATAAGGCTTTGCAAAAGATAATGGAAATTTGTTTTTCGCCGCGTGATTGCCAGCGCCGTGCTTGAGCAGCATACTGTCCACGACCGCCAGCAGCGCGGCGGTCGATCATCGGCATGGTATGTGCGCGCTCCGCTCAGGCATCACCGCATTCCGCCGCGCGCAGCGCACCGACCAGCGGCACGCCGCCCCGTTCGGCCAGATGTCCAGACTTTCGCCCATGCAGCCGTCGGTATCCTCCAGGATCGGCAGCATCTTTCGGCTGATCATGTGGATCGGCGTGTCCTCGTCGTCGTTGGGCACGAACACCGGCTCGAAGGGGATGTTCTTCAGGGCGAATGGCATGCGCGCCCGCACGCAGTAAGGGCAGTGGTCATAGACGTAAAGTTTCATGGGGCCCTCGGATAGTCCACGTAGCCTTCCGCACCCCCGCCGAACAGGAATTCCGAGCGCAGCGGAGTCAGCGCCAGGCCCTCGCGCAGGCGGCGCGGCAGGTCCGGGTTGGCCAGGAACGGGCGGCCGAACGCCACCAGGTCCGCATAACCCTTGTTCAGCACCCAGTCGGCGCGCTCCGGCGTGTAGTTGCCGGCGACGAGGATCAGGTTCGGGAAGATGGCACGCGCCAGGGCGCGGAATTCTTCCGGCACGTTCGGCTCGGCGTCCCAATCCACTTCGGCGAAGTGGACGTAGCCGATGTCCAGCGCCGCCATCCGCGTCATCGCCAGCAGCACGGTCTCGGGCGTGTCGGCATCGTCCATACCGCGTGACTGGTTGTGTGGCGCGAAGCGCACGCCGATGCGCGAGGGTGGGAATACCTCCACCATGCGCGAGAGGATTTCCATCAGAAAGCGGGTGCGATTCTCCGGTGAGCCGCCGTAGGCATCGTCACGCTGGTTGGAATTCTTGCGCAAGAACTCATCGATCAGGTAGCCATTGGCGCCGTGCAGTTCGACGCCATCGAAACCAGCAGCCTTGGCATTGGCAGCAGCCTGCACGAAATCATTCTGCACGCGCTTGATCTCGGCGAGCGTCATTGCACGCGGCGGCGTGCAGCGCTGCATTGAGCCGTTTGGGCCGTCCTCATTGGCGATCCAGACCGTGGTGCCTTCCGGTGTTGCGATCGCCGACGGCGCGAACGGCGCTTCGCCATGATGGAACGCGGCATGCGACATCCGGCCGGTGTGCCAGATCTGCAGGAAAATCTGTCCGCCGTTGCGATGCACCGCATCGGTAACGAGCTTCCATCCCGCAACCTGTTCCGGGCTGTGCACGCCGGGCGTGAACGAATAGCCCTGTGCGTCCTCGGAAACCTGGGTCGCTTCGGCGATGATCAGGCCGGCATCGGCGTGGCGGCCATAGTAGTCGGCCATCAGCGCGGTCGGCACATTGCCCGGCTGCGCCGCCCGGCAGCGGGTCATCGGCGGCATCACGATGCGGTTCTTGAACGATAACTCCCTGAACTGAAGGGGCTCGTAAAGCTTGTTTGCTGGCTGTGTCGCCATATTACTGTTTCTCCATGAAATGTTGGGTCCCAGAGATGATGTCTTCAACCCCGGCATTCATCAGAAGCGGGCTCCGCCTTCGACGTGGATCGTCTCGCCACTGACGAAGCCGGCACCAAGCAGCCACAGTACAGCATTGACGATGTCGTCGCTCACACCGGCACGACCAACGGGCACCGAGGCAGCGACGCCGTCGAGTAGTCCCTTCTTGGTTTCTGCGCCCAGCACGTCCCAGGTGCCAGAGTTGATGATTCCCGGCGAGATCGCATTGACACGCACCGGCGCAAGCTCCTTCGCTAAGTGGGTGGTGAGGAAGGCGACGGCCCCGTTGGCCACGCCCATGATCGTGTAGGGTGCCCCCGGCTTCCAGGCCGCGACGCCGGAGAACAGAACGATCGACCCAGCCTTGGACAAGTTTCGTGCGAAGTGCTTGGCGACCAGCAGCGGCCCGAAAACCTTCGCGTCGAACGCCGTGATGATCTTGTCCTTTTCCAGTTCCGCCACCGGGACGTTGTGATGGGCGGAGGCAGTGATGACGATGTGATCGATCTTGCCGAGTTCGGCTGCGGCCGCTGCGACGGTGGCCTCGTCGGTGATGTCGAGGTGGACAGCGCTGCCACCAGGCAAACTGTCGGCGACGGACTTCGCCTGGGTGAGATCGCGTGCGCCAATCACTACCTGTGCTCCCGCGGCGGCGGCCTTACGGACGATCGCTTCGCCGAGAAACTTCGACCCGCCGATGACGAGTATCTTCTGACCACTTAAATTCTGACTCATATTGCGCTCCTTGTTTCCAAAAGATGAATACTGGATATTAGACGCACACTATTTGACGTGATAAGAGTCTTATTGCTGAAGGTTTTATTCATTTAAAATGAATTATGGACCTTCTGACCAACCTTCGCATCTTCATCGACATCGTCGATCACGGCAGTCTGGCCTCTGCCGCACGGGCACGTAGCCTTGTGCCCGTGGCTTATTCGCCATGGCTCTCATCGTTATAATTTATTCCCTGCTATCGTTAATTGAAGAGACACGTTCAATAGTGATTAAGGCATCCGCTAAGCAAGGGATGCCGTCAAACATTTATAGCGCCAATGTACATGTTTTAGAGCTATAATGATTAAAAATTAATCATACACAGTTTCCTTATCTTCAATTTTTTTTTAATGAAGGCCAGTAACGTAAAAGCGTTAACCTGGCTTTCGTCTCTTGCTGATTAATGCCTATCGGTCAATCAAATTACCGTTCGTGTCATAATACCGGCCGAGCCAAATTTCTGATGGATGGATGTTAAACTCCTCGGCTATCAGATATTCCCCTTTTGGCCATGGGCGGATCATGGCATTGGACAACGTGCTTGAGCTCAGCCCTGCCTTACGTTATAAGGCTGCCAAGGTGGTTCCTTTTTTGCGTAACGCTGCGACAATGTCGGCTTGGTGCCAGTTTTTTTTCATTTCTCCCCGTTATTTTACAAAAAATCACTCACACAGCGATAATTTCGTTCAGGAGATACACAATATTTTCAAATGCATCGACTAATAATATAAAGACAAAGTGACTTTTGATTGTTCTGCCGGTTATCAGTATGTTCGATTGATCCGATGCTGCTGATGGTGGCATGGGGGAATTTGGTGTAGAGCGTTTAGAGCCCATCGCCGCTTGGTTTCGCCCATTCTTGTCGGGTTACCGATCGATTTGTCGTTTATTTCGCCGATGAATTGCGGGTGCCATATTGGATACGTACTGATACAGGCACAACTGGAGCATTCCCACGGCCAATAGATGCTTAATATATATTTCCTTATTATCGCGTTTTCAATCTAGCTGATTCAGCGCGAAAAAATAGAGGCCAACGGAAAGGTTAAATTGAACGGTAATTGACGCACTGTGCCTAATACAATATTGAAAAAAGAGGACGCTTCAGTTGGCTTCAATAAGAAAGAAAAGAATTATTAACGACATCTGTTAAATATTACCTTGAGACTATTCTGCTATCTATGGTTTGTCCATGAGGGCCCCATCGGAAATTTTGGCATCGCGCCGCTGTTATTACCGCTGTTCCCTATGTGTGAGGGATTCATCGGAACTTGAGGCATGTGGACATTGACGGGCCCATGATCTATCAGTCTAAGTCCCACATTTTGAACCGCTGCGCTCCCGGCGGCAACCAGTGCTCCAGGGAGGCCGGCTTTTGCTGCCCCCCCTGCGGCCCCGATTGCCATGTCACGTCCTATAGAGCATGCCATTTGTTTATTCTCAGATCCTGATGTGCATCTAAACATAGATTAATTCCTTTTTTTAATGAAACGATATATAAAAAAAATAAATATTGCGCTTATCATAGTGATGAGCGAGGAGTAAAAAAAGCTATATACCTCGCCCTTCGTGATACTATCAAAAGTGAACCCTCTTGCACATAGATAGATATAAATATTGGCTAGGAAGGGACCAAATATTATTGTATAAAATGCCTGGTTAGTTGCTCTACTATTCGTTAGATCGATAAATAAAGCTATAAGAACATATGTTAAGGGGGTTCCAATATTAAATTCCATAATTCACCATGCTAAGTGATTCAACGCCAACAGGAGTTTACTAGAATTGACTAAAGAAAAAAATAGTCGAAAAGTTATTGGAAAAGTCATATGTAACACTTGAGCAAAAATTTTTGCATCACGTTAAACCGAATAGTCTATATCATATGATAATCTAGAAACCGTGACAGTAGAATGTTGAAGGCGTCATCATGGATGAATTACTGCAAATTAATATTATTACCATGCACTTAAAAGCGCTATGGGGAAGAGTCAACGTGTATTAGCCCCCTCATGATCCGGGCACCTTGGCCCGCTTAAAATACAAGGTAGCCTTAAAGCTATGTTTAAGCCTAGTCAAAGTGAAATCATGGGTAGCTTCGACGAACTTAAGGACGGCGATGATCTGGTGTTCAGTGGATCGGACTTTACGCATGGTGATCTCCTCACCGGGACTTAATCAGTATGTCGAAAGATCGTTGAAGTGAATGGCTTGTTTAAGCGGGATACTTACAGTGTCAGCAACACTGATATAAGACCGTAAAACGGTTATTAAGCTGTGTTGTTGACACCGTAATGCGGACTGCGCAGCGGGGTACCCATTAGGGTAAAAATGGAACCAATAAAACCCTGTGCGGCCCGCGGTGTCAGCCGGAATACACGTTTAATGATCAGCACAATAGTGATGGCGAGGTCAGGATGGCGCTGAGGTCGTCCCCGTGAGCTCGGCGTTGCTGACTCATACCAGGACTGAATCGCCTCGTCATTCAGCCAGAAGGCGATGGAGCCACGGTTGATAAGAGCGTTGTTGTAGTTGCGCCAGTTGGTGATTTTGAACTTCTGCTTCTGCTGGCGGAATATAGCCCAGCCGCCCCAGCAACCGACGAAAATTATACCAGTCCACCCCATTCCAGTGTGGCAAGCGCCACTTCTGACCGGCTTTTCCAGCTCTGCTGGTGTATCACCTTCGCTTTCTACAACCCGTTGATGCTTTCCACCATCGCATTGTCGTATGAGTCGCCGACACTGCCTGTTGATGCCAGCAGCTCTGCGTCCTTTAGCCGCTGCGCGTACGCCAGCGGCACATACTGAGAGCCTTTGACGCTGTGATGGAGAGTTCCTGAACTCCGCCTTCGCAAAATAGGCTGAGGCCTGGCGCAGGATATCGTTACTGCGCCGTAGTTCACGGTTTTCACGTTCCAGCGCTTAAGACGCTGACGCTCACGGGTGGAAGGCCCACCATTGCCAGCCTGACTGTCCCGTTCATGCTGACGGGGCCAGGCGCGGAGAGTATCGGGACTACAGCCTATTTTTGGGGCAATAGATTTAACGGCCGCATGCGCAGAAGCATAATTATCACGTTGCTCCAGCAGCATTCTGACTGCACGTTCACGCAGTTCTGGTGGATAACGATTATCAGATGTTGATGTCATGACGGGTCTCCTTTCACTGAGAATTTAGTCTCCAGGATTCCCGGGGCGGTTCACTACTACCATGTATTATGAAATGATTTACAAAATGTTATGCTTTAGTTGATATTCTATTATTAAATGGATTTAATGAATGATACCTTATCAGCGTCGTACTGAAAGATAGATGGCTGGGTGGGTACGCTTGTATATACGTATTGATTTCTCCAAAAATTACTGCGACCAACAGCCCCGCAGGGAAGGGCTACGGGCAATACAGACCAGCAGGAAAGGGATTTATGTTTGAAGGATATGCACATGAAGGCTGTTAAGAATGCTTGTTTACATTCACCACATCCCGGAACTGTTCTTCCCATCTGGGTCATTGTAGTTGGTAGTACTATTTCCCTAGGCGTTGCTATGGGGATAAGCCGTTTTGCCTTCACGCCAATCCTGCCGATGATGATCCATGATGGAGTTCTTACTCTGGCATTTGGCAGCACGCTCGCTAGTGTAAACTATCTAGGCTATCTGGCTGGGGCAATGCTTTGTATGGGCCTTCCCCCTTTATGGTCGAGTGCTGTTTTGACCAGATGGGGATTGCTGCTGACAGTCGTTCTAACCTTCGGGATGCTCATCGAAAACCATATTGTATGGATTGTTCTACGGTTTCTGGCGGGCGTTGTAAGCGCAGTTGTCCTCGTCCATACATCCCGATGGTGTCTTGCATTGCTCGGCGCTAAGGGCCGAGTGTCGATAGGCAGCATAATGTTCACCGGCGTCGGAATGGCTATAACCCTGTCTGGTCTTGCCGTCAGTGGCATGGTTCAGCTCGGATGGGGGTCAAGAAGCGGATGGATGTGTTTCGGCGTATTTGCCACTTTACTTGTTGTTCTCATTTGGCGTATCTTCCGCACCGATGAGATCCCTTTCACTAGGTTATCGCAACACAAAGCCTCACCTGTATCGAGTCAGCCGGAAAATGTCGGTGAAATGACTTTGTTTTCCCTAGCCTATGGTCTTGCCGGATTCGGTTATATTATTACCGCAACCTTCTTACCTGTCATTGCTCGCATAACCCTACCACCGTCAGCATCAATATGGCTCGATCTATTCTGGCCGACTTTCGGAATCTCGGCGGTTGCGGGGTCCATCTTAGTGGCTCGCATTGACTGGGTCAGGGATCCTCGTTTGGCACTCGTTGTTTGTTATGTACTTGAGTCAGTCGGTGTCGTTGGCGCAATGATCGTTCCCACGATTACCGGCTTTTTCATCAGTAGCCTATTAGCAGGTCTTCCATTCAACGCAATCAACTTTTTCACAATGCGCGAAGTGACGCGGCTGCGCCCTCTTCATGCTGCACGTTATATGGGGCTACTCACGGCTCTGTTCAGCGTGGGGCAAATCGCAGGTCCTCCTATGGTGAATGAGCTCCTAAGTCTAGCCTATAGTCAAGAGGCTGGGTTTTCATGGTCGCTACAAATCGCAGCCGGAGCACTCTTGGCCGGGGCATTTATTTTCTTATTCTTGACATGGAAATGGCCTATACGGCCATGATGCTTTTCTTTCATTCCACCCTAGACATTGGCGTATTTGTTTCATTCAATTATTCATCTGGAGATCGCTTATGATATCACAATTAGTGTTCTTTACGTTATTCGTTGGAATTGGTTCAACAATTGTGCTGGACTTATGGGCGGTAATCGCTGCACGAATAGGCTGGATGCCAGGAACGCATTGGCCATCCGTAGGCCGGTGGCTCCTGGGTCTTTCATCCGGGCGGCTTGTTATTGATAGAGCAAACAGTTCCTCCCATACCATAACTGAGAGTACTTTAGGTTGGAGTTTCCATTATCTAGTCGGTATTGTTTATGCCGCGATGTTCCCACTTTTCTGGGGTGAAGATTTCATAAGCATCCCTACAATATTTCCATTCTTTCTTATTGGCGTCGTGATCAGTACACTAGCCGGGTTAGTGATCCTGATGCCTGGAATGGGTGGATGAGTAGGCCCCCTGCGAAACCAGACAGTAGAAGTCTCTTAACTTAAGAGATAGGCTTGGATACATGTCTAACAC
>NZ_SZPQ01000007.1 GCF_005217455.1 Martelella alba
CTGAGAGAGAGACGAGAGTGGCGCGCGGGATGGGTGCCGAAGAAGGGAAAGGGAAAATCAGCGTTGTTCCGGATAAAGGCCTGTGGTTGCCCGAGAGGGTAACGGCGGGTGACAGAATTTGCCTGGCGGCCGTAGCGCGGTGGTCCCACCTGACCCCATGCCGAACTCAGAAGTGAAACGCCGTAGCGCCGATGGTAGTGTGGGGTCTCCCCATGTGAGAGTAGGGAACTGCCAGGCATCCAAACAGAAAAGCCCGCGTGGCGGGTGGAAATAACCGCTGTGCATGTTGGCGGAAGCGGTGCAAGCCGCGAAAAGAAATAATAAAGGTTTTGCGCTGATATGGCTCAGTTGGTAGAGCGCACCCTTGGTAAGGGTGAGGTCCCCAGTTCGACTCTGGGTATCAGCACCAGTTAACATGGCGGAGTTCGGCGACAGAATTTGCCTGGCGGCCGTAGCGCGGTGGTCCCACCTGACCCCATGCCGAACTCAGAAGTGAAACGCCGTAGC
>NZ_SZPQ01000008.1 GCF_005217455.1 Martelella alba
ACGTCATATAAAGGCCGGCGACGGCCTGTGCCGCCAGGGGGATTGAGCGCGCCTGTGTCGCCAAAAATCGAACGAAGTAAGACGCAATGGCATGAACATGAACGGGGATATAAGGAAAAGGTACTTCATTGGCCATGAGCGGCTCACTTGCTTACGGGAAAAAATGGCGAAGACGTGCTTTATCGTTGTTTGTTGCCGGAATGATGATAGAAATGGGATTGGATCGCACAGATGGAGCGTTATTGAGACTGCAAATAAAAAATTAATTTTTTATATAAAAAATAATAAATGATAATATCTTGTCAGGATACTTAATTATTAAAAATTTATACTTGGCATACTGCATGTCGCCTCTTTATTGGCTACGCGCATCTGTCTCCGTCATATAATGATCTCTGCACCTTGGGAGGCATGAGAGGCCTCCTATTTTTTACCGGACTCCCGCCATGGTCGGAACAAATTCATTTCCGACGAATTTGTCACTCGCTTGCCGTCGCGATGCAACTTGCAGGATGAAGAGATAAATGTCGTATTTTTTTCAACTCTGATGAAATCGCATTGTGACTGTTCAAGCAATAACTACTTTTCGAATTTAGAATCCTTTCTTAGATAGAAACATACAAAAGCTTACTTCAAAAAATTAAAAGATATCACTGCGCATTTTAGACAGAATAGCGCCTTATCGCTAAGAGAGTGATAAAATCGCTCGTCCGTCATCATCTACGTAGCCTCATTGTACTAGTGCGACCCCAGGCCAGTAACCCCAGCCAGCAAGGGCTAGAGGGAGCCTTTCTGCTCTGCCGTGATACTACGCGAATTATTTAGAGTAAAGATTGTTAGGGATGACCAGTATTTGAAAGCATTACCTATTCCAGATCTGTTTACATTTATGGAAAGTCAACCAAAGATAAGGATGAAAAGTTATGCAAAAAGTAGATAGTGTACAAAATTCATTTAATAGCCGTATCGTGCCGGAACCAGCTAAAGAAAGCGGAACGACGGCCAATCTCAAAAAGTTGTTCAGCAAAATTGTGTCAGTGAAAAACAGCGCAATAACTTACCTGTCGCAGACGAAAACACGCTATGTCAATTCGTTGAAAAATTTCAGTCTCACCCTGAAATTAGTAAGAAACAACAAAAGCGGTGGTACAAGCGCGACTCGACAAAAAGAGGAGGACGATGCCGTATCCGCTTCGCATATGGCGCCGGCCGATTCCAGAGAAAGTTTCGAAAAAAACCTGACTGAGCAATTTGCCAAATTACAAGAGAGTTTCCAGGAAGGCGTCAAAGACGCAATTTACAGAGAACAAATCCTTGATGCGATGTTTTCGGCGGTATATCAGGACGTCAAATTATCATTTGAGAAATTTTGTTTCTACAATGGCCAAAATAGGCAGGACAGTAACGGTACGGACATACCCGACGGCTATCTGCAAGCCATCGGACAGGCCGCCCACGATTGGGGCGTGGCATGCAATCTAAAAAATGATGCCTACATTCCCAAGGGCGCCGGTGCGAACCCCCTGTTGACCAGCGTGATAAGCATAGTGCAAAAGACCCACCCTGCCGCGATGAACACCCCTGAAAACATTGAAAAAGTCAAAAATGACATCAATGCCATGGTAGAAGGCTATTGTGTCGACAATGGCATTAAAGGGCCGTTACAGTTCAAGGCGGTTCTACTGGAAATTACCGAGCAATGGCAGAAAACCGCCACTATCCGGCTTCGTCCTAGTGGATCGTAACAGCGCTCCGTCAATTGAAGTCGGCAAAGCACGGCCCCGTTCGGCCGGGGTCGCACATTTCCCTGACCGGTCAAGGCGGCAAATCCCGCTCAACGGAACACGTCGAATCAGGTAGAATATGGGTTTCAGCGAGTCGAGGTTGATAGCGATGAAGCACGGTGTGTCGGTAAAGCACCTGAATACCTTTGCGGTGGATGCCGTCGCTCGACAGATTGTCGTGGCGGATTCGGAAGCGGAACTTGTGCGGGCCTGGCGAGAAGCCAAACGGCAGTCATGGCCGGTGCTGCTCTTAGGCGGCGGCAGCAACATCCTGTTTTTAGAAAATTTCGCCGGAACGGTCTTACTGAACCGCATCTCCGGCATTAGGGTCACCGAAGATGCCGTCGCTTGGCATATCCGGGTCGGGGCGGGGGAAGATTGGCATGGTTTGGTGGCCTTTACCCTGGAGCAAGGCATCGCTGGGCTTGAAAACCTGGCTTTAATTCCGGGACGGGCAGGTTCGGCGCCGATCCAGAATATCGGCGCCTATGGTGTCGAATTGGAAAGCGTCTGCGAATATGTCGACATTATCGATCTCGCCAGCGGTGAAACACAGCGGCTTACCGGCGCCCAATGTCGGTTCGGTTACCGCGACAGTATATTCAAGCATGATTATCGCGACCACAGTGCCATCACCGCGGTAGGCATCGTCCTGAACAAAACCTGGCGACCGATATTGACCTACGGCGATCTTAGCCGTCTGAACAGCGCTGACGTAACGCCGCGCCAGGTATTCGACGCCGTCTGCGCCATGAGGCGGAACAAGCTGCCGGATCCGGCCATCACCGGCAATGCCGGCAGTTTTTTTAAAAACCCCCTCGTTTCCGCGGCAGCGGCCCGACGGTTATTGGCGGAATATCCGGACATGCCCCATTACCCACAGCCCACAGGCGAAGTCAAACTGGCCGCTGGCTGGCTGATCGACCGATGCGGCCTTAAGGGATTCCGGTTGGGCGCGGCGGCGGTGCATGAAAAACAAGCCCTGGTTCTCATCAATGGCGGACAGGCCACTGGTCGGGAAATCGCCGCGTTAGCTGGCTATGTCCGGCGTCAGGTCTCAGAGCGGTTCGGGGTACTGCTTGAACCCGAAGTCCGGTTCATCGGCGCCGGCGGCGAAGTGGACGCGATGGAGGCGATATCATGAAAGATATCACCGTCCCCCTTAAGCTAATAGGCCTGCTGGCCGATGGCGATTTTCATTCCGGCGAACAGTTCGGCGAAAACCTGGGGATGAGCCGTGCGGCTATCAACAAGCATATCCAAACGTTGCGGGAATGGGGCGTGGACGTCTTCACCGTCCCGGGGAAAGGCTATCGCCTGCACGGCCCTCTGCAACTACTGGATGAGCCGCGCATACTTTCCCGGTTACCCGAAGGACGCGTCACTGTCCTGCCGGTCATTGATTCCACCAATCAATACCTGATGGACCGTATCGCCGGACTGCAATCCGGCGATGCCTGTGTGGCCGAATACCAGGGGCAGGGGCGCGGCCGACGCGGTCGGCAATGGTTTTCCCCGTTCGGGGCCAATCTCTATCTTTCTCTCTATTGGCGGCTGGAGCAAGGACCGGCGGCGGCCATCGGCCTTAGCCTGGTGGTCGGCATCGTGATGGCGGAGGTCCTACACGGACTCGGCGCGCGTGATGTCCGGGTGAAATGGCCGAATGATTTGTACCTGCAGGATCGGAAGTTGGCCGGCATTCTGGTGGAAATCAGCGGGAAAACCGGCGACGCGGCTCATGTCGTTATCGGCGCCGGTATCAACCTCATCATGCGTGAACCGGACAACGGTATTATCAATCAAGGATGGATCAACTTGCAGGAAGCCGGCATCGAAATCGACCGTAATGCTTTGGCCGCCAACCTGATAAAAGCCCTAAGGCAGGCATTGCCGTTATTTGAGCGGGAAGGTTTCGCCGCTTTTCATCCTCGTTGGCAGGAACTGGATAATTACTACAATCGCCCGGTAAAGCTCTTAATAGGCGAGCATGAGACGATCGGTATCGCCCGGGGAATAGACACCCAGGGAGCGTTACTGCTTGAGCGTGACAATGAAATCAGGCCTTATCTGGGCGGAGAGATTTCACTGCGCGGAGTCTGATAATTTCGCGGCCGGGAGACGGCGCATTCCCTCACGGCCGGTAGACTCCCGGCCGCGTAGCGACATCATTTCCTTAGCCGGATTTCACCAACCGCATGATTGGCGCTTTTGGTCAGAATCAAGCTGGCGCGTTCCCGGGTCGGCAGGATGTTTTCTTTCAGGTTTAGCCCATTGATTTCCGTCCAGATATTCGTTGCTATCCCAATAGCTTCGGCTTCCGAGAGTTTGGAATAATTGTGGAAATAGGAATCCGGATCGGAAAAAGCCCCTTGACGGAATTTGAGAAAGCGATTGATATACCAAGAAATTAGTAGATCTTCAGGCGCGTCAACATAAATGGAGAAATCGACGAAGTCCGATACGAAAACATGATGCGCCGCATGCTGATAATCCCTGCCGCTTTGTAAAACATTAAGTCCTTCCAGGATAAGAATATCCGGCTGAGAAATGACTTTTTTGCTATCGGGAATGACATCATAAATCAGATGTGAATACACTGGCGCGTTGACTTTTTTACTGCCCGATTTAATGTCGGAAACAAAATTCACCAGGCTGCGCATATCATAAGATTCCGGGAATCCTTTCTTTTTCATGATATCGCGCTTTCTCAGTATGCTGTTGGGAAAAAGAAAGCCGTCGGTGGTGACCAACTCCACGGAGCGGTGTTCCGGCCAGCGGCTCAGTAACGCCTGCAACACCCGTGCCGTGGTGCTTTTACCGACCGCGACGCTGCCGGCGATGCCTATTATATAGGGTATATGCTGCCCTTTAGTGCCGAGAAACTGCTCCAAAACCGTTTGCCGGCGCAAATTCGAACTTATGTAGAAATTCAGCAAACGGGATAGCGGCAAATAGATTTCCGCCACCTCATCCAAAGAAAGGTCCTCGTTAATCCCTTTCAGCTTGACGATCTCTTCCGCCGTCAGGGTCAGAGGAACCGTGTCCCGCAAAGCCGCCCATTGCCTCCGATTAAAATGAAGGTAAGGGGAGGTATGTGATTGTTCGCGTTTAATCATAAGATTAGCCAGCCTGTTGAGCGGGTCCGACCGGGGCAATCTGACCCACCCGGGACGAAAACAAGCTGCATAGTATAGACAGCTTCCTCGGCATCGTAGAGTATTTTTTCTGCTTATAATAAGGTTTTGTGAACGCAGCGGGCGGCGGAGGAAGCCGGGTGTTGACGGCGGCGGGGTTTCCTCCGCCATGATGGGAATCAACCGGCCATGGCGCGCATGGGCAGGCTGGCCGTAAACAGTCGCTTATAATAAATCACTGTCGGATGATAATGGCCATCGGGCGTGCAGGCAAAGTCAGGAATTTCACCCAGGCAGCGGTATCCATTGGCGCGATAAAACGCCTCGGCGGAGGAGCCGGCCTGGGTATCGAGATACAGCAAACCGCGCTGGCGCTCGTAGGCGGCGCGTTCCAGGGCCGTCATCAATAATCTGCCGATACCTTGGCGACGGGCGCGGCTATGCACCAGAAGCTTCTGGACCTCAGCGCGATTCTGGCCGTTGGGCTTTTGGCACAGTTCCAATTGTATGCTGCCGACAATGCCTCTTTCATCCCGGGCTATCCAGAGCAGTCGATCGCCCCTTTCCAGCGCGGGCCTGAGGGTGTGAATAGCGTCCTCGGCGACTTCCCGGCTCAGCGGCAGCCTGTAGCCTACCGAAGCGCCATTGGCGACGGCATCCATTAATAAACCGGCGAGTTCACTGCGATAAACGGGCAGCGTCGGCGCATTGAGCTGAACGATTTTCATCTCGTCATCCTTTTGCCTGTGATGTCCCTTTATCATACGCAAAAGTTATGCCAGCTAAGCAAGATCAAAACAGCGGGCAAACCACCATGATTTTCTTGAGAACTTTTCCCCTGCGATGATAGCATTTGTGCCGGAGATATAAAGATGCGCTCGGATAGTGCATCTTTACTCTTTTGGTGCAGTGACGCGGTTCACAATTTGAACAATATTTTGGGATTGATGCCCTGTCATCGCCCCGGCCACGTCCATGACGCGGGCTATGGGGCGCCGGCGCAGAGCCTGTAACGGGACGGGCATCGTTTATGCCGTTCGGCTCTCCGCAGCCCTTGTTGAGCGAAAACCGCGACAACCGGGTAAATCATTTGCCGGATTTGGGCGTTTTGTGAGCGAAAGTTCGCGATACGCAATTTTTTTGTTGCATAGGTCGCCGGCTCTACCTAGAATGCGCTGCACTTGATGATGCCGGCATAGCTCAGTTGGTAGAGCAACTGACTTGTAATCAGTAGGTCGAGGGTTCGACTCCTTCTGCCGGCACCAAGAACACAAGGTGGGGTTCCCGAGCGGCCAAAGGGAGCAGACTGTAAATCTGCCGTCACTGACTTCGAAGGTTCGAATCCTTCCCCCACCACCAAATACGCCTCGGGTATACGAGGCAAGACCAGATGCAAATGGTGTATCATGCGCCTGGGAAGAAGGCGAAAGCCTTCAATCAAGGTTCGGATTCAAGGAACCTTAACAATCTACAGGAATATCAGGTAGCCGAGTTCCAAGTTGCGGGCATCGTATAATGGCTATTACCTCAGCCTTCCAAGCTGATGATGTGGGTTCGATTCCCACTGTCCGCTCCAATGTGCTGATATAGCTCAGTTGGTAGAGCGCACCCTTGGTAAGGGTGAGGTCGGCAGTTCGAATCTGCCTATCAGCACCACTTTCAGTCTCCCTCCTGATACACTTTCTGTAATAAAATGAATTCATCAGGTTTTTGCCTGGTTGATGTGGTGATACCACCGATTTATTCGTGTCTTAGAGGGACAATCGATGTCTAAAGAAAAGTTTCAACGCACAAAACCACACGTTAACGTCGGTACTATCGGCCACGTTGACCACGGTAAAACGACCCTGACCGCCGCCATCACCGCTGTACTGGCCAAGACCTACGGCGGTACTGCCCGCGCCTTCGATCA
>NZ_SZPQ01000009.1 GCF_005217455.1 Martelella alba
CGAGAGTAGGGAACCGCCAGGCATCCAACAGACAAGCCCTGTACTTAGGTACAGGGCTTTTTTTATGCGCCCGACATGGGCGTACTCCCGACGGTGCAGACCCGCCCATAATGCAGACTGGTTCAGTTTTCAGTGCGCATTTCCAAGATGCCAGGCACTATTTCTGAAACACACGCCGTGATACAAGGTTTATCAGAAATAAATTCTATTATTTTATAATAAAAAAAACCTTTGAAATCATATATATGTTCATTTTAAAAGTAAAAAATGGAAATTGTTTTTGATTTTAATGTACAGATCGGATTAAGCTTGCCCGTGTTGGTTGAAAAATGATCGCATTGGCAACATCGGTTCGCTAGGCGCAGTGAAGGCCATCTGTATGGGAAAAATCACATGACGCAACAGACGATGAACAGAGAATTGACGTTTAACCAGCCTAAAGGTGAGGTTGAACAACAGATTTTGACAGACGGGGCTATCGACTTTCTCGCTGATCTGGTCGGCCGATTTACCGTGCCGCGGGATAAATTACTGGCGCAGCGGCAGGAATATCAACGCCGGATCGACGCAGGGGTATTACCGGCATTTACTCCAGAAACAGTTTCCATAAGAAGCGCGGAATGGAAGATCCGTGGTATCCCTGTTGACCTGCTGGACCGGAGGGTGGAAATCACCGGTCCGGTGGAGCGCAAAATGATCATCAATGCGCTTAATGCCAACGTAAAAGTGTTTATGGCGGATTTCGAGGACTCGCTGGCGCCAGCCTGGCGAAAGATCATGGAAGGACAGATCAATTTGCGCGATGCGGTACGGGGCGTCATCGCCTATACCAGCGACGAGGGTAAAATTTACCAACTCAAACCCGACCCCGCAGTGTTGATTTGCCGCGTCCGCGGCCTGCATATGCCGGAAAAGAATGTGACATGGCGTGGACAACCCATTCCCGGTTGCCTGCTTGATTTTGCACTGTATTTTTTCCATAACCACAGAGAATTGTTGAATAAAGGCAGCGGGCCCTACTTTTATCTTCCTAAATTACAGTCTTACCATGAAGCCGCCTGGTGGGACGAAATATTCAGCTATACGGAAGATCGTTTTGATCTGCCGCGCGGCACAATTAAAGCCACAATATTGATTGAAACGCTGCCGGCCGTTTTCCAGATGGATGAGATTCTCTACAGCATGCGCGACCATATTGTCGGCTTAAACTGTGGTCGCTGGGATTATATTTTCAGTTATATCAAAACGTTGAAAAATCACGCCGATCGCGTTTTGCCGGACAGACAATCGGTCACCATGGACCAGCCGTTTCTTGATGCCTATTCACGTTTGCTGATTCGGACCTGCCACCGGCGCGGGGCTTTCGCCATGGGCGGTATGTCGGCGTTTATTCCCGGCAAGGATGCGGCGCGTAATGCCGTGGTACAGGAAAAAGTCCGGCAGGACAAAGAACGGGAGGCCCGTAATGGACACGACGGAACCTGGATCGCCCATCCTGGGCTGGCGGATACCGTGTTGCCTATCTTCGACGCTATCTTGGCCGGGCGACAGAATCAATTGACCATTTTGAGAGAACATGACGCGCCGGTGATCGCCGCGGATTTACTGGCCCCCTGTCCGGGCGAACGTTCCGAAGCCGGCATGCGCGCTAATATCCGTGTGGCGGTGCAATACCTGGAAGCCTGGATTTCCGGCAATGGCTGTGTGCCGATTTACGGGTTAATGGAAGATGCCGCCACCGCGGAAATTTCGCGCACCTCTATCTGGCAGTGGATTCACCACGGAAAAACGCTCAACGACGGGCGCGCGGTAACCAAAGCATTGTTTCGACGGATGCTGGAAGAAGAGATGCAGGTGATTCGCCAAGAACTTGGCGACGCGCGTTTTCAGTCTGGACGTTTTGAACAAGCGGCACGATTGATGGAGCGTATCACCACACAGGACGAACTGATCGATTTTCTCACCTTATCCGGTTACGACTTGCTTGTTTAATCTTAAAAAAAGGAATCGCCATGAGCATCACCTCTCGTATTCACTCTGCGCAGCAACTTGAACAAGACTGGCAAAAACCACGGTGGGAAGGCATTGTCCGACCATATCAGGCGAAAGATGTGATCAATTTGCGAGGTTCGGTGAACCCGGCCTGTACACTGGCGCAGCGAGGCGCGGAAAGACTGTGGGATCTGTTGCACGGCGGCGCGCGAAAAGAATATGTCAACTGCCTTGGGGTACTAACCGGCGGTCAGGCGCTACAGCAAGCGAAGGCCGGAATCGAGGCGATATATCTTTCCGGCTGGCAGGTGGCGGCGGATGCCAACCTGGCCGCCGCCATGTACCCGGACCAATCGCTTTATCCGTCCAATTCCGTACCGGCGGTGGTGCAGCGCATCAATAACACGTTTCGCCGCGCGGATCAGATCCAGTGGGCGAACGGTATCGAACCGGGCGACCCGCGGTATATCGATTATTTCTTGCCGATTGTGGCGGATGCGGAAGCCGGGTTCGGCGGCGTATTGAATGCGTTCGAATTGATGAAAGCGATGATTGAGACGGGCGCGGCGGCGGTACACTTCGAGGATCAACTGGCGTCGGTGAAAAAATGCGGCCATATGGGCGGCAAGGTCTTGGTACCGACGCAGGAAGCGGTGCAAAAACTGATTGCGGCCCGGTTAGCGGCGGATGTCATGGGCGTGCCGACATTGCTGGTCGCCCGAACCGATGCGGACGCGGCGGATTTGCTGACGTCGGATTGCGATAGCCGCGATCAGCGCTTTATTACCGGCGAACGCACAGTGGAGGGTTTCTTTCGCACCCAGGCCGGCGTAGAGCAAGCCATCAGCCGCGGACTGGCTTACGCGCCTTATGCCGATCTGGTGTGGTGTGAAACGTCCACGCCGGATCTGGCGCAGGCGCGGCGTTTCGCCGAGGCCATCCATGACCGCTTCCCCGGTAAGATGCTGGCCTATAACTGTTCCCCTTCCTTCAACTGGAAGAAAAATCTGGACGATCGCACCATCGCCCGTTTCCAGGATGAATTATCGGATATGGGCTACCGATATCAGTTTATCACCCTGGCCGGCATCCACAGCATGTGGTTCAACATGTTCGATTTGGCGCACGCCTATGCGCAGGGAGAAGGCATGAAGCATTATGTTGAAAAGGTGCAGCAGCGGGAGTTCGCCGCCATGGCGCAGGGATATACTTTCTCGTCGCACCAGCAGGAAGTGGGCACCGGTTATTTTGACAAGGTAACGACCCTGATTCAGGGGGGCGCTTCTTCCGTAACGGCGTTGACCGGTTCCACGGAAGAACAGCAGTTCTGACGGCGGTGTCGGACGATGCGGCCAGGCAACGGCCGCATGGCATAAAAGCAAATACCGGGGAGTGACGATGCGCGATCGGCATCAATTAGTGGCGCAAACCATTTTGCAGGGGTTTGATGCGCAATACGGGCAATTTCTGGAGGTGACGGCCGGGGCGCAACAACGGTTCGAGCAGGCGGACTGGCAGGCGGTGCAGCAGGCCATGAAGCGGCGTATTCATCTCTATGACCATCATGTCGGCCTGGTGGTTGAACAATTATTGTGTATCACCGAACAATGCCATGAGACCGATTTTATTGTTCGGGTAAAAGAGATTTATACCGGGCTACTGCCGGATTACCCCAGGTTTGAAATTGCCGAAAGTTTTTTTAATTCCGTGTATTGCCGGCTGTTTAACCATCGGTCGCTAACGCCGGATAAATTGTTTGTTTTCAGTTCCCAACCCTCCGCGCGTTTCCATGAAGTCCCGCGTCCACTGGCGCGGGTTTACCGTCCCGACGGCGACTGGGAGGGGGTCTTGCGACACATATTGAACGCGTTGCCGTTGCGGTTGCCTTGGGAGGATCAACGACGGGATATTGATTATGTGATACGCGCGCTGCGGGAAAATTTCCCCAAACAGTGCCTGGCGAAATCGGTATTGCAAGTCGCCAATGAACTGTTTTACCGCAACAAGGCCGCCTGGCTGGTGGGGAAGCTTATTCTGCCGCAAGGGATCTTCCCGTTGTTGTTGCCGATTCACCGCAACGAGCATGGCGCGTTGTTTATCGATACCTGTCTGACCCGCTACGATGAGGCAAGCATCGTGTTCGGTTTCGCCCGTTCTTATTTTATGGTGTACGCGCCGCTGCCATCGGCATTGGTCAACTGGTTGCGGGAAATCCTGCCGGGTAAGACCACCTCAGAACTTTACCTGGCGATCGGTTGCCAGAAACACAGTAAAACCGAATATTACCGGGAATACCTGCGTTTTCTGGAACATTCCCAGGAGCAATTCGTTATCGCCCCTGGCGTAAAAGGCATGGTGATGCTGGTGTTCACACTGCCTTCTTTCGAGCGGGTGTTCAAAGTGATTAAAGACCGCTTCGCACCGGAAAAAGCCGTTGATGAAGCGCGGGTTCGCGCCTGTTATCAAATAGTGAAAGAACATGATCGCGTTGGACGCATGGCGGATACCCAGGAATATGAGAATTTTGTGCTGGAAAAATCCCGCATCAGTCCGCCGCTATTGGAGGAGTTGTGGCGCGAGGCGCCGGGAAAACTGGAGGATCTGGGCGACAGGCTGGTGATTCGTCATTTGTATATGGAACGGCGGATGACGCCGCTCAACCTTTATTTGACGCAGGTCGAGGGACGGGCATTGCATGAAGCGATTGAGGAATACGGCAATGCCATTCGGCAACTGGCGGCGGCGAATATTTTCCCCGGCGATATGCTGATGAAAAACTTTGGCGTCACTCGCCATGGCCGGGTGGTATTTTACGATTATGACGAGATTTGTTATATGACCGAGATGAATTTTCGCAATATTCCGCCGCCGCGCGATCCGGCCGACGAACTGGCGGCGGAACCTTGGTATAGCGTCGGACTTAACGACGTCTTCCCCGAGGAGTTTCGTCGTTTTTTGTGCGGCAATCGCCGTTTGTTGCGGTTGTTTGAGGAATTGCACGGCGATTTATTCCAGGCGAATTACTGGCGCGACTTACAAAAACGCATCCGCGAGGGACACGTGGAGGATGTTTTCGCTTACCGGCGAAGCCAGCGCTTTTGCCAGCGCTATGGCGGGGGCCGCCGCCAAAACGCCGACCGGTCAGAACGTCTGTTAACCCATGCCGCCATAGGCAAGGGTGATCTCTTTCGCGGCCCGGATCACTAGCGCGCCGAGTTCCGTCACGCGCACGTCGTTGATGCGCGATACCGGGCCGGAAATGGATATGGCCGCCACCGCGTCGTGGTGTTCGTCGAAAATGCACGCCGCCACGCAGCGCAACCCCAACGCGTGTTCTTCATCGTCAAAGGCATAGCCCTGGCGGCGAATTTGCGCCAGATTCTCTTTTAGCGTCCGGGTATTGAGCGTCTGCGGCGTATAGCTTTGCAGCCCTTTGTGATGCAGCAGTTGCGAGACTTTGTCATCCGTCAGCGCGGCCAGCAAGGCCTTACCGGCGCCGGAGGCGTGCATGGGCAGTTTACCGCCAATGGGCGCGGACATGCGCATCAGCGCGTTACACTGCACCTGGTCAATGATAATCGCCTGATAATCCGATTGA
This sequence comes from Martelella alba, assembly GCF_005217455.1. Taxonomy (GTDB): domain Bacteria; phylum Pseudomonadota; class Gammaproteobacteria; order Enterobacterales; family Enterobacteriaceae; genus Acerihabitans. The sequence continues at coordinate 5,591 of NZ_SZPQ01000009.1, forward strand.
TCCAACACCGCCATATTGACGGTTTCCCCGGAGCTTTCCATGAGCTTTCGCAGTATCGGATGCACCATGGCCAGCAGATTCCGGCTTTGCAGAAAGCTGGCGCCGACGATAAAGGCTTGCGTGCCGATGCTCCATAACCCCAGATCGCCCACCTGGCGCACAAACCCCTGCTGTTGCATCGTCGTCAGTAGACGGTGCGTGGTGGAATTGGGCAGCCCAGCCTGTTGCGCCAGTTCAGTCAGCGCGATGCTGCCGTTGGCATGGGCTATGTATTCAAGCAACGTCAGGCCGCGGGTTAGCGATTGGATCTGCCCGGCGGGCGTCGCGGTAACGGAAGTGGCGGCGCGGGGTTTTTTGCCGCGTTTGATGATGTCGGGAGAAACCATGGCGAACATTCCTTTTTCATATCATGGAAACGATTTTCGTTTTTTTGGCGGCGAATGCAAATGCTTTCGCAAGGACACGGAGAAAAGAGTGGCAAACGATCGGAATGCCTCTCGATCGCCATAATGCCGGCGATTTTCGCGGCCCTGGTTCGGGCGAAGGGGCGTTGGGGCGGCAATAGGGATTCTGGCGGCAGGAAAACCCCCCGCTATCGCCTTGGAATCGTCAGTTTCTGAAAGCCATAGGTATCACTTCTGATTATTGTAAATCACATTATCAGGAGGTACCCCTATGCCCAACATAATTGCCACCGTCTCAAGGGAAAACACCGCGTCCGCCGCCGCGTCCGTGGCGCAACACAATAAAGGACCGCGTCCGCAGGCCGTTCATAATAGCCCGCAAACCTGTCGCCGCGTCGGCGCGCATGCCGGTATCCCGGGTTCGCCGGCACGGGGGGACGACATGCTGTCCAGGCCGGTTCCGATCGATTCGGGCGGCCCGCGAGATAGTTTGGTCTCTTCCCGTCTTTCGCCACAGAACACGGCATTGCCTGGACGAAACCACGGGGCGTGCCGGACAATGCCGATATCGGCCCCGCAAGCGGGGGATGCTGTCGCGGGGGGACGGACTACGGCCGATGCCGGCCCGATCAAACCGGTTATGGCCGACGCTCCCCGTCCCGCCTGTCAAGCGACACGGATGAAAACCGTTATGCAGGTCGCGGTGAAAACCGCCGCTCTGGCCGTGGCCGTCACCGCCGTGCTGATGCCGATAGCCGCCATGTTCGGCATCCCGGTGGGCATGCTGTCGCTCGTTCAAATGCTGGCTGTGGGGGTGGGGATCGCGGCGGGCGTTTATACCGTCGCTGGGCCGGACAGATTTGCCCTGCTCATGGACAAAATCTTGCCGAAAACCTCAACGCACACGCAATCGATCGCCGGCGCTTCGGTTGGGCTGGTCTCGGCCGGCGTCTACCGTGCGTCGGGGAGAGGGAAAGCCATTGCCTCCGTGGCGGGGTATTATTCCGTCAAAAAAGCCGCCAGCCTGGCTGGCTTCGGCGATAGCGGCGCGGCCGGCTTGGCCGGCGCCAATGCCGCCGGCGCCGCTATCGGCACGGTGGATAGACTGGCCGGTGGCAAAGCCAATATGGCGATCCACACCGGCGCGGCGGTCGGCGGCGTCATCGGCGGCTGGGCGCTGGGTCGGGTTGACGGCAGCGCGCGGGTCGGCGAGACGGCGGGCGCCGGGGCGTATTATGGCGCGGGCTGGGGTAAACGCCTTGATGATTACGCCGCGGCGATCATCGCCAATCCCTGGCGGCTATTTTTGGGCAATGCTGAATCGCAGGATCGTCGCGCAGACAGCCTGTTTATGACACGGATGCCGATGGCGTCGTCGATTGCCGGCGATGATGGCGGGGAGCCGGCGCGGTATCACCGTTATCCGGCCTTTACCGACCTGGCCCATGGGCAAGCGGCCCCGCGATGGACGTCCGGCAGGGCGGAAAAGATTGCCGCGATGACGGGTGGGGTAAGCGGCGGCCTCTATGCCGCGGCGGATATCCATTGCGGCGGCAACCTCTCGCAAACCGCCGGGGCGGCAGGCGTTGCTTATCACACCCTGTCATTCGGCAAACTGGTGCTTGCCGCCCGCAATTATCTTAATGATTGCGCCGTCTTTGCCGAACAAGGGCAACGGCGATTCGCTTTGGTCGATAACATCGACTGAGCCTCCCCGCCGACAGCGGCGCATACTTGCGCGGCCGGCACAGACTTAAGTGCCGGCATGCGTCTCTTCCAGTCGCCGGCCGCTGGCGGCATCGAAAAGATGCAGGCCCCGCGGTTTGACTTCCAACGATATCCGCTGACCCGGCAAGCCGGGCAGACGGCCGGCAAATTGGACATGCAGCGGAAATTCCCCCCAATCCACATGTAATAGGCTGGTTTCGCCAGTGATTTCCTGAAGCCGCAAGGTCGCGGCGGGCAGCGTCCCCTCATTGCCGTCGACATACTGAAAATCATGGGGGCGAATGCCCAAAGTAATCGGTTTGTCGCCCTGCCGCCGGGCGGCGGCATGCCATTTATCGGCCAGGGGAAACCACAAGGGTCCGCATAAGACGCCGGGCCGGCCTTCGCGCGCGGTACAAACGCCCGGCAACAGGTTCATGGGGGGCGAGCCGATGAATCGCGCCACAAAAGTATCGACCGGCCGATCGTAAATAGCCAGCGGCTCCCCTTGCTGAATGATGGCGCCGTCTTTCATGACCACAATTTGATCCGCCAGCGTCATGGCTTCAATCTGATCGTGCGTGACGTATATCGTGGTGGTTTTGAACCGTTGGTGAAGGGATTTGATCTCAGCGCGCAGCTCCATGCGCAACTGGGCGTCCAGGTTGGATAAGGGTTCATCGAAAAGAAATACCCGGGGGTTGCGCACCATGGCCCGACCCATGGCCACCCGTTGCCGTTGACCGCCGGACAGGGCTTTCGGCAAGCGTTGCAAGAGACGTTCGATCCCGAGCATCTTGGCGATTTGCTGCACCTTGGCCTGCTGTTCCAGGCGGGGCACCTTTTTGACCTGCATGTGAAACGCCAGGTTTTCCGCCACGGTCAAGTGCGGGTAAAGCGCATAACTTTGAAATACCATCGCGATATCCCGATCGGCGGGATCCAGATTATTGATTTGCTGGCGATCGATAAAGATATCCCCCTGCGAAACGGTGTCCAGACCCGCCAGCAATCGCAATAACGTGGATTTTCCGCAGCCGGAAGGACCGACCAAAACGGTAAAGCTGCCGTCCGGGATGGTTAAATCCAGCGGTTTTAATACGGAATGTTTGCCATAACGCTTGGCTACATTAATCAGTTCGACGCTCGCCATGGCTTATTCCTCGCCGGTATAGGATTGAAGAGCGGCGCGATCCGGATAGCGGCGCGGCGAACTGCTAATAGCCTGTCCCGCGACCCGGATGCCCCAGTACAACGCCTGCCGCCGGTTATGGCCATATAACAGGGCGCTTAAAAAACCGGCATTGAAACTGTCGCCGGCGCCGATGGTATCAATGACTGTCACCGGTTCCGCCGCGCGGACGATAACTTCCTGGTTATCCACCAGCATGGCGCCTTCTCGCCCGCGCTTAATGACGCAAGCGCCGTCGGGCGCCAGTTGCTCGGCCAGACGGCGGCCACCGATCTTGAGGTCCGGGTTGTCGGCCAGGCCCTGAGTCTCCACCTCGTTCAGGAGTAAATAATCGCAATATTTAAGCCAACCGGCGATACGACGCCGTATATCTCTGTTCCAGCCCTGCGGCGGCCAACCGGTATCCACCGCCACGGCAAAACCCCGCTGCCGCAGCGCGGCCAGCAAATCGGCATAATCCTCGAACAGGCGCAGGCATAAAAAGGTTCCGCACAGCAAAACCCGGTCTCCCGGCGTCGCTTTTTCAGGCAACTGCCGCAGGACATCCTGTTGCGACAGGCGGACGATATGCCCCTGGTTGCTGAAAAACGTCCGTTCATTATCCGGATGGGTGATGCCGACTGTGAGGGAGGTCTCGCAGTCATAACGCGGCCAGTGGGGCGCGCTATCGGCAAAATGCTTTGCCAGCCAGCCGGAAAAGTGATCATTGCCCTGATTGGCTACCGCGCGGTGGGGCGTTCCCAGCGCCGCCAGCGCCAAGACGCAGTTGCCCGCCGAGCCGCCGGGACGCAGCGCGCTGTAGTCCAGCATCGCCTCGGTGCCGCGGGCCGGCCATTGCCTGAGCGTTCCCATGATAAGATCGATATTGATATTACCCGCCACATATAGCGTGGCGGTGGAGGAAGTCGTCGTCATAGTATCGAATACTTGTGGTTGATTAACCCTTGCTACCGCCGCTGGTGAGACCGCTCACCAGGAATTTTTGCAGCCAGATCGCAATAATCAGTGGCGGAATGGAAGCCAAAATGCCGACCGCGGCGATAAGTCCGTCGTCCGTGGCGCGCCCGGCGGTAAAACCGGCGATGGTCACCGGCAAGGTCTGGGCCTGGATATTATTGGTAAATAACAGCGCGTAGAAAAATTCATCCCAGGCCAGCAGCCAGCCGAACACGGTTGAGGCGGCGAGCGAGGGTTTGCCCAGCGGTAACGTAATGCGCAGCAAAACCTGCCAGAATCGCAGACCATCCAGACGGGCCGCCTGTTCGATATCCCGTGGCAAAGCGTCGAACTGGTTTTTCAGCATCCAGGTGAGAAACGGCAGTATCAGCGAACAATACACCAAAATCAGGCCCAGATGGGTATTGAGCAGTCCCAGCCATTGCAGGATGAAGTACAGCGGCAGGACGAAGGCTACCGGCGGGACCATATAAATGGCCAGGCTGGCGGTTAGCCAGCCACCGCGCCCCGGATAGCGCGAAAAACCGAATGCCGCCGGTATCGCCAGCAGCAAGGAAATCAAAGTGGCGCCGGTGGCGGTCAGGATGCTATTGGCCAGCGCGTGCAAAAACAACTCGCCCGGTTGTCCTGGCGCCAGCGACAGCAAACGGCCGTAGCGGCTGAAATCCCATTGCCGCGGTAGCCACTCCAGCGGAACCCTGGCCAGATCCGCCGAGGAGCTGACGCTCATTAAAAACAGCCAACCCAGTGGCGCCACAATGGTTGTCGCCAGGACTAACGCCGCGAGATAACGCAGCAAGGTGTGGATGTGGCGTTTCATTGCCAAACCTCCCGCCGGCGCTGGCGCGCCAGCATCAGCATATAGACGACGATCAGTATGCCGCACAACAGGGTCATCAAAATGGCATAGGCGGCGCCGCTGCCGGCGCGCAAATAGCTAAACGATTCCTGGTAGACGAAAAAGCTCAGCGTCTTGGTGCTATCCACCGGCCCGCCGCGGGTCATGACATAAATGATATCGAAAATCTTGAAGGCATCGATGGTACGCAGCACCAGCGCCACGCCCAGCGGACCGAGGATCGCCGGCAGGGTGATGGCGCGAAACCGCCGCCAGGCGGACGCGCCGTCGATACGGGCGGCTTCGAACAAATCATCCGGAATGGTTTGCAATGCGGCCAGCGTCAAGAGCGTCACCAGCGGATAGTTTTTCCAGATATCGGCCGCCATCACGGCGTTTATGGCCGAATCGGGCGAGCCCAGCCAACTGCGGTAATGACTGATAAGGCCGAGTTGGGTCAGCAAGGCATTGACGCTGCCGTAATCCGGATTGAAATTAAGCCGCCACATCATGGCGTTGACGATGGTCGGCAATGCCCAGGGCAGTATCACCAGTACCCGCAATAGGCCGCGGCCGTGGAATTTCTGGTTTAGCAATAGCGCCACCAACACGCCGATGACCCCCTCGCAGGCCACCGACACCACGGTGAAATATAACGTGCGCGCCAAAGCGGCCAAAAAATCGGGGTCGGTCAGGGCATAGACATAATTATCAAAACCGACCGGCCGCGGCGGCGTCCCTCCGCCTATCAGCGCGGCGTCGGTGAAACTGAGCCACAGGGTTCGGGCCAGCGGCCAGGCGGTCAGTAAAAACATCATCAGCAGCATGGGCGCCAGCAGTACCCATGCCTGACGACGCTCGCGTTGCGGCAAACTGAGCATAACGGGGCAATCCTTAACGCAGACGATCGGCCGCCTTGGTCGCCGCCTGCATACCGGCCTCCGGCGTGACCTGGTTTTGCAGTACCTGTTGCAGATCCTGTTGCAGGATATTGGACAGGCGTGAATATTCATCGGTCGCCGGACGCGACAGCATAACGTTCAGCGATTGTTTCGCTGCGGCGATAAGCGGTTCTTGCCCCTGCTGTACCGCGGGATCGTCGTAAGACGATTTCCAGATGGGCAGACTCAGGCGGGCATATTTGTCCTGCACCGGCTGGGAGGTCATATAGGTGATATATTGCCAGGCCTGTTCCGGATGCTGGCTGCCTTTGGCGATACCGAGACCCATTGAGCCGTTGACCGCCGAGACGTCGCCCGGCGTGGATCCGGGCGCCGGGATGATGCCCACCTCGCCCGCCACTTTACTCTGCTTCGGGTCGTTGGCCATGTTATACATATAGGTCCAGTTCAAGGCGAAGGCCGCGTCGCCGTTGGAAAAGGCTTTGCGGACGTCCTCTTCCAGGTATTCACGCGAATTGGGGTTGGTCAGGCCCTTATCCAAGGTATCCTTCATGTAATTGACGGCCTGCATTGAACCGGGATTGGTGAAGTTGAATTTGCCGTGTTCGCTAAACCCCCCTTTGAACGCCGAAACCAGCGTGGTGTAATCGCAAATAAGGGCTTCGGCCTGCGACCAACTCCATACCAATGGGTATTTGACGATACCTTTTTGTTTCAGAATTTCCGATTGCTGTTCCACCTGTTGCCAGGTCTGCGGCGGGGCGGTGATGCCGGCCTTGTTTAACATGGCCTTGTTGTAATAGAGATATTTGGTGTCGAGAATCCAGGGCATGCCCCAGATTTTGTCTTTATAGGTCACGGTGCTCATGGCCCCGGAAAAAATTTTCTTACTGTCTTGCGGGTTGATCCGCGCGGTGACATCTTGCAACAGACCGAATTTATAAAACTCGGCGGGCCAGATGGCATCGAACAATACCACATCATAGCCGTTGCCGCCGGCCCCCCTGGCCGCGACAATCTTGTCGTGCAGGGCTTCATAGGGCACAAATTCAAGATTAACGTCGATATCGGGGTGCTGTTTAGTGAAATCGGCCGTCATGGCGCGGATATCGTTTTCGCTGTATGCGGCCTGGGTCATAAACAAGGCGTTGATTTGCGTTTTCGCCAGGGCTTGCGCCGATAGCCCCAGCGAGAGGACCGACAAGGCGCAAAAGGTCAGGGCAGGGCACAATCTCTTTATCTTCATGACTCTCTCCGGGAACAGTAATGATGGGGGTTGGGGCAATCATTAAATCAATTTGATTGCTTTAATAGCCGGACACAACCGCCGCGCTTCCATCTTGTGACGGCTATCGCGATGTCGTCTCTCTCTCGCAGGGGGCTATTGCGGTAATCATGTGCAATTGCCATGCCGAAAACGGCCATTTGGGTTTATTAAATCAAATTGATTGCTAAATAATGCCTATCCTGCAAAATGCAATGAGGCGGCATTAACCCTTATCCGCCGGCGCCGTGACCGCGCGCCGTCAATAAACAGGCGGTTGGCGGGGTGACGAGTCAAGGGCATCGTTGCATACTGGCAACAAACCAGCGGCAATTTAGGAAGTGAATGAAGAATTCAGGCACGAATCTGGAACATGCCAGAGCGCATAACAGGCGGGTAATCATTGAGGCCATCCGGCTAAAAGGCGAGCTGACGCGGGCGGAACTGGCGCGATTAACCGCGCTGACGCCGCAGACCGTTTCCAATATTGTCGCCGAGCTACAGCAGGCCGGGATCCTCTCCTCGCACCTGCCGCGCCATATCGGCGGGCGCGGCCAACCGGCGGTGCCCATCACCTTAAATCCCGATAGCGCCTATTCCATCGGCATCCATCTTGATCACCAGACTTTGCTGATGGTGCTGGTGGATCTGACCGGTCATGTGCGCTTCCGGCGCCTTTGTTTGGTGCATAAGCCCCAACCGGGTGCGACGCTTGCGTTAATTGAGCAATTGCTGGGGGAAATGAAACAGCGCATGTCCATCGACTGGCGCAAATTACTGGGCATCGGGGTGGTCATGCCGGGACCTTTTGGCGTCGAGGGTATTTCGTCCCAAGGGCCGACGACCTTGCATGGCTGGGAGGAAGTGGATGTGGCGGCGGAATTGTCCCGCGCCAGCGGGTTGCCCGTGACGCTGGAAAACGACGCTACCGTGGCGGCCATTGGCGAACGCTTTCACGGCGTGGCCAAGCAGCTGGATTCCTTTATTTATCTTTATATCGGCGCCGGCCTGGGAGCGGGTATTTTCACCCGCGGGCATATCTACACCGGTCATGCCCACAACGCCGGCGAAGTCGGCCATATGGTGGTACGGCCGGGAGGTAGGCCTTGCGCCTGCGGCAATCAGGGGTGCCTTGAGCGGTATCTTTCGTTACAGGCCGCCTATGAGACCTGCGGTCTTAATCCGATGACGGCCATGCCCGAGGATTTGCTTTTGGTAGAAGCGTCCGTGTTCGACCGCTTTGTCGAATCGGCGTTGCCGGCCGCCCGTCAGGGGATCAATATTCTCGAATGCCTGTTTGATGCGGAGACGGTGATCATCGGCGGTTTAATGCCGCATCCGCTGGTGGAAAAGATCGTCCGGCGCCTGTCGCCGCTGCTGCGCTCGGTGCGCAGTATGTATCCGGACGATTATCGTGTCAGGATCGGTATGACCGGCACGGATACCGCCGCCCTGGGGGCGGCGGCATTGCCGATTTTCGATGAGTTCAATCCGCAGTATGACGTGCTGTTGAAATAACGCGTCACGGTTTAATGCAGGATTTGCGACAGGAACGCGCGGGTACGCTCGGACTTTGGCTGGGTGAAGAAGGCGTCCGGCGACGCTTCCTCGACAATCTCCCCGCGGTCCATGAAAATGACCCGATCGGCCACCGTCCGGGCGAAGCCCATTTCGTGGGTGACGCATAACATGGTCATTCCGTCGTTGGCCAGGCTTATCATGGTATCCAGCACTTCTTTGACCATTTCCGGATCCAAAGCCGAAGTGGGTTCGTCGAACAGCATGATTTTGGGTTTCATGCACAGCGAGCGGGCAATAGCCACCCGTTGCTGCTGGCCGCCGGATAACTGGCCCGGAAATTTGTGGGCATGCTCGGCGATCCGCACCCGTTCCAGAAAATGCATCGCCAGTTCCTCCGCCTCCTTGCGCGCCATTTTCCTGACCCATATGGGCGCCAGGGTACAGTTCTGCATGACGGTCAAATGGGGAAACAGATTGAAATGCTGGAATACCATGCCCACTTCCGCCCGCACCCGCTCAATATTGCGCAGATCGTCGTCCAGCAGAGTGCCGTCCACCACGATGGTGCCGCGCTGATGCTCCTCGAGGTGGTTGATGCAACGGATGGTGGTGGATTTGCCGGAGCCGGACGGACCGCACAGGACGATGCGCTCGCCGGCCTTCACCTGTAAATTGATGTCTTTCAGGACATGGAACTGGCCATACCATTTGTTGACGTTTTCCAGCGTAATCATCAATTGTTCTGCCGGGGTGGCGTTATTGTCGCTCATATTTCACCTCAATGCTTTAAAGAATGCCCGGTATGGAAACGTCTTTCCAAATGCTGGCTATAGCGGGACATGCCGAAACAGAAAATCCAGTAGACAAGGGCGGCGAAGACATAACCCTCCGTCGACATTCCGAGCCAGGCCGGATCGACAGTGGCTTGCTGAACGCTGCTGAACAAATCGAACAAACCGATGATGACCACCAGGCTGGTATCTTTGAACAGCTCGATAATGGTATTGACCAGGTTGGGGATGACGATTTTCAATGCCTGGGGCAGGATCACCAGCGCCTGGGTCTTCCAATAGCCGAGCGCCAGGGATTCGGCCGCCTCGTACTGGCCCTTGGGCAACGCCTGCAGACCGCCGCGCACCACCTCCGCCACATAGGCGGACTGAAACAGGATAACGCCGACCAGCGCGCGGATCAGTTTATCGATATTGGTGCCTTCCGAGAGAAACAGCGGCAACATCACGGACGACATAAACAGCACGGTGATAAGCGGCACGCCGCGCCATAATTCAATGAAGATAATGGAGAACCATTTTACCACCGGCATCTTCGAACGACGGCCCAGCGCCAGCAGTATGCCCAGCGGCAATGCGCCGCTAATACCCACCGATGAGATAATCAGCGTCAGCGTCAGCCCGCCCCATTGCCGGGTTTCCACCCGCGACAAGCCCAAAAAGCCGCCGTAAAGCATCACCCAGGTAAAGAGGGGGAAGGCGATGACCCAGCAGGCGATATAGCGTCCGCGCCGGGGCATGGCGCGCCAGAAGAAGGGCCAGGCGGTCAGTAGCAAAACCACCAGCACGGTATTGATACGCCAGCGCTGTCCCATGGGGTACAGACCGTACATAAATTGCCCGAACCGGGCATGGATAAAGACCCAACAGGCCCCGTCCCGGGTACAGTCGGCACGGGTGGCGCCCGTCCAGTTGGCCTGGAATACCAGCCAGTTGAGCAACGGCGGGATACAAACCCACAACAGCCAGAGGCACAAAAGCGTCACGATACTGTTGGTCACGTTGGAAAACAGGTTTTGCCTCACCCAGGTCAAGGCCAACGCCAGCCGGCTGCGGGATGCGGTCGCTACGGGTTCGTTATGAGATAAAGTCATGGTCATGGATTTCCCTTAGCGCTCAACCAATGCTTTACGCCGGTTATAGACATTCATGAGGAAAGAAATCGTCAGGCTGATGATCAGATAAACCGACATGGTCATGGCGATGGTTTCAATCGCCTGTCCGGTCTGATTCAGTACCGTCCCGGCAAACAGCGACACCATATCCGGATAACCGATTGCCGCCGCCAGGGAGGAGTTTTTGACAATATTAAGATATTGATTGGTGAGCGGCGGGATAATGACCCGCATTGCCTGGGGCAATATGACCTTGTTCAACGTTACCGGATTGGGCAGCCCCAGGGAGCGCGCCGCTTCGTGTTGGCCATAAGGCACCGACTGGATGCCGGCCCGCATGATCTCGGCGATAAAACTGGAGGTATAAATGGACAACGCCAGCGCCAACGCGGCCAGTTCGGGGATAAGCGCCATGCCGCCGCGAAAGTTGAAACCGCGCAGCGCCGGTATGTCCCAATGCACGGCGGCGCCGAAGAAGAACTGGCCGAGGGCGGGCAACGCTATCAATAGCAGGATGATCCAGGGCCAACTGCGGCGGAGTTCGCCGGTGGCCATCTGATGCCGGGAGTTGATACGATAAAGCGCCACGGCGACGACGATGGCGATGACCAGGGCGACAAACGTCGGCCATGCGCCGGCGCTGGCCAGCGGCATGGGAAGATAAAGGCCGCGGTTGCTCAGGAAAATCACATCGAAGGCGTCGACGGCCTGACGCGGACCGGGCAGATTGCGCAGCACGGCGAAGTACCAGAAAAATACCTGCAGCAACAGCGGAATGTTACGGAAAGTCTCGATGTAGATAGTGGAAAGTTTGCGTAACAACCAGTTATCGGAAAGCCTGGCCAACCCGACGAAAAAACCTATCACGGACGCAAAAACAATCGACAACGCGGAAACCAGCAGGGTATTGAGCAGGCCGATAATAAACACCCGTCCATAGGTGTCGCCATCCTGGAAGGAAATCAGATGCTGCACGATGCCGAAACCGGCGGGATCGCTTAGAAAGCCGAAGCCGGACGTGATGCCGCTGTGTCTGAGGTTGGTTAGCGTGTTGTGAAGGATGTAGCCGGCAAACGCGAAGAGTACCACGACCGCCACAACCTGATACACCCAGGCGCGGATAGCCGGATTGGTCAGGGAAAAACCGCTTTTTGCGATTCGGCGTTGTTGCATGTGGAAAGCCTCAGAAAAGAAAGATCTACTGAAAAACACTGGCGCGCGGCGCCAGTGTTTCCGCCTGTTGGGCTGTTATTATTAACGTACCGGCGGCGCGTATTGGATACCGCCTTGATTCCATAACGCGTTCAGGCCGCGTTTGATTTTCAGCGGGCTGCCCTGGCCGACATTGCGTTCGAAGCTCTCGCCATAGTTCCCTACTTCCTTGACGATGTTGTACGCCCAGTTATTCGGCAGTTTCAGTTGTTCGCCGTAATTACCTTCTTTGCCCAGGAAGTGGGCCATATCAGGCGTGGTCGGATTGGCGGCCAACTGATCGACGTTTTTGGAGGTGATACCCATTTCTTCGGCATCCAGCATGGCGAACAGCGACCATTTGACGATGGCGAACCAGTCGTCGTCGCCGCGACGCACCACCGGTCCCAGCGGCTCTTTCGAGATAACTTCCGGCAATACCACGTAATCATCGGGCTTGCCCAGTTTGATGCGCAGGGCGTAAAGTTGCGATTGGTCGGAAGACAGCGTATCGCAGCGGCCGGATTCCAGCGCTTTGGCGGTTTCGTCGGAACGGTCGAACGTCAACGGGGTATACTGCATTTTATGCGATTTGAAATAGTCGGCCACGTTCAGTTCGGTATCGGTGCCGGACTGTAGACAAACGGTGGCGCCGTCCAGATCCTTGGCGCTCTTCAAACCGGCTTTCTTTTTGGTCAAGAAGCCGATGCCGTCATAGTAATTGACGCCGGCGAAGACAATACCCATGGAGGCATCGCGGGAGGAGGTCCAGGTCGTGTTGCGGGACAGCAGATCTACCTCGCCCGATTGCAGGGCGGTAAACCGTTCCTTGGCGGTCAGCGGGGTGTATTTTACTTTATTGGCATCGCCGAACACGGCGGCGGCAACCGCCCGGCACACATCGACATCGATCCCGGTGAATTTACCGCTGGCATCGGCATAGGAAAAGCCGGGCAGACCGTCGCTGATACCGCATTGTACAAAACCTTTTTTCTTAACCGCATCCAATGTCGCGCCCGCATGTGCCTGATTAGCAGCCGCGAACAAGGTTGCCGCGGCGACTAATGTGGAAATCATAATTTTTTTCATAAAGCATCCTGTGAGGCAAAAAAAAATATCGAATGGTTTTGATGCACCTTAGCTGCGCACCCGTCCTGTCTATGGCGTGTCGCCAGTAACCTCATAGCAAAGGCAATGCCAATATGGCAAGCGCCGGCCTGACGCCTAAGGCGGTGATAATGTCCCATTTTATGGCACAAAAAACGCGCATTCGCGATCCAAAACCGTGCGTTTGTCCTTTTTATGCACTTTTTTGGTGCTTGCGAGTTCCGCTATATGGGATTTCGCCAAAACGCGACGCTTCTCCCGCTTGCCGGCCCCGACGCAAGTTGCCGGTTTGTTGATAGTCGCTGTGTTGCAAATGATTTTTTTATAAATTTGATTTCAAATTAATAAAAATAAGTCAATAAGACCTTCAATCGAAGGGTTTTGACAGAAAAATAAAAATTGCCTTTTAATTAAACCCCTCAAATAACCTGGAATGGGAACAGACCTTATACCCTATGTTATTAACGTTTCATCGCGGCAGCCGATAAATAAGGCAATTTGAAGGACGACGGGTATTAAAAAGAAAGTACTGATCGGCGCAATAAATATTTTCTTATACTCTAAATACTAAAAGTTGCATCGCGGCGGTAAGCGGTAAAGTCCCCAGGAGAATAGCTGACCCTATGACCGGGGCGAGCGAGTGTAGCCAACAAAGAGGCAACTTGGAGTATGACAAGTATAAAACAGTATCGACAGAGTACCGGGGCGTTTAGCCATACCGGGCAACGCGGCAGAGTCATCCGCAAACCCTTTTCAGCCGTACCGCTTGGCGCAGCGCGCGCGCCCTATGCAACCTCTCGTTCCTCGTGCGCCGATATCATGCTGCGCATGATGTTATTATTGGCCCATGTTTCACAGAGCATGCCATGGACGGTCCAATTGAACGGGACGTCCGTGTCCGCCGGAAAAAGAACATTGTTATCCCCGACGTGGCAGACAGCGCGGCCGCCGGGCGAAATCCCCGGCCACGGGTTTTTGGCGCCGCCAGAAGGGCCAGCCTTGCGCCAGCGGAGCCGTAGGGGCTTGAAAAGCGCCAAAATCCCTAAAACGACGGTTAACCGCCAGGAAAATGAAACGACGCGCGTCACCCAACGGCCGTTACACGCTTATTCGGGCGGCGCCGACAGCGGTAAAACCGGCCAGGCCGCGATGCAAACAAGTCGCGGGGCGTTTGGCCTGAACGGATCGATGCATCCCGGTAAGACGTTATCCCGCCCAGCTTCGGCCGGGCCAGGCGCAGATCCGGCCAAACGGCGGGCCACGTCCCAAGCCCGCGGCGAGGGGGCGGCGGTCAACGGATCAGGCGGCGCCGGTTCGGCGCCGATCCTGGCAACGCTGACCGATTTCGCCAAGGCCTATGCGGAACATTACCCCGAAATCAATAAGATTGCGGCCGATGCCATTAAAAGCGCGTTGTTCAGGCGAACCGGCATCATGCTCGACCCCGATCGAACTTATTTTCATCGTTTCTCGTCCGCCCAGAATGATCCGGCTTCCGTCACCGGCTGGCGCCATGGTCGCGCGACACCGATCTTGTCGGCGACATTGACCCAATGCGTATTAAACAATTTTTCCGCCGATGCGCAGGATAATATGGATGTGGTTGATCAGATGAGCGGAATCTATACCGAGCCGGCGCACGGTGTGGGTTCCTTCGGCCATGAAAATCAGGTCGCAATCAAACCTTCTCTGCTTGCCGCGGTTATTCATGATCTGGATTTTTCCGCCTATTATCTTGATAAGCTGGAGCGCTACTGGCAAAGCGGTATGCCGGACCATTTCAATTTGGTCTGTCTGATTATCGCGCTGGCCAGCTTGCCGCGCGATGACGCCGATGCGGCCCGGTTGATATTGCGCGCATTCGACTTGCTCGCTGAGAAGACGCCGGCCGTGGAAAGCTATCTGTTCGTCGTCGACAACACCGCCGCCACCGATATCCTTGTTATCAAGGATCCGCATTCAGCGCGGCAGGTGATTTATCTGCCCGGCGAAAATCCCTCGTTTGTCTGTTTTGAACATCCCCCGGCGCTAGCGACCTGGTTGCGGGATAGCTGCGCGAATCCGTCCCGGCGCGCGGCGCTGGCGCGCCATTTCCCCCTGCGCGACCGGCAACCCGGGGTACTTAGCCAGGGGGTGGATCGCTGGCTGGCGGATTGCGCCAAAGGACAAGCAACCCTGGGAGACATGGGCATGCCGGGGGCGGCGATCGGCGGGGATTTGCTCAGCTCTATCCGCGCCCGGCAAAAGGAGCGGGCGTTAAGCGATGCCGATATTCTGATCACGTCCAACGCTGAGGTTAACAGAGACAGAATGATTCGTTATATCTCGGTCATGAACATGCTGTTTCCAAACCCCATAACGGCGTTTGTCTCGTTGGGGCTGAACATTGAGAAAATGGTGGACGGCGATAATCCCGACGAGCGGCGGGAAGCCATGATCGCCACTGTTGATGATCTGGCGAATATCGCGCTGCAATCCTTAGGCGCCGTGCTGGAGCGTTGGCTTGCTTTGTCCGCGGATGTTCCGGCGCCGGCGATGCCGGAAGGGCGTCTTTCGCATATGTTGCGCAAGGAAATGGCCCGTCGGGCCGACGCGTTGGACCCGCAGGCGGCCGGCCGTAAGCGAAACCGCCCCGGCGCGGTACGGCCGGAGAACGTCCCGTCGGCGCTTTTACAGGCGCAAAGCGGTCCACCGCACCGTTTTCGGCCTTCGGGCCGGCTAACAATGGCGAATTCACGTCGCGGGTCCCTGTTTAACAGGCTCAAAGCGCGGGGCATCGGACCCAGTTCCGTGCCTTTGTCGCGACTATCCAAGGCCGACCTGTTTGGCGTGCGTTATGATAAACGCAATAAACCGTATTTGTTGATTGACGGACATCCCATCAGGATTAATAAAATCAAACGTCCCGGTTATTATACGCTGGGTAAGCGGGATCAGGTGGGCGTCTATGTCGAGGGATCCACTGCGGGCTACCGGGTGATTCCTTTGAGGAATCGATTCCCTGTGGAAATGCCGCTATGCCGGGAACCCCGTTCTTTTACCAAAGCGGCATTCCATTACTGTCTGCATTTTTCCCCCCGGGCAAAAAAAACGCTTGGCAAATTTATTATGGCCAATCCGGATACCGGAGGGTCCAAAATGAATATCATCTATAACCGGGATAAAAATTATTTTATCGATGAGGCTAAAAATCAGAAGTACATACTTTATGCGAAGAGATATTTTCCCATTCAAGAGCATCGCGGCGGATATGATATTTTTAGCGACAACATCCACCGGCGGCAGATAAAAATCATCAGGGTTTATTTTAGCAAAAGTCGTAATCGAAATTTTCTTATCAGCCGTCTGGATAGACTTATTGAAATTTTCAATAGTCCCGCTATCGAGCAGTATCAATTGCGCATCAAGCCCAACCAAGCGTTAACCGCCGAGGAAACATACGCGCTGGCCGAATTTCGTGATGATGGAGGAAATAGGGCGGTGATGTCCATGCCCGCCCGATCCGGCCCGGCCATGGCGCAGTCCGTCCTAGTGCGTCAGGGGGAGCATTTGCGTTCGGCGCTGGCGAAAATCCGGCCGGCTGAATGCACGGTGTATAAAATGGGCCAATTGCCATTGGTGGAGTGGGACAATATCCATAAAAACGACTTTTTCGTCACGGATCGGTTCATATTGGCCGATTTGCGCGAGCCTCTCGACAAGGATATCCCCACGGAACCCGGCAATGTGCTGGTCAAATTTGTCTTGCAAATGAAAAAAAGGGGATACCCCATCGACAGTTTCAGTGCCGACGGCAGGGTGCTTATCAAGGACAAAACCTATTTCAGAATCCGCGAGGCGCGCGGCAGGCTGATTGTGATGCAGGAAGCTCCGTCGCCGAACCCGGTCGGGTCACGGGCCGATGCGGCCAATTTGCGGCGGCTGGATTTTGCCATTAACGCCGGAGGAACGGGGGATTTGTTGGCGGAGGGCGAAATGCTGCGACGGCTGCTGTCGCAAAAAAAGCCTGGGGCGCGCATCGCCCGCCAGGAGGTGGATACATTGGTGGACGTGCTGATCTTATTGGCGAAAAAGCAGGTGCACTCGCCGGCCCTGGAAGATTATACCGAAGCGGGCAGTGACGCCATCAATAACTGGCTGCGTTTCGACGCGGTGAGACACGATCCGGCTTACGCCGATGCCGGCGTTGAAGCGCGGCTGTTGCTGAGGGATTTTGACAAGCTGTATAACTATGACGGTTATGCTTATCGTTCCGCCAACTTTCCCGCCGGTGTTTACGGTAAGAAGATCGTCACGGGCGATGTGGTGTTGGACAAAGGGTTTATGTCAGCCTCTGCCCTGCCTGGCAACAGCATCGAATGGAAGGATCAATGGTCGAAAACTATCGCCCGCTCCGCCAACGATCAGGTCATATTCGTTATCGATCGCCATGTGCCGAAAAAAGTCGCCGGCACCGGCTTTTTGGTGGACCATTTGCTGCTTAAACCCGGCACTGCGCTGAAAATCGTCGAAATCATGGCCGCCGAAGACCGCCATGGTATGCCGGTTAAAGTGATCTGCGTCGCCAGTGGCGTGGAACATCGGTTGGCAAAAGACATTTTTTCCGGTGAGCCGCTGGCCGCGGCGTCATGACACGGGAGAATAATTGGTGATGATTTCCAGAACACCGTTGATAATAAATTGGACGCCCATGCATACCAGCAGGAACCCCATCACCCGACAGACCGCTTCGATTCCGCCTTGGCCGATAAGGCGCATGATGGTGCCGGAACTGAGCAGGCAGCCCCAGAGAATAAGACTGACGCACAAAAAAACCATGACGGGCGCCACAGCGATGACCCAGGGGGAAAAGAGCGGGGTATCTTTAATGGTGGACACTGAGCTGATGATCATCGCGATAGTGCCGGGACCGGCCGTGCTGGGCATCGCCAGCGGCACGAAGGCGATATTCGGCGCCGGGTGATGCATCGCGTCCTTATGGATATCGTCATCTTGTTCCTTCTGCCGGGGAAACAGCATGCGAAAACCGATAAACGCCACAATGAGCCCGCCGGCGATCCTGAGTCCGGGAATCGAGATGCCAAAGGTATTCATTACCAGTGTGCCGGCGTAGTAGGCCACCATCATGATGACAAAGACGTAAAACGACGCCATCATCGATTGCCGTTTACGTTCCTCGCGGCTCATGTTTTTGCCGAGCGCCAGAAACAGCGCCACGGTGGTCAGGGGATTGGCCAAGGGTAAAATCACCAGCAAACCCAATCCTATCGCTTTGAACAAGTCGCTCATGAATGTCTTCTCTCTCGCGTATGAAAAAAGCGTTAACGGTTTCCCATTAACGCTTTTATTATCAATTAGCTAAGTTACAGTATTAGTTCATACCATATTTTTTCAATTTCTTACGCAGCGTGCCGCGGTTGATACCCATCATCAAGGCCGCGCGGGTCTGGTTACCGCGAGTGTATTGCATGACCATGTCCAACAATGGCTGTTCCACTTCAGCCAATACAAGCTCATACAAATCATTAACATCCTGACCGTTTAATTGAGCAAAATAGTTCTTCAGTGCTTGTTTCACCGAATCCCGCAGGGGTTTTTGCGTTACCTGATCCTGAGAATTAACAGTGGAAACAGTCAGTACGTCAGAATTTACGCGTTGTTCGAACATAGTTCTGTCAGCTCTTTTTTCTATTACGCAAGATTTTCAAAATATGCCTCCAACGCCTCCAGCTGTTCGCCGGCATCCTCTATGGCGTTGAATGTGCGCCTGAACTGGTTGTCGGGGGCATGCTCCTGCAAGTACCAGGAGACGTGCTTACGAGCAATACGGAATCCTTTGCCTGGACCATAGAAGTCGTGCAATTCCCGGACATGCTCAATCAACAATCGCTTTACCTCGCCCAACAGCGGCGGCGGCAGCAATTCCCCCGTATCCAGATAATGCTGGATTTCCCGGAAGATCCAGGGTCTTCCCTGAGCGGCCCGGCCTATCATCAGGGCGTCGGCCCCGGTGTAGTCCAATACCGCTCTGGCTTTGCGCGGGTCAGTGATATCGCCATTCGCGACAACCGGGATGGCGACAGACTGCTTGACTGCCCGAATACTGTCGTACTCCGCGCTGCCGTTGAACAAACAGGCGCGGGTGCGGCCATGAATCGTGATGGCCTGTATACCACAATTTTCGGCCAATCGGGCAATTTCTACACAGTTACGGTGAGCCGGCGCCCAGCCCGTACGTATTTTAAGCGTTACCGGCACATTAACCGCTTTGACGACCGCCGTCAGTATCCGTTCCACCCGATCCGGATATTGCAGCAAAGCGGAGCCCGCCATCTGACGGTTAACCTTCTTGGCGGGGCAGCCCATGTTGATATCAATCAGTTGCGCGCCGTTCGCCACATTGATGACGGCGGCGGCAGCCATATCCTCAGGGCAACTGCCGGCAATCTGTACGGCCCGGATTCCGGGTTCATCACTATGTACCATACGTAGACGAGACTTATCCGTGCGCCATACCTCAGGATTCGAGGAAAGCATCTCGGAGAAAGTCAGCCCCGCCCCCATCGCATGACATAGCGCCCTGAAGGGACGATCCGTAACACCGGCCATCGGGGCGGCCATCAGGCGATTAGCGAGCTGAAGATGTCCAATACGCATAGACGAAGAACGACCATACTGTGTCCGCAAGGGCGCGTATATTACGCATTTTTTTCGCCAGATGAAAGGCCAAACTTTGAACAATCCGCTGCTATAGATCAATGAATTTGTTCTTTGAATAGCCTGTTTTAGCATTTTTTGTTAAATAACAATTAGTTGCAGGTAAAAATACCTTTTGTGCGGTTAATAAATTTTCAAAAATGACTTTTGTCCGCGAAACCCGTTTCCTACGATGCCGACCCACGCCGTCGGCCGGTGATTCGGCACCATTCGTCTTTTTCCGCCGCCGGATCAAGTAAAAACTCGCCGGCGTAGGCCGCCGCGACGCCGTTTGCCTGATTCGTCAAGATACCGGACAGGCCGATAAGACCGCCGGCCGACGGCAGCGCCGACAACAGCGGCGCCAGTTCGCGCAGCGGTCCGGCCAGAATATTGGCCACCACCACATCGGCTTGTAAATCATCCGGTCTGTTCTGGGACAAAAACAGCGTCAACCGGTCCTCCACCCCATTGCGGCGGGCGTTGTCCCGGCTGGCCTGAATGGCCTGGGGATCGATATCGATGCCGACGGCGCGGGCGGCGCCGAGTTTCAGCGCGGCAATGGCCAGGATTCCCGAGCCGCAGCCGAAATCGATAAGCGTTTTACCGGCCAGGTCCAGACTGTCGAGCCATTCCAGGCAAAGCGCGGTGGTGGGGTGGGTACCGGTACCGAAGGCCAGACCGGGATCAAGCATAACGTTAACCGCATCGGCGTCGGGCACCGGCCGCCAACTGGGGCAAATCCACAGCCGTCGGCCAAAACGCATGGGGTGGAAATTATCCATCCACTCGCGTTCCCAGTCTTTGTCCTCCACCTGCTCGATTTTATGGGCGAAGGCCTTGCCCAGCAACGGATGGGCCGCCAAGGCCGCTACGACCGCCGCCATGTCCGTATCGGCCGCGAACAGTCCTATGACATCGGTATCGCCCCATAACCGCGTCTCGCCCGGTAGCGGCTCGAATATCGGGGTATCGCGGCTATCCTGAAAGGTGACCGACACCGCGCCGTTTTCCATCAGCGCATCGCTCAGTTCCTCGGCATGCGCGCCGGCGGCATTGATTTTAAGTTGAATCCAAGGCATGGCTGCTCCCAGTTTATTAAAGCCGGCTCGATTCCGGGCCGGGACAGTCCGAGCCGAACCGATTACCAATAAGAAACGCCAGCAGGCTTAGCGCCAGCGACAGCACGATGGGGTGAAAACCGCCGGGTTGCAGGGAGAAGATCGCCAGCAGCGCGTAGCAGCCGCCGCCGACAATCATGGAACTCAGCGCGCCGGCGGCATTGGCGCGTTCCCAGTAAAGCCCCATCACCAGCGGCCAGAGGAATACCGCCTCCAGGCCGCCGAACGACAGCAGATTTAGCCAGATAATCATCTGGGGCGGTCGCCAGGCCGCCAGTACCAGCAACAATCCGAGAATAAGCGTAACGGCGACGGATAAACGGGTCAGCAATGCCTGGTTACTTGCCTGGCGCGGGGACAGGCTGAGATAAAGATCTTTGATAATCGTGGCGGAGGATTGCAGCAGATGCGCATTGGTCGTCGACATGATGGCCGCCAACGGCGCCGCCAGGAAGATCCCGGCCAGAACGGGCGGCAAGACGGTTACCATCAGTGTCGGGATCACTTGATCGGGAATGGCGAGATTCGGCAGCACGGCCCGGCCCAATGCGCCGGAAAGGTGCATGCCGAACATCAATATTCCCAGTACCAGCGTGCCGATTACGATACCGCGGTGCACCGATTTGCTGTCCCGATAGGAAATACAGCGCACGGCCGTGTGCGGCAGACCGACGACCCCGAAACAGACCAGGATCCAGAAGGAGGCCATAAACGACGGTGAAAGAATATGGCCGGCGCCGGCGGGCGTGGTCAGCGCCGGCTGTATGTCATGCAGTTTGTGTACCGCCGCCGGCAAGCCGCCGGCCGCATGGATGACGCCGAACAGCAGAATAAACGTGCCCAGCAGCATCACCAGCCCCTGGAAGGCATCATTCAATACGCTGGCGCGGAATCCGCCGAAAGTGGTATATAACGCGATAGTCAGGCCGAAAATCAGCAAGCCGGCGTCATAAGGGATCCCGGCCGCCGTTTCCAGCAACCGGGCGGCGCCGATGAACTGTACGGTCATGGCGCCGATAAAGGCCACCAGCAGGCTGATGCTGGCCAGCCAGACCAAGAGCGGGCTTTTGTAACGCGCCAACAGCATATCGTTTAATGTGACCGCCTGATAGCGCCTGGCCAGAATGGCGAACTTTTTGCCCAGCACCCCGAGGGACAGCCAGACCGCCGGGACCTGGATCATGGCCAGCAGTACCCAGCCGAGGCCGTATTTGTAGGCGGCGCCCGGCCCGCCGATAAAAGAGCTGGCGCTGATGTAGGTGGCGGTCAGCGTCATCGCCAGTACAAAACCGCCCATGGAGCGATTACCGAGAAAATATTCGGCCAGAAACTCCCCTTGCCGGCGCCGGCGCCAGGCATGGACCGACAGCGCGAAAACCAGCGCCAGATAGGCAATGAGCGGCAGCAGGATTTCAATCCGCATCATTATCCTCCAGCGAGATATCGCGGTAGATAAAGCGCACCATCAAGGCGCACAACAGGAGAAAAATCAGCGGAACCGCCAGGCAGGACAGCTCGAACCAGCGGGGCAGGCCGGTGATGCCGGGCTGATCGCCCGGAAGATAGGCGGACAATAACCAGGCGAGCAGGTATGCCAGCGCCAGGCTGAACGCCCATCGAGCTTCCCGATGGGCCTGTAGAAAACGTTTATCCATGATAGTGACGCCCGTAGGAACCCGATAGCAAGAGGCCGGTGAAAACCGGCCCCGGACTTCGGCACGACCCTTCCGGCCTATTTTTCCTGTAGGCCGAGCTTTTTCTCAAGATAGTGGATGTTGGTGCCGCCGTGCTGGAAGTTTTCGTCGTTCATGATCCGCTGCTGCAGATCGATGTTGGTTTTGATACCGTCGATGATCAATTCCGCCAAAGCATTGCGCATCCGCGCGATGGCCACATCGCGGTTTTCGCCGTAGCAGATGAGTTTGCCTATCATGGAATCATAATAGGGCGGTACGGAGTAGCCGCCGTAAATATGCGATTCCCAACGGACCCCGAATCCCCCCGGCGCGTGGAAGCGGGTGATTTTGCCGGGACTGGGCAGGAAGGTATTGGGATCTTCGGCGTTGATACGGCATTCGACCGCATGTCCCTTAACCGTGACATCTTCTTGCTTGATGGACAAAGGCTGGCCGGCGGCGATCCGCAATTGCTCCTTGATGAGATCGATGCCGGTGATCATCTCGGTAACGGGATGTTCCACCTGGATTCGGGTATTCATTTCAATGAAGAAGAATTCGCCGTTCTCATAAAGGAACTCGAAGGTGCCGGCGCCGCGATAACCGATATCGCGGCAGGCTTTGGCGCAGCGGTCGCCGATATAGCGGCGCAGGGTGTCGGTGATGCCCGGCGCTGGCGCTTCCTCGACCACCTTCTGGTGGCGGCGCTGCATGGAGCAGTCGCGCTCCGCCAGATAAATGGCGCTGCCCTGGCCGTCGGCCAGTACCTGGATTTCCACGTGACGGGGATTTTCCAGGTACTTTTCCATATAGACCATATCGTTGTTGAATGCGGCCTTGGCTTCGGCGCGGGTCATCCGGATGGAGGATTCCAGTTCGCCATCGCCGCGCACCACGCGCATGCCGCGGCCGCCGCCGCCGCCGGACGCCTTAATGATGACCGGATAGCCGATGCGTTTGGCGATGGCGCGGTTTTTCTCCATGTCGTCGCCTACCGGGCCGTCGGAGCCGGGAACGCAAGGCACGCCGGCTTTTTTCATGGCGGTGATGGCGGAAACCTTATCGCCCATCAGCCGGATGGTTTCCGCGCGCGGGCCGATAAAAATAAACCCGGAACGCTCCACCTGTTCGGCAAAGTCGGCGTTTTCCGACAGAAAGCCATAACCCGGGTGGATAGCCACGGAACCGGTAATTTCCGCCGCCGAGATAATGGCCGGGATATTAAGGTAGCTTTTCACCGAGGGCGGCGGTCCGATACAGATGGTTTCGTCCGCCAGCAGGACATGTTTCAGATCCCTGTCGGCCGTGGAATGTACGGCGACGGTCTTTATACCCAGTTCCTTGCATGCGCGCAAAATACGCAGCGCAATTTCGCCACGATTGGCGATGACGATTTTATCTAGCATGTGGCGCCCCGTTATTCGATGACGACCAGCGGCTCGTCGAATTCCACCGGCTGACCGTTATCCAGCAGTATGGCTTTTACCACGCCGGCTTTATCGGATTCGATCTGGTTCATCATTTTCATTGCTTCAACGATACATAACGTGTCGCCAACGTTGACTTTCTGACCGATTTCGATAAAAGGCTTGGCGTCCGGGCTGGGCGTGCGATAGAAGGTGCCCACCATGGGCGAACGCACCAGGTGTCCAGCGGTTTCGACGGCCGGAGCGGGCGTGTCCGCGGCGGCGGCCTGCGCGGCGGGGAGCGCCGCTGCGGCTGCGGCAGGCTGCGCCGCGGGGAGATACGCTTGCTGCATCACCGGATAAGACGATGCCGGCGCGGCGCGGCTGATACGAACCGATTCCTCGCCTTCGGAGATTTCCAGCTCAGATATGCCGGATTCTTCAACCAGTTCAATCAGTTTCTTGATCTTACGAATATCCATGAGAGGGTTCCATACACGAATTAATTGGATGCGGACAGGCGGTTGACCGCCGTCTGGAATGCATAATGATAACCATCGGCGCCGAGGCCGCAGATAACGCCGACCGCGATATCTGAAAGATAGGAGTGATGGCGGAAGGGTTCTCGCGCATGCACGTTGGACAAATGGACTTCAATAAAAGGAATGCTTACCGCCAGCAACGCGTCACGCAGGGCCACGCTGGTATGGGTGAACGCCGCCGGATTGATGACGATGAAATCGGCGTTGCCCCGCGCCTGGTGGATTTGATCGATAAGCTCATGCTCCGCATTGGATTGCCTATGGCTGAAAGTGACGTCCAGTCGCCGAGAAAGCGCCTCAAGACCGCTTATGATATCGGCAAGGGTGGTACGGCCGTATTTTTCAGGCTCCCGCGTCCCCAGCAGGTTAAGATTGGGGCCGTTTAGGAGTAAAATATGGAACTTATCCGCCATCGTGCCGCTATCTCCGGTCAATAGTCGCTACCTGGTAAGAAAATAACCTTCCGGTACCGGTTTGTCATCTTTTCGCTGCATAATTCGCCCCAGATTGTTAGCAGGCTCATGCAACAGCGGAAAATCGCCGCTGTTCGCCACTAAATTCTGGCGATATCCGCGAAGTTGTCTTTACGCGGTCGGCAAAGTGGAAAGCAAGATAGCGCATTTTGCGCGGGGATAGAAATAAAAAGTGATTTTCTCATCGTCGCCAATGGCGGAATTTCTTATAACGCAGCGCTAATAACAACGCGGCCGCCAAGGCGTAAACGACGGGTTGCGGCGATAGGATTTTCACCGACCAAATATAATGAATGGGTGCCAGTACCGCCACCACATACACCAGATTATGCAACGCCTGCCAGCGGCTTTTCAGGCGCCGCTGCGCCCATTGTGTGGAGGTGGCGGCCAATGCCAGTAAAATGAGCCAACTGATTATCCCCAGAGTTAAATAGGGCCGCCGCACCAGCTCGCTGCCCAGCAGCGCCAGATTATCCATGCCCAGCTCCAGCAGCGCGTAGCTGAGCAGATGCAGGGTAACCCAGAAAAAACACCACAGGCCCAGCAAACGGCGGCAGCGGATCAACAGAGGCTGGCGGCCGTAACGGGCCAGGGGCGTCACCAGCAGCGAGCCTAGCAGCAATTTAAGCGCCATTCGTCCGGTGAAATGCTGGATATCCTTGGCGGGATCGGCGCTAAAGTCGCCTTGCGCGACCGCGAAGACCAGCCAAACCAGAGGCAGAAAGGCAGCCGAATGCAGCAAGACTTTCAGCCAAAACACCTGCCTGAGGGTGAGGCGCACTTAAAAATTCTCCCGTAAATCCAGTCCGCGATACAGTTTGGCCACTTCGCGGGCATAGCCGTTAAACAGTAACGTCGGTTGGCGTTTCACGTCCAGAATACCACCGGCGCCTATCACCCGTTCGCTGGCCTGGGACCAGCGGGGATGATCCACATGGGGGTTGACGTTGGCGTAGAAACCGTATTCATTGGGGGCCGCCAGGTTCCAGGTGGTGGGCGGCCGGTTGCGGACCAGACTGATGCGCACGATGGATTTTATTCCCTTGAAACCGTATTTCCAGGGAATAATCAACCGAATCGGCGCGCCATTTTGCGGCGGTAGGGTTTTACCGTAGACGCCCACGGTCAGCAGCGTCAGCGGATGCATCGCTTCGTCCAGCCGCAAGCCCTCCACATAAGGATAAGACAGGCCCCCGCCCAGCAGACTGTCTTTCTCGCCAGGCAACTGTTTAGGATCATCCAGGGTCTGAAACGCCACATAGCGGGCCTGGCTGGTGGGTTGCGCCCGTTTAAGCAGTTTGCCCAGTTCGAAGCCTATCCAAGGCACCACCATCGACCAGGCTTCCACACAGCGCATGCGATAGATGCGTTGTTCCAGGGGAAAACGCTTGAAGATATCGTCCATATCCAGTGTCATCGGCTGGGCGACTTCGCCGTCGACGGCGATTTTCCAGCCGGCGGTTTGCAGTCCGCCGGCGTTGCGGGCCGGATCGGATTTGTCCATGCCGAACTCATAAAAATTATTATAGCCGGTGACTTTGTCCTCCGGCGTGAGCGGCAAGTCGGCCTGCCACTGCGGCGGCCGGTCGAAAGTCAGGGGCTTGCCCGGCGGCGCCTTGACCGGCGTGAAGGATTTCAGCCAGGAGGCCAGATCCGCCTGGGCCTGGGAGGGTACGCTCAGGGCGGCGGCGGCGATACCAAGCGCTTTCAAAACCTTTCGGCGTTGAAAAAAAGCGTCTTCGGCGGTCACATCGGCATCACGCAGGGGACGATAGCGGTTCATAACAGGCTCCATCGCGTCAACACAAGTGGCATATCCATTATGATGGGTAAAAACGTTTTTTATTCCCACCGCCGAAAACTTTTCTTCGTCTTGCGGGGCGCGCGCGCCGCAAGACACCACAAACGGACGGAACAAAATATGTCATTTCGCCGCGACAACCGATACACTTAACGGGGAATTGGCGGCGAGCGCAACATCGGCAGCATTATCGTCGCCTTGCACGGTGCCGCGCCGCAGGTGGGCAGCAGACAATTAGCGGGGCTCAGGGATGCGATTGATCGTCAGACTTTCCGCAATGATGGCCTTATTATGCTCGCTGGTGACGTTACTGATCCTGTCGGGCAGCGCGTTGAGTTTCTTCTATCTCAGCCAAAGCCGGACCGAGCGCCAGTTCGCGGCGCTGGCGACTACCCTGGACAAAGCCCTCGATGATCAGCCGCCGCCGGCGCTCGCCCGCTGGCTGCCTTATGCCTTAAACAGCAGCGGCGTCGAGCAACTGATTATCCGCCGGGGCGGGCATATCGTCTATCACTACTCCGCGCCGGCGGATATCGGTTCGCCATCCTACGGGCAACGCCCGCGACGGCTGGCGCTGGCGCATCATCCCGAATACCAGGTGCTGGCGAGCTACCCTATTGTGCCCCTTGCGGAAGTCCGCACGCCGGGCGTCACAGCGCCGGTGGGCGCCGCCATTATCGCCATCGTGCTGGCGCTGCTGACCGTTGTCCATTGGCTGCGACGGCAGATACGACCCCAGGAGTCGCTGGAATCCCGGGCGCGGCGAATTATCCACGGCGAACGGGACACGGTGCGGGAGTCCGCCGGCGAGTCTTCCTCGCTAACCGGCCATGCCATCGATCGGCTGCTAAACGATTTGGCCCAGGCGCGGGAGCAACGCGGCCGGGTCGATATCCTTATCCGGGCCTTTGCCGCCCGCGATGCCAAAACCGGGCTCAGCAACAGGCTGTTTTTCGACAGTCAACTGGCCTTGCAACTGGATGATAGCCAGGAATCCGGACCGTATGGCGCGGTACTGCTGCTGCGTTCGCCGGACGGCGAAATTTTTGAGGGCCGGGTGGGCAAAACGCCGGAAAACGATCTGTTCCATCTGTTTATCGATGGGATTTCCGCCTGCGCCAAGCGCTACCCCGACGCGCTGCTGGCGCGCTATTTCCAGGGCGATCTGGCTTTGCTGCTGCCGCACGGCTCCCTTAAGGAAGCGGAATCCCTGGCCGCGCAATGCATCGGCGCGCTAACGACGTTGACCGGCCTGCCGGCGGGGCGGCGGGAGAATGTGCTGAACATCGGCATTTGTCTGTATCGGCGCGGGCAGGCCGCGGTGGACGTCATGGAGGCCGCGGAGCAGGCGGTGCGCGAAGCGGTGTTGCAAGGGGGCAATACCTGGTCGGTGTATGGCGGCCGGCAGCCGGGGCCGGCGCGCGGCAGCGTCAAATGGCGTACCTTGCTGGAACGCACGCTGTCGCAAGGCGGGCCGCGGCTTTTCATTCGTCCCGCCTTCGATAGTCGCGGGCAACCTGATCATCTGGTTATCATCAATCGCATCATCGATGGGGACGAGACGGTGGCCTCCGCCGAGTTTTTACCCCTGTATCGCCAGTTGGGCCGGCTGACGGATTACGACCGTTTACAACTGAACCGGACCATTGCGCTGCTGGATCAACTGCCGCAGCAAGTCCTGTCGATTACCGTGAGCGCCGATTCGCTAATGCAACAGGCATTCGTCGTGTGGCTGCGCGATACGTTGATGCAGTGCGGTAAATCGCAGCGACAGCACATAATGTTTGAACTTGTCGAGGCCGATCTGTGTCAACACTTGGGTCAATTACGGCCGGCATTGCGTTTGCTGACCGGTTTGGGCTGCCGTCTGACGGTGTCGCAGGCCGGACTGACCATGGTCAGTACCGCTTATATTACCGCCGTGCCGGTGACGCTTCTCAAGCTGCATCCCGGATTGGTAAGGGATATCGATCGGCGCGCGGAAAACCGGCTGTTTGTGCAAAGCCTCTCGGAAGCCTGCCTCGGTACGCCGACGCGGGTTTACGCCACCGGCGTCAAAACCCAGTCGGAATGGCAAACCCTGACCGATCATGCCGTGGCGGGGGGCCAGGGCGATTTTTTCGCGCCGTTGACGCCGTTGGATCAGGTGGTAAAAAAATATTCACGCCGGAACGCGTGAACAGTATAAAAGTTCGGGAAAAATAACGTACAATAACGCCCATTAACCAACTTGGTTAGTAGGCACTTACATTGCCTGGGATCAGGTTAACCGTGAGATTTTCCGCTTGGCGCGCTCGCCATCCATCGCAGGCAGGAGAGTCGTTATCACGGCGCGCCTGGCATAAAACCGCGCAGGGACTTATACCCGTGATATGTCGAGTCGCGGCAAGACGGCGGCCCGGCGGTTCCCGGACGGCTTGGACAACCAGGTGGCCGTGACCGGCGCGGGGAGCCGACAAAGCGTCGGCTTGAAGGAATCAGGGTATATACGGTATGTGGAAATATTAACGGGACCATTTTTTCATTGAAGTAGCGCTTCTTTGCGCCTTGTCGCTGCTTCTCGTGGTTGGTAAAGTAGGCGGATTTTATCTTCGCCCCAGCTTGCAGGATTATCCTTCAGTTATGTTTAAAAAATTTCGTGGCATGTTTTCCAACGACTTGTCCATCGACCTGGGTACCGCCAATACCCTGATTTATGTGAAAGGACAGGGCATTGTCCTCAATGAACCTTCCGTCGTCGCGATTCGCCAGGATCGCGCCGGCTCGCCGAAAAGCGTCGCTGCCGTAGGCCATGAAGCCAAACAGATGCTGGGCCGCACTCCCGGCAACATCGCGGCGATTCGGCCGATGAAAGATGGCGTCATCGCCGACTTTTTCGTCACCGAGAAAATGCTTCAGCACTTCATCAAGCAAGTTCACAGCAACAGTTTTATGCGCCCGAGTCCCCGGGTGCTGGTTTGCGTACCGGTGGGGGCGACCCAGGTTGAGCGCCGCGCCATTCGCGAATCGGCCCAGGGCGCGGGCGCCCGCGAGGTTTTTCTGATTGAGGAACCCATGGCCGCGGCCATTGGCGCCGGTCTGCCGGTTTCGGAAGCCACCGGCTCAATGGTGGTGGATATCGGCGGCGGTACCACTGAAGTCGCGGTCATCTCCCTGAACGGCGTGGTCTATTCCTCTTCGGTGCGAATTGGCGGCGACCGTTTTGATGAGGCTATTATTAACTATGTGCGCCGCAATTACGGATCGCTTATCGGCGAAGCCACCGCGGAGCGCATCAAACATGAAATCGGCTCCGCCTATCCGGGCGACGAGGTCAGGGAAATCGAAGTGCGCGGTCGTAATCTGGCCGAAGGGGTGCCACGGGGCTTTACCCTGAACTCCAACGAAATCCTGGAAGCGTTGCAGGAGCCTTTGACCGGTATCGTCAGCGCGGTGATGGTGGCGCTGGAACAATGTCCCCCGGAACTGGCCTCCGATATTTCGGAACGGGGCATGGTATTGACCGGTGGCGGCGCGTTGCTGCGCAATCTTGACCGCCTGCTGATGGAAGAAACCGGTATTCCTGTCGTGGTGGCGGAAGATCCCTTGACTTGCGTCGCCCGCGGCGGCGGCAAAGCCCTGGAGATGATCGACATGCACGGCGGCGATTTGTTCAGCGAAGAATAACCTGCCTCGAAAAGGGGGGAACCGCCCGGGTGAACGCTGATATTTTTCATCCTGGCCGGCGCCCCCCTTTTTTGTTGAGGAACTTGCAAAGCTTATGAAGCCGATTTTCAGCAGGGGCCCTTCTCTGCAACTCCGTTTGTTCCTGGCCGTGCTGGTTGCCGGCGCGGTGATATTCGCCGATAGCCGGCTTGGGACGTTCGTCCAGATCCGCACCTATATGGACACCGCCGTAAGTCCTTTTTATTTTCTGGCCAACGGCCCGCGTAAAATGCTGGATAATCTCTCCCAGACTTTAGCCTCGCGGGACCAGTTGGAACTGGAAAACCATGCGCTGCGCCAGGATCTGCTGCAAAAAAACAGCGAATTGCTGTTGCTCGGACAGTATCGCCAGGAAAACGCCCGCCTGCGGGAATTGCTGGGGTCGCCGTTGCGCCAGGACGAACAAAAAATGGTGGCGCAGGTCTTATCCACCAGCACCGATCCATACAGCGATCAAGTGGTCATTGATAAAGGATTGGATAATGGCGTCTATGTGGGGCAGCCGGTTATCAGCGATAAGGGCGTAGTCGGGCAGGTGGTGGCCGCCGGCAAATTCACCAGCCGGGTGCTGCTGATTTGCGATGCCTCGCACGCGTTGCCGATCCAGGTCCTGCGCAACGATATCCGGGTCATCGTGGCCGGCAATGGCTGTAGCGAGGATTTGCAACTGGAGCATCTGCCCGCCAATACCGATATTCGCGTCGGCGACGTGCTGGTGACTTCCGGACTTGGCGGCCGTTTCCCGGAGGGTTATCCGGTAGCGGTGGTGTCGTCGGTGAAAGTCGATACGCAACGGGCCTATACCGTGATCCAGGCGCGTCCCACGGCCCAATTGCGCCGTCTGCGCTATTTACTGCTGCTTTGGGGCGCCGATCCGCGCGGCGAGGTGCCCCTGCCACCGGCCGAGGTCCATCGGGTGGCGAATGAGCGGCTCATGCAGATGATGCCGCAAGTATTGCCGACTCAGGAAATCATGGGACCGACGGCGCCCGCCGCGCCGCCGTCGCCGGACGGCTCCGCCCCGTCTTCGGCCAGCCCGCCATCCGGGGCCAACCCATGAACCGGTATAACCGTAATGGCACATGGGTCATTTGGTTGTCGTTCCTGGTCGCGATCATTTTGCAAATCATGCCCTGGCCGGATCAGCTTTACCTTTTCCGGCCGTCGTGGCTCAGCCTGGTGCTGATTTACTGGGTGATGGCCATTCCGCATCGGGTCAATGTCGGTACGGGTTTTTTGCTCGGGCTCATCTTGGATCTGGTGCTGGGGTCCATCTTGGGCGTCAGGGCGCTGGCGCTGAGCATCTTGGCCTATCTGGTGGCGTTCAAGTTTCAGCTATTCAGAAATATGGCGTTATGGCAGCAATCACTGGTGGTGGTTTTGCTGTCGCTCGCGATGCATGTGATCGTGTTCTGGGCGGAATTCCTGGTGATAAATATTTCGTTCAGGCCGGAAATATTCTGGAGTAGCGTGGTGGATGGGGTATTGTGGCCGTGGTTGTTTTTGCTGATGCGCAAAATCCGCCGCCAGTTTTTGGTACAGTGAGGGACGGATGAAGGCAATTTATCTGGCTTCCGGCTCGCCGCGACGTACCGCGTTGCTAAGCTTGCTGGGAGTGTCTTTCGATGTTCTGCATGCGCCGGTGGCCGAACAACGCATGCCCGACGAGGCCGCGGCGGATTACGTGCAACGGCTGGCGCTGGAGAAAGCGCGGGCCGGGGTGGCCATCGCCCCCGAGGCAAGGCCGGTGCTGGGGGCGGATACCATCGTGGTGCTGGATGACGAAATCCTGGAAAAACCCCGCGACGGCGCCGATGCCGCCCGTATGCTGCGTTTGCTGTCCGGCCGGGGCCATCGGGTCATGACCGCCATCGCTGTGGCGGATAAAGCGCGGCAACGGGTTCAACGGGTTGATACCGAGGTGGTTTTCCGGTCATTGTCCAATGAGGATATCGATCGCTATATCGCGTCCGGCGAGCCGATGGACAAAGCGGGCGCTTACGGAATTCAGGGCCTTGGCGGGGCTTTCGTCAGGTCGATTAACGGCAGTTATCACGCCGTGGTGGGATTGCCGCTGGTGGAAACCTCGGAATTACTCTGCCAATTCACGGCGTTAACCTAGGTACGGTGACAACATGGCTGCAGAATTACTGATTAATATCACGCCTTCCGAAACCCGTGTCGCTTATATCGACGGCGGCATCCTACAGGAAATTCACATTGAGCGGGAAGCGCGGCGAGGTATCGTCGGTAATATCTATAAAGGCCGGGTCAGCCGGGTATTGCCGGGGATGCAGGCGGCGTTTGTGGATATCGGCCTGGATAAGGCGGCGTTTTTGCACGCCTCCGACATCATGCCGCATACCGAATGCGTGGCCGGCGAAGAACAGAAAAATTTTCATGTGCGCGATATTGCCGAACTGGTCAGGCAGGGACAGGACATTATGGTGCAGGTGGTCAAAGATCCGCTGGGCACCAAAGGCGCCCGCCTGACCACCGATATTACGCTGCCGTCCCGCTACCTGGTGTTTATGCCGGGCGCGGCCCATGTCGGCGTATCTCAACGTATCGACAGCGAAGAAGAGCGCGAACGGCTCAAACGCGTGGTGGCCGATTACTGCGATGATCAGGGGGGGTTTATTATCCGCACCGCCGCCGAAGGGGTCGGCGAGGAGGAACTGTCCCAGGACGCGGCGTTTCTCAAACGCTTATGGAGCAAAGTCACCGAGCGCAAACGGCGCGGCCAGACCCGCTACATGCTATACGGGGAACTGGCGCTGGCGCAACGGGTCCTGCGCGATTTCGCCGGCGCCGCGCTCGATCGTATCCGGGTGGATTCACGCCTTACCTACGATTTGCTGGTGGATTTCACCGGCGAATATATACCGGAAATGACCCACAAGCTGGAGCATTACAACGGCAAACAACCCATATTCGATCTGTATGATGTCGAAAACGAAATACAGCGCTCCCTGGAACGTAAAGTCGAACTCAAGTCCGGCGGCTATCTGATTATCGATCAGACCGAGGCCATGACCACCATCGATATCAACACCGGCGCTTTCGTCGGGCATCGCAATCTCGACGAAACCATCTTCAATACCAATATTGAGGCGACCCAGGCCATTGCCCGCCAGCTCCGGCTGCGTAATCTGGGCGGCATTATCATTATCGACTTTATTGATATGAACAACGAGGAGCATCGACGGCGGGTACTGCATTCCCTGGAGCAGGCGTTGAGCAAGGATAGGGTTAAAACGGGCATTAACGGCTTTTCCCAGCTCGGCCTGGTGGAAATGACCCGCAAGCGGACCCGTGAAAGTATTGAACATATCCTTTGCAGCGAGTGTCCTACCTGTCATGGCCGCGGTACGGTGAAAACCATCGAAACCGTATGCTACGAAATTATGCGGGAGATTGTGCGGGTGCATCATGCCTATGATTCCGATCGCTTTCTGGTCTATGCTTCGCCGACGGTGGGCGAGGCATTGAAAAGCGACGAGTCCCATGCGCTGGCGGAGGTGGAGATTTTCGTCGGTAAACAGGTCAAAGTTCAGATTGAACCGCTTTACAGTCAGGAACAGTTTGATGTAGTCATGATGTAGGCCGGGCGCCATCTTTGCCGACGCCGCGGCCGGGAACAGAAATGGGGCCCTTCGCCTAAGCGAAGGGCGACGGGATGCAAGGAGAAAGGCTTGAAGCGACTGCCGGGGATATTGCTGGCCCTAAGTGCAACCCTCATTGTCCTGGTGGCGTTGGCGGTGAGCGCGCTGCGTTTGGCCCTCCCTTATCTGGATTCGTTCCGGCCGCAGATTCTTCGGCAAATCAATTCCGCCTACGGTTTAAACGTCACCGCCGGCGAAATGCACGGCAGTTGGCAGTCTTTCGGCCCGACGTTGGAGATTCGCAATCTCACATCGGAGACTGACCAGGAAACGCTGGCTATCCGGCGGGTTACGGTGGCGCTGAACGTTTGGCAATCCCTTTTGCATTGGCGCTGGCAATTCCGGGATGTCACCTTCTATCATTTACATCTCGATCTCAATGCCACGCTGCTTGGCCGGGATCGCCAGGGCAGCCCCATTAAATCCGACGAACTGTCCGATCTGCTGTTCCGGCAATTCGATCATTTCATTTTGCGCGACAGCGAAGTGTCGTTTTTGACGCCCTCCGGCGAGCGCAGCACGCTGTCGGTGCCGTCCCTGACCTGGCTCAATACCCGCCAGCGCCACCGGGCCGAAGGTGAAATCAGCCTGTCGAACAGGGTGTCGCCGCAAGGCGCCATCCAGTTGCGTATGGATTTGAACGATGAAAGCGGCTTGCTCGATAACGGCACGGTCTACCTACGGGCGGACGATATCGATCTGAAGCCGTGGTTCAGTCAGTGGCTGCGCGACCAGACCGGCTTGAAAAACACTGATTTCAGCCTGGCCGCCTGGATTCATCTAAAAAAGGGCAATATCGCCGGCGGCGACATGATGCTATCGCGGGGCCTGGCTGAGTGGGCGGATGGCGATAAGCCTCACCGGCTGGATGTGACGAATTTGTTTATGCACCTGAGCCGGCGCAACGAGGGTTGGCAACTGGATATCCCGAAGCTGGATATCGCCACCGACGGCGACGCCTGGCTGCCGGGGGCTTTATCGCTTTATTGGCAACCGGAGAAAAACCATCTGTTTTCCCCGGATCAAGCCAGCGAAATTCACATCCGCGCCCGACAGCTGCGTCTGGAGCGCTTCGCGCCGTTTCTCTCGCTGGCCTCGTTCGTGACGCCCAACCTGCGCGATCGCTGGCGGGATTTGCAGCCGAAGGGCGATTTGACGACCCTTGCCATGGATATCCCCCTCAGGCATCCGGAAAAGACCCGATTCCAGGCCAATTGGCGCGATATCAGCTGGCGGCAGTGGCAGCTACTGCCCGGCGCCGATCATGTCACCGGCTCGGCGTCCGGTACGCTGGAAAACGGCCGGCTAACCCTGGCGCTGGATAACAGCACCCTGCCTTACCAGGGTATGTTCCATGCGCCGCTTAGCGTGCGGCAGGCCAGAGCCAGTCTCCATTGGCGCGATGATGCCCAGGGGCTGGCGTTATGGGGGGAGAATCTCGATGTGCGCGCCGACGCCCTGTGGCTGACCGGCGATTTCTATTTCCACCAGCCGGCCGGGGGCGAGCCCTGGCTGGATATTCTCTCCGGCATACGCCTGTATGATGCCGCCCAGGCCTGGCGCTACTTCCCCGAACCACTGATGGGGCCGCATCTGGTCAAGTATCTGACCGGCGCGCTGAAAGGCGGTCGGGTGGATAATGCCACATTGGTGTTCGCCGGCAATCCGAAACAATTCCCCTTTCGGCACAATGACGGCCAGTTCGAGGTGTGGGTACCCCTGCGCCAGGCCGATTACGAATTCGAACCGGGCTGGCCGCATCTGACCCCTCTGGATATCGACCTGGATTTCGTGAACGACGGTCTGTTTATGCGAGCGCCGCAAACACAGTTGGGCGAGGCGACGGGTCGCGATATCGTGGCCGCCATCCCCGATTATTCCAAGGAATTGCTGTTGATTGACGGGGACATCAACGGCACCGGCAAGGCTATCGGCGACTATTTCAACCAGACGCCGTTGCAAAACTCCTTGGGCGCCGCTTTGCAGGAATTGCAGGTAGGCGGTAATGTCAGTGGGGACTTACATCTCGATATCCCCTTGGATGGGCAGCCAACAGTGGCCTCCGGTCGGGTCAATCTGCATAACAACAGTCTTTTTATCAAACCGTTGGGCACGGCGTTAAAAGACTTGAACGGGCAGTTTCGCTATCGTAACGGGGATTTGGACAGCGACGGGCTGAAGGCCCAATGGTTGGGACAACCGGTGAACATCGCGTTCAGTACCGCCGAACAGCCGCAAGCTTTCGACATTAATGTCGGTATGCAAGGCAACTGGGCCGTCGACCGGCTGCCCGGTATCCCCGCGCCCTTTGTGAAGCCCCTTAACGGGCAGGCGGCCTGGCAAAGCGCGATTGCCGTGACCGTTCCGGCCAAGGGCAAGACGTCCTATAAAATCGATTTGACCGGCGATCTTCGGGAAGTAAGCAGCCACTTGCCTGCGCCGCTGGATAAGCAAGGCGGCAAGGCCTTTCCCCTGACGGTCAATGTCGCCGGCGATTTGGCCGGTTTTACGCTCAGCGGCAGCGCCGCCGGTAATCAATTCAATTCCCAATGGCTGATGGGCCGACAGATTACGTTGGCGCGGGGCGCCTGGAGTCACGGCGGCGGCAAAATTCCGCCGTTGCCGGCCGATAAAAGCCTGACGTTGGATCTGCCGCCGCTGGACGGGGAACAGTGGCTGGCGTTGATGACGCCGCAATCACGCACCGCGGGCAAGGCGGTGGTCAGCCGGTTCCGTTTTCCCGAGGCGTTAACGCTGAAAACACCGTTATTGACCCTGGGCGGCCAGCAGTGGCACGAGTTGTCGCTGACTCGCCGCGATATCGCCGGCGGCAGCGCCGTCGCTCTTCAGGGACGGGAAGTCAGGGGGACGCTGTCCATGATGGATCAAGGCCCGTGGCGGGCCGACCTGGATTATCTTTATTACAACCCGCTGTGGCCGAAAAACAGTCATACCTCCGGCGGCGATAGTCGGGATTCGTTATTTGGCGGCGATACCGCCCAGCCTTTCGCCGACTGGCCGGCATTACAACTGCGCTGCCGGGAATGCTGGCTGCTGGGCCAAAACCTGGGCCGGGTGGAAGGGGATTTCACGCCGCACCAGGACAGTCTGTCATTGGATCACGGTACGGTGGATACCGGCAAATCCTTGCTGACGCTGACCGGCACCTGGACGCGACGCGGTTCGCAAAACCAGACCGGTGTAAAAGGCCAGCTCAGCGGCAAAGATATCGGCGCGGCCAACGATTATGTCGGCATTGATACGCCGTTGCGCAACGCGCCTTTCAAAGTGGATTATGACCTGCATTGGCAGTCCGCTCCCTGGGATGTGGACATTCCCACGCTAAACGGGGTGCTGCACGCCAATCTGGGCAAAGGCAAAATCGACAACATCAGCAGCGGCCGGGCCGGCCGACTATTGCGGCTGGTGAGCTTTGACGCGCTGCTGCGCAAACTGCAATTTGATTTCAGCGACACATTCGGCAAAGGGTTCTATTTCGATTCCATTAAAGGTACCGCCTGGCTGAAGTCCGGCGTACTGCACACCAGTGATTTGCTGGTGGACGGCCTTGAGGCGGATATCGCCATGTCAGGCCAGGTGGACCTGAACGCCCAGAAAATCGATATGGAAGCGGTCATCGCCCCGGAAATTTCCGCTACCGTCGGGGTCGCCACCGCCTTTGCCATCAATCCTGTGGTCGGCGCCGCGGTGTTTGCCGCCAGCAAGGTGCTGGCGCCTTTATGGAACAAGATATCGGTCATTCGCTACCATATCAGCGGCAGCCTGGATCAGCCCAAAATTCAGGAAGTCCTGCGTCAGCCGCGTCAGCCGTCGTCAAGCAAGGGTAAATAATGACGGTTATTTGACGCCGGCGGCGAATTGCCGCAGTCTATAGACTACGAGGTCGTTCAAGTTGCATCAAAGAAGCCACTTGACGTGCGACGAGACTCCCTGATAACGGTCGCGGCGCGTCGTCCAGCCGCTGCTGGCCATTTCACCCAATATAAGTGTGTAAAACTATGAGTCTGACATTAGTCAGTGAACATCTGCTTTCAGCCAACAACCTGAGCCACAACGATCTGTTTAACCTATTGGAACAGATGACCGAGCGCCGTCTGGACTATGCCGATTTGTATTTTCAGGCCAGTTACCATGAAGCCTGGGTAATTGAAGACGGTATCATCAAAGACGGCTCTTATAACATCGACCAGGGCGTGGGGGTGCGCGCCGTCAGCGGCGAAAAAACCGGTTTCGCCTATGCCGATCAGCTTACCCTGAATGCCTTGACCCTAAGCGTTAATGCCGCGCGCAGCATTGTCAACGAGCACGGCGACGGCCGGGTGCGCACGTTGGGCGAAGTGCCTTATCGTCAACTGTATCCGGTGCTCGATCCCCTGGGCAGCCTGCCGCGGGAAGAGAAAATCGCGCTCTTGCATCGGGTTGATCAAGCGGCGCGCGGCGCCGATCCCCGGGTCCGGGAGGTCAATGCCAGCTTGTCCGGTGTTTACGAGCAGGTTTTGGTCGCCGCCAGCGACGGTACCCTGGCGGCGGACATCCGTCCGTTGGTGCGGTTGTCCATCAGCGTGCAGGTAGAGCAGGACGGTAAGCGCGAACGGGGTTCCAGCGGCGGCGGCGGCCGATTTGGCTATGAGTATTTCCTGGCCGACGAGAACGGTGAAATACGGGCCGAGAACTGGGCGAGGGAAGCGGTGCGCATCGCGCTGGTGAATTTGTCGGCCGTCGCGGCGCCCGCCGGAGCCATGCCGGTGGTACTGGGCGCGGGCTGGCCCGGCGTGCTGCTGCATGAAGCCGTGGGCCACGGTCTGGAAGGGGATTTCAACCGACGGGGAACATCGGTGTTCAGCGGGCAGATGGGCAAGCTCGTGGCCTCGCCCCTATGTACTGTGGTGGACGACGGCACGCTGTCCGGACGGCGGGGGTCGCTGGCGGTGGATGACGAAGGCGTGCCGGGACAATATAATCTGCTGATTGAAAACGGCGTGCTTAAAGGCTATATGCAGGATAAGCTCAATGCCCGCCTGATGGGCGTGCCGCCCACCGGCAACGGTCGGCGCGAGTCCTATGCCCATTTGCCGATGCCCAGAATGACCAATACCTATATGCTGGCGGGCCGATCCACGCCGGACGAAATCATCGAAAGCGTCGAATACGGTCTGTATGCCCCCAATTTCGGCGGCGGCCAGGTAGATATCACCTCGGGCAAATTCGTGTTTTCCACGTCGGAAGCCTATCTTATCGAAAAAGGCCGCATCGCCAGTCCGGTAAAAGGCGCGACCCTGATCGGCTCCGGTATGGAGGCGATGCAGCAGATCTCCATGGTGGGCAATGACCTGGCGCTGGATAAAGGGGTCGGCGTGTGCGGTAAAGAGGGTCAGAGCGTGCCGGTGGGGGTTGGCCAGCCGACCTTAAAGCTGGACAACATCACCGTCGGCGGCACCGCCTGATTTCAGGCGGTGTTATCCCGCCGGAAGGCCTGGTAAATGGCGGTGACGTTTTTGAAGTAATCCTGAAGAGCGTTAATGCACACCTGTACCTTAAGCGGCAAATTGTTCTTTTGGGTATATAAAGCATAGACCGGGCGCGGATCGGACAAATACTGGTTGAACAGAATTTCCACCTCGCCCCGTTTAATTTCCTCCAGTACCCACATCAGCGGAACATAGGCGACACCGGCGCCGGCGGTCAGCCAGCGGATGAGCGTCTGCGAGTCGTTGGTGGCGAAACGTCCCTGGGGGGAGAAACGCAGGGCAATGCCTTCCGGCGCGATCAGTTCGAATTCGCTGTCCGGGCGGACATCGTATTGCAGCCAGGAATAATTGGCGATGTCGCCGGGTTTCTCCGGCGTGCCGTGGGCCGCCAGATAGCTTTTGGCGGCGCAAACCACCATGGGCATGGCGCCCAGCCGCTTGGAAAACAGACTGGAATCGCTCAGGGCGCCGACCCGCACCACCAGATCCAGCCCGTAGGCTATCACATCCGGCGCCGGGATGCCGGTGATCAAATTGACCGACAGCCCGGGATACTCTTTCAGCATATCGGCGGTGATGATCGCCAGTACGTTTTGGGCCATGGTGGAGGAACTGCCGATGCGCAAAGTCCCGATGGGCGTGTTGTTGAAGGCGTAAAGCTGTTCATGGACCGCGGTGAACTCCGCCAGCATTTTCCGGCAGCCCTGGTAATAGATTTTCCCCGCCTCGGTCAAGCCGATGCTGCGGGTACTGCGATTGAGCAGTTTGATCTGCAGTTCGGCTTCCAGCTTCGCCACGGTCTGGCTGACGGAGGAAACGCTCGTTTGCAATTGTCTGGCCGCCGATGTGAAAGATCCCCCTTCCACTACTTGAGCGAACACCATCATACGGTTTAGCCGTTCCATTATTCACTCTGAGTTAAAAGTGATTTAGATCACATTAAGTTGAAACCAGTGGATTATCAGGGATATTATTATGCATCGGTTCATGAGATCGCGCATCATCCCATTATATAAATAGAACTTTTATTAGCGATTAATAAACAGTTACATTTTGGCCGCGGTATTGCCAGTTTGTCTAACCTGTTATGCCCCCTGGTCCGTCCATCGGTACATTTTCCGCTTTTCGACTAGCCTTTCTGATATGACATGATGAATGTCCGGGATCACGGGGAGTGTTGTCGTGGACGGTCAAACCTGTCCCGGCCCCGACGCGCTATCAAGGAAATTGTAAAGGAAAAGGTCATGAGTTTGCTCCCGGTTTTGGTGATCTTCGGCTTATCCTTCCCGCCGGTGGTTTTTGTGCTGGCGGTATCGATGGCGTTGTTTGCGCTGCTGCGCCGTTTACTTCAGCCTACCGGTTTTTACGACTATATCTGGCATCCGGCGCTGTTTAATACGGCGTTGTATTGCTGCATGTATTACCTTGTTTCCGCTCTGTTCGTCTGAGGTTGTTGTGAAAACTATTGCTACAAAAATAATTAAAATATCCATCACCTTGCTGCTGGTCCTGATCGCCGTCATCGCCATTTTCCGGGCCTGGGCCTTTTATACCGAGTCCCCCTGGACTCGCGACGCCAAATTCACCGCCGACGTGGTGGCCATCGCGCCGGATGTCAGCGGCCTTATTAGCGATGTGCGGGTTAGCGATAATCAATTGGTCCGGCGGGGACAAGTTCTGTTCGTGATTGATCAACCCCGTTATCAGCAAGCGCTGGACGAAGCGCAAGCCGACGTGGAGTACTATCAGTCGCTGGCGGACGAGAAACGCCGCGAAGCCGCCCGGCGGCAGCGGTTAGGCACCAACGCCATGTCCCAGGAGGAAATCGATCAATCCAGCAATGACTACATTACCGTCAGCCACCAGTTAGCCAAGGCCATCGCCGAGCGGGACCTGGCAAAACTTGATTTGGATCGCACCGTGGTCCGGGCGCCGGCGGAAGGCTGGATTACCAATCTGACCGTGCATGCCGGCGAATTCATCACCCGCGGCAACGTTTCGGTGGCGCTGGTAAAACGCAATTCGTTTTATCTCTTGGCCTATATGGAAGAAACCAAGCTGGAAAGGATACGGCCGGGTTATCGGGCCGAGATTACGCCCCTGGGGAGTAATCGGGTGATCTACGGTACGGTGGACAGCATTGCCGCCGGGGTGACCAATAGCAGCAGCACGGCGGGCAGCAAAGGGCTGGCGTCGGTGGATTCCAACCTGGAATGGGTGCGGCTGGCGCAACGGGTGCCGGTGAAAATCCATCTTGATAGCCAGCCGGAAAACCAATTCCCGGCCGGCACCACCGCCACGGTAGTGATCACCGGCAGCCGCGATCGGGGGCAAAAAGCGTCGACGCCATTCATTCAGTTTATGCGCCGGCTGCGCGAATTCGGTTAAGTATCCGCTATGTTGCAATCTTTTTTCATTCATTGTCGTTTCGCGCTGAAACTGACCTTCGCCATTTTGCTGGCGTTATTTCTCGGTTTCCACTTTCAATTGGCCACGCCACGCTGGTCAGTGCTGACGGCGGCCATCGTCGCCGCCGGTCCGGCTTTCGCCGCTGGGGGAGAGCCCTTTGCCGGCGCCATCAAATACCGGGGAATACTGCGGATCATCGGCACCTTTCTTGGCTGTTTCGCCGCATTGGCGATTATTACCCTCACCATTCGCGCGCCGGCGGTGATGCTGCTGCTGGCCTGTATTTGGGCCGGAGTATGCACATGGTATTCCACGCTGGTGCGCGTGCAAAATTCCTATGCCCTGGGACTGGCCGGCTATACCGCGCTGATTATCATCATCGGCATTCAATCGCAGCCGCAGGCCGCGCCGCAATACGCCATTGAACGGTGTAGCGAAATCGTTCTGGGCATTGTTTGCGCCATCCTGGCCGACGTGCTGTTTTCGCCGCGTTCGGTCAAGAAGGATATCGATCGGGCGGTGGACCGATTATTGATCGAGCAATATCGACTATTGCGACTGTGTTTATTCAATGCCCCCAGAGAGGAAATCGACGCGTTATGGGGGAATATGGTCAAAGCCATCAATAATCTTGAGGGCATGCGCGCCAATCTGGTGATGGAGTCTTCTCATTGGCCGCGGGTCAACCGGCGTTTAAAGGCATTGCACACACTGGCCTTGACGCTTATCACCCAGTCTTGCGAAACCTATCTGGTGCTGCAGAATCATCTCGATTATGTGCCGCCGTCGCTTCGCATGTTGTTTGACGACTCACTGGAAAGCGTGTCGGATAT
Organism: Martelella alba; assembly: GCF_005217455.1. Lineage (GTDB taxonomy): Bacteria > Pseudomonadota > Gammaproteobacteria > Enterobacterales > Enterobacteriaceae > Acerihabitans. The sequence continues at coordinate 48,396 of NZ_SZPQ01000009.1, forward strand.
CCATAAACGGATGAAATTACTGCGTCAGGTCATCGCCACCACGCCGGCCAGGGAAACGCCGCAAACCCTGTATACCTGGGTCGGCGCCGCCACGCGCTTCCTGCTGTTGTCGAAGGGCATAAAAAACAACACCCGGATAAGCCAAGTGGAAGAACAGGTGCTGGTGGATCAGGCCATTATCGTCGCGCCGTCGGCGGAGCGGCATCGCGCCCTGATAAACGGCCTGCGCACCGGCATCGCTACGGCGCTGGGCGGCCTGTTTTGGCTGTGGACCGGCTGGTCGGCGGGCAGCGCCTGTATGGTTATGATAACCGTGGTTACGGCGTTGGCGATGCGCACCCCCAATCCGTTGCTGGTATGCAAGGATTTCGTCATCGGCATGTCCGCCGCGTTGCCCGTCGGCGCGCTGTATTATATGTTTTTGATGCCGGCCAGTCAGCAAAGCCTGCTTCTACTCTGTCTGGCGCTGGGCGCGCTGGCGTTTGTCATTGGTATTGAGGTGCAAAAACGCCGGGTCGGCGCAATGGCCACCTTGGCCGGCACCATCAATATCCTGGTATTGACCAATCCCATGTCGTTCGGCGTAAACACGTTTCTCAATAGCGCCCTGGGCCAGTTGTTCGGCTGCGTTCTGGCCATGCTGATTGTCATGTTGGTGCGGGACGGCTCCAAGGAACGTATCGGCCGCGTGCTGCTAAACCGATTCGTGCTTGGCGCCGTTTCATCCCTTTCCACCAATAAGGCCCGGCGGCAGATCAATTTGCTGCCGGCGCTGTATCAACAACTGTTCCAACTGCTGACGCTGTTTCCCGCCGATATTGATAAATACCGTCTGGCGTTGCAGCTTATCATTAGCCACCAGCGCCTGCGCGTCACTGATATTCCGGTCAATGAGGATCTCTCAGCCTATCACCGGCAGATCCGCGCCACCGCCGATCGTGTTTTAACCGCGCGCAACGAAACCCGTCGCAGCGAGTATTACAATCAATTGATGGGAGAGCTGGATGTCTATCAGCAAAAACTGGCCGGATACCATGCGTCGGCGGCGGTGACCGAGCCGGTGCGCCGGCTGGCCGATACACTGCGCCGTTACCGCCACGCCCTTAGCGAATAGCGTATACTTTATTTATTTCAAGTAGCATGGCGGCGGCAAAGGGGCGGGTCCCCCGGCGTATCGCCGACGCCGTGGCGAAGGGCGCGGGCGCAACCCGTAAAGAGGCGACCTAAGGCATGTAAAGTCTATATACTTAAGTGGGAGGTGGCATATGGGCCGAGCAACGCTGCAAGAGAATGTCCTGTTCAACACCGGTTATCTGGTCGACGGGCAATGGCGTCATGCCCGTGAAACGTTTGCCGTGCATGACCCGGCCACCGGTCGGTTGCTCGCCAACGTCTCCCGCTGCGGCAAGACCGAAGCCGAGGCCGCCATCGCCGCGGCGAGCGCCGCTTTCCCCGCCTGGCGCGACAAAACCGCCAAGGATCGCTCCGAGCTGCTGTACCGCTGGTACGCCCTTATCATGGATAACCAGCATTATCTGGCGGAACTGATGACCGCCGAGCAAGGCAAGCCGCTGAAAGAGTCGGCGGGCGAAGTGGCCTACGCCGCCAGTTTCATCCAGTGGTTCGCCGAACAGGCCAAGCGCGCCAACGGCGAAATCATTCCCGCCGCCAAACCCCGTTCCCGTATCCTGGCAACCCGCGAGCCCATCGGCGTGGTGGCGGCCATTACACCCTGGAATTTCCCCCTGGCCATGCTGACCCGCAAACTGGGGCCGGCGCTGGCGGCTGGCTGCACTGCTTTAATAAAACCGGCCAACGCAACGCCCCTGTCGGCCTTCGCGCTCTTGGCCCTGGCCCACCAGGCCGGTATTCCGGGCGGCGTGGTGAATGGCGTGGCGGGGGATACGGCGGCCATCAGCGATGCCATTATGAGCAGTTCGGCGGTGCGCAAAATCACCTTTACCGGTTCGACGGCGGTAGGCAAGACCCTGATGCGCCACGCCGCCGACACCATGAAAAAGATTTCCCTGGAACTGGGCGGCAACGCGCCCTTTATCGTGTTCGACGATGCCGATATCCCGGCCGCGGTGGCCGGCGCCATCGCCAATAAATTCCGCAACGCCGGCCAGGTTTGTGTCAGCGTCAACCGATTTTATATACAAAAAGGCGTTTATGAGGCGTTCGTCGCCAGGTTGGCCGAAGCGGTGGGGCGGTTGACCGTGGGCAACGGTATGGACGACGGGGTGGTGGTCGGGCCGCTTATCAATCAGGACGGCCTGGAAAAGGTAACGGGACATGTCCGGGATGCGCTGTCGAAAGGGGGCCGTCTGGTGATTGGCGGACAACCCCATGCGTTGGGCGGTAATTTTTTTCAGCCGACGGTCATCGCCGAGGCCAACGAGCATATGACCCTGGCCCATGAGGAAACCTTCGGTCCGCTGGCGGCCTGTTTTCGTTTCGACAGCGAGGAAGAGGTCATTAAACGGGCCAATAATACGCCCTTCGGTCTGGCCGCTTATTTTTACACGCAAAACTTGCAGCGGGTATTCCGGGTGGCCGGCGCGCTGGAAGCCGGCATGGTCGGCGTCAACGAATGCGCGGTTTCCACCGAACTGGGGCCGTTCGGCGGCGTCAAGGAATCGGGGCTCGGCCGGGAGGGCTCGGTGCTGGGACTGGAAGAGTATTTGGAGGTCAAAACGCTACATATCGGCGGACTGTAGCAGGTTGGATGCCGGTGCCCGGCAGCAGGCTGCCCGGGTTTTTTTTCGACAGGTTTCGCGGAGTGCGCTTGATGGGAAAAGTCTCTTTTGATTTTAATCATATAGCCGATCTTCCGGATTTTTATCGCGCTTTCGCGCGCGAATTCCCGCCCACGGATGCCGATGCCATGAATCTCGATGAATTATGGCAAACCGTCACCCACCGTTTGTCTTTGCCGGTGGAAATTGAATTTTTGCATCTCGCCGGCGCGAAAAAACGCCGTTTCGGCGCGCTGATCCTGCTGTTTGACGAGGCGGAGGAAGAGCTGGAAGGACAATTGCGCTTCAATGTGCATTGATTAGCCGGCCGGCGCGCGGCGCCGGATAGCGAAGGCCGGAACTAGCGATCTTCGGCCTGGTCGCGCAGATACTGAAAGATCTGCCGCGCGCTTTTCGGCGGCTTGCCGGCGGTCCGTTCTTTTTGCGCGTTGCGCACCAACGTGCGTAACTGCTGGCGATCGGCAGCTGGATAGAGCGCCATGACTTCTTCGAGAGCCTCGTCGCCCCGTTCGATGAGCCGGTCCCGCAGGGTTTCCAGTTTATGGAGTAGCGTCACTTGCTGGTTATGGCGGTTTTTCAGCTTGTCGAGAGCCTGGCGGATGGGCTCCACGTCCCGGGCGCGCAGCATTTTACCGATAAGCTGGATCTGGCGGCGGCGCCCTTCCATTTTGATCCGCTGCGCCAGGGCGACGGCCTCGCGCAAATCGTCGTCCAGCGGAATCCTTTCAAGACTGCTTTTGCCCAGTTCCACCAGTTCAACGCCAAGTTTTTTCAGCGCTTCGGCATCGCGCTTGATTTCGCTTTTGCTGACCCAGATAATTTCATCGTCTTCATCATCGTCCGGCAGCGCGTCAGGCTGCTGGTCGCGCCAGTCGTCCGGTTGCTTGTTCATGTGCCTATCCTCGAAAAGGGACTGATACTAACAGGTCGGCGGGGATCTGTAATGTCCTTATTTTACCCCAGGACGCGTTAAGGGGGGAACCGGGCGTCGGCCGGGGCGATAACCCGCCGCACGGATACCGCCGAGCGGAGTGCCAAATGGTTTGCGGACTGATAGACTGGATCGGGATACCCGGCGGCAGCCGCAACGGACTGCCCGATCGCGGCGCCCGGCCCCGCCTGTGGCGAGTGTGGGCGGGTTTTCGCGGATAACCCTATGAAACTGGCGGATCAATGAAACAAGTCACAGAAGTCGCAGAGCAGCGGAATTTACTGGAGAACGCCGTGGCGCACGCGCTGGAATTGGCCAAGGCTGGTTCCGACGCAGCGGAAGTCGCGGTCACCAAAACCACCGGTATCGGCGTCAGTACCCGATATGGCGAGGTGGAAAACGTTGAATTCAATAGCGACGGCGCATTGGGCATCACCGTCTATCATCAGCAACGCAAAGGCAGCGCATCATCCACTGATCTGAGCCCCGATGCCATTGCCCGCACGGTGAACGCCGCGTTGGATATCGCGCGCTATACTTCGCCCGATCCTTTCGCCGGTCCCGCGGATAAAGCGCTGTTGGCGTTTGACGCGCCGGATTTGGATTTGTTCCATCCCGCCGATCTGGATGCCGAACGTGGCGTCCAACTGGCGGCGCAGGCTGAAAAAGCGGCTCTGGCCCTGGACAAGCGGATCGTGAACACGGAAGGCGGCAATTTTAACAGCCATTACAGCATTAAAGTCTACGGCAATAGCCACGGAATGCTGGCCGGTTACAACAGCAGCCGGCATTCCCTGTCCTGTAGCGTTATCGCCGAGAGCGGCGGCAGAATGGAACGCAACTACGCCTATACCTTGAGCCGGGTTTTCGAGGATCTGCGTTGCGCCCAGTGGGTCGGCGAGGAAAGCGCGCGCCGCGCCCTCGCGCATCTCAATCCCCGTAAGCTTGCCACCATGCAGGCGCCGGTACTGTTTACCGCCGAGACGGCCACCGGTCTGTTTGGCCACTTGGTGGCGGCCATCAGCGGCGGCAACGTTTACCGCAAATCCACATTTTTGCTCAACGATTTGGGCAAGGGGATATTGCCGGATTGGCTGACTATCGAGGAGCATCCGCACCTGCCGAGGGGGTTGGCATCCGCCCCCTTTGATAGCGAGGGCGTGCGGACCGAACGGCGCGCCATCGTGCAGGATGGCGTACTAAAAACCTGGCTGCTGGGCAGCTATGCGGCTCGTAAGCTGGGCATGAAAAGCACCGGCCACGCCGGCGGCATCCACAACTGGCGGATAGCCGGCCGCGGTCTGGATTTTGCCGGCATGCTCAAGGAAATGGATCGCGGGCTGGTGGTGACCGAGTTGATGGGGCAGGGCGTCAGCGCCATCACCGGGGATTATTCCCGCGGGGCCGCGGGTTTTTGGGTGGAAAACGGCGAAATCCAATATCCGGTGAGCGAAATCACGATTGCCGGTAATTTACGAGATATGCTGCGCAATGTCGTGACTATCGGCGATGATATCGAGACGCGAAGTAATATCCAGTGCGGTTCGGTGTTATTGCCGCAAATGAGAATCGCGGGTCAATAACAAACAGGAAAGCAATGATGAATATAAAAATTGTCGCAATGTTGTCGTTAACCTTAATGATGTCAAGTCCCCTGTCGGCGTTGGCCCGGGATCTCGCTGATGATATGGATGCCCTGGCCGCCAATTACAGCGCGCTGCTGAAAACCAACGACCCGGCAACCATGAAAAAGGCCCTGGATGGCATGCATGTCGCGGCCGAGGACGCCCGCAACGGGACGCCGCCCAAATTAAAGGGGCAATCCAGCGACAGCCCACAAATGCGGGACTTCCGCAAAGGCATCGATCATCTCGTCAGTCAGATAGAGCAAACCCGGGCGCTGGTGGACAAAGGCGATATTAAACAGGCCAAGGTGGTGGCAAAGCAGATGCAGCAAACCCGCAACGAGAATCACGCCAAATTTCGTTAGCGGCCCGGCTGTTCCAGCCCCTGAAATGCCAGCATAAACAGTACCGAGCGGATATGCGGGTGATTGAAGCGGTGTTCGCAATGGCGATACAAAATGGCATGCAGATGCCAGAGCAAATGGGCGAAATAGTCGGCATCCACCAATAGCAGGCGGGCTCTCGCCATGGCTTTGGTGCGAAACACCATGCCGGCCAGCTCCGCCGGGGTCATAAACGCGCTGATTTCCATACTGGCGGCTTCAGGCAGGCTTATCAGCGCGTTGATTTCGTTTTGCGTCATATTGTTGCGCCACAGTCTCTCGACAAAATGCGTAAAAACGGTTTCCCGCGCGAAAAGGGGGGGGACGGCGGCGCCTGATGGGCCGGGGCCTTTCGGGGCTACGCCGACGGAGGCATAGTGCCGGTTGGCGCTGATTTCCCGACATTCATATTGGCAATGGCGGTCGAGATAGCGGTTTGCCGGGCCGGCGGCCAATGCGCGGGTATTAAACCAGATACGCTGTAGCGGATCGTGTTTCAGACTGAGCATATGCAGATCATCGGGTGAGAAAACGGCCGTCCAGATCCGTGCCAGGCCGTCGTTCAGGTGGCTTTTCAGCAGGGCGCGGGTTTTGGCGATATGGGTTGAAAACAGCCGGTAGGCGCGAAGTTGCAGGGACTGGCTGGCGCGCTGTAGTCTAAGCGCATTCTGGAAATACCGCTCCAGGCGCACGTCGCCCAAGTATTCCTCAACCTGCCGCAATACGTCGTCGCATCTGGCGAAGAGGTCGCGAATCGTATGCGCCAGCGGGGCATGCTCCGGATGCCGCGCTATTTCCGGCCCGCTAAGGCCATAATGAATGACGCGGCCCAATCCCATCGGCGTCAGGGCTTTTTCCGCCGCCAGGGACAATCGGCATGTTTTTTCGTCCGTACTGCGAAACCCCTGACGGAAGCTACGGGCGGCATCGGTGGCCTTGGCCAAATCCTCCGCCGGCAAGGCCCTGTTCATCTTGTGGGTGGCGCGCCAATTCCCTTGCGTGGGGACCAAGATAAAGCTTTTCTTTTTATGATCGAATCTCAGGGTCAGCGTGGCGTTATTGCGACCCGCGACAATGAAATGCCGCTTGTTGGCGACCGGGGTTAATTGGATATAGTGCCGTTTTACCACCAGATAGTCGCGGCCCGCCGCGTCTTGCGCCATTCCATGGCTGTTAACGGGTGAAAAATCAGCGCCATGTCCGCAATAATTATTGATGTTTTCCATTAGTTTTTCATACAGCCTGATGGAGACGAAACGGTAATCCGCCACAGACGTCTGTTCTCCCTCGCCAATGCCGCTATAGGTATGGCGACCGAAAACCCAGCAGGACTGCTCATCTTTGATGACCGGATATCCGGGCCGCGTCTGATCCGTTATATCGTATATTTCAAAGGCGTTGAGGCGATCGTTAAAACGCAGCGGCATCCACGCGCCGGAAAGGGATATGGCGGGCACGCCCATCGGCGGTTGCGCGCGCGCGTCGGGCAGGTAGACCGTAGTATGCGAATCGATCGCGCCATTGGGGCGAATACGAATTTCCCGTTCATAGCCTTGTGGTTTGAGCGTCAGGCGGCGTATAACGCGGCGTTCCGCCGCCGTGCTGATGGGCGTGGCCAGAAATGTCGCCCAATCCTGATTTAGGATGCGGGCAAAAGCGGCAAGATCCAGGGGATGGGAGTGGGCAAGAGGCGCATCGCTTTGCCTATTGGCCGTCAGGAAAGCGGCGGCATCGGCGGCGGCAATGAACAGCGCGGCGGCGGCCGGGCCGAGCTTTTGCGGCGGCTCCAGGAATGCGTCGCCGGTCGCGCCGATGTGCCGGAGGGCGGACTCGGTATCCATTTCCGGCAGCGGCGCGTACAGCGTCATCACGCGGGTGAACGAGATAGCGTCCGTTTCCGCTTGTGTTTTCGCCGCCCGCGGGAATGCATGCAGGAAATCGGCATCTTCCAGGGCCCGCTGTCGTTGTTGCCGAGTGAGCAGCAAATACAGCGGCTCGCCGAACGCCGCGCCAGTGCCGCCGAGGCTGTCGGGATCGTCGGCCGCCGCGGCCAGCGCGCGCGTCAATGCCGGATTCAAGGCCCCTGTCGCGTCCAGCCACCGGTCTTTCACCGCGAAATGCATCAGGATCTCTTCCGATGGGAGGGGGTGGCGGCACTGCTCGGTTATCCAATTCGCCATGGCGCGGTGATTGGCGAAAAGCCTGAATGGCCGCTGTGCCCGGGGGAGATACAGTATAACCTGCCTCAGGTCCGGGGCGGTCATCACGAAAAGATCGTTGGCGACGATGCCCGCCGCCTCGAACAAGCGTAAAGAGACGGCAAACGTATGCCGATTGCCAAAACCCAATGCGCAAAGCGCCATGTCGGTATTGACCGCGCCGAGGCGGTGGGCGGTTTCCACAAGCTGCGCGAGGATCCGCAAAAGGTTGCCCAAGGCATGGCGCTCATGGTGATGTAGCCAATAGCGGTTCAGCGCATCGCGATACGCGGCGGCCATATCCCATTGACCCATCAGGTGATCGAGCTCGGCCGGCGTCAATGATAAAGCCGCGCCGCGCCGGGGCTGTGCCGCCCTGTTTTCCGCGAAGATCAGGGCGTCGCGACTGTCTTTGTCCGCCAACGCGGGGACGGCGTTGGTGAGAAACCGTCTGAGGGCGAATTGCGTCAATGAGATGTCATCCGTTGGCCTCGCCCCCGCCGCGCCGCGCAGGTAAATCTCGTCGGCATCAACGGCGACGGCGAAGCGCCGGGCGATGTCCTCAGACAACTGCCGCGCCACGAGGGTTTGCAAACGGGGAAAGTCCCTGTACCGCAGGCGCTCAAGTTTCCTTAACAGATCCGCGGGATGGGGCATCGGAAAATCGCCGCGGATAATCAGTGTCCGATAACCGGAATGGCGGTCGCCGATTACGCTGGCCGGCGCCGCGCCGACCCCGGTAAGGCGGGGAAGCGCCGTAACGAGAGCCCGGCCGATTTGCCGGATGACGCGGTAAATGGCCGATGCGGCCGAAACCGGTCCGGGCAGGTTTGATGGACCGGCAAGTGGCATCCCATCGCAGGAAACCCTATTGGTGGACGGGGGATGGCCGCCGGTCGCCGTGCGAATGCCGTAATAGCGTAGCGCCGCGTGTTCCGCCCCGATTTGCCCCCCATTATTCCTGGCCCATCCTCTGGCCAATAGTCGCTCGCCGTACTGCCGCTGTTTCTCGTCGCCGCTAAGGCGCAGGCGGCCGAACTTGTCCACGGACCGGGGACCGGCATATTCGGTCGCCCCGCAGACCATGCGCCAAAAACGCGCCGCCCTGGTGAATAATCGCGCCAGCATCAGGGGGATGCGCAGTGTTTTGCGGCTGGGGGCGGGGAGACGTCTATCCGCCGAATAGAATTGGTATACCAGAGCCAATATGCCCAGCCAGACAAAACCGTTGCCGTTTCGATCGCGATAGGCCGGAATCAGCGAAAGTATATCCGTACCCAACTGATTTTCGACCAGATTTTTGACGTAATCGGCCAATGTTTGCAATTTTGCGCTATAGGGAAGAATTATCCGCAGCAAAAAAGGCAGCGCATTACTCAGCAAATGGCCCATTGGCTTTTCCCCGGACCAAAGGCCGTAGCAATCACGTGCTGTAATCAATATCGATAAAGGAATATATATACCGGCACGAGATAAAGACAGAATGGAAAAATGTTCCGCTTCATGAGCCGTTACTATATTCATGAGTTGCAGAAATAGATGTTTAAGGTCATCGCGCAAGGGGGTATTAGGGACGGGGGGGGATTCATGGCAGTTTACATTAAAGGAACCATCCTGGTTACTGTTTTGTAGGTGTTCATCACGGTCATACAACACTTCTGATGAATCATTTTCCGCTATTATATAATAACATCCTTCTATGACGCGCATGTATTACTCTCCGTCGTTTCTTTTGAAGGACGTGATACGCGTTGTATTTCACGTCGCCTCTGGGTGGGTTGCTTTCGATCACCCCAACCTTATGGCTGTCATGCGCTGGATAATGTATGGCGCGGGAGGGTCGCAACCGAGAAGAAAATGTATCTCATGGCAAGCATTTTCGCGTGGTAATTTTTGCCGGCCGCGGTAAAAAACATTTTTCATTTCGTGGCGGGATACATACCGGCATGCATTGTGTTTTTAGAGCCGGCAAAAACGGATTTGTAATGGTTTCCCAAGCCCTTCGCCGTCGGCCATAAGTGTTGGCGATGGGTATTTTTTCCGTTCCCCCGACCATCGGGATAATGCCTTGAGGCGCAAAAAAATCGAAATTTCAGGGCTGACGGGGGCTGACGTTATGCCGTGGGGTAAAAAAACCGCGCTGGCGAATGGACTATATAAAATCCATTATAATATTAGCTTATTTTTTGTATTCAAATTTATATTCTGCCATTATAGAAATATATATATTTATATTCTATAAAAATTGTTTTTATATAGTATAACAACAATGCCATGGCTGCGCTGATATAAAGATAATAGGGTGAGAAATTCTTTCCGCTTCAAAGTGGAAAAATAACGTCTACACACTCTCCGGCAATAACGCTAGGGTAAATGACGATGGCATCGGTACTTGATGCGCTAGGAGCCTATCCCGGTAGACGTCATCGGCGCAACCGGTTTGGACATGGACAGCGCTCGCCGCGTTTTGTCCTCGGGCCGGCTCCGGCTGTGGGTCGCTTTCCCGATTTAAGCCGGCCGCGGCGGATGTCCCGGCTGTGAGACGTTATTTATTTCTGTGATTGAGGTGGAAGCAAACAGTGATCGACAAAGCCGTACCCGTGACAGGGAATAATAGCGAAGGCGACATGACCGCCAGGCTCGCCGACCAAACACTGTCGGGTATCATGGATATGCTGAAAACGCGCAACATCCGATTGAACGAGGTACAGGAACAAATGCTGACATCCCATGTGAAAGCCATGGTCCGGCGTTCCCTCACCGGCGAACCCCTGCCGGAAGTGGATGTCAGTCTGTTTGAGGAAATTTCGCCGGATTCCATGGACATGGCTCGGGAGATAGTAGCCCGACTGGCTAATTTACCGGTAGAAGAGGCTTACCTTCTATCAGTGCATTTCGAAGTGGCGAAAAGTAACGACGCCACCTAACGCTAAAGGAGAAGTTATGGGTCAGCTAACGGTGATCATCGGCGATCGTCTGGGGAAAGGCCAGAAAGTCGCCCAAGGTATCGAAAAAGCCGGCGCGAAAGTGGTGGTTATACCCGGAATGGCGGCGGATATGAAACTGGGCGACGTCATGCAAAAAGAACAGGCGGATTTTGGCATCTCCTTTTGCGGCAGCGGCGGCGCCGGCGCCATTACCGCCCAAAACAAATACGGCTACAAAGCCAAATACGGTATGCGTTCCATTGAAGAAGGCGTCACCGCTATTCAGGAAGGATGCAAGGTATTGGGATTCGGTTTTATGGATAAAGAAGAACTAGGCCAGAAATTGATTGAAACCTGGCGTAAAAAATACGGCGACGTCTGATGAAAGAACAGGCGGCGATGAAAGTCAGGGTGACGGGGCGCGGTGAGACCAAACAGAGCGCTCTGGCCGCCGCGCTCGGCCATGTCCAGTCGGCGGTAATGAAGCGCACCGGCAATATTTTGCTGCGTATTGAACCGGTGCAGGTGGACGTGGTGAAAGCGGAAGAAATATGTCGCGTGGAAAAATTTCTGTTTTTCTTTTTACCGCGCGAAAAGAAAACCTATGTCGTGGAGTTGGATATTAGCATCAATGTCGCCATGCTTGACCCCGAAAAACTGCATTTTTCCAGACGTTAAACAATCGGGCCTTAAAAAGGATAATTCGATGTTTCTCATCATTTTAATTAAATCACTCATTGACGGCGGTGAAAGTCCTGGTTCCCGCCGCCAATTTGCTGGTGAATATGGTCATGCCGGTAATCTTCTGGCTGGCGGCCATTGACGCCGGCCGGCGTTCGGGATTCTGGGCGACCGTTTTCGGCGGTCTGGCGCAATTGATTATGGGCAACGCCGTGCCGGGGCTGGTGTTGGGCATTTTGATCGGTAAAGGCGTGGAAGAAAGCGGCTGGAACAAAATCACCGCCATTATGATGACGGTCATTGTCGCCCTGTTTGTGCTAAGCGGATTTTTCCGCGGCTTCGATCTCAAAATGCTGCAGTCATTCAGTCTGGGTATCCCCGGCTGGCTGGACGTCATCCACAACCAGTTAAGCGGTAAATAACCGTAAGGAGAGACTGAAATGGAACAAGAACAACGCGGTTTTTGGTATGCCGACTGGTCATTCCCCTTCTTTGTCGGATTGCTGTCCGCCGGGATTTTCGCCGGCACCCACATGTATTACCTCTACGGTATCGGCGCCTTCAACGAAGTGGCGTTTGTGTCCATGCTGCGTACCGGTATCAATACCGGCGTGTATGGCGCGGTGGCGGCGTTTGGCGCCAGCTTTCTTTTCGCCCGGATTATCGAAGGCTCGCTGGTGGGTATTCTGGATATCGGCGGCGCCTTGCAAACCGGCGTGGGGCTAGGCGTGCCGGCATTGCTGCTGAGCGCCGGCCTAAAATTTCCGGTGGAGAATTTTGCCGCCTCGCTGGTGACGGGACTGGCGTTGGGCCTGATCATCGGTTACCTGATTATTCTGGCGCGCAAGTTCACCATCAATCAAAGCAACTCCACTTACGGGGCGGACCGGGCGGGACGACGGATGTCCGGCAGGGCAGGGAGGAAAACCCATGTACGATCTTTTGTTGCGTGGCGCGAAACTGGCCGACGGCGGCCTGACGGATATCGCGGTACGCGACGGAAAGTTCGCCGCGTTCGGCGCCATCAGCCGGGAAGCGACGGCGAAAACCACGTTGGCGTTGCGCGGCGCTGTTTATGCCAGCGCCGGATGGATCGATTCACATGTGCACTGCTATCGCAAATCGCCGGTCTATCACGACGAGCCGGATTGCGTGGTGGTGGCCGGCGGCGTCACGACAGTGGTCGATGCCGGCAGTACCGGGGCGGACGATGTCGATGACTTTTATCGCCTGGCTCGGGGCGCCCAAACCCGGGTCTATGCGTTACTCAATATCGCGCGGACCGGCATCGTCACCCAGGACGAACTGGCGGATATGGCGCGCATCGACGCCGACGCCGCCCAACGGGCCATTGAGAGTCGTCCTGATTTCATCATCGGCCTGAAAGCGCGCATGAGCAGCAGTGTGGTGGGCGGTAACGGCGTCAAACCGCTGATTCGCGCCAAAGAGATTCAGCGGCGCGCGGGCGGGTTGCCGTTGATGGTGCATATTGGCAACAATCCGCCGAGTTTGGATGAAATAGCCGATACGCTGACGGCGGGAGACATCATCACCCATTGTTTTAACGGCAAGCCCAACAAAATCCTTTCCGCGCAAGGGGGGCTGCGGACATCAATGCGACAGGCCCTGGCGCGCGGCGTTTGCCTGGATGTCGGCCACGGCAGCGCCAGCTTCAGTTTCGCCATCGCCCGACAGGCCATCGACCAGGGTATCTTGCCCTACACCCTCAGTTCCGACATTTATTGTCGCAATCGTCTGAAAGGGCCGGTCTACGGCCTGGCGGCGGTGATGTCCAAATTTTTGGCGCTGGGTATGACCTTGCCGCAAGTGATCGATTGCGTCACGAGTCATGCCGCCGAGATGTTGCGCCTGCCAATGAAAGGTCGGCTGGCGGTGGGCGCCGATGCGGATTTGACATTGTTCGCCATCAACGGCGAGTGCCGAACGCTGATGGATTCCGAAGGACAATCCGAAACCGGGCATCGCCACCTGGCGCCTCTGGCGGCGGTGGTGGCGGGGAAGGTTCTGTTAACCGATGAAGGTAAAGAAAAAAATGTCTTCGATTTATGAAAAGTACGGCCTGAAGGAAGTGATCAACGCGGCGGGCCGCATGACCATCCTGGGGGTCTCCACCCCGGCCGTGGAGGTGACCGAAGCGGTCAATGAGGGCTTGCATCATTACTTCGAAATGAAGGATCTCATCGATAAAACCGGCGCCTATATCGCCGGGTTGCTACAGGTAGAGAGCGCGGTGGTTGTCTCCTGCGCGTCGGCCGGTATTGCCCAATCCGTCGCCGCGACGATCGTTAAAACCGATCCTTGGCTGCTGGAACATTTGCATGGCGCCGACGTTTCCGTTCCCCGGGAAATCGTCCTGCCCAAAGGACACAATGTCAATTTCGGCGCGCCAGTGGGCACCATGGTGGAATTGGGCGGCGGCAAAGTGGTGGAGGCGGGATACGCCAACGCGTGCTCCGCCGATCAGCTGTCCGCCTGCGTGGGCGCCGAAACGGCCGCCATCCTTTACATCAAGTCCCATCACACGGTGCAAAAAAGTATGTTGATGGTGGCGGAGGCCGCCGCCGTGGCCCAGCGGCATCAGGTCCCGCTGATTGTCGACGCCGCCGCCGAAGAGGACCTGACCGTGTATTACCGGGCCGGCGCCGATTTGGTGATTTATAGCGGCGCCAAAGCCATCGAAGGCCCCACCAGCGGGCTGGTTATCGGTAGACAGCCCTATGTGGACTGGGTGAAACGGCAATCGAACGGTATCGGCCGGGCGATGAAGGTCGGTAAAGAGGGCATCCTCGGGCTGACCCGGGCCATAGAGCGTCATGTGTCCGCGCCGAAAACCGCCGGCCGGGAGATGGCCGATAAAATGGCGCCGTTTATCGCCCGGTTGAACACGCTGGAGGGGGTATCGGCAAGGGTGGTGTGGGATGCCGCCGGACGCGATATCGCGCGCGCGGAGATCGCTTTTGACGAGCACCAGCTCGGCCAGCGGACCACCGCTATCGTCGATGGGCTGAGGAACGGCGCAATCGCCATTTATTTCCGGGGCTATCGCGCCAACGAAGGCAAAATCGAGGTGGATGTCCGTAGCGTGACGCCGCCGCAATTAGCGGTCATCGCCGATTGCATTGAAAAACAGCTTGGAGGAGCCGCGGCATGACATTGACGCCGAATTATTATCGCCACCGGATTTGCCTGAACGTTCTGGCCGGATCCAAGGATAACGCCAGAGATATTTATGCCGCCGCCGAAGGTCATGTGCTGGTTGGCGTGCTGGCGAAAAATTATCCCGATGTGCCTTCGGCCGTGGCCGATATGCGCGCTTACGCGTCGCTTATCGACAACGCGCTTTCGGTGGGGCTGGGGGCGGGCGATCCAAGCCAGTCGCACAGGGTAAGCCTGATTGCCGGCCAGGTGCAACCGCAGCATGTTAATCAGGTTTTTACCGGCGTGGGGGTAAGCCGCGCCTTGCTGGGACAGCAGGACAGCGTGGTAAACGGGCTCGTGTCGCCCACCGGTAAGGCTGGGTGGGTGAAAATTTCCACCGGACCGCTCAGCGCCCACGCCCCCGACGGCATAGTCCCGGTGGCGACCGCCATTGCCTTGCTTAAGGATATGGGCGGCAGTTCCCTCAAATATTTCCCCATGGGCGGTTTGCGCGCCCGTGAAGAACTCGTCGCGGTGGCGCGCGCGTGCGCCGAACAGGATTTTTGGCTGGAACCCACCGGCGGCATCGATCTTGACAATATCGAGCCGATTTTGACTATCGCTCTCGAGGCGGGGGTCAGCCGGATTATTCCGCATGTGTACAGTTCGATTATCGATAACGCCAGCGGGCTGACCCGGCCGAATGATGTGCGGGCGCTGCTGGCGATAGTCAAAAAACTGCTGGGCTGATGGCCTGCGCCCTCGTCGGACAGGGGACCGGACGCGAATGCGTTCACCGAAAATAAGGAATGTGATGGAAATAAAAAAATGATGCCAATGCTCGCTTCTCTGGCTTCCCCGATACTTGCCGGCGGCGTCGCGCCGCTGTATGCCGACAATCGCCTGCATAAACAGCGTCGCGCGCATCGACGTCGACGAACAAGGCACCCTGGCTGGGCCGGCGAGGTCTGGACGCGCGGCGATTATCCGCGCACAATGACGTTGTCGCCGGACGGCGGTTATCTTTATGCCATGAATCAGCGTAGCGACAACATCACCCGGTTTCGGGTCGCCGCCGGCAGCGGCTACCGGCTAAAAATAGCGGACCCGCAACGGTTTGCCACGTTGCGGCAATCCGCCGGCCGGCTCGCCAACCCGACGCCGCGCACCGCCGCTGAACGCGTAAATCTGCTATTGGTGCGTTTTCTCACCTCGGCGTTTTCCCTCAAACTGGAAGATATCGCCGACGAATGGTTCGTCAGCCGGGGAACGCTGCAAAACGATATGGCCGAGGTGCGCGAGCGCTTGGCGCGTTACCGACTGCGCATCGAAACCCGGCCGCGCTACGGTATGAAGCTGTTTGGCGCCGAGCCGGCGATCCGCACCTGCCTGACCGATGTGCTGTTGACGCTTGATGCCCGCTATCAGACCCCGCCGCTGTTGGAAACCGATGGCTTAAACCGCGATGCCTTCGAGACGCTGTCCCGCTTTTTGCACCACCTGCTGGCCCAATCGCCCCTTCGCCTGACCGATGAAGGCGAACATTATCTGAGCGTCTACTGTACGGTGGCCGCCAGACGGATTGCCAACGGTTTTTCATTGTCCGATTTCGAGGCGGAAGAAAGCGATCCGGCGGTGACGCAGATCTCGGTACGGTTGGCGGAAGAACTGAAAGCGCGAGTGGGCAAAGAGATTCCGGCGGCGGAAGAGGCGTATCTGCGCGTGAACATTGCCGCGCGCCGGGTGGAGAATATTCTGCCCACCGATATCGGCGCAGATGATGACGAATCCCTGGTGGACTATATTCTGTCGTATATCAATACGCACTATTATTATAATCTGCGTGGGGATGAGCAGCTTTGCACTGATCTGCTCACCCATATCAAGACCATGATGACCCGGGTGAAATACCAAATTACCATTCCCAACCCGCTACTGGCCAATATCAAGCAGCACTACCCCATGGCTTATGACGTCACGCTGGCGGCGGTAACCAGCTGGGGCAAATATACGCCCTATGTCATCAGCGAGAACGAAATCGGTTTTTTGGTATTACATATCGGCGTCGGGCTGGAGCGCCACTACGATATCGGCTACCAGCGCCATCCCCAGGTGGTGCTGGTGTGCGACAGCGGTAATTCCACGGTGCGGATGATTCAGGCATTGCTTGTTCGCAAATACCCGCAAATCAGCGTAACCCGGGTGATCTCCTCGCGGGACTACGAAAAGTTGCCGCAGTTGGAGGAAGATTTCGTGGTTTCCACGGTGCGGCTCGAAGAAAAGAACAAACCGGTAATGGTGCTGGCGCCCTTCCCAACCGATTATCAACTGGAACAACTGGGCAAACTGGTTCTGGTGGATCGTACCCGGCCCTATATGCTGGAGAAATTTTTCGACGCGCGGCATTTTATGATCGTCGAAAAACCGCTGCGCCAGGCGGATTTATTCCGTCGGGTGTGCGGCCAGTTGGAACGCGAGGGATGGGTGGACAGGGACTTCCATCCGTCGGTGGTGGAGCGGGAGGCTATCGTAAGCACCCTACTGGGGGATGGCATCGCCTTGCCGCATTCGCTGGGGCTGCTGGCGAAAAAGACCGTTATTTACACCATCCTGGCCCCAGGCGGAATCCCCTGGGGGGATAACGAAACCGCCTATGTCATTTTCCTGCTGACCATCAACAAGACCGATTATGAAGAGGCCATGGCCATCTACGAGCTCTTCGTGAATTTCGTTCGGTCGCGCGCCATGCCTCGATTACGGGAAAGCCGCGACTTCGCCGCGTTCAAGGCTATCGCCATGGACAGCCTGAGCCGGGCCTGAAGCGGCGTCAGTCTTCGTCAAAGCCGGCGTTGAACAAATCAATGATGGCCGCCAGCGCCTGCTGCTCATCGGGCCCGGTGGCTTCAATCTCAATCAGCCCGCCCTTGGCGGAGTCGAGCATCAGCAGCGCGATGACGCTGCTGGCCTCCGCCACGGTACCGCTGTCGTTGCGCAAAAACACTTCGGCATCGAAGCTTTGCATCAGATCGAAAAGCTTCATGGCCGGCCGGGCGTGCATGCCCAGGCGGTTTTTGATTTCCACCGTCTGTTTGACTGTCATGAGCGTTTTTCCAGGGTTCGGTGTCTGGATTGGACGTTTTTACCGCGGGAGCGGAAATAATCCGCCAATTGTTCGGCGATGTACACCGATCGATGCTTGCCGCCGGTACAACCGATGGCCACGGTGAGATAGCTGCGGTTATTGGTTTCCAGCATCGGCAGCCATAACTCAAGATAACTGCGGGTCTGGTAGATAAAATTATGCACTTCGGTATGGCGATCGAGAAATGCCGCCACGGGTTTGTCCAGGCCGGTCATCGGTCTGAGCTTCGGATCCCAGTGGGGATTGGGCAGAAAACGCACGTCGAAAACATAATCGGCGTCGATGGGCAAACCGTGCTTATAGCCGAACGATTCGAACACCATGGTCAACTCGCGCTCGCGTTTGCCAAGCAGGCGGGTGCGCAGCATTTCCGCCAACTCATGCACCGACATCTCGGACGTGTCGATAATCAGGTCGGCGCGGGAACGCAGCGGCTCGAGCAATTCGTCTTCCCGGTCAATGGCGCTTTCCAGCGAGAGATTTTTGCTGGATAACGGATGCAGGCGGCGGGTATCGCTGTAGCGGCGGATCAGGGTATTGCGCTCAGCATCCAGAAACAGCAGTTGGGGGGCGAAATTTTCCGGCAAACTGTCCATGGCATGCTCGAATACCTCCGGCGTCTCGGGCATGTTGCGGATATCGATACTGACCGCGGCGGAGGTGTTGCGTTCCGCCAATGTCGCGGCCAACTGCGGCAGGAGCACCACCGGCAGATTATCGACGCAGTAAAACCCCATATCTTCCAGCGCACGCAGCGCGACGGACTTCCCTGAACCGGATCGACCGCTGACTATCATCAGCACCATGGCGACTCCCCTCTGGCATTGACATCGACGCATCGGCGAAAACGCCGCGTTCCCGCCGTTCCATGCGGCACGGCGAAGCTTTGGACCGGCGGTCCGCGGAGGATCGTTAAGACCCGTCTTCCGTTTCGGTCATGATTTCGTACAATTCTTCGTCGCTTTGCGCGGCCCGCAGACGGCGGCAGACGGATTTGTCCGCCAGGCGCTTGGCCACCAGCGACAACGTGTGCAAATGTGTTTTGCATTGCTCCGCCGGCACCAGCAAGGCGAATAGCAGGTCTACCGGTTGATTGTCGATGGCATCGAAAGCGATCGGTTGTTCCAGACGGATAAACACGCCCACGGCGCGCAGGGTATCCTCTTCCAGCTTGCCGTGGGGGATGGCGATTCCATTGCCGATACCGGTGCTGCCCATGCGTTCCCGGGTAAGTACGGCGTCGAACACCACCTGCGGCGATAAATTGAGTTGCCTGGCCGCCAGCTCGCTGATGATTTCCAGCGCGCGTTTCTTACTCTGGCAGCTCACGGCGCCGCGGGTACATTCGGGGCTTAACACCGTACTGATTTGCAATGCTGTATCGTTAGTCATTTCATTTCACTCAGGTGCTGTTTCACCTTTATGACGCATCGTCCCGCGATCAGCGGGACGATACGGGGTTAGATAGCAATAATGGCTACGCAAAAATTAAAACTGCTTCAATTTATCTTTATGCTTATTCAATTGTCGCGCCAGTTTATCAATCAATAAATCGATGGCGGCATACATATCCTCCGCCTCCGATGTCGCATGCAGCTCGCCGCCGTTGAGATGTAGCGTCGCTTCGGCGATTTTCTGGACCTTTTCCACTTTCAGCACAATATATACCTGATTGATCCGGTCGAAGTACTGTTCCAGCTTGGAAAATTTACCAGTAACGAAATCGCGTAATGCCTCGGTGATTTCAACATGTTGTCCGGCGATATTCAGCTGCATAGTGTCTTCCTTCTCTGATGAGGTCAAACCAATTGCTTGCGTTGGTTCGACGGCGGGATGGATAAAGACTCTCGGTATTTCGCCACGGTGCGGCGCGCCACCATGATACCCTGCTCGGACAGCAACGTGGTCAGCTTGCTGTCGCTAAGCGGCTTGGCCGGGTTTTCCGCGGCGATCAGTTTTTTCACCAGCGCGCGTATCGCCGTGGAGGAGGCCTCGCCGCCGCCCTCGGTATTAACGTGGCTTGAGAAAAAATATTTTAGTTCGTATATGCCGCGCGGGCTGTGCAGATACTTTTGCGTTGTCACGCGTGAAATGGTCGATTCATGCATGTCCACCGCCTGGGCGATATCCGCCAGTACCATCGGCCGCATATATTCTTCCCCCTGTTCAAAAAACGCCTGCTGCTGTTCAACGATGCAGCGGGTGACTTTCAACAGGGTATCATTACGACTTTCCAGGCTTTTGATCAACCACCGGGCTTCCTGGAGGTGGCTGCGGATAAACTGCCCGTCCGCGTCATTCCGCACGGAATTGCCCAACGCCGCATATTGCTGGTTGATTTTCAGGTTGGGGATGCTGTCGGTGTTAAGCTCCACGGTCCAGCGGTTATGGACTTTGCGCACCAGCACATCCGGGATGACGTACTGCGATTCGCTGGTATTGATGGACTGGCCGGGACGCGGGTCCAGCGACTGAATCAGCGCCATGGCCGATTTCAGCGTGTCTTCCTTTAGCCGCGTCGAACGAAGCAGGGTGCGAAAATCGTGGCTGGCCAGCAATTCAAGGTGGTCGCTGACAATCAGCCGAGCCTCCTCCAGACAGGGGCAGTCCGGCGGCAACTGGGATAACTGAATCAGCAGGCAGTCCCGCAAATCCCGGGCCGCCACGCCCACCGGATCAAAACGCTGCACGCGTTTGAGCACCGCTTCGACTTCCTCCAGCGTCACATCCTCATCGCCGATACTTTCCAGAATGTCTTCCAGCGGCACCGTAAGGTAACCGGTTTCATCCACGGCATCGACAATGGAGGTGGCGATGGCGGCGTCGGTGTCTGAGAACGGCGTCAATTCCACCTGCCACATCAAATAATCCTGCAGCGTCTGGATAGTCTCGCCCTGGTAAATGGGCAACTCCTCGTCGCGGTAGTCGGTGCCGGTGCCGGAAGGCGTCCCCGCCGAGTACATTTCGTCCCAGGTGGCGTCCAGCGGCAATTCGTCCGGCATGTCCTTTTGCTCCATGGCTTCCCGGGTGTCGAGCGCTTCGCTGTCAGGCGCGTCGCGGGACTCGATTTCATCGTGGTTGTCCGCCTGTTCGAGCAACGGGTTGCTTTCCAGCGCGGTTTGAATCTCTTGCTGGAGCTCAAGCGTGGACAATTGCAACAGACGGATCGCCTGCTGCAATTGCGGGGTCATGGCCAATTGCTGACTGAATCGGAGTTGCAAACCTTGCTTCATATGCTATGTAACTTGACCTCTTCTGGCCCTTAATATTCAGGACACCTTATCAGAGGCGGAACTCTTCGCCCAGATAAACACGTTTTACTTGCTCGTCCTGGAGTATTTCAGCCGGCGTACCGTGCGCAATCAATTGTCCTTGGCTGACGATGTAGGCGCGTTCGCAAACGTCCAGCGTTTCGCGCACATTATGGTCGGTAATTAATACACCGAGTCCGCTGTCGCGTAAATGCTCGATGATCTTCTTGATATCAATGACCGAAATCGGATCCACGCCGGCGAAAGGCTCGTCCAGCAAAATAAATTTGGGGTTGGCGGACAATGCCCTGGCAATTTCCACCCGCCGCCGTTCGCCGCCGGACAAGGATTGACCCAGATTGTCACGCAAGTGGGCGATATGGAACTCCTCCATCAGCTCGACAGCCCGATCCTCGCGCTGAGTATTATTCAGATCGCTGCGGATTTGCAGCACCGCCATCAAATTATCGTACACGCTCAGGCGGCGGAATATAGAGGCTTCCTGCGGCAAATAGCCGATACCGCGACGGGCGCGGGTATGCAGCGGCAGCAGGGTGATATCGTCCTCGTCTATCACAATGCGCCCGGCATCGCGCTGAATGATTCCCACCACCATATAAAATGTGGTGGTCTTGCCCGCGCCATTGGGCCCCAGCAATCCCACGATTTCGCCCGAACTGACCTTGAGGCTGACGTTTTCCACGACATGGCGGCCTTTATAGGCCTTGGCCAGATTCTCCGCGACTAATGTTGCCATAAAATTCTTACTCTTGTGTCATTGGGTGGCGGCGGGTTTGGGCGCCTTGGCGTTATTGCCTTTGTCTTGCAACTGGGAGGGCACCAGCACGGTGGTGACCCGCTTGCCCTTGTCGCTAAAGGCTTCCATTTTCTGCTGTTTCACCAGATAGGTGATGCGATCGCCCTTAACATTGCTGTCCAATTGTTCCAGATAGGCGTCGCCGGTGAGGATGACGTAGTCGTTGGCCAGCTCGTATCGGACTTTCAGGGCATGGCCTTTGACCGGCTTGCCGTTGTCCTGCATCTGATAGAACGTGACCGGATTGCCATAGCCCTCGACGATTTCCTTGCCTTGCTCGCCGTTGGGCCGGGTGATCACCACTTTGTCTGCGCGGATATCGATGGAACCCTGTCGAACCACCACATTGCCGGTGAGCGTGACGGTATTGGACAGCATATCGACGGACTGCTGGGCCGAATCGATTTTGATTGGCTGATCGGTATCGCCGGTCAGCGCCATCGCTTTGGCGCTAAACAGCAACAGCGCGCCAACGGCCATGCAACTACGGATTGTGCTGCTGGTTTTGAATTTCATAGGAGGTCTTGACCTTTTCAATCAACTGGGCAGTCTTGTTTCGCAGATTACCGCGCATCTTTTCGCCAACAGAGGTAAACCCGATGCCGTCGAGGGTGACCTCGTCATCGGAGGAAACGTCCTGCGTCACCAGGTTGACCACGGCATTATCGGTACGGATATGCTGTAGCTGCGAGGTGGCTATCAGGCTGTCCGCCTGAACATGGCCGTATAAATAAAGCATTTTGTCCCCGGTCAGCTTGGCCCGATCGGCCCTGACCGTCCAGGAGGCGACCTTGTTCTCATCGTACATCGTCGCCACCGGCCGGGTAAACCAGGTGATTTGTTCTAAGGCATAATGTTGGACATGATCCGCCACCAGCCGGTAGTTCAGCGCGCCCACCGGGTTGTATACCAGGGTCACGGTATGTTCGCTTTGGTAGGTGGGCTCGCCGTTATCGACCGCCACCGGCGCCGGCGCATTGTCGCTGTCCGCCAAATTCCAGCCGATAAGCACCAGCGCCACAATCACCAGCGCCAGGGTTACCCAGAACGTTGTCTTGCTCATACCGACAGACCTTTGGCGTCCTCAAGCTTCCCTTGCGCCAGCAGCAGTAAATCGCAGACTTCGCGCACCGCGCCCCGACCGCCGGCGATATGCGTCACATAGTCGGCCCTGGGCAGCAGCAGCGGATGGGCGTCCGCCACCGCGACGCTTAAACCGACCTCGGCCATTACCGGCCAGTCAATCATGTCATCGCCGATATAGGCGACGTCCCCAGGGGACAACGACAGCCTGGCCAGCAGATCCCGGAAGGCGGCAAGCTTGTCCGATTGTCCCTGGTAGAGGTGGGTAATCCCCAGCGTCCGGCAGCGATCCTCCACCAGCCTGGCGGATCGGCCGGTAATAATAGCGACCTCAATGCCGGATGTCAGCAGGCAGCGAATACCGTAGCCGTCGCGCACGTGAAAGGCCTTGAGTTCTTCGCCCTGGTTGCCCTGGTAAATCAGACCGTCGGACAATACGCCGTCCACATCGCAAATCAGCAGGCGGACGCCGCCGGCGCGCCGCAGCACATCCTGGTCCACCGGGCCGTAGCAGGTATCGATATGGGAGGTGTCAAGCATGGCCTGTTGTTCCTTGTTAAATGACGCCGGCGCGCAGCATATCGTGCATATGGACCACGCCCAGCAGCCGGTTTTGCTCCGCCACCAACACCGAGGTGATATGCCGGGACTGCATCAGATTCAAGGCCTCCACCGCCAGGGTTTGGGGCGTCACGCGGATGCCGCCCACCGTCATCAAATCCGCGATCCGCGCCTGATTGAGATCGATGTTCATGTCGAACACCCGGCGCAGGTCGCCGTCGGTGAAGATGCCGTCAATATCGCCGTCGCTATTGCAAATAACCGTCATTCCCAGGTTTTTCCGGGTGATTTCCAGCAGCGCGTCCCGCAAGGTGGCATCCCGTCCAATGACGGGGATGTCGTCGCCGCTGTGCATGATATCGGTGACCCGCAGCAACAGCTTGCGGCCCAGCGCGCCGCCGGGATGGGATAGCGCGAAATCCTCGGAAGTGAAACCGCGGGCCTGCAACAGCGCCACCGCCAGGGCATCGCCCATGACCAGCGCGGCGGTGGTGCTGGCGGTGGGGGCCAGGCCCAGCGGGCATGCCTCCAGCGGGACGCGGACGCAGATATGGATATCCGCCGCCCGGCCCATGGCGCTGTCGGGGTTGGCCGTCATGCAGATCAGCGGGATGTTCTGGCGCTTGAGTACCGGGATAAGCGCCAGAATTTCATTGGATTCGCCGGAATTGGACAGGGCGATGACGATGTCCCGATCCGACACCATGCCCAGATCGCCATGGGCCGCCTCGCCGGGGTGGACGAAAAAGGCCGGCGTGCCGGTACTGGCGAATGTGGCGGCCATTTTGCGGCCGATATGGCCGGATTTGCCCATGCCCATCACCACCACCTTGCCGCCGCAATAAAAGATTTTTTCGCAGGCGCGGCGGAAATCCTCGTTGATATACTGATCCAGTTGAGCAAGGCCCTCGCGCTCGATCTGGAGCACCTGCCTGCCCGCCGCCGGGAAGTCGAAATCCGGCGATAACGCAACATGTGACATACATTCATCCTGATGACCCGGAAGGCCGGGTTAAATAAACAGCGCCGTAAGATAAGCCGCAAAGCCGCATAACAGCAGCCCGCCCGTCAGTGGCGCGATCCGACGGCGTTTCCTCAGACAAAAAACGGCCAACAGCACGCTCGCCGCCAGCATCACCCAATAATCCCGCCGGATGATCGCCGGGTTAAAGGGACCCGGCGAGAGCAGGGCCGGAATGCACAGCACCATTGTACTATTGACAATATTCGAGCCGATGAGATTCCCCAAGGCAATGTCGTTTTCACCTTTCAGCGCCCCGGCGATCACTGTCGCCAGTTCGGGTAGGCTGGTCCCGACGGCCACCACCGTCAATCCGATGACCAAATCGCCCACCCCCAGCTGCCGTGCCAGTACCCCGGCGTTATCCAGCACCATATGCGAAGCCATCGGCATGATGATAAAACCGAGCGCCAGCCAGAGCACCGCCACAGTATTGCCGCCGCTTTGCGGCAGTTCCGCCATTTGCTGGCGGGTCAGACTGTCGTCCCCTTCGCTCGGCGCCGGACGGGAAATTTTCACCACCGCGGCGACATAGCCGGCCGCGGCCAAAAGCAATATTATACCATCCCGAAAGCTCAGAACGTTATTCGCCAGCAACAGTCCGTTTAACAACGCGGCGCCCAGCATCATCGGCAACTCCCGCCGCACGATGTCCGAATCGAACGTCAGGGGGCCAAGGAGCGCCGCGCCGCCGACAATCAGCAGAATATTGGTGATATTGGAACCGATAATATTGCCCAGCGCCAGGTCGATTTGATGATTCTGCGCGGCGGTCACCGATACCATAAGTTCGGGGAGGGACGTGCCGAACGCCACGATGGTGCAGCCTATCAGCCGGGGAGCGACGCCCAGCGAACGGCTCAGAACGGCAGCACTGTAAACCAATCTATCCGCGCCATAAACCAGTAGAATGAGTCCGACAACCAATAATGACGTGGCAACAAGCATGTAAAGTCCTTGATTCGACGTTAATCCTGGGCGAACGTCGGCATAAATGTCCGCGCCGCGCGGGCAGCGGTTCCGGGCCAAATCGGCGCAATAATCAATTTTGACCGCCCGCGCGCCAAAAGTAAAATCCGGCGGTTGCGCTTATCTTAGCGCCGATAGGTAAGATTTTGTAAAAGTTCGATGTTTGTGCGCCATTGCTTTACTATGTAAAGCAATGGCCTTGGTAAAACGTAGGGAAAGTGCAAATTTTATGAATCAGGCGGCACCTTTTATGAATATCCACGGTCTGAGCTTTTTTGGAAACCGAAGGACGTTGCAAATATCATGAATCAGACGGCACCCTTGGTGGATATCCGCGGTCTGAGCTTTCGGCGAGGCAGCCGGACCATCTTTGACAACATTTCCCTGCAGGTGCCCAAGGGAAAAATCACGGCCATCATGGGGCCGTCGGGCATCGGCAAGACCACCTTGCTGCGCCTGATAGGCGGCCAACTGCCGCCGGACAGTGGCGAAATCTGGTTCGATGGTGATAATATTCCCGCCTTATCGCGCCGTCGCCTGTATGATGTGCGCAAGAAAATCAGCATGTTATTCCAGTCAGGCGCGTTGTTTACCGATCTCGACGTGTTCGAAAACGTGGCGTTCCCGTTGCGTCAGCATACCCGTTTGCCGGAGCCTATTTTGCGCGCGACGGTGATGATGAAGCTTGAAGCCGTCGGGTTACGGGGCGCGGCGTCGCAGATGCCGTCTGAACTTTCCGGCGGCATGGCGCGGCGGGTGGCGCTGGCGCGCGCCATCGCCCTGGACCCGGAACTGATCATGTTCGATGAGCCGTTCGTCGGGCAGGATCCCATCACCATGGGAGTGTTGGTGAAGCTTATCGATGAGTTAAACCACGCGCTGGGCGTGACCTGTATCGTCGTTTCCCATGACGTGCCGGAGGTGCTGAGCATCGCCGATTACGCCTATATCGTGGCGGAACAGCAAGTGATCGCCGAAGGGACGGCGGCGCAATTGCGCGTCAACAACGACCCGAGGGCGCGCCAGTTCCTGGACGGTATCGCCGATGGGCCGGTGCCGTTCAATGTCCCCGCCGCGGATTACCAAACCCAGCTATTAGGTTCAGGGAGCTGACCGGGCCATGCTCATTCAAGCAATAGCGTCCCTGGGACGCCAGGGCATCAATGTCTGCCTGTCCTTCGGACGGGCGGGGCTGATGCTTTTCAACGCGCTGGTGGGCAAGCCGGATTTCCGCCAACAGGGACCGCTGCTGGTCAAGCAGCTTTATAGCGTCGGCGTGCTGTCGCTGGTGATAATCGTTGTGTCCGGACTGTTTATCGGCATGGTGCTGGGCCTGCAAGGCTATATTATTCTCACCACTTATAGCGCCGAAGCCAGCCTGGGCATGATGGTGGCGTTGTCGCTGCTGCGTGAATTGGGGCCGGTGGTGACCGCCTTGCTGTTCGCCGGCCGGGCCGGTTCGGCATTGACGGCTGAAATCGGCTTGATGAAAGCCACCGAACAGTTGTCCAGTTTGGAAATGATGGCGGTGGATCCTTTGCGCCGCATCGTGGCGCCGCGATTTTGGGCGGGGCTTATCAGCATGCCGTTGCTGACGGCGATTTTCGTGGCGGTGGGGATCTGGGGGGGCAGCGTGGTGGGCGTCGACTGGAAAGGCATCGACAGCGGCTACTTCTGGTCGGCGATGCAAAACGCGGTGGACTGGCGCGAGGATTTAGTGAACTGCTTGATCAAAAGCGTGGTCTTCGCGATTACGGTGACATGGATCGCGTTGTTCAATGGCTACGATGCGGTTCCCACCTCCGAAGGCATTAGCCGGGCGACGACCAGAACCGTCGTGTATGCGTCCCTGGCGGTGCTGGGGTTGGATTTCGTGCTGACAGCACTGATGTTCGGGAAGTGAGTGAATGCAAACGAAAAAAAGCGAAATCTGGGTTGGCGTGTTCATGCTTATCGCGTTGTGCGCCATCCTTTTCCTCTGCCTGCAGGTGGCGAATATCCGTTCGCTCGGGCATGTGGGCACCTATCGGATCTACGCGTCGTTCGATAATATCGGCGGCCTTAAGGCGAATTCGCCGGTGAAGGTGGGCGGCGTGGTGATAGGCCGGGTGTCATCCATCACTCTTGACCCCAAAACCTATACGCCCAAGGTGGCCATGGATATTGAAGATACCTATAACCAGATCCCCGATACCAGTTCCCTGGCCGTCAGAACGTCGGGGTTGCTGGGCGAGCAATACCTGGCGCTCAATGTGGGGTTCGAGGATCCGTCGATGGGAACGTCCATCCTCAAAAACGGCGGGACAATTCAGGATACGAAGTCGGCGCTGGTGCTCGAAGATCTGATCGGCCAGTTCCTTTATAAGAGCGGCGGCAATAACGGTAACGGCGGCGCACAGCAGCCTTCCGGCGCGGCGAATCATTAAGAGGAAATGTCTTTATGTGGAAATGTTTTGTGATGGTGCTTATGCTGGCGGCGGCGCCGCTGGCGCAGGCGGCCGACCAGTCGAATCCGTATAATCTGATGAGCGAAGCGGCGGCCAAGACCTTCAGCCGTCTCAAGGCCGAACAGTCGGAAATCCGGCAAAACCCCGATGTGCTGCGCGATATCGTTCGGGAAGAATTGCTGCCCTATGTGCAGATTAAATATGCGGGCGCCCTGGTGCTGGGCGCCTATTACCGCGAGTCCACCCCGGCGCAGCGCGAGGCCTATTACAAGGCATTCCAGTCCTATCTGGAACAGGCTTACGGCCAGGCGCTGGCCAGCTATCACGGTCAGACCTATCAGGTGGAACAGCCCCGACCCATCGGCGACGCCACCATTATCGCCATTCGCGTCACCATTTTCGACCAGAATGGGCGCCCGCCGATCCGTCTGGATTTCCAATGGCGCAAGAACAGCCAGACCGGCAATTGGCAGGCTTATGACATGATTGCCGAGGGGGTGAGCATGATCACCACCAAACAAAACGAATGGGCATCGACCTTGCGGCAAAAAGGCATCGACGGCCTGACGGCGCAACTGGCCGCCGCCGCCCGCCAGCCGATTACCCTGGATCGCCAGAATAATGGCTGAGCCGCTGAGCTGGCAAGTGGAGGGCGATACCCTGTCGTTGGAGGGCGAGCTTGACCGCGCGACGCTGTTGTCGCTGTGGGCGCGGCGCGCTAGCCTGCCGTCCGGGGTAAGCCGGCTGGATGTGTCCCGATTGCGACGGGTGGATTCGGCCGGCGTCGCGGCACTGCTGCATCTGTGCGCCTTCCAGTCCCGGCGCGGTGGTAGTCTTGCCGTGGCCGGCGCCACCGACAGACTGCGCACGCTGATAAGCCTCTATAAACTGGACGGCATCCTTCCTTGTCTTGATGCGCCTGCGCGGTAACGCCGTCCCTTGTCCGGCGCCTTTCGGCGCCGTTATTCCCTCTTTTCCGTGCCGGGCGCCAACCCGTTGTTCCGACTTGGCTCTTGTTCGCCGCTGCGTAAAGACCTGGCGAATATCGCAATGCCTGTTTCCGAAGAACGCGGATTCATCTAAGATAGCGGCTTGTTTCCCGACCCGTGACAGTGATGTGACCTTATGGAAAACCACGAAATCAAAGCAATACTCATGAGCGCCCTGCCTTTGCAGGAAGCCCATGTCTCGGGCGACGGCAGCCATTTCCAGGTCATCGTCGTCAGCGAGCAATTTGCCGGCATGAGCCGGATAAAAAAGCAGCAGGCGGTCTATGCCCCGTTGATGGAATACATTTCGGATAATCGCATACATGCGCTTTCCATCAAGGCGTATACGCCCGAAGAATGGCAGCGTGATCGTAAACTGAACGGTTTTTGAACCGACGGCGGCGTCCAGCGGCGTACCCGTAAAACAGAGAGCAGTTGTAATGGATAAATTTCGTGTCCAGGGGCCGACCCGGTTGAGCGGAGAGGTGATCATATCCGGCGCCAAAAATGCCGCATTGCCGATATTGTTCGCCGCGTTGCTGGCGGAAGAGCCGGTAGAAATACAAAACGTGCCGAAATTAAAAGACATCGACACCACCATGAAGCTTTTGCGCCAGTTGGGCGCCAATGTGGAACGCAACGGTTCGGTTCACGTGGATGCCGGCCGGGTAAATGTGTTTCGCGCGCCCTATGATCTGGTAAAGACCATGCGCGCGTCCATTTGGGCCCTCGGCCCCCTGGTGGCGCGTTTCGGCCAGGGCGAGGTCTCCTTGCCGGGCGGGTGCGGCATCGGCGCCCGGCCGGTGGATTTGCATATTTCCGGCCTGGAGCAACTGGGCGCCACCATCAAGCTGGAGGAAGGCTACGTTAAGGCGACCGTCGACGGGCGACTGCGCGGCGCGCATATCGTCATGGATAAAGTCAGCGTCGGCGCCACCGTGACCATCATGTCCGCCGCCACGCTGGCCGAAGGCACCACCGTCATCGAAAATGCCGCCCGTGAGCCGGAGATCGTCGATACCGCCAATTTCCTCTCCGCCATCGGCGCAAACATTACCGGCGCCGGCACTGATAAAATCACCATCGAAGGCGTGGCGCGTCTTGGCGGCGGCGTCTTCCGGGTACTGCCGGACCGCATCGAGACCGGCACATTCCTGGTGGCGGCGGCGATTTCCGGCGGACGGGTCGTTTGTCGCGCAACCCGGCCCGATATGCTGGACGCGGTGCTGGCCAAACTGCGCGAAGCCGGCGCGGATATTGAAACCGGCGATGACTGGATCAGCCTTGACATGCATGGCCAACGGCCCAAGGCGGTTAACGTGCGCACATCGCCGCATCCCGGCTTCCCCACCGATATGCAGGCGCAATTCAGCCTGCTTAACCTGGTGGCGGAAGGCACCGGCGTTATTACCGAAACCATCTTCGAAAATCGGTTCATGCATATACCGGAGCTGATTCGGATGGGCGCCCGGGCGGAGATTGAGAGCAATACCGCAATTTGCCATGGCGTGCAATCCCTGTCCGGCGCGCAGGTTATGGCGACCGATCTGCGCGCGTCGGCCAGCCTGGTGCTGGCCGGTTGTATCGCCGACGGGGTCACGGTGGTGGACCGCATCTATCATATCGATCGCGGCTATGAGCGTATCGAGGAGAAATTGCGCAAGCTTGGCGCCAATATCGAGCGCATGAGCGGGGAATAACCTCGCTGCCCGGCCGCCCCGGGACGCGAGCGGCCGATGTTGAACCGACCGGACGCCTACAGGGGAGCCGGGCGGCTCGCTACGGCAGCGATCGGATCGTCAGGGGGGCTCAAGACAGGTTGTCGCTTTAACGTGGCGTCCAGCTCCGGAATGGACAGACGAATCAACTTGCCGAGCACGACGGCGGTGGTGATGCCGCAAATTTTCGCCGCTCTGCGATGGTTGCCTGTCTTGCGCGCTTCCCGGGCCGCCCGTTCCAGCGCATGCTCTTCCAGCCCGGCCAACGCCTCGGTATCGGTGATGCCGTAGCGTTGGGCGGCGCGTCGACAGTCCATGCCCCGCCATACCGCTTTACCGGCGCAAATCCGTACTATCTCGTGTTGCAGCAGTACCAGTGAACCGGGCTGAGTAATGCCGTATTTCACGGCGATATCCCGGCAATGTCCTCCGGCGCGAATGTCCGTTTCAAACAAACCGCTTTTGATCAGATCATGTTCCCATCGGGCTATGACGGACCTGTGGGTAATACCGTAACATTTCAGGGTGCGGGGGAGATTCACGGGTGTTTCCAGCCGATTTGCGGCGCAAAGCTCCATCGCCTGGTTTTGCAACGACAATAACGCGGCGTGGGTGGCGATTCGGTATTTTTCAGCGATACCCTGGCAATTCAGGCCGGCGCGCAGCGCCTTACCGGCTATTTCCCGAATTTTATGCATTTCAATGGCGGTTTGTACACTTGGGGTGATGATGCCATATTTTTTAATAAGTTGTTCACAATTGAGCCGCTTGTTGCATTTGCGGGTGCTTAGCGCCTCGAAGGCATATCTTTCCAGAAACTGCCGGGGCATTGATTGAGTGATGCCGTACTTGGCGGCCAGCCGGTTGCAATTGTGTCCGCGGCAGGCATCTTCTTTGGCCGCGCCGCCGACGGCGTATTCCTCAAGCAATAGCCGAGCGCCCAACGTGGTGATGCCGAAACGTTCGGCAAGCTCCCCGCAGTGAAACCCCAACTGCGCCAACGCGCCAAGGGTATGGTTGACGATCCGCTTTTCCAGGCTGGCAAGAACATTATGTGTGCTGATGCCGTAAGTTTTGGCGAGGTCCTTACAGGTCTGGCCGTGCCGCAAGTTTGGCAGGATGTAGTTTTCAAGTACAAACCGTTCGATCAATTCACAGGCTTTCGGCGTGGTGATGCCATATTGGCGGGCGAGCTGCCGACAGTGGCAATCCGGCCTGATTTTTTCCAGAACGACATCGTTGACGATGTATTGCTCCAGCAGCCGCACGGCCGGTGGAGCGTCGATGCCGTAACGCGCCGATAGCGCCGAGCCGTTGGCGTTTTGACCTAATGACCCGCGAAGATGCTCGACCGTGTGCAGTTGCAGGGTAATGCGCCCGGCGGGGGTATGAATACCGTACCGTTTGGCGATATCGTGGCAGTGCGCCCCAAGGCGAATAGCGTGGATGCCCTGGTTTTCGATGGCGGCATATTCCAGCAGAACCAGGCTGTTGGTCACGATGATGCCGTATCGGGCGGCGACCTTGCGGCAATTCTCGCCGGTGGCGACCGCATCGCGGGCGTGTTTATCAATGAGATACATCTCGATGCGGGCCAGCAGCGCTTCGCTGTCGATATGGCAATCGGCGGCCACCGATCTCAGATCGCGCCGGGGCGTGATTTTCGACACTAAGAGCTGGAATAACCCCTCCTCTTGTTTTAAGCCCGCCAGCCTGTCGGCTAATGCGGCATCGGGAAGACATTGTCGGATATGGGCGTCGAACAACGTCTGGGCGGCGGCCCGATCGGAATGTTTTATCTCGCATATACGCGCCGCCAGGCCAATCAAAATCGGCTCCTGATATTTGGCCGGTAAGGTTTCGATATTCGCCAGAACGCCATCGACATCGGACACAGTGCGGACTTTGGGTAATAAGGCCGAGGTGACTTTGGCGCCGACGAGTTCATGGGCGATGTAATGCCGCTGCTCGGCGTCGAGAAGTTGCGCCAGGGACAGGCGGTCTTTGTCCGCCAGAAAGCGCACGATATTTTTAACCACCAACAAAGGCAATTCCCTGATTCGGTTGCGTGGCGACAGGTTAACGCGTAATTGCGGCGGCAGACGAAGCGTGGGGCCGCTGGTGATGGCCGGCGGGCGGCGGTAGGGTCGAAAGACGCTGCGCGTGCTGTGATAAAACCGATTGGATCCTGAGGGGGCGAGCGGGCAGGACTGGGTCGGAAAATGGGACCGTGACGGCAACATGATGAACTCCCTAGACATGATATGCTGCAATTAATTCGAGTCGCGTCGCGCCCGACAGAGAGACGACGTGAATATGACCAAGAAAAAGCCTTATCCAGCGCTCTTTGCTTTAAGGGGGCGAGGAGCGACACGGACCGGCCCGCGGTATGATCATTGCGATGGACGACTTTTTGAAAGAAAACCGGAGCCGGCATATCTAGCGATGTGGTATCACCGTGTCGCTAACGGAAAGATAAACCGCTTAAGGGAAAGGCGCTCATAAGTTAATTGCCGCCAAGATGTCGAACGGCGGCCTTGCCGGCCGCCGTTCGGGTTCCGCCTTGCCCGCCGGCAGGTTTTATTCGCTGGAAGGGTATTCCTGAACGGTGACATTCAAGGTCATTTTGGTGCCGTTGCGCAGGATAACCACCGGAATCACCGCGCCGGGGCGGATTTCCGCCACCTGGTCCATGGTTTCCAAAGCGGACACCGCCGGTTTGTTGTTAACGCTTAAGATGACGTCGTTCACTTGAATTCCGGCTTGAGCCGCCGGACCGCCAGGCGTCACCTCGTTAACGATAATCCCCTGAATCCGGTCCATATTGGCGCCGCTGGCATGCAACGGCGCCACATCGCGTCCGCCGATGCCGATATAGCCGCGGATCACCCGCCCGTCACGGATCAGTTTATTCATGACTTTGGTGGCCAGCGCGGTGGGGATGGCGAAACCGATACCTTCCGGCGTCTCGCCGTTATTGCTTTTATCGAAAGACAGGGTATTGATGCCGACCATCTCCCCCAGGGTATTAACCAGGGCGCCGCCGGAATTGCCATGGTTGATGGACGCATCCGTTTGCAGGAAATTCTGCCGCCCAGACGGGCTTAGCCCGACGCGTCCGGTGGCGCTGATGATGCCCTGGGTGACGGTTTGGCCGAGGTTATAGGGGTTGCCGATAGCCAGCACCACATCGCCGATGTGCGGCGCGCGGTGGGGATTGATGGGAATGACCGGCAAATCCTTGGCATTGATTTTGAGCACCGCCAAATCGGTCAGGCTGTCGGAACCGACCAGCATGGCTTCGTAAACCCGTCCGTCCTGCAACGCCACGATAATCTGTTCGGCATTATTGATGACATGCTTGTTGGTCAGCACATAACCTTTCTCGTTCATGATAACGCCGGAACCCAGGGTCCGTATCTGCAACTCATTGTGCGAATGGGTGTCCATGCTGCGGTTATAAACGTTCACCACCGCGGGCGCGCTACGCCGCACCGCCTGGTTGAAGCTAAGCGGTGTCTCGTCGTCCGTGGCGCTGCGCCCGCTGAATATCTCACCCGTGGTCGAGCGCAGTGTCGGCACCGCCAATAACAGGACGGCGGCGATGATCAACCCGGAAATAATCGCACGTATAAGCTTAATCAGCATGATATCCGACTATCGAACAAGAACGGTAAAAGGTAGCGGCAGGATAGCATGAGTTCATCGGACGCCGCAGCGCGGCTGTCCGATTTTTTTAAAAATCAACGCAATAACAGGAAAATATTCTCGTCGCCGCGAACGATGTTCATCGCCATGACCGGCGGCTTGGCCTCCAGTACCTTGCGCAGTTGATCCAGGTTTTCCACCCGCTCGCGATTGATGCCGATGATAACATCGTCCTTGTGCAGACCGATTTGCGCGGCCGGCGTATCCTTGGCCACATCGTCCACCTTGACGCCCTTGGTGCCGTCTTTAAGCTGCCCATTGCTCAAGGTGGCGCCCTGCAGCGCCGGAGACAGGTTATCGGCGCTGGTGGCGCTCGAGGCGCTGTCGTCCAGGGTAACCGTGACATCCAGAGGTTTGCCGTCGCGCAATAAACCGATCTTGACCACCTTGCCTGGCGCGGTGGTGCCGATTTTTACCCGCAATTCGGCGAAGCTGGTAATGGGCTTGCCGTTTACCGCGACAATGATATCTCCGGCTTTAATGCCGCCCTTGGCCGCGGCGGAACCGGGCAGCACCTCGCTGACGAAAGCGCCCCGCTGGGACTCGTCGATATGAAACGCTTTGGCCATATCGGCGTTCATCTCGCTGCCCTTGACGCCAAGGAGACCGCGTTTCACGGCGCCGTATTCAATAAGCTGCTGGCTTAAATTGCGCACCATATTGCTCGGAATGGCGAAACCGATGCCGATATTGCCGCCGCCGGGCGCCAGTATCGCGGTATTGATGCCGATGAGTTCGCCATTCAGATTCACCAGCGCGCCGCCGGAATTGCCGCGGTTGATGGAGGCGTCGGTCTGGATGAAATTCTCCAGGCCTTCAAGGTTAAGCCCGCTACGCCCCAGCGCCGAGATGATGCCGGACGTCGCCGTTTGACCCAGTCCGAAGGGATTGCCCACCGCCACCGCGAAATCGCCGACCCGCAGCGCATCGGAATCGGCCATTTTGATTTCCGTGAGATTTTTCGGGTTGGGTAACTGCAATAAGGCCAGATCGGTCTGTTCGTCGCGGCCGATCAATTTGGCGTCGAACTCGCGGCCGTCGTCTAATTGCACCTTGATTTTGTCGGCGCCGTTGACCACATGGTTATTAGTGATGACATACCCTTTGGCGGCGTTGATAATGACGCCGGAGCCCAGCCCCTCGAACTGGCGGGTTTCGCCCTGCTGGGGATCAACCGGACCGTTGGGGCCGAAAAAATATTTGAATTCCTTGGGCAAATCTTGCCGCTGTACCTGCTGCGTGCCCTCGACATGCACGCTGACCACCGCCGGCAATACCTTTTCCAGCATGGGCGCGAGACTGGGCACGGCCTGTCCCTGTACCTGGGCGGGCAACGCCGCTTCGGCGGAAAGATAGGGGATTGAACCGAGACCGACGCACAATGCCAATGTGCTCAATAGGTGAGTAGTTTTCATTAAAGTGGATGCTCGCTTGCTGTCTTTGGACGACGCCATTAATCATTCCTATTAAAACGCCACGTGGACTACCCTATGACCCTGCCATATTAGCGAAAGTTCAGTATTATCCGCTTAGCGCAGCGTGTTCCGGCGGCTTTGTCCCACCGGAACGAACCTGATTATTTACGTGTTTCCCGCGTGGTGCGCAACAGGCCGGAAGCGCTTTGGGGATAATCCCGCGGTTGCAGATCGGGGGGAACTTGATCATTGTCGGCTTCCGCCTCGGTCAGGCGATAGCGGAACGGACTGCTTTCCCCAGACTGGTTCGGCAGCAGGCTATCGGAGCTCTTGACCATATGCTGGTACAACTGACGGTAATCATGCGCCATGTTATCCAACAGTTCCGCGCTACGGGCGAAGTGGCTGGTCAATTCCTCGCGATATTCTTCCAGTTCCGCCTTGCTCTGTTCCAGTTCGTGCTGCAATGTCTGCTGCTGACGAAGTTTCCGGTTGCCGAACCGCATCGCGACCGCACCGATGATAATACCAACCACCAAACCAATCAGCGCATATTCCCAGGTCATAATGACTCCTATATTTGACTTCGTTGTCCCGTAGGGTTTTTCAGACTCTACCATCCACTATAACCGTTTAGCCGGCCGGAGTGGAGCCTTGTTAGCACGCGTCCGCCGCCGACGGGGGAGATGTTAACGGGTTGTGTTCCGCCGCCGGGGTGTTTAGGATGTTCGCAACGAAAATGCTTAACCGTTCCTTCAGCCAGGATCCCTTTTCATGCAAGAAACGTCGCCATTGCGCCTTTACCAGCGTCTGCTGGCCGAGGGCGAATTCCAGGCCGATGCCGTTCAGGCCGAGGCCATAGGCAAATTGGATGGAATATCTCGGCAATTGGCCGAACGCCGCGGACAAACGGCGCAAGCCGGCGGGATCCTGGGCAGGCTTAGCCGCAAGTGGCTGGGCAAAGGCGGCGAGACGGCGGTACCGGTACGCGGGTTGTATATGTGGGGCGGGGTGGGGCGGGGCAAGACCTGGTTGATGGACCTGTTTTTCCAAAGCCTGCCGGCCCAAAGAAAGCTGCGATTGCATTTCCACCGCTTTATGCTGCGGGTGCATGAGGAACTGGCGACGCTGCAAGGCCGCGAAGACCCGCTGGAGATCGTCGCCGACGGCTTTAAAGCCCAAACCGATGTGCTGTGTTTCGATGAGTTTTTCGTTTCCGACATCACCGACGCCATGTTGTTGGGCACGTTGATGCAGGCGTTGTTCGCCAGGGGCATCACTCTGGTCGCCACCTCCAATATTCCGCCGGACGACCTGTATCACAACGGGCTGCAACGCGCGCGTTTCCTGCCGGCCATCACCCTTATCAAGCAATATTGCGAGGTGATGAACGTGGACGCCGGCGTGGACTACCGGCTACGCACGCTGACCAAGGCCAATTTGTACCTGACGCCGAACGATGCCAGGAGCGCCGCCGCCATGGCCGCGATTTTCGCCAAGCTGGCGGGGAAGACGCCGGAAAATGCCCCCGTGCTGACGGTAAACCACCATCCATTGCCGACGCTTGGCGCCGAAGGGGGCGTGGCGGCGCTGGATTTCAATGTGTTGTGCGCCGAGGCGCGCAGCCAGAACGACTATATCGTCCTTTCCCGGCTTTATCACAGCGTGCTGCTGCACAATGTCCATGTGATGGGCGCGGCCGAGGAGAACACCGCTCGTCGGTTCATCGCCCTGGTGGATGAATTTTACGAACGTCGGGTCAAACTGGTGATGGCCGCCGACGCCCCCCTGGAGGAACTGTATCAGGGCGCGTTACTGGCCTTCGAATTCCGCCGGTGCCTCTCGCGCCTGCATGAGATGCAAAGCGAAGAGTATCTCCGTTTGCCGCATCAGCCGTAACCGGCGTGCAAACGGCGGCGGCGCGCGCCGTCTTTATCATGTCGATGGGCCGGAGGGGGTGAGGCGGCCGAACGCCGTGCCGGCCCGGCTTTCGCCGCAAATAATTGTCGACCTTTTGCGCAGACTTCTCTATAATCTTGCGACCCCACGTTACGGGAGGTTTTTTCCCAAAACTTCCATCGCGCCGGCAAGGCTACTCGAAGGGGTAGGTCTGTCGGACCAGAAAACCGCGTGAGCTTCATGATAGGCAGTTTAGTCGCTCACCAACGTGTAACTTAAATTGGGTAAGTTTTTAATGAAAACATTTACAGCGAAACCAGAAACTGTAAAACGCGACTGGTATGTTGTCGACGCCAGCGGCAAAACCCTGGGTCGTCTTGCCACCGAATTGGCTCGCCGCCTGCGTGGGAAGCATAAACCGGAATATACGCCGCATGTGGATACTGGTGATTATATTATCGTGTTGAACGCCGAAAAAATCGCCGTTACCGGCAACAAGCGCAACGACAAGATTTATTATCACCACACCGGTTACATCGGCGGTATCAAAGACGCGACCTTTGAAGAGATGATTGCCCGCCATCCTGAGCGTGTGATTGAAATCGCGGTTAAGGGCATGCTGCCGAAGGGCCCGCTGGGTCGTGCCATGTACCGTAAACTGAAAGTTTACGCCGGTACCGAGCACAACCATGCGGCTCAGCAACCGCAAGTTCTGGACATTTAATCGGGATTATAGTCAATGGCTGAAAATCAATACTACGGCACTGGTCGCCGCAAAAGTTCTTCCGCTCGCGTCTTTATCAAGCCGGGCAGCGGTAATATCGTTATCAACCAGCGTAGCCTGGAGCAATACTTCGGTCGTGAAACCGCCCGCATGGTGGTCCGCCAACCGCTGGAATTGATCGGCATGGTGGAAAAGTTCGACCTGTATATCACGGTTGCCGGCGGCGGCATCTCCGGTCAGGCCGGGGCTATCCGTCATGGCATCACCCGCGCGCTGATGGAATATGATGAGTCTCTGCGCAGCGAATTGCGTAAAGCCGGTTTCGTCACCCGCGATGCCCGTCAGGTTGAACGTAAGAAAGTCGGCTTGCGTAAAGCGCGTCGTCGTCCGCAGTTCTCCAAACGTTAACCTCTGGTTGCGTACCTTAAAAACCCGGACTGGTCCGGGTTTTTTCATGCTTCGGATTTCTCTGGGCAAGCTTTGATTTGCCGCCAAATCTCTGATTGCGTCCATTCATTCAACATGAATTACCCTTGCCACCCACCTAAATACCCAAAAATCTGGTACACTATTCCACGCTTTTGTGCCTACTGACTTCGCCGGCGCGAGCGCCAGTAGGGTCGAGCGCCGTGATGCCGGATGAAGCAACGATGGGTAACGGCGACACAATTCAGGATAGTAGCCGGGGTATAGGGCTATTTGCGGTAATTACTCAATAGACTTGGAGGTTTTCATGGCTGTCGCTGCCAACAAACGTTCGGTGATGACGCTGTTTTCCGGCCCGACCGACATTTTTAGCCATCAAGTACGGATTGTACTGGCGGAAAAAGGTGTCAGTGTCGAAATTGAGCAGGTGGAAATGGATAATCTGCCGCAAGACCTGATTGATCTCAACCCTTACCGCACCGTGCCTACCCTGGTCGATCGCGAACTGACCCTGTATGAATCCCGCATCATCATGGAATATCTTGATGAACGTTTTCCTCATCCGCCGCTGATGCCGGTTTATCCGGTCGCCCGCGGCACCAGTCGCCTGATGATGCACCGTATCGAAAACGACTGGTATTCCCTGATGCATAAAATCGAACAGGGTGGCCAGGACGCGGATAGCGCCCGGCGGCAATTGCGCGAGGAATTACTGGCGGTGGCGCCGGTGTTCAACGAAGCGCCCTATTTCATGAGCGAAGAATTCAGTCTGGTGGATTGTTATCTGGCCCCGCTGTTATGGCGCCTGCCGCAGATGGGCATTGAACTGACCGGTAGCGGCGCCAAAGAGTTGAAAGGTTATATGACGCGCGTTTTCGAGCGTGATGCCTTTCTGGCCTCCCTTACTGAAGCCGAGCGCGAAATGCGCCTGCAAACCCGGGGCTGAAATTATGGAAGTCTCGCAACTCACCCCTCGTCGTCCCTACTTGCTACGGGCTTTTTACGAGTGGCTGCTGGACAACGACCTGACGCCGCATCTGGTGGTGGATGTCACGGTGGATGGCGTATCGGTGCCCATGGAATACGCGCGCGACGGGCAAATCGTCTTGAACATTGCCCCGCGCGCGGTGGCCTCGCTGGAGATGACCAATTCCCATGTGAGCTTCAACGCCCGTTTTGGCGGCATACCCCGTCAGGTCAGCGTACCCGTGGCCGCGGTTTTGGCGATCTATGCCCGTGAAAACGGCGCCGGCACCATGTTCGAACCCGAAGTCGGCTATGAGCAGTACAGCGCCGAGGAAGACGCGCCGGCCGCCGAGAGCGGGTCGGAAACCACCATGTCGATTATCGACGGCGATCGCCCCGATAGCCAGGATGACCATCATCCGGACGACGAACCGCCAACACCGCCTCGCGGCGGGCGCCCTTCCTTACGTGTGGTAAAATAATCGTTTGCCGCCGCCCCGCCCGCGAAAGCGGGCAGGGTTTGCTCAGACTTCCAGAAAATTCATGATGCCGTCGGCGGCTTTGCGGCCTTCGGCAATGGCCGTCACCACCAGATCGGAACCGCGCACCGCATCGCCACCGGCGAAAATCTTCGGATTGCTGGTCTGAAAAGCATTTTCGTTGTTTTCCGGTGCGAGGACTCGTCCCTGTCCGTCCAGTTCCACGCTGAAATCCGCCAACCACGGCATGGCGTGGGGGCGGAAACCGAACGCCAGAATCACGCTGTCGGCGGGTAACACATGCTCCGAGCCGGGAATGATTTCCGCGCGACGGCGCCCGTGGGCATTGGGCTCGCCCATCTCGGTGCGCACCATTTTCACGCCGCACACCCGGCCCGAGGCATTGATTTCGATACTGACCGGCTGCAAGTTGAACATAAACTCGACGCCTTCCTCGCGGGAATTTTTCACTTCCCGCCGTGAGCCGGGCATGTTTTCCTCATCGCGGCGATAGGCGCAGATCACCTCGGTCGCGCCTTGGCGGATGGATGTCCGCACGCAGTCCATGGCGGTATCGCCGCCGCCCAGCACCACTACCCGCTTGCCCGCCATGGAAATATAAGGCGCCTCGGGGGCGTTCTCGAACCCCATCAGTTGCTTGGTGTTGGCAATGAGAAACGGCAAGGCCTCCACCACCCCGGGAGCCTCTTCGTTATCCAACCCGCCGCGCATGGATTGATAAGTGCCGACCCCGAGGAAAACCGCGTCGAATTCCCCCAGCAAATCACTTAACATGACATCTTTGCCCACCTCGGTATTCAGACGAAACTCAATACCCATTTCGCTGAAAATCTGCCGGCGTCTCACCATCACCTCTTTTTCCAGCTTGAACGAGGGAATGCCGAACGTCAGCAAGCCGCCGATTTCCGGATGACGATCAAACACCACCGCTTGCACGCCGTTGCGGGCCAGCACATCGGCACAGGCCAAACCGGCCGGACCGGCACCCACAATCGCCACGCGTTTGCCGGTGGGCGTCACGTTGCCGACGCTGGGCTTCCAGCCCATCTCAATGGCCTTGTCGTTGATGTAGCGTTCGATATTGCCGATGGTAACGGCGCCGAACTCGTCATTGAGGGTACAGGACCCTTCACATAAACGATCCTGGGGACAAACACGACCACACACTTCCGGCAGACTGTTGGTTTGGTGAGAGAGCTCGGCTGCTTCGATAATACGGCCTTCGTTCGCCAGTTTAAGCCAGTTGGGAATATAGTTGTGTACCGGGCATTTCCATTCGCAATAAGGATTGCCGCAAGAAAGGCACCGGTCCGCCTGTGCTTTGGACTGCGAGTCGGAGAAAGGCTCATAGATTTCAACAAATTCAATTTTCCGAATTTTCAGCGGCTTCTTGGGGGGATCAACCCGCTGCAAATCGATAAATTGATAAACATTTTGACTCATTATTAACCTCTTACTGCGCTTGTACGCGTAGCTCCGCCGCGGAACGGCTACGGTGACCCAGCAACGCTTTGACATCGCTCGACTTCGGTTTGACCAGGGTAAACCTGGATGCCCAGGCCGGCCAGTCCGCCAGGATTTCCTCCCCGCGGTTCGAACCCGTCAGATGCACATGCTCGGTAATCAGGCCGCGCAAATGTTCTTCATGGATGGCCAGTTGATCCACATCCAGCACCTCCACCAGCTCGGTATTGACGCGTTTGCGGAAATCGCCGCTTTCATCCAGCACATAGGCGAACCCGCCGGTCATGCCGGCGCCGAAGTTGACGCCGGTACGGCCCAGCACGCAAACGATGCCGCCGGTCATGTATTCGCAACCGTTATCACCGATGCCTTCCACCACGGTGATAGCGCCCGAATTGCGCACGGCGAAACGTTCTCCGGCCCGGCCGGCGGCGAACAGTTTGCCGCCGGTGGCGCCGTAAAGACAGGTATTGCCGATGATGGTGCCTTCATGACTGCGGAACGCCGAACCTACCGGCGGACGGATAACGATGCTGCCGCCCGCCATGCCCTTGCCCACATAGTCATTGGCGTCGCCGGTCAATGTCAGTTCCACGCCGCCGGCGTTCCATACGCCGAAGCTCTGGCCGGCGGTGCCGGTGAAGAAGGCCTTGATCGGATCGGCGGACAGGCCCTGATCGCCATGACGGGCGGCTATCGCGCCGGACAGGGTGGCGCCCACCGAACGATCGGTATTATGGATATCGTGGTAGAACGTCTTGCTTTGCCGCGCTTGCACATAAGGAGTGGCTTGCTCCAGCAGCGTCGCGTTCATCAGCCCTTTATCAAATGGCGGATTACTCGGTTCCGTGCAGTAGGGCGCTTTGCCCGGATGCGGCGTCGCGGTTTGCAGCAGCGGCGACAGATCCAGTTTCTGCTGGCGGGCGGAAATGCCATCCAGCGCCTGTAGCAAATCAGTGCGGCCGATAAGATCCACCAAACGGGTGACGCCAAGCTCCGCCATGATTTCCCGGGTCTCCCGGGCGATAAAGCGGAAGTAATGCGCCACCAGCTCGGGCAGCCCGCGGTAATGGTCGCGCCGCAGTTTTTCATCCTGGGTCGCCACGCCGGTGGCGCAGTTGTTCAAATGGCAGATGCGCAGGTATTTGCAGCCCAACGCCACCATGGGGCCGGTACCGAAACCGAAGCTTTCCGCCCCAAGGATCGCGGCCTTGACGATGTCCTGGCCGGTTTTCAGACCGCCGTCCACCTGTAGCCGGATTTTATGGCGCAGACCGTTGGCCACCAACGCCTGTTGGGTTTCCACCAGACCCAGTTCCCAGGGGCAGCCGGCGTATTTTACCGACGACAACGGGCTGGCTCCGGTACCGCCGTCGTAGCCGGCGATGGTGATAAGATCGGCATAAGCCTTCGCCACTCCGGTGGCGATGGTGCCCACGCCGGGCTCGGAAACCAATTTCACCGAGACCAGGGCCTTTGGATTGACCTGTTTGAGGTCGAAAATCAGTTGCGCCAGGTCTTCGATGGAATAGATGTCGTGATGGGGCGGCGGCGAAATCAATGTCACGCCGGGAACCGAATAACGCAGCCGGGCGATATACGGCGTGACTTTGTCGCCGGGCAACTGGCCGCCCTCGCCGGGCTTGGCGCCCTGGGCGACTTTGATTTGGATGACATCGGCGTTCACCAGATAGGCCGGCGTCACGCCGAAACGGCCGGAAGCCACCTGCTTGATGCGCGAAACCTTATTGGTGCCGTAGCGGGCGGGATCCTCGCCTCCTTCGCCGGAATTGGAAAAGCCCCCCAGCCCGTTCATGGCCTGAGCCAGGGACTCGTGCGCCTCCGGACTCAGGGCGCCGATGGACATCGCGGCGGTATCGAACCGTTTGAACAGGTTTTCCGCCGGCTCCACCTGGTCCAGCGCCACCGCCTGACCATTGGGTTTAATGGCCAGCAGATCGCGCAACGTGGTCACCGGACGTTCGTTCACCAGCTTGGCGTACTGTTGGTAATCATGGTAATCGCCGCTGCGTACCGCATGCTGCAATGCTTTTACCACATCCGGGTTATAAGCGTGGTATTCGCCGCCATGGACGTATTTCAGCAGGCCGCCCTGATCCAGCGGTTTGCGTTGCAGCCAGGCGCGTTTCGACAGATTAAGCAAATCCTGCTCGAAATCGCTGAAATTGGCGCCGCCAATCCGGCTGGCGACCCCCTGAAAGCACACATCGGTTAACTCGCGATGCAGGCCCACCGCCTCGAACAGTTTGGAACACCGGTATGAGGCCACGGTAGAGATGCCCATCTTGGACATGATCTTGTACAGGCCTTTGTTGATGCCGTTACGGTAGTTCAGCATCACGGTGCGGTAGTCTTTCTCGATGGTGCCGCTGTCCACCATGGCCGCCAGGGTTTCATAGGCCAGGTAGGGATAAATGGCCGTCGCGCCGAAACCTATCAGTACCGCGTAGTGATGCGGATCGCGCGCGCTGGCGGTTTCGACGATGAGGTTGGCGTCGCAGCGCAGGTTTTTCTCCACCAGCCGGGTGTGGATCGCCCCTACCGCCATTGGCGCCGGGATCGGCAGGCGGCCGGGGGCGATAGCCCTGTCGCTTAGCACCAGCAGCACCGTCCCGCCGCGGACCTTTTCCACCGCGTCGTCGCACATGCGCAACAGCGCCTTGCGCATGTCCTCCTCGGCCGGTTCGTAGGTAATATCCAGCTTGTCGGCGCGATAATGGCTCTCTTCCCGGGTGGTCAGTTGGGTAAAGTCGGAATACAGCAAAACGGGGGATTTAAACGCCAGCCGATAAGCCTGGCCTTCCGCTTCGCAAAAGACATTCATTTCCCGGCCGATGCAAGTCGCCAGCGACATGACGTGTGCCTCGC
The DNA here is from genome assembly GCF_005217455.1 of Martelella alba. Lineage (GTDB taxonomy): Bacteria > Pseudomonadota > Gammaproteobacteria > Enterobacterales > Enterobacteriaceae > Acerihabitans. Next base: position 93,048 of record NZ_SZPQ01000009.1, read on the forward strand.
GCAACGAGTCGATGGGCGGATTGGTGACCTGGGCGAATTGCTGGCGGAAGTAATCGTAAATCACCCGCGGGCGGCTGGAGAGCACGGCGAACGGCGTATCGTCCCCCATGGATCCGGTGGCTTCCTGGCCATTTTCTCCCAGCACGCGCAACACGGCGTCCAGTTCTTCGTTGGAATAGCCGAACTGTTTTTGATAGCTGGCCAGCCGGGTATCGTCCAGGTCGCGATAGCCCACCTGGTCGTCGGCAAGCTCTTCGAACGGCGTCAGACGCCGGACGTTCTTTTCCATCCACTCTTTGTACGGGTGGCGGCTTTTGAGGTCATTGTCGGTTTCCGCCGAATGCAGGATACGTCCCGCGCGGGTATCGATAACCATCAGCTCGCCGGGACCAACCCGGCCTTTTTCCACCACTTCGTCCGGCTGGTAGTCCCAGATACCCACTTCCGAGGCGCAGGTGATAAGCTTGTCGGTGGTGATAACGTAGCGGGCCGGACGCAGGCCGTTGCGATCCAGGTTGCAGGCGGCGAAGCGGCCGTCGGACATGACCAGGCCGGCCGGCCCGTCCCACGGCTCCATGTGCATGGAGTTGAAATCGAAAAAGGCCCGCAGTTCCGGATCCATATTGGGATTGTTCTGCCAGGCCGGCGGCACCAGCAGGCGCATGGCGCGGATAAGATCCATCCCGCCGTTCAAGAACAGCTCAAGCATATTATCCAGCGAGCTGGAGTCCGATCCGGTCTCGTTGACAAACGGCGAGGCGTCCTGCAAATCGGGGATAAGCGGCGTTTTGAGTTTATAGGCGCGGGCCCGCGCCCATTGCCGATTGCCGGTAATGGTGTTGATTTCACCGTTATGGGCCAAATAGCGGAAAGGTTGCGCCAGGGGCCAGCGGGGCACGGTATTGGTGGAGAAGCGCTGGTGGAACAGGCAGATGGCCGATTCCAGCCGCAGATCCGCCAGATCCAGATAGAACCGCGGGAGATCCGCCGGCATGCACAGGCCTTTGTAGACGGTAACCAGATTCGACAGGCTGCAGACATAGAAGCTGTCGTCAGTGATCCGCTTCTCGATACGGCGGCGGGCCACATACAGGCGCCGTTCCAGATCGCGCGGCTGCCAGCCGGCCGGGGCATTGACGAAAATCTGCTCGATACGCGGCAGGGATGATAAGGCGATATCCCCCAGCACGTCGGCATTAATGGGCACCTCGCGCCAGCCGATGATGGACAGGGTTTCGTTTTGCAACTCCTCTTCCACGATTCGCCGGCTTACACTGGCTTCCTCCGGGTCCTGACTCAGGAATATCATGCCCACCGCATAGTTTTTCGCCAGGCGCCAGCCGCGCTCCTGCGCCACCATGCGATAGAACCGATCCGGTTTTTGCAGCAGAAGGCCGCAACCGTCGCCAGTCTTGCCGTCGGCCAGGATCGCGCCGCGATGCTGCATACGGGCCAATGCATGAATAGCAGTACGCACCACTTTATGGCTAGGCTCGCCTTCTATATGGGCAATCAGGCCGAAGCCGCAGTTGTCCTTTTCTTGGGTTTCATCGTACAACATATCATGGACCTCCCCAGGCTCCAGGTAACTCTTACAACCTACTGCGAAAAGGCGTATCGGTATTGAGCGGCAGCGAAACGAGCGTTTTGGCGCCTCGGTTTTTTGCTGTCCCTCTCTGCGGGTATCCTCGTCGTGGCGGTGTTACGAACAGGTAAACGAAATGCTTTAGAAGGAAACGCCATAATTGCATAATTATGAAGCGTCGTCAGCCCGCCCGAAATTCTTCCAGCGGCCTTCCAAATTAACGAGAAACCGCACGCAGGTCAAATGTCCCGCTTATGGATGCAAAAAACCGCAAAACCTGACTAATCACCTGAAAACAATCACAATAGTGACTTCCCCTTCCGACCCGACGTCGGCATACGCCCCACCATGTCAATGCGCTGTCGCACTATGGTGCAGGGCAAAAAGCTCTGCACCATGCTAGTGCGGAGATAATTTTTAGCATTTTATGCTAATTTGTGCATTTTCTACGCTTTTTGTCTCTTTTTTTACACTTCAGTGACGATATGAATCAACAGGCAGGGGGGAATAAGAATTATTAATCCGAGTAAATATGATTAATCCTGCGTCAAATATGCATATTTATTCTTGTGGCAAACGCGCGGGAAGGGATGTTGATCGATATCATCATGCCGGGCGGGGTTTTTGACTACCATGGGCGGCCTCGACCGGACCGGATGTACAGAATATGCAGTTACCGCAGGTAGTCAATATGTTTGGCGCGGATCTTTTACGGCGATATGGACAAAAAGTCTATAAATTGTCGCTGCATGGGGGGTTTAGCTGCCCCAATCGCGACGGCACCCTGGGACGGGGCGGTTGTACCTTTTGCAATGTGGCCGCGTTCGCCGATGAAAACCGCCGCGCCCAGACCCTGGCCGAACAGTTTGCCGGGCAAAAAAAACGCATCGACCGGGCCGCGCGCTACCTGGCCTATTTCCAGGCTTATACCAGTACTTATGCAGAAACGAGGATACTCGACCAGTTGTATCGCCAGGCGTTGTCGCAGGCGGATATCGTTGGTCTGTGTATCGGTACCCGTCCGGATTGCGTACCGCCGGCGGTACTGGATTTACTGGCGGGATACCGGCAGGAAGGCTTTGAGGTATGGCTGGAGCTGGGGTTGCAGACCGCGCAGGATAAAACGCTGCACCGGATCAATCGCGGTCATGACTTCGACTGCTATCGCCACGCCGCGCGGCAGGCCCGGCAACGGGGGCTGGCGGTATGTACGCATTTGATCATGGGACTGCCGGGAGAGGGGCGCGTCCAATGCCGCGATACCCTGGCCAAGGTGCTGGAAGTCGGTGTGGACGGGCTGAAACTGCACCCGCTACTGGTGGTGGAGGGCAGCATTATGGCGCGCGCCTGGCGGGCGGGCCGGTTGCCGGTGTTGACCCTGCCAGCCTATACCGACCTGGCTGGCGAACTTATCCGCCACACGCCGCCGGAGATCATCTTTCATCGGGTCTGCGCCAGCGCCCGCCGTCCCACTCTGCTTGCGCCATTGTGGTGCGAGAACACCTTCAGCGGTATGAACGCTCTTTATCAGGACTTGCTGTGCAAGGGGGCGCAGGGCGCGGCGCTTGGCGCTCCTTACCGCCCGCCGGCCCAGGCCGCGGGGGAATAACCCGGATTTCGCAAGGATCGCTCTTTTTGCGGTATGATTGCTGGCAATCCCTTTCAAGGAAGCCGCTATGAAGCAAATCCGCCTGCTGGCGCAATACTATGTCGACTTGATGGTCAAACTGGGTCTGGTGCGCTTCTCGCTGCTGCTGGCATCGGCGCTGGTGGTGTTGGCGATGATAGTCCAGATGGCCGTTACCATGTTGTTGCGCGGCGAAGTGGAAAGCATTGATGTGGTGCGGTCCATATTTTTCGGCCTGCTTATCACGCCCTGGGCGGTGTATTTCTTATCCGTGGTGGTCGAACAGTTGGAGGAATCGCGTCAGCGACTGTCGCGGCTGGTGGACAAGCTTGAGGAGATGCGTAATCGCGATCTGCTGCTCAACCAGCAATTACAGGATAATATCACCCACCTCAATCAGGAAATCGCCGATCGCGGAAAGGCCGAGGAAGCCCGCCGGGGCGCCATGGGCAAACTGACCGAGGAAATGGCGCGCCGTGAACAGGCGCAGATTGAACTGGAACAGCAATCCTCCCTGCTGCGTTCGTTTCTGGACGCGTCCCCCGACCTGGTGTATTACCGCAACGAAAATAAGGAATTTTCCGGCTGCAACCGGGCGATGGAACTGCTGGTGGGGAAGAGCGAAAAACAACTGATCGGCTTGACGCCGCGGGACGTTTATCCGCCGGAAACCGCTGAAAAGGTGATTGAGACCGATGAAAAGGTCTTCCGGCACAATGTGTCATTGACCTATGAACAGTGGCTGGTCTACCCGGATGGCCGCCGGGCCTGTTTTGAACTGCGCAAGGTGCCGTTTTACGATCGGGTCGGCAAGCGGCACGGCCTGATGGGATTCGGCCGTGATATCACTGAGCGCAAGCGCTATCAGGACGCGCTGGAAAACGCCAGCCGGGAAAAAACCACGTTTATCTCTACCATCAGCCATGAATTGCGCACGCCCTTAAACGGCATCGTCGGCTTGAGCCGCATCCTGCTGGATACCGAACTCGACAAAGAACAGTTGAATTATCTCAAGACTATCCATGTCAGCGCCATTACGCTTGGCAATATCTTCAACGATATTATCGAGATGGATAAAATGGAACGCCGGCATGTTCAACTGGACAACCAGCCTTTGGACTTTACCGCCTTCCTGGTCGATCTGGAGAATCTGTCCGGCCTGCTGGTGCAACCCAAGGGGTTGCAATTGGTCACCGAAACCCAAGATCCCTTGCCGCGCAATATCCTTGCCGATGGCACCCGGTTGCGACAGATTCTGTGGAATCTGATCGGCAATGCGGTGAAATTTACCCGCGAGGGCCGCATTACTTTGCGTGTTCGCCGCGAGGAAGGGGATGTGCTTTGTTTCGAGGTGGAGGATTCCGGGATTGGCATTCCCGATGAAGAACAAAACAAAATTTTCGCCATGTACTATCAGGTCAAGGACCAGCAAGGCGGCAAACCGGCCACCGGTACCGGTATCGGCCTGGCGGTATCCAAACGGCTGGCGCAGGCCATGGGCGGCGATATTCGGGTCAAAAGCGTTCTCGGCAAAGGCTCCTGTTTCATCCTGACAGTGGTGGCGCCGGAAGTGGAGCCGGCACAACCGGATCAGGACGACGCATTGCCGTTGCCGGCGCTGAATGTGCTGTTGGTCGAGGATATTGAACTCAACGTGGTGGTGGCGCGCTCTGTGCTGGAAAAACTGGGCAGCAGCGTGGATGTGGCCATGAACGGCCGCGATGCGCTGGCCATGTTCGATCCCGACGAATACGATCTGGTCTTGCTGGACATTCAATTACCCGATATGACTGGCCTGGATATTTCCCGCCAGTTGCGCCAACGCTATGGCGACAGGCCGCTGCCGCCGCTGATTGCCCTGACCGCCAATGTATTGAAAGACAAAAGGGAGTACCTGGACGCCGGTATGAATGACGTGCTGAGCAAGCCGCTGGCGGTACCGGCGCTCACCGCCATGATACAAAAGTTCTGGGATCGGCCGGCCGGCCGGCCGGCGGCGTCTTCGGCGGCGGCCCCGGACCCCGTCGCACGGGACATTCTGGATATCCCCATGCTTGAGCAATATCTGGAATTGGTGGGGCCGTCGTTGATAACCCAGAACCTGGAAATGTTCGAAAAGATGATGCCAGGCTATTTGGCCGCACTGGACAGCGCTTTGCAATCCGGCGATGACAAGGCTATTGCCGAGGAGGGCCATAAAATCAAAGGCGCCGCCGGTTCCATTGGCTTGATGCGTTTGCGACAGGTGGCCCAGTGCATCCAGGCGGACCAGGAGCCGGACTGGCGGAAGCATGTGCGCGGCTGGGCGGACGAACTGCAAAGCAAGTGGCAAAACGACGTGGACGTGCTGCGGGATTGGGCGGAACAAGCTGGGAAAAAATGACCCCGACCTAAGCCGGGGTGCGCGAATATAGCGCCAACACCAGGGAAACTGATTCTCGCCGTGCGTTCTTGGACATCATTGTCGGCAAGTGCAAAATTCGATTAGCGGTAGTATCAACATAGCAAAAGAACGAGATAATGTTACAAGAACCATTAAAATTTGGGATGTAGAATAGACTTTGTCAATAGAAATAATATTTTGACCCCTATGACAGAAGGTAGATCTATGCAACGGGTGGGCCTGGTTCTGTGCGGCTGCGGCGTCAATGACGGCAGCGATATCCATGAAACAGTACTGACGCAACTGGCTTTGGAGCGGGCCGGGGCCGAGGTGATCTGCTTCGCGCCCGACCGGCCGCAATCCATGGTTATCGATCATATCACCGGCAATGCGGTGACGGCGTCGCGCGGCATGCTTGCGGAATCGGCGCGTCTGGCTCATGGCCCGGTACATCCGCTGGCGGCCGCCCGAGCTGATGAACTGGACGCCTTGATTGTACCCGGCGGCGCCGGCGCGGTCCGCAATTTTAGCGATATCGCCGAACAGGGGGTGGAGGGGGACGTCGATGATGATTTACGACAGTTGGCCCGCCAAATTCATAAGCAGGGAAAGCCGTTGGGCTTTATTTGCATTGCCCCCGCCTTGCTGCCGAAAATTCTGGATGTGCCGCTGCGGTTGACTATCGGCAATGATAACGACACGGCGGAGCTTATCGACGCCATGGGCGCGATTCATGTGGTGTGCCCGGTGGAGGATATCGTGATTGACGCCGAGCACAAGGTGATAACCACGCCGGGCAATATGCTGGCGACCTCGCTTTGCGATCTGGCCAAAGGCATCGACAAACTGGTGAACCGCGTGCTGGAAATGTGTGAATGAGGCCCCGGTTCCGCCTTATACCGTCTTGGGCGCGGTGGGTATCGCGCTGGTTGCTGCGCGGGTGCGTCGTACTGGCGGCGGTCTGGCTGGCGGCCATTGCGCTGTTTTCGTTCTTGCCGGTACCTTTTTCGGCGGTGATGGCGGAGCGTCAGATAGGCGCGTGGTCGCGCGGCGATACGCACTATGTCGCGCATTCCGATTGGGTGGCGATGGATGATATCGCCCCGGCCATGGCCCTGGCGGTGATAGCGGCGGAAGATCAGAAATTTCCCTGGCATTGGGGGTTCGACATTGAAGCCATTCAGGCGGCCGTCGCGCATAACGAGCACAGCCAGCGTGTTCGCGGTGCTTCGACCCTATCGCAGCAAACCGCTAAGAATGTGTTGCTCTGGGATGGGCGGAGTTGGCTAAGAAAGGGATTGGAAGCCGGCCTGACCTTGGCGCTGGAGGCTGTTTGGACCAAACGGCGGATCCTGACCGTTTACCTGAATGTGGCTGAATTCGGCCGGGGCACATTCGGCGTGGAGGCGGCGGCGCGGCGTTTTTTCCACAAACCGGCCAGCCGACTGACCCCGGCGGAGGCGGCGCTGCTGGCGGCGGTGCTGCCCAATCCGCTGCATTATCGCGTCGACGCGCCTTCAGCCTATGTTCGTATGCGGCAACAGTGGATTTTGCGGCAGATGCGCCAGATGGGCGGCGATGGGTTCCTGCGGCAAAACCATTTGCGCTAGCCGGTTCATGGCGGCGATGAACCGGCGATAACGGTCTATTTCACATAGGTGAACGCGGTAGTGACATGGGTCACGCCGCTGACCCTGCTGGCGATTTGCGCCGCTGCCCGCCCTTCTTGTTCGGTAACCAGTCCCAGCAGGAAGACCTCTCCGTTTTCCGTCGTCACCTTCACGTTGGAGGATTTCACCTGATCGCTGGCCAGCAACTGCGAGCGGACCTTAGTGGTAATCCAGGTATCCATTGAGGCGCGGCCGATGCTGATGGGTTGGCCCCGGCGTATTTCGTTGTACACCTCGCTGGTGCCCTCAACGCCGACGGCGATCTGTTTGGCGCGGTTCGCCAGCGCATCTGAAGGCGATTGGCCGGTCAACAAGACTTTGCCTTGATAGGCGGTGACCGATATACGGGTTTCTTTCTTTAATTGCTGATCCTTGCCCAGCGCATTGCTGACACGTGCTTCCAGCGTGCCGTCGTCGACCTGGGTGCCTACGGTACGCGGATCCGTGGCGGCCTTGGTGGCCACCGCGGCGCTACCGACCACCACGGCGCCAAGGCATCCCTGTAGCAGCAGGGCGGTACACAGTAGTACAAATGGGTAAAACACCTTCATTTGAGCTCCTTAATCGTCCTGGTGAGGAAATAATGCATTATCAATTAAATCGCATAAACAGTTCACCGTCAGCATGTGCATTTCCTGTATGCGCGCGCTGCGGTGCGAGGGAATGCGGATTTCCACATCCTGCGGGCCGAGCAGGCCGGCCAGCTCGCCGCCATCATAACCTGTCAAGGCGATAATGGTCATGTCCCGGGTCACAGCGGCTTCAACCGCCTGAACGATATCACGGCTGTTGCCGCGAATGGAGATGGCGAGCAAAATATCACCGGCCTGGCCGAGGGCGCGAACTTGCTTGGCGTAGATTTCCTGATGCAGCCTGTCGTTGGCGATTGCGGTCAGTACAACGCTGTCGGCGTTTAGCGCCACGGCGGGCAGACTGGGGCGTTCGGTCTCGTAGCGGTTAATCATACTGGCGGCGAAATGCTGGGCATTGGCGGCGGAGGTTCCGTTACCGCAACAGAGAATTTTATTGCCATTGAGCAACGTATGAACCAGCGCGGTGGCGGCGCGGGAGATGGCGTCCGGCAGCGCTTCGGCCGCCGCGATCTGGGTTTGGATGCTTTCCGTGAAACAGCCTTTGATTCTTTCCAGCACAGTCGTTAACCTAATCTAAATGATGAATAAAACGCCTTTATCCTGAGGCGCCGAAGGCGTCCTGCACCCATTCTATCCGGTGACGGGTGATGGCCAGAACATCGAAACGGCAAGCGGATGTGTCAAAACTGCCGCCCTGGCGCAACAGCCAAATCGCCGCCGCCCGCAATAAGCGACGCTGTTTACGCGGCGTGATACTTTCGGCGGCGTCGCCAAAGTCGCCATTTCGGCGATAACGCACTTCGACGAACACCCAGGCACAATCATCCTGCATGATTAAATCGATTTCGCCGCCGCGAACCTGCATATTGGCGGCGACAAACCGCAGGCCGGCTTGTTCCAGATAACGGCGCGCATGGGCTTCCGCCAGCGCGCCGGATTGTCGGCGGCTCAGGACACCGGCACCAGTTGTCCTTGTTGATATTTCAGCCAAGACAGCTTCCTGTGAATAACGCAATCCGAATCGGCCGTCAGCACGCCGGTATCGCCGTTCACCTGATAACCGGGAAGCTGGCGGATTTCCGAGAAGTGATTGGCCAACGTCCAGGCATCCATACCCATGGCGTACAGCCGCACCAGCGAGTAATCATCTTTGAACTGGGCGCTCGCCTGTTGCATCAGCGCCGGATTGGCCCCCGTCAGCAGCGGGATATCGCTGAACTCCAGCCCTTCCATTTCCAGCCGGTAGTCCGGCCCGGCATCAGCCTGATAACTCCGCGAACTGGCATACAGGCCCAACTGCGCCCGAGAACTGACCCGTAAATCGATCATGGGCTTGATCAGCGCGAGATCGGACGGCGGCGCGATAATATAAACCGCGTCCACCGGACCGCCGCTGGCGGAGGGCGAAACCGCCGCGTCGTCGGTCGGGGCCGGCAGGGTCAGTCCGGCAACCGAGACCGCCTGCGGCTGCGCGCCGGCGGCCGGCGTCGTCGGAACCGGCTGACCGGTAAGCTGGATCCCGCCGCCGCCGTTAAGCGCCTGCTTGAGTTCGGCTCCCGTGCCGATGCGCTGTTCCAGCACCGTGCCGCCGCCGGCCTTGGTCCAGGCATCGGCGAAGGCTTTAACGATCCGATCGCCGAGCGAGCCGTAAGGCACCAGCAGCAAGGGTTGTTGTCTGTGCTGCCGAAAAATGTGATTGGCCGCGTCGCGCGCTTCGTCCTCGGGCGAAAGCGAGAAGTAGCAGATATTCGGCCGGTTTTGCAAATTCTCCGGCTGATTGAGCGCCAAAACGTTCAGCGGGCTGGAACGGGTATAAAGCTGCTCCACCTCGCTCTTGAGCAGCGGACCGACAATCACCTTGGCGCCGTCTTGTTGCGCCTGGGCCAGCAATGCCGGCAGGGGTTGCGACGCGGTATCGTAGATTTTCACCGCCGGTCCGCCGCTTGTCCCCGACAGCGTTTGGGCGGCGGCCTGGGGCGCGGCGGCGATGGCCGGTTGGCCCGTCGCATCCGTCTGGCCGGTCGGCGACGAGGGCGCGGGGGCGGCGGACGGCGGTTCGCCGTTCGCCGTGGCTTGACCGTTCACGGGCAGGCCGTTCGCCGTGGCTTGACCGTCTACGGGCAGGCCGTTCGCCGTGGCTTGACCGTTCACGGGCAGGCCGTTCGCCATGGTTGGACCGCCCGCGGGCTGCCCGATGGCTGAGGCGCCGTTTTTCGCGGCGTTGAAGCCTTGTTCAATGGCGTTGGCGAACACCAGCGCCTGACCGCTCATGGGCAGGAACAACGCGATTTGCCCGGTGGCCGAAGGCTGGTAATTCTGCACCTGGGTGAGCTGGGCGGGCAGGGATTTGGCCGCCGGATTATGCGGATAACGGGTCTGCCAGTCCTTGATGCCGGCTTGCAGCAGCGTGGGATTCTGTCTGTTGTCCTGATAGACGTGCAACAGATCCAGCCAGCCTTGCAGAACATTCTCATCGGCGTTGATGGTGAGGTTATTCAGCGTCTGGGGCGGCAAAGACAGCAACGTTTGCCAGGTACGGTCGATATTTTGCTGATGAGCCTGGCCTTGCAACAGCGGCTCCTGGGCGATATAGGCGCGGACCAGGTCCAGGGAGGGTTGCGACTGGCCGGCGGCGATCATCGCCTGATAATAACGCGCCCGTTGATCGGCGTTAAGCCGGGTGCTGTCCAGCTTTTGCAGCAGGTTGGTCGCGTCCTGGGGGCGATTTTGCGCCACCGCCAGCTCGGCGGAAAGCAGCAGGCTTTCGCGCCGCTGGGCATCGCTGATTTGTTGCGGCAGCGCGCCCAGTTGCTGTTGCGCCTGATCCAGACGCCCCTCTTTGATTAATGCGCCGATGGCGAGCAATTGGTAGGCGGTCTTGTTATCATTGCCCGCCTGTCGCATTTGTTGTAAGTAATAGTCGGCGTTGGCGCCGGGCTGGATGGCGGTGGTGCCGGCCGGGCTTTGCGGCGCCTGGCCGGAACAGGCGGCCAATATCAGTGCGGCCAGCACGGCGGGTAACAGACGTCCTGTTTTGAATCCCATAACAGATGAGGAAGGCATGCTGTGTCCAGTGATGTTTTTCCAAGATGCTCAATATTAAATCGGCAATCCGGATGAGACAATGAATCAACACCAACAAGCGGATATTTCCGCATCAACGCTTTATGTGGTACCGACTCCCATCGGTAATCTGGAAGACATCACCCAGCGGGCGTTGTCGGTGCTTCAGGGCGTTGATCTGGTCGCCGCCGAAGATACCCGTCATACCGGTTTATTGTTACAACATTTTGCCATAAATGCGCGCTTGTTCGCGTTACACGATCATAACGAACAGCAAAAAGCGGATGTACTGCTGGCGAAATTGCTGGAAGGGCAAAGTATAGCGCTGGTTTCCGATGCCGGCACGCCGCTTATCAATGATCCGGGCTACCATCTGGTGCGCCGTTGCCGCGAGGCCGGCGTTAACGTGGTGCCCCTGCCGGGGCCTTGCGCCGCCATTACCGCCCTGTCCGCCGCCGGCCTGCCTTCCGACCGGTTCTGTTATGAAGGCTTTTTGCCGGCCAAAAGCAAGGCGCGCCGCGATGGATTGCTGGCGCTGGCGCGGGAGCCGCGAACGCTGATTTTCTACGAATCCCCCCATCGACTGCGGGAATGCCTGCAGGATATGGCCGATGTCTGGGGACCGGAGCGCTACGTGGTGCTGGCGCGGGAATTGACTAAAACCTGGGAGAGCATTTACGGCGCGCCGGTGGGCGAATTACTGAACTGGGTGCGGGAAGATGACAATCGCGCCCGGGGCGAAATGGTCTTGATTGTCGAAGGCGCGACGCCGGCGCGAGACAGCCTGCCGCCAGAGGCCTTGCGGACTTTGGCGTTGCTGCAAGAGGCGCTGCCGTTGAACAAGGCCGCCGCGCTGGCGGCGGAAATTCATGGCGTGAAAAAAAATGCGTTATACCGCTATGCCTTGGCGCAGCTTGGGGATGACAATTAAGCCAAAAGCCCTTATACTCCGCGCCGGAGTTGACCAGACAGTCGCCGCATAGCCGTTTTCCCTTGGGAAAACGGGCATGGGGAGGAAAGTCCGGGCTCCATAGGGCAGGGTGCCAGGTAACGCCTGGGGGACGTAAGTCCACGACAAGTGCAACAGAGAGCAAACCGCCGATGGCCCGCCATGCGGGATCAGGTAAGGGTGAAAGGGTGCGGTAAGAGCGCACCGCGCGGCTGGCAACAGTCTGCGGCACGGTAAACTCCACCCGGAGCAAGGCCAAATAGGGGTTCATAAGGTACGGCCCGTATCGAACCCGGGTAGGCTGCTTGAGCCAGCGCGCGAGCGCTGGCCTAGATGAATGACTGTCCACGACAGAACCCGGCTTACCGGTCATCTCCGCTATTGCGTTAACCCCATGCCCGACATGGCATGGGGTTTTTTTTAACTTGCAAGCTCAATGAGCAACGCCCGCAACGGGGTTTGGGCATGCACCCGCACTTGCCGCTCGTCATGGATAAACGCGCCGTCGCCGCAGGTCAGCGACGCCAGACTGGCGACGGGGCCGGCGATATCCGCGCTGCCGTGGATGGATTGCAGATAGGCCCGCGCGCCCGTTAACTCCTGGGTCAGGCGTTGTCCGGCGTCCAGGGCGATATGCCGAATCCAGGCCTGCTGGCGCAACTGGGCGCTGCCGTAACAGCCGTCGGGGGAAGCCAGCAGCGTTTGCGCCCGGTCGTCGATCGACAGGCGCTGGATCGCCGGATTATCCCGCCCCGGACAGGCATCCAGCCAGAGCTGCATCCGGGTGAGGGCCGTGTCGCCGATGTTATGTTCGCTGTAGTTGACGCCGGGCTGGGCGGAAATGACGATGACGTCGCCGGTGCGGGCCAGGGTGTGATGGCCTTCGCTGTCGCGGTATTCCGCCTGGCCTTGCAGGATCAGGTTGAGGATGTCCACCCGTGGATAGGTCCGCGGCTGGAAAGCGGCGCCGGGTGCCAGCACTTCCTGATTGAGCACGCGCAACGCGGCGTAACCGAGCATGCAGGGATCGAAGTAATGTCCAAAAGAAAAGGTATAGCGCGCCTGCAGCCAACCGTAATCCGCATGGCCGCATTGCTTGGCCGTTCTATATGTAATCATGGCGCTTTCTGCTTCTTATCGTTGATTGAGTTGTCATACTTTACTGTCGAAATTCACTCTTAAGATTGTAAGGGTCTGGACGGCGCATTGTTAGCAAGTTAATCTGGCTGCCATATTCAAATTTTCTGAATGTGATTGAGATGGCAAAAGAACGGGCGCTAACGCTGGAAGCATTGAGGGTCATGGACGCGATCGACCGGCGCGGCAGTTTCGCCGCGGCCGCCGACGAGCTGGGGCGGGTTCCCTCGGCCTTGAGCTATACCATGCAGAAGATGGAAGAAGAACTGGACGTGGTGTTGTTCGATCGCTCAGGTCACCGCACCAAATTCACCAATGTGGGCCGGATGCTGCTGGAACGCGGCCGAATCCTGCTGGAGGCGGCGGATAAGCTCACCGCCGACGCCGAGGCGCTGGCGCGGGGCTGGGAGACGCATATCACGCTGGTCACCGAGGCGTTGGTGCCCAGCGAAAAATTTTTCCCCCTGATCAATAAACTGGCCCTTAAGGCCAATACCCAGGTGTCCCTTGTCAAGGAAGTGCTGGCCGGCGCCTGGGAACGCCTGGAGCAGGGCCGGGCGGATATCGTCATCGCGCCGGATTTGCATTTTCGCGCCTCGGCGGAAATCAACAGCCGCAAGCTTTACACCGTGCTGAATGTGTATGTGGCTCACCCGGATCATCCCATCCACCAGGAACCCGAGCCGCTTTCAGAGGTTACCCGGGTTAAATACCGGGGCATCGCCATCGCCGATACCGCCCGCGAACGCCCGGTTCTGACGGTTCAATTGCTCGACAAGCAACAGCGTCTGACGGTCGGCACCATGCACGATAAACACCAGGCGCTGCTGGCCGGTCTGGGCGTCGCCACCATGCCCTACGATCTGGTGGCGGAGGATATCGCCGCCGGCCGCTTGCGGGTGGTCAGTCCGGAATACAGTATGGAAAGCGACGTTATCATGGCCTGGCGACGCGACAGCATGGGCGAGGCCAAATCCTGGTTTTTGCGGGAAATTCCGCGCCTGTTCGCCTAGGGGCCAGCAGTCCCTATGCCGCGTCAATCGGCTCGCCCGTGGCCGAAACGGTGGTCGCGTCCGTGTGGTTCGAGCAAATGTTGTTCCGGTCCGATGGAGATAATGCCATGGGGATTGAGGCTGGCGTGGCTGCGATAGTAATGATGGCGGATATGATCGAAGTTCACCGTATCAGCGATACCCGGCATCTGGTAAATATCGCGCAAAAAACCGGATAAATTCAAATAATCACTGATTCGGCGGCGATCGCACTTGAAATGCGTGACATACACCGGATCGAAACGGATAAGCGTCGTCCACAAGCGCAAGTCCGCCTCCGTGAGCCTGTCGCCGGTCAGGTAGCGGTGCTGGCCGAGAAGGGCCTCCAGCCGGTCCAGCGCCGTAAATACGCCGGCGACGGCATCGTCGTAGGCGGCCTGGGAAGTGGCGAAGCCGGCCTTGTAGACGCCATTGTTTACGTATTCGTACACCCAGCCGTTGATTTCATCGATTCGCGGCCGCAAAGACGGCGGATAATAATCGCCCGCCAACGCGCCGGCGACATCGAAGGCGGAATTGAACATGCGGATGATATCAGCGGATTCGTTACTGACAATCGTCTGCTGGTGTTTGTCCCAAAGCACGGGTACCGTGACGCGCCCGCTATAGGCGCTGTCCGCCCGCAGGTAGAGCTGATAGAGAAAATCGTGGCGATAGAGCGGGTCGCCGGTGGCGGCGGGAAAATCATCGGCGAAGGTCCAGCCGTTTTCCAGCATCAGCGGATGCACCACGGATACCGGTATGAGATGCCGCAATCCTTTCAGGTGCCGCATCAGCAGCGTCCGGTGGGCCCAGGGGCAAGCCAGCGACACGTAAAGATGATAACGGTCGGCCTGTGCCGCGAAACCGTCCCGGCCGGTGGGGCCGGGGCCGCCGTCGGCCGTAATCCAATTGCGAAATTGCGAAATCGAGCGTTCGAACCGGCCGCCGGTGGATTGGGTATCGTACCAGCGGTTTTGCCATTGACCATCTACCAGCAGGCCCATAATGGTTTCCTTATTCAGGCGACGGACGCCGTGCGCGCCCGATAGGATGAGTATAATTCAACGCCCGTTCGCCGGCGCGTTACCACTTTTTGTTCAGTAGCCGGTCGATGCTGAAATAACCGGCGCCCAATACGCCCAGTAGCAGATAGCCGCCGGAAATAGAGAGGTTTTTCATAAAATTGATCTGATTACCGACTTGTGAAAAATCGCTATGAAAGATAAACGCGGTCAGCAAAACGAATACCACGGTGACCAGGGCCACGGTGCGGGTCAGGAAACCGAACAATATAGCCAGGCCGCCGCCGAATTCCAGCAGAATGGTCAAGGGCAGAAAAAATCCCGATACGCCCATGGATGCCATATATTGCTCCGTGCCGGCATAATTGCCGATTTTGCCGAACCCGGAAACGATAAACAATATCGGCATCAGAATCCGCGCAATGAGGATGGCGGTATCATCTAATTTTTTCATCTTCTTCCTACCCGGTGTGAAAAGTGACGCACCTGCTGGTAAAATAGGCAATGCCTTAAGCGAACGGGCAAAAACCGGTTTCAGGTGCCTGAATTCTCTGACGGGAGGAAGTGTATCCGGTGCGGGTGAAAGGCGATAGCAAGTAAAACTGTCGCTTACTGTCAAAAAAACTGATTATTGCCTTCAAGGCGTTGCCCCGCGCCCACGCCTCTAGGCGGGTGGCGGAAAAATCGCCGAGGGCTTGAGCCGCGGCCCGGCGTCACCGTAGCTGGAAGGTGGAGCGCAGCAATTTCAACGTGCCGATCACGCTTATCAGCCGCTTGGTCCAGCGCACCATCCGGCTGGGATGGCGGATGTTGTACAGCGCCAGCAGACTGGAACCGACCACCAGGTATTTTCGCCAATGCAGCACGCGCACCCAGCCACGGTCAAAGCGGGATGTGGCGTGCAGCCATTGATCCTTCGCCGCGGACATCTCCTGGCGTTGCCGATGGATGCGGGCGATAAGCATAGCCTTGCGCTGCCGGTGATGGGGCATATCAGTCGTGCCTCCGGTCGTCTTTGCGCCGCTGTTCTTCCTGATGAATTTCATCCTGAATTTTCTCCAGAATATTGCGATCGACTTGCAGTTCTTCGCGGGAGGCGCCCAACAGGGAGGATTTGCGTGCTTTGCCAAGCGTCCACAACGCCCCGATAATCGCCAGCACGAACAGCAGGGCGGTGGTGGTGGCGATGGCGGTCAACCGGTATTGCGGATCGATGGCCCAAATCACCAGCACCAGCAGACTCATCAGACCGAAGGCGGCCAGCAACAGCGTAATGCCGGCCATCATCAGTATCTGGATGATGTTGTTCTTTTCTTCCTCCAGTTCCGCCACCGCCAGGCGCAAACGGGTTTCCGCCATGCCCACCAACAGCGTGAGAATCCGCTGGGCGATATTGAATATGCCCTGTCCAGGGCCTTGGTTTTGCGGCTCAGTCATCATCACCGCCGCGATATCAGCGCACCAAGGACAAACCCCGCCAGGGCGCCGATACCGATCCCGGTCCAGGGATTTTCATGGACATATTCATCGGCGCGCTCCGCGACGACCCGGGTTTGTTCAGCCAGTCGCTCGCCGCCTTCCCCCAAACGGCTACGGGTTTCTTTCAATGCGCTTTCCGCTTTGCTGCGCAGGTTTTCGAATTCGGCTTTGGATTTTTGCGAAGACCCGCGCAAGACCTCTTCCAGGGTGTCCGCCAGCGATTTCAACTCAGCGCGTAAATTTTCAGAGGTGGCATCTTTAACCATGTTGTTTTACTCCTTAGACGATGACGAATTTCCCTGCAACGGACGATCGTGCGTGCGCGGCGCAGACCGCACGGCATTTGCGGCGAACAACATCGCGCCGTACCACATCAATCCTCAACCCTCCCTGGCATCGAATACCTCTGCCGAATAAATGCCCGGTATGTACTCATATTTAACACATACTTAAGCGTAGCCCCGGATTTAACAAACCGCAAAACTCATCATGTTGAATCGGCGTTGAATACCGGCCGAAATTGGCGCGGGACGGGAACGAAGCGGTGGAACGGACCGCCGTCACCCCAGGTGGGCCATATTCCGGTCAAGGCGGTAAAGCCAGATCCAGCGTGGATATTGGCGGCTGCGGGATATGCTGTAGTCGCGGGGCAAGAGATCCCGCAGGGCGGATAGCGCGGCTGGAGCCTGATCCGGCGATTCCAGTAAAATGACCATGCCGTCTTTGGCCGGGGTGATGCTTTTGATACGGATCCCCCGTTCGTCCAGCCGCTGGTAGAGGTAAAAACCGTCGGGCAGCGAGCCCTGATCGCCGGCCAGGGTGATTTGCAGGGCCGTTTCCTTGCGCAGCAGTGCCAGCGCCGCAATCGCCGCCACTAGCAGGACGGCCGCCGCCGCCAATCCCAGCCGCCAGGGAAGGGGATTATGGGCGGAACGCACCGCTAACCCCCTTTTCCCATATCCGGCGCGATTTTTTTGCGCCACAAAATCACCAGTGAACCCGCCAGGCCCGCCACCAGGAACACCAGCGGCAACAACATCAGGCAGAGCATCAGTTCATCCTCGTAATATTGAAACAGCGCGGTCTTGCCCAAAGCGAAACCCACCGATGTCAGCAGCAAAACCCATATCAGGGCGCTAAGCCAGTTGAACAGTTGAAATCGGGTGTCGCTCAGTCCCGACAAACCGGCGATAGTGGGCAGCAAGGTGCGCACGAAAGCGACGAACCGGCCGAGCAGCAAGGCCGACAGACCATGGCGGTGGAACATCAAATAGGCGCGTTGATGATAGTGGGTGGGCAGATGCGCCAGCCAGCCGCGTACCAGGCGGGTATTACCCAGCCATTTGCCCTGAATGTAACTTATCCAGGACCCCAGACTGGCGGCGGCGGTCAACACCAGCAATGTCATGGGGAAGCCAAGCGATCCTTTGGCAATTAATACGCCCACCAGGATAAGCAGGCTGTCGCCGGGCAGAAAGGCCGCCGGCAGCAGTCCGTTTTCCAGAAAAAGAATGGCGAACAACAGCAGATACAGCGTCCAGACCAGCGTCGGGTCGGATAAGGTTTCGAAGTCCTGTTGCCAGAGGGCGTGAACCAAGGCTTTCAGTATATCCATACGACAATTCTACCTGTAAAACGGAAAACGGCTCCCCGAACAGGCCATAACGCGCGATGTGCGAATCGGGGACGGCATGGCAGGGCGCGTTAACGTTGCCCAATGGCAGAGCCGGCGTGGTCGGGTCAACAACGCGCCTTAGGGACGGATGCCGGAAATACGAGGCGCCGGATTGCTATACCGGGTTTGTCGAGCAAATGTAAAAAAACGAATTTACTGTGACAAAATGAGACCTGCCAAGTCAGTGGAATATACCTGAGATCGCCGGAAACGGGTGGTTTTTTTTGAAAAAAAAGGCCTAATGGCAGCTGATTTTACCTGGGCTGACAGAAAAAAACATTAATTGACTCGCCCGGCGCGTGCGCAAACGCGTCACGGGCAACAGGAGCGGGCGTTATTTAGCGATGTTGGCCGCGTTGGCCACGTTGTCCAGATGGACGACCGGATTTTCGGTAAACATATACCGATCGACATTGAACTCAAAGTCGTCGGTGGTGGCGTGAAACAGCATTTGCTTGGTGTTTTCCAGGTGCTGCCACATCGCCAGCTTGGCGGCATAGGGGTCTTTGCGGATCAGCGCCTTAAGGATATGGTCGTGATCATCGCACCAGCTCAGAATGGATTCGTCGTCGATGTGCTCGTGCAATTTGCGCCAGTAGGGGTTGTGCAGCCGCTGGCTCCACATTTGCTCCACCAGAATGGCCATGGCGGTGTTTTGCGTCGCCAACGCCACCTGAACATGAAATTTCAGATCCCATTTCGAATCACGGAAACGATCTTCCTGCCGGGCGTTTTCCTGGATTTCCATTAATTGAACGATATCCTGGCGGGTCACCTGCGTTGCGGCGAATTCGGCGATATTGCTTTCAATCAACTGCCGGGCTTGCAGCAGTTCGAAAGGGCCGGGCGTGGTGAACTGCACCGCTCCGCTGGGCAGCAGCAGGTTTTTTTGCTGACTGGAGACCACATGGATGCCTGAGCCTTTGCGTACCTCGACGTAACCTTCGACCTCGAGCATAATGATGGCTTCGCGCACCACTGTGCGGCTGACATTCATTTCTTCCGAGATAAAACGCTCCGCGGGCAGCTTTTCCCCGACGCGGTAGACACCAGACTCGATCCGCTTTTTCAGCTCAGCGGCCAGCTGTTGATATAATCGCCGGGATTCTGTGAATTCCATAATGCATGCTCTTTAGGGTAGGTAAACGTATCATCCGTTCACGTTCAGTCTTTCGGCGTTTGGATGTCATGAGAACTGACGGGAACCCGATATTTGTTATACCACTTATAGCCTTCAACGCCTAGTTGACGCTTTGGCGCCGATCATGTTTTTCGATATAAGTCCAACCGGAAGGGAAAAATCCCCGGCGCGTTGTAGCAAGACCGGGGATATTCAATATACGCCGTGACAATCCCTTTGACTTTGCCGGTAGTGCATCATCGCCCGGTTTATGTGAAAGACATTGTCCGGTCTGATATTTCCTCGGGCTGGCGGCCATTGCCGCCGGCCCGAACGGGGGACTCAGCCGTGGGCCGGTTTTAGCGGACTGACGGAGGTTGCCGTCGACGGACGATTGCGCAGCACGGTCCAGACCACCAGCACAGCCAGCAGGTCGAAAACCGACAATACGGCGAACAGCGGGCTAAAGCCAATCTTGTCGGCCAGCGCGCCCACCACCAGGGCGAACAGCGTGCTGGCGGTCCAGGCGGCCATGCCGGTGAAGCCGTTGGCGGTCGCCACTTCATTGCGGCCGAACACGTCGGAAGACAATGTGATCAGCGCGCCGGACAAGGACTGGTGAGCGAAGCCGCCGACGCACAGCAAGGCGATGGCCACATAGGGGCTGGCGAACAAGCCGATAAGACCGGGGCCTATCATCAGGAAGCCGCCGAGGGTAACCACCAATTTACGGGAGACAATCAAGTTGACGCCAAACAGGCGCTGGAACAGCGGAGGCATATAGCCGCCCAATACGCATCCCAGGTCGGCGAACAGCATCGGCATCCAGGCGAACAGCGCGATTTCCTTCAGGTTAAAGCCATAAGCTTTAAACATAAACAGCGGGATCCAGGCATTAAAGGTGCCCCAGGCCGGTTCCGCCAGGAAACGCGGGATGGCGATGCCCCAGAAATCGCGGGTGCGCAGAATCTGCCAGGCCGACATTTTTTTGCTGTTGTCGATTTGATGTTGCGCTTCCTGACCGCCCAGGATGTATTCGCGTTCTTCACTGCTCAGTTTGCTCTGATTTTTCGGGTGTTTGTAGTAAATCAGCCAGGCGATGGCCCATACCAGGCTCAAGGCGCCGACGATGACAAAGGCCAGTTGCCAACTGTGGACGACAATGGCCCATACCACCAGCGGCGGAGCCACCATGGCGCCGATGGAGGACCCGACGTTGAACCAGCCCACCGCGATGGAACGTTCTTTGGCCGGGAACCATTCGCTACTGGCTTTCAAGCCGGCGGGGATCATGGCGGCTTCGGCCATGCCCACAGCGCCGCGGGCGATAGCCAGTCCGCCCCAACTGCTGGCCAGCGCGGTGGCCATACAGAACAAGGCCCAAACGATGGCGAATACCGCATAGCCCACTTTCGTGCCCAGCATGTCCAAGATGTAGCCGGCTACCGGTTGCATAATGGTATAACAAGCCGAATAGACCGCCACGATGTAGGAATATTGCTGTGTGCTAATGTGCAGTTGTTGCTCCAGCGTCGGAGCCGCCACCGCAATGGCGTTACGCGTCAGGTAACCCAATATTGTGCCAATGGTTACCAGGCCTATCATGTACCAGCGTAACCCTTTGATTTTACGCATTACTGCTTCTCCCGATGAGTATGTCCCGTCATCCTCACCCCAGACTACGCGGGACGACGGATACAGAGCCAGCCGGAGGACTCGCCCTCCGGGTATTGTTATAGTCTGGCGGGCCGAGGACCACTACGTGCCGACGCATGGCTTGTCATACCGGCGGGCGCCTTGCCAACGCCGCCGCTACCTGTGCATGACCGTCTCATCATCGGCGGAATTCCCGGGCCCCGACCTGCCTCATGACGCCACGACCTAAAATGCGGTCGTCTCATCAAAATGATTGAGCTCAGACTCAATGTGGCGTTACGATAACTTGTCATACAGATTTAAAAGTTGAGAGCCATCACAAAAACCATTTTTTATTTAAGGGATAATAAATTCGTCCATCAGAGGGGCGGATGCCCTAAGCTGACCAATAAATATTGAGTTTTTGTTGATATTGGTAGAAAAGGCTATAACCGTTTAGGCTAAAGGGCTATTCTCTAGCTAAATTGGTATAACACCTTTTACAATCCAGAAACATTGCTCAAGAGAAATGAAGGTGAGGAGCCTGAAAATGTCCCAGTTTCTGACTGAAGATTTTTTGCTGGATAGCGAATTCGCCCGTCGTCTGTACCATGAATTCGCTGTCGATCAACCGATTTTCGATTATCATTGCCATTTGCCGCCCGAACAGATCGCCGGGAATTACCGTTTCAAAAATCTGTATGATATCTGGCTCAAGGGCGACCATTACAAGTGGCGGGCCATGCGCACCAATGGCGTGGCTGAACGGTTTTGCACCGGCGACGCCGGGGATTGGGAAAAATTCGAAGCCTGGGCGCAAACAGTGCCGCATACCATCGGCAACCCTCTTTATCACTGGACGCATCTTGAACTGCGCCGCCCGTTCGGCATTACCGACACATTGCTTTCCGCCGATACCGCCCGTCAGGTCTGGGACCGCTGTAACGCCCTGCTGGCCCAGGATAACTTCACCGCGCGCGGCATCATCGGTCAGATGAACGTCAAGGTCATCTGCACCACCGACGATCCGGTGGATTCCCTGGCGCATCACGAAACCATCGCCGCAGACGGCGGGTTCAAGACTAAAGTATTGCCGGCCTGGCGTCCGGATAAAGCCTTTAATATCGAAGCGGACGGGTTTGTTGAGTATCTGCATCGCCTGGAAGCGGCCGCCGATACCGCTATTACCGATTTCGCCGCCTTCCGCGATGCGTTGCATAAACGGTTGGATCATTTCGCCGCCCACGGCTGCAAACTGTCCGACCACGCCCTTGACGTGGTGGTTTACGGCGAAGCGGACGAGCAGACCCTAAACGGTATCCTGACTCGCCGCCTGGACGGCAAACAGCCGACCCCGGAAGAAATCGCGCAGTTCAAGACCGCGGTGCTGGTGTTCCTTGGCGGCGAATATGCCCGTCGCGGCTGGGTTCAACAATACCATATCGGCGCGTTGCGCAATAACAACAGCCGCATGCTCAAACTGCTCGGCCCGGATACTGGATTCGATTCCACCAATGATCAACCGGTCGCCATGGCATTGTCCCGTTTGTTGGACGCCCAGGCGAAAAACGACGCGCTGCCGAAAACCATCCTGTACTGTCTGAACCCCTCCGACAATGAAGTGATCGGCACCATGATCGGTAACTTCCAGGGTGAAGGCATGGCCGGCAAAATGCAGTTCGGCTCCGGCTGGTGGTTCAACGACCAGAAAGACGGCATGCAGCGCCAAATGACGCAACTCGCCACCCTGGGGCTGCTCAGCCGTTTCGTCGGAATGCTGACCGACAGCCGCAGCTTCCTGTCTTATACCCGCCACGAATATTTCCGTCGCATCCTGTGCCGGATGATAGGCCACTGGGTACAAGACGGCGAGGCGCCGGCCGACATCAAGCTACTGGGCGAAATGGTGAAAAATATCTGTTTCGATAACGCGAAAAATTACTTTGCCGTTGAAATCTGATGGCCCGGGCGGGCCGATGCCCGCTTTGTTTCAGTTATCAATCAGTGGATTATCGCTCCTCGGCGGGCGATTTATTTAAGGTGAATTTCGAATGAAAACGTTAAACCGTCAAAACTTCCCGGGTCGTCAATACACTAACCGTGTGATTCAGTTCGGCGAAGGTAACTTTTTACGCGCTTTTGTCGATTGGCAACTTGATCTGCTCAATGAACACACCGACCTGGATGCCGGCGTCGTGATCATTCGACCGATAAATACCGATTTCCCGCCGTCGCTGGATACGCAGGATGGGCTATATACCACGATTATCCGCGGTTTGAACGAGCAAGGGGAAGCCGTTCGCCAACCCCGGCTGATCCGTTCGGTCAACCGTGAAATCAATATCTACAAGCAATACGACGAGTACCTGGCGCTGGCCCATGACGCCAATATTCGTTTTGTGTTCTCCAATACCACCGAAGCCGGCATCAGTTACCATGCCGACGACAAGTTTACCGATACGCCGCCGGCCAGTTATCCGGCCAAATTGACCCGTTTATTGTTCGAGCGTTTCAGTCATTTCGATGGCGCGGCGGACAAGGGCTGGGTGTTGTTGCCGTGCGAATTAATCGATTATAACGGCGAGGCCCTCAAGGAACTGGTGCTGCGCTATGCGCGGGAATGGTCATTACCAGAACGGTTCGTCGCCTGGCTGGAACAGCACAATACCTTCTGTTCGACCCTGGTCGACCGGATCGTCACTGGCTATCCTCGCGGCGAAGTGGAAACGTTACAAGCCGAACTGGGCTACCAGGATACATTCCTCGATACCGCCGAGTATTTCTACTTGTTCGTCATCCAAGGCCCGCAGTGGCTGGCGAAAGCGTTACGCCTGGACCAACTGGCTCTCAATGTCCGCATTGTCGACGACATCAAACCCTACAAAGAACGCAAGGTCGCCATCCTGAACGGCGCCCATACCGCGTTGGTGCCGGTGGCGTTCCTCTCCGGACTGGATACGGTGGGAGAAGCCATGAGCGATGCGCAAATCAGCGGCTTTGTGGAGAAAACCATCGCGGAGGAAATCGTGCCGGTGCTGGATTTGCCCCATGACGAACTGACGTTCTTCGCCCAGGCGGTACTCAGCCGTTTCCGTAATCCCTTTATCAAACACCAGTTGCTGTCCATCGCCCTAAACGGCATGACCAAATTCCGTACCCGTATTTTGCCGCAACTGCTGGCTTATCGCGAAAAACACGGCGTTCTGCCCGCCCGTCTGACTTTCGCCCTGGCCGCATTGATCGCTTTCTATCGCGGAGAGCGCAACGGTCAGTCTTATCCTTTACAAGATGACGAGAAATGGATCGCCCGTTACTCATCGCTATGGAGCCAAGTGCAAAACGGGGATATCCCCCTCACCACCCTGGTCAATGATGTATTAAGCGATACCGAACATTGGGAACATGATCTTCTTCAGGTTCCCGGCTTGGCGCAGCAAGTCGAACAACAGGTTCAGGCCATCCTGGATCTGGGCATGCGCGCCGCCGTTGCCGGCTATTGCTGAACGTATGAAGGTTATGTCATGAATATTATTAAAATTCATTCTTTAGACAATGTGGCGGTCGCCCTGCAAGATCTTGACGCACTCGAAACGGTGGAAATCGGCGGTGCGGCAATAACGTTGCCGCAACCCATCGCTCGCGGACATAAATTCGCCCTGACGCCGATAGGCGAAGGGGAGATGATAGTCAAGTACGGTCTGCCCATCGGCCATGCTCTGCGTGATATCGCGCAGGGGGAGCATATCCATTCACAGAACGCCAAAACCAATCTAAGCGATCTGGATGAATATCAATACCAGCCGGCGTTTAGGGATCTGCCGCCGCAGATGCCGGATCGCGAAGTACGAATTTTCCGGCGGGCCAATGGTCAGGTCGGGGTGCGCAACGAACTCTGGATCCTGCCCACCGTCGGATGCGTTAACGGCATTGCCCGGCAGATCCAGCAGCGTTTTCTCAAAGAGACGGCGGGTGCGGAGGATATTGACGGCGTTCATTTGTTCACTCACCCGTTCGGCTGTTCGCAACTGGGCCAGGACCATGAGAATACCCGGACCATGCTACAAAACATGGTGCGCCACCCCAATGCCGGGGCGGTGCTGGTCATTGGACTGGGTTGTGAAAACAATCAGGTGGATGTTTTCCGCGCCACGCTGGGCGAATATGATCCCGAACGCGTCACGTTTATGGTTTGCCAGCAGCAACAAGACGAGGTGGAAGCCGGCCTGGAATGCCTGCGCGGCCTGTATGAGCGGATGCGTGGCGATAAACGCCAGCCCGGTAAGCTCAGCGAGCTGAAATTCGGTTTGGAATGCGGCGGTTCGGATGGATTGTCCGGTATCACCGCCAACCCGCTGTTGGGCCGTTTTTCCGATTATATCATCGCTAACGGCGGCACGTCGGTGTTGACCGAGGTGCCGGAAATGTTCGGCGCCGAACGGATTCTGATGAGCCGTTGCCGGGATGAGGCGACATTTGATAAGACCGTCCGGATGGTCAATGACTTTAAGAAGTATTTTATGGCCCACGACCAGCCGATTTACGAAAACCCCTCGCCGGGCAATAAGGCCGGCGGCATCACCACGCTGGAGGAGAAATCCCTCGGCTGCACACAAAAAGCCGGCCAAAGCAAAGTGGTGGATGTGTTGAAGTACGGAGAACGCCTGCGGGTACCGGGGCTGAACCTGCTCAGCGCGCCGGGCAACGATGCGGTGGCCACCAGCGCCCTGGCGGGCGCCGGTTGTCACATGGTGCTGTTCAGTACCGGCCGCGGCACGCCCTACGGCGGTTTCGTGCCGACGGTTAAGCTGGCGACCAATAGCGAACTGGCCGCCAAAAAGCCGCACTGGATCGATTTCGATGCCGGTCGACTGATTCACGGCAAAACCATGGAAGAAATCTTGAGCGAGTTTGTGGATTTTATTGTGGCGATCGCCAACGGCAAACCCACCCGCAATGAGATCAACGATTTCCGGGAACTCGCCATTTTCAAGAGCGGCGTGACGTTGTAAGTCCGGACGTGGATCATTAAAATAGAACGGCGTTTCAGATATTGAAGCGCCGTTTGTTTTATCAGGTGCGCGGCGTACCCCGCCTTACAGGGCGGGGAGGATGCCAAGGTTCAAGCAAGGAATGACAGAGTCATGAACTTCTATTGGTTTGCCCAGGCGGTGGGCGGGGTGGCCTTTCTGGTCGGCATCACCATGTTTTTCAATCGCAACGATAAACGCTTCAAGTTGCAATTGGCGCTTTACAGCGCGGTCATTGGCTGCCATTTCTTTTTGATGGGCGCCGCCGCCGCCGGCATGGCCGCCGAACTCAACGCCCTGCGCACCCTGATAGCCACCCGCACGCGCAGTATGGCCGTGATGTTCATTTTCATTTTTCTGACCTTGGTATTGGGCCTAAGCCAGGTGCACCATCTGGTGGAATTACTGCCGATAGCCGGTACGGTAATCAGTACCTGGGCACTGTTTCGCACCCGGGGTCTGACGACCCGCTGTGTGATGTGGTGTTCCACCGCCGGGTGGGTCACCCATAATATCTGGCTGGGCTCCATCGGCGGTTCGCTTATCGAGGGCAGCTTTCTGATTGTTAATGGCCTGGCGATCATTCGTTTTCGGCGGATGCAATTGCGGGGCATTGATCCGTTCCAAAACGAACCCCAAGTGGCGACCGCCGGCAAACCCATCGGTACGCATTAAACGACGTCCGGCGGCGAACGTACATCGGCGCCGTGGGCGAAAAGGGGGTGATCCGGTCAACCATAATGCCGGTGTTTTTGCCGTTGCCGGTTCAGCCAGATATTGATGCCAAGCGTTATGGCCAGAATGGCGGCCACCACGCCCAGCGAGACGGCGATGGGGATTGAGATCAGGTCCATAAGCAGCATTTTGGCGCCGATAAAAGCCAATACCGCCGCCAGTCCGTATTTTAGCAAAGAAAATTTTTCCGCCACGCCGGCCAGCATAAAATACATGGCGCGCAAGCCAAGAATGGCGAACAGATTGGATGTCAGCACGATAAAGGGATCGGTGGTTACCGCGAAGATCGCGGGAATACTGTCCACGGCGAAGATAACGTCGCTGAACTCCACCAAAATCAGCGCCAGTAGCAATGGCGTGGCAAGCCATGCGCCGTCGCGCTTGATAAAAAATCGTTCGCCGTGCAACTGATCGGTCATCGGCAGATGGCCGCGCAGCCAGCGCACCAGCGGTTTGTCTCCCCAATCGACCGGGTCGTCGCCGCCACGGACCATTTTGATGCCGGTGAGCAGCAAAAACGCGCCGAACAGATAAAGCAGCCAATGGAACTGGGTCACCAGCCAACTGCCGCCGAAAATCATCAGCGTCCGCAGCACGATGGCGCCCAGCACGCCATAGACCAGTACCCGTCGCTGTAATTGCGCCGGAACGGCGAAGTAGCCGAATAGCATCAGCCAGACAAACACGTTGTCCACCGCCAGCGCTTTTTCGATAAGATAGCCGGTGAGGAAAGCCAGCGCCTGGCTATCGGCTTCGGCCCGGCCTACCGTGACGGAAAGGTACCACCATAAAGCGCCGTTGAACGCCAGGGAGAGCGTCACCCACAACACGGACCACCAGGCGGCCCGTTTAAGCGTCATGGCGCGACCTTGCAGCAGCAGGTCAACGGCCAGCATGACCGCCACCACCAGAAAAAATCCACCCCACAACAAGGGTGTGCCGACAGTATTCATCAAGATTATCCTTACAAAAAAAAACGGCTGACATCAAAAGGCGTCAGCCGTTAATTCCCCAGGGGCCTTGCCTTTAGGCAAGGTCTCACTTGCAACCCCTTTACCCGTCATATTTCCCGCTGCGGCTGTGTTGGCTACACTCACTCACCCCGGTCACTTGGTAATCCAAGCTCCCGGGGGTTCGCTCGCTTGCCGGCGCAATGCGGAAATCATCAAGGTGTTTGGTGATTGCCCGGCGACCGGATGCGTATGCACCGTAATGACGGCCGGCCGGCGAAAAGTTACTCCCCTTTGCTTTTTGAACGATAATGTAAAAATTTGCTACCGTCAACTGGCACTAAGGCCAGTTGGCAAACCTCGGTCGGATGCGGAAAATGGCCGGCGTCGCTTTCGGGCGCAAACGGTCGTTCAGGGAGGCAGGGAAAGCCGCAAACCCAGCGGGGCGGGCAAACTAAGCGAAAAGGGCGAATTAGGCCAGTTGAGCGAAGCCCACTCTCCATACGTCAAGTTGCATCGCGGCGGCAAGCGAGCGGGTCACCAGGCGCATAGCCGACTGTGTGACTGGGGCGAGCGAACACAGCCAAAAGAGGCAACGTGAAGTATGACGAGGATATGCCTACCGCGCAAGGCAAGCGAGAGCATCGGCCGCAAGGATAGCCGGGACGCGCAGCAGTATCAGCGAGGGATCGGAGTGTAAATCAGCAGCCAAGGGATATGGCTGCGTTAATTATTCCGTCATGTAAGTTCTGACGAAACGCGCCATCAGCGATCGGCTAACCGGGGTCTCCGCCACCTGCCGGCCGATATTCGCCAGTTCGTGTTGTTGTTCTGGCATGCTTTGCGCCATGCAACGCACGAAACCGCGCATGACGTCGGCGGTAAATTCGGGATGGAATTGCACGGTCAACACATTGTCCCGATAACGCAGGATCTGGTGGGCATCCTGGCTAGAGCGGGCCAGCACGGTGGCGCCCGGCGGCGGCACGGTCACTGTCTGTGAATGAATGAGATGGGCGCCGAACCGGGCCGGCAATGAGCCCAACAGCGGCTCCCGGGCCGCCTCGTCCAACATGTCAATGCGCTGGGTGCCGACCTCCATCCCGTCAGGATGGAAGTCGACTTCGCCGCCCAAGGCGTAGGCCAGTAGTTGATGTCCATAACAGACGCCGAAAATCGGCACTTGCGCCGCCATGGCGCGCCGCAGCCAGTCGGCCGCGAATTCGCTCCAAGGCAGGCGGTCGGTCACCATGGCGGAGGAACCGGTAATCAGGATACCACGGTAATCGCCGGGATCGCCCGGCCGCTCTCCGGCCGGTAAATGCACGACTTCCACCTCTCCGGTCTTCAATTGGGCTGCGTCGCTGAATAACCGGTCGTAATTACCGGAAATCCGTTCCACATCGGGCGGCGCGTCGCCGGTTTGCAGAATCACTATGGCCCGCGGCGGCATCATCCCCTCTCCACATCGCTATTCGGCCGGTCGGCCGGAAATATCACGCCGGTCTGCCGGCGGATTTCCGTCAACAGCTTGGCGGTGCAGCGGGAGACCGTCAGCCCCTCATGGTTTATCTCGCCGTTTTCCACCAGCGCGGCGAACTTTTCCGCCTCATATAGCATGGTGTTGATATGCTGTGGCTGCGTCAGATTTTGCTTATCGCCGGCGCGCGGCACAAAAACCAGTTGTTGACACTCGGAGAGTTTATCAATCACCAGCGATCCTTCTTCACCCTGGATCTCGCTAGGCAAGGCGGTCTGGGTCACCTTGGAATGGAGCAAAGTGACGTCGAAATCACCGTAAGCCAGGCATACCGCGCCGTGCCCGTCGACTCCGCTTGGCAACAGCGACGCCGTGGCCAACACGGATTGCGGTTCTCCCCAGAGCGCGACCGCGCTGGCCAGCATATAAAAGCCGATATCCATGATTGAGCCATTGGAAAACGCCGGATTGAAAGCATTAGGCATTTCCCCCGCCAGGTATTGCGCATAACGGGACGAATATTGGCAATAATTGAACAGCGCCTTGCGCATTTTGCCAATCTTGGGCAGCGCCGCTTTCAATGCCAGGAAGTTGGGCAGGCTGGCGGTTTTAAATGCCTCGAACAATACGACCTGATTATCCCGCGCGCAGTTTATCATTTGTTCCGCTTGCGCCAGATGCGACGCCAGGGGTTTTTCGCAAATGACGTGTTTGCCATGGCGCATAAACAGCAAGGATTGTTGGCAATGCAGGGAATTGGGGCTGGCGATATACACCGCGTCAATGGCATCGGAGCGGGCCATGTCTTCCAGCGCGTCGAAATAATGGGATACCGGATAATCGATACCCAGGTGGCGAGCCTGATCAATATGGCGTGAATAGATGGCGGTCAGTTTCATTTTACCGCTTCCGTGGGCGGCATCGATAAACTGGCGCGTAATCCAATTGGTACCTATTACGGCAAAGCGAATCATACCTGTCATCATCCTGCGCGATATTTGTGAAGAGTAGATTAACATGCTAATTAATCAAGGCCAATCATCCGCCTCGCCGCGGCGGCGGGGGACGGGAGGTTTCTCATTTCTTCCCTGACGCGGGGTCCTGTTTGCGAGCGAGGCCGGTCAACGTGGCCGGCAAAGCGGCAACCTGCGGTATGTCGAGTATAAACAAACGACAAGGTGTATGACGGGTATAGAGCGGGGCGGGGAAGACGGGGTAAGATAGCGCTGAATTGGCGTTATGCGCGGATCCATCGGGGTTAAGCCATATTTGCCAAAGATGAATGTCGAGGACTTATTATGTTGCTGCAAGAAATGGAAACACGTATCGATAATGCGCTGACGGAGCTGGAGCAAAGCTTCGCGCGGCATCAGCGGCAATGGCAACTGGAGCACCAGGCGCTGGAGCAGCAATTGCAACAAAGTTTGCAGCGCGAAGCGACACTGCGCGAGCAGAATGCGCTTTTGGTTCGCAAGCTCAATAATCTCGACGGCTCTTCTGATCAAAATCCCCTTATCAACCGGATGAAAATTCTACGCGCCCATGTGGATGCCTTGGTGAAAGATGCGGCGGCGTTCCATCAGTCGTGCCATCACTAGCCCCGTTTTTTCCTTTCCGCGCCGGGTGGCTTATTGTCCGGCCGCATTGTTATTATCTGTATTGCGCGTAAATGGAACCCAATTGAGCAAACCGACGCCAATGGACCGCCAGAAGCTTTGCCGACCGGCGTGTTCTCTTGCGAACGCGGATTTATCGGTTGCGTCGCCTTGATGGAACCGGGTCAGTATCTGAAGATTGGAGAGTAACCCGTCATTATAACCGTCATGGATGCAATCCAGCATAAATCGCATCCGCAGCAGTCGGCTGGCGGCCCGGGTATTGTCATACAGCGTCGCGTTCATGACGTGTTGCTTGGCCACATATTCCCTAAACAGTTTTGCCAAGGGGGCGGAGTTGTAAAAGAATTCTTCAGGGGCGGTTATGCATAATTTGAAAAAATTATAAGTATGAATGCCGCAGTCGTTATTATATTGAAACGCATCGCAAAATAAACAGATATGGCATTTTTCCCCCTTTTTTAAATCAATAAGCTGGGTTATCATAGGTTTGATATCATCGTAAATCTCAGGGGAGTTCTTACTGTCGAAAATGCAAAAACGATAGCCTTGTCCCGTTTTGATAGCGATGGCCGCGCTGAAATGGCCCACAAATGTCGAATATGCCGTCGACGGGTATATTACGGAAAGCAAGGGAATCAACAGTTTTTGGCCGGGCAGCATTTGCGCCAGTTTTTCCCGGGCAAGACGCTTTGCCGACAATGCTTCGGTCTGCACATGTTTTTGACGGCTGGAAATATGAAAAGGGGCTGTTTTATTCTGCGGGTTGAAGATCACGGTGGCGGTGGAGCAGAAATTACCGGCGCGATCGGTCAGCAAATGCAGGGCGATATCAAGGACGGCGCTTTCAATCATGGTATCGGCCGGTAAAATTTCAAGCAACGTGGCGGGGGCTTGCAGAAACGCGGTAATTTGTCCCTGCCGCTCAATCATATACGCCAACGCGTCCATGACACCCGGTATGGCGATATAGGATAACGCCATATCGCATAACCGGGTCTTGCAGGCGCTCGGCAGTGTGTCCAGCCGAAGAGAATGGCGGTTTACGCTTTCAAGCAGCAACCCGGCCGCCTCGTTAATCCGATGCGCCACTTCGTAGGTTTGCTCCGCGGCGTGCATAATGTCGTAGAGCTGCAAACCCAACCGAATCCTGTTGCCGATGTCTTCAGAGGACGGCTCCTGCGTTGCGCCATTAGCGGTGGGCTGCCAGAGTTCGATAATCATATCCGCCCGCGCGGCGACATCGCTGGCGGAAAAAGTTTGATAAAGGCGATGACTCTCGTCAACGAAATCAATATCTGACTGACTCAACCATGATAACGAAATAGTATTGCTTATATTATTCCTGAGCATTCTAATCCTTCAAATAGATTATCATTTTTTCCTAAGAAAAAACTAATGCAATGAACATCAGTTATTTCGCTAATAAACTTATATACGCTAAATAATTCAAGTTGCATCGCGGCGGCAAGTGAGTGCGTCCCAGTCACAAAGCTGGCTATGTGACTGGGATGGGCGAATGCAGCCAACAAAGAGGCAACTTGAAGTATGACGAGTAGAGATTCGCCATATCGCCTGTTTGTTGAAAAACGAGGAGTATATTCGGGTTAAAGAGCAAAGATTTATTCTTGTTCAAGAAACGATCTTGGTCCGGACGCCTATTCCCCCGCTGGGTCGGACAAGCGTCGCCGACAAAGCGGCAACGCGAAGTATGACGAGTATAACGCCGAGTTTGTCATCCTATCCTAAATAGTCCGGTTTGCATTGCGCCGGTAAGCGGGGACGATCCCGGCGCGGACGGCGGAGAATTTTCGCCACGCGGCGCGGAAGTATTTTTTTTCGACAGGCTAATTTTTCCCACGACGATGCCGATAATCCGAGCACTGCCAGTCTCTCCGGGCATATCTTCCCGACTGTCGGGTTTGCTGGGAATCCCGGTTCATCCTCCAGCAATCGCCGGCCATCATGGGCATAGTGTTAGGTAAGCGCAGCGAAGCCGCATTGCAAAGGTATCCGTATGATTTTTCTGAAAAATATAAAGATAAAATTGGTGCTGATGGTCATTTTGGTGTTTTCCTATCTGCTCTGGGGGGGCGTATCCGCGTATACTTTTTATTCTCTCAAGCAAGTTAACCAGACCCTGGGCTTAAGCAACAATGAGCAGGAAAACAGCGACATCATCAACGGCGCCAACGAACAATATTATCAGGCCGTGACGGCGTTGGAGCGCGCGGCGCGCGCCGGGCAGGGCAATGATTCGGCGGATTTGGCCACCGCCGCCAGCGAGCTGGATGCCATAGGTCGCGGGCTGACGCAATTTAAAGCCATTGATCACGGTATGCTCGATCCGTCGCTGGTGGACAAAATTTATAACAGCTCACAACAACTGTTTACCCTCGGACTCCAGCCGCTGTATGCGGCCGTGAAGGAGGGGCGGATGGACGATTTCAATCGGGGGCTACAGGAAACCTATCTGCCGTTGCGCAATGGATTCTCCACAGTGATACGGGATTACAATTCGGCCATCAACGCGATTAAAAACCAGTCCACCGTGCGTATCGATCAATTGATGATGTGGTGTCAACGCGTGATTGCGGTCGCGCTGGTGATCGGTATTTTACTGCTGGTTTTTACCCATCGCTATCTGGTTCGTTATATGAACCGGCCGCTGGATACCATCAAGGATTATTTCCGGGCCTGGGCCAACGGTCATTTAGGCGTACAGATCGTGGATTTAGGGCGTAATTGCATCGGTGAACTGGTGCCTTTTCTGAGCGAGATTAAAACCAATTGGTTGAATACCGTCTCTCAAATCCGTGATAGCGCACAGACCATTTACCAGGGCGCCAGCGAAATTTCCCAGGGCAACAACGATCTTTCCTCGCGTACCGAACAGCAGGCTTCCGCTTTGGAGCAGACCGCCGCCAGTATGGAGCAGCTTAATTCCACCGTTAAGCACAACACCGAGAACGCCCACCAGGCCAGCAAACTGGCCACGGAGGCCTCGCAAACCGCCAAGAAAGGCGGCGCCATTGTTGAAGACGTGGTGGCGACCATGGGCAGTATCACCGCCAGTTCCAAGAAAATCGTCGAGATTATTGATGTCATCAACGGCATCGCTTTCCAAACCAATATTCTGGCGCTCAATGCGGCGGTTGAGGCGGCCAGGGCCGGTGAACAGGGACGCGGATTCGCCGTGGTGGCCGGCGAGGTCCGTAACCTGGCGCAACGCAGCGGCCAGGCGGCCAAAGAAATTCAGAACCTGATCCAGGAATCGGTGGAGCGGGTGGAAATGGGGTCGCAACAGGTTGCGCATGCCGGCGAAACCATGAGCGATATCGTAAAGGCCATCACCCATGTCACGGATATTATGGGGGAAATCGCATCGGCATCCGACGAACAGGATAAAGGCATTAATCAGATAAGCCAGGCGGTGACGGAAATGGACGGCGTGACCCAGCAAAACGCGGCATTGGTACAGCAGTCGGCCGCCGCCTCGGCTTCGCTGGAAGAACAGGCGCAATATTTGACCGAACTGGTGGCGGTTTTTCGGCTGGAGAGCGTGGGGGATGGGGACAATACCGCCCTGGCCGGGGAATTCATGGCCCGTGAGCGGGCCAAGGCGCCGGCTGGCCAGGATCGCTCAAGAACCCTGGCGGGGGAAGCCGTGGTTCATGGCCGTGCCAAGGAATTGAATGACAAGTCGCGGGCTAATGCGCTTAACAATATGGCGCCGGGCGCCGCCGCGCAAACAGGTGAATCCGCGCCCGCGCGTACCCGGGCGAAAGATTCCGGTGACATTCCGCCGGCGCGGACCAGGACCAAGGATTCGCCAGCGATGCCCGCCGCCCGTGGCCGCGCCGGCGCATTACCGGACAAACCCCTGACAAGCCGGAACCCGACCCCTTCCGGCGCCGCCCATGAATTGAAAAGACCGGTGGTGAAAAAAACCCGTACCGACCCTCCGCGCGGTCAGGGACGCACTCCCGCGCATGAGGAAAACTGGGAAACCTTCTAAAGGCGCTTCCCGCCATCGCCAGGCCGCCATTGGCCCACAGCTTGCCGTTCTCCCGGTTCGGCGGTCTGGCTTTCGTCAATCAGTCTCGTTTCGCCGTTAAGAATCCGAAAAGCAGATTTCTATATGTAACATTAAGATTTTTTTAGGATTTTTCGTGATTTCCCTTTCAATTGGCTGACGTATTATGGCGCCATTCCGGTGTTAGCCGGTCATCATTGATTAGGAGCATGACGATGAACAAGACAACGTTGGCAATAGTCATCACCCTGATTACGACAAGCGCCGGTCTTCCTGCCGCCGCGTATGCCGATGGCGCCCCCGGTCATCAGGATGAGCAATGGCACCAACAACCGGGCGCCCAGGGGCATTCCGGTCCGCAAGGGCACTCCGGTCCGCAGGGGCATTCCGGTCCGCAGGGGCATTCCGGTCCCCAGGGGCATTCCGGTCCGCAGGGGCATTCCGGTCCGCAGGGGCATTCCGGTCCCCAGGGCCATCCTGAGAACCATTACCGCCAGGGCCCTCCGGGCGGCGGCCCGGCGCCGCACCATTTTCAGGGCAGGGAACGGGATCATTTCGCCTGGCGCGGTCACGATTTCTGGCGCGGCCGTCCATTGCCGCCGCCCTATCGCGGGCCCCATTACCGGATCGACGACTGGCGCACCCGTGGTCTGTATGCGCCGCCGGCCGGATACTACTGGTCCTATGTCGACGGTAACTATATGTTGGTGGCCGCCGCCACCGGCATCATTACCGCTATTTTGCTTGATAGCGCTTTGCATTGATGCGCCTGATCCCCTAAACCTCCCAACACATTGCCTCAAGGCGGCCGGCAAGGAAAGCGGCCGCCCTGGGCGTCGATTTCATCTCTCCCTCCTGATTTTTGTTTTGTGAAAGAATTTATTTATTCATTTACTTTAAGAATGTAATTATTCATAATAAAAAAATGCAACAACCCCTATCACCGGAGAAGATGATGTCATCCACGGATACGCTTGAGTTTCACGTGCCCGAACTGGCGCTGACCTTCAGGGCCAGACTTCTGCATGATGAAAACCCCGATGTCGTACAACAGGTATTGGCCCAGTTGCCGCTGCGCAGTGTCCTGGGGCATGTGGTGGTCTCTGGCGAGGCCGTCTGGATGCCGACCCGGATCGTACACCTGGGTCGCAGCAACATGGTGCAGCGGACGCCGGGCGCGGTCTATCTTTACGCCCCCGGTCAAACCATTTGCCTGACCTACGGCCGTATCACGGAAAGCGCAAAGGTGAATAAATTCGGCGAAGTGCTCGCCGAGGATTTGCAAACCTTGAGCCGTTTGGGCGCGCATGTCTGGGAACGCACGGTTGCGCAGCCGAGGCGCACTACTGTTGAAATCATCGTAAGGAAGGCCGCCTGATGACCATTACCCGCTTTACCGGCCACTGGCGCGAGGCCAAAGTCGCCATTGAACAAGAAATCGATCGCGTCTGGCTGGAGGAGCCGGAGGAAATCCGCAAAATTCGCTGGGGCGTCATCGACAGCGGGGCGGGCAGCGGCGAGCAGTCTTTTTCCGTGCTGGTCCATCTTGAGGCGTATTTGATGCTGGTCGGCGCCGATGTGATGTATCGGTTTCTGAAAATATCCCAATATGAGGATATGCAACTCGCCACGCTAACCCGAATCACGCGCGAGTTTTTGACCGCGACATTCAATGTCTTCGAATTTATGACTGATCTGGGTCTGACCCATATGCACCAAATCGGTCAAATGTACTCCGATGCGCTGGATACATTGGAATCCAAAGAGGATTATGTGGAATTGACCGGGGCCATGATGACGTATGTGATTCGGATGCACCGCTGGATCCATTATATTTTCCCTTGGAACCTGGGCGTCGCTTTTCCGCATCGCAAGCCGGGAGAATTGCTCTCCATGGCCTCGGTGGTCAAACCGGCCGTTTGACGCGGTATTCAGCGGCGCGTTCGCGCGCCGTCGACGCCGTCCGGTAGCGATAAATTGTAAAGTTGTATAGACTGCGGGCTTATCAGGCGGTGTTAACCGGGGCCGACAGGGATCTTATCGCTGAGCTCGGCGCCCTTCGCACAGGAATAACCATGGCTGACAGCGAACTCGAAAAGACGACTCCCCTTCCTGATTTGCCAAACGGCGGTTCCGCCAGCGCGCAAAACGAGCGGCAGGCCATCTATGCCGAGCTGGACCGGCGCGCCCAGGGGCAACGGCTCACGCCGGCGCAGCGGCGCATTGCGCAATGCCTGATTGAAAACAGCAACGAAATCGGTTTTCTTTCCAGTCTCGAACTGGCGAAACTGGCCAATGTCAGCCAGCCTTCCGTCACCCGCTTCGCCACCTCGTTGGGGTTCGACGGCTATCTGGAAATGCGCCGGCATCTTCGCTCCGGCCTCAGCGTCGGCGAACCCCGGGCGGAAATATTGACCAACCGTTATCAGGCGGCGGCGCAGGCCGAGATGCATAATCTGGA
Source organism: Martelella alba (assembly GCF_005217455.1). Taxonomy (GTDB): domain Bacteria; phylum Pseudomonadota; class Gammaproteobacteria; order Enterobacterales; family Enterobacteriaceae; genus Acerihabitans. The sequence continues at coordinate 130,325 of NZ_SZPQ01000009.1, forward strand.
AGAGCTGAGCAACATGCTGGCCGATGACAGCCTGATAGATCGTTTCGGCGCGGCGCTGGCGTCCTCCCGGCCTCTTGCGGTGCTTGGTCTGCGCGCATCCTGCGGTTTGGCGGCGCAATTCGCTTATTTCGCGGCGAAGGTGCATCCGGATATCCGGCTGCTGACCGGCGGCGGCTCCATTAACGAGGACCGGCTGGAACAAGTTAAGGCCGCCGGGGGCACATGCGTGCTGGCGTTCATGATGCCGTTGTTTCCGCGCGAGACGGTACGCGCGTTGGAATTCGCCAGGGAGATCGGTCTGACGGTGGCGCTGGTGGCCGATGCCAGTCTGGCGGATTATTCGCGCTGGTCTGATATGTTGCTGCAAGTACCTATTAACACCAGTCTGGTCTTTGATTCTTATTCCGCTCCCACAATGATGGTGTCGGTTTTGCTGGATGCCATGTGCAATCACATGAAAAACGAAGCGCAAAGCCGTCTGGATCATCTTGACCATTCATCCAGAAAGCGAAAAGTTTTTACCCGTTAACCCTTCCGCCGGCCAGGGGATTGGCCGGCGCGTCACATAGCCGATGGATTCCACAACCGGGCAAAGCGGTAGATTCTCCTGTCTCCAGGCGTGAAAATTCAAGCGACTGGAAGGGGCGTGTGTTGCCGGCAGGCCGGTAACGCGCAAATAAAGGGCGCAACCCCTTTTTATTCCTCAATGGCGAAAATCGTTTTCGTCCGAGGCCGACGTATTCGGTATTTTTTATTTCGAGGTGGTTATGAGCATCCTATTAACACCGGGGGAGGTCACCCAGGCCATGCTGGAATCCGTGTACTGGACGGGTGAACCGGCCCGGCTGGATGGCGAATTCGATAAATATGTCGCGGCGGGCGCCGCCCGCATCGCCGCCATCGCCACCGGCGATGCGCCGGTTTACGGGGTCAATACCGGTTTCGGCAAGTTGGCGTCGATCAAGGTCAACAGCCAGGATGTGGCGACGTTGCAGCGTAATTTGATTTTGTCCCATTGTTGCGGCATGGGCGCGCCTTTGCCGGAAAATATCGTCCGGCTTATTATGTCGCTCAAGCTGATTTCCCTGGGCCGCGGCGCTTCCGGGGTGAGGCTCGAACTGATACGGTTGATTGAGGGCATGCTGGCTAACGGCGTTATCCCGGTCATCCCCGAAAAAGGCTCAGTGGGCGCGTCCGGCGATTTGGCGCCGCTGGCTCATATGGCCGCGGTGATGCTGGGCGAGGGCGAGGCTTTTCATGAAGGCGTTCGTTTGTCCGGCGCCGACGCCCTGACCCGTGCCGGTCTGAAGCCGGTGGTCCTGGCCGCCAAGGAGGGGCTGGCGCTTATCAATGGCACCCAGACTTCCACCGCGTTGGCGCTGGCGGGATTATTCCGGGCGCAGCGCGCCGCCGTGACGTCGCTGATTACCGGCGCCATGTCCACCGATGCGGCCATGGGTTCCGCCGCGCCGTTTCATCCCGATATCCAGACGCTGCGCGGCCATCGCGGCCAGATCGACGCGGCGGCGGGATTGCGGGCTCTGCTGGCGGATTCGGCTATTTTGGTCAGCCATACTGACAATGACGAGCGGGTCCAGGATCCGTATTGCATCCGTTGCCAGCCGCAGGTGGTCGGCGCCTGCCTGGATCTGTTGCGCTCCGCGGCCCTGACGCTTATCACCGAGGCCAATGCGGTCACGGATAATCCTTTGATCCTGTCGGACGGGACCACGGTGTCCGGGGGGAATTTTCATGCCGAGCCGGTCGCTTTCGCCGCCGATCAAATTGCCCTGGCGGTCTGCGAAATAGGCGCCATCGCGCAGCGGCGTATCGCGTTGCTGGTGGATCCCGCGCTCTCCTACGGTTTACCGGCATTTCTGGCGAAAAAACCCGGCTTGAATTCCGGAATGATGATCGCCGAGGTGACGTCGGCCGCGCTCATGTCGGAAAACAAGCAGATGTCCCATCCGGCATCCGTGGATTCCACCCCCACTTCGGCCAATCAGGAAGATCATGTTTCCATGGCCTGCCATGGCGCGCGCCGCCTGTTGCCGATGACCGACAACCTGTTTGCCATCATCGGCATTGAGGCGCTGGCCGCCGCCCTGGGCATTGAATTCCGCGCGCCGCTCGCCACCAGCGCGCCGTTGCAACGGGTGATAGACCGGATCCGCGCGGCGGTTCCCGCCCTTGAAGCCGACCGGTATATGGCCGATGATCTTGAGCAGGCCCGCCAACTGGTGCGCTCCGGCGTGTTGCGATCGGCGGCCGGCATCGGCGGTCTGCCGCAATGACGGTCGCCCCGGTTCCGGTCGGACGGTCCGCGCCGCCCGGATACGGATTATCGGCCTTATGACACAGTCGTAAAAGCCGGCCCGAAAACGGCGTATTTTCTCTTTTCCCGTCGCCCACCGCATCCCCCGGGGCGGCGGTTGCCGTGTCGTTTCCCCCTGGCCCCGCGCCCTGCAAAGCGGGTAAATCACTCTTAATCCCGGCGGCGGCCGTGCTCGCGGCCACCGCGTTCCAAGGCCGCAAGACGCAGTCGGCCAGGTCGCCGTTTTCCCGTCGCCCTGCTTTTCGAAGGCGCTGCCACAGGCAATTTCCGCTAGGCATGACTCTTTGGCGGCGCCTGGCGCGTCAGTGTTTGAATGATTTTTTTCTTAAAAATTTATTATTGCATTTATTATTCACATAATTTAGATTGATTAAAGTGGTTGAGTTTTGAACGGCCTTCCGATCCCCGTCAGCGCGTCATAAAGGATGGAAACCTGTGGTGAATAACGAAAGCTTTTTCAGTTTGGTCGGCTTCGGCGCCAACGGTTGGGGGGCGATTTTGCTCTCCGGGGTGGCGGTGACCCTGGCGGCCTCCCTTAGCGGTCTGGTGCTGGGTTTATTGATAGGCACCTTGGGCGCTTGGGCGAAAATCGCCGGCGGCCGTTTCATTCGCGCACTGGCCGATACCTATACCACGGTATTGAGGGGCGTCCCCGATCTGTTGGTGATCTATTTGTTTTATTTCGGCAGCAGCACCGTTTTGACCGCCATTGCCGGCTATTTCGGCAAACAGGGATTTTTCGCGTTGCCGGGGTTTATGGCGGGGACCATCGCCATCGGCGTTATCGCCGGCGCGCTCAGTACCGAAGTATTGCGCGGCGCGTTTCAAGTGGTGTCCCAAGGCGAATTGGACGCGGCCAAAGCTTACGGTATGCGTTTCTTCCAGCGTTTTCGCCGAATCGTGACGCCGCTTACCCTGCGCCACGCCTTGCCAGGACTCGGTAATGTCTGGCTGGGGTTGTTGAAGGAATCCTCGCTACTGTCGGTCACGGGCGTGGCGGAGTTGATGCGTCAGGCGCAGGTGGGATCGGGTTCCACCCGCATGCCGTTCAACTTCTTTCTGGCGGCCGCCGTGCTGTATGTAGTGATGGCGTCCCTCTCCGGTCTGATCGTGCATTTTACCGAACGGCATTACGCCCGCGGCGCCAGGAGGGCATGATGGATATGCCGTTTATCCTCGATTGCCTGCGCCGGATGTTGGCCGGCATGCCACTGACGCTCCAACTGGCCGCGTTGTCGCTGGTGTGCGGCGCGTTGCTGGGATTGCTGATTGCTTTTTGCCGTTTGGCGGGCAATCGTTTGCTATCCACCTTCGGTTGGATTTACGTTCAAGTTATCCGCAGCACGCCGTTGTTGGTGCTGTTGTTTCTTATCTATTACGGGCCGGGTCAGTTCCCGGCGATCCGCCATAGTTTTCTTTGGCCGATATTGCGCGAACCCTATTACTGCGCCTTGCTGGGGTTATTGATCAATAGCTCGGGTTATGCGGCTGAAATTATCCGCGGCGGCCTGCTTTCCGTTTCGCACCAGGAAAAAGAGGCCGCCGCCGCTTGCGGCATGTCGGGATGGCTGTTGTACCGCCGGATCATTCTGCCCATCGCTATCCGGCAGGCGTTGCCCGCGTTCAGCAATGAAATCATCGCCATGGTGAAAGCGACCTCGCTGGTGTCGCTGGTCACCTTAATGGACATTACCGGCATTGCCGCCGATATCGCCTCGGAAACCTACCGGCCGATCCCGGTTTTCATCGCCGCGGGGGCGATCTATCTGGCTATTAATTTTGTTCTGACCCGTATTGTGATGTTTATCGAATACCGGTTGACGCCGCACTTGCGTCCGGCGTCGGTTAAAACCGTATTAAAAGCAACCCGCTATGACCATAACTAGACTTCATTTTTCACCGTGCTCACGTTCACTCACACAGGAAAATCACCCATGAAAATGTCTGTCGCCACCCGGGCCGCTTTCGCCGCCGCCATGACCTTGTTGGGCAGCCTTACCGTCCATGCCGAGCCGAAAAAATGGACCGAGGTAAAAATCGTCACGGAAGGCGGTTTTTATCCCTGGAACTTCACCAAGCCCGACGGCACGCTGGGGGGCTTCGAGATCGATCTGGCCCATGATCTGTGCAAGCGCATGGGGGTGACATGCACCATCACCGCCCAGTCCTTCGACAGCATGATCCCGGCGCTGAACGCCGGCAAGTTCGATGCCATCATCGATGACGTGGCCATCACCCCCAAACGCAAGAAAGCCATCGCCTTCTCCGTGCCCTATGCCTCGCTGTGCTATACCTTCGCCGCCGCCAAAGGCAGTGATCTGGCCAACATGCTGCCGCCGCAAAACAAGGTCATCTCCCTGGAAGACGCCGCGCAAACCGCCGCGGCGATGGATAAGGTCAAGGCGGCCATGAAAGGCAAAACCATCGGCACGCTGTCGGCCGGCACATCGGTGACGTTCGTGGATACCTATCTGAAGGACGCCGTACAGGTTCGCCAATACAAAACGCCGGAAGCGCGGGATTTGGATTTGGTGTCCCAGCGGGTGGATGTGATTGTCGGTTCGAAAGACGCCCTGCTTGGGGTGGTGAAAAAACAGGGCGCCGATAACGTGGTTTTGGCGGGGCCGTGTTTCCAGGGCGGGGTGGTGGGCGAGGGCTCCGGCGTCGGTCTGCGCAAAGGGGATACCGAACTCAAGGCCATGTTTGACAAGGCCATCAAAGCGGCCCAGGCCGACGGTACCATCAAGAAACTGTCCGAAGCCACTTTCGGCATGGACGTGACGCCAATGCAAAAATAGCCCTGCCAAAGGGGATGCCCCAGGTAGATCAGGTTTATTCACAGGAGAGGATTACAATGGCCGCAACTGCCGAAGCGCTACGCCGTGTCAGGATCGGGGTCGATTCAGGCGGTACCTTTACGGATATCTGCCTCTATGATATCGCGCAAGGCACCCTTCACGTCTGGAAAGTGAGCAGCACGCCCGAAGACCCGTCCATCGGCATCGCCGACGGTATCGCCCAAGGCATCGAGTCGCTGGCGCATGGCGCCGGCGACGCCGTGCGCGTCGACTACTTCGGCCACGGCACCACCGTCGCCACCAATGCGCTGATCGTCGGCAGCGGCGCGCAAACCGGCATGCTGACCACCGAGGGCTTTCGCGACATCATCGAATTGCGCCGGCAAAAGCGCGATGCCCTCTACGATATGCAAACCGAAAAGCCGCGCCTGCTGGTCAGCCGCGATCTTCGCCTGGAAGTGCGTGAACGGGTGCTGTTCGACGGCCGCGTTTTCACGCCGCTGGATGAAGACGGCGTCCGCCGCGCGGCCCGCCGGCTGCGTGAGGCGGGTGTGCGCGCCATTGCCGTGTGCTGCTTGTTCAGCTATATCGAACCTCGGCACGAGCAGCGCATCAAAGCCATTTTGGCCGAGGAAATCCCCGACGCCTTCGTGAGCGTGTCCCATGAGGTCAACCCGGAATTCCGCGAGTACGAGCGGTTTTCCACCACCGTGGTCAACGCGTACCTGGGGCCTATCATGCGGCGCTATCTGCAACGGCTGCAACCCCGCTTGTCGGCCATTGGCGTTGAGGCGAGTCCCCATCTCACCCAATCCAACGGCGGGGTGATTTCCGCCGAGACGGCGCAACGGTTCCCGGCGCGCACCGTGCTGTCCGGTCCGGCGGCCGGCGTTATGGGCGCCACCACCATCGGCGCCCTTTCGGGATTCCAGGATATCATCACCTTTGATATGGGCGGCACGTCCACGGATGTTTCGCTTATCGCCGGGGGCAAGCCGCAAATGGCCAACGAATCCTTTGTACACGGCTATCCGTTGAAATTGCCGATGCTGGATATCCATGCCGTGGGCGCCGGCGGCGGTTCCATTGCCTCTATCGACGCCGGCGGGTTATTGCAAGTGGGGCCCCAGAGCGCCGCCGCCGATCCCGGCCCCATCTGTTATGGCCGGGGCAATGAGGATTGGCCTACCGTGACCGACGCCAATGTGGTGCTGCAAGTCCTGAATCCGACGCATCTGCTTAATGGCCGACTGCCCATTGATCGCGAAAAGGCGATGCGGGCCATCGAGCGGCTCGGGGCCGGTATCGGCATGGATGCCATGGCGACGGCCCAGGGGATTATCAGCGTGGTGGTGAGCAATATGGCCAAGGCCATCCGGGTGATTTCCGTGGAGCGGGGCTATGACCCGCGGGATTATACCCTGTTCGGTTTCGGCGGCGCAGGCCCGATTCATGCCTCGCGTCTGGCGCGCGCCCTGGATATGCCGAGGGTGGTGATCCCCAAGCATCCGGGCATTATGTGCGCCATTGGCCTGCTGTTGACCGATTTACGCACCCATTTCTCCGTCACCAGGCTGCTGCCCCTTGATGAAAACGGCCTTAACGCCATCGAACAGGGTTTCGCCGAACTGGAGCGGCGGGCCGACCACTGGTTTGAGCAGGAACATATCGCCGACGGTCATCGTGAGATTATCCGGGCGGCGGATCTGCGTTATGGCGGCCAGGGCTACGAGTTGACCGTGCCCTGTCCGGCCGGCGCGCTGGATGCGCAAGGGCTGGCGAATGTGCGCCAGGCGTTCGAGCAGGCTCACCGGCAGATGTACGGCTATGCGGCCGAGGGCGAACCGATTCACCTCACCACGTTGCGTCTGGACGTGGTGGGACGGGTGCCGAAGGCCGAATTACGGCCGCAACCGCCGGCAAGCGCCAGCGTCGAAAGCGCCCTGCGCGGCGAACGCCAGGTCTGGCTGCCGGAAAAACAGGGATTCGCCGCATGTTGTCTGTACGACCGAGAACGCCTGGGGCCGGGCCATATCATTCGGGGGCCGGCCATTATCGAGCAGATGGATTCGACCACTATGATCCTGCCGGATCAGCGCGCGACTATCGATCAGTACCTTAACATTATCATTGAGGAAGAATAGGTCATGTCCGAGAGCCTAATGCCGGCGTCCGCTCCGTGTCCGGACGCGTGCGACCCGATAACCGTCGCCGTCATCGCCAGCGCGCTGTCCACCATTGCCGAGGAAATGGGCAAATCCGTTATCCGTTCGGCCTATTCCACCAATATCAAGGAGCGCCAGGATTGCTCCACCGCCGTCTTCGATCCTGAAGGACGCACCATTGCGCTGGCCGAACATATTCCTATCCATCTCGGTTCGCTGCTGGGCATCGCCAAATATGTCCTGGCGCATCATGATATGGCGGATCTGCGTCCGGGCGACGCCTTTATCGGCAACGACGCTTATACCGGCGGCGGGACGCATTTAAACGACTTTGTACTGATGGAGCCGGTTTTTCACGGCGATACGCTGGTGGCCTGGGTGGCGAACCTGGCCCACCATTCCGATTTCGTCGATCGCGGCCATAAACATATCTTTCAGGAAGGGCTACGGATCCCGCCGGTCCGGCTATACCGCGCCGGGGTCTTGCAACAGGATATCCAGGAACTGATTTTGCTTAATTGCCAGGTGCCGCGGGAGCGCATCAATGATTTGCGGGCGCAAATGGCCGCCAATCATCTGGGGGTGCAGCGGGTGCGCAACCTGTGCGACAAGTATGGTCGCGATCGGATTGCCAGGGCCGCGCGGGAATTTCTCTTATCCACCGAGCGGCGCACCCGGGCCGGGATCGCCGGTATTCCCGACGGCATCTATGCATTTCGCCACGACTTCGACAGCAATTTGATTGATGGGGTTTTGGATTTGCAAGTGCAGGTGACGGTACGCGGCGATGAGATTTTTTTCGATTTTCCCGCGCCGCCGCCGCAGGCGCCCGCGCCGATCAACATGGTCTATACCGCACTGTTGGCGACCCTCTATTTCGCCGTCAAAGCGTTGATTGACCCGGATATCGCCGTAAATGAAGGCTTTTATCGTCCCATCCATGTCCACGCCGACGAAGGCAGCGTATTGAACGCCTTGCCGCCGGCCGCGGTCTACAGCCGCACCGATATCGCCCAGCGCTTGGTCGATATGGTCTTCGCCGCGCTGTCGCCGGTGATTCCGGAACGGGTGGCGGCGGGATCCACCGGCGGAACGCTGCTGACCACCAGCGGTATGCACCCGCGTACCGGACGATTCTATGTCTACAATGAGATGCAGGGGGGCGGTATGGGGGCGCGGGCCGGCAAAGACGGGCTGGACGGCGTACAAGTCAATATCACCAACACCGCAAATCTGCCCATCGAGGCGCTGGAAAGCGAGCACCCGATCATGATAGAGCGTTATGAACTGGTACAGGACTCGGGCGGACCGGGACAGTTCCGCGGCGGTATGACCATGCGACGGCGGGTACGGGTACTTGATCATACCGCCACCCTCTCGGCGGGCGGCACCAATAGCCAGATTGCGCCATTCGGCCTGGCCGGCGGCCAGCCGGGGCTTACCGCCCGGGTGGTCATGCCGGTCGACGCGCCGCCATTGCGTCAGCGGGCCGGCGTGTTGCGGGCGGGGCAAAGCGTGGAGATGATTGCCGCCGGCGGCGGGGGATTCGGCGATCCTACAGCGCGGGATCGCGCCCTGGTGCTGCGCGACCTGAAAGAAGAGCGCATATCGCTGTCCGCGGCGATTGACATCTACGGGTTGGATCCCGACGCCATCCCCGATCGCTGATTTCCGGGGGCGGCCATGATGGGGGGCGGACGGCATATGGGCCCGCCCGCGCATCAGGGTTGGCCGTTAACCGGCAAAGAAGATGTCGCCGGACTGCACTTGGAGAATTTTACCGATATCGTCGGTGATCATGACATAGTTGCCGGCGATATAAGTCCAATGCGAGCCGGCGTCCGGAGCCGGCAGGTGCCTTAGCTGCCATTGCACGATTTCATAGGGCTTGCTGCGGTAGATATCGGGCACGATGTCGCCGATTTTGTATTGCTTGGAATCGAGATAGAACGACTTCAGTTCATAGGAATGCGGGCCGGCCGGCGCCTGTGCGTCGGAAGGCGTCTGGGCGCCGGTCGACGGCGCCTGAGCGTCGGCGGGTGTCTGGGTATCGGTCGCCGGCGCTTGCGCGTCGGAAGACGGCGTCTGCAAATTGGCCGGGGGCGCCGGCACATCGGTGCCCTGTCCATTGTCAGCAAAGGCGGAAGGCGTTAAGGGTAACGTTCCTGCCAATAGTAAAACGGAAAATAACGCGGCCTTGGACTTACTCATGGTTTCTCTCAATTTTTACCGCCTTGACGGTTTTTACTGGGTAATAACGGACAGATCAATTGATGGCATCAATGCTGACGACAGTTGCGCAGTGGTGCGCGGGGCATTTGCCGGTATGTTGTTCCCCCCTGGCAAACGCAGGGGTAGAAGATAATGGTTATTAACGTCGCCCGAACAGAATTTTTGTAAAAAAACATAACAATTCCCGCGACCGGGCGCAAATATTGTTTCGCTAAATCCAGCATAAACCCTTGCTCGGGGCGGACGGCGGTAACGGATGTTACCGCCGGGGGACGATGAACGCTCAGGGATGATAATCGGGAGGCACTGCGGCCGGGTCTTCTTGCTGCGCCCAGGCATAGGAGGCCGGGACCTTTTCTCCCTTGGCATACATGCACTGGATATAAATCATATCATACTGATCCTGTAAGGCGCCCTGGCTGTTATTGCCGCCCGCCACCGCCGTGCCGGCCAGCAAACCGCCCGCCGCGCCGACGGCGGCCCCATTGGCGGTGCCGCGGGGCCCCCCCGGCGAACCGAGCAGGGCGCCGGCCGCCGTGCCGATGGCGGTACCCGCCGCGACCGTGGCCAGCGCCCGGCCATTGGCGTTATCCGCGGCGCCGCTAAGAGAGGAATACGCCGCATTGCGGCAGGTGACATCGTCATATCGGAACTGATCATAGGTTTTATTGCTGCCCGGCAGCGCCATGACCGACGGCGCGGTAGGCGTCGAGGCGCAGCCGCTCAGCGCAAGGCCGGCCAATAACGGTAATGCCGTGATGAGTGTGCGATTCATAGTGGACCCTTATTGTCCGGACTGGCCGGCGACTTTTAACCACCCCTTGGGGCAACGGCTGACGGCGGGATAATAGCCGGCCGGCTCAGGGCAGTAATAACGGTATTGCGGACCTTTCTCGATCCATTGCCGGGGCGCAGGGGGCGTAACATAAATCACTTGCGGGCCTGGCGGCTCGGGCGCGACCAACAGTACCGGCCCGGGTGGTCCGGGCGGTCCCCAGGCGAACGCCGGGTCCGGCCAGGGGTAGGGGTTATAGGGCCAGGCCGACGCCGGCGCGGCGGCCCCGATGGATAGCAAAATGATCAGGCCGGTGAAAAACTTCAGGTTTGCGCGTCGCATCATGTCCTCCGCTGGATTGAGATATCCGGCAAAAAGGATAAGCGTTTGCGACGTAGGCTTCTCTCAGGCAATGGGCAAGGAATCGACAAGAATGCGCAAAAAATGTTTGAGCGGATATAGACGCCGCTTATCCCCCGTTGCCGGAGGGCGGCCCGTGCGGGAGGCAAGGCCGGGACGGTTATAATGTCCAGTTCAGCCCGCCCAGCGTGGGGGTAAACTCAAACAGCTCGGCGATGGCATTGCCTTGCTCCTGTTGCTGAAACAGGATGCGTTCGCCGGCCAGCCGGCCCATATCCAGGGGGTTTTGGTCAATGGAAGCCATGCGTTTGCCGGCCAGTAACGGGATCTCATTCAGATCGAACCCCACGAAACCAAGATGATCGCGGGACATGGCCGCCCAGTCGTCCAACGCCTTGATAACGCCGATGGTCATCAGGTTGTTGGTGGCGAACACCGAATCAAAGACCACGCCTTCTTCCAGCAGTTGGCGGATCACCGCATAACCGCCCTCAATACGATTATTGCCGTATTTAACGCTGACTATCTCCAGCATAGCGTTTTTTTCCACCGTGGCGGCGAATCCCGCCAGGCGCTGTTCGCTGGTGGGGTTCGGCGAGCCGGCGATACAGACGGTTTTACGATAGCCGGCGGACGTCAGGTAGTTGGCGGCCAGCGCGCCGCCGGCGAAATTATCGGTCAGTACCGTATCATAAGGATTGCCGGGCAACGCCCGGTCGACAATCACCACCGGAATACCGGCATCAATAAGCCCGGACAAATCCGTATTGTCGGATGAGGGCGCGATGACTACGCCGCCGACCCGTTCGGCGATGGCGACATCCAGGTAATGCCGTTCCTTTTGCGAATCGTCGTCGGAACTGCCGACGAACACGCAGGTATTGCGCGGCAAACAGATCTGTTCAAGCCCGCGGGCCAGCCGGGTAAAGAACGAGTTTTCGAAATCGGGAACAATCAGCGCCCAGAGATGAGAGGTGGTCAACCTGAGACGCTGGGCGGTACGGTTGGGACGGAAACCCAAAATGGCGACGGAGGCCAATACCCGTTTGGCCAGATCCTCGCGTACCTTCTGACCGTTCACCACCCGCGACACTGTCGCCACGGAAACGTGCGCGTGACGGGCCACGTCGTATATCGTTACAGCTCGATGATCAATCGTCATGAGGGTCTTATATTCGCCGTCCGGGCGGCCCGGCAAACCGGACCGTCCGTTCAGTGTTCCATCGACATCGTTAAATTTCGCGCGCGGCCCATTTCACCATGCGCTCCCAGAGCAATCCGTAATCGGCCCATTCGTGCAGATTACCACACCAGTGATAGACCGGATCGGTGGTATAGGCGACGGTGCGGCCTTTACCGGGTTCGGTGACCGCCAGGAACACATCGCCGCGCGTTTCCATCAGCAATTTGGCGTCGGGCTTCAAAAAGACCCGGTTGTAGCCAAGAATGATCCGCTCCGGGTCAAAGGTCACGCCCTGAAGAATCGGGTGCTCCGGCTGCAGCACATCCAGCTTGGCGCCGTCGGGGACTTCTACGCGATCGTCGATGCCGCGTTCGCAAGTGACCGGCAGCAGAGCCTCAATGGGCGTACCACCCCAAATCCCCTTGCCTTCGATACCGGAAAAGGTGGTGTAGCCGCCGGCCATGATCAGTCCGCCGCCGTTTTCCACCCATTTGCGGAAATTACCGATGCGATCCGGCCCCATCGGCACGATACGCTCGCGGTTTCCGGGGAGCAGCGCGAAGTTATTGTAACCCACATCACTGAGGATAATGACGTCCCACTCGGCGAATTGTTCCTCCGTCATGGGGAATTCGGCGCGGATCCGGTCCGCGGACATGTGCGTTAGCGCGATACCGGGCCGGGGCGACAGGGTGTCGCGCAACACTTTGGCGGAATCCCGGTAGTAGTTGAGAATAAACGTGTCTATGCCTTTGGCGGATATCAGGGTTTCCGTTTGCGTGTCGCCGCAGTATAAAACGCGAATAGCCATTATTTTCTCCTGTGTACAAAAACGAGGGTGAAGCATCGGGAAAACATCAACCGGCCGGCTGATTGAAACGCAGACCGTCATTGATGGTGAATTTATCCAGCCCGTTGGCTTGCATGCCCCAGGCGGTCAGGATCTTTTGATAGCTGCCGTCTTTTTTCATCTCGGTCAGCGCTCCCTGGACGGCGTCGCGTATCGCGCTATCGTTTCGGCGGAACGGCATGGCGTTATAACCGGTGCCGTACTGCTCGAAAGACAGGAGCTCCAGGCCGGCGGCATCCAGCGAAGTCTTGATGATGTAGGCGGCTATGCCGTATTGATACATGGTGGCGTCAGCCCGGTGGGTGCGGACTTGCAAGAGGGCCTGATTGATGTCCTGAAAGACCTGGATATCGATCTTGGTGGCGCACTTTTTATTTTGTCCTTCCACCAGGCCCTGCATGACGCTGCCCTGCAAGAGCGCGACGTGCTTACCGCACAGATCGCCGATTTTCTTGATGCCGCTCGGATTGCCTTTCGCCACCACGATGGCGTTGCCGTCCGTGGAATAATCAACGAAATCCACTTCTTTTTCCCGGGCCGGCGTATCTCCCATGGCGCTAAGGGCGGTGTCGATCCTGCCCGCCTTGATAGCCGCCAGAATGCCGGGGAACTTCAGCGTTTGCCATTTAACATGCAGGCCGAGTTTGGCGGCGATGGCATTGCCCAAATCAATATCCAGCCCAACCAGGGTCAACCCGTCCTCCTTGTAGTAGGAATAGGGCGGCGAGCCGGGATCGGTGCCGATCGTGAGCGTTCCGCCCGGATGGGGCACCTTGCCGGCCAGGGCGGTGGAGGCATTGATGGTCAGCGGCTCGCCTTTGGGACCGATATGTAACTCGGCGGCGAAGGCGGCGTGAGCGCACCAGAATGTCGCGGCGACCAGCGTTGTCCGCCAGGTATTGACGAATAAACTCATGGTGTAGACCTCTAAAGAACCGCAAACCGCGGTGGATTAACCGGCCAACTCCGACCGGGCTGTGAGAAATCGATTTCAGAAACCTTGCCGAAAAACGCTATTAAGAGAGAAATACCGGCGGACATAAGGATCGCCGCCGCCGTCAATCAGATCGGCGACCGCCGAACCCACCGCCGGACACATTTTGAAGCCATGTCCGGAAAAACCGGCGGCGATAACGATGCGCTCGGTTTCCGGGTGGTAGTCGATAAGCGGACGATCATCGGCGGTAAACCCGTCAAGGAACACCCCGCTGCGCACCGGCTCGGGATCCATGCCATGTAAAAGCGTCCGGGCCACTCGGCGCATAATGGCGGTGTCGGCGTAGGCCACCGTTCTGTCCACCGTGGACGGATCGATATTGCTCAGGTAATTCACCGGCGGCATGATTTTGACGGTCCAGCCATCCATACAGGGAAAGCCGGAATATTCGGTTTCCGGCGTGCGCCGGATGCAGACCGGAAAATGAGCCGGCAGGTAATCCTCGGTCCGATCGACGGCGAACCAGGTTCCCACCAGGCGACGGGCGATAAAGCGCGGCGAAGGGACATCGATCATGCGCGTTCCCCAGGCGCCGCCGGCGACCACCACCCGATCAAAACGCTGCGTATTGCCGTCATAGGTGATATCGACCCCATCCCCGTGGGGATGGATTCGGGTGACCTCGCAGCCCTGATGCAGTGTGGCGCCGGCCGCCAGCGCGGCCTTGACGGCCGCCCGCACCGCCAGTTCCGGTCGCAGCAGGCCGCCATCCAGATCCAATAGGGCGAATTCGCCGCCGTTGAGCCGATGCTGGGGGAAACGGGCGCGCAACGCCTGTTCATCCAGCACTTCATGGCGCACCTGATGCTGGCGCGCGCCTTCCAGCGTGCCGTTAAGCCACTCCGCTCCCCGCTCGCCGATATACAGGCAACCGATGGGATAATGGAATTGCCGGTCCGAGGCGGACTGTAACTCGCGCCATAATGCCAAGGAGTGTTTAAGCAGAGGAATATATTCCGCGCCTTCTTTATAGGCGAGACGGAAAATCCGCGATTCGGCGCCGTGGGCGCTGGTATCGTGCGGTACCCCCATACGATCAAAACCGGTGACTTTGTATCCGCGCCGGGCCAGTTGCCACAACGACATGCTACCCATGGCGCCGACGCCGACCACCGCGACTGTTTGCGATGACATAACGATCTCCTGTGCAAAACAAACGGTTGAAGAAAACGCGCGTGTTATTTGATTTTCGACAGAAACGCGCGTGTCCGCGCCTGTGCCGGGGCATTGAGCAACTGCGCGCTGGGCCCTTCCTCGACGATCCGGCCATGATCCATAAACACCACCCGATTGCTGACCTGACGGGTAAATCCCATCTCATGGGTCACTACCACCATGGTCATGCCCTGCCGGGCCAACTGCGTCATGACCGACAGCACTTCATGGACCAGTTCCGGGTCCAGGGCCGAGGTCGGTTCATCGAACAACAGGACTTTAGGCTGCATGGCGATGGCGCGGGCGATGGCGACACGCTGTTGCTGACCGCCCGACATCTGCGTCGGGCGACGATGGGCGAAACTGTCCATGCCGACCGAGGCCAGTACCGCCGTGGCGTTTTCTTCCGCCTGACGGCGGGAGATTTTCAACACATGGCGCATCGCCAGGGTGACGTTATCCAGAGCGCTCAGATGCGGAAACAGATTGAATCGCTGAAATACCATGCACATCGCCGCCCGCTGACGGGCGAAGGCGGGTGGCGGAAGTTCCCACAACACGCCGTTTTTTTCCTGGCAGCCGAAGCGTTCGCCGTCCAGCCAGACACCGCCGCTGTCGGGTAATTCCAGGAAATTCAGGCACCGCAGAAAGGTGCTTTTGCCGGATCCGGACGGGCCGATGATGCATACCACTTCACCGCGATCGACATTCAGGGACACATCGGTCAGCACCTGATTGGCGCCAAAGCTTTTGCAAATGTCCCGCGCGCAAAGCATGGGGCGTTTCGGGGCGGAGGATTGCGCCGTATCTTTTTCGGGAGAGAGCAGGGCGGCCATCATCATCACACCCCCGTCTCGGAAAGCAAATTGTGGGCAGTCTTGCCCTCCAGGTGCCGCTCAAGCCAATATTGCAGGCCGGAGGCCACCGTGGTGAGGATGAGATACCATATCGACGCCACCACCAGCAATTCGATGACATGGAAATTACGGGCGTAAATGTCTTCGGATCGCGTCAACAGTTCCTGGGCGCCGATAACCGACACCA
The DNA here is from genome assembly GCF_005217455.1 of Martelella alba. Lineage (GTDB taxonomy): Bacteria > Pseudomonadota > Gammaproteobacteria > Enterobacterales > Enterobacteriaceae > Acerihabitans. Next base: position 146,219 of record NZ_SZPQ01000009.1, read on the forward strand.
GCGAAGTGTTTTTCAACATGCCGATAATCTGATTGGCGGTGGGCGGCGTGATGATCCGCAAAGCCTGCGGAAAGACCACATGGGTCATCACTTTGGTCCGGCTAAGCCCCAGACTGTGCGCGGCTTCGGTCTGTCCGCTGTCAACGGCATTCAGACCGGCCCGGACGATTTCCGCCATATAGGCGCCTTCGTTTAGTCCCAGTCCCAACACCGCGGCGATAAACGGCGTTATCAGGGCATTCACCGAAATTTGCCAACTGCCGAAACCAACGACCGGGAAAACCAGGGCGATATTGAACCAGAAAATTAACTGCACCAGCAGCGGGGTGCCGCGAAACAGCCAAATATACAGCGCGGCGGCGCCATTCACCACGCGGTAGCGGGAAATGGACATGGTGGCCAGCAAGGTGCCGAGGATGATGCCCGCCAGCATGGAAAGCACGGTAAGCTGTAACGTCATCACCAGACCATTCAAAATAGCCGGATGGAAGAAAAAAGCGGCCGTCACCGGCCAGTTGATCGCCCCGCTGATAACGATACGGATGATAAGCAGCAATATAAGGATGCTTATCAGCGCGGTAATGATCAGGCGTTTATTACGGCCCGGGATACGGGGTTTGCCGGAGATATAGACCTGAGGAATACCCGTGTCGGTTAAAAAAGTTTTCGTCGTCACTCGCTACCTCGCTTGCTAGAGGAGAAAGGTAATCCCGAGTGTCAGAAATCGATTTCTCAGGATGGCGAATTTTCACAGAAATTTGTCGTATAAGCATGATGGAGGATATTAGAAATCGATTTCTTGTCAATACGGTCCCGACGGCCGTAGACCGCTAAAAGGCAAAGGTGACCAGGGGTTTGTGTTGGAGTAAACCGGTGTACATAAAATATTCATCCAGACAGAGGGGGGATTACAGTGGCGATAAGTTATGTATCATTGCATTAACATTGTGATTACATCAAATTTGACTAAAATGTGACATGGATAAATCACACATGATTTAATTTCATTAAATTCAATTGGTTATATTTTATTTGTCACGAAGGCCAGTGCGGATCATTTTCCAATGATAACTGTGATGGTCATCAAAATTTCTTATTTTTTTAACATGGGTAAATGGGTAGGGTTAAGGCGGGGGCCTTCACCGATTATAATTAAACGGAGTCCGATCCGGTTTATGTGCTGGCGGAGTTCGTCGAGCGAGTCTTTGCGGCGCCGCGCCGTCAAGACATATGCGGGCGCCTCCGCCATTCCCTTACGACTTACCATGCCTGGCGGTATAATGCCTCGATATCCTCCAGGCTGGCTTCCCGCGGATTGCCGCCGGTACAGACATCCGCCAAAGCCGCCTGGGCCAGCGCCGGAATATCCGCCTCCCGCACCCCTACCGTTCGCAGGTTCTCCGGGATCCCCACATCGCGATTGAGGTCAAACACCGCCTGCACGGCCGCGCCGCGGGCGTGCTCCAGACTCAGACGCTCCACAAAAACACCCATCGCGCGGGCGATATCGCGAAATTTCTCGCCGGTATCGGCGGCGTTGTAGCGCATCACATAAGGCAGCAGAATGGCGTTGGCCACACCGTGAGGGGTATCGTAAAACGCCCCCAGCGGATGCGCCATACCGTGCACCAGTCCAAGCCCGACATTGGAAAAACCCATGCCGGCCACGTATTGGCCCAGAGCCATGGCCTCGCCGGCGTTTTTATCGCCGGCCACCGAACCACGCAGCGCGCCGGCGATAATCTCAATGGCCTTAATGTGCAGCGCATCGGTTAGCGCCCAGGCGCCGCGGGTGATGTAACCCTCAATGGCGTGGGTCAGGGCGTCCACGCCGGTGGCGGCTTTCAACGCCGGCGGCATGCCGTCCATCATATCGGCGTCGATGAATGCGGCGGCCGGGATATCATGGGGATCGACGCAGACGAATTTACGGCGGCGCTCCTCATCGGTGATCACATAATTGATGGTGACCTCCGCCGCGGTGCCCGCCGTGGTCGGCACCGCCATAATCGGCACGCTGGACCGGCGGGTGGGCGACAGCCCCTCCAGGCTTCGCACATCGGAGAACTCGGGATTATTGTGGATGATACCGATTGCCTTACAGGTGTCTTGGGGCGAACCGCCGCCGATGGCGATCAGATAGTCCGCGCCGCTTTTCTCGAACGCCGCCAGCCCTTCGCGCACCACGGCAATGGTAGGGTTCGGCACCACGCCGGTAAAACTGTCCCAGGCCAGTCCGGCCTCATCCAACCGGTCGGTGACCTTGGCCGCCGCGCCGCAGGCCATGAGATTTTTATCGGTTACAATCAGCGCCTTGCCATAACCCCGTCTCTTGACCTCATCGGCCAGCGACGCCACCGCGCCGCGGCCGAACCAGGCCGTTTCATTAAGGATCATTCTGTTAGCCATTGTTTTCTCCTGTCATCGGTCCTTGCGGCTATTCCTCAATCCGCAAACCGTAGGTTTTGAACTTTTCCAGCACAATGGCGATGGATTCGTCATCCAATACCGGGACCGGGTCCTGAATCGTCAGCGTCGTAAGATAAAGCTGCGCCAGGACTTCCACTTCCTGCGCCAGCCACAGGGCTTTCTCCAAATTGGTTTCGCAGCCGATATAGCCATGATGCTGCAAGAGGGTGGCCTTGCGATTTTTTAACGCCGCCGCGACCTGAACCGAGAGCTCACGGGTCCCGAAGGTGGCGTAGGGGGCGCAGGGAATGGAGTTGCCGCCGGCCACCGCAATCATATAGTGAATGGCCGGAATGGGGCGGTTGAGGATGGAGACGGCGGTGCAATGCACGGCATGGTTGTGAATGACCGCATGGGCGTCCGGCCGGGCCTGATAGGCGGCCATATGAAATCGCCATTCGCTGGATGGCAGTTTACCCTCTTCGTGCCGGCCATCGGCATCGATATACACGATGTGCGATTCGGTCAATTTTTCATAAGGAATGCCGGTCGGCGTGATCAGCATCCCATCCCGATAGCGGACGCTGACATTGCCCGCCGTCCCCTGGTTCAACCCGAGGCGGGTCATGGCGAGGCAGGTATCGATAATCTGCCGCGCCAGGATTGCTCTTTCCATTATTTACCTCTCTGTATGATAACCCATGCGCACAACCCTGCTTTGTTGCGCTTATGCCCAATCTTGTCAGTCGAAAATAGAATGCCATCATCGGATGCTATTTAAATAAGGGAAACTTTCTCGTGTTAATTTGTGACGGATATCAACTCTTGCGTCTAATTATCACCGCTGGTCAAGAAAATAGTGATAATAAAAATGTCCGTTTGGGTTGACTGAATTTAAAACGGTCAAAATTCTGAAAAAACAATGGAATTGACCGTTTTCAAGGCAAAAAAATAAATCGGTCATTCATCGCGTGGGTTTGCATTTAATTTTGTCGCAAACGGTCATGATTTAATGAAATTAAAAGTGATCGTAATCACAGAATAAGTTCAGCATGACGATAATTGTGACTGAGCTCATATTACCGCGGCTTTTTTATTTGAGAATGAACCCACGAGTTCATTTACAAGACAGGCTGGCAAGCGCGCACAGCGACCTGAACTCTTGAGTAATACGCGGTTTGTACCGGCCAGCAGCCGCAAAGACACGGGTTGTTGAAAACGCTTCTTATTTTACGAGGACGCTATGGGCAATATTTCTATTCAATCGCAAAACTACCGGGTCGCCGCCGGAGAGCGAAGCAAAAGCTATGTTATTCCGTTCGCTTTGCTCTGCTCGCTGTTTTTTCTCTGGGCGGTTGCGAATAATCTTAACGATATCCTGTTGCCACAATTCCAACAGGCTTTTACTTTAAATAACTTCCAGGCTGGGCTTATTCAGTCTTCATTTTACTTCGGCTACTTTGTGATTCCCATCCCCGCCGGTATTCTCATGAAAAAAATGAGCTATAAAGCAGGGATAATCACCGGCTTATTGTTTTACGCTATCGGCGCGGCCTTATTCTGGCCAGCCGCGCAGGGGATGGATTATACCTTGTTCTTGCTAGGTTTATTTATTATCGCCGCCGGCCTTGGTTGCCTGGAAACCGCCGCCAACCCCTTTGTCACGGTATTGGGACCGGAGGAAGGGGGACATTTTCGCCTGAATCTGGCGCAAACCTTCAATTCATTGGGCGCCATTATCGCGGTGGTGTTCGGGCAAAGTCTGATTCTGGCGCATGTACCGCACCAGCCGCAGGCGGTACTGGACAAAATGGCGCCGACGCAGTTAAGCGCCTACAAACATAGCCTGGTGCTGGCGGTGCAAACTCCCTACATGATTATCGTGGCGGTGGTGCTGGTCGTGGCTTTGTTTATCATGTTCACCACCTTTCCGGCCATACAAAGCGACAGCCATGATGACTCAGGGCAGGGATCATTCGTCGCCTCGCTGGGTCGGCTGGCGCATATTCGTCATTGGCGTTGGGCGGTGCTGGCGCAATTTTGCTATGTGGGCGCGCAAACCGCCTGCTGGAGTTATCTGATCCGCTACGCCATTGAAGAAATTCCTGGCATGACACCCGGTTTCGCCGCCAATTATCTGACCGGCACCATGGTGTGCTTTTTCATTGGCCGCTTCACCGGCACCTGGCTTATCCGCCGCTTCGCGCCCTATAAGGTGCTGGCCGCCTATGCCCTGATCGCCATGATCCTGTGTCTGGTATCCGCCCTGGCCGGCGGCCATATCGGTTTGCTGGCGTTGACCCTGTGCAGCGCGTTCATGTCAATTCAATACCCGACCATTTTTTCCCTTGGCATCAAGCAGCTCGGCCAGGATACCAAGTACGGATCGTCTTTTATTGTGATGACCATTATCGGCGGCGGTATCGTCACGCCGGTAATGGGCTATGTCAGCGATGCGGCGGGACGGATCCCCACCGCCGAACTGGTGCCGGCCCTGTGTTTCGCCGTCATCTTCATCTTTGCCCGTTTCCGCTCGCAAGCGGCGACCTGTTAATAACGACTTCCACGGATTTACCATAAGAGGAACCTGTCATGAAGCAAAATAACTTACCCAAAATCGGTATTCGTCCGGTAATCGACGGACGCCGCATGGGCGTGCGAGAATCGCTGGAAACCCAGACCATGGATATGGCCAAGGCCACCGCCGCGTTGCTCACGGAAAAACTGCGTCACGCCAGCGGCGAACACGTGCAGTGCGTGATTGCCGATAGCTGCATCGCCGGTATGGCGGAAGCGGCCGCCTGCGAGGAAAAATTCGGCGGCCAGAATGTCGGTCTTACCATCACGGTGACGCCGTGCTGGTGTTACGGCGCCGAAACCATTGATATGGATCCGCTGCGGCCCAAGGCCATCTGGGGTTTCAACGGCACCGAGCGCCCCGGCGCCGTCTATCTGGCCGCCGCGCTTGCCGCCCATAACCAGAAGGGCATTCCGGCGTTCTCCATTTACGGCCATGACGTGCAGGATGCCGACGATACCTCGATTCCGGCCGACGTCGAGCAGAAATTATTACGCTTCGCCCGCGCCGGGCTGGCGGTGGCGGGCATGAAGGGCAAAAGCTATTTGTCCCTGGGGGGCGTTTCCATGGGGATCGCCGGCTCCATTGTCGATCATAATTTCTTTGAATCCTGGCTGGGCATGAAAGTGCAGGCGGTGGACATGACCGAGTTGCGCCGTCGTATCGATCAGAAAATCTACGACCAGGCGGAACTGGCGCTGGCGCTGTCCTGGGCCGACGCGCATTTCCGTTACGGCGAGGACAAAAACGCCCAGCAATACCGGCGCAATACGGAGCAAAGCCGCGCCATTTTGCGTGAAGGCCTGCTGATGGCCATGTGCATCCGCGACATGATGCGGGGCAACCCCAAACTGGCCGATATCGGCCGGGTGGAGGAATCGCTGGGCTATAACGCCATCGCCGCCGGTTTCCAGGGCCAGCGCCACTGGACGGATCAATACACCAACGGCGATACCGCGGAAGCCCTGCTCAACAGTTCTTTTGACTGGAACGGCGTGCGCGAGCCCCTGGTGGTGGCCACGGAAAACGATAGCCTAAACGGCGTCGCCATGCTGCTTGGCCACCAACTGACCGGTACGGCCCAGGTGTTCGCCGATGTGCGCACCTATTGGTCGCCGGAGGCGGTACGCCGTGTTACCGGCCAATCCCTGACCGGCGCGGCGGAACATGGCGTTATTCATTTGATCAATTCCGGCTCGGCGGCGCTGGACGGCACCTGTACACAGCGGGACGCCGAAGGCCGGCCCACCATAAAACCCCATTGGGAAGTCAGCCAGCGCGAGGCGGATGCGTGTCTTGCCGCCACGCAATGGTGCCCGGCTATTCACGAATATTTCCGCGGCGGCGGCTTCTCGTCTTGTTTCCTCACGGAAGGGGGCGTGCCTTTTACGATGTCGCGGGTGAATATCGTCAAAGGATTGGGGCCGGTACTGCAAATCGCCGAGGGGTGGAGCGTGGAATTACCGAAAGACGTCCATGACATTCTCAATAAACGTACCGATTCCAGTTGGCCCACCACCTGGTTCGCTCCGCGTTTAACCGGCGAAGGGCCATTTACCGATGTCTACTCGGTAATGGCTAACTGGGGCGCCAACCACGGTGTGCTGACCGTGGGGCATGTCGGGGCGGATCTGATTACGCTTGCCGCCATGCTGCGTATTCCCGTGTGTATGCATAATGTGGCGGCGGCGCAAATCTATCGGCCCACCGCCTGGGCGGCCCACGGTATGGATAGCGAAGGACAGGATTACCGCGCCTGCCAGAATTACGGCCCGCTGTACAAACGTTAACCCATTCGCCCCCTTCCCGGCAAAGGGGGCCATGCAGGGTTTCAGGAGCGATTATGAAGCAAGAGGTCATTTTGGTGCTCGACTGCGGCGCCACTAATGTGCGCGCCATCGCCGTCGACCGCCAGGGCAAGATTGCCGCCCGGGCATCCACGCCCAACGCGAGCGATAGCGCGGCGGAGAACAGCGCCTGGCACCAATGGTCGCTGGAGTCCATTCTGCGCCGTTTTGCCCGCTGTTGCCGCGAGTTGTCGCCGGCGCTGGCCGACTATCGGGTGCGGGGCCTGACCGTGACCACCTTCGGCGTGGATGGCGCGCTGGTGGACGAACATGGTGAACTGCTCTATCCCATCATCAGTTGGAAATGCCCCCGTACCGCCGAGGTCATGGCGGGTATCGGCGACATGATTTCCCCGCAGCGTTTGCAACAGACAGCCGGCGTCGGCGCGTTCAGCTTCAATACGCTCTATAAGCTGGTCTGGCTGAAGCAAAATCACCCGCAATTGCTGACCCGGGCTCATGCCTGGTTGTTTATTTCCTCTCTTATCAACCAGCGGTTGACCGGCCGGTTTACCACCGACGTTACCATGGCGGGCACCAGTCAATTGCTGGATATCCGCGCGCGTGATTTCAGCCGGGAGATTTTACAGGCCGTCGATATTCCGTCCCGGTTGTTTCCTTCCTTGACCGAGGCGGGCGAACCGGTGGGCGTTTTGTTACCGCAAGCGGCGCGGGCCCTGGGGTTGCCCGAAGGCATTCCGGTGATCTCGGCCGGACACGACACCCAATTCGCCTTGTTCGGCGCCGGCGCCGGCCGCGATGAACCGGTGCTCTCGTCCGGGACCTGGGAGATTCTGATGGCGCGCAGCGCTCAGGTCGATACGCCGCTGCTTTCCCGTTTCCCCGGTTCCACCTGTGAGCTGGACAGCCAGTCCGGGTTGTTCAATCCGGGGATGCAATGGCTGGCGTCAGGCGTGCTGGAATGGGTGCGCCGGTTGCTCTGGTGCGATGACACGCCCTGGGAAACGCTCATCGACGAAGCGCGGCGCATCCCGCCGGGGGCCGATGGGGTGCGTATGCAATGCGACCTGTTGTCCGGGGTGAACGCCGGTTGGCAGGGCGTCACCCTAAACAGTACCCGCGCCCATTTGTATCGCGCCGCGCTGGAAGGGCTGACCGCGCAGTTGCGCGGTCAGTTGCGCACGCTGGAGCAAATCGGCGGTTTCCATACCCGGGAACTGCTGCTGGTCGGCGGCGGCAGCCGCAATACATTGTGGAACCAGATCAAAGCCGATATGCTCGGCATACCCGTCAAGGCGCTGGAGGAAGCGGAAACCACGGTAACCGGCGCCGCCATGTATGCCTGGTACGGCGTGGGCGCATTCGACAGTCCGGCTCAGGCCCGCGATCAGGTGTGCCGCCAGTATCGTTACTTTTATCCGGAAACCCCCGCCGCGCCGTTGGCCGCTGCGGTGACCGAATCGCTGCAAGGAGAATAATATGCTGAAAACCATTTCGCCGTTAATTTCCCCGGAACTGCTTAAAACGCTGGCGGAGATGGGACACGGCGATGAAATCGTTTTTTCCGACGCCCATTTCCCGGCGCACAGTCTGGGGCCCAAGGTGATCCGCGCCGATGGCCTGGCGGTGGATGCGCTGTTGGCGGCCATTATTCCGCTGTTCGAACTGGACAGCTACGCGCCGCCATTGGTGATGATGGCGCCGGTGCAAGGCGACAGCCTGGATCCCGCGGTGGAAGCGCGTTATAAGAAAGCGTTGTCCGCCCAGCATCCCTGCCCGGAGATAACCCGTATTGATCGTTTCGCGTTTTACGAGCGCGCCCGGCAGGCTTACGTGATCGTTATCACAGGCGAGTGTGCGAAATATGGCAATATCCTGTTAAAAAAGGGGGTAACGCCGTAATCTTTGGGCGAGATGCCCGTCGGCGCGAGTCGCCATGCCCGGCATGATCCCCGTTGCTTTCCGGTGGCAAATGAACGGCACATGCGCCGCAAACGCCTGTGAACCGCCGATGGCGGGAGGGATACGTTTTCGACGGATGTGTCGCCCTACCGCCGCTTCACCGCAGCTCGACACCTTTGGGTATTACGCATGACGGGGGAAAACATGAAGGCGTCGCGCCAACAGACCATCGTTGAATTACTCTTCCAATATCAAAGCCTGACCACGGAAGAATTGTCCCATCGGCTGGGCGTCAGCCAGGAAACGGTTCGCCGCGATCTGAACGCGCTTCAGGCCCAGGGAAAAATACTGCGCAATCATGGCCGCGCCAAATATATCCGCCGGCAAAGCCAGGATAGCGGCGATCCGTTCCTCACCCGTCTGAAAAGCCATTATGCCCATAAAGCCGATATTGCCCGGGACGCCCTGGCCTGGATTGACGCCGGTATGGTTATCGCCCTGGACGCCAGTTCCACTTGCTGGTATCTGGCCCGGCAATTACCGGATATCGAGGTGACGGTATTCACCAATAGCCAGCCCATTTGCCATGAACTTGGCAAACGGGAACGGATCCAATTGATCAGCTCGGGCGGGATGCTGCAACGCAAGTATGGCTGCTATGTGAATCCGGCGCTGCTGTCTCAATTGAAATCCATGGATATCGACTTGTTCATCTTTTCCTGCGAAGGCATCGATCATCACGGGGAACTCTGGGATTCAAACGTCTATAACGCCGAGTTCAAGTCCCTACTGCTCAAACGCGCTTCCCAATCGTTGTTGCTGATTGATAAAAGCAAGTTTAACCGCTCCAGCGAAGTCAGCATCGGCCACCTGGATAGCGTGACCCACATCATCTCCGATATTGAGGCGGAAAACGGATCGCTTAATCCAGTCTGACCTAAAGGTACTGTGCAAATATCAGGATTAATGTCTGGCTATCCGGCCGGTATGCTGGAGTGAACGGCGTAGGGATGCCGGTTTGCCCCGTCATGCACAGACAGGAAAATGGCTATGGCGCTCAGTGAGAGTGAATACCAAAGCGTTCGGGTTGAGTTAACGCGCTTTCTGCAATCCCGCCTGGGGCGGTCGGACAAGGGCGGCGATGGCGAGCTGCTATACCAAATTACCGGCCAGAGCGTGTGTTTGTTTGCACTGCGGCAGAATGCGCAAGGAGAGCCTGGCGAGAAAGCTCCGTTGGCGGTGGCGAAAATCAATTTCCTCCGGCCTTCTGGTGTCTGGAAGCTGTTCTGGATGAACGATGCCCTGCGCTGGCACGCCTATGAAGGCGGTACGGTAAAAAGCCTCGGCAAGGCGCTGGAGATTATCGAAGCCGATGAACGGGGGCGCTTTTGGCGTAAGCGACCCCCTTCGCATCGGCAAGCGCATTGAATTGCGCCCGTGCGTTCCAGGGCCGGCGGGGTACGCCCGAACCAACGCCCGACGATGACCGGTTGGCGGCAGTCTGGCGAAACCCCGTGCGAACCGGTTAACCGAATTGCTCGGCGCCTTGATTATACGTCAGTGCCGGGATCTGTTGCGCCTCCCCGCGCATCACTGCGGCAAGCGCTTGCAAATCGCCATACAGGGCCGTGCTGTGATGATGACGAAGCACACGCTCGATATCGTCCAACCGCAGCTCGTTTTTCTCCATCATGTCCTTTACTTCACAACGCAGATAATGGTAATTGATAAGTTCGCGGATATAGTCATCGCGCTGAATCTCGCTGCAACCTGTTTTGAGACGGCCCGCGACCTCGCTTGTCCCTGTATTGATAATATCGAAAGTATTAAATCGCAGGGTATATAAGCTTCTTATTATTTCCGAAATGTGTTCGCAAAGGGGGGTACGGGCTTTTACCCCTCGGGTTTCCTGAATGGCGTGCACCAGATCGGCCCTTTCTTTATTTTTAAACTCGGCCGGAAAGTGGCAGGCGGCGAGTTCGGTAACATAAGTGTTGATATTATTTGCAGGCAAATAGGGATGTTGTTCATGAAAAACGGTATTGAGTGAATCGCAAGAAATATTCATATAATCCAAATGGTAGTGAGGGAAATAATAGGCTCGTCATACTTCAAGTTGCCTCTTTGTTGGCCGCGGATGCTCCCCCTTGAGACAACTTGAATTATTTAGAGTATGGAGGTTCATCATGTGTTTGACGGGTAAAGATTAGGCCGCCAGACAGTCAGAAATAAAATACAATGTAATTTGAGAAACGTCTAATTATTAAATGTGAGACTGATTACGAAATAAACCTGAACTCGCAATACGTCGAGTCGCATCGCGGCGGCAAGTGGTCGGCGTCTGTCTTGGGAACGAATGCGAACCGCCAACGGCGGCCTGGGGTAACGGCACCCCCTCCGCGCGTGGCCCGCCCTGAATGGCGATTGAGAACCGGGCGTATTCTTGCGTGCGGCAGCCGATAATACCGGTCTTTTACCCGGCGAAGTCAGTTCTTTGGCGAGATGCCGTCGATATAATAAACATTACTGTTGGCCGCCTGATCGGGACCGATAACCTCGGCGAAACGGGCATTATAACGCAGCCGGAAAGCGGCCAGTTCCTCCGCCGCCGGTTCAAGCTCGCGTAAAAACGACAGCGCCAGGCGGACATGCTTGTGCGTCAATTCAATGGGCAGCCGCGCCTTACGCAGCACCCTGTGCCAAAACTCCAGGCTGTCCTCGGATTCATCGATGATAAAGGTTTGATAAATAAGCAGGACGCTTGCGGCATTGCCGATATGGGATTCGTCATTGCGCAGGAGATACTCGACAAATTCCCTCCCGGGGATTTTGCCCATGTGGCTTATCAGAGATTCAACATACACGGGTTCGATGTTCAACCGCTTGGTCAATGTCTGCGCCGCCCGGCGTGAATCGGAGTTAAGTATGCGAAAACCGACGAGGAAAACGATTATCAATGTTGCCAGTATTAGCCAGATCATGAAACGTCCTTAAGCAAAGCACCACCCATCATAAGGGGAAATGGCTGCCGAGAAAACAGGCGCGTTTCTGGAAAATCGTCCGGAATACCTCAGGGGCTGGCGGGGAGGATAACGTATAATAGACGGGTTTAATGGCGATTCTTTTTATGAAAAACACGGAGGCCCAATCCGGTTGTCAAAGCCACATCTGACACAATACGGGGAAACCCGGTTGTCCGCGGCTATCGCTATGGCGGGTTATTCGCTTCCGGCGCCAAGATCCTTTAGACTCGGGGTATTTCTACGCTATATCATTCACGTCGCGGCGGCGAGCGGGCGCAACCCGCCAACAGGCAACTTGAAATAGGACGAGAATAGGGTGTATAGGGTATAAAAGACAGACCACATTCGACAGGGTAAAGGTATGCCGGAAACACATGCAATAATAAGCCTTCTGGTAACGTCGTTCGTTTTTGCGTTTATTCCCGGACCGGCGTTGCTCTATACCGCCGCCCAGACCCTTTCTCGGGGGCGTCGCTCTGGATTGATGGCGGCGTTGGGTTTGCATTTGGGCGGATATATGCACGTGATCGCCGCTGCATCGGGACTCACGTTGCTGCTGCGTACCGTGCCCGTCATGTACATGGGGGTAAAATTCGCCGGCGCCGCGTATCTGATGTGGCTGGGTATTCAAATGTTTCGGCGGCGTTCCCAAGCCGAGCACGCGCCGGTGGTCAAGGGGGCTAAGCCGGCGAAGCGCGCATTTCTCGAAAGCATGACCGTTGAAATGCTTAATCCGAAAACCGCGATTTTCTACCTGGCTTTTTTACCGCAGTTCATCAACCTTGCTTCCGGCTACCCGGCGTGGCTGCAATTCGCCGTGCTGGGCTGCGCGGTAAACGTGATCTTTTCCTCGGCCGATATTGTCTGCGTTCTGACTGCATCGGTGGTGATGTCGACGTTGGGCAAATCCAACCGTAGCCAACGCATCATGCAAAAGCTCGGCGGCATGACTTTTATGGGGTTGGGTATGCATTTGGCGTTACAGCGGGTCAAATAACCGGAACATAATGGCGGGGGGCGTCTGCCCTCAGGGTGAAATGGCCGTTTACGCCTCGGCGGTGGTAGCTCAAGCCATCAAGAGGGTATTTACATTTTGTATTTAAAACATACATTATGTGATAGTAAATACATTAATTTTCCAGGAATGAGGTTTTCAAGATCTATTAAAGTCCTACTTATCGATTGATAATAACTTTCTCCAGAGTGCTGTTCGCGCATGCTTATTCAATGGGTGATGCTGCGGGCGTATCGGCTGAACAAGCCGGGTTGTGCTCGTTTTTGGCGATAAGACAAACAGGTCGGGTTGCGAATGGCAACGCCATGGATATGAAATCAATCGAAAATACCGCTGGTGGCAAACACCCGATACGGTCGCGGAACAGCGCATTAACCGGATTAAAAGTCGCCGCGTTTATCGCTTTGGCGGTTAATCTGCGCGCGCCGCTGACTTCCCTGCCTTCAGTTATCGACGCGGTCCGCGGGGATTTACGCATAAGCGCGGCGGCGGCGGGGCTGTTGACCACAATCCCGGTGCTTTGTTTCGGCGTGCTGGCGCCGTTGGCCGCCGCGGCGCTGCGTCGTCTGAGTATCGAGCGCGCGGTCATGCTGACGCTGGCGGGGGTGATACTGGGGTCGGTAGCGCGCTCGCTGGGGGGCATGCCTCTGGTGGTTGCCGGCACCGTCATTTTGGGCGGGGCGCTGACGCTTGGCAACATCGTCAGCCTGATGGTGATAGCCCGTGACTTTCCGCGCCGCGCCGGGTTAATGACCGGCGTGCTGGTGATGGCGATGAGTATCGGCGCCATGCTCAGCGCCGGCTTGACCGCGCCGCTGACCTCGCTGTTCCATTGGCGCGTCGCCCTGGCGAGTTGGGCGGCGTTGGCGGTGATAGGTTTACTGCTTTGGCTTGCCGTCGCCCATGGGTCCGCCGGGCAAAAAGACACGCCACCCCCCGCTTTTGGACCGGCGAAACCGGTCGCCACCAGGCAGGCGTCTGGCCGGGTATGGCGCCAGCCGGCGGTGCGCCGGCTAACCCTGGCTTTTGCGTCGCATACCTTCATGTTTTACGGCTTGACCGCCTGGCTGCCCGATTATCTTATGCAGGCGGCGGACATGAACGTCCATCAGGCGGGCATCAGCGCGTCGTTGTTCCAGATACTCGGGATCCTCGGTTGTTTTGGCGTACCCTGGCTTAAGTCGTACCTGGGGTTCGATGCGCTCCGGCTTTTTTGGGTGGTGGGCGTCAGTTGGCTGTTGATGCCGGCGGGGCTGCTGCTGGCGCCGGCCGCCTGGCCGTTATGGGTGGTTTTGGGCGGCATAGGCTCGGGCGGCGGTTTTTCGGTGGTGTTTATGCTGGTGATGAGCCATGCGGCGGACCTGGATGAAAATCGCCGCATATCGTCTTTTGTGCAAGGCGTCAGTTATATTGTCGCCTCCACAGCGCCCGTGGTGGTGGGCGGCGTCCATCAATTTACCGGCGAATGGGGACTGGCCTGGGGAATTGTGATTGCCGCCGCGCTGTTAATGCTTTATGGCGGTTCGACCGCCTCGCGGTTGATGCGACTTGACAATAACCGGTGACGCCGCAATGCCCCAGCCGCAACGCCATGGCGGCGGGTTACGCGTTTTTTTAAACCGCGACCAGCATACCGCCGTCGACGAACAGCACATGGCCGTTGACAAAATCCGACGCCTTTGAGGAAAGGAAAACCGCGGCGCCCACCAATTCTTGCGGATCGCCCCATCGGGCGGCGGGCGTGCGTTTACATAGCCAATCGGTAAACGCCTGGTCATCCACCAGCGCCTGTGTCATGGCGGTTTTAAAATAACCGGGCGCGATACCATTAACCTGGATATTGTATCTGGCCAGTTCAACGCACATCCCGCGCGTCAGCATTTTGACCGCGCCTTTTGCCGCGGCGTAGGGGGTGATGGTATCACGGCCCAGTTCGCTCTGCATTGAGCAGATATTGACAATCTTTCCTTGCCGGCGGCCGACCATCCGTTTGGCCACCGCTTGCGAAACAAGAAATACCGCGGTTTGATTCACTGAAATCACGTCATTCCATTCCTGTACCGGGAATTCGGTAAAGGGGTGGCGGCGCTGAATACCGGCGTTGTTGAATAAGGCATCAATGGGTCCGAAGTCTTTTTCGATATCTCCGATGGCCTGCTCAACCCCTTGCGGATCCGTCACGTTAAACACGGCGACATGCGCTTTTGCGCCGCTCTCGCGTAATTTCACCGCTGCTTGTTCCGCGCGTGTCGGGGAAATATCATTAATAATGATTTCCGCGCCATAATTTGCCAGTCCCTGCGCCATGACAAGCCCTATTCCCTGTCCGGAACCGGTAATTAAAATACGTTTATTTTCCAAGTTAAAAAGATCGTTCATGTGTTTTCCTGTCATATCCACAACCCGTCATCGGCAAGGCCGGATAAGGGTTTAAATCGCGCCAAGAGACTGGCCGCCCGCGGGAATGCATCGGGAACATGACGCATGGCCGTACAGCCGCCGGCTGTTTCCGCTACCTATCACACGGTTTTTGCCGGGGTGAAACTGTGACGAAGATCACTTAAGGTGATGTTACGAAGTACGGTTACGCCAAGTGTGATCCGACCGGGAAAACCCGTCGGCCATGGGCCTTTCCGGCCGGCCATCGACGACGCGCGCGGATTTTCTTTTACCGGTTCAGCAGGCATAATAACCGGATACCATGGACGTCTTGACTGGCATCGAAAATGAAAATGCAACGCATCACATTGGATGATATCGCCGAACTGGCGGGGGTAACCAAAATGACCGTCAGCCGTTATCTACGTACTCCGGAAAAGGTCAAACCGGAAACGTCCGAGCGGATCGCCAGTGTCATCGCGGAAGTCGGCTACCAGCCTGATCCGGATAATCCCGCCATCAGCGGCCATGCGTTGCCGCGTATCGGTATTCTGGTGCCCTCTTTCAATAATCAGATATTCGCCGATCTGCTGGCGGGCATCGAATCGGTCACCGCGCCTCAGGGCTATCAGACGCTAGTGGTCAATTATGATTACGACAGGCAGAGGGAAGAGGAGCAAATCGCCACGGTGTTGGCGTTCAACGTCAAAGCCTTGTTATTGACCGAGTCGGTGCATACTGTCCGTGCCGAGAAATATCTCAAAGCGTCGAAAATTCCCATCGCCGAGGTGATGGGATTGGCCGATAATCCTGATCGCGTCAATGTGGGTTTCGATAATTACGGCGCGGGTTTCGACATGACCAATATGTTATTGGCCAGCGGTAAACGGCATATCGTCTATTTCGGCTCCATGTCGGATGTGCGCGACGAGCAGCGTTTCGCCGGCTACTGCAAAGCAATGGCGGATGTCGGGTTGCCGAGCGGGCGGATTGCGCCCAACAAGATCTCCTCCGTATCCATCGGAGCGGGAATGATGACCCTGGCACGGCAGATGTATCCGCAACTGGACGGTATTTTATGCACCAATGACGACCTGGCGGTGGGCGTGTTACAAGAGTGTGTCGCCTCCGGCATCCGCGTGCCGGAGAACATGGCTATCGCCGGCTTTCACGGGCTGGAAATCGGCCAAGTCACCACGCCGAAACTTGCCAGCGTTCTGACTCCCCGCTTTGCCATGGGTAAAGCAGCCACCGAAATATTAATCAAGAAAATCAAAGGGATTCCCTGCATCGACAAAGTGGATTTGCATTATCGCCTATTGATGGGCGAGACCATCTGACGCCGCCGGCATACCGGCCGGGCCCAGGCATTATCCCGAGGCGCCTACGCCTGCCCAGGCGGTATCCCCCCGATTTGCGCTTCCGATCACGTCCCTGGTAACAGCTCAGCTTAACACGATTCAGCGTGACGAAGATCGCAAAAATCCCGCCAGGGAAACCGTTTGATAGTAGCCAGTCACGTTAACATACTCTCAAACAGGTCCTCCCCATGAATACACCCCAAAACCCTGCCGTGCTGTTAATCGCCCCGGTCAGCGAGACGCTGCAAGAGCGCCTCGCCTCGGTGTCCGTCGTGCATCGTCTTTACGAGCAACCGGCCCCGCAAACCTTTTTGCAGAAATATGGGCCGCAGATAGGCGCCGTGGTCACCCGCGGCGATGTCGGCGTGGACAACGCCACATTGGCCCTGTTGCCGCGGGCCGGCCTGGTTGCCATTTTCGGTGTCGGCACCGATGCGGTGGATTTGGCCTATACCCGCGCGCGCCGCATCGCGGTGACCATCACCTCCGGCGTGCTGACCAATGATGTGGCCGATTTGGCCATGGCGTTATTGCTGGCGGGCGCCCGACGGCTTTGCGGCAACGATCGGTTCGTGCGCGAGGGGCGCTGGCTGGCTTCGTCGCCCGGTCTGGGCACTCAGGTCAGCGGCAAGCGGATCGGTATTCTGGGGATGGGCAATATCGGTAGGGCTATCGCCCGGCGCGCCGCGGGCTTTGATATGCAGATACGTTATCACGACCGTGAGCCGCTGCCGGAACGGGAATATTTGTGGCGCGACTCTGTCGATGCCCTGGCGCGAGACAGTGACTTTCTGGTGATCGCCGCTTCCGGCGGCGCGGCCAACCGGGGGCTGATAAACGCGGCCGTGCTCAACGCCATGCCCGCCCACGCTTGGCTCATTAATGTCGCGCGAGGCTCGCTGGTGGACGAAGACGCGCTGATTCAGGCGTTGCAAACAGGCGGTATCGCCGGCGCCGGTCTGGATGTCTATGCCGATGAACCGCATGTCCCGTCGGATCTGCTTGCCCTGGATAATGTGATTTTGCTGCCCCATGTGGCCAGCGCCACGGCAGAAACGCGTCAAAAAATGGGCGATGTGCTGTTTGCGAATGTGCAGGCGTATTTCAACGGGGCGGTATTGCCTAACGCAATTTGATGTTGCGCGATGCGTTTTTTTAAAGCAAAGGTGTCTCCCTCTGAGGAAAAAATATGAACGAAAATATACCCGGAACACGCTGGTTTCGTATTATCGCGCCCGTTCTGTTGGCCTGTATTATTTCATTTATGGATAGGGTGAATATCAGTTTCGCTTTGCCGGGCGGACTGGAGCAGGATCTGGGTATCACCAGCCAGATGGCGGGCATCGCCAGCGGGATCTTTTTTATCGGCTATTTATTTTTGCAAATTCCCGGCGGCCGCATTGCCGTTCATGGCAGCGGTAAACGATTCATCATCTGGTCGCTTATCGCCTGGGCCGTCGTGTCCATCGCCACCGGATGGGTCACGCACGGGTACCAGCTACTGGCGTTGCGATTTATCCTCGGCGTATCTGAAGGGGGGATGCTGCCCGTTGTGCTGACCATGATAAGCAATTGGTTTCCGGAAAAAGAACTGGGGCGGGCCAATGCTCTGGTGATGATGTTCGCTCCCCTGGGCGGGATGTTGACGGCCCCGATTTCGGGGGGGATTATCGCCGCGCTGGATTGGCGATGGCTGTTTATCATTGAGGGCCTGCTCTCGCTGGTGGTGTTGTTGATCTGGTGGCATCTGATAAGCGATAGACCCGAAGAGGCCCGCTGGCTGCCCGCTCGGGAACGCGATTATCTGGTGAGCGAACTGGCCCGGCAACGCGAGGCCAGGCTGGCGGAAGAACCGGCAAGCAAGGCGCCGGTAACGGACGTTTTCCGCAACCCCGGGTTGCTCAAGCTGGTGGTGCTGAATTTCTTTTACCAGACCGGCGATTACGGCTACACCTTGTGGCTGCCCACCATTCTCAAGAATCTAACGGGAACCAATATGGCCGGCGTGGGGGTGTTGGCGATTTTGCCCTTTATCGCCACGATGGCCGGCATCCTGCTCATCTCCTTGTTTAGCGATCGTAGCGGCCGGCTTCGTCTGTGGGTGCGTCTATCCCTTTATTGCTTCGCCGCGTCGCTGCTGGCTTCCGTGGCGCTAAGGGAGCATGTGGCGGCGGCCTATATCGCGCTGGTGTGCTGCGGGTTGTTCCTGAAAGCGGCCACCGGTCCGTTCTGGTCAATGCCCGGCCGTATCGCCTCTCCCGAAGTGGCCGGCAGCGCCCGCGGGGTCATTAACGGTCTGGGCAACCTGGGGGGATTTTGCGGTCCCTATCTGGTGGGGGTGATGATTTATCTCTATGGGCAGAACGTGGCGGTCTGCGCGCTGGCGGGGTCGCTGTTTATCGCCGGGACAATCACCTTCTTTCTGCCGGACAACTGCGATTTGGCGGACAATGACGGGAAACCGCTGCTAAAAAGCAAACGATCCGCCAGCATGTGACTCTCTGGCCGAGGCGATCCCGGAACCGGTCTTTGAGCACCAAAATTGTTCCCTTTGCACAATAGGATGGCAATGTGCCGGCTTAAGGC
Organism: Martelella alba; assembly: GCF_005217455.1. Taxonomy (GTDB): domain Bacteria; phylum Pseudomonadota; class Gammaproteobacteria; order Enterobacterales; family Enterobacteriaceae; genus Acerihabitans. The sequence goes on from NZ_SZPQ01000009.1 coordinate 165,280, forward strand.
CGGTCGTTCGCGGGAGAACCACGACGAGACGATGCATGCCCTTTGCGCGGTAACGGCGCCGTGACGCGCCATCCGCCCGCCCGTCACCCTTCGCGGCACGAATTATGCAAATCCATGCCTGGTCGCGTGCCCGGGAGCGGCCCCGCTGCGGCGCTTTTCGCGCCCCGCGGACGACATCTATATCGGGTCTCTTCTGAAAGGGTGAATGTGTATGGATAGCTCGACTTTACTGCCCTTGATCGGCATCCCCGTCGTGGTTCTTGGTTTCGCGCTGCGTTTTAATCCTCTGCTGGTGGTGGTCATCGCGGGCCTGACGACCGGTCTTGCCACGGGAATGGATCTGGGCATGTTGCTGGAAACCTTCGGCGAAAAGTTCGTCAGCAGCCGGTCGCTGGCGACGTTTATCCTGATTTTGCCGGTGATTGGCCTGCTGGAATATTACGGACTGAAAGAGCGCGCCCAAATGTGGATAGCGCATATCGCCAGCGCGACGTCGGCGCGTATCCTGATGCTGTACTTTCTGGTGCGGGAGGGCACGGCCGCGCTCGGCCTCAATTCGCTGGGCGGTCATGCGCAAACGGTACGCCCATTGCTGGCGCCGATGGCCGAGGGCGCCGCGCTCAACCTGTATGGCGAATTACCCCGGCATATCCGTGATAAAATTCGGGCCCATGCCGCCGCGTGCGATAATATCGCCGTCTTTTTCGGCGAGGACATTTTTATCGCTTTCGGCGCCGTGTTGCTTATCGATGCGTTTTTGAGGGAAAACGGCATCACCAACATCGAGCCGTTGCATATCGGTCTGTGGGCTTTGCCCACGGCGCTTTCCGCGCTGGTTATCCATTTCTTCCGGCTCGCCCGGCTGGACGCCGCCATCCGGCGCGATGTCGAAGCCTGGCGGCAAAGCCAGGGCGCGGGAGAACAACAATGAGCACCTTGCTGACGATTAATCGCGTCTATTATTTGATTGGCTTGATTGTTATGGTGCTGGTGGCGATGACCCTGCGTGACCGGGGTCATCCGAAACGCTTCACCACCGCGTTGTTCTGGTTCCTGTTCGGCGCGATATTCCTGTTCGGTGATTTGCTGATAGCCCATCTGGGTCAATCCCTGGGCTACCGTATCATCGGCGGCGCCGTGGTGGTTATCGCGCTATTGGCCGGGTCAGGCCGGGTCGGTATGGGGCGCTATGCCATGTCTTCGCTGCAAGAGCGGGAAACCTCGGCCCGCAAGCTGAAAAACGGACTATTTGCGCCGGCGTTGCTGATTCCGGTCGTGACGGTGGTCGGCACGCTGACGATGAAGGGCGTGTCCATCGGCGGCGTCTATATTCTCGATCAACGGCAGTTGACGCTGGCATCCCTTTGCGTCGCCTGCGTGATTGCGCTTTTGTGCGGCTGGGCGCTGACCCGCGGGACGCCTTTGCACGCCATTCGCCAGTCGCGCCGCCTGGTGGACACCATCGGCTGGGCCATCATTTTGCCGCAAATGCTGGCGATGCTGGGGGGCGTGTTCGTGGTGGCAAAAACCGGCGATGCCGTACAGCATGTGGTGAGTCAGTTCATCAACCCGGAAAACCGCTTTATGCTGGTGGTGATATACTGCGTGGGAATGGCGCTGTTTACCATGATCATGGGAAACGCGTTCGCGGCGTTTCCGGTGATGAGCGCCGGTATCGGCCTGCCGCTACTGGCAATCCACCACCATGGCGATCCGGCGCCGCTGATGGCCATCGGCATGTACGCCGGCTATTGTGGAACGCTGATGACCCCCATGGCGGCCAATTTTAATATCGTGCCCGCCGCGCTGCTGGAACTGAAAGACAAGTATCAGGTCATTAAAGTCCAGATCCCCACCGCTATCGTATTGCTGGTGGTCAATATCTTCCTGATGTATTTCATTGTATTCCGTTAGCCATGTCCGCCGCGCCCGATGCATCGCGGCGGCGAGAGGAGTGAACCATGCCGCTTACCCGACAACAGGCGGAAGATTTCGCCCGTATGCCCTTGACCTATCTCCGCCAGGAATATCCAAACCATATCATGCATTTGCTTAATGGCGCTCAGGATATCCAGTCCCCCCGGGAACTGCATCCGATATTCTATGGCTGTTTCGACTGGCATTCGGCGGTGCATGGCTATTGGCTGTTGCTACGCTGTCTGCGTCATTTCCCGACGCTATCCTGCCGCGACGCCATCGCCGCGCTGTTTGAGCAACATTTCACCCGACCCGGCGCCTTGCGGGAGAGGGATTATTTTCAGGCGCCTTTTCGGGCGTCCTTCGAGCGGCCCTATGGCTACGGCTGGCTGTTGGCGCTGGATCAGGAACTGGCCGCATCGGCATTTCCCGGCGCGGCGCGATGGCGCGAGGCGCTACAGCCGTTAACCGGGGATATACGCGAACGGTTAATAAACTACCTGGATAAACTGAGCTACCCGGTCAGAGTGGGCACCCATTTCAATACCGCCTTCGCATTGATACTGGCGATGGATCATGCCCGGTCGATGCGGGACAGGGCGCTTGAACAGGCAATCGCCGCGGCCGCGGCGGGATATTACCAAGCGGATACCGACTATCCGGCCCATTACGAGCCGGCCGGCGACGACTATCTTTCCGGCGCGCTAACCGAGGCACTGTTGATGAGCAAACTGCTTGGCCGGGAATTCGCTCCCTGGTTCGATAAATTTTTACCGGGTATCGAGCGCATCACGCCGTTGCTGCAACCGGCGCGGGTCAGCGATCGCACCGATCCGAAAATCGCCCATCTCGACGGCCTGAATCTGAGCAGGGCCTGGTGTTTGCGGCGTATCGGCCAATGCCTGCCGCAAAAACACCCCGCCCAACCCTGCTTACGGGAAGCCACCGAACGCCATCTATCCGCCAGCGTCCCCCACGTGGTCGGTAGTCATTACAGCGGCGGCCATTGGCTGGCCAGCTTCGCCATGCTGGCGTTGGAGGAATAGCCGGCCGCGGCGGCCGGCTTCCCATGGCTCAACACGCGGCGGGCCGGCCCTGGGACGTTAATCGGCAGGGGGTGCCCCCGCGCGGGGGACACAGACAGGCCGACTCGTCAAGGCGGGATGTCCCTCTGTGAATTTTGGCAATCCAAACATTAAAAAAGCGCATTGAAATTTTCCACGCTAATGCGATAGTGATGATTATCAAGGTGCAGTTTGTATATTCTCTATCACATTGCCGTTGTGATATTTTAATTACGCCGATTGGAAAATAAAAATAGGGGTAATTCCTCTATTTATTTTTCAATATTACCGCATGATCAATGAATTATAAACTGGCCCAATACGGTTCTACCATGCTCTCGAATATTTGAACGCCATCAGGGCGGTATTGCCGGTACGGTACAATTCGACCTATTTAAAATCGCCATTTAGGAATAACGTTTGCCAACTATTTTGGCTCATTTCCAAGGAGAAATAGCCGCACTCTTTGAAAACTCTCACAAGAGGTCATTATGTCAAATATCAATAAAGAAGGCGCGATGCCGCCATCAGATTATCGCTTGACATTAGAGACAACTTCTCATGCCGTGGCCAATGGCCATGACAGAAATCATGCCACGGCGCGATTAACCCGCAACGATATCCCCTTGGCCGGGCAAGAGGTGATGTTTGCCGTGGACGGCGATGCCAAGTTCACCAATGGCGCCCAGCAGGTGACGGCGGCGACTGACCGCCAAGGGGACGCGGTGGCGTCGTTTACTGATACGCTGCCGGAAACCGTACAGGTTTTATGCCACTACCATCAGCTCTTCACCAGCCGAAGCGCGACGTTTCAACCTGGGCAGAGACTGGATGCCCGTAACATTTCCGTGGAACAAATCGTCGACGATGTCCCCGCCAACGGAAATGATGCCAATCTGCTCCGCTATCGGGTCTTTGACGGGTCAAATCAGCCTATCGTCGGTATTTTCATCACCTTCAGCGCGAATCCTGCCAGCACTCACCTTTCGGCGACGGAGGGCATTACCAATGCGAACGGGACTTTCGATTTATACATTCGCAGCCAGCAGGCCGGCCAAGCGTTGATCATCGCGCGACTCACGCAATACCCCGCCGTCGATAACTATACCTATGTAAATTTTATCCCTGTCACTTATTATCAAATCGATTCCTTTACCAATGAAAATTACGCGCCAATAAACAGTGGCCGCAATCGCATTACCTTTACGTTGTCGCAACGCAATGGCGTCCCTGTTGCCGGACAGATCTTGTTATTCGCCGTTCCCGTCGGCTCCGGCGCATCGGTCACTCCCACATCCGGCGTGACCAACGCGCAAGGCCAGGTGGAAGTCTCCATTACCAGCAGCGTTGTCGGACTGGTATTGGTGCAAGCGAGATTGAATAGCGATTTGTCAGTCAGCACCGGCGTATTCGTCGAATTTACCTCCGGGTTACCTCAATATAGCATCGTCAACGATCCGCGCGTGAATAACTCGCCGGCAAACGGCATCGCCCAGAATGTCATTGTCTATACCTTGTTCACCCGTTTTGATCAAATTGTTCCCAATCAAACGCTGCTATTCGATGTTACGGGCGACGCGCAGCTTTCGGCATCCCAGGGTATCACTGATTCGGCGGGGCAATTTACCTTGCAATTGACGAGCCGGACCGCGGAAGACGTCACGGTGACCGCCCGGGTGCAAAGCGATACCGCATCGGTAAGCCGGGTCGTCATGACATTTGTCTGATACGCCTGACATTGTCCCTGAGGGACTTTCCGGCGATCCGGGTCTTCCAATGACCTGGATCGCCAATGCGGCCGATTTTTAGCGAGGAACACCTCATGCAGCATGAAACATTTCCTATCATCATCGATGGTCGTGAATATGATCTAAAACTGTCGGCGACCTCCAATGCCGCCGCCGACGGATGTGAATCCAATAGCGTTACCGCCATGGTGACATGCCAGGGCGCGCCCGCGGCCGACCGGCCACTGTTTTTCTGTGTGGGCGGGTCGGCCGCGTTCCACAATAAGACGCAAACCGTGAAAACCCGAACCGACGATTTGGGGCAGGCAACGGTATTTTTCACTGATACGGTAGTCGAGGACGTGTTGCTTTCCTGTCAGATTGAAAATATTACCCAATTTGCCCAATCCCACTTTGGTGTCAGGGCGGCGGTGACATTGAGCGTCATGGTGGTGGCCAATAACGCGCCGGCGGACGGCCAAAGCAGGAATATTCTCGAGTATGCCGTCCGGGATGCCGCAACCGGCCGCCCTGTGCTTTATGAAGTCGTTGATTTTACCGTTACCGGCAGCGCGACATTATCGCGGGGGGCGGCATTAACCGATTATTTCGGCAGTACCCATGTGGAGGTGGTCAACACCGTCGCCGAATCCGTTATCGTCAATGCGCGGGTCCGGCACACGATGACGGCGGTCAACCACACCCTGGTTCATTTCAGAGAGGGACAGGCACAATATCGACTGACCAGCGAAGTCCGCCGTGACGCCAATGGCAGCAACGAGGTTTTCCATACGTTAACCAACATCGCCACCGGTGAAGGGGTTCCCGGCGAGCGGATGCGGATATTTTGCAGCGACGTTCATAACTTCCTGCATACCACGTCTCGCACCAATGACAATGGCACGGTAAGGGAGTATTACGGTCGCGTGGGCCACGATGTGGTCATGTTTGCCGTTTGGGAACAAGATCCCGCGGTGAATGCGACGTTTACCTTGCGGGCCTTATGAGCATCCCCATGGTTCCGTGCCATATCCGGTTGCCGCTTTACCGGTTCTGTCCGCCCGCCCCGGTCCCCCCATCCGCCCGTGCGGCCGGGGACCGGCCGTCGTGGCGCAAGCCGGAGCCGCGGGCGGGGGATCCCGTTAACGCGCCGGCGCGGGATCAGCGGGTGTGCCGTAAGACCCGGTCCTTCCGGGCGGGGAGGATGTCAAATCAATAGCTGCTGGCGTAATCCCTGCCCCGATTCCAACGATCCTGCCAATGCGCCAGATACTGTCTGGCCAACGCCGGATCGTCATCGATCAGGATGGCATTCTCGGAGTTGGATTTGTTGGCGCTGGCGGTGTAGTTGTAGCTGCCGGTTTCCACCGACTTGCCGTCGATGATGATCACTTTGTCATGCTGAATTTTGAAATCGCTGTCAGTACGCAGCGGAATGCCGCTATTGACCATCAAATTCATGGCGGCCTTGCTGGCCTTGCTGTGATTGCCTTTTTCATCAATCACGATTTCGACATCCACACCGCGTTTTTTGGCGGCCATCAACGCCTGCATTACCGTCGGATCGGTGAAGGAGTAAGCCATCATGCGGATCGAGCCACGGGCGGATCCGATGGAATCCAGCACCAGTTGGTGCGCGGAGCCTTCCGGCGAGAAACCCACGCGGAGGGTTGTCGCGCCGGCCGGCGCGATGATACCGCTGGCGGCCAGGAGAATAAAAGCAAGCAGAGTCCGTTTCTTCATGGTGTATACCCGTGTGATATGTCGCTGGGCGTTAACGTAAGCCATCCGGCGCACAACCGGATGGCCTTTGGCGATAAACCGATCAGCCCGGCCCGCCGCCGGGGCCTCCACCGCCGGGGCCTCCACCGCCAGGGCCCCCGCCGCCAAAGCCTCCGCCACCTGGCCCGCCGCCCGGCCCCCATCCCGGTCCCCACCAAACGCAGCCGCCCAGAGAGGATGCCAGCAGCATTGCGGTCAACAATAAAACAATTTTTTTCATGCAATACCCCTTTTTGTGGAAATAACTGGATTTTGGCGAATCAGGCATTGACCCGATACCAGATAAAGACGAATTTAAGCATAGGCATCACTTCGTCGACGCAAATACCCCGCAATTGAATGGGTTGGCGTAGATACAGGATATACTTTTTCGTTAGATTCCAAATAAAAATATCCTTTAGAAAATTCTGGAATTTCTAGCGCGGGGAAATTTTCCCGTGAAGATAACTACATATTGAAAATCACTTTAATAAATTCATTCGATAATTTGACGATTTCTTTACATAATGGGTAACTATACTCTAATCAATTCAAGTAATTTAGATTGCTAAGAGCCATAAAAGGAGTTCGGCATGGATAAACTCAGAAAAATGTCCCCGGTAGTGGTGTTATTCGCCGTCGGTTGTTTCGCTTCCGGATTCGCGCTGGCGGAGGGGCCGGGCGGTCCGGATGGGGGACGTCCGCCCATTGAAAAAAAACACGGCGGCCCGGAAATGGGACGCCATTTTGCCTATAGAGGCCACGATTTTGAGCGGGGCAAACCGGCGCCGCAAGATTTCCGCGGCCGGGATTTCCGGGTCGACAACTGGCGGGATAAAGGTTTGCCGCCGCCTCCTGAGGGACAATACTGGTCCTATATCAACGGCAATTATGTGCTGATTGCCGCGACAACCGGCATCATTACCTCCATTATTCTCAACAGTGCCGCGCATCGCTGAAAACCGGCCGTGAAACCCGCCTGGAAACCGCAGTGGTTTCCAGGCGGGTAACTTCCCCCCATGCCGTTATCAACGGTCTGAAATGGTCCATGGCCGCGCCGTAAACGGAAACAACACGCATACTTTATTCTTTTTTAATGATGGGAAAACTTTTTGAAGTGTATCCTGTCTTATGCACACCCGTACCGCTTACAGAAGTCACGGTTTCTCTATGCGATACATGACCATTTATCCCCGCCATGCTTCACGTCGCCTCTTTGTCGGCCGCGTTCGCGCCCCCGGCCACCTGGTCGGCTATGCTCCCGGGGACGCGCTTGCTTGCCGCCGCGATGCGACACGAAGCCATTAGAGAAGAGTAAAACAGGCTTTACATGCGTAAAACATCCGCTTTCTCGCGCCAATTGCTCCATCCGCGCTACTGGATCACCTGGCTCGGTCTTGGATTACTGATTTTGCTGGTTCAACTTCCCTATCCGGTATTGATGGCGCTCGGGCGCGGGGTAGGGTTGTCGGCGCGCCCCTTTCTCAAACGCCGGGAAGACATCACCCGGCGCAATATTCGATTGTGTTTCCCGACCATGCCGGCGTCTTCCGTTGATACGCTGGTGGCGGAAAACTTCGCTTCCCTCGGCATGGCGCTGATGGAAACCGGCATGGCCTGGTTTTGGCCGGATAACCGCGTCAAGCGCTGGTTTGATGTTTCGGGTCTGCAACACCTGCGCGCCGCCAGTAAGCATCATCGCGGGGTGATGGTCATCGGCGTGCATTTCATGTCGCTGGAACTGGGCGGACGGGTCATGGGCCTGTGCCAGCCGATGATGGCGATGTATCGCCCGCACAACAACCAGGCGATGGAGTGGATGCAGACCAAGGGACGTATGCGTTCCAACAAGGCAATGATCGATCGCAAGGATTTGCGCGGTATGGTCCATGCCCTAAAGCAGGGTGAATCAGTATGGTTCGCGCCCGATCAGGATTACGGTCCGCGCGGCAGTGTTTTCGCGCCGTTGTTCGCCGTACCGCAGGCGGCCACCACTAACGGCACCTTCGTCCTCTGTCATCTGGCCAAGCCGGCGATGCTGACGGTGGTGCTGATTCGCAAGCCGCGCAATCAGGGTTACCAACTGGTTATTCAACCTGAAATCACCGATTATCCCGCCGAGGATGCGCTGTCCGCCGCCGCCTATATGAACCGGATCATTGAAACCGAGATACTGCGCGCACCCGAACAGTATCTTTGGTTGCATCGCCGGTTCAAGACCCGGCCGGTTGGGAAGCCCTCGCTGTATGTCGATTAACGCGGCCGCGTGAAGGCTCTGGCGGATGGCGGGTACCGTCATACTTCACGCCGACCCTCGCTGGCCGCGTTCGCCTATTTACCGCCGCGATGCGGCTTGGCTTACCGCGCGGTTTTTCACTTGGTTTTCAGATACAGGTCTTTTGTATAGTAAAAACCCAGCGGCGACGGGGCGAAGCCGCCCACAGCCGGTTTCACCAACTGGTTTTGCACACCGTAAAATACCGGAACAACGGGGCTATCGGCGGCAATGATATCGCTGGCTTTCTGGTAATCGGCCTGGCTTTCCGCCAATGTTTGCGCGGCGCCGGCCGCTTTGACGGCGGCGTCGAATGCCTCGCTATGATACAGACAGGTATTTTGGCTGTCGCCGATACGGAAGGTATTCAGAAACGTGGACGGTTCATTGTAATCGCCAATCCAGGTATACCGGACCATATCGAATTTTCCCTGATGCATGGTGTCCAGCATGGTTTTCCATTCTTCATTTTGCAGTGTGACGTGCGCGCCCAGCGTTTCTTTCCACATGGACGCCGCGGCGATGGCGATGCGCCGGTTATCGTCGGTGGTGTTGTACAGCAACGTGAAGGTCAGGGGATGAGCGCTGGAGTATCCGGCGGATTTCAACAATGCCTGCGCTTTGTGAACCCGTTGCTGCTGCGACCAGGCGGCCCATTCCGGCGGCCTGATTTTGATGCCGCCCATGGACAATGGCAGCACGGCCCAGGCCGGTTGTTGCCCCTTGCCGATGACTTTCTCGGCAATAATGCCCTTATTAAGTGAAAGGTTAATTGCCTGACGTACCCGCACATCCGTAAAAGGCGGTTTATTGTTGTTGAACTGGAAATAGAAGACGCTGAGTACCGGCGTGCTTTTTATCTGATCGGGAAGGGACTTTTTCATTTGCGGGAAGTCCACCGACGGGATGGTGTTCGTGATGCTGATTTCCCCCGCCCGATAGCGGTTCAATTCAGCGGTGCCGTCGTTTAACGGCAAAAAGGTCACGCGATTGATGACCGTATGCGCGTTGTCCCAATATTTGTCATTACGCTCCAGCACGACCTTCTCATTCACCACCCACTGCGCCAGTTTATAGGCGCCGCTGCTGACCATATGGCCGGGCAATGTCCATTTATCGCCATAATGTTCCACATTGTGCTCGCTGACCGGGAACAGGGACGGATGGGCGACAAACTGCAAAAAATACGATACCGGCTGGTCAAGGGTGACCTGCACGGTATGATCGTCAAGGGCGGTCACACCCAATTGATCCGGAGGAAGTTTACCGGCGGTGACCGCCTGGGCATTGGCGATATGCGCGTAATTGGCGAAGGAAGCGTAAGGGGAGGCGGTTTTCGGGTCGGCAAGGCGCCGCCAACTGAAAACGACATCCCGTGCTGTAATCGGACTGCCGTCGGACCAGGTCAGTCCCGGACGCAGATGAAACGTCCAGACGCGGTTATTCTTGCTGTCCCATGACGCCTCCAGCGCCGGCTCTGCCCGGCCGTCCGCCGCGGTGCGCACCAGTCCCTCGAACAGGTCATTGATGATATTGAACGATTCATTGCTTTCCGCCAGTTGCGCATCCAGCGTGGCCGGCTCTTCTCCGTTGCCTCTGACGATTTCCTGTTTGGATGCCAAATGCACGCCGGGGGGGACCTCGGCGGCGCTGGCCGACAACCCGGCATAAAGCCCCAGACACGCCATCAACACAACCCTGGTTATTTTCTGAACTGTTTTATCTGCCATTTTCCATTACCTCCTTCAAAGAACTTAGAATTCCCCGCCAGACAGACTGACGATTGACAGAGAAAACACTAGCAAACCCTGTGCCAGGCAGAGGATTACCTCATTGGGGCGAACATCGCCGACAACGAAGCGATGTGAAATATGACGCGTATAGATATTACCCATAGGCATTCTCTATTCTTTCCATAGAATATCCGAGGTTCACCCTGGATGCCCTTTGGCGCAGAATCAAAATGGCGCTGTCTGCTTTTCACAATAATCGCGGCATTGTGGACGGTTTTGAGAATAATGAATATCCTTAGGTGACTGATGAAAGCGTTAATTCTGGTTGCGCATCCCGATCTTAATCACTCTTTGATACACAAGCGATGGATAAGGGAAATACAAAAAGAGACGGATAATTTCACTCTACATGATATTTATGCGGAATATCCTGACTGGAATATCAATGTTAAAAGAGAGCAGAATCTGATTGAGAGCCATGATGAGCTGGTTATACAATTTCCTTGTTTTTGGTTTAGTTGCCCGCCATTGCTTAAAAAATGGCAGGATGAGGTCATTACCCGGGGCTGGGCATTCAATGGCGGCAAAGCGTTTGTTAACCGGAGAGTCCGCCTGGCTGTTTCCGCGGGTATGAGAGCGAGTTCATATTCGCGACAAGGCATTATGGCATGCACGTTGGAAGAATTACTTCTGCCCTATCAATGCGTATGCCGGTTTATCCAAGCGAAATATGATGGTTTCCACGCTTTTTACGGCACGCAAGATGATGCTGATGATCATGAGTATAGGGACAAGCTGGAAGAGAACACTCGCCAATATCTGCATTTTCTCAACAATTGAAATGACCCTAACCTGAACACCTTGCGTCGCCTCGCCGCCAACAAAGAGGCAACCTGGAGCATCACGGGGATAACGGGCACCGTTGACAAGGGGAAAGTATGAAAATCACGGTTCTGGATAACATCGTATATCAAGGTATCAACTATACCATCATTCCGATTGATCACTGTATTCCCATCGGCCAGGCATTGAATGATGAAGGCGGGAGATGGCATATTCATGTTCTGCCCCCTGGGTGTCAATATAATCCGTTCGCGTCATGCTATTCCATGGTTATCGAAGATGATGACGGCCAGATAGCGTATCTGGCTCAATCAGACGTCTTTCCCGAAGCCGATAAAGTCCTGGTTAAATTATTGCATGGCGACGGGATAATGGCCGGCAACCCCGACATCCCGGTCGAAACACCAGAAACTGAGGACACCATGCGATATTTGATAACCTCGCTGGTCGACAAAAAAATAGCCTGGCATCACCATATGCATTTCCCCTCATGCCTATTAAATCCCCTTCCAGGGAAATGGACCCTTAGCGTGGAATCTGAATTGGGAACACAGATTGAGGCATTCGATGAAGAACCCCTCGCGTTACTTGGTTTCATTGAATCCCGTTTTTTTTCAACGCTGAAAAACCGATGATACATGCCATTTTTCCTGAATGGACGGCGCGATGAAAACCAAAAATTATCTCATCACAGGCGCGAGCGGCATCGGTTTATCTGTCGCCGCGCGGTTTATCAGCGCTGGCGCGCGCGTGTGTTTTCTCAGCCGGACCCAGGCGTCCGTTGACGCCGCAATCGGCAAACTGGGTAAACAGGCCATAGGCGTGGCGGGTTCCGTAACGGAAACATCCCCTATCCTCGCCGCGATAGACAGGATGCACGAGGAATTTGGCGGTATTGACGGGGCGATAACCTGTGCGGGTATCAATGAAGTCCAATCCGCATTTGACGTATCGGCGGCGACTTTCAGGAAGATTCTCGACATCAATGTCCTGGGCAGTTTCCTGGTGGCCCAGGCCGTGGGGAAATCCCTGGCGGCGAATTCGGGCGGGGCCATCACGTTTATGAGCTCGGTTTATGGCGAAGCGGGGGCGCCGCAAAGAGCCGCGTACTGCGCATCGAAAGGGGCGCTACACACACTGGTCGAGAGTCTGGCGATTGAATGGGGTCCGCTGGGGATACGGGTGAACGCGGTGGCGCCCACGGGCGTGCGCAGCGCAATGGTCCAATCGCTGATTGAGGCGGGGAAATACAATCTGCCAGGCGTCAAAGCGCGCACGCCTCTGGGACGATTGGCGGAACCCGAAGAGATAGCCGATGCCTGCTTTTTTTTAGCCAGCGACCAGGCGAAAATGATCTCTGGACATGTACTGCCGGTGGATGGCGGCTGGCTTGCCAATGGTTATATCCTCTAGTTCGCCGCCGGGCATGTGCCTGGCCAGAGGGTGTCCGGGGCAGCGTCATGGCAACGCGCGGGCGGGCTTACCAGACTGTGCAATAAAGGCTTATTTCTCAATGTGATCGTAAAATGCCTGTATTTTCGCCAGATACTTGCGCATCATGGCGATGATTTCTCTGGTGCCGGATGATATAGCCGTGTCCGAGCGATAAATAAACCCGAAGACTTCATACACGGGCGGCGTAATCGGCACCCACTTAAGCCGGTTCTGATAACCCAACTGATGCATGATGGGGCGGGTGGCGATAACGTCGCCGACGCCCCGGGCCGCAAGTTCGAAGGCGGTTTCCTGGTGCTCAACCTCGATAATGGGCTCAAGTTGCTTCCCGACGCCGCTGGCTCGCTTCGCAAGCAATTTTCTGATGGGATCGGTATTACGCCACTTGGCTTCGCTTAAGATAAGCGGCGCCCCAAGCAACGCTTCAATATTTTTCTCCCCCGCCAATCTGCCCTCATCGGCGCTGATGTAGCCTACACGGGCGGACCAGACCGGCTCGCTGGCCACCAGACTTTTATTATTGACGGGTAACATAACCAGCCCGGCCTCTATTTTACCGTCCATCACGGCGTCCGCCACCTCGCTTGAATTAAGGCCGACGACCTTGAGTTTGACGTCCGGAAAGGCATTATGAAATTCCTCGATCAGATCGCTTAAGAAATACTGGTATGAGCTGCCAAAAGTGCCGAAGCTTACCACGCCGCCTTTTAACTTCCTTACCGACTGTACCGCGTTATGCGCCTCCTGAGCGGCGTTCACCGAGGCCCTGGCATGGGGAAATAGGCGGTTTCCCGCTTCGGTCAGAATCAGTTTGCGATTGGTTCTGATGAAAAGATGCGTGCCTAAGGAATTCTCCAACCGCAATATTTGATCCGATAACGAAGGCTGGGCGATGTTAAGGTGTTCCGCCGCTTTCGATAATGTTCCGTGCTCAACCGCGGCAAGAAAATACTGCAATTGTTGTAATGTCATGCTGTCATCGCCCTTCTGTTCAATTTTGCAGGTTTTCAGGTTAACGCCATGATAATCATTATTTTTGAATTCAGCCCGCCGCGACCCCTTATCGGCTGAACCCCCGCAAAATGACGGGTTGCCACGGCCGCATCTTGGTCACATCTGCGTGTTATTAGCATCTGCAAATCCTATAGGGATGTCATATACGAAAAAAGAATGGAAAGGATAATCCTTCGCGTTACCGGGGCGAGCTTGCGGTTCGCTAGTGGTGAATAAAATTTCAACTTAATGATTTATATGTATTAAAATAAGAAAATCCGTAAAAGGCGCTGCACGCCTGGCGCGCGTATCTTCATAGGATTATCTGATAGAAATTTCCTCATATAGCCATAACCTATGGAAGTAAAAGGTATCACCTGCTTCATTATCTCCATCATAACAAATATTAATGTAGTGGCGGTGTGAAAAATTAGTTATGTTCTATGGCGAGAAAGTTATGGTTTTGTATGGCAATTCAGTGTGGCAAACGAATAATGCCAAGGCCAATCTGACTCAATGCTATAGGGTGGCCGTTAATCCTCATATTTACCGGCCAGAATAACTGTCTGTGTCTTTACATCATCCCTGAGCCGGGGAATAGGCAGTCTGTCCTGGCGTCTGTTTTTATCTGATTGCAAAGATGTTGTCAGAGAGCAAAATCAATTTGGGAGTTGGTCAATGACTTCTTCGTTTCTGTCTGTACGTAATTTGGTGAAATCTTTTGGTTCTGGAATTCCTCCGGTGCTGAATGGAATGAATTTCCGCATGAGCCCAGGGGAACGCATCGTGGTTATCGGACCAAGCGGTAGCGGTAAAAGTACCTTATTGCGTTGCATTATGGGATTGGAAAAGATCGACTCAGGCAACATCAAATTCGCGGGAAAAGATTACATCACCGCGGATGTCAATCTGCGGATGCCCAATACGATAAACAGGGAGATACAGGCCAGGATAGGGATGGTCTTCCAGCATTATACTTTGTTTCCTCATTTGACGGTATTGGGAAATCTCATCCTGACGCCGGTCAAAGCCCGGGGCGAAAAAAAAGCGCGGGCGACCGAACGCGCAATGCAGTTTTTGACGCGCCTCGGTTTACAGAATCGTGCCGATGCCTATCCGGGTATGTTGTCCGGCGGACAGAAACAACGCGTGGCCATTGCGCGGGCATTGATGCTGGATCCGGAGATTATGCTGTTCGATGAGGTGACATCCGCGCTGGACCCGGAGCTGGTGGCGGAAGTCGAGGGCGTCATGATGGAGCTGGCGGACCAGAACATGTCCATGATGATTGTGACCCACGACATGTGGTTCGCGAAACGCATCGCCACCCGGGTGGTCTTTTGCGCGGACGGCCAAGTGGTTGAAGACGCGGCGCCTTCAGCCTTGTTCAACTCGCCCGTGCAAACCCGAACGGCCAACTTCCTCAAAAATGTACTCCATGTCGAACCGGTATCATGAAGGTGACGCTATGACATCTTTCTCGTGGAATATGCATGTCATCATTACCGGCTGGCCCCAGCTCATGAGCGGGCTGCTTATGACATTGCAATTAACATTGATATCAGCCGCTATCGGCATCGTGGCGGGCTTTCTGTTAAGCCTTATCGCCATGAGCCGTTTTAGGGTCCTGCGCTGGCCGGCGGTCGTGTTTATCGAGCTATTCCGCTGCACGCCGGCATTGGTGCAAATCGTCTGGATATTCTATTGTGTGCCGATTTTCATCCATGTGTATTGGAACCCGTTCGCGATGGCCGTACTGGCGTTGAGCCTGAATGTGACGGCTTTCAATGCCGAAGCGTATCGCGCGGCCATACAAACCATTCCTTCCTCCCATCATGATGCCTGTGTGGCCCTGGGTCTCTCGCCGTTCAAGAAAACGGTTTATGTGGTCTTCCCCCAGGCATTCATGATGGCGATACCGGTTTTGTTGACCAACACCATCGGTTTGTTGCAGCAGACATCATTGGTGGCCATTGTTGCCATCGCCGACCTGATGTATCAGGGCAAATCGCTGGCGACGGAGTTTTATCGGCCCATTGAAGTCTACACCACCGTCGCCTTGATTTATTTTGCCGTATCGTTGCCGCTATCGCAGTTGGTGGGCATGTATGAAAAACGTTTGCACAGGATGAGTCAGTAGGGGAGAACACATGGTCGATTTTTCCACTGCGTTTGGTTTTATATTCGCCTACAAAAGCGCCATATTAATGGGATTAGCGCACACATTGTATTATACGGCGATAAGTCTGGTCGCCGGGCTGGTACTGGGTTTTATCGTGAGTATCGTCCGCTACTCCGGGAACGTTGCACTTGGCCTCATTGCCAGGGCGTATGTCGAGGTTTTTCGCGGAACGCCGATGCTTATCCAGTTGTTTTGGTTTTTCTTCTGCCTGCCAGCGCTGTTGGGCGTCGATTTGGGCAATCAAACGGCCACGATTTTGACGATGACGCTCTATATGGGCGCAATTTCGAGCGAGAGTTTCAGGGCGGCGTTGAATTCCGTCGGCTCGGAACAACGTGATGCGTGCATTTCTTTGGGCATGCCGCTGCGCGTCATGCTCCCTTATGTTTTTTTGCCGCAGATGCTCATGCGGTCGGTGCCCACGCTATTGTCCAACAGCGTGACTTTGTTTAAAGAGAGCGCGCTTATTTCCGCCGTGGGAATGACGGATCTTATGTATCAAGGACAAATGATAGCGGATTCAACGGCGCGACCGGTCGAAATATTGACAACCATTGCATTGATTTATTTTTTTATCGCTTTCACGATTACTCGTATTGTGACTCTCTATGAACAGGCCTTTTTGCGGAAACTGAAACTGTAATGACCCCAATATACTCTAAATATTGCAAGCCGCGTCGCGGCGACGGGCCATTGCAGCCAGCAAACAGGCAACTTGCCGTATGACGAGTCGTTACCCTAAATACTGAATGTATGCCGGGTATAGTCTTGTCATTATTTCTACTATAGGGCAAGGCTATATAGAGTAAAAGGTTTGTATGCTTCACCGGCATGGATAATCAGCCTATTAATGTAACGTAAGCGTTGTGAACTTGTTATTTTCGTTATCAGGAGAAGAGATTATGACATCGCAGCCGCCATATTGCGTCATTGGCGCGGGCGCCGCTGGCCTTGCCGCCATTAAGACACTTCGCGATCAGGGGATTGACGCTGACTGCTTTGAAAAATCGGATCGTGTGGGAGGTCATTGGCATGTGGATTATGATGCTCTCCATCTTATTACCCCCAAGGGCAGTTCTTGTTTTGATGATTATCCCATGCCGGTTGATTATCCGCTCTATCCAAATCGTGACCAGGTTCGCGAATATATCCGGAATTATGCTGAGCACTTTCATTTATATGACCATATTCAGTTTAATTCCACCGTTGAACATATTGCGCCATTAGGAAATAAAGGGGATGCCGGTTGGGAGGTCACTGTTAATGGCCAGGTTCGCCACTATGCGGGTGTCGTGGTGGCCAACGGCCATTTGTGGGATCCCGCGTTTCCCCCCGAGTCTGGCGATTTTACCGGTATCTCCCTGCACTCGTGCCAATATCAAAACACCAGCCAGTTGCAAGGGCGGCGTGTATTGGTCGTCGGTTGCGGCAATTCCGGCTGCGACCTGGCGGCGGACGCGGCGCAACACCGGTTTGATACCGATGTGGTCATGCGCCGCGGCCAGGTGTTTCAGCCCAAGGCCCTGTTTGGTTTGCCGCGGGCCGAGCTGCCGTTTATCAACCAGCTGCCGCCGGAGCTACAGAACTCACTGACCCAGATACTGATCCTGGCATCGCTGGGTAGCTGGAAAAACTATCCGGGCATGCCGGAGCCGGAAACATGGGATCTGGAACAACAGCCTCCGGTGGTGAACAATCTGCTGCTCTATTGGATTCAGCATGGACGCATTAACGTCCGCCCGGCTATCGAACGTATCCAGGGAAAAACCGTGACCTTCACCGACGGCAATCAAGGGGAATATGACAATATCCTCTGGGCCACGGGCTTCCATGCCACCCTGCCGTTTATTGACGGGGCACAACTGGAATGGCGGGATGGCGTTCCTTTACGCACGGCGGCCATGACATTGCCCACCACGCTTGAGAACCTGTATTTTGTCGGTCTCGCCGCTCCCCGCGGCGCGCAATGGCCGGTGTATTGCCAACAGACCCGATTGATCGCCCGCATGATGAAACTGCAAACGCGGGGCCTGAAAAACCTTGCCGCCTTACTGGCGAGCCAGCAACAGCCGGATGCGCGTATTGATATCGTTCGTCGCCTCTGGCAGCAAAATTATGATGAAACGGACAAAACGCTCGACCTGCTGGAAAAAGTGCATGTCGGCGCCGTGCAATCGATTTTCACCCCATCTATTTCCTAATAAGGAGAGAGGCATGTCTGAACGAAGCAAACCCGTCGCCCTTGTCACGGGCAGCGCATCCGGGATGGGCAAAGCCGTGGCGGACCGGTTTTTATCGGAAGGCTGGCGGGTGGCGGGGGTGGATTTGGCGGTGCAGGACAGTCGCCACGACTTTATCCCGGTACGGGCGGACATCACCCAATTTGATGCGTTGAAATCCGCAGTGGCGGACTCGCTGGCGGGAGAAAGATTGTCGGCGGTAATCAATGCCGCCGGCATTTTCCCGGTATCCAATTTACAGAGTTATAGCAGCGAACTTTATCGCCGCATTTTCGACGTCAATGTGCTGGGAACCATGAACGTGGCGCGCACGGGACGGGATTTAATGGCGAAGGAGGGGGGATGCATGCTCTTTTTCGCCTCGGTGGACGCTTTTGCGGTATCACCCAATCAACTGTTGTACAGCGCGTCAAAGGCGGCGGTCGTCTCGCTAACCAAGTCCCTAGCCATTGAATTGGTGGATGCGGGCATCGTGGTTAACAGTATTGCGCCGGGCTGGGTGGAGACGGAAGGCACCCTCGCCGGAGGACGGTTGAAGGACGGCGTGATGGCGGTTCCGATGAAACGGGCGGCAAAAGTGGAGGAAGTCGCCGACTGGGTGTGGAAACTGTGCGCCGCGCCGGGGTACATCACCGGCGAGACAATGGTTGTCTCTGGCGGTGTTTATATGCGTTAGCGCCCATCGCACGGATATACCCGCCGAACGTCCGATTGTCCGCTGATGTATTGAGGTGATAGGCGAGAGATAACATGGGTTGATGTGGACGGCGCCCTAACGATTTTTCAGATAAAGAGGTGAGTATGCGTATTTGCTGGATACACCCGACAGCCAGAACCGCCGCGCTGGAAGATTTATGGTCCGCTATTGAGACGAATATAGCGGCCATTACGGAAAAGGACACAACGATTCATTTTCGCTTTCCCGCAATGAGCACGGGATTTACTCGCTCTCTTTATGCTGAACATATCAATTCCGTACTGATGCTGGAAGAAGCGCTAAAGGCGCAGGACGAGGGATTCGATGGGGTGTTCTTGGGATGCTGGAACGATGCGCTCTGGGAGGCCAGGGAAATATTGGATATCCCGGTCGCTTCGGTGGGAGAGCAATCGATGCTCGCTTCATTGGCGATGGCCCGTAAATTTGCCGTCATTACGGTTTCGGACAAAACCCGAGTTGCCATTGAACGGGATATTATGGCCTATGGTTTACTGGATCGCGCCATAAATAATCCTGTTCGCACCATCAAACCGTACTCTTCGGCACAATTGCTGATGGAGTCCGTGACCGCGCCGGAAAAACAGTTTATCCCGTCATTTGAAAAAGTGGCCAAACAATGCATTGACGATGGCGCTGAAATTATTTTGGTGGGCTGTACGTATTATGGCACGCTTTTACGTAAGGCCGGATATCGTCATATTCCTGGAACACAGGTTCCGGTCATGGATTCGTCCGCTGTGGCCATCAAATATCTGGAAAATATGATCAATATTCACCAAAAGTTGGCAATGGTGAAAAGTCGCGCTTTGACTTTCGCGCCGCCGCCGGCTGAACAACGCGATAAATCCAGAAATTTATTCCGTTAGGGGGAGCAAAGATGAATCCGCGCAAGTGTGGCAATCATTTCCGGACCAACGCGCAGATTGGGAGAGTCAATGGATAAGCGGCTAGATGGTAAAATTGACGATGTTTATTGGGCAATCGTCAGCCAGGAAAAAATCAGTCTCCCCGCGCGCACGGATAAAGATGACTATGATCTGGTCATTGTCGGCGCGGGTTACTGCGGACTTTCTACGGCTTTGCACGCCGCGAAAAAGGGCCTATCGGTTTTGGTTCTTGACGAGAGTTCCGTGGGCAGCGGGGCTTCTGGCCGTAACGGCGGGGCGGTTGTCCCCACCTTTCCGGGGGCATTGACCGTGGAAGACGTCAAAAATACCCTGGGCGCAGTCAAAGGCGAAAAATACGCGCAACTGGTGAATACCGCGCCGGACTATCTTTTCGAACAGATCACGCGGTATGGCATCCAGTGTCATCCTAAACAAAATGGCTTTATTCAGCCCGGCCACTCTGAGAAATCGTTATATAAGATACAGAAAGTCTACCAATCATGGCAAAAAAGAGGCGTTGATATCCACTGGCTCTCTGGCGACGAGGTGAAGGAAAACACCGGCGCGCATGGCTATTTAGGGGGATGGTACCAGAAATCAGGGGGAACAGTGGAGCCCTATGCCCTTGCGCAAGGGCTCGCCCGGGCCGCATTAGACGCCGGCGCCGATATCTTGGAAAACCATCGCGTCGCAAGTATTGCCAAAGTGGGTGGTGGTTATCAGATAGCATCATCCAAAAGGGTTTTCAAAGGGAAAAAGGTTCTGATTGCCACCAACGCCTACACCCAGAACCTTCTGAGGCCCCTGGGTAAATCAGTGATACCCGTCAGGCTGTACCATACGATGACACGGCCGTTGACCGAGCAGGAACGCCGGGTTGTACTACCCAAAGGCATTACATTTACCGATCTGAGAAAGTCCGGCGGTTTTGGTCGGTTGGATTCATTCGGCCGGCTTCAATCGGGCGGCGCGGTATTTACCCCGACCGGTAAAGAATACGGCATGGCGCATGCCAGGCTGAGGATGCAAGAGTTGTTCCCTTCCCTGGCAGGTATTGAACTGGAATATTATTGGGAAGGATATTGCGCCATTACTGAAGAATGGGTTCCCTCTTTGCAGATTCATGATGTGGATTTTTATTCTTTTATTGGATTTTCGACAAGAGGCGTCGCGTTGAGTTTTTCCGTCGGCCGTATTTTAGCTGAACTGATAAGCGGGGAATTATCCCATGAAGACTCGCCGCTTTTTGTTTGTAAAAACAAAATACTTCCTTTACATGCAATAAAAGAATATCTGGGGGGATGGGTTTTCCCATTTTACAAAGCGCGAGATAGGCTTAAATTAACTTGATACCCTGAGGGATATATGTCAAAATTCATTAACCACCTCGGTATGGTTTACAATGAAATTCCCATTGAAGACGTGCTTAAGTTGGCGCATGAGTTAATTAAACAGGGGAAGGCATGGCATTCACACGCAATTTCACCGGGTTGCCATTTTAATCCTTATCCTGACCGATATGCTGTGATGCTTGAGGATAATACCGATAACATCATCACTATTTCGCCTTCGGTGACTTTCCCGGAGGTCGATAAGCAGTTAGTTAAACTTCTACACGGGGATGATATTCTGGGTACGGAAATCCCCCCGGATTGCGAGGCGGTGGCGCGCGCGTCCCCGTTACTGAGCAAAGTGTTGGTATTTGAGCGGCAGGGAGTACGCTGGCATCATCACATGAATTTTCCTGAGTGTTTAATGACACCGCATACCACTCAATGGACAATGACGGTGGAATCAGAACAGGGGGTACTGGAGGAGCAATATGATGAAGAGCCAAAAGACATTCTCAAGTGCCTGGAAATGTTGTACTTTCGCCATCAAGACAGTGACAAAGGATAGTCAGGGATTGCATTTTTCCTGGTTTTTTTATTTTTATTCATGGGGTGTTTTCCCCAATATGGATGAGTCGTGGTCGCTTAATTGATGACTTATTCATACTCGCCATACTGCAAGTTGCCTTTTGGTTGGCTGCGAACGCTCGCCGCCACAATACTTGAATTATACAGGGTATATACCCGGCCACGGACTTTATCGTGACGGTTGTATTGAATAGACTCATTAAGTGTCTGTCATGTTAGGAAGCCTCCTAATCTCTAACTTCAGCCTGAGGTAAATCATGAAAATGTATTTCACCCAAGTTTTACGACGCCAGCCACTGATCTGTTGCTTATTTCTGACTTCCCTTTTTTTACCTGCTCTTGCGCGGGCGGAAGGGACAAACGATTTATGGAAACAGGTTAAAGAACGGGGTGTGCTGAGGTGCGGTACCGCCGTGACCCCCCCTTATATTATCCGCGATCCGCTTACGCAAAAGTACGGCGGGCCTTTCGTTCAGCTCTGCAAAGATTTTGCCAACAACGTGCTGCACGTTAAGGCGGAATTGGTCAATACCAGTTGGGATAATATGGTCGCGGGTATCCAGGCCAACCGGTGGGACCTGGGCATGTCATTGTCGCAGACCCCGGAACGGGAAAAAAGCATCGCGTTTTCATCGCCGGTTATCTACTCAAGCGTTACTTTCTCCTATGCCAAAAATAATCCTAAACTTACCGCTCCGGCCAAAATCGCCGATTTTGACAAGCCCAATGTCACGATAGCCGTCATGTCGGGTTCCATTGCCGATACGGCCTGTAGCAAAATATTTACCAAGGCGCATATCATGCGGCTGCCGGGGTCTCAGGAAGCGACGATGGCGCTTTTATCCCATCGCGCGGACGTCTATGCCGACGATATCGGGACGAATATGATTGTGGTGGCCGCGCATGCCAAGGATTTGGCCGTGTTTAAACCCGATCCGCCGCTCCAGTCTTTGCCGGCCGGTTTCGGCCTGAGAAAGGACACCTCGAAAGAAGATCTCGATATTCTGAATAAGTTCGTCATTGATATGCGTCAATCCGGCGCAGTGGACAAGATGCTCAAAGAGGCGGTGGATAAGTCTCTGAAGTAGTTGATGGTCTACCAGGACTGCGGTGGAGTGGCGTTTCTTCATCGCGGACCGCCCTCTCCTGCGCGCCGATAAACGCGATATCCCTCGTCGTCAGTCTGTATGGTGTGGGCGTAAACACCGCCAGACTTAACACGCCCAACCGGCAAGGGTTGGGAAGACGGGCAGGGGAACGGCGCTGTCAATGCCCGCCATACGCCGCCGCCGCGTTGCTTGATGAACGCTTCTTTGCGGGTCCAGACGCGCCAGAAAGCCGCGAATTGTCCTTGGGCGGGGGCGGCGTTTATCCCGGCGCGCTCGCCGGGACTAAACAGCGCATCGGCGAGGTCGCGCCAGGCGGCGCGCGGTTGGATGACTTCAATATCACAACCCACTTCGCCTTCATCGCTCAGAAACAAGGCGATGTTGTCGCCGCAATGGCTGAAGGTAAACCACAATGACGGGCCATTGGCGAACGCGGGTTTACCCTGTCGCCCGTAAATCATATCCGGTAGCGCTGACTTACCCGAAAACGTGCCGTTTCCAGATAACGATAAAATTTTCTGCGCCTGGCCTTGTTTATCCAGATAAGCCAGTATGCCCGTATTGCGTAGGCAGGGCGCGGACTGAAACAGCATCGGTGCGAAGGCGATACGTTAAGCTTCAGTCATCGCTTCCAATGCACTAAGTGTATCACACCCATCATCATCAGGGCGGCAAACCAACCCATGATTTTTTCATAATAACTCCATTTGACATTATTTATCTTGTTTTATTGATTCGAGGGTTGGGCGATAAAGATGGCAATAGGATCATCCCTGATGTTGGCTTTTGACCATTAGACAGTAAGAATCGTAGATTGATGCTGAATGTCAAAGAGTATACAAAGAGAAAAAATCTCCTCAATACTTTTGTTATCAGAGAATACGAAAAATTGGATGGGCATTTCTATCATTAGCCAGTTGTTCCATGCGCAACTGTTTCGTTTATTCTGAATATTGAGATAGGTAAAATAATTGCACCATAATCCACTTTCCTACAGCATGTCTATTTATGCACACCGATTAGCCTTTCAACCGAGGTGAAGAGATTGCCCCATGTCGAGCAAACAACATTACCGATAAATGCTGGCGCACAGAATATACACAACAGCAAGCGTCATGCTTTGGTCCCATTCAATCAGCGATACAATCCGGTATCGCGATTGCGCCGCAGGCTCAACGCGTTACGGCGGATCTGAACGCGGAAATCAGCATAGGCCTTCCGGCGCTGCCGGTGGTGTACTTTACTCTGAGTGTTTCATCCGCTGCGGCCCGAAAACCAGAGGTTATCCGTTTTACAGGCATCGCCGGGAGGACCTTCGTATATATGATTTTTACAAAAAAGTCCAGTATATCAATGTATCGTGTTTTTAAAAATTTGCTCTTTTCGCTTTCATAAAAAAAAGAAATTTTCAAGGTGTCTTTTGTGCAGTGCATAAAATCACCAATCGGGCATACTTTTACTATGCAAAAGCATAAACATCTCTCTGAGTTTCCATTAGGGCGGATGTGAGTACCTAGGGTAAAACTGTTCCCTATGGGTTCTTAATGTCGACCGTCAGGTCATTACCAATGAGAAGGCGAAAAGATGAAAAAAGATTGGCACAAGGCAGATATCATCGCAGCGTTACGAAAACAAGGAACGACCTTGGCTGGCTTGTCCCGTCAGTCTGGTCTCTGTTCAAGCACACTGGCGAATACCTTGGTCCGCCCATGGCCTAAGGGTGAAAGCATCATAGCTCAAGCGTTAAATATGCATCCTTTTGAAATCTGGCCGAGTAGATATTATGACGATAATGGTAATTTGGTTGAACGCAGTAGGTTAAGAAAGAAATACCGTCGGCAAGCTTAGGGAATTTATGATTAACACTATTAAAAAGCAGGATAAAATCCTGCAATAGTTATTACATGTCTGGATAACAGAATATGCAGTGATTACTCGGAATTGATCTTGACCCGTTATATTCAGACAGCTTTTATCTCTAAGTTAGTGTTATCCGTCGGCTCCGGTATTCCCTCGG
>NZ_SZPQ01000076.1 GCF_005217455.1 Martelella alba
TTCACACCAATGCAGCATATTCAGCGCATGACCTGATTCTACTTATCACCTCCGTTAAAAATGGGGGGATTACCATTTCGCTTGATACATCCATGGGACATGCCGGAGCCGCGGCCCCCTGGCTGGCTATCGCTGCCGCCACCGAAATCGCCCGACAAACTCAGTTACCACAGATGATTATCTGCGGTGATACCACACAGAATGTGCTGTGGAGCACGCTCGTTACCCCGATTGCTTCCCGACAGGAGATGGATCCGTGAAGCTACCTTTAGCACCGAAGACTACGGAAGGCCGCTATCTTGCTGTCGCACTGATTCTCTTTCTGCTGTTAGCCGTAATGACGTTTATGGTCTGGAAGCATCCGGATGTTGCCGGGATTGAAGACGGTAGCCAGCAGCAAATTTACTGGCTTATCGCCGGCTGCTGCATTGCAGGATGTGCTCTTATCGTATCGTTGATGCTCCTGGCAGCGGTGCGCAATGCCGGTAAACAGGAGTTTAATGCGCTTGTCGACAACACCAACGGTGATGATGAGAAAAAGAAGCGGGAAAATGATAAAGCGCCTGTTCACCCTGCAGTGGCCATGTGTAACAAGATTCGGGGACATCTTCGCTCCCGTATTGGCCTTTACTGGCGTCGTAAAACCCGTCTGTTGTTAATCACTGGCGATGAGGCGGCAATCGAACAGCTGGTACCTGGCCTGCAGGAAAACCTGTGGCTTGAAGGTAACCGTACCGTTCTGATTTACGGCGGCAGTCTAACTGCTGAGCCCGATAAGGAAAAATACTCCGCGCTGCGTAAACTGCGTCGCGGTCGTCCACTGGACGGTATTGTACGCGTTATGCCGCAGTCGCTTAATCTCACCCCTCAGATTAGTGATAACGATTTACGCGGACTGGAAAAAATCAGTGAACTGCTCCGTTATTCCACGCCGGTCTGGCTGTGGCAGCTGTGTGGCAGCAAGTGGTCGCAGGCAAAACGCACTGAACAGACGGTAGGTGCCACTTTCCCGCTGCGTGCTAAGCCTGACGATATTACCCGTCAGCTTGAGCTGATGCTGCCGGCCCTGCGAACGCAGGGAGTGAGTCAGGTCGCTGAGAACAATGGCCACGACTTCCTGCTGCGCCTGGGCCAGCACCTCAAAGATGGCGGTATCGCCCGCTGGGCTCAGCAACTTGTGCCATGGCTGTCTGCCTCACGGCAGCGCGTTCCGCTGCGTGGCCTGATGTTCAGCCTGCCGGACAGTCACCCTATTCATACGTCTGAGGAAACAGCCGGCGCTGAGAAATATATCCCGGAATCGCAACGCCATGCGCTGACCCTGCCGGTAACCTGGCAGGGCATCGTGGATGACTGCGACCGTGTTCGTGGCCGCCGTGTCGGTATGGCCTGGGAGCAGACCCTTGCCTGGACACTGATGACCGTTATTGGTGTCTGGGGCGCGGGAATACTGCTGTCGTTCGCGGTTAACCGCCTGCAGATAGTCTCTGTTGCCGGGCAGGCTCATGCCCTGGTGGAGCATCCTTCCGTATCGGATCACCAGTTGACGGCCCTGCATACGCTACGTAATGACGCCGGGCGCCTGAAGCACCGTATTCAGGAAGGTGCCCCTTGGTACCAGCGCTTCGGGCTGAACCATAACCAGCAGCTGTTCGATGCGATGTTGCCTTGGTACGGCGTGGCAAATAATCGCCTGATACGCGACCCAGCGAACCAGGCGCTGACGCAAAAACTAAACGCTTTGGCAAACTCTGCCCCCAACAGCGACCAGCGGGCACAGCTGGCGAAGCCGGGCTATGAACAGCTGAAAGCCTGGTTGATGATGGCCCGTCCGGATAAAGCCGACGGCGCGTATTACGCGCAGACCATGAAAGCCGTGCAGCCGACGCGAATGGGCATTTCAACCGGCCTGTGGCAAAGCCTGTCGCCGGATTTGTGGGCCTTCTACATCACCGAACTGCCTAAGCAACCACAGTGGAAAATCACGCCGGATACGCAACTGGTGAGCCAGAGCCGCCAGGTGCTGTTACAGCAAATTGGACGACGTAACGCTGAAAGTACCCTGTATGAGAACATGCTTAAATCCGTGCGTCGTAACTTCGCCGATGTGTATCTGGAAGATATGACCAGCGGTACCGATGCCCGTCGCCTGTTTACCACCGATGAAGTGATACCGGGCATGTTCACCCGCCAGGCATGGGAGGGGGGGATTCAGCAGGCTATCGAGAAAGCGGCGAACTCCCGCCGGGATGAAATCGACTGGGTACTCAGCGACAGCCGAAAAGCCGTCTCCTCAGACTTGTCGCCGGAAGCCCTGAAAGCACGTTTGACACAACGTTACTTCACCGACTTTGCCGGCAGTTGGCTGGGCTTCCTCAACAGCCTGCGACTTAACCCGGCAAACAACATTGCTGACGTTACCGACCAACTGACGCTGATGAGCGATGTCCGCCAGTCGCCACTGATTGCCCTGATGAATACCCTCGCCTGGCAGGGGCATACCGGCCAGCAAAGCGAAGGTCTTTCGGATTCCATCATCAAATCGGCTAAAGACCTGGTAGGCAGACAGGATAAACCCGCGATCGACCAGTCAGCGTCCGGGCCGCAGGGGCCGCTCGATGAAACCTTTGGCCCGCTTCTTCAGCTTCTGGGTAAAAACAAAGGTAGCAACGTTATGTCGGCTGATACCTTACTGAGCCTGCAGACGTATCTGACCCGCATCACCCGCGTGCGTCTGCGCCTGCAACAGGTGGCCAGCGCTTCTGATCCGCAGGAGATGATGCAGACGCTGGCGCAGACCGTATTCCAGGGTAAAAGTGTGGATCTGACCGACACCCAGCAGTACGGCAGTCTAATTTCGGCAAGCCTTGGCGAAGAGTGGAGCGGATTTGGCAGCACAATGTTTGTGCAGCCGCTGACCCAGGCCTGGCAGACCGTGCTTCAGCCGTCGGCAGCCAGTCTGAATGACAAATGGAGCCGCTCGGTTGTTGCGAACTGGCAAACTGCCTTTGACGGACGTTTCCCGTTTGCCGCCAGCAAAAGTGATGCCTCTTTACCGATGCTGGCTGAATTTGTGCGTAGGGACAACGGACGTATAGAGCGCTTCCTGACCACAGAACTCAATGGTGTGCTGCTCAAAGAGGGCAGCCAGTGGGTACCGGATAAGGTCAACAGCCAGGGGCTGAGCTTTAACCCGGCCTTCCTGCGGGCCATTAACCAACTGAGCCAGCTCTCAGACATTCTGTTCACCGATGGCAGCCAGGGCATCAGCTTTGAGCTGCAGGCGCGCCCTGTACCGCAGGTGGTGGAAACACAGCTGACCATTGATGGCCAAAAGTTGCGCTACTTCAACCAGATGGCTGACTGGCAGAGCTTCCGCTGGCCGGGAGACACCTACAAGCCGGGGACGATGCTGACCTGGACTACGGTCAACGCCGGTGCGCGCTTGTTCGGGGATTACAGCGGGACCTGGGGCTTTATTCGCTGGCTGGACCAGGGCGAACGCCAGCAGCTTGACCGCAGCCAGTGGATGATGAGCTTTACCGCCCCGGATGGGCGCACCCTGCAGTGGGTGCTGCGCTCACAACTCGGAAAAGGTCCGCTGGCGCTGCTGGACCTGCGCGGTTTCACGCTGCCGGATCAGATATTCAGAGTCGACAGCGCGGCCACCGCTCAGGCACTGATGGCCAACACCGGAAACAGTGACATGGATGGAGTCGAATAATGAGCACACTGCAGAATTTGGTTGCCGCCTCTCAGGCTGACGAAACTCAGCGGCGGCAACAGGCGCAGACACGCACGGAAAACTGGCAGTCCTGGTTTGCCCCGGTCAGTGATGCCAGCCCGGCCGGAGGAGACCCGGGATATGACGATGATTTTCAGCGTACCCGCGAGGGGGTCAACAAGCTCTCTGGCATTGATACCGGGCTGATATGCACGTTTGCCGAAAAGCTGCTGACCACGACGGCCAAAGATATCCCGAATCGAACCGCCCCGTGCAGACCAGCGTGCCTGCTCAAACGCCTGTACCAGCAACAGAGCTGGTCCGAAATACTGGAGCAGGCAGACAGCGAATTTTCGCGTGGTGCCAACCATCTCTGGCTGGATTTACAGTGGTATATCCATCAGGCTCTGGTGAAGTCGGGGCAGGATGTGCTGGCCGACATCATCACCGCCGACCTGAAAGGATTGCTGCGCCGCCTCAGGTTACTACGTACTGCGCATGAAAGCCACACGCGGCGAAACCGATAAATCACAGCTTCAGCCTGAGATGGATTTGCTTCTGTCCGGTCTGATTGCGCTCGATACGGCAAGCAGTGCGGTGCTTTGCGGATAACCCGGACTGAATTCAGCTAAAGGGAAAAATATGGCAGCAGAAGGCTTTTATCTGGTGCAGGGCGACAAGACGACCTGCGGCGGGAAAATCGTCACGGGCGCTGAGCATCATACTCTGTTTGATAAACCAGTGGCCCGGGAGCAGGACAGTGTGACCTGCGGTAAACATGCTGGGCTTTTCAAGATAGCCGGTGGCATCGACAACGATACCATTCACGACAGGCGAATGGCCGGAACCCTCGACAGCTACAGTACATGCCCCTGCAAGGCGAAGTTTATTCCATCGATGATGAATGATACATACGAGAAGAGCAGTGGAGCTTCCGCTGCAGAACCAGCTGCAGGCTTTGCAGCATCTGTGCAAACTTCGTCAGAATTGCCGAGTTATCTGACCGGTAAGCAAAAGCTAACTGAATTTGTACCTGATTATCCAGTTTTACGGAATACTCATGATTTACCTGATGGTAATTTGAGGGCTATGCTAAGGCAAACTAATCAGGATGTGATGCTGCTCACTCTTCCAGAAGCTTTCGTAATATTGTCCTCGTGGGGGGCATGGAAACATGGATGGGTAGCAATAACAGAAAGTGACCCCGGACAAATAGTTGTAAATTATGGAACAAATATCAAGGATGTTGTGACTGCATCCATGTTGATCAACCAATTGGGAAGCTTCAGCATAAAAGCAACAACATATGTAAACCGCAACGGTACAGAACTGATAAAAATAAGTGGTTATCCTGGTGTAAGGAAGATATTGAATGCACCTGTGTTTGCGACAAAAAATCCAAAGATTGTTGATTTGGGAATTGGTAAATATGGGTTTGCAAAATCTGTTGTTGAAGGAGCACGGCTGACATTTTATGTCGCAGCCGCTTACAGGACTCTTGATTTCATTTTGAACGATGAGAGATCTTTAGCTGAATTCATAGGATCTCTGGCTACTGATGTAATGAAAATTGGCATTGTATCAGTAGTCACATTTGTCGTTGGAAGTGTCGTAGTAACCCCGTTGATTGCATTTAACCTTGTAATAGTCATTGGCGTTGGATTTTTTTCTGCCTGGGGGTTAAATAAGCTGGACCAGAAGTTTGGTGTGACAGACAAAGTAGTTGAGTACATTGATGCGGCTCAACAAGAATTTGCTGAAAAAGCCAGAGAAATGGAAGATGGTTTTTGGGACTTAGGTGCTATGCTTGCAGAGAAAATGTTAATTAAAGGCAAGCAAATTATAGAGACAGAAATTAGAGATTTTTTGAGAAGCTCAATTGACGATATTACTAAGAGGATATACTAACATATGACAAAAAAAACCAATGCTGTTTTTTCCATTCTTATATTGTTGGCTGTTTCTATTCTGTCGTTTTATTTTTGGTTGAGCGAAGTCTTTGATTGTCTCAAATTTCATGATGAGATTATTTTTTCGTGGATGTCATTAAGTCTTATATCCATACCAATTATGTTTGCGTTTCCTTTATACTGGTTCTACCTTTCGCTCCGATATGAGCAAGAATACGCACTTAAAAAATTGAATAAAATCATGCCACTTTTCAAGTGTATATGTGTGTTTGCTTTTGCTTTGTCATGTACTATTTCGTTTGGCTATTTGTCAGCACTAAAAAGCAAAGGTTACATTCTTTGCTCAGGAGTACCATCTGGATGGACACCCGGAACGGCCAACAAATATGTGGTGGATAAAAAATTATGCTTCAGTTCGGGTAGGCGGCATGAAAGATAGAATTCGTGCATTTTTCGCTATAGTGATCATTCTTGGGGCGTGTACTCTGAGCTTTTATATTGGAAAATGTATATTTAAAGAATATTTCAGCTTTGGTGATAAAATTGTTTTTTCATGGCTAACCGTTGCTTTAGTTGCGTTGTCTTTCGTGATGATATTCCCACTGGCCTATTTTATTCTGGTTCTCTTCATGGGAAAAGAGTTTGCTTTCAGGAAGATGGATTACTATGTCGTTTATTTAAAATGGGGTTATATTATTATCGTTGTACTGGGTCTGTTGTACTCTATCCTCTATCCTCTATCCAAAAGAGCTGATTAGCAGAGGATATGTACGCTGCAATGGTATTCCATTGGGCTGGATGCCAGGTACTGCCACTCGTTATGTAAAAGAAACATTCTCCTGTAAACCATATTGATGAGCGACCTTTCTATTTGAAGTCGCCTGTCGGTTTTTGGAATTCCCTTAATCGCTCATCACGTAGTAATTAACTAAACAGAAACTATTATGGATGATTTAACCCTGCGTTATTATGACGCTGAAATGCGCTATCTGCTGGAAGCCGGTGAAGAGTTTGCCCGTGCTCACCCCGAGCAGGCGGCAATGCTCAATCTTGATAAAGCGGGGGCGCGCGACCCGTACGTAGAGCGGCTTTTCGAGGGCTTTGCCTTCTTGATGGGCCGTCTTCGTGAAAAGCTCGACGATGACTTACCGGAGCTGACCGAAGGGCTGGTCAGCCTGTTGTGGCCGCATTACCTGCGTACCATTCCGTCAATGTCGGTGGTGGAGTTCACCCCTGACTGGCGTGAGATGAAAGAGCAAATGCGCATCGTCAAAGGCTTTGAGGTGAACTCGCGGCCGATCGGTGAGAAGGGCACGCGTTGCCGGTATACCACAACCAAAGAGATTACCCTCCAGCCATTGTCGCTTGAGAGTGCCCGACTGGCGACCGATCCGGATGGCCGTTCGGTCATCACGCTGCGTTTTAACTGCAGCCATCTCGCCGACTGGAGCCGTGTCGATCTCAGCCAGCTTCCGTTCTACTTCAACGCTGATGCACCGTTGGCCTGCGCCATGCATGAGGCCTTTACCATGAACACGGCCTGCCTATGGTTGCGGATGCCGGGTGACATGGACAGAAGACCGCTCGACGGGTATTTCACTGCGCTGGGGTTCGGCGACGACGATGACCTGTGGCCGAAGGGAAGCAGCGGCTTTAGCGGCTATCAGCTGCTGCTGGAGTACTTCACCTTTCGTGAGAAATTTATGTTTACGGGGCTACGTGGGCTGGAGACCGTGGTCTTTCCGGCCGAGCTCCCCTGGTTTGAAATCGACGTGGTACTGGCGGTGCGCTGGGAGCATGACTTCAGCTTTACCGAAAAGCATCTGCGCCTAAACTGTGTGCCGGTGATCAACCTGTTCCCGCTGGAATCTGACCCGCTGACGCTCAACTCCCTGCAGACCGAATACATGCTGCGTCCGATGCGCGTGCAGGATGGCCATACCGAGATTTACACTGTGGATTCGGTGATGTCATTGAGCCAGCACCCCTACGTGCCGTTCTCGAGCTTCCGCCACAAAGGCGGCATGATGCGTCATGAGGCGCCGGAGTATTACTATCACACCCGTGTGCGCCGCGGCCCGTCAGGTCTGCATAACACCTGGCTTATCCTCGGCGGTGAAGCCTTTGATAACCACACGGTACCGGAAGACGAAAGACTGTCGCTGACGCTCACCGGCACCAACGGACAACTGCCACGACGTGCACTGCAAAGCACCGTGCTCGATACGGTGATGAAAACCACCTCGGCCAGTATTGCCGTGCGTAACCTTTGCGCGCCGACGCTGCCCTGCTATCCGCCCGCGCAGGACCGCTTCCACTGGCGCGTGCTGAGTCATCTCGGCAGTGGTTTTCTCTCGATGATGGATAACGCCGACGTGCTGCGCGGCACGCTGGCATTGTATGAGTGGACCAACAGCGAGATGAACCGCTGCCGTCTGGAAGCCATCATTGATGTGAAGCACAGTGAAACCGAACGCTTCGAGCAGGGTTACCTGGTTCGCGGCGTGCAGATTGAAGTGACGCTGGACAGTCACGGCTTTGCCGGAAGAGGGGATATTTGTCTATTTGGTGAAATGTTGAGTCGCTTTTTCGCGCTCTACACCGACATCTACCTGTTTAACCGCCTGATTATCATCCTGCAACCGACCGGAGAGCGCCTGGAATGGGAAGAAAAGCACAACCGCCGTATTCCCGGCTGACCCCGCGGCTGGAGGCTGACCTTAACCGCATCAACTTTTACCGTTTCTGCCAACTGCTGGAGAAACTGAATCCGGACCGGCCGCTGATGGGCTCAACCAGCCATCCCGGTGACGACCCGGTGCGATTTGCACCGCATCCCGGGATGGGCTTTCCGGCGAGCGAACTCAAAGCCGTTGAGTATGACGAAGAGGATGACAGTAAACCACCGCTCATCCGCGCCACGTTTATGGGGATGTACGGCGTTGATTCGCCGCTACCGACCGCCTATCTCGACGACATCACCCAGCGCCGGGAAGGGCATGAGGCGCTGCAGGGCTTTCTGGATATCTTCAGCCACCGCATCCTGACGCAGTTTTACCGCATCTGGCGTAAATACTCCTACCCGGCAACGTTTGAGCCCGGCGGCACCGACAGCATTTCGCAGTCGTTGCTGGGCCTGGTGGGATTGGGTATTCCCGGTACGGCAAACCACATTGCCACACCGGTATCCCGATTTCTGGCGCTGCTGGGGGTGCTGCGGCAACCGGGCAAAACCCAGGAGGGGATGCAGGCCCTGGTGACCCTGCTGTCCCCGGAGACCACCGTGAAGGTTAGTCCGTACTGCCTTCGACCGGTGGAGGTCAGCCGGCCACTGGGCTTTTACGGTGATGACGATTTTCTGCTGGACGGCAATACGCCGCTGGGTGACGAGGCGATGGATGTCAACAGCCAGTTGCTGATTGCGCTCACGACGGATAATGAACAGGAAGCGCAGGGCTGGAAGCCGGATGGCCTGCTGTATCAGGACTTTCTGGTGATGCTGAGGGTCTGGCTCGGCTGGCGCTTTAAGGCAAAAATCACCCTGACCACCCGGACCCGACTGCTGGCCGCTCCGCCGCTTGGCAATGGTCCTTTCTGGCTGGGCATGAACGGCGTACTGGGTGTGGCGGGCGATGACCTCCCGGTGGATATTCCTCAGACCTTTACCACCGAACTGGGTTACTACACAGGGCTGGGGCCGGCGTTACCACAACAAGGAAACCGACGTGTTACGTACAAGTTTAACTAAAACTGCGCGCTGGCTGTTACCGCTGATGACTTTCAGCCTGGTGGGCTGCGGGGTAACGCAGGGTATCACCGATGGCACCAAATCGGCGTTTAACGCCGTGTTCTACAAAAAGATTAAGGTGCTGCGCATGGATTTCACCGCCCGTGAAGCGTTGAACACCGATTCACGTGCGAGCAACTCACTGTCCGAGCCGGTGGTTATCCGTGTCTATCAGTTGGAAGACCGCAAAACTTTCGACAAAACGGTCTACCAGCAGTTGCTGAAAGACGGGGAGACCATTCTGAAAGCTGACCTGCTGGCGAGCCGCGATGTGGTGGTGAAGCCGGGCGGTGATGCGAACCTGAATATGCCGATGGAGGCCGATGCACAGTTTGTGGCGGTGGTGGGTCTGTTCCGTCAACCGGATATGGTCAACAACAATTGGAAGCTGGTTATCGGGCGCGAAGACCTTGACCCGGATAAGCCGCGCATTCTGGAAGCCGGTAACAACCATCTGACGCTGCAACCGCTCAAGGACAACTGATGCCCCAGGGACACAACACACCTTCACTGTATAAAATGCTCACCGGTCATTTTACCGGTGGCCTCGCCCTTAACCAGGTTAGCGAAGAAAATCAGGTCATCCTCTTAGTACTGGATAACATGCAGCGTATCCGCGTCGGTCAGTCTTCACCCGCTCACCCGCCTTCTATAGATCTTTTACTTTATCCGCTCGCGCTTTAGTCGCTGTCAACGCCAGTGGAGTCCTGTCTGACGGGGATAAGCGATTGTACGAATCAATAAAATTACTTAACCTTTGAAACGTTCGCGGTGGCCTGCTCAATGGGGGTATTGGGGACGGGCATTGCT
>NZ_SZPQ01000077.1 GCF_005217455.1 Martelella alba
CCGGCCCGTGTGACGACGGGTATCCGGTGCGGGGTGGGGTTTCGATTGCAACAACAAGCCGTTATCACGCATCACACACCATACCCGTTTTGCGTTCACCCTCGGCAGACCTTCTTGCTCCGAACGACGGCGCAGATTAGCCCAGATGCGTCGATAGCCATAACCCGGCAGGTCGGCAACTTGGGCAAGGATGTGTTCCAGTAATTCGGCGTCATCCTGATGCCGCTGTTTGCGACCATCCTGCCAGTCAGCCTGCCGATAACGATAAAGCGAGAGTGGCGCACGCGACACACCCAGAGCTTCACTCACGGGTTTTACTCGTCTTCCCCGGGCAATAAGGGTCCGTGCGCAGTCCATTTTTTTGTTTTGCCGTATTCAACCGCTTCCTTAAGGATCTCATTTTCCATGGTTTTCTTACCCAGGAGACGCTGGAGTTCGCGGATCTGTTCCAAGGCGCTGTTCAACTCAGCAGCCGGCACAACCTTTTCGCCGGCAGAGACCGCCGTCAGGCTGCCATCCTGGTATTGCTTACGCCATTTAAAGACCTGATTGGCATGTAAATTATGACGACGAGCGACAAAAGAAACGGAGCTTCCTGGCTGGAAGGTCTCCTGAACAATGGCGATCTTCTCCTGCGGAGTGCGACGGCGACGTCGCTCTGGCTCAGTAAGAGCAGTACCCATAATCTCGCTTTGACCCGTCTTGAACATAGCTCCAGGCCTAACTCTAATTTTAGGCGGGTCAAAGTGTATGGATCATCAGGGGGCTAATACAGCATTCAGCTCATCACCCCGGGGACTTATCTGTCTGAGATCGGAGATAAACTGCTCCTGCCAGCTATGAATATCATTCTTTTTAATTACTGCCAGCATTGCCGAGTGGCGTTCAACACGCTCCGGCAGCGACATGGTTAATGCCCTGTCCAGTGCAGCAGCCACTTCATCGCGATCGTAAGGATTCACCATTAAGGCAGTCTGCAATTCATTTGCTGCCCCGGCAAATTTTGACAGCACCAAAACACCCGGATCATCAGGGTCCTGCGCAGCCACAAACTCTTTTGCCACCAGGTTCATCCCGTCACGCAGCGGTGTAACCAGACAAACTTCAGAATAACGGAAGATTTTCATCAGCATCTTACGTTCAACATGTTGATTCAGGTAGTAAAGCGGTGTCCATCCTAACTGGCCATAGTGACCATTTATACGCCCTGTTTCGGTTTCCAGTTGATGGCGAATATCCCGATAAGCCTTTATATCACCGCGTGAGGTGGGTGCTATCTGGGTATAGCGAATATGGCTTCGATGCTTTGGATAGTTCTCCAGAAGAGCTTCATAAGCGAGAAAACGCTCCGGCAGCCCCTTTGAGTAATCCAGTCGTTCGACGGATAAAATATTCTTCACACTTCTGAGTTCACTTTTCAGATGCGCCAGTTTTGGCGTTAGCGGGCTTTTTACAATGCGCTCAATCTCTCCGGGGTCAATGCCTATCGGATAAGTGCCTGTGTAAAAATGTTTTCCCCAGGCAATGTGACTTTCCCCGCTCCGGTTTGTTAACCTTGTCTGCACCTGTATACAGTCAAGAAACGCCAGACGATCGTTTTCTGTCTGGAATCCCAGCAAATCACACTCACACATTTGCTCAATTAACTGTGCATTCACAGGGAGTGCATTAAAGACTTCGGGTGTCGGGAAAGGAATATGCAAAAAAAATCCGATACGGTTATTAACCCTGCGCTTACGTAACTCGGCTGCAAGCAACAAAAGATGATAGTCGTGGATCCATAAAATATCATCAGCCCCAATCAGTGGCAGAATTTTGTCCGCCAGGTTTGCGCTGACACGTTGATAGCCCGCCCAGGCATCACGCTGAAAATCCACCAAATCGAGGCGGTAATGAAACGCCGGCCACAGTACGCCATTAGAAAAACGATTATAGTAATCTTCATGATCCTGCACACTGAGGTTAAAGGAGACCCAGGTAATATTTCCCTGGGTAACCGTTTTTAACGGCAGCCCTTCATCGCCGGTTTGTCCGCTCCAGCCGAACCATAATCCTCCTGTAGTTTTCAGGGCCCCCAGAATCCCCACCGCGAGTCCTCCTGCACTGGCTTTTTTATTATCTGGCGGGGCAATGCGGTTAGATATGACAATTAAGCGACTCATGGGACTCTCTCCTTTCGGTAAAAACGTCTGATGTTTGACCATTGTTTAAAATGTTATCTATCCAGCAATGTACACTGGCCACATCAGACAGAGACCACCGTGCACAGGTTTCACCACTGTCAACTTTTACCGAAAAACCATTCCGTTGACTAGCGATGGCAAATCCGGTTTCATCGGTTAAATCATCACCGATAAATACTGGTTTGTGATCTTCAAACAGTGCTTCCCGCATAAAAACAGCTATTGCCTCCCCTTTATTTATTCTGCGAAGTTTGATGTCCACCACATATTTCCCCGGCTGTAGGGCCAGAGCAGGATGGCTCTGCACAATATTTTATTTTTCGCCAGAGCAAGCACCGTATGCAGTTGCTGAGGTGTCTGCCGGTAATGCAGAGCAAAACCACTCCCTTTGCTTTCCAGCTCGCAACCGGGCAAGGCATCCAGTGCTATTGCCAGTAGTGCACAGAATCCCTTTTGAAGTGATTCAGGCAAAGTGACTCTGTCGGTTTTACCATTGATGTCAAGGCGTTCAGCTCCATGGACACCCGCAAGCGACAGACGGTAAGGCTGGGTGAGTTTATCAAGCTCCGCTACCGGTTGCCCTGAAATCAATGCCCCCCCCTCTGCTGTTGTCTCAGATTTTGCAGTAACTGCAGAACCGGTGCTGGGATATCAATCTGTCCGGGATAGGGTTTGATGCCGGCGGGAGTGCCATCAGGATCAAAGAAAAAAACATAATTTCCAGTTAATACCGGCATCACAGAAAGACATTCAGTCACCGCTTTCTCTCCTTATCAATCATGGCCAGTAAACAGGCGTTTTTATGCCCCCTCCGGAAAGACTGTATTTTCTGATGCATAATAAAGCCTGACGAAAATTTCTACTGTTAGCGGCTTTTTGATACCAGCCACTGTCTCAGTGACGGCATTCACATCGTCCTGATCCAACTGGCAGTCTGTTCAGCGCAAAATGCAGATGCTGCCCTGTCAAAATGCTGAAAGTTAATTCAGTCATAAGGCCTGATTCTGGCGTGACCTGAAGCAGGCCTGTCCTGTTATTCCGTCCAGAGTCAGGAACACCAGTATCTGCCCGTCATGACAACTTTCCATGCTCACCAGAAATCATGCTGTGTCAGCGCCGGAATGAAAAACACAGTCTCCCACACAACAGCAATGGATATAAAGGAAAATCCATATCACCGGAGAAAGCGAAACCTGATATCATAGCTGGCTACTAATCAGCTCCTTCCTTCTCCACTTTTTGCTGCAAAAGGTGTTCACGTTTCATACCCAGCTTCAGCGCCAGCGCCGATGCGACGTAGATGGAAGCGATCGTACCAACGGACACTCCAATCAGCATGGTCAGTGAAAAGCCCTTCAGCATCGTTCCCCCGAACAGGTACAACATCAGGATCACCATCAGCACGGTGCCGGAGGTGATCAGCGTGCGGTGCAATGTCTGCGTCAGCGAGATGTTGAAAATCTCATATGGCGTACCGCGACGGATCTTGCGGAAGTTCTCACGAATACGGTCTGATACGACAATACTGTCATTAAGTGAGTAACCGATCACTGACATCAGCGACGCCACAATCGTCAGGTCAATCTCAATATGGAACAGTGACAGGACGCCCATGGTAATGATCACGTTGTGGACGAGTGCCATAACCACGCCTGTCGCGAGACGCCATTCAAAGCGGAATCCCACATAAATCAGGATACAGAGCAGCGCAGACAGCAACGCCATGCCACCGGTCTGTGCCAGCTCATCCCCGACGCTCGGGCCAACAAATTCAATACGTGTCACGGCCGCGTTCTGCCCGGTCGCTTCGTTAATCGCACTGACCACTTTGCTGCCCATTAACTGCCCCGTGGTTTCATGCCGTGCTGGTGGCATACGTACCATAATTTCGTGGCTGCTGCCAAAATTCTGCACCAGTGGATCCGCAAAGCCCGCATTCTCCAGGGCATCACGCATTACATCCATATCCGCTGGTTTTTCCAGCGAAATTTCAATGACCGTACCACCAGTGAAATCGGGGCCCCAGTTAAAACCGCGAACACCCATCACCATAATGGAGAGAATAAGCAACCCGCCGGAAATAATAAAAGCCCAGGAGTCCCAGCGCATAAAGTCCCAGACTTTACGATCATGGTTCAGTTGTTCAACTGTATAACCCTGTGCCACATTTGCATCCCTCTGAAAGACAGCACTGTCAGTGCGTTTGTTGTCATATAAACATCAATATATTTTTTGCGGCGTGAAGATACCATAATGGGAGCGACTCAGCACCATCCTGTAGGATGTATCATGTGAGGTATTTCGCAATGAAGTTATAAATTCTTTCGCCCACCAGTGACAGTCATAGCGCTTCACTTTTTCCAGTAGCTTACTGTGCCTGCGTTTACGCTCATGCAATGGCATGGTCAGCGCGGAATGAAGCAACTCACTGGCCTTATCTGTATCATAAGGATTTACCGTTATCGCTCCGGTAAGCTGTTCTGCGGCTCCGGTAAATTCGGACAAAATCAACACGCCAGGATTTTCAGCATCCTGAGCAAGAATAAATTCCTTCGCACTCATGCTCATCCCTTCTGACAACGGTGTGAACATGGCGACATGTGCCTTTCTGTAAAGTGCATAAATTAATGACTGCTTACAGAGACCGTTGTGAATGTAATTAACCGGATACCAGGAAAAATCACCGTATTGTCCGTTAATTTCACCACAGAATCGCTCAAGCCGGGCATGCAGATCCGGCGAGGAATAAGGGTATTCATGCGAGGGATCCGTTATCTGCAGCAGGCTGACATCACGAACATACTGTGGATAATTATTCAGCAATGTACGCATGGCTTCCAGACGGTAATGGATCCCGCTGATATCACTGATCACATCATTACTGATGATAATGTCTCGCTGATACGCCTGAACGGCTTTGTCATCCGGATTGTGTTTATCAACAGATTCATTATGAATTCCACAGGGGAATATGCCAATTTTTACCAGACGGCCATTAATCTGTATGGTATCTGTTTTAATTCGTTCAGCTCGGTAGTAACGAAGTACATATGAGATAAAGTTATTGATGTCAGAACTGCACTGAAAACCTATTAGGTCATAACACAACAGTGACTGCATTACCCAGTCATGTTCCGGGACTGAACGGAATATCTCTCCCGGAGGGAAAGGCTGGTGCAGAAAGAAGCCACAATTATTCTGGTAACCCGCATCTTTTAACATGTTACCTGAAGGCAACAAGTGGTAATCATGGACCCAGATAATATCTTCCGCTTCAATATGTGGAGCCACCATGTTAACCACTTCACGGTTGTAAGACTTCCAGGTGTTGAAGAACTCTTTTCTGTAGCAGACAAGATCAGGGCGGTTATGAAATACAGGCCACAGTACCTTGTGAATATAGCCCTGGTAATAATTGTCATATTCATTCGGCGAGAGCTCCCAGGAAAACACCTCACATTCCGGTTTAAGGATATGCTGTATTAAACGCGTTTTCCTGGCCGAAGCAATCCCACCATTCCAGCCAAACCACAATCCCGGTTGCTTTTTAAATATCTGCGAAAGACTTATCAGCAATGAGTCTGTGGCACAATTATCCTGCATTTCGCTACGATTAGACAGAACAATCAGACGAGACATATTTACCTCAATTGATGACTGGTAATAATTAAAGCTCAGAAGGCCATTTCTGTTTCTTCCTGTGTCACGATGCTTTCAAACATCGTCAGTTCTGCGAGCCGGCTGTTTACCCATTGTTGAGAAAATGTCTGGCCGAGACTTTCCATCAGATAGGGATATTCCTGAAAAGCTTCTATTGCCTGCTGCTGGAATAAAGGCAGAGGGGGAGCGACATAAGTAATGTGCTGCAGGGAATCATCATCAATATTTTCAAGACCATAAAACATACCGGTAAGAATAGCGGCCATAACTAGATAGGGGTTAGCATCCGCGCCAGCAAGTCGGTATTCAATCCGTCTGTTCTCGTCGGCTGAGCAGGGAATGCGTAATGCTGCGGAGCGCTTATTATAACCCCATGAACTGAATAATGGTTCATTAAGACTTTTACGTATTCGACGGAAAGAATTCACCCCGGGAGCCATTATTGCCACCGACGCAGGCATCAGATGGAGTAAACCGGCAAGACACAGGCGGGCCATTCCATTCAGTTCATTATCCGGGGAAGCAAAAACATTATTGCCATGCACATCGTTGAGACTGATATGAAAATGCAGGCCGTTTCCTGCAAGCTGCGAAAAGGGTTTGGCCATAAAGCTGGCCTTATAACCCAGTTCACTGGCGACGATGCTGGTTAATCTGCGCAGTGCCAAAACATTTTCGCAGACATCCACCACCTGATGTGAATGACGCAGATTGAGTTCAAATTGACCGGGCTCCACCTCGCTGACAATACCCGTCAGCGGAATATGTTGCGCAGCAGACATCTCTTCCAGATTTTCGATAAAAGACGCATAAGTTGATGGAACCGTCATATGGAAACAACCCTGGCTACGTATTCCCTGCGCTTCCTGGTCAATAAGGTAAAACTCAACCTCGGGTGCGATCACCGGATACAGCCCATTCTGATGAAACCGGCGAAGAACATTTTCCAGAATAACCCTTGGTTCCATTGCACAGGGCACACCACTGGCGTCCCTCATGGACATCAGAAGTTGGGCATTTTCACGGGGTTCGTAA
Source organism: Martelella alba (assembly GCF_005217455.1). Taxonomy (GTDB): domain Bacteria; phylum Pseudomonadota; class Gammaproteobacteria; order Enterobacterales; family Enterobacteriaceae; genus Acerihabitans. The sequence goes on from NZ_SZPQ01000077.1 coordinate 6,879, forward strand.
GCAGAAGGGCGCAGTGTTCCCGGCACAGGCAGACAAAGTCTGTCAGGCTCCTCCCGGACTATGTTGTCGGAGGCCCTGCTAAATACCTTACCTTGCCGGTCCATGGAATACACGGATTGTGGGAAATAACACCCTTTAGACACTGAGTGTAAATCATCAATGGAAAGCCTTTTGCCTCTGAATGTCCCGTTAATGTCATTCAGATAAACATCTATATGCCGGGTTGTCGGGTAACGGGAAATGTAATCCCTGACTTCGTTCTGAAACGCCCGTGACAGTTCATTACTGTTACAGACATCATCCTCAACATCACTGAACACAGAATAAGAGGATGATAGTCGGGAAAAAATATTCTGTAAAAACGGAGTTTTCATCACTGAGTTCATGGTCTTTCTTTCTGGCTTGCCTTTCGGCGACTACAGAAGTATAAAAAAGACCATTATTTATGGATATAAAAAAAACATAAATAATAAATACCGGGCAGTAAAAAAAGTATAAATTTACGCTTATTGACATATAAAAATATGATTATAATTGGTTTTGACCCCATATGTCCGTACACTTATTCCCGCTTAGGTTGATGATTTCCCCCTGCACCGATATTCCCTTGGCGAACGATATCCTAAAGCGTTATGCGGGTGATATTCGTTGTAATGTTCGAACGCCAACGACA
>NZ_SZPQ01000078.1 GCF_005217455.1 Martelella alba
CAAAAAGCAGCCATCTTCTCAAAGAGGTGTATCAAGTTTCAATCGCTGGCTGTATCACATTACAACCGCTGCTCACAGGCCTCGACGGGCAGCACGGGCGATTCCTACGACAATGCGATGGCGGAGAGCATCAACGGCCTGTATAAAGCGGAGGTGATACACAGACAGAGCTGGAAAAAGCGGTCAGAAGTGGAGCTTGCTACGCTGACGTGGGTGGACGGGTACAACAACCGACGGCTGCTGGAGCGCCTGGGTCATGTGCCCCCGGCAGAAGCTGAAAAAGCGTACTATGCTACCCACGGAAATAAGGTGCAAGCAGCCTGACTTCCCGGACTTAACACTCTCCCGGAAAACCGGGGCGCTTCACACCTCAAAAACAATATAGCTTTATGAGGTGCCTAACAAGGTGCCTAAAAGGTTCGGATTTAATTAGTTGGCATCAGACTTCGCGGAACAAATTGAGGGCACAAAAAAGCCCGCAGGGCTTGCGCCGTGCGGGCTCTTAGGACTTCATCGGATGACTCTGGTAATCACCGATGGAGAATTTTGGGCTGGCGGGAGTTGAACTTAGAAGTTAATGGACTGATTTTAATAATAAAGAAATTTGGATTTTCAGGTTCTAACTACCAAACGTACTACCAAAATGTTTTGGTAGAAAATTGCACATTACCGAGGAGGGGCTTTATCTACACTTCGCTGAGTTTAACACATAAAGCTGTTATGCTTTTGTGCGTCCAGCCTGTCCACTGTCCATATATAATAATAAAAATAAAAAATATTATATTTATTATATAGATAATACCCCTCCTCGCACTATCATACGTGGACAGAGGTACGGACAAGGGGTGGACAGCGCTGTCCATATCTCGCTGTTTGGCGGGTAAAATGGTGTATGTCGCGGCTGGGGATCGGACTGGAAAAGTTTGAGCACTACGTTTTGCTACCTTTTTTACCGGATGTAACCGGACGCCGTCCGAAAATGGCAGGTTGGAGACCCGCCCCTCCCCGGTATTGCTCAGATTCCACATTTTTCTACGTGCTTTTTCACCTCAACATTTCTCAACATTTCGGCATGGCACAACGTGCGGTTACGTTAGAGTGTGGAGCGTGTCAAATCGACGATTTTATGGGAAATGGCATTACCAAAAGGAGTTGAGGCATGCGGTAAGGCGTTGCCGCTTTTCTCCCTATAGGGATAGCCTCTTTGGCGTTTTGCTACTTCCGCCTGGTCGGGCAAGCCGTGGAACGGGGATGATTTTATTGCTGTCTCTACGCGAGGGTGGAAAACCTTGTTGTGGTGTTTAATTTTATCTGGTTTGGCTATAGACTGACAAACAGGATATGAGGGGAAAGGAATCTTTATGACTACCTACACAGAGATAGCAAAGCGTATAGCCAAAATTATCATTTCACCTGATACCGCCATAGGTCTTACTCATGGCGTTTTATCGGTTCCACAAGATTTAGGTTATCTTGCTTATGGATATTTTGATACCGATTCTCGGTTTAACAGAGAAACAGAACGTATTCGATTAATTAATGCTATTCGATTTGGAATTCTTCAAAATGAAAATTTTGTCAGGACGATAGAAACCGTATTAGATAAATTCAATCAATATGTACCTGAAAATAATCGTGATGGACTTTATGCTAAAACAGGCGCATCGGTAGTGGGTAGGGCTATTACAAATTCATTAATTTCAAAGAAGATAGCAACATCAATTGCTCAACGTAGTTCGCTTATGATAGCCCTGAGAGGTGGTGTTGTTGGTAATATTTTATTAGCCGGAGGCATGGCGGAACGTAGTATATACACGTCTCAGAGACTTCAAATGACAGATCCAGATATTTACTATGAACTACGAAAAAAAGACTATGACTTTCTTTATTTTCTTGTGGAACCAGCTTTGCAGCCTTTTATTGAGGCTTTAAGAGTTAGGCGAACGCAAGGCAATACAGCATTTAATCAGATAATTGAACTTGTTGAAAAAGAGGTCAGACATGGCAGATGATAAAAGATTGCCATTAGGAAAACGTATCTTTCATAGTTTTCTTGAAAATACAGTTTCACTGCTTGGTGGTATATTGGTGTTTGTTTGTTTGTATTGGTTTTTCCATTTTGAAACATGGCATGAAAGATTTATCTATATCATCATAAGTATTTTGTTTGTATATGTGTTAGTTAAAGTATTACCTGACAGATCAGAATGATAGCTTATTGGACGTTAATAATATAAGGATGATAAAATGTCTTTGCCAGCATATTTGTTTTTATATGATGAAAATGGGGTTCAGATCAAGGGTTCCTGTGTGGCTTCAGGCCGTGAAGGGGCTATTGAGGTGATGAATACCCAACATGGGATATCTTTATCTGTAGATGCTCATACTGGCTCACTTACTGGAGGTCGTATGCACGAACCAGTAATCATAAATAAAGAAGTAGATAAATCGTCTCCTTACCTCTTTGATTTTGTATGCACGGGTAAACGATTGAAAACAGGAATTCTCCGCTTTTATGCAATTAATGAGGCTGGAATAGAAAATGAAATATATAATTTAACGCTGGATAGCGTTGTTATAATTTCTGTAGTGTTCAACCATGCTTATATTCCGGGTGCAACAGCTCCAAATATGATGGAGGTCGTAAAACTACGATACAGAGGCATATCGTGGAATTACTTGATTGGGAATATTTCAATCAATGATTTTTGGGGTAAGGAATTACAAAAGCAAGAAGAAAAAAATAGCTGAAATAAAGACCCCTGCCCGTAATTTTTTACAAATTACGGGCAGGGGGCATAGTGGACGCTCTACGCTCTCAGTCCATCATCAAAATGCCATGTGGCATCTTTAAGATTTCCGGGGATCTCCTGCGCTATACCTTTCGCATCAGTGGCCTGTGTCTGGATCTCGATATTGTCAATCCGCACGTCTGTACGCTGTGAAACCTGCCGGGATGAATTGCTGATAGCGTTGCTGGTCATGGAAGTAATCGGATTGCTGGCCGCTGCCTGTAACTGTACCTGACCGCCATACGTCATATCATGCGCTGGTGGCGCTGGCGTAATGGGTTGTGCTTCGTTCTCAGCCTTTGCCACTTCGTCCTTACCCATACCGAACCAGCGTTTCACCTTCTGCCAGGCTTCGCTAATTTTCCCAAAGCCTTTCAGGGCGATACCCACCACCTTATCAATCAGCTTTTCCAGCCCGTTCCACAGTTCGGTTATTTCTTTGCCCGCACTGGTGAGGAAGCTAAAGACGGTATCGCCTGCGCCGTCCCACAGCAGGGAGTCCAGCAGCCCTTTAATTTCGCCTTTCAGGTTATCAAGGAATTGCAGCGGATCGGTGAACAACATCACAAACGCATCCCATAGAGCTAACACTTCTTCTTTCGACGCCTGGAGAAATTTATTCAGTTCGGGGAATTTCTGCGCCAGCCGTCCGGTTATGCTGTCCATACCGGAGAAATAACCCACCACATCGGCAACCACCAGCGCCAGCGCACCGAATGCGGCCACGGCAAGCAGGATCGGCCAGGTGGCGGCGAGGGTCGCAGCAGCAGCGCTTATCATGGCGGGGAGATAGTACGCCGTCACTATGCCCCCAAGCGCGACAAAGAACTGCGTAAGGCCCTCCCTGTTATCGCTTATCCACCCCGAAACCTTGTCCCAGGCATCCAGCAGGTTTTCAAACACAGGAATAAGCGCACTGCCTACCTGCGTTTTGACGTTATCGAATTCCATTTTCAGGGTGCGTAACTTCTGGTTAAAGCGGTCCGATTGTTCTACCTGCTCCCTGGTAATAACGCCCTGTTCTTTCTGTTTTTTAATCAGTTCTTCAACACCGATTTTTCCTTTGCGCAGCAGTTCAATAGTACCTTCATCCAGCCCTACCATTTTACCCAGCCGTTGCGCCCGAAAGCTGCTCATACCGCCAAGTACACGACTGTAGCGCAGTAATGCCGCCTCCGGATCGCGGAACCGTTGCGCCAGATTGCCAATGGTGCGGGTAAAGGCTTCTGCATCGCCGCCGCTTTCCGTGACTGCCTTTCGCCAGGCGTCAAGCGTGGACACATTGACGTTCATCTGTCGCGCCTGCATTCCTAACGCGCTGGTAGTTTCCGCTGCACTGAGTGCCAGCACCTTAGCCCCTGCCAGCGTCATCGTAACGCCCAGCAGCCCCGCCGCCGATTTAGTCAGGCTTAAAAATGAAGTCCCTAACTGTTGCGTCTGCACATCGACGCCGGACACAGTATTTTTAAGCTGTTCCGCTTTCTTCTCGCTTTAGGCCAGCCCTTTATCCAGTGCGGAGGCATCCGACGCGAACGTGTAATAAAACGCTTCTAACAGGCTCATAGCGCTTTCCTCTGTTTGTAAACGCCAGCGTGGTGATAGTACGCTGGCACATTTGCCAGAATGCATTGTTTCATAATTCGGTGTTATTTTCTTTATCGTTGCAAAATATGAAATAACTGGCAGGTTGAGTATGGGGGTGGGCTGGTGGATTCGGTGAAATACCGTATTTATCTAAAATCAATTGGTTAGAATTTAATTCAGGGTGTGAGTTGAAACCTTTTTGATGAGAAATGATGAGGGCTGAATCATGCGCGATATACGGGCAGTGCTGCAACGCTGGGGAGAATGGGCAGCAGATGAAGAAAACCGCGCTGCATGGCCTGCGGTCTGTGCCACCTTCCGGGGAGTACTGGCGGCTAAATCCTCCCTGCGTCCGTCCTGTAGTGACGATGATGGCCTGATAATCGACGCCTGCGTTTCGAGGCTACACTTTGCTGGCCGCGATGCAGAACGCGAAGTGCTCTTTGCTTACTACGTCCTGCGCCTGTCTCTGCGCGATGTGGCCGATTTATTTGAAACCAACCGTATGCAGGTGCGCAATTTGCTGTCGGGGGGTGAGAACTTCGTTAACGGTGGGCTGGTGGCGCTGGGCGTCAGGCTGGATATGGATCTGGTACTGAAAGCCACCGGGCAGATGAAAGCGCCGGCCTTTCTGTTACGTGGTTTTGAGGACGTCTCTGGTCGTGCGCCGGTAGCGGGTTGATCCTCCTGTTTTGGAGGATGTTGAAAACCATATAGTTATCCAGCTTCCACCAATGGGGGTTTGTGGATAAATCAACCACTTATTCCCAAGACGTGAATTTGTAAGCATCCCTGTAATCCGAACCATTCACTTTTAGAGATCTTCCGACATACTGACTATGTCCCCTGAGGAGATCGCCATGCGTAAAGCCCGATTCACCGAACACCAGATCATTGCCGTTCTGAAGTCCGTCGAAGCCGGACGTACCGTCAAGGATGTCTGCCGCGAGGCCGGGATCTTTGAGGCTTCGTACTACAACTGGAAAGCGAAGTTTGGCGGGATGGAAGCCTCTGATATCAAAAAGATGAAAGACCTTGAGGATGAAAACCGCCGGCTGAAACAGATGTTTGCGGACCTGAGTCTCGAGTGCCGCGCCCTGAAAGACGTTATTGAAAAAAAGCTTTAAAACCAGCGATAAAGCGTGAGCTGGTCAGCTATCTGACCGCGCAGTTTGCCATGAGCTTACGCCAGGCCTGCAGGACATTGTCGCTGAGCAGGACGGTATTTCGTTATCAGCCGGATACGCGACGTGATGAGCCGGTGATTATGGCGCTGACCGTGGCGGCTGAACGCTATCCGCGATACGGATTTAAAAAGCTTTTTCAGGTGCTGCGCAGGCAGGGCAATACCTGGAACCATAAAAGAGTTCACCGTATTTACTGCCTGCTGAAACTGAATTTTCGCCGTAAGGGAAAACAACGCCTGCCGGTGCGTAATCCGGCTCCGCTGGCGACGCCAGAGGCGATGAACCAGAGCTGGTCCATCGATTTTATGCACGATGCGCTGGTGTGCGGCAGGCGCTTCCGGACCTTCAACGTGGTGGATGATTTTAACCGCGAAGCACTGGCGATCGAAATTGACCTGAATATCCCGGCGCAGCGGGTCGTGAGAGTGCTGGACAGGATCGTTGCAAACCGCGGATATCCGCTGAAAATGCGGATGGATAACGGTCCGGAGCTGATCTCGCTGACGCTGGCACATTGGGCAGAAGAGCATGGTGTGATGCTGGAATTTATCAGGCCCGGCAAGCCCACGCAGAATGCCTTTATCGAACGTTTTAACCGGACCTATCGGACAGAGATACTGGATTTTTATCTGTTCAGGACTCTGAATGAAGCGCGGGAAATTACAGAGCGCTGGCTGGCTGAATATAACAGCGAGCGCCCTCATGAATCCCTGAATAACCTGACGCCGGAAGAATACCGGCTGATAACTGAAAACCCGGAAATCTCAAAAAGTGCGTGGAACTAAAACGGGTGCGCTTACAAATTCAAGTCTTGCTCATGCCAACAGTACCATGTAGCCATCCTTCAGTTTTGAAGGATGAATTCTCATACAATAGGAGATTAACGTTGATCAGGGAGTTATAAAAATACCGAATCAGTATAATTCAATAAAATCAGATGATTACGAGGAGATTCTAGTGAGTCGCTAGAATTAAACAAAATCAATAAGTTACTCAATTTGCGAATTTGTACAGATTCATTCCGGCCACCATCCAGAAGGATAATTTATCCCGGCTGGCGGCATCAGCCCCCAATGGGGTAGAACGCCCAGCCCCTCCCCGGTAAAGGCAATAAATCGCAGGTTATCTCCCGTTCAGCCTTTTAGCCCATCCCGGCGCATGAGTTCGTCACGCGCTACGCTGATCAACTGTTTTATTTCTTCTGCTGCCTTTGTGCCAATTTTCTCCACCTGCGCCAGTGCATCGAGAGAAGAAAGCAACGGATTATCTTTGCTCCCTTCTGCCTGTCGGCGGGCTATTTCTCCCCGTATGGCAGTAATAATGAACCCGGATGCTGTTTCATCGTCTTGCTTAACGATTTCCATGCTATCCAAAATATCATGCGGGATACGAACATTCTTGACCTGTGATTTGTTGTTTACATTGCCTGTAGCCATACACATTCCCCAGTTTAATCGTTGGTGTGTGAACGATACATCATTAGGTGTGTATTGAAAATGGTTGACACAAACACACACTTAAAATTAAAGTAAATACACACCTTATCCACAGATAAAACACAGGTAAGATGTAAAAATAGCAACGCCCCACAAGCGTCGGAAGCGCAAGCAGGGCGTCTGACCAACAACGTAATCGAGGGTTACATTATGGCTGGAACACAGCATACCCAAACTCACCCCAAATTTATATGGCGCTTCTACTCGCCACGCACGAACCAGCGCACCACGATAATTGCATCCACCGAAGCGGAAGCACGTTCTCGTCTGCGTAACCCGTCTTACCTGTTGTCTGTCCGTATTCGCATCACAGACGGCGTTTATCAGGTGCTGGCGCATCTGCACTCATCCACCGGGGAGAAGGATAGTTTCCTGTTGCCGGATCTCTTTGCCAACCACCAACAGGCCGAACGCCTTGAACCGCCCCGGTTTTCCGGGAGAGTATTTTAGTTGGGAACTCAGGCTGCCAGATCCTTATTCCCGATGGAAGC
>NZ_SZPQ01000079.1 GCF_005217455.1 Martelella alba
TCGAGAGAGGATTTGCTGACCTGGTACCGGGAACCGGTGGTCTGGTTCAGGTGGGTTAGGACCTGTTTAGCCTGATCAGTAATTTCAATTTCAGGGTCGGCCGCTAGCGGCTGACAAAAGTGTTTTTTATTTGATGGATCTTGTTTTGAATTTACTAACGGATCGGGTGTATCGGGTACAGGCTCATAATGCGGATTTTTGCTGTCTGGTGAACCCTCATCCTGTGAACCTTCATACGATGAGGGTTCATGCTGTGAGCCTTCATCCTGTACAGGCTCAATAGCAGGCTGTGAGCCTGTACGGCGTATAGGCTCGGCAAGTGATTCAGCAAGGAGTTTAGACAGGTTTAGCTGGTAAGCATTGCTTCCCTGCTGCCGGCGGCCATTCGCCCCTTTTACGCTTCTGGATGATTTACTCAGCCACCCGTCGGTAGACAGTTCGGCCAGGGCGCGGCGTACTCCGCTGTCGGATTTAAAGCTGCATTTTTTCATCAGCGTTTCGACTGACGGCCAGCTATGCCCCTCATCGTTTGCAAAGTCCGCGACCGCCAGCAGTAGCATCTTGCGTGGCTGCGTCAGGCTTTGAACTTCCCAGACCTGTGACATCAACTTGATACTCATTCCTGCCCCCTTTTTGCATTAGCTAGGGATGAACAAAGCAGGCCAGCTACGAACGCAGCATCACAAATATGATCATTGAGTTCATGCGCCAATGGGGATTTAACGTCTACTAACATGGGATAAAGACGTTCCCGCCATGCGGCGGCGATCACTTGAGTGTGATAGCTAATAGCTTGGATATTCATTACACACGGGACACGGTGCAGAGCATGTTCCATGCTGTTAAAGGCGTTGATGTAGTCCTCTTTGAAACGGGCTGCTCGTTTGCCGGTAAAGCCCATGGCGAGAAACGCGAAGCCGTCACGGGTGATTTGATAACAGGGAAGTTTCCGACCCGTAGCATCGGTGTATTCACTCACCGCAAAATTGCGGGCAGTAAATTCGGGTGAGCATTCCAAGGTACGGATCTTCTTCAAGACGTCGTCATGGCGTTTGGTGAAGTATTCGGCAATGGCGATTGAAGTGGTAACGGCACGGCCGTCGGCGATAATGATTTTGGGTGCAATTTGGGCGGGGAAAGTAGCCATGATGACGGCCTCTACTGTGAGCTTTGATAACTCACCACCAGAGACGCCGCCAAGCGCAATGGTGGTGACCTGAATGGCGTTGGCGGACCGGTCACAGTAGAACCCGGCAAGCCCGAAGGCTTCACCACCCAGGCCACCATAATTCAGATGTGCCAAGGGTTCGCGCACAAAAAAACCGCTTTTAGCGCGGTTGTGCGCTACTGTAAATTCCAGGCCGCCAAGCCCGGCAACGGATTTTGCCGTTGCCTTGGGACTATAACGCCCGGAGTTCAGAGAAGCAAGAACACTTGACATGGCATTTTTTGTACATACAATAATTATATGAAGATAATCTTTGACCCTCACAAGGACGCAAGCAATCAGGCAAAGCATGGGATGTCTCTTGCTGAAGCCGAGTTTTTCGATTGGGAAAATGCGATATATATGCCGGATATACGCCGAGACTATGGCGAAGATAGGCTCATCGGTTTTGGTTACCTTCACGAACGAATTTGTTGCGTGGTATTTGTTGAGAGGGACGACGCATACCGCATTATCAGCCTCAGGAAGGCCAATAGCCGGGAGATTAAACGTCATGTCGAAACTTAAACTTAGACCAGGTACTATTCTGCCTACTCCGGAAGAAGACAAGGCCATCACTAAAGCCGCGCTGTCCGATCCCGATACCATGCTGCTTGATGGTGATAACGTAAAACTTGAGTCCTTCAAGGAGTTGAAAAAGCGAGGGCGCCCGGTGGCTGTAACGACGAAAACCCGGATAACCATTCGCTGCTCACCGGAAGTCATTGAGGCGTTCAAGGCGACAGGCTCAGGTTGGCAAACCCGAATGGATAACGCGCTTAAGGACTGGCTTAAGCATAATTCCCCGTCAGGTCTATGATAGAAATTTTCGCTATTGATCATCATGTTACTTCTCATCATATTTTCCTGAACTTCGCCCGAAACTGTTCAACCGGCTGCATGCACTCGTATTCGTAGCCGTCTCGCAGGAAAATGACTCGGCCGCGCTCTGGGTCCCACGCAATGACCCGCACGGCCACCCCATAGAAATCGCG
>NZ_SZPQ01000080.1 GCF_005217455.1 Martelella alba
GAACTGTTCAACCGGCTGCATGCATTCGTAGGGATAGCCGTCCCGCATAAAAATAACCCGGCCTTTTTCGGGTTCCCAGCCAATGACATGCACCCGAATGCCGTATCGGTCCGTGTAAACCCGGTCGAGGTTGATCCGGTGATCTGCGGTTTCGTAGAGTTGTGCATCAGCATTGCCCCCTGGCGGAGGTGATCCGCTCAATCAGGTGGGGGAATCGGGATTCGTAGAAATGGGGTTGAGTTTCGCGCTGGCTGCGCGGGTCGGTGACGTTTTTGCCATAAACAAGCCCCGCGTTTGTGATGGACCAGAATTGACGTTGTCCATAACGCGTACTCGGGCGCTGTTTCCGCTCCAGGATGCCCAGCCTTTCGAGAATACGGTTCGCCGCCGGCGCGCTCAGGTCTGAGCCATAACGCGCCAATAGCGTAGTGATGGCCGCCGTTGTCCGACTGGAGCCGTCTGTCGCATCGCTGGGTGCGTCAATGGCGTAGGCCGGCAGAAATATCGGAACGCCGGCGAACTCCTGCAACTGTTGCAGGGCTGCCAGGCGGGATGAATTCGATAGATTTAACATCCGCGCCGCGGTTTCCAGAATCCACAGCCCCGACCTGACCTGTTCCGCCCTGGCCGGCGCCAACTGAGGTTGTGCTAACTGCTGTTCCAGTTCGGTCATGTGGTCGAAAACTTTCGCCTGTAGCTCATAGCTGTAACTCATGGCCAACAGGCAGGCTTCACGTTTAGGGAACCGGAAACAAGGCAAATCCCGGCCGGTGCTGTCAGTGTACTGAGCGAAAAATTTCGTTGAGTGATTTTCACCCAACACTTTAGGGACCTTCGTCATGAAATCGGCGTGACGCAATTGTGGATGCCCCTTGCTTGGAAACTCGACACCGGCCGCCCCAGCCTTTTCCGCCCGCTCCGCGTTGATGTAGTCCACCAGCTCCAGGCTGGTCATGGTGATTTGTGTTGTCGGCAGATTAACCATGTTCTCCCCCTACCCTGTAAAATCGTGCCCAGGCCCGTCCCAGCTCTACCCGATCCACCACCGGTTGGTAGTTGGCCGGTTCGCCCGGCTGGTTTACGATGACGTCATACGCAAGCGGCTGGCTGAGATCGGTATTCACAAAAGGCCGGCAACGGAATTGCATGGACCCGGTGTTTACCGGTACACTGATCTCGCGTTGACTGTCTCCACTGATACAAACGCAACGAGGCTCGGGAGCTGCATACTCGCGAGCCTCAACTTTTTGTAAGGCGCTCATTTCGAGGCTCCTTTCTTACGGCTGAATAACGCCACGATGGCGCGGACCTCTTCTTCACGCGCTGCCATATGGCGCCGGTGAAATACCTCAATCTCCTGCGCCTCGTGTTTTTCAATGACGCCATCCTCCAATGCCTGAGCGATGATTTGATCCACCTGGCCGCGGGCGGCAGCGGAACGCATCGCTCTCGAAAACAAGTCAACACGGTCGAGCTCTTCGAGGTTCGGCCGCTCCACCAGCAGGTCACCGCGGCGGCGAGCGAAATAGTCGGCCAGGTAGTTGGTCCCAGACAGGTCTTCCATCGCCTCCAACTCGTCGACTTCGAAGAAACGACAGCTGTTTTTCTGGTACAGGTTGTTGTTGAACGTCTCCAGACTCATGCCCAGAGCGCCAGCCATAGCGGAACGGCCGCCTGGGTAGGCTTTGCACATGGCCTTCACAACGTCTTTGAGGTTTTGCTCTACCATGTTGTTTTCTCTTAGATTAGAATCGGGAAATCGGGCCTATCGACGTAGAAAAATGTGGGTAAAAAAATGAACAACCCTTTGTCTAAGTTGGTTCTTGATCACTGGTACAAGGTCCTGATTGTTGTTGGAATTGTTATATTCATTATTAATGGCGGGGGTTTTCTTCCTGTATATCCCACAGCCTCGGTCGCTTTTGCCTCCCTTGGTTGCTTCTTTTGGGGTTTGGGTGAGTGGATTAATCATCCATATAGAGAGGCTTTCATGCTTGATCCCCTTGGCCGGCCTACTGGAAAAATCTCCAGGCACCTGTGCACCCTTACATTTACAGGTATTGGCTTCGATATTTTGGGGACTGTCCTGATCGCGGCTGGGATTTACAAATTGTTCTAATCGCCAACCAATCAGCACGATTTCACCCGTTTCTTCATCCACCAGCACGGATCCTGGAGATAACCGTTCCAATTCGGTCAGCAATGTTTTGTTAATTCTCATGGCTACCTCTTTGTTTTTTCTCTGGTAGTTATATTTAGGCCGCCGGCTGGCTATTCTGTTGGAAAATATCTGGGCGAAGCCTTTCTTAAGGTATGTATTGACCTGTCACAAAGGGTTGCTCCACACCGGCGGAGCGGATCAGTTGTTTTAAAGAACAGTGGCGCCGGAGCGCCGGTTAGGCTGCTTCTAATTCAGGCCAGATCTTTGCCCAGTCTTCTGGCCTCAGGTCCTTGCGGCCAACGACTCCATTCGTTGCATTTTCAATTTCAACGCATCGAGCTGGAGAAATTGCACACCGACCTGATGCCATCTGGGAAAGAAAAGAGCTGGAAACGCCAAGGACGGTCGCCAATTTCTTGGCTTCACCTCGCCCCAAAGAGTCGATGTATTTTTTCAGTTCCATGTGTCACCTCTTGGTTGAGACGAGTTTATTAAACACTAAACTTATAGTCAAGTATTTGCTTGTTTAGCGAATACTAATCAAAATGAGCGAATGGATATTACAGAGAATCGGCGCAAGCGCCTGGCGGAATGGTTCAAAGGGAATCCTTTGCCCCCAAAAGAAAAAAGTTACTTGTCGCAACTCATGACCGGAAGAGCATCTTTTGGTGAGAGGGCAGCTCGACGTTTAGAACGAACGTATGGCATGCCGGGAGGTTACCTGGACATATCGATCACAGGAAAATTTGACAATAATGTTAAATTTGTTGCGCCCTATGTCCCAGGGAAGAAATACCCCGTCCTCAGCACCGTCCAGGCTGGTGCATGGCATGAGGCCATTGAAGCCTATACCCTGAAGGATATCGATCTGTGGCTGGAATCCAATGCGCATATCGAAGGCGATGGTTTTTGGCTGAAGGTGGAAGGCGATTCCATGACGGCGCCGACTGGCTTAAGCATACCGGAAGGGACTTATGTTCTGTTCGATACCGGCAAAGAGCCGAAGAATGGCAGTCTGGTGATTGCGAAATTGACCGACGACAACGAGGCTACCTTCAAAAGGCTCGTCATAGACGGCGGACAGCGATACCTCAAGGGGCTTAACCCGATGTGGCCGTTACTGCCTATCAATGGGAATTGCACCATCATCGGCGTTGGCGTCGAGACGAAGATGATGCTCCCCTAACCTACCGCGTCTTCTGTTACTCGGTGCTGGTGTGATGCTCCCCTAAGGGGTGGGGTACGATTCCTCTTAATTTTAAGCTATGGACATACATACAGTCTGTACATATATATGATATTTAATAAGAATTCATTTTGTGTTTTTGGGACTTGTCCATAACTAAAAAATGTGATCCATTTTTCTTGCTTGTTCTAACCTTTACGGTAATATTCAGTTGTACTACATGCGGGATGACTCCCTGCGGGAGATCACTATGTTTAAATTCGATATGCAAATCGCCCAAAACTACGCAGCGTTCTACAACCCAGAAGATGGAAAATGCGTTTTCGTTGATTCTTTTGATAATCAAGAATTCGACGTGAGAGTGGGTACGCTGACTGAAAGCCGCCATGTCGGAACCGTTCACGCAAAATCTGACGATGAACTTAATCGCAAGCTGAGAACTGTTACGGCCGCGCATCTATGAGCATCACTCGACAGGGAATTCTTGACCTTGAGGCTGAAATAAACGACATACTTGCTGAAGATTGTGTCGAGTTACATTTTACATTTCATGCCGCCGTTGAACGTCTTAATGATCCGAGAAACAACCCTGCGATATCGCTAAATGAACTTGATGAGCTTTTCAGAACATTCATAGATACTCACCTAACTACGGTGATAACGTATCCGGAAGGAACCACTTTCACCATAAGGTGCAACAAAACCCATATCCATCTACCATGCGCCATCAAGAATGATGTGCGGATCGGCAAGGTATGGGTGATACAAAGCGTTGTAACCGTTCAGAGAAAAGCTGGGTTCGTGTCAAAAGACCCTATCGTTCTAGAGATCAATTAAATATCTCCCTGACCCGGCCCAGCGCCGGGTTTTTTGTGCCTATCACCCTCTCCCGCCCCCCCAATCTGTACAAATCCTGACCTACCGTGGTGCAGAGTAAACACGATTTAATGAAATCTGAGCTTTCCGCGGTGCCAATCCCTCCCGTTTTGCGCCCAGGCCGGGCCTGGGGAAGATTTTTTCAAAATAAATTCTCTTTGAAATCAACAGAGTTTAGCAAACACATCATTTAGTGTTTAATAAACACTTGACACATGTGTTTAGTATTTAATAAACTACTTCCATCGACACGGAACACGGCAGGAGCCACGGTTGATAAGGAAGTCAGGAAAGGATGCCCACGAACGTAGCCGGCGGTGGCACATGAATGACCGGATGATTCGCCGAAAAGGCAGTTGAGGATAGCCAAAATGCAGAAACCTGAACCGATGGTTGTAGCAGAAGGGATTTCTAATGAGGCGCTTTATCAGTGGATGTGGGAAAAAGCTATAAGAACATCGAGGGGAATGGCGGCGCTTCGTGGCCTTGCTGGTTGTGATTGGTGTTTCTACTGCTGTGGTGAGTGCTCTGGCGATTTTACCATAGCGATTGCTCAACCGCATGAGCACTGATAGCGGCCGGCTCATAACCCAAACCGCTATGTTGTGGTAGTGCTCAACCGGTTGTGCGATCGGGTGATTGTTGGGGTTATCCGCCCTACAGCTGGTTCGACTCCAGCCGCTCACTTATACCACTGAGAGCGCGAGTAGTTTTCAGGTACCACCGCCGCGGCGACGCCTGTCATAGATCACCGCGGAGTTCGTAAGCCGTATGCATTGGTAAGTACGGGAATCCGAACCGCGCTGGCTGGAAGGTCGGCACCAACAAAACAGCGTCTCCCGGTTCGGGCACCAGCAGCACGCGGAGCGCCAAACAGCGGCACGACACGACCGCGGGGATCTGGTGAGTAATCGCGGAGAAACAGCGCCAACCCGGGGTTACCCGGGCGAGCCGGTGGAAGGCCGGCATATAACAGAGGGCTTTGAGAGGGGTAACAGAGTGCGGCGTGATTAACCGTTGCTCATAGTCAAACATCCAACAGCCGGTGG
>NZ_SZPQ01000081.1 GCF_005217455.1 Martelella alba
AAAAGCGAGTATTTTTAGTCATCCTGTTACCTCTCTCTCAAAGAGTTTAGTCTCCAGGATTCCCGGGGCGGTTCATAATGCTGTTTAGTTAAACCGCTGTGTTGCCATGCGTTAATATGCTGTTGCTGTTCAGTTCGGGTGTGCCGCTTCATCATGATGAAATTCACGCCGGTAATGGGTGAAAAGAGCATTTCATAACGGTTATCAATCAACAAGGCGAGATACCCGACCCCTTACCGTAAATATAACCATGCTCATGATCATTAGGTATTTTATTGTTTATAAATGATATTGAGTTGTCTTTCATCAGCAATAGGCTTCTAAAGCCTCTTTGAGGTTGTCATAGAAACAACAGACGAATGGACTTATGACAGAAGTAATTCATGATGATACAGAGATCACATTTTATGCAAGGCGGCGGATTTTTACAGGAAGTTCAGCGTTTATGTTAAGCCATTATGAAAAAATATGGAATATATTGTTTTCAGGACAATTAAGTGATTTTTGTCATTAAACATAAATTAAGGAGTACCCGGATGTCGAAGCTCTTATACGGGGTGGCATATTATGATGAGTATCTGCGGCAGGATCGGCTGGATAAAGATATTGAGATGATGCTGTCTGCCAGAATCAATGTCGTCAGAATAGCGGAATCCACATGGAGTACACTGGAACCTGCGGAAAATTCATATAATTTTCGTCACATTGACCGTGTCCTTGATGCGATGCATCAGGCTGGAATAGGCGTTATTGTTGGAACTCCAACTTACGCTGTCCCCTGGTGGCTTGCAAAAAAACATCCCGACATCCTCGTGACTACACCGGAGGGACAGCAGGTTTACGGGCGTCGTCAGATTATTGATATTACTCAGCCACACTTTCTTTATCATTCAGAAAACATTATTCGTAAATTACTGGAGCACGTGTGCCAGCACCCGGCAATTATCGGTTATCAGGTTGACAACGAAACTAAGCATTATGAAAACGTAGGTGAAAATATTCAGAACGCATTCAGGAAATGGCTCAGAGAACGTTTTCAGGGCATAAGAGATTTGAATGATGCTTTTGGCCTTGAGTACTGGAGTAACCGTATAGAGTCCTGGGATGATTTTCCTCCTCTAGAGGGGACAATTAACGCCAGCCTTGGCTGCGCTTTTGCGCGTTTTCGCCGGGAAAAGGTGGCAGAATATCTTGCATGGCAGGCCGCTATTGTCGGTGAATACGCGCGTCCCGGACAGTTTGTCACACAAAATTTTGACTTTGAATGGCGCGGGTATTCGTTCGGTCTGCAACCGAGGGTGGACCATTTTGACGCTGCGAAGGCTATGAACGTAGTGAGCGTGGATGTTTACCACCCCACTCAGAACCATTTAACAGGCCGTGAAATTGCTTTCAGTGGTGATGTAGCCCGCAATTTGAAAGGCGGAAAGAATTATTTTGTCATGGAAACGCAGGCTCAGGGCTTTGCTAAATGGACGCCCTATCCGGGGCAGTTGCGCCTCCAAGCATTCAGTCATATTGCCAGCGGAGCCAGTATGGTTGCCTACTGGCACTGGCATTCAATCCATAATTCTTACGAAACTTACTGGAAGGGGCTGCTGAGTCATGATTTTTCAGCGGGACCGACCTATCAGGAAGCCGTGAGTATCGGTAATGATATGTCGCGCCTGTCAGATACGCTTGATGAGCTGCACACGAATAATGATGTGGCAATACTGGTCAGCAGCAACGCCATGGAAGCCATGAACTGGTTCAGACCAGATACGCCTCAGCCTGAACTGAACAGGCAGGCTGATTACGTCTATAACGATATCCTGAGACGATTCTGGGATGCGTTATATGACCGGAATATCAGCGTTGACATTATCAATCATCTGTCTCCACAGTCGCAGAAATATCGTGTCATCATCATTCCGGCGCTGTATTCGGCATCGGATGAAGAGCTTGAAGGCATTAATGCATTTGTGGAAAACGGTGGGCGCGTACTCATCGGATTCAAAAGTGGTTTCTGTGATCTTGACGTAAAGGTCAGGGCAGTCACTCAACCCGGTATCATCAGTAAATGCTGCGGTGTGAGTTACAGCCAGTTCACCATCCCTGAAAATGTGGGCATCACTTCCGTAGATAAAGCTGTGGGGTGTTTATCTAATGAGAGTGCAGAAATGTGGATGGAACTGCTGTCTCCCGCATCAGATCGCACCCGGGAGTTGTTGCGCTATGACCACCCACACTGGGGAAAATATGCTGCAGCAACACTTTCAGAGTATGGCACCGGAAAAGCATTGTATGTTGGTTTTTTACCATCCAAGAAACTGATTTATGAACTCTTTTCCTGTCTGTCCGACGGAATAAGCCTGTCTTCACGGACGGCCCAGAGCCATTGGCCTGTGGTGGTCAGGAAATCTATCAATAAGTCAGGCGAATCTGTGCGGTTTTTATTTAACTATTCTGGATCTGATAGGGATTTCACGACGAATGATGATGTTTTTGAGCCACTCAGCGGAAATATCCACCGGAAAGGAGAGACACTGACCATCGGAGCATGGGGAATGCGACTGCTTGTCGGGGACGCCTGAGTCAGGAGGAAAAATATGTGTTTCACTTTTGATGCCTATCTCGTTGCAGGATTTACGCCGGTACTTATCAACGGGCCGCATGACACACCCGTATTCCGCCCCGACGGGATGGATGGCTATATCATCAACCTTACGGTTAAGGGAAGCGCGTGGGTTGAAACTGAGGGAGGAAAAATATTGCATGTTGAAAAAAACGATATGCTGATTTTCCCGCCCGGCGTGAAGCATCATTATGGCAGGCAGGTATCAGAGGAGTGCTGGGACCATTTCTGGATCTATTTTATCCCTCGTCCTTACTGGAAAGAATGGCTGCAGTGGCAAAATGATGTGGGGGGCGTGAGCCGTATAAAGCTCAGCAGTGATGCGGAAAGTGACACTGTGAAGACGCTGTTCACTGAGGCCATTACATGGTTTTCGGACAATAATGCCCTGTCTGAGGCTATGGCGATGAACGTGCTCGAAAGGATTATTCTTTCCTGCTACCGGATGCAGTATGATAGTCTGCATAAAACCATGGATATCCGGATTACTGCGATTTGTCAGCATCTTGATAATAACCTTTTTCTGGATGAGAGCCTTGCCAAGCTTGCCAGCAGGGTCAGTCTTTCCCCGTCCAGACTCTCACATTTATTTCGCCGCGATACTGGCATGACAATAAATGAATGGAAAGAAAAACAGCGGATTTATTGTGCCAGAAATATGTTACAGAGTTCCACGCTCTCGGTAGCTGATATAGCACGCGCAAACGGCTATAACGATGCATTCTACTTTTCAAAAATATTCCACCGTCACTGTGGAATATCCCCCAGTACGTACAGGAAAAATTATGCAAAAAATTCTGTTGTTACTGATGTTTGTTCAGATGAATATCAACAGTAATAAACAGGTCTTCACAGAAATTACAGTTAAATCCGAATTTTAATCTCATTTTATAGCAGGATAATAAAATGCAAACACAGATGAATAATGATGCTTTCCCCCGGGAAAACTGGTCTGCGTCTGTCACAGATGACCAGCAGCCAGGCGTACCGGTCCTGACCGGTATAGCTGTGGGCCTGGGCGCTCTGTTATGGCTTGGTCCTTTTATGGGAATAAATTCTGTCCTGAATCCGGCAAAACTGAGTAATATTATCGGTCAGAATGCAGAGGTGAATAATTTTCTGGCGCTATTGGGAACACTTGGTGCAGTAACGTCAACGATTACCACCATTATTATCGGAGCTCTGTCCGATTTGACCCGATCCCGCTGGGGGCGCAGGACGCCATGGATTGTGGCTGGCTCTGTCCTTACTGCCGCAGTTATGATCGGATTGGGCATGATAAATTCACGGGAACAACTCGGACTCTTCATCCTGTTGTGGTGCCTGCTGCAGACATTTATCAACTTTGTTGTGGCACCCCTGCTGGCTGTCATTGCAGACAGAATTGCCCCCAGACACCGTGGGCTGATATCGTCAGTCTATGCTGCGGGGTTCATCACCGGACAATATGGTGGTCCGGTTGCGGGAGGGTTATTTTTGAGTGATGCCCATCCGGAATTAATCAATGTCGGCTATTATGCCATGGCTTGCGCAATGTTACTGTCTGGTCCGCTGGCTGCGTTTATTATTAAAGAGAAATCCAGCCTTGGCATGCCCGTCCGGAAAATGAATAAAGAAATTTTTATAAAGTATTTTATCTTTCCTGTCAGAGCGGCACGTGACTTTTATCTGGCGCTGTTTGGTAAAATGCTTGTGGCAATAACTATCACGGCTTTCAGCGTATATCAACTGTTTTTTCTCACAAGCGGTATGGGTCTGACCAGCTCGTCAGCCGGGCACTATATCTCATTAATGGGCATTGCAACGATGGTTACTGCGCTGATTTTTGCACCTCTCTCCGGTCCGGTATCAGACAAACTTCGTACCCGCAAAAAACCGGTGTTCCTGTCAGCAATGCTGATTGCAGCCGGTACACTCATCCCCTTTTTCTGGCCCGAGCCAGAGGCGATGATCTGGTATGGTGTGATTGCAGGTATTGGCTCAGGCATATTTTTCTCTGTCGATCAGGCCCTCAACCTGGAAGTCTTACCCAGTCACGAAAATTCGGCGAAGGATCTTGGTATACTAAACTTTGCCAATACCGGGGCACAGATCCTGGGGCCCGTGCTGGGCGCATTGCTGTACGGAGTAATGGGAAACCAGTATCTGCCCATACTTCCGGTTCTGGCACTCATAGCTCTTGGAGGAGGAATACTGGTAATGATGATAAGAAAAGTAAATTGATAATTACTCTTTTTTTTCTCATCCAGATGTTGACAAATCAGCATGTGTTAATTAAAGGAAGATTTAATCATATATTTTAGTTTCGAGGAAAATATTGGCCGATTGAATCAGCTTAAAGTTTAACTTTACATCGATTTCAAATCTGAGTTAAAAAGGCTTATGAAATATTTCTGGGATTTTCACTAAATAGGTATAAAGTTAATCCATGATCTGCCAGAGTGGGACAGTCGATCGTTTGTAATTGATATATGCCATTTTTACGAGCGATCCGTTAAATGGTAATATATATTTTAGATTTACTAAATGGAAATTAAATGTTAATGGTTGGCTTATTTTGTGCAACGCGCTAAACTGATTAAATCTGCTTTTCACCCAGATATAAATTTTGATGATGTCAAAAAGTAAAAATTTTTTTAGCTTTATCTCTTATGATATGAATATACTGATTTCGACTGAATGCTGGCAATGTTTATGTGAGTAATAATTTGCTCTATTTATCGGTGTTTAACTCAATCCGTCCGCCATGAATTTGTTTTCTTATGAAGATAAATATACGGCTGGTATATCGAACAGATGGCGTGATAACTGAAAGTCCCCCCGCGTAAGCAGCGGGGGTTGTTCATCTTTTTGTGTAAAATATTTGGCCTGCCATTGTTGTGTTTCATCATGCAGAATGATTTTCTGCTGATTGCGATCTGCCTCACTGTGGCGTTTTCTGAGTGCCTGTATAAACTAAAAACCGTACCAGTCCTGACTGATACAGCGTTAATGTTTCTGAAAAGATAATTTATATATCAGACTGCTGCGTTGCTGTTATCTGTGTCCAGAATATAGGGTGGAATATAAGCTTCACAGCACGTATCCAGATAATCTGACCACCACTGCATCATTGCCTGACGAGCTTCCAGATGTTCAGCCTTATGAATATATGCCATACGCACAGTATTGCGTGCCTGATGGCTCATTTGACGGTCAACGGCATCCAGTGACCACAGACCCGATTCCATCAGGGCACTACAGGCCATTGTGCGGAATCCGTGGCCGCAGATTTCATCTTTTGTGTCATAACCCATCAAGCGTAGCGCCTTGTTAATCGTGTTTTCGCACATTGGTTTATACGGATTATGGTCACCGGGAAATATCAGCTCCTGATGCTCGGCATGACGCATGACGTTGCACATATGCTGCCGAGTGCGTGCTGCCACTTCCAGCAAACCTTTTTTCTCAATTCCTTTCAGCGGAGCGCTGTTGAGCTGGATTGATATTCTGCACCAGCAATTTACGGATACCGTCACGCTGCTGACGAGCATCGGCCAAAGATACTGCAGGATAGGCCCCTAAGCCGAGGCGGGATTCTTTTCTATTGATACGATAATTGAGATACCAGAGACGTGAACCGCCTGGATTGACTAAAAGGTACAGACCATGAGAGTCGGAAACTTTGAAGTGGAGTTGCCCCCGCTAAAACGGACACGGTTAATTTATTGCTAGCAACGAACTTCTGTACTCTCTCGGTGACTGCATTTTCAGCCCTTTATGGGGATGCCAGTTATTGTAATCTTCCATCCATTCCGTCAGTTTTTCCATTACGGTTACCGCATCCGGCAGATCATCCACATACACGTAGTCTCGCTTGAACGTTTTCACGAACGATTCAGCCATGCCATTG
The DNA here is from genome assembly GCF_005217455.1 of Martelella alba. Taxonomy (GTDB): domain Bacteria; phylum Pseudomonadota; class Gammaproteobacteria; order Enterobacterales; family Enterobacteriaceae; genus Acerihabitans. Next base: position 6,510 of record NZ_SZPQ01000081.1, read on the forward strand.
CTCTGCGGACTGCGCACTGGCGTCGTACACACGATGAACCCGAGTGAGGTGGCGAACGTTCTTGTTGAGTCCGCTATGTAGCAACTGCCGTTATCCGTCAGCCACTCAACGGCATGTGGTAGGTAAAGCGCATTTCCAAAGCGTTTTTCTACACTTTCTGTCAGCAAATCCTGCACCATAACGCTGTTTATTCCACCTGTTGTCGCCGACCAACTTATGGCTTCGCGATCACAGCAGTCAAGGCTGAACACCACCCGCACGACTTCCCGATCCCAGCAGCGTATTTCGAAGCCATCTGAGCACCAGCGCGTATCTGGCTTAAGTGTCACGACGTTGCCGGTATGACAGCGCTCTGGTTTTTTATGGCCTGATTTTGTCAGCAGCAGTTTATTTGCCCGCATGATCCGGTAAATGCGTTTGGGGTTAACCCGCCAGTTTTGTTCCTTTAGGGCACGATTGAGGTGCGCAGTCACGCGACGATAGCCGTTTGTCGCCCGCTCGCTGCATATCTGGCAGATAAGCGGCAACAATCGTGCGTCATCGTCTTTGCTGTAGCGGACTGACCGGTGCTGGCGTTTCTGCAGCAACCGTTCATAAAGATTTGAACGCGATACCCGTAGCACTTCAGCTAAATAGCTGCGCCTAATACCGCTACACTTTTGCCTGACCATGTTTTCCTCCGGGGAATGGGCTGGCAGTTTC
>NZ_SZPQ01000082.1 GCF_005217455.1 Martelella alba
TTTATAAAAACCTATCAATATGATAATAACGGAATCTATATAGGTGATGTTGACGAATGGGTAACAACGGGTACCGGGGTTTCTGCTGGCGCGACGTCAGTAGCTCCGCCCGCTGTTGAGTCTGGATATGTGGCAGTATTTTCTGCCAACACATGGTCTATGGTCGTCGATAATCGCGGTAAAACAGTCTATTCTACCACTGATCGCGTAGCATCAACCGTTGATTATGTCGGACCGATAAAAGATGGTTTCACAACCCTAAAGCCTTCGACTGATTACGATGTGTGGACTGATGGCTCATGGGTTACCGACACAACCGCAAAAAAAAATGCAGAAATAACGGCAGCGCAGAATACTCAATCAGAATTACTATCTGATGCCAAAGGCACAATCAGTATTTGGCAAACAGAGTTATCATTAGGGGATATTAGTGATGCGGATAAAACAACGTTGACGGCATGGATAAATTATATAAAAGAGTTACAAGCAATCGATACCAGTAACCCAACGGATATAGCGTGGCCAACTAAACCTTCGTCTTAAATGTTACCACTCTCATGTTACGAGGGAAGAATCATAACTGACCCATGGCAATGTATAATTGTTCTTTAATAATTATCGGAACGTATCCCATGTCTTTCAATGATGGTGAAATACCTTTGGCTTCCAAATTTAATGATCTGGCATCGAAAGACGATTTATCAAATGCCGTTCAAGGGAAAATCGACGAAATAACAGAAGGCCAAACGTCTGCGGCTGTCTCGGCTGAATCCGCGTCCACATCCGCCACTGTCGCACAAAATGCGCTCGTACAGACTCAGGCCGCCGCCGACTCCGTAGCCGCCCTTGTCGATGTTATCCCAGACAAACAGCAATTTACCGAATTGCAAACGTCCGTTGACGCTATTACGGCAGACCCAACCAATGCAGTCTCATCGATAGTTATTCCTGCAAAAGATTTTGATTTGGCAATTGGATCTGCGACATATGGAATGATAGCTAGTAGATTAGCGGGATGGCAATTTTCTAATGGGGCTGATGCGTCAATAACAAAAATGATTGACCTACCATCTCATTGGACAACAATGAGAATAACAATTATCTGGTCTAATCTCGTAGCAAACACAGGAAACGTGAGTTTTTCCGGATTAATTCACAGTTGGGCCTCGGGAGAATCATTCAATGTAACGCCGGCGGGCGGCGGTACTGTTGCAGCGGCGAATGCGACTCCCTATATTGATATAGAGACACAAATTGCTCTGGATATCACCATTGACCCAACCAGACACACTACTATTCGCATCGGTAGGAATGGCTCGTCAGCCAGCGATACCCTACCCACAGCAATGGTTATTTTGGCGGTAAATTTAACCAAGGTGGCCTAATGAGTGTCCCTCAACTGTGGCGCCTTGGGGTGCCTACACCCGGCGTATTGCGCAATTACCCGCCCAATCCTATTTATGTTGATTCAGTGAATGGAACGTCCAGTGGAACGGGCGCAATTGATAAACCGGTCAATACCCTATCACTGGCCCTGGGGCTGTGCGCAGGACTGCCCGACTATGAAATAAAAATCATCGCGCCTGAGACCTCACCGCTGCGCCAGGAAATCACATTTAACACGTCGCTCGATGTCACGTTATCCGGTGTAGACAGCGAGCCATGGTATATTTACGGCTCTAACCTACACACATCTGGCTGGTCCGGGGCTGGACCCATTTATAGTAAAACGCTGGGCTACACATCTGTTTTGGTCGTGGTGGTCACGACGATGACCGAAACAATTGTTGACCGGGAATTTAATGTCAAATTAATCCAGAACACGGATACGCCGACCACGCCCGCCGCAGGGCAATATGGCTACGTGAACGGAGTTATTTACGTCAGGTTACCTGATGATTCCAACCCGGCATTACATTCCATCGAAATATCGCAGCGGAATTTTTGTGTTGCCACTATCGGGTTTGGGCTGCTCACCGTTAATGATTGCGTTGCCAGAAACTCCATGATTAACGGAATCAGTAATGGTAATTCAACGCAGCCGGAGAATACCGGGTTTCTGACCGTAAATAATTCCCTGGTGGAATATTGCGCCAATGGCGGAGTGGGTGCGACGGGGCGCAACGAACGGACCATATGCAATAACGTTAAATGCTATCGCATTGGCAATGACGGATTCAATCTGCATAACCCCACCGGTGGTGAAGGGTATATGGAGCTGAACGGCTGTGAGGGGAGTTATTGCGGCGATATCGCGGGTCAATCGGCACAGGGAGCCTCTAACCATGAAACCTCCCACATGGTTCAGAACGGAGGATCTTATAACAAAAACGTGTCTGGCGCGATGGTGGTCATCAACTCCGGTATCTGTGATATACACGGCGATACTCTCTATGGCCCGGTAGTGATGGACGGCAATATGCGCCTGGGAAATACCGCGGGAACCATAGCCAATCAGGCCGGCTGTAATTGGGAGGACACCTCTTCAGGCATAGTAACCGGTGATGTGACCGTAAAAAATGGCCTGGGCATTGGAGTAAAACGCGACCCTGGCGCAGTGGTCACGGGTATTGAGCTGATTAAATCCATCAATAATGCATTTCCCGATATATTGTGAGGCACTATGGCAAAACGGTATTCTGAACTACGTATGAGAGTAGATAATGTGATAAACGTTGCTCTGGCGCAGTGAGAAACAATAAACGTGACGTTTGTTGTAGAAACGCCTGCCGAATCGTAAAAACGGGCCACGGATGGCCCAAAAATAAGGAAAACAACAAGAAGAGCAAATGGAAGACTATAAATTACTTGCAGCGTTCGAATGCCAAACGCAAGCCAGCACCAATTTCAGCGGGCGAACTGCTAGCGGGGAGGATAACGTCATCAGCGTCGGTTAGACCATCACCACTCCAGGATTCAAGTTTTTCGTGATGACTGGGGGAGAATGTAATCCTGCCATGAACGTATTGAATTGAGGAGCTTTTCATTTTCCTAAACAAATTTTGTTTATTTTTGTATCCATATTTATGCATTATTCCCGCAACCCAAGTAAGGTAACGATTCTTTGACACTTCACGATTAAAAAAATCCCCATATTCATCTGCCGATAAAGTTCGGCTTTTGGATAATGCCGAGATTACTGCTTCGCCAACTTTTGAATCTTCGGCATCGGGCTCTAGAAAATATGTAGGAGAAGACGTATCTAGGGCTACAAGGCCTAGTCCAGATGTGGTGTAAATGCACAAAAAATCGCCATTGATTTTTGCACAAGCACTGTAGCCTTTACCATTGTCATCAAACATATTATTCAACCTTTGTAATAATCAATTCAATGCCACTATCGTTAGCATAAGCAATTGCGCGCTCTATTTCAACCCATTGCGTATCGGTCGTTTTAGCAGGTATTGCTAACTGCATCTCTTTCTTATCAATCATTGCGGCCTTCAACTGAATGCCATCCTTTTCATAACCTCTGAACGCATTTTCTTTATCGATATACTGTTTTAATGTACTGTATACATCTTTCGGGTTTTTCAAATATCCAGCGGCTTGAGTATCCAATGTCTTAGCGCTTATAGCAGTTCGTGTTTGTGGGTCATAAAAATCGAATGTTTTGAATTTTTCCGGTAACCTAGTACCCTTTTTGAAGCGGGGTTCCAAAAAGTTTTCCCATGGAATACCTTGACCCTCTATTCCCCCACCCCAGGTGATCTTCGTATCAGCGAGTTTAACTGATTGGTATTTGCTTGCTTGACCAGTGAGTTTAGCTGCGTATTGCCCAATCCGTTCTGTTCCAACCTCCACTGCGGTGGCCCCTAGTTTCACCATGCCAATGCCAGCAGACGCAAGCGAAACCACGTCAGTGACCAGTTTTCCACCTTCTACGCCCGCTTCAAAATAGTTTTTTAATCCACCTCGTTCTTGTGCGGCTACCATATTATCGATATGCGCTATCCATTTTTCCTTAACGGCGTCAGCAACTGTGCTGAGAATATTACCATTATTGATAAGTGCCTTCAGCGCTAAGATGGTCTCGTTAGGACTCATAGCGGCATCGACAATACCTTTCACTACATCGTACAGCTCAGCGGGGGCACCTGTGACCACTCCAGAGCCGAATGCTATAAATTGACCTGCCTCAATGGATGTCCACTTCGCCTGTACCCCAATATCACAGGCAAGTGCCTCGCAAGCACCGATTTGCTGCGCTTTAGCTGCTTGCTGACTTGTATTAAGAAATCGGAGCTGCGCGAAGAGTTTTTCAAGATCCAACTCATTGATATTTGAAGCGGAAACCAATTTTTTACTTATTGGTTTAGATTGTTCTATTTTTAAATTTTTTAATCTATCATCAATATCTCTGATCTTTGTTTCCAATAATTTTATTTCATCATTAGCTGCGGTTAGCCTCCTTCTAGCCATCTCATTATCTATCAGTTTTGGACGAAGATCTTCCCAACTCTGATTTCTTCCAATAGAGTCACGAAAAGCTATTCGCTCTTCGAAATTGTTAATTCCATGTGATTCGCTCCATGCAAAATAACCGCTGCTGCTAATATCGCATTGTGCTAACTCTATTTTATATTTATCATGAACGTTTTTTTCCGCTAATTTTTTTTCATTCTGTGCATAAGATAAAGCCTTTTTTGTTGAATCTAATAATGATGTAAGATTTTCAATATCGTTCCAATCTAGTTCAAGAGTTTGTTTGATCTCATGCTCATGATGTATAAGTTTTTCTTGATATGGATTGTCTAATCTGAAATTTCTAGGGAAATTTGTGGAAAAACGTTTTTCATGTCCATGTTTTTGATAGAATGGTTTACCACTTTCCTCCTCATGACGACGCTGAGTCTCTTGGTCTTTCGATTGACATTGATGCTCATCAGTGTTGTGAACGGTAGGGTGGGGCTGTAAGGTAGATTTCGTGAAATTATGATGCCTTTCCATGGCTGCATTAAATTCGGCCTGCCGACCGCTTCTTGATGCAATGTTTTTGTGAATTTGTTTCTGTCGATTTGCAATATTGTCAGCCTGACGGCTTTGCATTTTTGCTATGTCATCACGAACTTTCTGGTTCTGCTGTTGTAATGCCTTAATGGTTGATTGATTACTGGCAGCTATGTTTCTATTCAATCTTTGTTGTGCTAACACGTTAGACGCAGCAGAGACTTTAGGTCCGATAGGTACACTTTTTTGTTCTTTTACACAACCACTAACATAGGTCTTTCTTCCATCTGGATGCTTTATGGTTTTCACACCGCAAGTTATCTCGACTCTGACTCCTGGCATGGTTTCCGTCCTTAAAATAGTTAATTGTTCAATTATGTTTCTTATTGATAACCTGAAATAAATATATTGTTTATCTCAAGTACAATATTAAAACAGAGCTTAAATAAACTTTTCCTAAACGCGGCACTATAATAAACCAGGGAGATAAAAAATTAGATTTTAGGTGAATTTATCAATACTGAAACTATTTAGTTGTTGGATTTTATTATTCATAAAAATTTAAACTCTTCTTCTATCTCCTTCTTTACACATATGCAAAATATCCTGTTTTAATTGTTCGTATAAAAAATATTCTAGGCACAAACCATGGCTTACCAACTCTTGAGTAGGACACCATTAAAATTGAGTTAGAGCTGGATGACATCTGAATAATACCCCAGCGGCCAAGTTTGTAAACGAGTGGCATAATGCCTTATCTCCTTGCCGGCGCTGCCGATTGACCAGTCCATGACGCCTGAACATGGTAGTATCGTCGTTGTCGATTCAAACGATGATCTGTTCATCTGTCGGTATGTCATTTCACCGCGTCGACGGCTGGAGAGTTTGGAACTATCAGGGCAATTTATTCAGATGCCAAACATGGACGATATGGCTGGGTTGTTCTGCTGGGGCGTGGTAACGTGGGTGATCAGTAATAAGATGGCAGTGATTAACAATGTTCCTGTGATATAAATCACAATATACCATCAAAAAACCTTTCCTAAAATCTAGGAAAGTGTTATAGTGTTTTCACGGTAAGGCAAACGGGCCGACCGATAACCAATGAGGGTTTCAAAATGTTTAAATCAATCTCTGATGCAAAAAACTTCCTGTTTAACAACGGAATGTTCGATTTCATCGATTTAGACCGCGAGGCTGAAATTGTCGAAGATCTCTATCGCAATGCAACCGATGAGGACTCTGCAAACCACATAATCGCAAATTACCTCGTCTGATTTTATCTGCCCCGCATCGTGCGGGGCTTTGCTTGGAGTGAATATGAACAATCTTGACAAGCTGATGCGGGCAGCATTCGTCGTTTACGGTAAAAACTGGCAGTCGCCTATCTCGCGAGATCTCGGTATTAGCGACCGTACTATCAGAAATTTTATATCTGGTAAAAGCCGAACGCCCGAGGATATGTCTAATCGCCTGCTACAGGCGCTTGAGCAAAAAAAATCTGAGATACAGGAGGCTATCGACTTGGTCAATTCAGATATGGTCCAAGGCGATGATGTTTCAATAGAATTAATTACTGAAATTGCATCTCGATATAAATATCGGGATGAACAGGACTATAAGTCGGCAATCGACGCTATGAATAATGCTGTTTATGAAACGACATATCTATCTGATTTAGAACAGATTGCGATAAACTGGTCTTATGGAAAGCAGAGCTGAAGCCGAGCAATACATATCTGGCGATATGATCGAATGCCTGGAATGTGGGAGAAAATTTTCTTTTCTTCCTCCACATCTCCGGCGTGCTCATGGTATGACCGCGGATGA
>NZ_SZPQ01000083.1 GCF_005217455.1 Martelella alba
CCATAAATTAACCTGTTTCTGATGTTGGATTGAACATATCAAAATCAGGCAATTACACAATTTAATTTACAGGCTCGTATCACACCATGACGTTCCGCCCACTCAGCCAGCACTGCGGCCGTGAGTTCTGGCCCGTTATCACTTCGTATAAAAGCCGGGTAGCCTCTTTCTGTACTTAACCGTTCCAGAATTCGCACAACACGATGGGCAGGTATATTCAAATCAACTTCTATTGCCAGCGCTTCCCGATTAAAATCATCGACTACGTTGAACAACCTGAATCGCCGGCCATCTGTCAGTGCATCACTCATAAAATCAACCGACCAGCAGTGGTTCATTTTCAGTGGAATCGCCAGAGGCTGTGGATGTCTGTTGGGTAAGCGTTTTTTTCCCTTCCGCCTGAGGTTGAGCTTTAACAAACGGTAGATCCGGTAAACACGTTTTGCATTCCACTGCAACCCGGCCTGACGTAGCTTATTGAACATAAGGCCAAAGCCATATGCCGGATACTGCTGTGCCAGTTTCTGTAATGCCTCAATCACCGGCATATCCCGCGCCGTGTTCGGGCAATAATGCAACAGGCTTCGACTGATACCGATAATCCGGCACCCGCGTCGTTCGCTGGTCTGATGTTCCGTCATGACGTAATGAACCAGCTCGCGTTTTTCAGGCACCTATGAGACGACAATAACTCAGTCCGCCTGGTGCTGATTATTCTGGCCGGTTTTGTAATCTGAGTGTCATGTACATGATCCAACAGGAAATGGTGTGACGCTCAATACTTCTCAGGTCAGTTACTACATGACTCAGCGTAAGAAAGGTGTAACCCAGCATATATCGGCCATGAAAGCCGGTATCTCTGTCCGCTCCGGCCGCCGGATCGAAAAAGATCAGTGGTCAAAAGCCGGTGCACGTCACTGGCGGACGCGCAAAGATCCTCTTGAAGCCGTATGGGACAGCATGCTTGTTCCCCTGCTGAAGGAGAGACCCGCTCTGATGCCGACGACTCTGCTGGAAATGCTGCAGGATAAATATCCCGGTCAGTACCCCAACAGTCTCCGCAGGACAATGCAACGGCGGGTCCGCGAATGGAAACTACAGTATGGTGCTGAGGAGGAGGTGATGTTCCGCCAGCGACATCAACCTGGCCTGCGTGGCCTCTCGGACTTTACCGAACTGAAAGGGGTAGTTGTCACCATCGCCGGTAAGTTATTGGCGCATAAGCTGTATCACTTCCGTCTGGAATGGAGCCACTGGAGCTGGATGCGGGTCGTGCTGGGTGGTGAGAGCTTCTCTGCCCTGGCTGAAGGCCTGCAGGAAGCGCTCGGACAACTGGGCGGCGTACCAGTAGAGCACAAAACGGACAGCCTGCGGGCTGCGTGGAAACAACAGGGTGAAGACGGACGCCGCGAACTGACGGAGCGTTATGCTGCTCTCTGCCGGCACTATGGCATGCAGGGTGTGCACAACAATGCCGGGCGGGGCCACGAAAATGGTTCGGTTGAAAGCGCCCACGGCCATCTTAAAAGGCGTATCCGTCAGGCACTGATACTGCGGGGCAGTAACGACTTCAGCACCCTGGAAGAATACCAGACCTTCATCACTCAGCAGGTCATGCGGCACAACCGCAACAATCAGGATCTGGTTAAGGAAGAGCGTCCTCATCTGAAGCCGCTGCCGCTTCGTCGCAGTGCAGACTACGACGAGCTGACGGTGAGGGTCAGTAGCAGCAGTACCATCAACGTGAGGCACGTCGTCTACAGCGTGCCTTCCCGGCTTGTTGGCCAGCTGTTACGTGTCCGCTTATGGGATGATCGCCTGAGTTGTTACGTGGGCAGCAACGAAGTCATGAGCTGCCCCCGGGTCAGGCCTGAAAAAGGGAAAACGCGGGCCCGGCGTATCGACTTCCGGCATGTCATCGACAGTCTGGCGAAAAAGCCCGGCGCGTTCTGTCATGCCACACTGCGAAATGACATCCTGCCGGACGATGAATGGCGGAGGCTGTGGCGTCGCCTGTGTAACCATCTGGAGCCCGACATGGCGGGGAGGCTGATGGTGCACGCCCTGAAACTTGCGGCAGGATATGATGATATCTCAGTCGTGGCCAGAGGCATGGAGCAGATGCTGAACACCCCGGGAGACGTGGATTTGCACAGGCTGATGCGCTTCCTGGGGATAAAGGAAAAGGAGTTGCCGCCGGTCAGTGTGGTGCAGCACAACCTGAGCAGTTATGAGCAACTACTGCGTGGCAAGGGGGGTCTGCAATGAGCAATATCCACCACCTTGAACGCAGCCTGCGTAAACTGCGTCTGACACGTGTTGGCGCGGAATGGCATGCCCTGGAAAAACGCGCGCTGGCGGAAGGCTGGACCCCGTCGCGTTATCTGCTGACGTTATGCAATGAAGAGCTACTGTGGCGCGAGAGCGAAAAACTGCGCCGCTATAAAAAGGAGGCGCGGTTGCCGGTGGCCAAAACGCTGAGCGAGTACGACTTCAGCCAGGTGCCGGAACTGAATGGCGCTCAGTTCCGGCAGCTCTGCGAAACGACAGACTGGGTTGATGCGGGTGAAAACGTCCTGCTGTTCGGCGCCAGCGGGCTGGGGAAAAGCCATCTGGCGGCAGCGATCGTGGATGGCGTTGTAGCCCAGGGCTACCGAGCCCGGTTCTACAGCGCCGGAGAGTTGCTGCAGGAGCTGCTTAAAACCAGAGCTCAGTTGAAACTGAATGAGCTGTTACTGAAACTGGATCGCTACCGGGTGATCGTGGTGGATGACCTTGGTTATGTCAAACGCGACAACGCTGAAACGGGCGTGCTGTTCGAGTTAATAGCGCATCGCTACGAACGCGGTAGCCTGGTGATCACCAGTAACCATCCGTTCAGCACCTGGGGCAGCATCTTCGTGGATGAGACGATGGCGGTGGCGGCAGCAGACCGGCTGATCCATCACGGATATATGTTCGAACTGAAAGGAGAAAGTTATAGGAAAAAGACGTCGAAGGCAGTAACCAGCGCGGCTTAACACTGCACTAAAGGATGCGGCCAGCATAGTTGGCGCCAGTCGGCAAAACTAGTTGACGTCTAATAGGCACCGTTAAAGTTTTTTTGAGACAACATCCTTAAGAATTTCATGATCCAGACTCAGGGACGCGTACATCTGCTTTAACCGGCGATTTTCCTCTTCAAGTTCTTTCATCCGTTTGATATCAGAGGACTCCATGCCGCCGTATTTGGCTTTCCAGTTATAATAGCTGGCTTCTGACACACCGTTTTCTCGACAAACATCCTTCACATGCCGGCCACCTTCAACTTCTTTCAAAACCCGCAGGATCTGAGTTTCAGTGAAACGCGCTTTCTTCATGATGGGCCTCCGTTGGCTGTATTTTAACCAGAGAACTCCATTAAGCGGTAAGACTAAATTCAGGGGGGACTACAGCATGAAATGCTCTTCCAGAGCAATTATCTTTTGGGGTTTGTTATTCAGCCCTGCTGGCTTGGGGGTAGTTTCCGCTGCATTGGCCAGTGAACTACGGCCAGTCAGCATTCCGCTACCTGCTACAACAGCGGCAACTGTTGCGGTTCGTAAGAAGTCTCTGCGGTTTGTCATAGAGAATTGTCTCCGGCTATCAATTAAGAAACGAATACGGTTTCCAAATTGATGTTACTGGATAACGACTGTCGATGGCGGACTTAATTGTTGTAAAAGGTAAGTTTGTAGTAATAGATATTTCTATTTATTCAGTAAGATATTTTGAAAGGCGAGTAACGTCTTTTTTAACTCAGGCAGAAGATCGTACTCGGGTACAGGAGGTTTAAGGCCAAGTGTTATATCTCTTAAATGTGGTGTAATTAGCAGAGCCTGAAAATAACTTGCAGAATTATCAGGCCATAATGGATTGATAAACCCAAGTAGTTTTACCTGATTAAGCCACTCATTGAGCACTTCACTTGCATTGTTAATACCATTTTCTCGGTAAAGTTTAAGGTACTCGTTTTTTTTATGTGCGTCACTTTGTAAAAAACGAAAAATAGCAACGGACTCAAGAGATAATGCGTGTGCTGATAACTCCATAAAAAAGCAGAGTAATTTATCTATAACTTCCTCTTTGTGTTGAGGGAGTGATGGTGCAGTAAGTGTTTTTGTCGATGTCCATTTCTCAATCATCTGCTCAATAATGGCATCTTTATTTTTAAAATACTTGTATATGGTTTTTTTAGCCAACCCGGCATTCCTGGCTATTTCATCAATAGATATGGATGAGAAATCTTTATTTATGCAGATGCTAAAAGAGGTTTCCAGTACCTTATTTTTGACATCACTTTCAGGTGTGGAGGGCCTGCCGCGCATATTTTTTATCTTCATAATACGTTAATCATCATGGAATGATTTCAAGAATAGCATTGATGGATAACCCACTTCAAACGATGGGTTTCAACGCACTTTTGGAGGTGCTTTGGGGTAAATAGGTTTTTAAACAAAAACCTAACACAGATCAACAAAAAACAAACAAGTACCTATAGTTTCACCACGCAATGCCGATAAATCAAACTACCAGAACTGCGAAAGCGAGTTGGTAAAGATTCATGAGCACACAGCAATGAGAATGATGCATGAACCGAGAGTGATAAAGGTTAGTGCCTCAGGCCTGGAGTTGAACGCCTGAGCGATGACCTTCACTTGAGGGCATTACGGTCAATAGCAGGGCCAGGGCCTTAGCTGGAACCCCTGTTGTGCCTGTTCAATGGCTGATAGCTGAGAATCAGGTGATTTATTGGTTTGCCCATTGGGTTAATCACTCCCAAAGGCATGCTTGTTCAGTTTTTGAGCAATTTCCAGGAGTACTTACATGTTGAAGCACCTCTCGATAAAGACCACCATGACTACTGTCGTCTTTGTCTTTGTTGCCATCATTGCATTTATGGGAATCAAAGGGCTACGCGATGTACAAAATGCCGGGCAAAACTATGCATACCTCAAACAAAAAGCGGTTGATGAGCAAGGGGTGCTATTCCAGATCCATGGTGAGGTATGGGTTGGGTTGCAACGCCAGACACTGGCCTATGTCAATGCATTGCTCAAACAACTGAATCAACCGGTACAACCGGCAGACCTCGCTTCGCTGGATGATGCCAGAGCAGCCAGTGCTCGGGTGGACAAACTGGTCGCCCGGTTGATTGAAACCAGCAAAAGCGATACTGAAGAAACCCAGGTCAAAATAACCAAACTTGCTGCTGCCCTTAATTTATATACCGAGACCGCGCGGCAGATTTACTCAGAGATGGAGCGCGGCAATAATGCAGCGTTCACCATCGGTGCATTGCGAGATAAATTAGTTGAATCACTGACCGACTATAACAAGTTGAGTACAGCATTTATTGAAGAGCAAAACCAACTGATAGCGCAAGCGCTGGCAGATAATGACGCTTCCGTACAACGTAATGCTGTGGTTAACTCCTTGCTGATTGCTATTGGCCTTCTGATCGCGATAGCTGCATGGCTGTTTATCCGCAGTAAAGTGTTGGTGCCTTTAACGGTAGCCGGTAAAGCTTTGGACCAAATTGCACAACATGACCTGACAGGCCGTGTTGAAGTGGTGAGCCATGATGAGATAGGCCGTATGTTTATGTCGCTACGTGATATGCAAGTGGCGTTAACATCAATGGTTTCTCAGGTACGCAACGGTATTGAAGAAATTAATGGTGCATCCGGTGAAATTGCTGTGGGTAATGCAGACTTATCACAGCGTACCGAAGAACAGGCGGCTTCACTGGTTCAGACTGCTGCCAGTATGGAAGAGTTGAGCAGTACTGTTGAGCAAAATACTGAGAATGCGCGGCAGGTTGCCAATATGGCTGTGGCTGCGTCTCAAATCGCCAAACGCGGTGGTACGTCGGTAGGCGATGTGGTTGAGACAATGCGTGGGATTTCTGAAAGCTCCGCTCGCATGGCAGAAATTATTACAACCATTGAAGGTATAGCGTTCCAGACTAACATTCTGGCGCTGAATGCGGCGGTGGAAGCTGCCCGTGCCGGTGAACAAGGCAGGGGGTTTGCTGTAGTTGCCAGTGAAGTTCGCGCATTAGCACAGCGGTCTGCTGCCTCAGCCAAGGAAATCAAAACCCTGATTGATGATGCTGTTGGTCGGGTTGATACCGGTTCACGTCAGGTGAGCGAAGCAGGCGAGACCATTAAAGAAATTGTGCAGTCTGTTACTAAAGTGACTGATTTTGTCAGTGAGATAGTTTCAGCTTCTGAAGAACAGAGCCGAGGGATTAGCCAGATTGGTATTGCAGTAACCGAAATGGACAGCATCACTCAACAGAACGCCTCACTGGTGGAAGAAGTTTCGGCAGCGGCCCAGTCTATGAGCCATCAGGTTCAGGGATTGCGTGATGCAGTAGCGATTTTCAAAGTGGAAGGTATTGGTAACTACACTAAGCGTTCAGTACCGGCTGTTTCCTCTGCGAAGAAAGCCCTGCCTTCTTCAGCTCATGACGATAGTTCGAAGGATTGGGAGGAGCCTGTAAATTAAATTGTGTAATTGCCTGATTTTGATATGTTCAATCCAACATCAGAAACAGGTTAATTTATGGA
>NZ_SZPQ01000084.1 GCF_005217455.1 Martelella alba
CGAGCCCAGCCAACCATCTAAAATCGTCGTTGTTTGTCGTAATAGCAGTGCATGACTCGGCCGGGTCCTAGACCCGGTCACCTGAAACGATTGTCACTCAATATTCAAGGAAAGCGGCATGCTCGGCGAATTTCACCTACTCTTTTTCTTTACGCTGACGTCGTTTGTTTTTAGTGGTGTGTAATTATCCTCTGTCGCCATTATTCCCCACCCTCCGGTATGAATTTGAAACTAACCGCGCTGCTCATCGCGTTGTTTCTTCCCCTGGCCACTGAGACGATCTGTTTGGGTTTTGCGCCGAAAGCCGGTAAATCCAGTGGCATTGCCGCCGATTCGGCCAGATGGGTGCGCTTAACCTTGCGAAGGTAATCCCCTGTGGTGCCGTATTCGATATGCCCTTCTTCAATCCTCAGATAACTGCCGCCGCCGATAAGTGTGATGCGTTTTTTGCCCTGAAAGAGAATGTCGCTTAGGCTGATAATGCTCAGCTTCTGTGCTGAGTCCAGACGTATTTCGCCCTTCTGGGCTTTCATCTCAGTTGGCCCTTCACCCGATATCAGGTTGAGTTTTCCTGAGCGGGTATACAGCCCGACTTTCCCGCCGGCCAGCATAGCGACGTTACCCATTGAACCGATGCTGATATGGCCACCTGCATTCATGACGATATTATCCACCGCCGCCAGTTGCATATGTTCATCGCTACAAAGGACCACGCCTTTCACGCCATGGCAGTGAATCATCTGGTTAAGCGATTTCAAACGCCGATTAAACATCGAAATCTGGCCGGCGATATCCGCCTCCGGTGCCTGTAACTGTTTCGCGGCTACCGCCAACTGCTTTATCCGCTCCCGGCAGAGTGCAATCTCATAAAGGGCGGTGTCCATATCCAGCACGTCGCCAGCCGATTTAGTCTGTCCGTCAGCGGTAATGAACAGCCCTTTTGCCGCCCGAATGACACCATACTCATCAGTACGCAATTCAAAGCCGGAACCCCGCTGTTTGCCATGCTGGTCCGTCACGTGGCCCTGATTCAACTGTGATGCGGCGTAAGGGGTAGTCAGGGCAATATGTTCCTTATCCCGCAAATCCTCCATTCGAAGCTCATTATCGCCAGCGGTGCGTAAAATATTTTGGCTACGGTTATCCCGGTTAACAATGTCGGGATGTGCAGCGTCATGAAAGGTATTCGCAATATAGGGGTGGTCCGGATCTCCCCAATGGAAGGCCACGCCCACTTCCGTACCATCAATAAGCGGCATATGCCAGCCGTGCTCATCTCCGGCAACGGGTTTCATCAGGCGCAGCCACGGATAAGAAAACCCCGGTTCGCCGTCTTCCAGATTGAAACTCATTCGCACCCGGTAACGCCCGTCTTCATCCAGATGCGCATACGGGTCATTCTTTTCGCGGCTTTCCACCCTGCCCGGTATCGTGCCATGGATCTTGGGCCGGGCAATTACCGCGGGGCGGAAACTGTATTCCATCCGGTATGGCATTCCCCACAGCGAAACATGCAGCCGAGAATCCCGCGCACCGCGATATGAGACGAAAACGATAACCACCCCGTCTTCAAGGTCGCGCAACTCTACCCCAGCGAGGTCGATCACGGCCCCCGGACTCAGCCAATAGGCGTTACTGAACAGATGCAGGTAAGCGGATTTATTCAACTCACGTTCATGATGAATACGGGCATAAAAGGCGCCGCTTTCAGTTCCTGGCTCGGGCCCGGCGTCCTCCCCGGCGGTGAGATAGGGCCCTTCGTAGCGGTAATCCTCACCCGTGGTAACCGCGGGAGAGCGAACGGAAACGCGGGCATCCAGAGGACCCGGTACTTTACGGGGAGGGTAATTGCGGGTCGCCACCGTTTCCGTTACCACTCGGTGCCAAATTCGCAGGCCCCAGCAGCACAGCTCAGCCCTGTCATACAGACCAGACGGTTCGTGATAAGGCAACGCCCCGTTAAAGACGTAGTGAAGCTGGCTGTCACCGAACACGGTGACATCAAGTTGCGTTACGTTATTTATTTCCTGACGAAACCAGATTCCGACCTCAGAGAGGATGCGCTGGATAAATTCCAAATCGCTTTCCCGCCATTGGGTTATCAGTTCGCGAACCGGATATTCCCGTGACAGCGTAAATTCAAAATCAGCGCCTTCCAGCCCGTGCGAGCGTAGTATCTGTTCCACCATTTCCGGCACGGACAGATGCTGGTAAAGAGCACAGCGACGGGAGCGGGAGAGCAACGCGAGGCGAGATTCAAGATTGATGGCATAATGGGACTGGTCCGCATGGGTGAAAAGGCATTCGAAACCGGTAATGATGCCGTGAACGACTTTGCTGCCCCGCATTTCAAAACTGGCGGGTTTCAGTAGAACATCGTCCCCCTGAACCCTTTGAGGCGTGGTGAATTCGATACGCCATAAAAAAGGTTGGCTAAAGCGCTCGGTGCCACGAAAGCGAAGTACATCGGGCGTGATCGCGCTGTCATTGATGGCGAGGGAATAGAGGGAAAGCGAGGTATCGCCTGTGATGGCTGTAACATCCTTCAGCATGATATCATCCTGGATCCGGAAATAAGCGGGGTGAAGAACCGATAAATTAATTCGGGTTATTATCTTTGGGTTAATTCACTATTCCATGTAAATGTCTTTTTACAGACGTAACCCGACCAACGCTCACTAAATTTGATAATAAAGCAGTTCGTCGGCATATACCAGTCCGCTTTGCGGTATTGTTCACTTATGTGATCCCCCCTGGCGTGTTCATTATATTTTAGATAAAAAGCAAATAAACAAAATGACTGGCGGGTCCACTCTTCAAGTCAGACCAATAATGGGATACAGCATAGCTATACTCTACATATTTCGCGTTGCCTCGCGGCCAACAATGAGGCAACTTAAAATATGACGAGTATATTTAGTAATACGCGAAGGGTTAAAATAACGTTGCCCAACCCTCGCATGATACCACCAAGGTTGGGCATAAGACGGCCGCGTCGGCGTACGGCCCGCCGGGATACTGACCTTACCTGCTCACGCCGGCCATCGCAGGGTGTCAGAGATTCTCCCTGATCATATCCAAAACCTGCATATCCCTGATGCTTTCCTCCAATGTTAATAATTGAGCGGGTTGTCCCAGCACGGCATTGGAAAACTGGGTAATCTCCGCTTTGTAGCGATCCGATTCAGCCACAGGCAAGGCCCTTACGCCTTGCGCCGTCTGCAGGTAGATTTCCCCCGCGTCATCCAGGAAGGTATTTTCAATCCGTAGCAGGCCCTTGGTGCCGATCACTTCCGCATAATTGCGGCCGAAGGCGTTGAAGCCACAATGAATGTTGGCAATCAGGCCATCATCGTATTGCAATAGCGCCGACACATGGGTATCCACACCCTGCGCTTTTTCACTTACGACTTTACAACGCGTGGGGACGCGGCCGGTCACCATGCCGACGAAGTTAATCGGGTAGCAACCGACATCATAAAGCGCGCCGCCGCCCAGAGCCGGCTGCATCTTGATGGTGTTTTCCCGGTCGAGGAAAAACCGAAAGGAGGCGTTGATATGACGCAATTCACCCAGAGCGCCGCCGTCGAGAGTTTCTTTTACCGCCCGCATGCGATCGGTGTAACGATACATGAAGGCTTCCATCAATATCCGGCGGTGCTTCACCGCCGATTGGCGCATGGTTTCCGCCTCAGCGGCGGTCAGCGCCAAGGGCTTTTCACACAGGACATGCTTTCCCGCTTCCAGCGCCTTGACAACCCATTCCTTATGCAGTGAATTGGGCAATGGAACATAGACCGCCTGGATATCTTTGTCGGCCAGTAAATCGACATAGTCCCCATAGCGTCTTTCCCACTCGCCGGCGGGCAGGTCGCCGACATTGCGCGAGGCCAGTCCCAGCAAGCGGGCATTGGTTGCCCTGCTGATTGCCGGGATCACCGATAGCCTTGCTATACGGGCATAACCAAGCACGCCCCAGTTTACGACATCAGTCATTTCTTTCCCCTTGGAAGCCAGATGGCGAGTTCAACAGAAAGTTCTGGATAAATATTGCTTGCCGCGATCCGGCATAATGGAAGGCTAGTGTAATTGAGGGTTACTCACAGTGGTGTGATATCTTTTGCAAATTTATAATACCAATAGCCACTTACACTCTGAATATTTCACGTTGCATCGCGGCGGCCACCCAGCGACAAATTCGTCGGGAACGAATGTGGACCGCCAACGGCGGGTCTCCGGTGAGAGGCAGGATGTTTCTCACCGTCCCCAGCAGCAGGGATAACGCAGTGTCTGGGGCAAGCGAGCGCAGCCAACAAAGAAGCAACGTGAAGAATGACGGGTATAAATGACGCATTGCGCAAAAGGTGTCATATCACTCTGGGCTTTTGTTCACGCTGTCTTCGTCCGCGGGATAATGTGCCCGCAAAAAATCCACTAAAGCCCTGAACGCGCCCGGCATATTCCGCTGGCGGGGATAAAATAAGTGCCAGCCTAAAAAAGGCGGGCAATACTCGCGCAATAACGGCATAAGCTCGCCGCTATCCAACCAGGGCCTCAGTTTATCCTCTGTCCAGAAAGTGATGCCCACCCCCTGCAAAGCGGCCGCAACGCCCAGCTCACGCCGCGTTGTGACCAGCGGCCCCTCCAGCGCCAGTGAAATCCAATGCCCGCGCTGGTAAAATTCCCAACGATAGACACCGCCGGGGTAGCACCAATTGATACATTGATGGTGCGATAGATCGGCGGGGGTGAGTGGCGTCCCGCAACGCTTGAGATAATCCGGCGAGGCGGCCGCCACCATCCGCAGCGCCGGCCCCAGCGGGTAGGCCACCATATCCTGTTGCACAAACTCGCCAAGTCGGATACCGGCATCATACCCCGCGGCGATAATATCGACAAAAGACGATTCTGTAACGATATCCAACACAATATTCGGGTATTGCGCATGAAACTGGCCTAAAACCGGTGCCAATACCGCATCCGCGGCCATTTCGGTGACATGCAGTTTGACTCTGCCGGAAACCTTGCCGGCTTGCCCGCGCGTCTCCTCCAACGCCGCGTCCATTTCCGCCAGTGCCGGGCGTAATCGGGCGTACAGGCGCTGACCAGCGTCTGTCAGCGCCACACTGCGGGTCGTCCGCTGAAACAGCCTTGTGCCCAATTTATCCTCGAAGCGGCGGATCACCTGGCTCAACGCCGACGGCGTGATCCGTAACGCCCCGGCCGCGCCGACGAAAGTGCCGCGTTCGGCGACGGCTTGAAAAGCCCGGAGTTCAGTATAGTCGCTGCTTTTCATAAATTATCCATTTATAACTAATGAATGCATGAAGATTAAGTAGTATTAACACATGATCATGCTCTTCGCATAATAGTGATGTCATCCATTATGGTGGGAGAGAAAAGATGCTGAAAAAACGATGCCTTGGCAGTCAAGGATTAACGGTTTCCGAACTGGGTCTGGGTTGCATGGGAATGAGCCATGCCTATGGCGAGGCCGATGAAAAAGAATCGCTCGCGACATTGGATCGGGCGTTGGCGCTGGGGGTCGATTTTTTCGACACCGCGGAATTTTATGGCCCTTATCGCAATGAGGAATTGTTGGGTCGCTGGCTTAACGCCGGGGGTCACCGCCAGCGCGTGGTTATCGCCACCAAATTCGGCTTTGATATTGGCGGAAAGCGGGCATCGGGACTCGACAGCCGGCCGGAGCATATTCGCGCGGTGGTGGACGCCTCGTTGCAACGGCTACAGACGGATTATATCGATCTGCTGTATCAGCACCGCGTCGACCCCGAGGTGCCTATTGAGGACGTCGCCGGGACAGTCGGCGAGCTTATCTCCGCGGGTAAAGTACGCTATTTCGGTTTGTCGGAGGCCGGCGTCGAAACCCTTCGCCGCGCGCATCGGGTACAGCCGGTGAGCGCATTACAGAGCGAATACTCTTTATGGGAGCGTAATCTGGATGGAGAAATCCTGCCGACGCTGCGGGAATTGGGCATTGGGCTGGTACCCTTTAGCCCCCTCGGCCGGGGATTCCTCACCGGCCAGGCGAAGCGCGCGGAAGACTATCCGGAAAATGACTTTCGTTCCTGGGGCGATCCGCGTTTAGCCGGAGATAATTATAAGGCGAATAAGCAGTTGGCCGAAACAGTGAAACAAGTGGCGTCGCGATGCGCGACGACCCCGGCCCAGGTCGCGTTGGCCTGGCTGTTGCAGCAGGGAACGGATATCGTCCCCATCCCCGGCTGTAAGAGCCGGCGGCATCTGGAAGACAACATCGGCGCTGGAACATTAACGTTGCCCGACCGGGAACTTGCCGAGCTGAACGCCCTGACCGGACGGCTAAAAGTCAGTGGCGCACGGTACACCGCGTCTTTTGCCCGCTTTCTTGACCGCTAAGCGTTAACGCAAC
>NZ_SZPQ01000085.1 GCF_005217455.1 Martelella alba
AGGTCAAAGATCTTCTGCCGTGGAACCTCAACATCCCTGCTGAATAACTGTCAACACGGCGCTGGGCACACGCTTACCAATCTACGAAGGGAGCAGATCCCCCTTATTGCTTAGCCAGTTTACTGAAGGTGCTGATTCAACCAAATACAAGTACCTTCAATGTCATACGCTTTTTCCCCAAATCCCTTCGCAAGCAGGAACTCAGGTAAATACTCGTCATATTTATCCAGGTACTTTTCTGGAACATCTGCGGCAAGATCAAATGCTGAGGGTAAGTCTGACAACAGCATTTCTTTAAGCGTGTGCTGAACAGTTGCTACACTTGCATCATCAATCTCTATCACACCTGCGAATGAATTGGCTTTAAAACCACAGCGTATGAGCAAAGCTGTAATCGTATTCACAACTTTATCTCCCATCCAGGGAATTACGTAACAGTGTTGCCCACTCGAAATAAAATACTCATTTTGCAGGTTATAACGCTGAAAGTTACTACAACCTTCCGCAAATAGGTTTCTGCCGGCAGTGTCGGCATAATCTACTTTCTTGCTACCTATTGCTATGCGGTAATCACCTTCCCTATAGATAGCGAGCATTTCCTGACGAACGGCATCATGAACAGACATTCCTCCCCCACTAAATTGTGGTGGCTGACCGCCTTTGGTTGCCTCTACATAGATAACTTTTTTCTCTGTCTCGATCTCTGTCACTTTCCAGCGCCGCCCACCGAAGATGATGTGTTGGTCTGGTAGCAGTGGGGAGTCCACAGGCACTGTTCCAAGGGTTCTGTTTCCGGCGACAATGCGGAACTCTTCTGGTGTATTGAACACGGCATAAAAAGTGTAATGGTTAGTCAGTTTCTCCCCCTCTGCCCCAACAACCATTTCGCCGCTAGCGAGTTGAGTGAGTAGGCCACATGCTCCCATATGTTTAAGCAGGCTTTTGAAATCGTTTAAATCTACATTTCTGAACGGCCCTGTCTGGCATAGTTGTGACCAGAGCTGGTCGGCACGAACTCCACCCCATTGTGCGGTAATTGCAAGAATCTGGTGTAGCAGCGTGGAGTAATGCATCTGCCGGGAATCGGCAGGCTCAAACCATTGTTTAGAGATCATCAATCTGATCATTGCCATCGACTGCACCAACTGGAGTCGTAGGTGATCAACGATACTGCTACTCACAGTAAGCTCATTTTCTGTAATTAGCATTCTGAGTACTGATGGGGAGTCGCGTCGCCCAGAACGTCCCATACGCTGACGTAGACTGGAAACAGAATGCGGAGGCGTAACTTGTATAACCGACTTAACCTTACCGATATCAATTCCCAACTCGAGCGTCATTGTACAAACAGCTGTTGTGGGCAAATTTCCTTTCTGAAGACGAGATTCAAGCGCCTCACGTAATTCCTTGGCAAGGGAACCATGGTGGGGGAAAAATTCATTCGGAACAATTTGTTCCTCACACATGTCGCTCAGTGTTGCCGCAATGCTTTCAGTGCGCTTTCGGCTGTTTGCAAAGACCAAATGAGAATCGCCACGGCAAAGTCTAAAAATGTCAGCGCAAACGTCATGTTCAGCTGAACTCCGAAGTTCTTCCTCTTTTTGGATCACTCGCTCCAGGTACCCTTTGACCTGTACCTGAAGAGTGGCCGTGCTATTACTATCTGTAACAGTTACGCAGGGGAGTCGTTTGTCCGGGCGCAACAGTTCTGGCACTTTCTCCAGTTCCCCCAGCGTGGCACTCAACGCAACGCGGGGAATTGGATTTACCTGACGTCCTAGCACATGGTCAATTCTATTGAGCAGAGAAAGCAGCTGTACACCACGCTCTGAGCCAATAAAAGCATGAAACTCATCAATAACGATGTATGCGACTGAAGAAAACGCCTGTTTGAGCCAGCCCATCGAGTTTATGAGCAAAGACTCAAGTGACTCAGGTGTAATCAGTAAAATGCCAGCAGGGTTCGTCCGAGCTTTCTTCTTTTTACTTTGTGGTACATCTCCATGCCAGGGAGTGACTGGCATTGCCAATGCATCTCCAAGGCTCTCAAGACGACGGTGCTGATCGTTAATCAATGCCTTCAATGGACTGATATAGACGATGCCAAATCCATTAGTGAGATCTGCAACTGCCGAACAGGCAGGAAGAAAGAAAGCCTCTGTTTTACCCGCTGCAGTACCTGCACTGATTAGCACGTCTCGATCACGGGCTAAAATTGCCGGGATAGAACTCTCCTGCAAGGGCCTTAATGTAGACCACCCCTGCTTGTAAACCCACTTACGGACGCGGGGATCGAGACTATCGTAGGCACTGCTCATAGTTTGAAGTTCGCTAGGCCGTCGTCGTCATCGCTTTCCTCCATAATGGCGTCATCCATATCGCTGGACCTGTCCTCTTCAATCGCCACACCCTCGATTAGTGTTTGCCAGTTCATCGTTCTGTTTTGTTCCAGCACGGCCAGCATATCTAGGAAACCTTTTATGGTATTACGGGGGGTACGGAAGTAAGCGTCTCCAATGGTTTTACTACAGTGATGCAGAAATCCAGTCAGTGCCTCATCTGGTACCAGATAATTCTCTGGATCTCCACCTGCATAAACATGACGAAGATTTCTCAGCAAAATATACAGTTCCTCAGGGGTCAGGCTAGCAAGATGCAAAGTGGGGGATGAGTAGTCAATCACTCCTGCTTTTTGCGCGAACCGGTTTTCCGCCAGACGCGACTGGAGCGCCTCATAGCTGTAAAGACCTTTACGCGGATCGAAAAGAAACTCTGGCGTCCCCCCGAGGATAAAACCAATGTTCTCGGCTGAGCCTTGCAGGCAGTCATTCAGGATCCGCAAAATCTGTTCGTAGTTCGCTGTTCTTGCTTGCGTATTATTCAGTTTAAAGAGATTTACCATTTCGTCGAGGCTGACCAAAAGACCGGCATAGCCTGCCTGGCGGACAAAAAGGCTCATCAGCTTCAAAGAGTCATAGAATGAAGCGTCTGAGATAATAGTCCGAACGTCGAGATCGTTACGGGCATCAGTTTTAGTGGTGTACTCTCCCCGCAACCAGCGAATAGCATTGGATTTTAGTGTTTCGTTATCCTGCTCATGCCCGCGCCAGAATGCATCAATGACCTTCGCAAAGTCATATCCACCCACCATATCAGACAGAGCTGCCAGGCGTTTATGAATAACTGATGAAACCTCGGAGCCGTCCGTGTCAGCTTCCTTCCTTGCCTCCGTAACGAACCTTTCAACAACGCTAAGTAACGCATTACCATCCGGCTTGTTTCTGGTGGACATGTTTTTCATAAGCTCTGAATAGAGGTTACGAGCCTGACCTCCCGATGAGTGAATACGTCTGTCAGGAGAAAGGTCAGCACTGACTGACACCAGCTTCTTCTCTAACGCAATAGAGCGCACAACACTCAGAAAGAAAGTTTTACCTGAACCGTACTCACCGATGATAAGTCTGAAGCTTGCCCCACCGTCAGCAATCCTCTCAATATCCTGATGGAGAGCGGTGATCTCATTCACACGGCCAACCTGGATATGCTGAATACCTATCCTTGGCGTTACACCTGACTTAAGTGACTGAATAATAGCGTCGCGTTCTTTCACTCTTATACGTGTTACAGACATTCACTATCCCTCTAATTCTTTGGCAATTTCCAGGTCAACCCAGATATCATCATCGGCATCGTCCAGCACCGGAGCATCAACCACCGCATAGGACCAGTCATTGATCACCTCAAGTGCACCGCCGAGCATCAAATTCAAATTTCCGCACAATTCTGTCGCCTCTTTTCGGGACCACTGTTCTTTCTCCAGCAAACTGCGATAAAGCTGGCTATGTGCGGAATCAAGGCCCACCGCCTCCGCTAATGAGACTGGAGCGCTTTCTGGCTCTTCCGGTTCTTCTTCGGTGAAAATTGTGTTCAGCAATTTACGAACATCATCCGTGGCAGATTCGTGGCGGGCAAGTACATTAGCATCCAGTGTGAACCCTGCTGCTGGCTGATCAGTTGGTACAGACGAGACGAGATCATGTTCAGTTGCAGAATGCTGATGTATATTGCTCGAGACAGATGAGGGATCCAGCCCCAAACTTGAATAAATCTTCTCAAGCTGTTTGATTTCGGAAGGCGCTATTGTCCCATCCGAACAGGCAACACTAACGATAACTTTACCCACAGCAGCTTTTTCCGCGGCCCCCATCAACTCAATCCTGCTTTTCATTCCTGTCATATTGGCTGGGGTATGAAGTTGCCACGTTAAATACGCATGTAGAGAGCGTTTTTCATCATCGGTGAAGCCAGTATTGTTGTTGATGGCATTCTCAAGCACTTTCTGTTCAGCTTGATCAAGAGAATCGTCAATCAAGGCGACCATCGCCCCTAATCTGAGCGTCATTACTGCTGAGATAAATTCAGGAGAAGGTGAGAAGCGTCCACCTTCGGCGGCAGGGAATAGAACAAGTGTCCCATCAACATCCGCCTTCACATGGTGATAATACGGGTCAGGTGCCAGACCGTAACCCATCTTCAGAGCAAAGGCCTGCATCAAATCGGCCTCTTTTTTATTGATCTTATTGGGGCAACTGGCATTCATATGTGCCCAAAAGTCAGCAACTGAGACTAACCCCTCCTTGACGAGAATCACCTCATCAGCCCAGCGTTTGAATGAGCTTAATATTTTTTCTGCGCTTTCATTAACGATCTCTGAAGGGAGCAACATAATTGCAGCCGTATCATTGACTGACGTACCTTTCCTACCAAGGTAGCGACTATAAGCATCAAGCTCATCCGTACATATGTCGGCAAGAGTCATAATTTTCTGGACAGGGCTCTTCAACGCACTTGGATCAGGCAGGTCGGGAACAGGAAGTCGAACACCTCGCAAACTAGGACTTGCTGGTGTGTAATCTAACCTTAGGCGCGTTTTATTCGCCTTAACGACCATCCCTTCACCATATTTGAGGGTGTAACGCCGTTTGAAAAGCGCAGCAAACTCTTTAGCACAGCGGCGAGCCGGGGTACGCAGCGAATACTCGGTGTGGTTTATTACCCAGTTCAACGCCAGTTCAGCTGATACAGGAACTCCTTCATGTACAGTTTTTGCCAGAGCCAGCTTAAATTGCATGCTATTGCTGAAACCTGAATTGCTATCGAGCTCAGTGACTAAGCCCATGTTCGGGCGCAGAATAGACATGGCTTCGAGTAATTGGGCCGAATATCCACGGAATGATCGGTTCTCAATGAATACCGATCTTAACCGAGCGATTTCATTGAACAGATTACGGAACTCAGCATCAGGGAATTTTGGGTCAGTGGAATCTACGAGCGCTTTTCTTTCCAGGCCGTAGAGGTAGATAAAAACATAGCCGATAGGACACGATGGATCAGACCTATCGCTGGCGAGCCAACTGACATATGCACCGCGTGCTTCTGGGGAAAGAGAGGAAAAACTGGGCCAGTATCCTAATGAACTGTCCTCGTAAAGATAAGAAGTAGGTTTTATCTTACATGTGTCATCAATTAATGATGCCTCATTTCCATCGTCATAATAGCCGCCTGATTCCTGACCGGAGGGCTTCATACGTTGCCCCAAGTAAATGTGGCCACCGCTAATTGCTATACCAGCTACAGTTATCATCTCACCCGGAAGTACCCATCGAGCTAGTGCACCTGCTGACTTTGAGGTGTTCCGGTAATGATTGGTTGTCACCCGAAGTTCAACACCCCGGCCACCGCTCAATGTAAAAGTTGCAAGGTTATCGTCTTCACTATCATCGTTTCGCACAACCGCCTCTTTTTTCTTGATGTCAGCGAGCCATTCTTTTGGCGGTGCTTTCACGGGGCTTGAAGCATAAGACTTTGGAGATTTACGTTTTTTCTTTCTAAAAAACAACAAGTAAATTACTAAAATCGCCGCCAGAAACTTCAATAACTCCATGATATATAACCTTAAAATTATTCTCCATTCACATTTGAAATGTGGTAGGGAATGCATGGCAAGTGGATTAATCTCAAAATAATACGTCTAAATCGCTAGGGTTAAAAGCAAATCGCAATTAAAATTAACCAATTGATTTAAATGACAAAAATCATTGAATAATTTACTTAACCAGAAGTGAATTTTTAAGGAGTAAAAAGCCTGATGGGCCATTCGCCTAAGAATGATGTTGTACTAAGGTAATCCCCCCATTTTTAACGGAGGTGATAAGTAGAATCAGGTCATGCGCTGAATATGCTGCATTGGTGTGAAGCC
>NZ_SZPQ01000086.1 GCF_005217455.1 Martelella alba
CAACGGTCTTTATAAAGCGGAGGTAATACACCGTAAGAGCTGGAAAAACCTGGCAGAAGTAGAGCTGGCAACACTGGCGTGGGTGGACTGGTACAACAATCGCAGGCTAATGGAGAGGCTTGGTCACATCCCACCGGCTGAAGCTGAAAAAACATATTATGCTTCCAGAAACTGTAACAATCTGGCAGCCTGAGCTTCCTGCCTTAACTCTCTCCAAGAAAACCGGTGCGGTTCACTTTTGCTACTGGGGGAATTTGCGTTCTTTTTAAAGAATCAGAACTTGACGATCATAAAGGATATTCTTTATATTGAACAGTAGTGTTCTGTATAAGGAATGTTGTTTATGGATACTTTACCCGAACTCGCCAATGAATTTCGTACTTCCGTTTCAGTTAACCTGACTAAAGTCAGGCAGGCCAGAGGTATGACGTTGTCGGGCCTGGCGGAAGTGAGTGGTATAGGAAAAGCAACTTTATCAGGCATTGAAGCTGGTCGTGGCAACCCGACGATTGAAACCGTCTGGAAACTGGCCAGGACATTAGGCGTTCCATTTGGCGAACTGATTGACGCTGATAATGAGCAAACTGTTGAGTCGGTCTCCGAAGGCGTCAGTGTTCGGCTTATTAACCGGCAAAGTACGCCGCGGGTGATTGAAACCTATATCATGGAGCTGGCTCCGCGCACGAAGCGTTATGCTGACAGCCATATGCCAGGCGTGGAAGAAAGCGTCGTCGTGCTGAAAGGCCAGGTACTGCTTGGGCAAAGCACTGCGCCGGTATTCCGGTCTACCGGGCAAAGCTACAGCTTCAAAAGTGATATTCAGCACCTTTACCAAAGTTTAGGTGAACCCTGCTCGCTGATGGTTAGCGTGATTTATCCGGTTTTATCAGAGATCACTTTGGGGACGTATGACGTACAGCGTGACTGGCCTCAGACTGAAGACGACTGGACAGGGTTGAAACAGCAAACCGACCGCATGTCCCTGGAAAACCGTCAGGGTGTGAACGCGGTGCGCCTCAGCTTCAAGTCGCTCCCTGTTGATCAATCATCTACGCTCTCCCTGCTGAAACATAAACTGGATTTGCCTGCGTTTTCTGGAAAACTGGGTTCACAGACGTTTATTGTCGATGAGCAAGGACCGATGCTGATTTACCTCTCCCGGCAGGGCCAGCATGCATTATTGCCCTTGCCCAAACTTAACAATCCAATGCTGCGCCAGGCTGTAGACCTTTGTAACCGTAGCTGTTCGTTGTGGGATCCCTTGGGTGATCCCGAGATAGCGGCATTGCGTGAGCTCTCTCAGAGTAAATGGGTGTGTTTGTCTACGCTGGCGGCTGAGTCTTTGACCCGTCATGGCTATCCAGCCGTACCAGTGCGAGCGGCACCAGCCTATGAACAAACTGAAATCGTGGAAAAGAGCACGGATGTCGTGCTATTCGAAGATCGTATTAACGTTGATGCCTATGCGGCTTACGAGCTGGTTCATCCCGCTTATGCCAAGCAGTCTGTGGCTATCGCTTTGCATCTGGAGCAGGTTTTTCAGGAACAAGCCGGGCATATCCTTGATGTTGGCACCGGTCCTGGCTTGCCGCTCAAAATGGTGTTGGAATTAATGCCCCAACTGGATGCCACAACAGTCGATCCGAGCGAAACAGCATTTAATCATCTGCGAAAACTGTTCAAAGGATATGATAACGTCCACTCTCTGAAAGCAAGCATCACGGAGCTGCCTGTGCCAGAGCATCCCTATGCAGCGGCAATTTCCGTTGGGGCTTCACACCATCTTGATACTTTCGATTTTCTGACGTCTGTTCGTCGCCAGCTCAAGCCAGATGGGATATTCATTGTCTCTGATGAAATGATCTGTCCGTTCGATGATGTTCGGGAGCGCAAGCCGGCTTTGATTTCCCATCATTTACAGTACATTGCCGATACACTGGCTCCGGTTCCTGTTGATGAACTGGTTTCACCGGAAGCATCTTTGCTTCGTGCCATTCAGCATAGTGTGCCGATGGCTCTGTTTGAAGCTCGCACGGGCAATTTAGGCAAAGCCGAATATCGTTGCCGTAATTTGCTTGAATCACTGGAAAAACTGGCCTTGCCGACGCCATCTAACCATCCACTACTTGCGTTTTATCGATTGCACTTTCTGGAATTAGAAGCATTAGTAGCAGGCCTGGATTATGAGGTTGAACAGAAAACGCATCCGCGTTGTTTTGCTGATTTGGCATGCTCGGCTGGTTTTGATATCAGCTACCATCAGCGGCTGTATGCCACCTGCGGTCGGGATGAATGGGAGGCGGGGACACATCTGTTTGTTCTCCGGGCGCTATGATGACTCAAACCAGAGTGAGATGGGACGCTATCAGGGCGTCATTGCCGATTGTTACCGGCTATCTCCCGATTGCATTTGCCTTTGGCATGGCCGGTGTGGTGAACGGATTACCTCCATCTCTTCTCCTTGGCATGTCTGCGTTTATTTTCGCCGGGGCCAGCCAGTTCGTACTGTTGGCTGCTATTCATTCGGGGACCTCCTGGCTACTGGTGCTGGGACTGTGCGCCTTAATGGATGCCCGACACTTGCTGTACGGCGCGGTACTGCTGCCTAAATTGCCGGATGGACTACGTCGGCATCTGGTGGTAACGGCCTTCACCCTGACCGATGAGGTGTTCGCCACCGCCCTGGTCAGAATGTCTGCAGTGGAAAAAGAACAAAGAAACCTCTGGATGGGTTGGCTGGGCCTCAGCAGCTATTTATCGTGGTTGGTGGGAACGGCTCTGGGCGCTTTTGCTGGTGTAGGGCTGAGCCAACGTGTACCTCTCCTGGCTCAAGCGATGCCATTTGCTTTGCCCGCACTGTTTATTGTTCTGGTTCATAAAAGTTTTAATCGCGCATCTCAGTTGCCGATTGTGATTTCAGCGTTAGTCGCCTCTTTCTGTTATTTACAAGGGATGACAGCGCTGGCGTTACTGGCTGGTGCGGTATGTGGCTGCGGTGCTGTGCTGATAAGGAGTAAATATCATGGTGCTGTCGTCTGATCTTGCCTGGCTGGCGGTAATCCTCATGGCTCTCATTACCTACCTGACCCGGGCAGTGCCTTTTGCGATCAAAAAAATCAAGACAAATACAGGTGAGCGTGAAAATGACTCGCCTGTACTGTCAGCATTAGGTCCATCATTATTAGCGGCAATTACGGTTGTAACCGTTATTCCTGGTTTGCGGGATGCTGCAGAGGCTGGTTTCTCCTCTCAGTTGAGTTATTTTGTTGGCGCCGCGTCCACGCTATTAATACTAAAATTGTCGAATAATGCCGGAGTGGCTGTTATATCCGGAGTGTGTGTGTACGCATGCATTTTTTATTTAACCTCAGCGTGATGGGAAATGAAGAAATATTCCATTCTGTGAGCTTTATGTTTTCTCATTAATGTATTAATCATCATAAACCATTTGGTGATGAAAGGACTACACTACGTCAGGATAAAGAGCATTCTCGGGACGGATTTGCTCATTATCGCAAATGTTATTAATTAACAGGCGTAATGAAAACACTGGATGGTGCCGTCATCGTTGACGGCACCCAATTTGATGAACGACTTCTCAGGTTTTATTATTGCAATGCCTCATAGATCAAGAAAATCCCTTACCGTTCTCGCCCAAATATCAGGGCTTTCAATCTGAACAGCATGTCCACTCTGAATTTCGATATATTTGCTCCCGGATATTTGGCGATGAACCTTCTCAACCTGATAGCGAGGGATCAGTGTATCATCTGTTAAGGCAACAATCAGTGTTGGCATCTTAACCATGGTGAGATAGGCGTTAATATCGAGGTTCAATCCCAATTCTATTCGCCGTGCGGAATCATTCTCTGACGGGCGGGCACATAGCGTCGCTAATTTCTCACTACCAAGCGCGGAGAGGAATACAGGGCTTAACACATGGGAAAGACCGAATGCAGTGGCCTCCCTGGGTGACGTCTTTTCTAACTGCAACCACGTGCTGAACATCAGGGTATGTCGAGGGTCTTTGCCATCAGCCCAGGGAGCAGTCAACACAAGCTTGCGAACCAGAGAAGGATACCGGGCAGCAACTGTCGCAGCAACCACTGCGCCAAGAGACGTTCCAACAATATCAACAGGTTCCTTTCCATTATCCGTAATAACAAGGGCAGCCTGATCGGCTAGCTGCTCGATGCTAATCGGGCCATCAGGTAATGTAGATTGTCCACATCCGGCATAGTCAGTAACAAGAGCAGTATATTTATCGGTAAAATACGTCAAAACATGCCCAAAGCTACTTTTCCCTGCAATGTTTGTTCCGTGGAGGAAAAGGACATTTTTGCCATCTCCCTCGTGAAAGTAGGAAACAGATGAACCATTATCATTAATACGTTTCATTGCTTAATCCTTTTAATGAGCCGTTTCAGGGTTCTTGGTATTCGTGTTTTTTACATAGAATACGACAGGTTTCTCAACAAATGTAAAGAGCATTTTTGCTCCCCATAGAGATAACAAAAACGCTAAAATTATCAGAAGGACACCTTGTGTAAGGTTATATTGACTACCCTCTCCGATTAAACGGTGACCAAACATGAGCACCAGGCGGTGAATGAGATAAAATGAAAATGACCATTCACCAAGAGTAGAAAAAAATGGGTGTTCAACCACACTTGACCGACCGAGAATATCAGACATGGCAAACGAGGCTATCAGCATGATAACGGGAATAATAGTGAACGCAGCATAACTATAGAGAGAGGAATTGAATATGGAAACAAACCATGCCCCAATAAATAAAATCAAAGAATGGAGAGTGTTTGGTCCATAATAATCACCGCGTTTGACGAGAAGTGCGACAATGATACCGCTGGTAAATTCAAATATTCTGACTGGGGGAAACAGGTAAACAAACCAGTATGCATACATCGACTCCGGTTTCCATGGCAACAGAGGTGTATAGGGAAGCCAGCCAGAAAAATAAGGCATCAAAATCAACAGTGCTATAATTCCCATCAAGGTTACTACTAATACCTTCGACGACAGTTTAGCCAAAACCATATAAATTAATGGGAAGCAGACATAAAAAAACAATTCGCAAGAAAGTGACCAACTTACTCCATTTAAGCTGATAAATGTATATGGATCAGGTATCCACGTCTGGATTAAGAAAAGATTTGGAAGTATTCCTGAAAGAGGTTTTCCACCAGGAAGCAATGGCCCTGTACAAGTGATCAAAATAATGGCAATTATTGCTGCTACTAAGAACCTATCCCAATAGGATTTTATTCCAGACAATGACGCCGCATGCTAAATGCAGTATCGCTTCATAATTTTCGACTTTTTTCTCCCAGCGCGTCAGTACCCGACGGAAGCGGTTCATCCAGCTGTGAGTTCTTTCCACAACCCAGCGGTGCGCTTTAAAATCCGTCGTTCTGATGGCTTCAGACTCCTCTTTCCCCGACTGGATATGAGGTTCATAACGACGCATTTTCAGACAGGTTTTCAGCCATTCGGCTTCATAACCTTTATCCATGCACAGGCGAAGCCTTTTGCCGGGTCTGCCTGTCTGAAGAGCGTCCAGGGTATCAGCAACCAGCTTTATGTCGTGGGTATTCGCTCCTGCGACAACCAGTGAGAGTGGAAGCCCGTTCGCGTCTGTCATCAGGCTGCGTTTTACCCCCTGTTTCCCCCGGTCTGTGGGGTTACAGCCTGTTTTTTTGACCCTGCCAGCGGGGATTTTGTCATACAGCCGTCCATCGATAACCATGACCAGTCGATGGCATCCAGTTGTTCGCAGGCCAGCAATCCGTTCTGCCAGAACCGCTCAAAAACCCCGGCGTCACGCCATTCCTGGAAACGGCGATGAGCTGAGCTTGATGAGCAGATATGTGTTGCATTCAGCGCATTCCACTGACAACCCGTTCTGAGCACAAAGAAAATGGCGTTCATTGCAGCACGATTATCAACGCGTTTACGATGCGTACCCAGTGGGTGATGTGTTTTGTGTTCCGGGATAAGGGGAGCCATTTTTTCCCAGAGTTCATCGCTGATCTGCCACTTGCTGCCTGCCATATTTTGTCCTCAGAAATTGCCATTACCTATTATAACTGACAATTCCTTTTGGGATGGGTTCTAAGTTCTCAATTCAACCCAACACTCTTTTATTTTTACGGTAGACGTTACTCCCATTACTTCTTTCATGCCACAGCG
>NZ_SZPQ01000010.1 GCF_005217455.1 Martelella alba
TCCATCGCCGACGATCCGGCGGGCAACTATATCCATTACGGGGTGCGCGAGTTCGGCATGACCGCCATCGCCAATGGTATTGCCCATCATGGCGGATTTGTGCCTTATACCGCCACCTTCCTGATGTTCGTGGAATACGCCCGCAACGCCGTGCGCATGGCGGCGTTGATGAAAGCCCGGCAAATCATGGTTTATACCCATGATTCCATCGGCCTGGGAGAGGACGGACCGACCCACCAGCCGGTGGAACAGTTGGCCAGTTTGCGCCTGACGCCGAATATGGGCGTGTGGCGGCCTTGCGATCAGGTGGAAACCGCAGTGGCCTGGCGTCAGGCCCTGGAGCGTCACGATGGCCCAACGGCGCTCATCCTTTCCCGCCAGAATCTGGCGCAGCAAGAGCGCACGCCGCAGCAATTGGCGGATATTGCCCGCGGCGGTTATATCCTCAAAGACGCCGACGGCCAGCCGGAGCTGATAATTATCGCCACCGGCTCGGAGGTAGAGCTGGCGGTGGCCGCCTGGGAAAAACTCGGCGCGCGGGGACGGCGGGTCCGGGTGGTGTCGCTGCCCTCCACCGACATATTCGACCAACAGGATGAGGCCTACCGTGAGGCAGTGCTGCCGAAGTCGGTGACCGCGCGCTTGGCTATCGAAGCCGGGATAGCCGATTACTGGTACAAATATGTGGGACTGGACGGCGCGGTGGTCGGTATGACCACTTTCGGCGAATCGGCGCCGGCCGAAACGCTGTTCAAAGAATTTGGCTTTACCGTCGAAAACGTACTGGACAAGGCTCTGGCGCAGTTGTCCTGACGTCCCTGGACTAATGGCGGACGCAGACTGAGGCGGTCCGCCGTTGGCCTTAAGCCACCTCTCCCTTTGGGGCGCGGGTCAGATGTTCCGCCCACAGTTCGGCAACCCATTTCACCCCCTTGGCCGTAAAGCGTGCCTGGGCGAAAGCATGGCGGTTTTGGCTGGTGCCGGTGTGCATTTCGAAACGGCCGGCCTCCAAATGTTGTCTATGGGGAGTCAATGTGCCGGACAGCCGGTACATAATTTGTCGCTCAAGCAAGAACTGCCGAAAATCGGCTTCCTTGACCTTAAGCAGTTTGCAAACCTGGCGGAATCCCAGCGCCTGCTCAACCACCACATACCGATCGAAGAAATCCGCTTTGGGCGTAATGGCCGCCACGCGTTGCTCCAATTGCCGACGCCGT
Organism: Martelella alba; assembly: GCF_005217455.1. GTDB lineage: Bacteria > Pseudomonadota > Gammaproteobacteria > Enterobacterales > Enterobacteriaceae > Acerihabitans. The sequence goes on from NZ_SZPQ01000010.1 coordinate 1,218, forward strand.
TCATATTCCCCCGCCCAGGCGCGGGCGGCCTCGGCCGGATTGGTGAAATCGGGCAGGTTAAGCCGCCGCTCACGCTCATGCCAACGATCGAGCACCAAGGCGGTGAAAGAAGGGGAAAGGCGCGCCGTGACCAACAGAGAATCCCGTTTGTTCAATGGATATTCCCGGCGGATTTCACCGCCGTGCGGACACTCCACCGGGCGCAGCGGTTGCGACAGGCTGCGGCTGGTTTCCAGACTTTTAATCAGTCGCGCCACCTCGCTGTGGGACACGCCGACCAGCGTGGCCAGCTCACGACTGCTCATCGAAACGGACGGATGAAGGGGTTCAAATTTCTCAGCGGATATCATCATCGCATTCACCTTGCCTGCAAAAAACCGGCGACTTCCGGCACTGGTTAAATATACATCAATACTGTGTTTTTATCCAGCTATTTTGCACAACTTGTCACCGCTGCCCAACCCCGCGACATCCGCTTAAGGCTTCAGCCATCCCCGCAGTTGAGCGTGCTGTAATAGCATGATGGTTTTGCCGTCCTGGATACGGCCGTCGCCTACCATGGCCATGGCCTGTGGAAACGGTAATTCCAGTACGGCGATATCCTCGTCGTCCACGCCGCCGCCGGCGCTTTTGCGAGCGCTGTCATCATAGGCGGCGGCGAAAAAATGGACTTTCTCCGTGACCCCGCCCGGTGACATATAAGCGGAAAACAGCCTTTCCACCTCACCCACCTGATAGCCGGTTTCCTCTGCGGCCTCCCGGCGGATGCACGCTTCCGGCGAATCGTCGTCAAGCAACCCGGCGCAAGTTTCCAGCAGCATGCCGTCAGGATTGCCATTGATATAGGAGGGCATACGGAATTGGCGAATCAAGACCAGGGTATTTTTTTCAGAGTGATAGAGCAAAATCGTCGCGCCATCGCCCCGATCATACACCTCCCGCATCTGACGTACCGTTGAGCCGTCTTTGCGCGTCAGATCAAAAACCACTTTGCGCAGGACGAACCAATGATCGGACAATAACTTATTTTCAATGATCTTGACATTTAATGGCATAGCGCCCTCTATAATCCGACTGAGATAAGGGACCTGTCCCATTAGTGTTGTTTTCCTGCGCCAATTCTGTACCGGATACAGACCGGCCGCAGGAAAATAGCTGTCGGGACAGGCCCCAAAATGTGATCCTGATCATAACGCAAACAGCGCGGAAAACGGGAGGGATCGGCGGCGAAAAAGTGTATATACCCTAAACATGGCATGTTGCAGCGCGCCGGCCAGTGCGCGAAGCGCCTGCGATCAGGTCAACGTGAATATGAAGGGGAGGAACGCTTGCCCACTTAGAGGCAACGCGCGGCATGGCAAGTCTCACGGGGCGTAATTAGGGTTCGGGGAAAGGGAGCGCGGCGTCGAAAGTGATGAAGAATAACTCCATCGGATCACTTTTTTTACACTATCTCCTTTTTTTCTCCACGTTTTCAATCATTCGAACGCGTAAAGTACTACGGCGATGACGCCTCGCTTCTCATCGCTTCACAATAACAGGCCTGCCGCCTTGAGGTTTCGATTGAATGGCTAATTTTTTTATTGATCGCCCCATATTCGCTTGGGTTTTGGCAATCATCGTCTGTTTAACCGGTACGTTATCCATTTTTACGCTGCCAATCGAGCAATACCCCAAATTAACGCCGCCCACTATCCGTATTACGTCTAAATACCCCGGCGCTTCGGCCCAGACGGTGGAAAATACCGTCACGCAGATTATCGAACAGAACATGACCGGTCTGGACGGCTTGCTGTATATGTCCTCACAAAGCCAGAATACCGGTCAGGCCACCACCACCCTGACTTTCGTCGCGGGAACCAATCCCAATGAAGCGATGCAGGAAGTACAGAACCAGCTTCAGGTGGCGATGCATCGTCTACCGCAGGAGGTGCAGACCCAGGGCGTCACCGTGACCAAAACCGGGGATAGCAATTTGATGATGGTGGCGTTTGTCTCCACTGACGGTTCCATGGACCGGGGCGATATCGCCGACTATATGGTCAGCCATTTACAAGAGCCCCTAAGCCGTGTGGACGGCGTCGGTGAGGTGGATGCTTACGGCGCCCAGTATTCGATGCGCATATGGCTCGATCCGAACAAACTAAACAGCTATCAGATGACCACCGAAGACGTCGTGTCGGCTATTGAGGCGCAAAACAGCCAGGTGGCGGTGGGACAGTTGGGCGGGACGCCGGCGGTCGCCGGCCAGGCCCTCAACGCCACTATCAATGCCCAATCGCAACTTAAGACGCCGGCCCAGTTTCGCGCCATTACCCTGCGCGTCAACAGCGACGGATCCGTGGTCACCCTTGGCCAGGTGGCCCGGGTTGAGCTGGGGTCGGAAAACTACGATTATCTTAGCACCTACAACGGCATGAACGCCGCCGGGATGGGGATTAAACTGGCTTCTGGCGCCAACGAACTGCAAACCAACGAAAACGTGAAGAAACGGCTGGCCGAGTTGGCGCCCTATTTCCCCCATGGTTTGGAGGCAAAGGTCGCTTATGAAACAGCGCCGTTCGTCACCGCGTCCATTGAGGATGTGGTGAAAACGCTACTGGAAGCCATCGTCCTGGTCTTTCTGGTTATGTATCTTTTTTTACAGAATTTCCGCGCTACCCTTATTCCCACCATAGCCGTACCGGTCGTATTGATGGGAACGTTCGCCATCCTGGCCGCTTGCGGCTTTACCATCAACACCCTGAGCATGTTCGCCATGGTATTGGCCATTGGGCTTTTGGTGGACGACGCCATCGTGGTGGTGGAAAACGTAGAGCGGGTGATGAGCGAAGAACGGCTATCGCCCCGCGAAGCCACCCGAAAGTCCATGGGACAAATCCAGGGCGCCCTGGTGGGCATCGCGCTGGTGCTGTCGGCGGTTTTCGTGCCCATGGCCTTTTTCGGCGGCACCACCGGCGCCATCTATCGCCAGTTTTCCATCACCATCGTTTCAGCCATGGTGCTTTCGGTGCTGGTGGCGCTGATATTCACGCCGGCCTTGTGCGCCACCATTCTCAAACCGGTCAACGGAAACCACCATGAGAAAAAAGGCTTTTTCGGCTGGTTCAACCGCGGATTCGATCGCGGCGCCAAATGCTACCAGCAGGGAGTGACCCGCGTTTTGCACCGCAGCGCCCGCTGGCTGGCCCTGTATGGCCTGTTGCTCGGCGGCATGGTCTTTCTCTTTATGCATCTGCCCACGTCTTTCTTGCCCAACGAGGACCGCGGGGTGCTAATGGCCCAGGTACAATTGCCGCCCACCTCCACCCAGCAGCAAACAGCGGCGATGGTCGCCCGGGTTGAACACTATTTCCTGACTAAGGAAAAAGACAATGTCGTGTCGGTGTTTTCCACCATTGGCGCCGGCCCGGGAGGTAATGGGCAAAATGTCGCGCGCATGTTTATCCGGTTGCAGCCCTGGGATGAACGTACTGGCGCGGGTCGGTCGGCGAACGCCATTATCGAGCGCGCCACCAAAGTTTTTAATGGCAACCAGTTCAACGGCGCGCGCGTGCTGGCCAATAACCCGCCGCCCATATCCGGTCTGGGCAACGCCGCCGGTTTCGATATGGAGTTGGAAGACCACGCCGGGCTGGGACATGACAAACTGATGCAGGCACGAGACGAGCTACTGGCCAAAGCGGACGCGTCGCCGCTATTGACGCGGGTCCGACACAATGGTCTGGACGATAGCCCGCAGTTGCAGATTGATATCGACCAGCGCAAGGCCCAGACCTTGGGCGTGTCCGTCGCTGATATCAACGATACGCTGCAAACCGCCTGGGGCTCTACTTACGTTAACGATTTCATCGATCGGGGCCGTATCAAGCGGGTCTACGTGCAGGCCGACGCCCAATATCGCATGCTGCCGGACGATGTGTACCGCTGGTATGTCCGCAACAGCAGCGGCACTATGGTGCCCTTCTCGGCGTTCGCCACGTCCCATTGGCAATACGGCTCGCCCCGACTGGAGCGATATAACGGTATTTCTTCGGTGGAAATTCTTGGCGAAGCGGCGCCCGGCGTCAGTAACGGCACCGCCATGGATTTGATGGAAAAACTGGTTGGCGAACTTCCCACCGGTTTTGGGCTGGAATGGACGGCGATGTCGTATCAGGAACGGTTATCCGGTTCGCAGGCGCCGGCCTTGTATGCCATCTCGCTGCTGGTGGTGTTCCTGAGCCTGGCGGCGCTGTATGAAAGCTGGTCGATACCTTTCTCGGTGATGCTGGTGGTGCCGCTGGGGGTCATCGGCGCGCTATTGTCCACCTGGCTGCGCGGGCTGGAAAACGATGTGTATTTTCAGGTGGGTCTACTCACTGTTATCGGTCTGTCGGCGAAAAACGCCATATTGATTGTGGAATTCGCCAATGAGCTGAATCTGCGCGGCCAAGGTCTGATAGAGGCGACATTGCATGCCGCGCGTATGCGGCTGAGGCCCATTCTGATGACCTCGCTGGCATTCATCTTCGGCGTGTTGCCCATGGCGCTCAGCACCGGCGCCGGTTCTGCAAGCCAGCATGCGGTGGGCACCGGCGTGATCGGCGGCATGCTGTCGGCCACAATACTCGCTATTCTGTTTATTCCGCTGTTTTTCGTGCTGGTCCGCCGCCGCTTCCCATCGCAGCGCCATCCCGATTCGAACATCAGCATCCTGCCGGAGGGGAATGATCGGCCGCCGCAGGTCTGAGCCCCCGCGCTGGCTTGCCCCGGCAAACACGCCGGTTGCACGCCTGATGACGGCCCCACGGCCCTGGCCAACCTCCGTCGATGCCTAAAAACAAAGGCCGCCCATTTAAGGGCGGCCTCATCATTATTAAGAGATGTTTGCAAGACGAATATAATCCGTCATGATTCACGTTGTCTCTTTATCGGCGGCGCGCGCAATCACCTCGTCCACGATGGGCATAGAACACACTCGGTTTTCGGGACCAACCCACTTACCGCCGCGATGCAACTTAAATTATCCAAGTCAAGAATATAATCGAAACCCTGCTATCGACGAATGCTTACTTGCGCAACATTGCTTCAATAAAATCTTTCCAGTGACCCACTTCTGTATCTATCATACCTGCCTCTCTGTCATTGCGCGCATATTATACAAATGTCCTCAGAAAATAACAGAGGCGACCAAGAAATTTTTTGGCTAATTTTTAGCTGACTCAGGGGAACTAGAAACTTCTAATCGATTGGCAAATGGGCCTTTATTTATATCAGCCGGATTATAAGGCTCAAATAACCATGTATAAATTATGGTTATAATTCCGCACAGGGAGGTTTTTTGCCGAATCACTTCTATTATCGGCTGGCCGCGTTCAGTTCGGCAGTGGTTCGCTAATCCGGCCCGGTCTGGATTCACAACGGATTTTCACGCATTATGGGGCGACACGGACTGCGCTAAGAAACCGGGGCATTCAGCGCGCGGGAATGACGAGGACCGCCCAGGTTCAACATAGCCAGTGATATTATCCTAACGGGATAGGCTCGGCTTTTCGTATTGAGGTAGCGTTAGATGCATGACCAGGAAGCTTCATTAACACTCTATGGCATTAAGAATTGCGATACCATAAAAAAAGCCCGTCGCTGGCTTGATGATCGCCAGTTGGCCTATCGTTTCCATGATTACCGCGTCGACGGCGTCGACGCGGGCCTGTTGCGCCGGTTTATGGCGCAAGCCGGCTGGCAGACGCTGCTTAATACCCGGGGCGTTACCTGGCGCCGGCTTGATGAGCAGCGGCGGGCGCAAGTCAATGATGTCGAGAGCGCGTTGCAATTGATGCTCGAACAGCCGGCCGTCATCAAGCGTCCGGTATTGCTGCGCGATGACGGCGAACTCCGGGTAGGCTTCGATCCGGAGCAATACCGGTCATTCACCGTGCAGGAGGTTTGATATGTCCTGTCCCGTGCTGGAGTTGACCCAACAATTGATAAAACGCCCCTCGCTCAGCCCGGACGATGCGGGCTGTCAAGCGTTGCTCACCGCCCGACTGGAGGCCGCCGGCTTTACCGTCGAACCCATGCCCTTCGGAGATACCCTGAATTTTTGGGCCTGGCGCGGCCGTGGCCGCACCTTGGCCTTCGCCGGCCATACCGATGTCGTTCCCGGCGGCGACGCCGAACATTGGCGAAACCCGCCGTTCGAACCGACGCTGCGCGATGGCATGCTATACGGCCGCGGCGCGGCCGATATGAAAGGTTCGCTGGCCGCCATGGTGGTGGCGGCCGAACGGTTCGTCGCCCGTTATCCCAATCATGGGGGACGGTTGGCCTTTCTCATTACTTCCGACGAAGAGAGCGCCGCCGTCAATGGTACGGTGAAGGTGGTCGATGCGTTGCTGGCGCGCCGCGAACGTCTGGATTATTGTCTGGTGGGGGAACCCTCCAGCCAAACCCATGTGGGCGATATCGTTAAGAACGGCCGGCGCGGGTCCCTGACCGCCACGCTCACCGTTCAGGGCACCCAGGGGCATGTGGCCTATCCGCATCTGGCGGATAATCCGGTACACCACGCCTTGCCGGCGCTGGCGGAGCTGGCGTCCCGTGTCTGGGATAACGGCAATGCTTTTTTCCCCCCCACCACAATGCAAATTGCCAATATACAAGCCGGTACCGGCAGCAATAATGTCATCCCCGGTGAATTGACCGTACAGTTCAATTTCCGTTTCAGCACCGAGCTCACCGAACAGGCCATTCGCGATGAAGTGGAAGCCCTGCTGCAACGCCACGGCTTGCGCTATCACATCGACTGGTGGCTTTCCGGCCAGCCTTTTCTTACCGCGCGCGGCGAACTGGTGGAGGCGGTGATTGACGCGGTGGAACATTACCAGGAATTCATTCCTTCGCTGGAAACCAGCGGCGGCACCTCGGATGGCCGTTTCATCGCCAAACTGGGCGCGCAGGTCGTTGAACTGGGCCCGGTGAACGCCACCATTCACAAAATCGACGAATGCGTCAGCGCCGCCGACCTGCAATTACTCAGCCGGATGTATCAGCGTGTTATGGAGCACTTGATCGCATGATGGATTCGGCTGTTTTAACCGGGCGCACCGATCGGCATCTGATCGCGCTGGCCGACGGACACCGCTTGCAACCACAGGCCGCCGCCGCTTTCGACGGTCTGCGGCAAGCCGCCGGCCAGCAAGGGTTTAATCTTCGCCCCGCCAGCAGCTTTCGTGACTTCGATCGGCAATTGGCCATCTGGAATGGCAAATTTCACGGCCAGCGGCCATTATTGGATAAGCGCAGTCGACCGCTGGATGTGCGGGAAATGACGACGGCGGCGCGCTGCGAGGCCATACTGTACTGGTCGGCGCTGCCCGGCGCCAGCCGCCATCACTGGGGCTGCGATCTGGATGTTTATGATCCGGATCGGCTGCCCGCCGGCGTCGCGCTGCGTTTAGAGCCACAGGAGTATCTGGACGGAGGGTATTTTGCCGAGCTCACTCAGTGGCTGACCGCGCATATGGGCGAATATGGCTTTTACCGACCCTACGCCCATGATCGCGGCGGTGTCGCCATTGAGCCTTGGCATCTAAGCTATCGCCCGCTGGCCGTTTTGGCGGAGGAGCAACTGACGCCGGGTAAAGTATTGGCATCATGGCGCGATCGCGATGTGGCCGGTTCGGACTGGCTGGCGCCCCGGTTGCCGGCGATTTTCCGCCGTTATGTGGTCAATGTGGATAAGGAGTAACATCATGGCATGGCTTGCCCATTACTGGTGGCTGATACTGCTCGTGCTGGCTGGCATGATTATTTCCGGCATCAAAGAGTTACGCCGGGTGGATGTTAAGCGTTATCTCAACGATCGGCCGGAGCTGCCGCCGCATCGGGACAATAACGCCAAATGGGACGAAGAGGACGACTGGCCGAAGAAAAAATAGCCTTAACGGGGTCTGAGGTGAGTAGACCCCTCAACCGTTGTTTCCCGCCGCTTCCCCCGGGGGATAACCGGGAAATTCCGCCGGACCGATTGCCTTTTCATCCAGGGGACCGCACCCGTCCCGCCAGATGCGCGCGGCGTGGCTATCCAGCGCCGCCAGGGCGCCGGCGGTTTCATCGCGTAACCGCCGTATCAGCGTTTTCCTGCCGCTCATCCCAAAGCGCGCCGCCGTGCCGGCCATATCGTTTTTGTTCGCCTGCCAGTAACGCAATACCGGCAAAGCGGCATCGCTCCAACGCGTCAAACGTTCCAATGCCGTCCGGCAGGCTTCCGGCGGACGATGGGCAAAAGCGAAACCCGCCAGGGTGCGCCAATCATCTTTATTCAGTGTTTGATCCCGCGCGCCGCCGCGCCAGGCCGCGTCACGGCCGAAACACGCCGCCGCATGCCGAACCAGTTCCCGGCCGGCCCCGGTAAGCGGCAGCAACGCCATGGCGCTATAACACCCGCTGCTGGCTTCCAGATGCGATCCGATATGCACTAAGGTAAATCCGGTTGCCCGCCAGAATTGCAGCAAGTCATCGGTCAACCCAAAACTGACCGAGAGATAATCCCGTCCGTCCGCCGCCGCCTGCCGCTCGGCCTGGCGCAATAACCGACATCCAACGCCGCCTCGACGCCACTCGGCCGCAACCGCAATACGACTGACGCGCCGGGACAATAACCGCGGCGCGGACCACAACCCGCCATGCGCCGCCAGCGATTGCGCGGCCAGACTGCCCGGCGGGCGCCGCCGTCCCGCCCATACGTCATGAGCCAACGGCGCCGGCAGGCCGCCTTCGTCCACCGTCCATAACGCGCCGATCAAGGTTTCCGCTACACGCACCGCCATGAAATGCTGCCCCGGCGCATCCAGCAGCCGACGTAAATCCAGCGGCGATGTCCGGTAGTGCGCGCTGCAAAGCAGGAAGTAAAACTCGGCAAGCGCTGACGAGCACGCCCGCCAGCTGTCACGGTCAAGGACGGCCGCAACCAGCGCGGGCGCCGCCTTCGCCGCAGCGACTGTCCGGCAGTTATCGTTTCCCCCGCGCGACGCCAAACCCGGCGCGACCGGATAGGGCGCCTCATCGGCCAAGACGCCGGTCATCTGCGCCGGCTCCAGCAGCAACGCCCGGTCCAGCCAGCGCTCCAACGGATCGGTTTCCGCCCAGCGTAAGGGGGCGGACAACCGCAGGTCATGCCAATGGGGCAGACCGGCGCAAAACTTCAACAAAAAACCGCGACCGGTCCCTTCATACCCTTGCACGGTAGTGGTCAGCAGCACCCGCGGAAAATAGCTGATCATTTCCCGCAACAACGGCATGGGGATGGCGGCCGCCTCATCCACCAGCAGCCAGCCGTCCACCGGCTGATGCCGGCAATAGTCCAGCATGGCGTCCGGGGAAAAAAACGTCGCCCGACCCGCGGCAAAGCGCTCGAATACGTCAGCAACGCTTTTAGCCGGCGCCACCACCCGGCAAGGCCCCTTGGCATGGGCGGCCAACATGCCGGCCACGGCGGACTTGCCGCGACCGCGCGGCGCCGTTAACGCGAAAACGCCCGGCCCGGCAGTCAGCAAATGCGTCAACACCGCCCGTTGCCCGGCTGTGGGTTCACCGCCCGGCGCTCGCCAATCCGGCCGCGCCGCCTGCGCCGGCAGCGACGGGACGCTGAACGGGTTTATCACCACCGCCTCGGGATCGTCTTGCAGGCTTTGCCGGAAATGACGCGCGAAATTCGGCGTAGCGATGGGCGTGGGTTGCCCGCTCCAGCGCAGGGAATCCCGGTCGGTCTGCCACGGCCAGGATTCCCAGTCCGGCGCCAGGATGACCAGCCAACTGCCCGGTTTTAGCGTGCCGGCCAACGCGGCCAATCCGTCTGCCGCCAACCCCCGGCGGGCGTCGAACACCCCGTGATGGAATTCACGTCCTAAAAGGGTGCGGGCAGCGGAAGGCGGGATATGGCCGGCGACACCGTCGTCGGCCATATGGACCCAATCACCGGGCAGCAACGCTTTAAGGCCATCGGCCTGCGCCGCGCTCCAGTCGGGATCGCCGCTAAACACCAGCGGGCGTCTGATACCGGCCCGCCGCATGTGTTCGACGGCCCTCAGAACGTCTTCGGCCAGTACGGGCGCCAGGCCGGTCAAACTAGCCTTTCCCGATAAACAGCGACAGCAGGCCGGCGGCGATAAGCGGCCCCACCGGCACGCCCCGCAACAGCGCCACGCCCAAAACGGTACCCACCAGCAAGCCCGCCACCACCGAAGGCTGGTGTGTCATCAGGGAGACCCCGCGCCCCCCCAGCCAGGAAACCAGCAGGCCGATAATGATGGCGAGCAGCGATTTCCAGTGCAGGAAAGACTGCATCACGGCGCCGGCGGACAGCGTACCGCTGGCAATGGGCGCCAGCACGCCAATGGTCAGCACCACGATGCCCAGCGTCAGTCCCTGTTTTTCCACCCAGGGGAAAAACTGGCTCAGCGGGGTAATGCGAATGATCAGCAAAACCAGTATCGCCACGGTCACTGTGGTGTTATGGCTGATAATGCCCAGCGCCGCCAGCGCCAGCAAGATCAACAAGGTCGGATCTGTAAAACTTATCACTGTTTCCCGACTGCTCCTGAGCGGAAACGATTGCGCGTCAATCCAAATTCACACCGAGTCGGTGCGCGACTTCCTCATACGCTTCGATGACGCCGCCGAGGCTTTGACGGAACCGGTCCTTGTCCATTTTATTGAGGGTCGCTTTATCCCACAAACGGCTGCCGTCCGGCGAAAACTCGTCGCCCAGCACGATGTCGCCGTGGAACAGCCCGAACTCCAGCTTGAAATCCACCAGGATAAGACCCGCATCATCGAAAATACGACACAAAACATCGTTGGCCCGATAGGTCAATTCCTTCATTCTCGCCAATTGCGGCCCGGTCGCCCAACCGAATGTGGCGCAATAGGATTCCGTGATCATCGGATCATGCATCGCGTCGTTTTTTAGAAAGGTATCAAACAGCGGCGGATTAAGGAGTTCCCCTTCCTTGATTCCAAGACGTTTGACCAACGACCCGGCGGCACGGTTGCGCACCACGCACTCCACCGGGATCATGGTTAATTTCTTCACCAGCACTTCAGTGTCCGACAACAGGCGCACCATCTGGGTGGGTATGCCGGCTTCAGCGAGCTTGGTCATGATAAAATAATTGAATTTATTATTGATCATGCCCTTGCGGTCGAACTGCTCTATACGCTGGCCGTCCAATGCTGACGTATCGTTGCGGAATTCCAAAATCAGCAAATCCGGGTCATCGGTGGCATAGACCGTTTTCGCCTTTCCGCGATACAACTCAGCTAGCTTTTGCATCTTGATTTACTCCAGTAGCAGAACATGGACATCGTTAAAAAAAGGGGCATCAGCCCCTTTTTGGATCAGTGGGTGTTGGATTTGCCAAGAGCCGCCTGGAATACCGGCACCAGCGCATCGTTTTGCGATTGCGTAAGCGTATGCCCCTTCGGATTGGTAAACTGCAAAGTGCTTCGATTACCCAAATCGCCGACCTGCAATTTGTAATCACCGTTGGCCAGGCCGGGATCTTTGGCGCCCAATGCATCCCAGGTACTGCCGCTCGGCGAATGATAGGTGACGGAAAGCGTGCCCAACGGCCGGCTGGTATCGGTCACTTTCATGCCGATACTTTCCAGGGCGGAGGGCAAATGCTGCCACACCACCGCGTAGGGCGAACGCACCACCAACAGCGGCAAGCCGGAATCGTCGGCGCCGCTTTCCACGCTGAGATTCGGGGTCTGGCCGGCGGCGCGCTTGTTGGCCTGCGCGTCGTCAAGCTGCGAAATACCCTGCGCCAGCGTGTTGAGCATTGCGACCGCGTAACGCTGGACGAGGGCCGGCGCGGCCACCGGGTTATTTTGCTGTTCAAGGGCCAGGGACTTGACCATGAGCGACGTCTGGTATCCCTGGGTATGCAGACTTATCTGGTAACGTCCGCGATATTGCTGATCCTCGTCGGCACGCGACCACTGCACCCAATCGGTATTCAGCGTGCGTTCGGCGTCCTGGCGCGTGGCGATGGTATAGCCCTTACTCTGCACCACCGCCACGACCTTGGACCACAGATCGCGATTTTGACTGTTGTTTTCCAACTGGATAACGGCGGTGTCGCCGCTGGATTGCGAGCGTGAACCTTCCAGCAAAGCCAGCGGCTGCGCCGGCGGCCGAATGTCAAGCTGTTTGCCGACCTGGCCTTGCAAGGTTGCGGCGGGTATGCCGTAATCGCCATTCTCTACCGGCAACGTCATGCCGGAGGGAACGTTAAGCCTATGCAGTTCCGGCGCCTTCAGGTAATCCTCATTGCCATTTACCTGACGTTTATAACGTTGGTCGCTGGAACAGGCCGCCAGCAGCATGCACAACGACACGCCGGCGACCTTCGCCACCATGGACTTTTGCAATGAATAAGCCATTAATTCTCCCTAACAGTTACAGCAATCCGGCATCCGCCAACGCTTGCTCAACAACACGGCTATCATTCTCGGTCAGCGGCGTCATCGGCAAACGCAAGGTATCGGTTGCCATCAATCCCAACGCTTTACAAGCCCACTTAACGGGAATCGGGTTGGATTCAATAAACAGTTTCTGATGTAACGGCATTAACCGCCGGTTCAAACGGCGCGCCTGGACAAAATCGCCCCGCTCCGCCAGGGCGCAAAGCTGCGCCATCTCGCGGGCGGCGATATTGGCCGTAACGGAAATAACACCTTTACCGCCCAGTTGCATGAAATCCAGCCCCGTCGCATCGTCGCCGCTCAGCAGGGTGAAATCTTCATCAACCAGCTCTTGGATCTGGCTGACACGGCTTAAGTTCCCCGTCGCCTCCTTCACCGCCACGATATTTTTTATTTTCGACAGGCGGGCGACCGTCGGCGGCAGCATATCGCAACCGGTACGCGACGGCACATTATACAGGATTTGCGGTAAATCGGTGTGTTCCGCTATCGCTTTGAAATGCTGGAACAAGCCTTCTTGCGTCGGTTTGTTGTAATAGGGCGTCACAGTCAGGCATCCCACCACGCCGCTGTTATTGAAACGCTGCGTCAGGCTGATGGCTTCCGCGGTGGAATTGGCGCCGGTGCCGGCAATCACCGGGATGCGTCCGTCGCTCAGTTCCACGGTGCGCATGACCACTTCGCCGTGTTCGTCATGGCTCAGCGTGGCGGACTCGCCGGTGGTGCCGACGGAGACGATCGCCGAAGTGCCGCTGGCGACGTGATAATCGATTAATTTTTTCAGACTCACCCAATCGACGGCGCCTTTGTCATCCATGGGTGTAACCAAAGCAACTATGCTTCCCGTAAACATTGACCTTCCCCTCCACAAACAGGTTATTAATGGTACTTTTGACCTCTATCCAAAAGCAAGCGAACATCGGTCATGCAAGCCCTTGGCAGCAGGTTTTTTTTAGGGTTACCATGTAAATCACATCTCGCCGGACAGGAAGCTCAATTTTGCCACAGCCACCACAACATTATCTGGTCATCACCGCTCTGGGTACGGACCGCCCCGGCATCGTCAATACCATCACCCGCCATGTCAGCGGCTGCGGCTGCAATATTGAGGATAGCCGGCTTGCCATGCTGGGGGAGGAATTCACGCTGATCATGTTGTTGTCCGGCAGTTGGAACGCGATCACCCTTATCGAATCCACTTTGCCGCTAAAAGGCGCCGATCTGGATTTGCTGATCGTCATGAAGCGGACCACCGCCAGTGAGCAGAAAGAAACGCCGACCACGGTGTGGGTCAAGGTGGAAGTGGAGGATTCCCCCCATCTGATCGAGCGGTTCACCGATTTGTTCGACAGCCACCGCATGAATATCGCCGAGCTGGTCTCCAAGACGCAACCGGCCCAGGGCGAACAGCCTCCCCGGCTTTACATACAAATCACGGCGCACGGTCCCGCGGATCCCCTGGTGGAACGCCTCGAAGATAGGTTTCATCAACTCTGTACAGAACTCGACGCGCAAGGCAGTATTAGTATTGTGAATCATCCACAGAATCAATGAGAGAGATGGAGTATTGCAATGACGCCACTGAAAGCCGGTGATACCGCACCGAAATTTAGTTTGCCCGATCAGGACGGCGAACAGGTTAGTCTGACCGACTTCCAGGGACAAAAAGTGTTGGTTTACTTTTATCCCAAGGCCATGACCCCGGGTTGTACCGTACAGGCATGCGGGCTGCGCGACAACATGGACGAACTGCAGAAAGCGGGCGTTGAAGTGTTGGGCATCAGTACCGATAAACCGGAAAAGTTGTCCAAGTTTGCCGAAAAGGAGCTTTTGAACTTCACCCTATTGTCCGACGCCGATCACAGTGTGGCCGAGCAGTTCGGCGTCTGGGGCGAGAAATCCTTCATGGGTAAAACCTATGACGGCATTCATCGCATCAGTTTCCTGATAGGGCTTGACGGCAAAATCGAAAAGGTGTTTGACGATTTCAAAACCAGCAATCATCACGAGATCGTGCTGGCTTATCTTAAGAGCGCCTGATCCGATCCGCCGGCAATATCACCCGGCCCACGAGCGGGAAGGGTTGTTCGCCGGCGCAAAAAAAGCGAGAACAGCCGACTGCCGTCGCTGTCAAACAGCGATATCGCTCCGATCCGGAACTGAGGTTGACTGCGTATGTACCCAAGGATGAAAAAAAATATTTTCGCCGGTCTGTTGATCGCCGCGACAGGACTCTATTGTCCCCTCTCTCATGCCGACGACCAATCGGATCAGTTGCCGGATATGGGCACCACCGCCGGCAGTACCCTGAGCATCGCGCAGGAGGTGCAGATGGGGGACTATTATGTCCGGCAACTGCGCGCCGGTTCGCCGATGATCAACGATCCCCTGCTTGAGTACTACATCAACCATTTGGGCAATATCCTGGTGGCCCATGCCCATTCAGTGCATTTCCCGTTTCACTTTTTCCTGATCCGCAATGACGAGCTGAACGCGTTCGCTTTTTTCGGCGGCAATGTGGTCATCCATTCGGGCCTGTTTCGCTACACCGATAATGAAAGTCAACTGGCCTCGGTGTTGGCGCACGAAATCTCCCATGTTACCCAGCGTCACCTGGCCCGCGCCATGGAAGAAAAAAAGCGCGAAGCGCCCCTGACCTGGGCCGGCGTACTGGGCTCGATTCTGCTCACGCTGGCCAATCCGCAAGCCGGCATGGCGGGATTAAGCAGTACGATTGCCGGCACGCAGCAAGGCGTGCTGAGTTTTACCCAGGACAATGAACGGGAGGCGGATCGCATCGGCCTGCAAGTCTTGCAGCGTTCGGGGTTCGATCCTCAGGCCATGCCTGATTTTCTGCAAAAGCTGGCGGATGAATCCCGTTATTCCTCCACGCCGCCGGAAATTCTGCTGACGCACCCGCTACCGCTAAGCCGTCTGGCGGATAGCCGTAACCGGGCCAACCAGATGAAGCACCTGGTGATCGATTCCTCACAGGACTACTATCTCGCCAAAGCGCGTATCATGGGGATGTACAGCGGCAATAGCGACGATGTCAGCGATTCAAGCAAAGCGCGGACCAACCTGGTTCTCGCCAACTGGAAAAAAGGCAATAACCGCCAGCGAATCGCCGCCGAATACGGCGAGGCGGTTTTGCTTTTCGAAGCGAAAAACTACGACGGCGCCCGACAGGCCTTGCAACCCTTGCTCGGCAAACAGCCCGCCAATATCTGGTTTGTCGACCTGATGACTGATATTGATTTGGCCCAAAATCGGGCGCCTCAAGCCATCAGCCGGCTGGAAAGCCTGGTGAAGATACGGGATAACAACGCCAATCCGGTATTGTTGCTCAATTTGGCCAATGCCTATGTGCAAGGCCAGCGCAACCAGGACGCGGTACACCTGCTCAACCGCTATACATTCAATCATCCGGACGACACCAACGGCTGGGATTTACTGGCCCAGGCCTGCGCCGCCCTGGGCTGGCGCGATCAGGAACTGGCGGCCCGCGCGGAAAGTCTGGCCCTTAACGGACAACTCGATCAAGCTATTCGCGCGCTGAGCGATGCCAGTTCCCTGGTCAGACTGGGCAGCCTGCAACAGGCCCGTTACGACGCCCGCATCGATCAATTGCGGGATATGCAAAAACGCTTCAAGCCTTATGCCAAATCCTGATTTAACGCAACCGCCCCCCTACAGTCCGAGTATTTCCTTGACGAAGGGGATGGTTAGCTTGCGTTGCGCGCGTATTGAGGCGTGATCAAGCTGGTCGAGGGTGCGAAAAAGCGTGCGGGTGTCGCGCTCAAGGCGTTTAAGCAGGAAACGGCTGACATCCTCAGGCAATTCAAACCCTCGCAATCGGGCGCGCAATTGCAAGGCGGCGCCCTTTTCCTCATCAGACAGAGGTTGTAACCGGTAGATTTGCCCCCAATCCAGGCGAGAGGCCAAATCAGGCAACTTGAGTTGCAACTGGCGGGGCGGGCAATTACCGCTGATAAGCAGCCGGGACCTGCCCGTCTCCTGGATGCGGTTATAGAGATTGAACACGGCCATTTCCCAGGGTTCATCGCCGGCGATGCATTCAATATTGTCGATAGACACCAACGCCAGTTGCTCCATCCCCTCGAGGACTTCCGGAACGAACCAGGTCCGTTTATCCAGGGGAACATAGCCCACCGCCTGGCCACGCTGCGACAATTCGGCGCAGGCGGCATGCAGAAGGTGGCTGCGCCCGCCCCCCTTCCGCGACCAGAAATACAGGTAACTGCCATGCTCCTGGGACAGCATATTGTGCAGTGTCGCCAGCAATGAGCGATTCTCGCCGGGATAAAAGCTGGCGAACGTCTCGTCATCCGGCAGATGAAGCGGTAAAGAAAGTTGTACCGGCGTAATCAGAAGCACCTCGAACCCTACAGGCGGTAAGACGGTACAAGTTTAACATAAAATCCCTTGCGGCAAAAAAGAAAGGCCAGTTTACAACGGATTATTCCCAATCATGGTGCCGTTTTGTAGCGGGCCGCTGACTTTAGCTATATTATCATTGCATTTTATCGAGATAATAGGCTATATCAGTAATGTCATCCAACGTATCGCATCCAGGGAATGCAGGAAATCGGGGGGAAGGGAGCACGCGGACGATTAATTATATTGGGGTTCATCGCCAGGAGCGAAATATGAAATCTCAACCATTAAAAACCACGGACGCATTAACAAAAATCACCCGGCAAGCATCATCCGCTGGCGCCCCGCCTATATTAACCTCATTAATTATCAGGATTTCCTATGTCAGCGGTCTCAGTAAAGAAGATGTGGCCGGCATTCTGCTCAAACCCTATGCGCAGGGATTTATCACCGCCGGTGATGCGAAAAGGATAACACAGCAATTTCCTTTCCTTGAAAAGGTTGGCCGTAAACTGGATTTGATAAATTATACCATTACCTTAATTGCTGCTTACATGGAAATTGAAGTTTCTTATACTAAAGGGATCATTCTGCCAAGAAATATTATTGAACATATTATGGAAAGTTATCATTGAACTTCGCTGGCCAGCGCACGAGGCGACATCGAAAAGCGTCATAAGCGGCTCGCGGGGCACGTCGCCCGCCCGCCTTTAGAAAATCGCTCGGCATGATGACAATACCGCCGCGATGCGGCCCGAAGTATCTAGAGTATAAATCATTTTTTTGGTCATTCTCCCCCCAACTATTCACTGACGGATGCGCATTGACGCCAAACCGATATGCCCTCCTGTTCAGGACAATCAAAGCTTGGTAACCGCCGAGATATTAGCGGTATTCATTTAACCAAACTCGAGGATGGCTAATCGTTAGGAAATTTAACGTTATTTGTAAGCTATAGGGGATGGATGATGAGAGACATCTTGTCTCTCACCGGCGGCCCGCCGTTGGCGGTTCAACTTTGTTTCCGACGAATTATCGCTGACTTGCCGCCACGATGTGGTGTGAATTATATAGCTTATAGGTCACCGGGCCAAAGCACGAATCGTCGCATGGCTGACGGCATTCACTTCCCGCCGTCAGCGCGTGACGACTTAAAACACAGAGAACACGTCAATATATTTATCCGTAAGATAACATTTTGGTAACAGGAGGCCGGTATAATGCAAATTAAATACTTTCGATACGTCAAGTTGCATCGCAACGGCAAGTACGCAAACTCCAGCGACAAAGAGGAAATTTGAAGTATGACGGGTAAATAATGTCATTTGCTGTCCGGCATAAACAATACTTCGGCCAATATAAGCGACTGTTAAGCATATGCCGGTTATAGTTAACTATCGATTACCTATATTAATAATTGAATTTTATTTAGCCGACAAACGACAATCACCGCCATCCCCGGAGCTGGATAATGCCAGCCGGCGTTATCCCCGTGGTAGTGTGCAAGGGGGGCCATCGGGGTAACGGCGGGCGTCCGGGCCGGTCCTATGGATGCCGCCGGCGAAGAAACGACGTATGATGCGGCGGGTAAACCCGCTTATCCTAGCGGGTTCGCAGGGCCGAGAGGATGCCGCAATCCGCCACCCGGGTTTTCTCACCGCAACAGCGCCGCAGTTCCAACAATTTCAGTTCCAATTCTTTAAGGGCGGCCAATCGTTCCCGCACCGCCGCAATATGCCGCTCCAGCAACCGATCGACGTCGGAACAGGCGAGTTCCGGCTGCGCCTGCAAGCGTTGCAATTGTCTGATTTCATCCAGACTGAGCCCCAATGAGCGGCAGCGCAAGACAAAGCCCAGACCGACGGCGTGATCCTCGCCATAGCGACGATAACCGGAACGGGTGCGGCCCGGTTCGGGAAGTATCCGTTCGCGTTCGTAGTACCGAATAGTGGCCGTATCGCACCCGACCCGTTTCGCCAGCTCGCCAATGCGCATGTTTTTCACCTAAAACCCTGGACCTTAAAGTCCCTTCAAGGTTTAGCATAACATGATGCTCAACGCCATACCGGCGACAACAGCGGAAGGGAGAAAACCATGGCTAATTGCTGTGAGGATAAGCAATGCGAACTCACCGCCCTGCGCGCATCGCACCATAAGGTGTTATGGATAGTATTGGCGATTAACGCCGGTATGTTCCTGGCGGAAAGCGCCGCGGGCATTCTGGCGCATTCCACGTCATTGCTGGCCGACGCGTTGGATATGCTGGGAGATGCGCTGGTTTACGGATTCAGCCTGGCGGTGGTGACGCGTCCCCCCCGCTGGCAAGCGATCGCGGCCATGGGAAAAGGCGTGTTCATGTTGATTTTCGGCCTTGGCGTGCTGGTTGAAGCCGCCGATAAAATACTGTCGCCCGTACAGCCGGATGAACGTTTGATGGCGTTGACAGCCGGCGTCGCGCTGGCGGCCAATTTGTTTTGCTTCGGTTTGCTGCTGCGCTATCGCAACGACAACTTGAATATGCGCTCCACCTGGCTATGTTCGCGTAATGACCTGTTGGCCAATATCGGGGTATTGCTGGCGGCGGCGGCCAGCGCCTTGCTGTCTTCCCGCTGGCCGGATATCCTGGTTGGCGCGGCGATGGCCTGTCTGTTCCTACACTCGGCCATCGCCATCTTGCGTCAATCCGTCACGGCGTTGCGCAGCGCGGCCAGCCCCTTAAGCGCGCTATCGCCGATCATCTCGGACAATCTCCGGCATAACGCGCCGGGATTCGCCGCGCTGAAATCGGTACCGCTGGAGACCGGGCGGCGGGCCCGACACTCCGCTTCCCGCCAGGATCACGGGTAGCCGGCCATCCCGCGTATCTTGCACAGGGAGAAACAATTCCCCCATGATGGCGTTACCGGCCGCTCCGGTCCGGTGCGGATTCCGTCATGACCGGCGTCGTATCGGCATCGATAATCACTTCTTCGCCGCGGATAAGCGAGATAATTTTGAACAATACACTCAAACAAATCCCCACCACGGTGGCCAGGGCCATGCCCTTGAGCTCCGCGGCGCCGATATGGATCTTGGCGCCGCTAACCCCGATTATCAGGATAACCGCCGTCAAAATCAGATTTTGCGGCCGATTATAATCCACCTTGGATTCAAGCAGCACGCGTATTCCCGATGCGGCGATGACACCGTAAAGCAACAGCGAGACGCCGCCCATCACCGGTACCGGTACCGCCTGGATTGCCGCGGCGAGTTTGCCGATACAAGACAGCAAGATGGCCAGAATGGCCGCGCCGCCGATAACCCAGGTGCTGTAGACCTTGGTAATGGCCATCACACCGATATTCTCGCCGTAAGTGGTATTGGGGGTAGAGCCGAAAAATCCGGACAAAATGGTCGACAGCCCGTTGGCCAGCATGGAACGGTGCAGGCCGGGATTACGCAGCAAATCGCGTTTGACGATATTGGCCGTTACCACCAAATGGCCGACATGCTCGGCGATAACCACCAGCGCCGCCGGCAGGATGGTCAGAATGGCCATCCATTCGAAACGGGGCTTATAGAACGTAGGCAGCGCGAACCAATGGGCGGCCGCAACCTGGGTAAAATCCACCGCGCCCATCAGCCAAGCCAGGGCATACCCCGCCAGGACGCCGATCAGAATGGGAATAATGGCCAAAAACCCCCGGAACAACACCGAACCCAGCACGGTCACCGCCAAGGTCGTCATGGAAATGATAACGGTGGAATGATCGACGCTTGCCCCCTCGGCCGGCAGCAATCCGGCCATATTGGCCGCCACGCCCGCCAATTCCAGACCGATAACCGCGACAATGGCCCCCATGGCCGCCGGCGGAAACACCACATTGATCCACCCCGTCCCGGCGACCCTGACAATCAGCGCCACCACGCAAAACAGTACGCCGCAGGCGATAAATCCACCCAGCGCCGCTTCATACCCCATCGGCAATATCAGCAGCACCGGCGAAATGAATGCAAAACTCGAACCCAGGTAGGCCGGGATCTTGCCTTTACAAATCAGCAGATAAAGCAACGTGCCGATACCGTTGAACAGCAGTACCGTCGCCGGGTTGACCTTGAAAAGAATCGGAACCAGAACGGTCGCGCCGAACATGGCGAACAAATGCTGAAAACTTAACGGGATGGTCTGCATTAACGGCGGGCGTTCTTCAACGGCAATGGCACGACGTGTCATTCTTCATTCCTCGATTGATAATCAAAAAAAACCGACCCTTCCGGCCGGTTTGATTGTTACTTGGTACCAAATATTTTATCGCCCGCATCGCCAAGGCCTGGCATGATATAACCGTGCTCGTTAAGCCCCTCGTCAATGGCCGCGGTATACAGCTCAATGTCGGGGTGGGTCTTCTCCAGCGCCGCGATTCCCTCGGGAGCCGCCACCAGCACCAGAACCTTGATGCTTTTGCAGCCGGCTTTCTTGAGCAAATCAATAGTGGCTATCATCGAACCGCCGGTGGCCAGCATGGGATCGACAACCAGGGCCATACGCTCATCAATGTTGGAGACCAGTTTTTGAAAATAAGGCACCGGTTTTAACGTGGTCTCGTCGCGGTAAATGCCGACCACGCTGATGCGCGCGCTGGGGATGTTTTCCAGCACCCCATCCATCATGCCGATCCCGGCGCGTAAAATCGGCACGACGGTGATCTTCTTGCCTTTGATCTGTTCGATTTCAACCGGACCGCACCACCCTTCTATGGTCACCTTCTCCGTTTCCAAATCGGCGGTCGCCACATAGGTCAGTAAACTACCCACTTCCGAAGCCAGCTCGCGAAAACGCTTGGTACTGATATCGCTCTCACGCATCAGACCCAACTTATGCTTTACCAGCGGGTGTTTTACCTCAACGATCTTCATCATTCTTCTCCCCAAGATGCATTGAACGGTCAAAAAAATCGCGAGATTATAACCTCTTTTTTTTTCCGCGCCCTATGAAATTAGCTGATCATGATCAATAGATTAGCGAAATTCGCCGCGCACTCGCCATCTTTTTGCCACTGCCCCTTCAATAGGGCCGGCTCTAAGCCCGCTGATGACGACTTCGCTCGCAAACGTTTGCTTACACTGTTAGAATTGCGGCGCCTTTTTTATTCGCAACCATCCATCTCCATGGGAGATCTCGCAGTGACCGAAAAAACCTCTCTCAGCTACAAAGACGCCGGCGTGGACATTGACGCCGGTAATGCACTGGTCGATCGCATTAAAGGTGTGGTGAAACAAACCACCCGCCCGGAGGTCATGGGAGGACTGGGGGGATTCGGCGCCCTTTGCGCATTGCCGCAGAAATACCGTGAGCCGGTGCTGGTTTCGGGCACCGACGGGGTGGGCACCAAACTGCGTCTGGCCATGGACCTGCAAAGCCACGATACCATTGGTATCGACTTGGTGGCGATGTGCGTCAATGATCTGGTGGTGCAAGGAGCGGAACCGTTGTTTTTCCTGGATTATTTCGCCACCGGCAAGTTGGATGTGGATACCGCCGCCCAGGTCATCACCGGTATCGCCGAGGGCTGCAAAATCGCCGGCTGCGCGCTGGTCGGCGGCGAAACCGCGGAGATGCCCGGCATGTACCACGGCGAGGATTACGATGTGGCGGGTTTCTGCGTCGGCGTGGTGGAAAAAACCGAAATCATCGACGGCAGCCGTGTTGGCGCCGGCGATACCTTGCTGGCGCTGGCTTCCAGCGGCCCGCATTCCAACGGTTATTCACTGATTCGTAAAATCCTCGACGTCAGCCGGACCGATGCGCGACGCACTTTACTGGCAGGCAAGCCCCTGGCGGAGCATCTGTTGATGCCGACCCGGATTTATGTCAAGCCGCTATTGCAATTGATTGCTCAAACGGAAGTCCACGCCGTGGCGCATCTCACCGGCGGGGGGTTCTGGGAAAATATTCCGCGGGTTTTGCCGGCCGGCACCAAGGCGGTCATCGACGAGAACAGCTGGCGCTGGCCGGCGGTATTCGACTGGTTGCGGCAGGCCGGTAATGTCAGCCGCCACGAAATGTACCGTACCTTCAATTGCGGTGTTGGCATGGTGGTGGTGGTTCCGAGCGCCACTGCCGACCAAGCGTTGTCTTTGCTTGGGCAATGGGGGGAAACCGCCTGGAAACTGGGCGAAATCGAGGCCGCGGCGCCGCAGGACGATCGCGTCGTCATCCGCTGATGAAAACAATTGTCGTCTTGATTTCCGGCGATGGCAGCAATTTGCAGGCCATGATCGACGCTTGCCGACAGGGCCGGATCGCGGCCCGGATTGCCGCCGTCTACAGCAACCGCGCCGATGCTTACGGTTTGCAGCGCGCCGCCACAGCCGGTTTACCGTGCAAAACGGTCAATCCCGCTGATTACGCCGACCGCGCCGAGTTTGACCGGGCGTTGATGGCCCTTATTGATGGCCACTGTCCGGATGCGGTGATTTTGGCCGGCTATATGCGTATTCTGTCGGCGGAGTTCGTCGGCCATTATGCCGGCCGGCTCCTCAATATCCACCCATCGCTGCTGCCCCTTTATCCGGGATTGCATACCCATCGCCGGGCGTTGGCCAACGGCGACAGGGTTCACGGCGCCTCGGTGCATTTTGTTACCGAACAACTTGACGGTGGCCCGGTGATACTGCAAGCGAAAGTGCCGGTGTTCCCGGGCGACGGCGAGGAAGATCTGGCCGCGCGGGTCAAAAGCCAGGAACATGCCATTTATCCTTTGGCCGTCAGTTGGCTGCTGACCGGACGCCTGTTTTTACGGGACAATGTTGCCTGGCTGGACGGTCAACCTTTGCCGCCGGCCGGCCATGCCGCCGATTGATGCCTTCATCCCGCCGCCAAGGCCGGTTTACCCCTTTAGTTCAGGCTACAGGGCTATCCCAGCGACGCCAAATACCCGCCCGGCGGCAACGCCAAGAATTTAACCGGCTTTTCGCGGTGCGAAAAGCCGTTTTACTGTCATATAATCCTGTTATATAGGAATAACTTCCCGTAACGGGTTGATGAAGGCAGACGATGTTGCCTGTAAGATGTAACCTGGTCATATGGCCGCATAGTCCACTAGGTGACTGGGGTGAATAAGCGCCGCCGACAAAGAGGCGGCGCGAAGGCTGACGGGCATGCCCTAAATCCTTCGCGTTGCGTCGCGAAGGCAAGCGAGAGAATCCCAGGAGCATAGCCGACTATGTGACTGGGGTGAGCGAGCGCCGCCGACAAAGAGGCGGCGCGAAGGCTGACGGGCATGTGGACTTTAACTAAGCGGAGGCGATAATACTTACAGCACGGAATCTCCTTCCTGAACAATTTAACGGAGTGCAGATGGGTCAGGAAATACTGTATCAAGAAAAAGAGCTGAGCTGGTTATGCTTTAATGAGCGGGTATTGCAGGAGGCGGCGGATAAAACCAATCCTTTAATTGAGCGCATGCGTTTCCTGGGCATTTATTCGAGCAATCTTGATGAATTTTACAAGGTGAGGTTTGCCGATTTGAAACGGCGGATTCTTATCAGTGAAGCGCAGGGGTCGGCGCTGGCATTACGCCAGTTGCTTAACAAAATACAATCCAAAGTGCTGGATACTGAACAAGAATTCGATAACCTTTACAACGATTTGCTTTTGGAAATGGCCCGCAACCAGATATTTCTGGTTAACGAGCGGCAGCTTTCCCCTAATCAGCAGGAATGGCTGCGCTATCATTTCAAGCAACATCTTCGTCAGCATATCACGCCTATTCTGATACAACATGATACTGATCTGGTGGAGTTCTTGAAGGACGATTACACCTATTTGGCGGTGGAAATCATTCACGGACAGCAAACCGATTATGCGTTGCTTGAAATACCCGCCGACAAGGTTCCACGTTTTATCAATCTGCCGGCTGAACCGCCGCGTCGCCGTAAGCCCATGATCATCTTGGATAATATTTTACGGTATTGCCTGGACGATATCTTTACCGGCTTTTTTGATTATGATTCTCTGAATGCCTATTCGATGAAGATGACCCGGGACGCCGAGTATGAC
This sequence comes from Martelella alba, assembly GCF_005217455.1. Classification (GTDB taxonomy): domain Bacteria; phylum Pseudomonadota; class Gammaproteobacteria; order Enterobacterales; family Enterobacteriaceae; genus Acerihabitans. The sequence goes on from NZ_SZPQ01000010.1 coordinate 26,131, forward strand.
CTGGTGATGGAAATGGAATCCAGTCTGCTGGAGTTGATGTCGTCCAGTCTGAAACAGCGCCTTACCGCCGAACCGGTGCGTTTCGTTTATCAGCGCGATATGCCCAACAGCATGGTGGCGATGCTCAAAGACAAGCTTGGCATATCTTCCTATGATTCAATCATTCCCGGCGGCCGTTATCACAATTTTAAAGACTTCATCAACTTTCCCAATGTGGGCAAAGCGAATCTGGTCAACAAACCGTTGCCCCGCTTGCGGCATACCGGGTTTGAGTGTTTTCGCAACGGCTTCGACGCCATACGCGAACGCGATATCCTGCTTTATTATCCTTATCACACCTTTGAGCACGTGCTGGAAATCCTGCGTCAGTCCTCCTTCGATCCCAGCGTTATCTCCATAAAAATCAATATATACCGGGTTGCCAAGGATTCCCGGATTATCGATTCGATGATCCATGCCGCCAATAACGGTAAGAAAGTTACGGTTGTCGTGGAATTGCAGGCGCGTTTTGATGAAGAAGCCAATATTCACTGGGCCAAGCGATTGACAGAGGCGGGCGTGCATGTGATTTTCTCGGTGCCCGGTTTGAAAATTCATGCCAAACTGTTTTTGATTTCCCGTCATGAAGGTGACGAAATCGTGCGCTACGCCCATGTCGGCACGGGTAATTTCAATGAAAAAACCGCCCGGCTTTATACCGATTATTCATTACTGACCGCCGATCCGCGCATCACCAATGAAGTGCGCAAGGTTTTTAATTTTATCGAGAATCCTTATCGTCCGGTCAACTTCGATTATTTGCTGGTCTCGCCGCAAAACTCACGGTACAAGCTGTATGAAATGATCGATCAGGAAATCGCCCATGCGCAGGCCGGCCAAACCGCGGGTATTACATTGAAGGTCAATAACCTGGTGGATCAGGGACTGATCGATCGCTTGTATACCGCATCCGGCGTCGGCGTCCCCATCCGTCTGCTGGTGCGCGGCATGTGTTCATTGATTCCCGATATACCCGGCATCAGCGATAATATTAAAGCTATCAGTATCGTCGATCGCTTTCTAGAGCACGATCGGGTTTATGTTTTCGAAAACGGCGGTGATAAAAAGGTCTTCTTGTCTTCCGCCGACTGGATGACGCGTAACATCGATTACCGTATCGAAGTGGCGGTGGCGCTGCTGGATTCCCGGCTAAAACAGCGGGTGCTGGATATTCTCGAGATCCTGTTTAGCGATACGGTGAAAGCGCGCCATATCGACAGCGACCTGAGCAACCGTTATGTGGCCCGCGGCAACAAGCGCAAGGTGCGTGCGCAAACCGCCATCTACGATTATATTGAACGAATGGAACAAGCCGGAGATCAAGCCTGACGTATGCCTCTCAATTCTGCTACTTCCTCCAGGCCCGAAGAATTCGCGGCCATTGATTTAGGGTCCAACAGCTTCCATATGGTGATAGCCAGGGTGGTCAATGGCGCGCTTCAGATTCTCGGCCGCTTGAAACAGCGCGTTCATCTGGCCGACGGTCTGGATGCCAATCATATCCTGAGCGAAGAAGCCATCAATCGCGGGCTGAGCTGTCTGGCGCTGTTCGCCGAACGTCTCCAGGGATTTCCGCAGCAACGGGTTACCATCGTCGGCACTCACGCCTTGAGGGAGGCGGTGAACGCCGAAGCGTTTCTAAGCCGGGCGGCCAAAGTCATTCCCTATCCTATTGAGATCATCTCCGGCCATGAAGAAGCCCGACTGATCTTTATGGGTGTGGAGCATACCCAATCGGAAAAGGGCCGCAAACTGGTTATCGATATCGGCGGCGGCTCCACCGAGTTGGTCATCGGCGAGAATTTCGAACCCGTGCTGGTGGAAAGCCGCCGCATGGGTTGCGTAAGCTTCGCCAACCAGTTTTTTCCGGGGGGCGTAATCAGCCCGGTCCACTTCCGTCGGGCCAGACTGGCCGCGGCGCAAAAACTGGAAACCCTCGCCTGGCAGTATCGCCTGTTGGGCTGGCGGGTGGCATTGGGCGCCTCGGGCTCCATCAAGGCCGCCTGCGAGGTGCTGGTGGGCCTGGGTGAAAAAGACGGCGCCATTACGCCGGAACGGTTGCAGTTGATTTACGATAAGGTCATGAAATTTAAGAATTTCAGTACGTTGTCCCTGCCCAATCTGTCCGAGGAACGTAAAAGCGTGTTCGTGCCGGGGCTGGCGATTTTATGCGGCATCATGGATACGCTGGCCATCAGCGAGCTGCAATATTCCGACTGCGCGTTGCGCGAAGGCGTCTTGTACGAGATGGAAGGCCGTTTCCGTCATCAGGACATCCGCAGCAGGACGGCGCGTAGCCTGGCCGAACACTACAATATTGATACGGATCAGGCCAGGCGCGTTAGCGACACCACCAATGACCTCTACCGGCAATGGGCCGCCCAGAACGACGATCTGCGCGATGAACAGGTGGAGGCCCTGCTGAAATGGGCGGCACTGCTGCACGAAGTCGGTCTGGGGATTAATCACAGCGGATTACAGCGCCATTCCGCCTATATACTGCAACAAACCAACATGCCCGGCTTCAACCAGGAACAGCAACTGTTGGTGGCCACATTGGTGCGTTTCCATCGCAAAGCCATCAGGCTTGATGAAATGCCGCGGCTCAACCTGTTTCGGAAAAAGAATTATTTGCCTTGTCTGCAATTGCTCCGCCTGGCGGTTTTGCTTAATAATCAACGCCAGGCGACCACGCCAACCGCAATGCGCCTGACGACCGATCAGAATCATTGGACGTTGACCTTCCCCGGCGGTTTTTTTGCGCAGAATAATCTGGTACAACTTGATCTGGAAAAAGAACAGAGTTATTGGTCGGATGTCCCCGGCTGGCGGCTCGATATCGCTGAAGACACCGCAATGGCGGAGGTAGAAACACCCTAATGAGATTGGCGTATGCTATGCGTAGACGACGAACCTCGTTCCGAATAACCCGTTGGATACTGTTTATCAGTTTCATCATTTTATTCGGACGTTTTATTTATGCCACCATCGGCGCCTGGCAACACCAGCAACACAAATCCGCCGAACCGGCCGGACAAATGCTCAACAGCGACAATCGGCCTGAACTTTAAATTTACCCACGCATTTCGCCGGCCCCCTCGTCCTGTCGTTACGCGGCGACTCTCCAGGCTTTCGATCACCCGGGACGCCAAATTTCGTTTGGTCAGCGGGCGCCCTTTCCGCCGTGGTCAGGATGCGTGTCCGCCGAGCTCCCTTACCGTCGTCATATTCATTTCATAAGGAAATAACAGGCTATGCCCGTCGTGACACACGATGCGCCGCAATTGGCGCAATTACGACATCAGGTTCTTGCGCTGTTGCTGAACAATCGTCCGCTGGTGGACAGCATACTTTCCCTGCCCGGGCGCGACGCCGCCGAACCCGACGCGGTTTTGCTTGACCAAACCGCTAGGCTTGCGGGGATACAACGGCAGTTGCATGCGGCGGACCTGGCTGATCTGCTGGAGAGCCTGCCGCCAGAGGCGCGTTTGGCGCTATGGCGGCTCATAGATAACGATAAACGCGGTAAAACCCTGGTGGAAGCCTCGGAAAATGTCTGGGACAGTTTGCTGGCCGAGATGGCCCCCGGCGAAATTCTTCGGGCGATGCGACCGCTGGATGTGGATGAACAGGCTTATCTGGCCCGCTATCTGCCGCGGGATATCGTCGGCCGGATGCTAACCGCCATGGAGCCGCCGCGCCGGGCGCAAGTGCGCGCAATGATGAACTTTGCGCCGGATTGCGTCGGTCGGTATATGGATTTCGAGCTGGCCACCCTGCGTCCCGATGTCAGTCTGGCGACGGCGCAGCGCTACCTGCGCTGGCGGAAAACATTGCCGCCCAATAGCGACAAGCTGTTTGTCGTGGACAGGCGCGGTAAATTGGTAGGGGAATTGCCGCTGTCCGCCCTGCTGCTTAATCCGCTGGATAAACAGGTCGCCGAGGTCATGGAAACCGATCCGCAACGTTTCCTGCCGGAAGATTCGGCGCGGGCCGCCGCCGGCGCATTCGAGCGTTATGATCTGATCAGCGCGGCGGTGGTGGACGTCAAGGGTAAACTGATGGGCCGGCTGTGCATTGAGCATGTCGTCGATGTGTTTTTCACTGAAAGCGACTCGACGCTACGTCGTTTGGGGGGGATCAGTCCGGCGGAAGATATCTTCGCGCCGGTGCGTAAAGCGGTGCGCGCCCGTTGGACCTGGTTGGCGGTCAACCTCTGTACCGCCTTCGCCGCCTCAAGGGTGATAGGGCTATTTGAAGGCACCATTTCCGCCCTGGTCTCCCTGGCGGCGCTGATGCCCATCGTCGCCGGCATTGGCGGCAATACCGGTAATCAGACCATCACCATGATTGTACGGGCGCAGGCATTGCGCCAACTTGAAACAGGCAACACCTTATTTTTGCTGCTGCGGGAGATGGGGGTGGCCATCATCAACGGCCTTATTTGGGGCGGGATCATGGGCCTGGTGACCTGGCTGCTCTACCATAACGCCGGATTGGGAGCCGTCATGATGCTGGCCATGCTGCTCAATCTGATGCTGGCGGCGTTGATGGGAGTGGCGATTCCACTCACCATGGCCCGGGCGGGGCGTGATCCGGCGGTAGGCTCGAGCGTGATCATTACCGCCATTACCGATACCGGCGGCTTTTTTATTTTCCTGGGTCTGGCAACATTATTCCTGTTGCGCTAGCGCCGGCCGTTAGACTTTCCCTTTCAGCATAATCAGCTATGATTTATTGAAAAACATCAGGAAATACCCATGAACGCCGACAAAGACACTTCAACGGATGACAGCTGGCTGCTCGTCGCGGCGATGACGTTTCTGATGTTTATTCTGGCCGTGGCATGCCTTGCTTTCGCCGGCCGCAGCGAACCTTACGCGGCGCTCTGGTTTTGCGCCGCGGCGATGTTGACCTGCCTGTTCAATCTGTCGCCGAGTTATTGGCTCGCCCAGGTAATGGGCGGCTTCTTGGCCCTGATGGCCGCCCATTACCTCTCGGCGCGCGACCTGGTGGACAGCCTGCCGCTCACCTGCGCCGTTCTGGCCGAAGCCGTCTTGATCGCCTGGCTGATGAAATGCCTGCTGAACACCGACGATCCGCTGGACGGTATTCCCGCCTGGCTGTATTTCTGCCTGCTCGGCGTATTGCTGTTTCCGTTGCTCGGTGCCCTGACCGCCGCGTACTGGCTGCCAATGGCGCCAAATTCCTCACCCGTTTTCATCCTGCACTGGTATTCAGCCCAGGGCGTGGCCGTTATGGCGCTGATGCCGGCGGGCATAGTCTGGAAACGCCCGGTCCGGGACCAAAAGGCCGGCCGCAAAACCCGGATGGAAATGACGTTGCTGATCATCGCCACCTTGCTGATAGGCTACCTGGCGATGCGTTATTCCGCTTTTCCATTCGCTTTTATTCTCTTGCCGCTATTGGCGGCCGCCCTGCGTCTGCCCCGGTTGGAGTCGTTCGGCGTCTATATGATAGTTACGCCGTTGCTGTTTTTTTTGTTCGCCTCCGGCGTGGTCCAACTCCATTTGGCGCAGATGACTTCGCCGCTTTTGCTCCCCCTTACGCGGCTGATGATCGTGCTGATTCCCGCCCACGCCATGACGGTCATGATGTACGCCATCCGCGTGGAACGAAACAACATCCGGCAAAGCGAAACCCGTTTTCGCAACGCCATGGAATATTCCGCCATCGGCATGGCCCTGGTCTCTCTGGAAGGCGCCTGGCTGCAAGTCAACCAGTCCCTATGCCGTTTTCTGCAATACAGCCCCGACCAACTGGCGCGGCTCAGTTTCCAGGAAATTACCCATCCGGATGATTTGACCACCGATCTCAGGCAATTGAACGATCTGGTCAAGGGCGTTATCGACAGCTATACCCTGGAGAAACGCTATATCCGCGGCGATGGCGATACCGTCTGGGCGCTGCTGGCGGTTTCACTGGTCAGGGATCAGGGCGGTAAGCCGCTGTATTTCATTTCCCAGATAGAGGACATCGACGAGTTTAAACAAAGCGAATTACTCAACCGGCGGCTAATGGAACGGATCACGCTGGCCAACGAAGCCCTTCACGAAGAAAAAGAACGTTTGCATATCACCCTGGCTTCCATCGGCGACGCCGTTATCTCGGTGGATAATGAAATGTGCGTGACGTTCATGAATCCCGTGGCGGAGAAGATGACCGGCTGGCGACGAGAAGACGCCCAAGGATACCCTATCGACGCCATAACCCGACTGACGCTGGGTTACGACGGTCCCATCCTGCCCACGTTACTGCAAACGACCATCCCGGCCCTGTATAAAAACGCCGCATTACAGCCTTCGCTGGTATTACATAGCCAGAGCGGACAATTTTTCGATATTCAACACTGTTGCACGCCGTTGAACAATCGCCTGGGCGCTATCATCGGCGCGGTGGTGGTTATCAAGGATGTCAGCGAATCCCGGCATTTATTGCAACAACTTAGTTATAACGCTCTGCACGACGACCTGACCGGCCTGCCCAATCGCGCCAATTTCGCCCAGCAGCTCAATCAGGCGCTACAAACGGCCCTTAGCCAGAAACGTTGCCATGCCCTGGTTTTTCTGGATCTCGACCGCTTCAAGGAGATTAACGACCGCGCCGGTCACGCCGCCGGCGATGCGCTATTGCTGGAACTGGGATTGCTGATGCAAAACAATATCCGTCGCCAAGACTGTCTGGCACGGCTCGGCGGCGATGAATTCGGCCTACTGTTGCCCGACTGCCCGCTGGAGGATGCCCGAAAACAGGTTCAACGGGTTATCGACGCCATTGACCATTATGCATTCCAATGGGAAGAAAAGCGTTATTCCATCGGCGGCAGCGCCGGCATTACCCTGATAAGCCAAGACAACGCCCATGACAAAGAGGTCATGGCCCAGGCCGATATTGCCTGTTATACCGCTAAAAACAGCGGTCGGGGCCAGGTGGTCGTGTATGATCCGCAACTCAGGCATCCGGAGCGGTTTTCTTCATCGGGCAGTCGCGCCGTCCACCACGGCCGTATCCTGAAAATGCTGGAAAATGACCAATTGGCGATTATGGCCTATCCTGTCTCGCCGCCGCTCACGCCGCTGGTCGCCGAGTTTTACCAAATTTCCCTCGCCGCCAGCCATGGCGATATCCGCCAGCTCGGGGAGGAAACACTTTTCCCCGCCGAGCGGCAATACGAACTGCCGCTCTCACTGGATTACTGGCTTATCAATCAGGTGTTGGGCAATTATGGCGCCGCACTGGCGCAAAGGGGCATAACCCTGGCCGTTCCGCTGTCGCTGACGGCACTCGACGATACGACACTGATCTCTGAGTTGCTGACGTTACTGGCATTGCCCGGCCATTTGTCCGCGCATTCGGTTATCATTACCCTTAATGGCACGACCTTCATGGATCATTATCCCGCCGTCGCCGCCCCGCTTGCCAGGCTTCGTCAGGAAGGTTGCCGAATACTGCTCGATCAGTTCAGCGACAATTTCAGCGCCTTCAACACACTGCCGGTGGGGATCGCCGATTATATCCGCTTGCCCAATCGCTTTGTCCATAAACTGCAGGGCAGCCAAATGGATGAAATGATGGTGTCGGTGATCAACGGCCATATTCATCGCCTCAATGCCCGATCCATCGCCGGGCCGGTCAATCAGCCGGCGCTGTTGGACACACTCCGTCATCTCAGGATTGATTTGACGGACGGCGATCCCCTAAGCCGAGCCACGCCGCTTGCCGCGATACTCAACGATGGCGACTCCGCTTGCGGTTAACGGCCGCGGGGACATCGACGGCAAAGCGTCGCTGATACGGCGTCAACCATTGCCTGCCCTTGGACATTACGGTAAAGTTTCGGGCCTCATTGGCATGGGGAGAGAATAATGTTTATCGGTTTCGACTATGGCACCGCCAACTGTTCGGTGGCGATCATGGAAGGCGAACGGCCGCGACTGCTGCCGCTGGAAGGGACTTCCCCCTATATGGCTTCAATGCTGTGCGCGCCGACACGGGAGGCCATCAGCGAATATTTGCATCGTTTCTGGCAGATACCGCCCGGCAGTAACGAGAATCAGCAACTGTTGCGCCGGGCCATCCGCGCCAACCACGACGATGACATCATTGTTACCGAACAAAGCCTGCAATTCGGTCAATCGGCCCTGGCTAACTATATTGCCGATCCGGAGGATGTCTACTTCGTTAAATCGCCTAAATCATTTCTGGGCGCCAACGGGCTTAAGCCGCAGCAAATCGCCCTGTTCGAGGATCTGGTTTGCGCCATGATGAGCCATATCAAGCGGCGGGCGGAAGCCGAGCTTAACACGCCAATCACGCACGCCATGGTCGGTCGGCCGATCAACTTCCAGGGCACCGGCGGCGAAGAATCCAACCGACAGGCGCAGGGCATCTTGCAACGCGCCGCGACGCGCGCCGGTTTCGCCGATGTTGCCTTTCAGTTCGAACCGGTGGCGGCGGGTCTGGATTTCGAGGCCACCCTTAGCGAGGAAAAAATTGTGCTGGTGGTGGATATCGGCGGCGGCACCACCGATTGCTCATTGTTGCTGATGGGACCGCGTTGGCTCGAACAACGGGATCGCAGCCACAGCCTATTAGGCCACAGCGGCGTGCGGGTCGGCGGCAACGATCTGGATATTATGCTGGCGTTCAAGCATCTGACGCCAAGTCTGGGCATGGGCGGTATCTCCGCCAAGGGGTTGGCGCTGCCCGCGCTACCTTTCTGGCAGGCGGTGGCCATTAACGATATCCCGGCGCAAAGCGATTTTTATGCCGCCGCCAACGCGCGGTTTCTCCAGCAACTGGTTAATGACGCCGCCTCGCCCGACCAGGTGAGATGCCTGCTGCAAGTGTACCAGCAACGGTTGAGCCACCGTCTGGTCCGCTGCGCCGAAGAATGCAAAATCACCTTGTCGGAGGCGGCGAACGCGGTGGCTTCCCTGAATTTCATTCATCAAGGCATGGCGGTCGCCATCAGCCAAACGGAACTGGAGGAGGCCATTGCGCAGCCGCTGACACGCATCCGCCAGCAGGTGGACGACGTACTGGCGCAAAGCGGCGCGGTACGCCCCGATGTGGTGTATCTGACAGGCGGCAGCGCCCGTTCCCCCCTTCTGCGCGCGGCCATCAGACAGAGCCTGCCCGGCATTCCACTTACCGGCGGCGACGATTTCGGCTCGGTCACCGCCGGACTGGCCCGCTGGGCCCGCCGGCAATTTTCCTGACCACACTGAATGCGTCAGACAGGGCTGTCGGCGCGTCAGACGGTGACTGACGGCGCCTCCATAAGCAGACCCTGTTTCAGTATATGATCAATCAACCGTTCCAGTCCCTGGCCGGTTTTCAGATTAGTGAATGCCCATGGCCTTTGCGGCCGCATCCTCTCCGTGTCCGCGGCCATGACCTCAAGGGATGCGCCGACATAAGGCGCCAGATCGATTTTGTTTATGACCAAGAAATCCGATTTGGTGATGCCCGGCCCCCCCTTGCGGGGAATTTTCTCCCCTTCGGCCACGTCGATGACATAGACCGTCAAATCGGCCAGCTCCGGGCTAAAGGTGGCGCTAAGATTATCACCGCCGCTTTCCACAAAAATGATGTCCAGATTACCGAATTTTTGCGCCAGGGCGTCCACCGCGGCCAGATTCATGGAGGCATCCTCGCGAATGGCGGTATGGGGACACCCCCCCGTTTCCACGCCGACGATACGATCCGCCTCTAACGCGCCGGCCTCCGTTAGAATCCGCTGATCCTCACGGGTGTAAATATCATTGGTGACCACCGCCAGTTGAAACCGGTCGCGCAGGGATTTACACAGCGCTTCCAGCAACGCGGTTTTACCGGAACCCACCGGACCGCCGACACCGACACGTAACGGTTGTTTGTACTGTTGCATAATATCTTTCCTGTGGTACCTCGAATTGATCGCCCCACGCCGCCAATTGCCGGGGACGGGCCCGAACGACGCTATGACCGGAACAACCGCGAATATTGATGCTCATGCAAAGACGAGGCGATACTTTGCAACGGGAAACCGCCGCCCAACTCGTCATCACCCAACCTGGCGGCCACGTCAAACGCGCTTGGCAGCAGCGCCGCCAGTTCGCGCAAAATATCCTGAGCCCGCTGCTGACCAAAAGGCACCAGTTTCAGCCCTGCCATCACACTGCTTTCCAGCCAGGAATAGCCATACCCCAACGCCAGTGACTGCGCGGGTATGCCCCAACGGTAACCCAGCCAGGCCATGGACGCCAATTGGCATCGCGCCAGCGACGGCTGCCAATCCGGCGGCGGCGCCACATCCGGCCATGGAGCCATCAATCGCAACAACGCCTGGCCCCGCTGCTTTTCCTCCAGACGCGATTCCCGCGTTTCACGGTTCGCCAGCAGAAAATCACTCCACCGCCGGAATGCGGCGTCATTGTCGTCGCCGCAAGCGCAATACAGGCGCAGCAGAACCGGCCAGTCCAGCCGGGTCAGTTGATCGTCGATAATCTGTCGCTGCCAATGAACGAAATCGCCCTCATGACCGACCCAACCCGCGTCCACCGCATATTCCAGTCCTTGTGAATAGCTATAGCCGCCCACCGGCAGACTGGGACTAACCAGTTGCATCAGGCGCAGCAGCGCCAAATCCGCGGGCATATCAGTGGTGATGGCCGTGGCTGTGCGGCGCGCTCTGATAGGCGCCGGACTCAGGCTCGAACGGCGCCTGCTCCACCGCCACCGTTGCCCCCAGCCCCCGCACCATCTCGTCAAGGACATGATCATGTTGGTAGCGCACCCACCCCTGGTCTATCTGCAACGGCACATGCCGGTTGCCCAGGTGGTAACAGATGCGCGCCAGTAGCAACGGCGCCGAGGCATAAACCGTGGAGACGGTTTCAACCGCGGCCACAACCAGCACCACTTCCCCGCCGTCATCGGTGGACAAGAGTTCGCCGCCGCGCAGGATATGTCCGCGCGGCAACATCAGACCCGCCTCGCGCCCATCGTCAAGTATGACCTTGGCCCGACTTTTAAGACGGGTATCCAGGTCGATGGTCAGGGTCGCCGTGTTGTCATGGGCATGATCCAGGCGTTTGGTTAACACTATCATTCTGGTTCCCCGACCTGTTAAAAAAGGAAATAACGCTGCGCCATTGGCAAGACGGCGGCAGGCTCGCAGACCAGCAATTGTCCATCGGCGCGGACCTGGTAGGTTTGCGCATCCACATCGATAACCGGCTGCCAGTGATTATGAATCATATCGGCTTTTTTGACGCGGCGGCAATGGCGCGCCTCGCCAATCAAACTCTCCAGGCCCAGGCGCTGAGCCAATCCCCCGGCACAGGCCGCCCCGGAAAGAAACGTCATACGGGTGGCATGGCGGGCATGCCCCAGCACGCCGAACATCGGGCGATAATGTACCGGTTGCGGCGTGGGGATAGACGCATTGGCATCACCCATGGGGGCCATGGCGATCATGCCGCCCTTGATAACCAGCGCCGGCTTGACGCCGAAAAACGCCGGCGACCAGAGCACCAGGTCCGCCAGCTTACCCGGCTCCACCGAACCGACCTCATGGGCAATGCCATGGGTGATGGCTGGATTGATGGTGTACTTGGCGATATAGCGCTTGACGCGAAAGTTATCGTTGCGATCGGTATCCGGCGCCAGGGGGCCGCGCTGCGTTTTCATTTTGTGGGCCGTCTGCCAGGTGCGCAGGATAACCTCCCCCACCCGGCCCATGGCCTGGGAATCGGAGGACAGCATCGAGAAAGCGCCCAAATCATGCAGGATATCCTCGGCGGCGATGGTCTCGCGCCGAATGCGCGATTCGGCGAACGCCACGTCCTCGGCGATCCCGGCATCCAGGTGATGGCAGACCATCAGCATATCCAGATGCTCATCGATGGTATTGACCGTATAAGGCATGGTGGGATTGGTGGATGACGGCAGGATATTGCCGTATCCGCAGACCTTGATGATATCGGGGGCATGGCCGCCGCCGGCGCCTTCGGTATGATAGGTATGAATGGTCCGATCATCAATAGCGGCCAGCGTATCCTCCACAAAACCCGCTTCATTGAGGGTATCGGTGTGAATGGCCACCTGGACATCATATTGATCGGCCACGCCGAGACACGTTCGAATGGCCGCCGGCGTGGATCCCCAGTCCTCATGCAGTTTCAGCCCGATGGCGCCGGCTTCCACCTGTTCAGCCAACGCGTCCGGTCGGGATGCGTTGCCCTTACCGGTAAAACCGATATTCACGGGCAAGCTGTCGGCCGCTTGCAGCATCCGCGCCAGATACCAGGGACCCGGCGTACAGGTAGTGGCATTGGTCCCGGCGGCCGGACCGGTGCCCCCGCCTATCATGGTGGTCACCCCCGAGCAAATGGCCTCTTCCACCTGTTGTGGGCAAATAAAGTGAATATGGCTATCGATGCCGCCGGCGGTCGCAATCTTGCCTTCCGCCGCCACGATTTCGGTGCCGGGACCGATGGGGATGGTTACGCCAGGCTGGACGTCGGGATTGCCGGCTTTACCCACCGCCATGATCCGCCCATCCTTTACGCCGATATCCGCTTTCACTATCCCCCAATGATCAATTAGCACCGCATTGGTCAACACCAGATCGGCGCAATCCGCCGACACCATTTGCCCTTGCCCCATACCGTCGCGGATCACTTTGCCGCCGCCGAATTTCACCTCTTCGCCATAAATCGTGAAATCCCGCTCAATCTCGATCCACAGTTCGGTATCGGCCAGCCTGACCCGATCCCCTTGCGTGGGGCCGAACATTTCCGCATACGCCTGCCGCGATATTTTGCTCATGAGGATGGCTCCAGTTTACCCATCACCTCGCCCCGGAAACCGTACACCTCCCGCCCGCCGGCATAGGCGACCAGGGTGACGTCCCGGCGTTGCCCCGGCTCAAAACGCACCGCGGTGCCCGCGGGAATATCCAGCCGGAACCCCCTGGTCGCGGCGCGATCGAAGTTCAGCGCCGGATTGACTTCATAAAAATGATAGTGCGAACCCACCTGTACCGGCCGATCGCCCTGATTGGCGACCGTCACCGAGATTCGTTCGCGGCCGGCATTGAGCTCGATTTCGCCGGCGACAATACGCATTTCTCCTGGGATCATGGCGGTTATCCTGTCAGATTATCGGGTCATGTACGGTCACCAATTTGGTGCCGTCGGGAAACGTGGCTTCAACCTGCACGTCGGCAATCATTTCCGGTACCCCTTCCATCACATCGTCGCGGGTCAGCACCTCGCGGCCGGCGCTCATGAGCTCGGCCACCGTTTTGCCGTCGCGGGCGCCTTCAAGAATGGCCGCGCTGATAAGCGCCACCGCCTCGGGGTAGTTCAGTTTCAGGCCGCGCGCGCGACGGCGTTCCGCCAGCAGCGCCGCGGTAAACAGCAGCAATTTGTCTTTTTCTCTCGGGGACAATTCCATATATGCTCCTTGGTCGCCCAGGCGCCCTGATAAAAAACCGCAACGCACCCGGCGCGGTGATCACGGGCCGTTGCCGGATCGACGGAACCGCCGCTTAAGGTCGGCAGCTTTAGTTTGCAATTATCACGCCAGCGGCTAGCCCGCCCTGGCACCCATCCACCGGCATGCCCGCACCCTGATAGAACGCTTGGCGCACCTTTATCAGCCAACCCTGCCCGGCCGCACCATCTTGTAGCAACGCCATGCCGGCGGCGCGCCCATGTATTGCCTGATTTTACCTGTCCAGACGGGAACGGGGAATGCGGAATCCACCGGGTTGGTTCCGGCTCAGGTGGACCAGATCCGCGGCGCGATAGCCGGCCGCCCCAGCAGCGCCGGACGCAATTCCGCCCATAACCCCTGTAAAAGGGATGTCAGCCGCTGGTTGTCATGGTCCAGCGCCCGGACCACCAACAGCGAATCCACCAGCGTCGCGCCAGCCATGGGCGCGGTGCATTCCTGCACCAACGCGCGCGCGCAGTCCAGCATTGCCTCCGTGCAGGGCGCCGCAAAAAAAGTACCGCACAACGGGTTGTCGGCCACCTTGCTCAGCCGGCCGCCCTCTATGCGCAACCGCTCAAACAGGCCGGGGGAGTCGGGCATCTTTATGGATAACACCGAATCAAGCCGGCCTTGGTGAAAATCCAAACCGGACGCCGGCCGACCCAGGCAAAAGGTTTCATACCCTAATACGCGCGCGCCGGGTTGCAAGCAAAACTCATTATGAAGGGAAACATCGGCCGCCGGAAACAGAATATTCCCCTGCGGCAACCATTCGAGCACACTGTCTTGCGCCAGCGAGAACCGTTGCAAGACCTGCGCCCGAGCGCCGCCGCTGCGGTAAAATTTAGTGGCGCCGGGCATGGTCAGCAAGGCATGACTGGCTGGCCCCATCCGCACCGCTAACTCCAGACGATCGCCCCCCACCACCCCGCCCGGCGGATGCAACAAGTAAAGGTGGGGAAAATCGGCTTCTGGATAAAAAGCGCGCTGCACGGTAAAAGGCCCGATGTGACGCCGGTGGGACAGTTCGGTGCGGGTGGCGCGACGAACAAACTCCAGCTCAAGGCGGCCAAGCCAGCCATCGGGATGATAATCATCGGTAGCGAATGGCATCACGTTGATCCTCCGGCCGCTGCGGTAAACCTATCGTTGCGCACTACCATCCATGATATTGTGGACAATTGCAAGGGCGGCGAATGACCGATAACCTTAAACGGGAAATCAAAATTTCGCGGAAAATTGCTGTGTCCATTCGTCCTATCCTTGGTTTATGGTCTCTTTTACGCTAATGTAAGACAAGACCTGATAATTCATGAAAACATCCGATTCCCTGCAAAAACCCTTTTATACTCTAAATACGTCGAGTCCCATCGCGGCGGCAAGGGAGCGACAAATTCGTCGGGAACGCAAATTCCCCGCCTCCATAAAATACAAGCGCTAAACCACAAATATAATTATTCTTTCGAATAATATTCGTCAAACAATTTGAGTTGTATCACAACCATGAGCGGAAACACATCCGGCAGAATTCCCTTTCACCGCTAACGGTGGCTTGCACAAGAAATAACATGTCCTTCATGCAGTCATTCCCGCCCCTTAACCGAATCCGTATATGAAGAGGACCAGGGCGGGCAAATTAACACAGACACCGGTTTCCCATCTCACCCGGCCGTATGGCCGAAATGACCCCGCAACCAGAAAAAATGCAGTTTATGGATGGCGGATTTACCGAGGACCTATTCCATGCCCATGCCCATAAATCAAACACCTTCCATGGCCGGGACAACGGTTGTCGCCGCGCCTGATAATTGTCCGGCGCAGCTTGCGCTGGTTGTTGCCAAACTCAGCAAAGCGTCGCCGTGGCAGGCATTCACCCCAACCAGGTACACTCAACCAGACGGACATCGTTCACCGGCTTCACGCCGGCCCAAGCGCTCTCTTTGCGGCCAGGAACGACGCCTTTTTCGAGCGGTGACGGAATACCGGAGGAATCCGCAATGGCGTCCAACGGCAAGCGGGCGGGAATACCGCCCGATTGAAACAGGTGGCCGCCGCTATCTGATCGCGGTTCAACGGGTTGTTTTACCCAGCAAAACGGAAATCCATGTGGGATACCTTGAAGATCGGCAAGTGATTTTCCTGGGCCCGTTATATCATATGGAATTGACGCCCCATCCCCGCAAACTGTCACCGCTGTTCTCCACGCTGCTGTTATTTATTTTCGCCGGTATTTTGCCTGTCGGACAATCCCCCGCGGCCATGCTCCCAGCCCTTCGTCAAACCAGCGGCTCGACTTATAGCCTATGGCATGGCGCCGAAACGGTATACTCCCTCACCGGTATCTATGACCGGATAAAAATTTTTTCGAGAAAAAGCTTCTCTTCTCTGGTTACGTTGATAAAAGGTCTGAGCCCCCCCCATGGACTACCCGTCGCCCACGCGCAAAATATGATTCCGTCCTCCGCGAAGGGATTCCCGTATACCGCCGTACCAGGTTCTCCCTTATCATGGGAGACATTGTCACAAAGCGCCAAGATGATACCAGGTAACCTCCATTCATCCATCCCCTCCCGCAGACTGCGTCAGACCGAAACCTCGTCGGGTGATAGGCTTGTGACCGTGATGGAAATTTATTTTACGGAATGGGATTATAGCGAGCATTTTGATCTACCCCATGAAGACGCGCGTTTGCTCATTCAAACTTTCATGCAAGAATGTATAGGTATCAAGAATGAAAATAATTACGCCTTGCAGGATTTACTCGAGCTGGATATTTATCTTGGTGAGAAAGTAGAACTCATTGTGGATAGAGGTCTCTTTTATAAAAATGAAACAGAATATTTCCATACATTAATGATCAAAGAAAAAGCCGAGCAACTAATAGCCCGTTTTTATCTTTCTGAGCAAAAGGATCCGTCGATAAAGACCCCATTACGAAATCATTTAGAAAGTGAAATAAAAGTCGAGGATCTTCTGGGACAGTGGCGTGAAAGTACAACATTATCCGCCGGAGATTTTAACAACGTTTTATTGAAGAATGTGCTTGAGATCTTAAAAAATAATGACTTTAAACATGCGATCCAGCAAATCAGAGAACAGCGGAAAAATGACCTTGGCGACAATGAACACTACTTTCAAAGTGTATTAACCCTCTTAAAAGCCATGGAAAACGCTTATCAGACCTATTGCCGGGAGCTTTACGTGGATAACTATACACCATTGGAGAGAACGCTTTACAAAAACAATTTAGCATTGTTGGAGGCTTTTACTGAGAATGATCATGAAAAATATAATGAATTAGCCATTCAGAAAGTGTTTTTTCAGATATTTGAGTATACCCGAAGCAACGGCATAAGCATATACAGTACCCATTACCTTTTGCCACCACAATATGATGATAATATCGAAATCTTTTCAGAAGACGAAGAAATAATCAGTACATCTTTTGTTGAAAAGATATTTACCGATGAACTTTATTATTTTATCGAGGATAAGGTAAACTATTATCCCCATATTTTAAGATTAAATAACCTTATCGAATTGTTTCGTAGCCGGGGGGGTAAAGATGACCAGAACCTGCCGTGGCATGAGGTTAATCTGTTGCCGCATAATAACATCAAAGCCATTTACAACAAGATTATAGTGCAATACCTACGAGAAAATATAAATACCCACAAGGACGAAAGCTGGATCCATGAAATTAGAAATATCATCCATAATGATAGCATCACCTTTTCTATTTTGAATTACTTAATAAAATTGCAAGAATGGGGAAACACTATCACTAACCAGATATTTTCTTCACTCAGACGCCGCGCAATCAAGAATGAAGCACAACGTGTTGCGTTTGCTAAAATCGCCGCAATCAAAGATACTCTGTTGCCTGACACCTTGATGGGAAAAGAAGATGAGATTCTTATCTACGAAAAAAACAGACGTGACGGTAATATAGAGATTTTGCTAAAGGCATCGTTGTTTTGGTATTTTTCTCATGAAAACCACAGAAGTATCAATACGTTGGAAAATCTCAACATTCTTGATATAATAAAAAAATTTCGACAGCAAGAGCACATTGATCTCCTTGAATTCAGCTTACGGTCAAGTATGCTGTATACCAGTCTATACGAATTAAAACCCTCCACGAAGATGGAAACATTGGATGACTATTATAATCAATTTAGTGAATATCTTCTGCATGATTGTTATCATCAAGCCAGGAACATGACGCTACAAGTCATTCGTACCAGTTCTCTGACTTTCCTTGACTTGGTTTCCCCCCCACGAGAGATATTTACCTTTAAAGTTTTTTCACGAAGTTATCTACAGAACACCATGGCATCCCAGGTATGGGTGCTTTCGCCGCGCATCAATCCGGGTTATCTTTCTCTGCTAAAAACTGAGAGCGGGAAATATATGTTTATTTCATCCTTGGCAGGAGTACCTTTAATCAAGCCATTTTCACAGCGTCGTTGTTGGGATTTTTATCAAGATTTAAAAAAAGCCTGGATTAACGAAACAACGGCGCTGAATATTCATCGCCGCCCCAAAATTCCGGTTTCAATGCATGAGATAAGGAATTTATTTATTAATAAATTGTATCGAGATAATGATATTGAGGATCTTATAAACTTTATTTTTATCAAACCCATGGATTACATGTCGCAACAACCCGCCGCTGAATTTATGTTCGTTCCGATAAAACAGACTGATATCCAGCATGATCTCCTACGATCTTTTTACCTAAATGAAAACAATTTCACTGCTCTCAATAATAAAACCTCCCTTACATATAACTTCGATTACCTGAATCAATTAGCGTTAACTGATATTGCCCTACAGCTTAAGGAAAGCTTGCGAGAATATACTTTCATTGAGCAAGTGCTTTCATTTATCCCTTTTTTTACTATTTTATACCGTAATTGGCATGATCAGGAATATCAAATTCGTTTCGATGATGTCTTTTTTGACATGATTGATGTAACGGTTTCACTTTTTTCGTTAGGGATAAAATTTAACCACATCGTCATTGGCACTTTGCTAAATACATTGCGAAAAGCGTTTGTCAATAAGATACCCCGCCGAATTTTGTTCAATTATGTGTTCGGCGAACTCATCTCTTCGCTCCCCGAACTGACGCTAAAAACGGTGAGGGCCACTTTCGGTGAGTTGCTTTCCCTGGTCGTACCCGTACCGATGAACGAACACATTTTTCAAAAAATGAAAGAGACATTTTCCACCCCTATCCTTGAAAATGTCCAAAACTTGAATAATGTCATCATTAAAATGAAGGAAGAAAAAAGAAAAATGCGAGCCTCATGGCGTTCTAAGGTGGATGAGAAAACATTAATCGTCGATAAAAACGGGATTTATTCATACAAGGACGAGATAAATACCGACAATTACATTATGATTCATGATGAGTTTTATAAAGTGAAATGGAATGAAAAAGAACGCCATTGGATTATCGTTCCGCCAGATGGAAGCCCGCTGGGCGCGCCCACTGTGGCCATAATCAAAAACAGTCGGGGAAAATGGGTTGCCGACAAAAAACAGCTTCCCGATTATCCCTTTGGTTCAATGGACATTATGCATGATAATCATGCCTATCCCAAGCTCGGCGCGATTCATTTCGAACCCGTCAGGGATTTTGACGAGGCGTTTAAAGGTTATACGTCAGAAAATACACAATTGAAAAAATCCTTGCGTTCCTTTACGGAAAAATACCTGTCCGAGGGGGAAATGACTCTCTTGCCCAATTCCAACGAGAAATTCCTGCGTCAATTAGCCGGCGCCCTGCTTAGTGAACAGCCCTTACCCAAGTTCATGAGACCTCATTCCCCCTTCCCTGCCGACAAAATGTACTTTGATACGCTACATTTCCTTAAATCGCAGAACATTATAGCGATACGGTACCGGGCCTTGGCGTTATGGGATACGCTGGAAGAACAAAATTTAACGAAACATATTGTCTTAATGATATTGATAAATGACGATAGTTTTGTCTTTGATATCGAAAAATACCGTCCCGATAAAGAGCTTAATAGCCGTGAACAGATTTTCATTGAACACGAATGGCTCAGGCTATACCGCTTATATACTCCAGAACACTTCGGTCTTATCAAATATAAAGATTTTAACGAATTCGATGATGCTCGTTTTTTTTACAATCGTGAAGCCTTCTATGCCGACGAATATGTTAAACACGGTCTGTTACTGCGCGAACCACCAGGATATAAAGCCGCGGTGATAAAACGGATGCAGCAGCAGGCCAATAAGATCTATCCACTATCAAGAAATAAACCGGTAAAAATGACTTTATTGGTCAGGCATGTCAGGAATCACGCACCCAACCGCTCAGATCGCAATTTCTTCCCTATTAGGATACTCAAAAAATCCGGATTACTTGACCAATCAGGGAAAAAACACCTGTTGCGGATTATCGGCAATGCCAGACACAATGAGCTTCTCGCCTTGTCATTTTTGGCAAATCACAAAGATGTAAAATCATTGGAAGAACTGATCAAAATCAACGAAGGCAAATTGGTCGCTTTTTTTCATCCCAAAGGCCATCTGGAATATCTGATTATCGCCTTGGGCAAAGGGTGTTTTGCCGGCGCCGCCAATCAGTTTTTCGATCCCAACATACCGTCGCGGGTATCACTGGTCATCGCCGAGCAGATTGGCGTGTTTGACAATGGCGTATTTCGCTTACGCCACAGTCAACACATTCTGCGAGTAGTGGCGGGGGAGGCCTACGGGTCATTAAGTAACACGCCGTTATTCGCCGATTCGTTGCCCTCCGTGAAAATTCCCCACCATGACAGTCAGGGCCAAGTGGCCTATTATATCACCGAACAACAAGGCCGCGAACGGGTGCTGCTTGGCGAGGACAGCACCGTCGAATTCATTAACGGCGTGAACACGCGATTACGCATTAAAATGCACGGTTTACCCTTTAATATCAATCATATGGATGCGCTTGATCTCGCCGATATCATCCGTGGCCTGCCCTATGTCAGCAAAGAACCCTTTTCTCTTGCCCAGTTGCAAAGCATTGAACTCTTTTCATGCTATAGCGGCTTCGGCCAACGATTCTCTACCGGACAAATTCTGGCCGATGCATTAAATATCCCGGTCAAGGCTTATCCGCATCGCATTAGCGAGGAAATACGCGCGCGGCGACCGGAATGGTTTCGGGTTTATCAGCCGCGTTCCCCGGCGATGGCGGACCCCGCCGCCACCGAAATAACTTGGCCGGCAAAGACCCACCAGCGCTTGCACGATCTGATGGCTTATCTTCATGATACCCGGCGACCCAGTCGGAAAAAGCGGCTTGAGGCCCCACCACGCTTTTATCCGCCAATTTATGTCGAACTCGATTTGGTCATTATGCGGCAACTGACTATCGATGAGTTTATCCGCCGGCATGACTTGAACCAGGACACCCGGGCCCATCTGCAAAGGATCATGATTTCCTACAGCATCGGGGGTGACGAAACGGACGACATCATTGACCAGGCTTATCTGGATATCCTGTTTTCCACGCCGGAGCTTAATTACCTGGCAAGCTGGATATTCCCCCTGCCAGGTTAGCGCCGCATGGGCAAGCCAGGCCGCGTCAATCGCTGGACTGCTCCAGCAACAAGTAATCATCCTGTTGCAAATCGAGCGCCATGGCCACGGAAAACTCCTGCAATTGCGCGATGGATGTCGCGCTGACGATAGGGGCGGTAATACTTGGCCGTTTCATCTGCCAGGCCAGGGCGATCTGCGTCGGGGTCGCGTGATAGCGTTCGCTCACCTCATCCAAAGCATGCAGGATACGCAGGCCACGCGTATTTAAGTACTGGCTTACCACGGTTTCGCCCCGTTGACTTTTCACGGCGTCCTCTTTGGCGCGGTATTTACCCGACAGGAAACCGCTGGCCAATGCATAATAATTGATAACGCCCAGGCCATGAGCGGTCACGACCGGTTCCAAATCCTGTTCATACGACCGCCTGTCGTAAAGATTATACTCCGGCTGCAATGTTTCATAGCGGGCCAAACCATTCCGCTCGCTGACGCGCAGCGCTTCAGCCAGACGGGCGCCGCTGTAATTGGACGCGCCGATAACCCGAACCTTGCCCTCTTTAATCAATGCATCAAAAGCGCCCAGGGTTTCTTCCAGCGCAACGGAAGTATCATCTTCATGGGACTGATATAAATCAATATAATCCGTTTGCAGACGCCGTAGAGAACTTTCCACCGCCCGGCGGATATAGTCGGCGGATAATCCCTTTTTATCGCCCCCCATGGGTTTGCCCACTTTGGTGGCAAGAATGACGTGATCGCGTTTGCCGCTTTTCTTCAACCAGTTGCCAAGGATAGTCTCGGATTCGCCCCCGCTATTGCCCGGCACCCAAGCCGAGTAGACGTCGGCGGTATCGATAAAATTCAGCTTTCTCTCCAGCAGCGCGTCAAGAATGCTAAATGAGGTTCGCTCATCCACAGTCCAACCGAAAACGTTGCCGCCGAAACACAATTTAGGTACGGCGATGCCGGACCGGCCGAGAATTCGGGTTTCCATATTGCCTCCTTAGTCAGTAAACCATCAGCGCGCCGCCGCGATTCTTCGCCATTTGAACAACAGGCGCTGTCGCCCGCGCCGCGCTTTTTGACATCCCCCGGCAACGCCCGCGAACAGGAATGCCGGCTTGAAAAACCGGGAGCCTGATTTTACTCAGCATACCATTTCACAGGCAAGGACACCCATCATTTCTGAACCCGTCGCCTGGCCAAGACAGTGCCAGCATGTCCCCCCAGACCGCGCCATTGCATCTTTCTACGGCTAAGCGCCTATCCCATTGGGCTATTTCACTTGCCATTTTGGCCCTGGGCAGGGCTCAACATCCTCACACACTCCGTGTACGCTCCGATTTCCGCCCGCGCCCATGTTGAAACCGGCTGCGCCAACGGCGCCCACTGGGATAGGCGCTAACCTCCACTTTGATTAAACATTCCACTGAAAAGGCTTGTCCAACACCGGAAAAGCATTTATATAACCTAAATAAGTCGTGACGACGCGAGCAAGCGCAGCCAACAAAGAGGCAGCTTGAAGTATGACGAGTGTCGACTCTAAATAATTCAAGTTGCGTCGCGGCGGCAAGCGAGTAAGTCCCCAGGAGCATAGATCACTATGTGACTGGGGCGAGCAAGCGCAGCCAACAAAGAGGCAGCTTGAAGTATGACGAGTAGAGGTCATTCCCTCGACTTCATTCTTAATACATGCACCATCGCCAATTACCTAAAGGCCGGAACCCATGTCTCCCTAATGGTCGTACTCTGCGGTTATCGCCAATATTTAATTCAAAAAGCCTAGATACCAACTTCATTATATCCTCTGAATAATTCAAGTTATATCGTGGCGGCAGACAAGCGGCGACATCGTCAGGCAATCGTGGCTAATAAAAGGCAACGTGAGGTATGGCGGGGGGATAGGCAATATAAGCCGTAGCAGCATATTCTCAGAAATTTCTCTATCACAAGCGAAATATTAATCCAGCAATCAACTTTATAATGTTCTTTCCCAGAAAGGAATAATCCGCCATGGATTCGATATCATCTTTAGCGTCAGGGAAAATGACGCTACCCGTGGGTATTGCGCAACGGCGCGATACCCGCGACAGGTTACCGCTTTCCGGCACAAGCCGCCGGCCCATATCGGAACATCCCCCCGCGCCGGCCAATGACACCGTCCATTACCATCAGCGCATTATTGTCAATGAAAAGGAAAAAGCGGACAAATTATTTGCTTGCCTGGACGAATACCAGCGACACCCGCAAAGCTCGGCCACCGCTTGTGGCCAACGCTACCTTGAGATCTACCTTGATGATCACGCTTACTGGGTTTCCAGCAGCAAAATCACCCTCCCCAGCGGTGAAACGTTTTGGCGGGGCCATTGCCAAGGCCGGCAAGTCGCGGCCTATGAGGATGTCATTTATATCAGCGATACGCTTCCCGTCACTGGATTATCCGCCAAGGCCGGTTTGTGGCTGCTCATGGCGCATTTAACGGCCACCGGTAACCTCCCTGCCGCGCGGCGACCGGCTGGTCATCAATCAGCATCCTGTTTTATAGCCGCGAAATCGGCGGCGCCACTGTATGGCCTCGCCGTCAATACCCCCTATCCAGTCGGGCTAGTCCACCGCCCCCACCCATCCGACACGCTATCCCGTTCGCTCGGTGAATTTCGCCCCGGCCCGCAAAGGGACCCGGCGGTGAGTCTATTGACGCGCCGGGTTACCGCAATGTTCAGTCAGGTTCACCACTGGATAGGCCGGTTGACCACGCCGTTAATGAAGTTACTGGATGCGTTAACACTTCCCGCAGTTCATGCCGCAAGCGCTAGCGAAACGGAGCACCAGCATGAATTGCCGTTGTTACAACCACGTTGGCCCGATACGTTGGACAACAGGTTTGTTGCAAGTTGGAACATTAATCTTACCGCTTTGTTCTCACTGCCAAAGCACAGAACGGACGCCATGGCCCAATCTCTCGGATTGCATACATTGGCCAATTTCGGCATCTGCACGCATGCGTTCGACTTGCATAACCGGAAGGCTAGACAACTTTTTTTTAAACTTTATGTTGATTTTAAAAATCAGTATTCGTCAAGCGATGGGATGATGAACTTGATTCTCTTTGATCAATACATAGGCGAATGGATAACAAAAATATTCAATAACGGATTATTCTTAAAAAAAGAAGATGAATCCCTTAATATTATAGTTATAAAAGCTAAACTGGAAAATATTATTCATTTTCATTTGAACTGTAAGCATTACTCAGACGAAACCCTTCATCTACTACATGCTTATCTTAATCACCAAATACGATTACAAAATTATCTTTCCAGGATAAATATTCAGATAAACGATGCGTTAGCCTGGATAAATACCACTGACATTGCCACCGTCATTGAAATGACAAACGGCATGGATTACGATGATGGCTTTGCTTATTTTTCGGCTCATATCAATGCACAAAATGAAACAAAAACATATGAAAACTACATGATCATACTTGCCAAGATGCGCGAAGTTAACTTAGAGCTTCTCGATGCTTCGGAATATAAAGAAAATGAATCCGTTTATGAAAGGATCATATTCAACAGCGAAAAGGAATTATTAAAAGCGTTGATTTACGAAAATCAGGACGCGATCATAGCAACGCTTTATCGAAAAATATTCTATTATATTTTTGATTATAACAGGATAAACGGCTTTAGTTTGCAGGGAAAAACCTTTTACATGCCAGGGGAGCTTTCCCCGGTGAGATTTATTTTTGATCAGGAAGAAGAGTCTTTCGATGTAAAAGATGTAGAAAAGATCATTACCGATGACATCAATAATTTCATATCTAACACAGGGAAAGCCACCTATTATATAAACCGTGCCATGAAAATACTGGAATTGGCCGCAAGAATGGAGCACGAAGACCCCCTCGATATTATGGAAGACACCAGTGATATGCTTATAAAACATGAGTCCATCCATAAAAAAGCACAGAATATTGTTAAAGGATTTATTGATAGAAACACTGACGAACGTAAAAAAATGTACATGAACCATAATTGGATACAAGATATATCTCTGCAGATAAGGGAAGATAAAACTATGCTTTTCCTTCTCGAGTATCTAGAAGAAATGCAAAATAGCTTTTATGAAAGATACTTTCTGTGTAAACGAAATCTTCTTCAACTTGAAAATTATGATATAAAACAACAACTGACCATGGCAAAAATTCTTAGTATCAAGAAAGAGTATAGTAATCTGACATTAAGTGAGGATGATGAGATATATTTGCAAGAATTCAATTCGGTTATACACGAAGACAGATCCGATTTATTGATTGAGGTCGCGGCGAATTGGCGCTGTTTAGCCAATAAAAATGATCATATTGGAGATCATACCGCCATAATGGGACTGCTGGCTTTACGAAAATTCCAACAAGAAGAAAATATGATAAGCCAGGCCTTTGCCGCACGCTCATATGCTGTTTATAGCAGCATATTGGAATTAAGGCCATCCGAAGAAATTGACAACCTCGAAGCATATTATAATCAATTTATCGAATACAAATACCATGACGCCATTCATGAAGCAAAACACATCACGTTTAGGGCCGTGTCAAAAGCATCTTTCGGGTATATTGATCTCATTTTTCCACCACAGAGAATACTTATATTCAAATTATTCTCACGTCATTATGTCAAGAATCCCGCCATGCCGAATGTATGGGTATCGTCACCCAAAAAAAACCTGGGGTTTCTGGCTATCGTTGTCCTACCTACCGGAAAAACAGTGATATTATCAACACTGGGTTTGATTTGTGTCTTGCGGGAAAGACAAGATTTGGCCGGCTCCAATATATTACGGTCTTTGAGACATTTTTGGGAGACGGCGAGCGAGGAGCTGACGCTCAGCGCAAGGAAAAAACATGTTCTAACATCAGAAGAACTTTCATTGCTTTTACATGGGCCGGGTCCCGTTGTTGCCCCTGGAGTACAGGACCGTGTCGACTTAGAGAAAATGTCCATCATACCGGCGGAAAAAGAGCAGGTGGATTATCCCGCGGCGGTCTATTCCTTAGCGGCGGTGAAAGAGTTGCCGGTGACTCGACCCTTACTCGACTTGATTGATGAATTAAATGAAAAAACCTTAATTGAAACCTCCGAGGAACTGAAGAATTCACTTAGGCGCATTGGATGGGGTGAATTTATAGCTTATTTTATCCCTTTTTCTGAGATGCTATGGCGGCATTGGCATGACCAGGCGCATGAGATTGCCTTTCATGAAATTTACTTTGATCTCGTTGATAGCTTCGTCACTGTTGGGTTGGCCGCCAAGGGCGTAGGCAAGATCGCTTCCTCAACCATCAAAACCATACTCAACGACGCCATCGTTAAAAAAATCCCCAAAGAAATGATTAAAAATTATGTAATACATAGGTTAATTGAACATGCTCCTGGTCTGGGTTACCAGGCAGCACAACTTACCGCATCAACACTTTTTTCCTTAATAAATCCTCTGCCATTACCCTATCCTTTCATTTTAAAAATGAGTGAAAAGTACTGGCTTCGATTAAGCAATAGCATATCAGATGTTAATTTATCAATTCTCAAATCGAGCGGCCAGAAAAAGAAAAATCGGCAATTTTGGAAATCGGTAATTGATAAGAATCAGCTTATCAGACTGCAAGATGATATCTACACCAACAACGAGAATACCCTTGAGAAAAAATATTATATTCATCTCTTCGATGAGTTTTATAGGGTGCATCGAGATCATAATTTTGCCAGTTGGCGCGTCATATCCCCACATTATCTTAATGATATCAACTTTGCCGTACCCATTATAAAATCCAAAGAAAATAAATGGGTGTCTTATTATCCATTGCAAGCGGATTTCATGTTGCCGAGTCCTGACACAACAATGTTTTCAATGGAGAAATCAACGGATGATCACATCCGCTTTGAGCCAACTTATTCGCCACGTGTTTCGCTGTCATCAGGGACCCATGAAGTATCTAAACATCTCAGAGCACTCTATATAGCCCTCAATAGAAAGATTCTGAACCATAACCTGTCGATACACTCCAGCAACTCCGGAAGAAAATTCCTTTTTAATCTGGCCAAGGAATTCCATAGTGATAGTTTTTACCGTGATCTGCTTGCTGAAAAAAATTCGC
This sequence comes from Martelella alba, assembly GCF_005217455.1. GTDB lineage: Bacteria > Pseudomonadota > Gammaproteobacteria > Enterobacterales > Enterobacteriaceae > Acerihabitans. The sequence goes on from NZ_SZPQ01000010.1 coordinate 53,411, forward strand.
TTTCCGGCAGTGAAAAACTCATTGAGAGCTTACGGTCTTCACTGAGTGGCCGCGCGGATAGCGTGAGTATTCGGACACTACTGGCGTGGCGTACTGAGCATGATTTACGGCCCAGAATACATAACGTCATAAAAATAGATCTACCACCGGGTGTTTTTATCATTGACCCGTCCGCCCTTGTTCCGGAATGGCTAACCCATGTGGTTACACGGGAAGTTTTATTGGAGCAAGAGTGGCTAGCACAGTATGCCCGATATTTTCCTAAAAAGTATCCGTTGGTAAAATATGCGGACATCAGCGATATTGACAAGGCGCGTGAACTGCAAGGCCGCACTCCGCCACACCCGGGTGAGTTCCTGGCTGGCGCGGTATTGCTACGGGAACCGGTCTGGTTTAAAACGATGGTTACCCGCCTGCAATTACCCCTGCGGCTCCCCCTGCCTAATAAACGGAGTCATGAACACACGTTAAGAAAAATAGTGCGATCGGATGCTTCCTGGTCGTTACACAAAGATATCCCCGAATCTTATGCGCTTAATATATTAAAAAAAGCCAAGGTCATCGATCAACGGGACTATGAACTTCTGCTTAGCCAAACCCGGCGGGCGCTAATGGAACCCGTATCCCCCGCGTCACTTATGCAACAATTCATTGAATTGAAGAATTTCTCTGATGTGCTTAAGATCAATGAAGGTAAATTATTGGCGGTATTCGAAAACAACATATTGAAATCCCTGGCGGTTTCCATGGGTAACGGAAGGTTCGCCATAGCGGGTGGCGGTTATTTCGATTTATTATTGCCGGACAAACCCGCCATCATTACCGCCGAGGAGATGTTCTTTCCTGGAAACCAGGAATTTTTCTTACGAGGCAATCACCGCCGGCAGTTATCCATTTTCGCCGGCGCCCCCAGAGGCGCAAAAGACTTGGGCCCCTTGTTGTCCGCGGATTTGCCGCAACGGGAGGCAATGCAGCATGATGATTTACCCCACGCCACGCGCTCAGCGCCCTACAAGACCCGCGCGGAAGTCTTGCTGGGCAAGGATTGGGGAATCGAATATGTCAATGGGCTTCCTTCCTTCATCCGATTGCGGGGGCATGGCGCGCCTTTCAATTTCAATCATATCGATGCGGTCGAACTTGCCCATGTCATCAGAGGACTGGCATTCAACGAAGTCCCTTTGTTTGATTTGAATTCCGTCGATAGAATTGAGCTGTATTCCTGTTTTAGTGGTTATGGCGGGCGCTATTCCCTGGCGCAAATTCTTGCCGATGAATTGAGGGTAAAGGTTAAGGCCTATCCCTCCATCATTACTCATGCGATTTCTTTGCGGCGCCCGGATTGGTTTCTGACCTTTGAACCCGATACCCGATATCCTGAGCGTATGAGTGATCTGGTGCTAAATTACATCGAACAAAGAATAGGATTAACCAAAAACAGAATCCATATGCGCTTACATGATCTCTTTTCCCTGTTGATACGGTTGCGGCGCGCCAACCTGGAATCCGGGCCGTCCAGACGGAAACGGCACTCTTATTATATTCCTTCCATATTTATTGATATCGCTCGAGTGATCATAAAGGATCTTCCCATTGAAGAATTTATGGCCCATTATGAATTTACCGAAAAAACCTTGAATACATTCTCGACTTTGCTTAATAGTTATTCAATTTATGAGATCTCATCCGATGATATCTTTTTACAAGCCTATTATGATATTTTACTGTCCGTCAAGGAGTTCAATTATTTGTTTACCTGGGTGGAGCAGTCCTGACGTCCCACATACCCGCCCGACTTCACGTTGCCTGTTTGCCGGCCGCGTCCAGTCACATAGTCAGCTATGCGTATGGGATTGATGAGAGATAGCCCGCCTCTCACCAGAGGCCCAACGTTGGCGGCTCACATTCATTCGCGACGAATTTGCCGTTCCCTCGCCGCCACGGAGCCTTTGACGTTCTCGCGTAGGGTTTGAGTGAAATACTCGGCAAGATGCGGCCGAAATTTTCAGAAAAGTCCGCATTTATCACGCCAGTTTGCGCCAATCAAATCCATTTGTATAACCTTGTTGGCGATTTTTAATACCGGCCTTAGTATTCAATACAAGGGCGGGAGGGGACAGTGCCGTTGGAATTACCCGGCTACGCTACGGTTGAAAGGATTTCCGAAAGCCGGCTCCATCGTCCAATTATGGCGCGGATGATCATATTTATCCCAAAATATATTTTTAGATGAAGGGCGCATCAATGTACGCATTCAATCGTTATCAAGCTAAAGAGTTGGCCTTGGCCTATATGAGCAGCAAACAACACATGCTGTCACCGGCGGAATTCCTTTCGCAAATCAAAAAAGTGGAACGCACGTTCGACGATTTGATTAAACATGTTCCGGAAAGCCTGAAGGCTTGACCGGCCACTTATGCCGTTCAGGCGGCCGACGTCCGTGCCCGGCTGATGGGTGGGCCATCGGCCGGGCGCAAATAGCTTGCCGAAAAAAACGTGGGCGGCGCTAATCAGCGCCCGCCGGCATGTCGACACAGCGTCCCAGGCTTCTTAACGTCCTCTTACTGGCACGACCTCCACACTTCCTCCATCTTTACCGGTCCATTTCTGACTAAAATAGTGATAGGAATTTCTCTTTTTGCGGGGACATGCGATTCTTATACCCTGCTCGCGTCATTGAAAGGTAACGATATTCATGAAGGGTAAACGCATTGGACGCTTACTTGGCTTCGCTTTTGTTATATTGGTAATCGCTCTGGGAACCACGGCTATCTGGCGCCATTTTCACGCTCAATCCGGCGTCGCGGACAACGCCGGCCCGCGGCATGGCGGCGCGCATAACTCCGCCGCACGATTCGGCGGCCGGGGCGGGGGAAGAAATGGGCAGCGCAGCCTGCCGCCGGTTCAGGCGGCGACGGCGCAGGAAAAATCGGTTCCCCAGTATCTTACCGGCCTGGGTACCGTTACCGCGGCCGAAACCGTCACCGTGCGCAGTCGCGTGGACGGGCAGCTTATGGCGCTGCATTTCCAGGAGGGGCAATGGGTTAAGGCCGGCACGCTGTTGGCGGAAATCGATCCGCGGCCCTTCGCCGTGACGCTAGAGCAGGCCAAGGGCCAATTGGCGAAGGACCAGGCCACGTTGGTCAATGCCCGCCAGGATCTGAAGCGTTATCTGGATCTGGTCAAAACCAATATGGTTTCCCGTCAGCAACTGGATACCCAGCAATCCACCGTCAACGAACTGGCGGGCCAGATTCAGGTGGATCAGGCCGAGGTGGCCAGCGCCGAATTACAGCTTTCCTACAGCCGCATCACCGCCCCTGTCGACGGCCGGGTCGGATTGCGGCAGGTGGATGTCGGCAATTACATCACCAGCGGCGATACCACCGGGCTGGTCGTTCTGACGCAGACCCGACCCATCGATGTGATATTTACCCTGCCGGAAGGTGAGATTCCCCTGGTGCAAAAAGCCCGGAAATCCGGCGCGCCGCCGGTGGAGGCCTGGGATCGCACCAACAGGCAGAAGCTGGCCGATGGACGCTTGCTTAGCCTGGATAACCAGATTGATGTCGCCACCGGCACGATCCGGCTCAAAGCGCGATTCGCCAATGACGATGACAGCCTGTTTCCAAACCAGTTCGTTAATATCCGCATGAAAGTGGCGACGCTGCAAAATGCGGTGGTGGTGCCCTCCGCCGCGGTACAGATGAATAACGACGGCCGTTTCGTCTGGGTATTGAACGATGACGACCACGTCAGCCAGCATCACGTCACCACCGGCATGGAAGATAGCAGTCAGACCGTCATTACCGCCGGACTGGAAGCCGGCCAGCGGGTAGTGACCGACGGCATCGATCGGCTGACCGAAGGCGTGAAAGTGGAAGTGGTCGCGCCGGCCAGCACCCCCTCCGACTCGTCGACGCCCCGCGGCCCGGCACGGCGGGGAGAGAAGTCCTGATGGAAGTGCTGACCACCCGTCAAAACGGCGGTCCGTCAAGGCTGTTTATTCTGCGTCCGGTCGCGACCACGCTGTTGATGCTGGCTATCTTATTGTCCGGGATCATGGGTTACCAGGCGCTGCCCGTGTCGGCGTTGCCTCAAGTGGACTATCCCACCATACAGGTCGTTACCCTTTACCCCGGCGCCAGTCCGGATGTGGTGACCTCGGCCATTACCGCGCCGCTGGAGAGGCAATTCGGCCAAATGTCCGGCTTGAAGCAGATGTCGTCGCAAAGCTCCGGCGGCGCGTCGGTTATCGTATTGCAATTTCAATTATCGCTGCCGTTGGACGTGGCCGAGCAGGAAGTCCAGGCCGCCATTAATAACGCCACCAACCTGTTGCCGAGCGACCTGCCCAATCCGCCGGTATACAGCAAGGTTAACCCCGCCGATCCGCCTATTATGACGTTGGCGGTCACCTCCACGTCGATGCCCATGATCCAGGTGGAGGATATGGTGGAAACCCGGGTGGCGCAAAAGATTTCCCAGGTGAACGGCGTCGGCCTGGTGTCCATTTCCGGCGGCCAGCGGCCGGCGGTGCGGGTAAAGTTAAACGCCCAGGCGCTGGCCGCTTATGGGTTGGACAGTGAGACCGTCCGGACCGCCATCACCGCCGCCAATGTCAATAGCCCCAAGGGCAGCCTCGACGGACCGGAACGATCGGTCACCCTGTCGGCCAACGATCAGATGAAATCGGCCGACGATTACCGGCGGCTGATTATCAGTTGGCAAAACGGCGCGCCGGTCCGACTTGGCGACGTGGCGACCATTCAACAGGGCGCGGAAAACACCCTGTTGGGTGCCTGGGCCAACCGCCAGCCGGCCATCGTCATGAATATTCAACGGCAACCGGGCGCCAATGTCATCACCACCGCCGATAGCATACGCGCGCTTCTCCCGTCGTTGACCGCCAGTTTGCCGAAATCGGTAACGGTTTCCCTGTTGGCCGACCGGACCGTGAATATCCGCGCCTCGGTGAGCGACGTGCAGTTTGAATTGCTGTTATCCATCGCACTGGTGGTGATGGTGATCTATCTGTTTCTGCGCAATGCCGCGGCTACCGTGATACCGGCGGTGGCCGTGCCGCTATCCCTGGTGGGCACCTTCGCGGTGATGTATATGCTTGGGTTCTCCGTCAATAATCTGACCCTGATGGCGTTGACCATCGCCACCGGCTTTGTGGTGGATGACGCCATCGTGGTCATCGAAAACATCTCGCGCTATATCGAACAGGGCGAAAAGCCGTTGCCGGCGGCGCTGAAGGGCGCCGGCGAAATCGGCTTTACCATCATCTCCCTGACGGTTTCACTGATAGCCGTGTTGATCCCGTTGCTGTTTATGGGCGATATTGTCGGCCGGCTGTTTCGCGAATTCGCCGTTACCCTGGCTATCGCCATCTTTATTTCCGCCGTGGTATCCCTGACCCTGACGCCGATGATGTGCGCGCGCATGCTAAGCGTCGATTCCCTGCGCCGGCAAAACCGCTTTACCCGCGCCAGCGAACGTCTGTTCGAACGGGTCGTGGCCGAATATGGCCGCTGGCTGCAAATCGTACTCCGGCATCCCTGGCAAACGCTGGCGGTGGCGGTCGGCATGCTGGTTTTGACCATCTTACTGTATTTGTTCATCCCGAAGGGGTTCTTTCCGCGCCAGGACAATGGCGTTATCCAGGGCACGGTACAGGCCGCGCAGAGCGTTTCATTCAGCAGTATGGCCCAGCGGCAGCAACAGATCGTGTCGGAAATCATGCGCGATCCGGCGGTGAAAAGCGTTTCGTCCCTTATCGGCGTGGACGGAACCAACGCCACCTTAAACAGCGGTCGGTTGCAAATCAATCTCAAGCCGCTGGGGGAACGCGCCGATCGGGTGGATGCGGTAATCGACCGCCTGCAACACGCCACCGCGGGCATTCCAGGCGTCAGGCTTTATTTGCAGCCGGTGCAGGACCTGACCATTGATACCCAACTTAGCTATACCCAGTATCAGTTCACCCTGCAATCGCTGTCTCTGCCCGACCTGAACACATGGACGCCCCGGTTGCTGGAACGCCTGCGGGCGCTGCCGCAACTGCGCGATGTCGGCAGCAATTTGCAAGACAGCGGGCTGGAAGCCTATATCCAAGTCGATCGCGACAGCGCCAGCCGCCTTGGCGTAACCCTGCAGGACGTGGACAACGCCCTTTACAACGCCTTCGGCCAGCGGCTGATTTCCACTATCTACACTCAGGCCAACCAGTACCGGGTGGTACTGGAGCAAAATACCGAGGGCAGTCCGGGACTGGCGGCGCTAAACGATATCCGCCTGCTGGGCGATAACGGCAACATCGTGCCGCTCAGCGCCATCGCCAGCGTGCAGCAGCGGCTGGGCCCCCTTTCCATTGATCATCTCGAGCAATTTCCATCCGCCACCCTTTCCTTTAATCTGGCGCCTGGCTATTCCCTTGGCGAAGCGGTATCCGCCATCAACCGGGCCGAGGAATCCCTGGCGATGCCGGCAACCATCACCACCCATTTCCAGGGCAGCACCTTAGCGTTCCAGGCGGCGCTCAACAGCACCGTCTGGCTTATCGTGGCGGCCATCGTGGCCGTGTATATCGTGCTCGGCATACTGTATGAAAGCTTCATTCATCCCATAACCATCCTGTCCACCTTGCCGACCGCCGGCGTGGGCGCGCTGCTGGCGTTAATCGTCTCCGGCCATGAACTGGATGTTATCGCCATCATTGGCATTATCTTGCTGATTGGTATCGTCAAGAAAAACGCCATCATGATGATTGACTTCGCGCTGGCGGCGGAACGCGAAAAAGGCATGGTACCCTATGACGCCATCTACCAGGCCTGTTTATTGCGTTTTCGACCCATTTTGATGACGACGCTGGCCGCCCTGTTTGGCGCCCTGCCGCTGATGTTCAGTACCGGCGTCGGCGCCGAACTGCGCCGGCCGCTGGGAATTTGCATGGTGGGCGGGCTTATCGTCAGCCAACTGCTGACACTGTTTACCACGCCGGTTATCTATCTTTTGTTCGATCGTCTGTCGCGCAGTCGCCGCCGGGCGGCGAATGAAATGGAGGGGGTATGAGTTTTTTCGCCCTCTTCATCTACCGACCCGTGGCAACGTTGCTGCTGATGCTGGCCATTGCGCTGTGCGGCGTTATCGGTTTCCGGTTATTGCCGGTGGCGCCATTGCCGCAGGTGGATTTCCCGGTGATAGTGGTGACCGCCTCGCTGCCGGGCGCCGATCCGGATACCATGGCCTCGTCGGTGGCGACGCCGTTGGAGCGGGCGCTGGGCCATGTCGCGGGGGTAAACGAAATGACCTCCACCAGCAGCCTCGGCAGTACCCACATCATTTTGCAATTCGATTTGGACCGCGATATCAATGGCGCCGCCCGCGACGTGCAGGCGGCCATCAACGCCACTCAAAGCCTGCTGCCAAGCGGCATGCCCAATCGTCCCCAATACCGTAAGGTCAATCCGTCCGATGCGCCCATCATGATCCTGACCCTGACATCGGATGTCTACAGCCAGGGGCAGTTGTACGATATCGCCTCCACCGAGCTGGCGCAAAATATCTCGCAACTGGAAGGGGTGGGCGATGTTACGGTGGGCGGCGGCTCGCTGCCGGCGGTCAGGGTGGAACTGAATCCCCTGGCGTTGTTCAATCAGGGGGTTTCCCTTGACGAAGTGCGGCAGGCCATTAATCGGACTAACGTCCGCCTGCCGCAAGGCTCGCTGGAAGACCATGATTCCCGCTGGCAAATCCGAACCAATGACGCCTTGCATACCGCCAAAGAATACCAGCCGCTCATCATCCATTACCGCGATAACGGCGTGGTCAGACTGCGGGACGTGGCCACAGTGGTCGATTCGGTGCAGGACGTGCGCAATGCCGGGATGTCCGACGCCAAGCCTGCCATTATCATGGCCATCCAGCGTTCCCCGGACGCCAACATCATTGCCACCGTCGACCGCATCCGCAAGGCCATTCCCGCCCTGACCGCGACCATTCCCGCCGGCATCCATCTGACCGTCGCCCAGGATCGTTCCCCCACCATTCGCGCGTCATTGAAGGAAGTGGAGCAATCCCTGGTCATTGCGGTGGCGCTGGTAATCCTGGTGGTCAGGCTGTTCCTGCGTTCCTGGCGGGCGACGCTGATACCGGCGATGGCCGTGCCGGTTTCGCTTATCGGCACCTTCGCCGTTATGTATCTGTGCGGTTTCAGTTTGAACAACATCTCACTGATGGCGCTGACCATCGCCACGGGATTTGTGGTGGATGACGCCATCGTGGTGGTGGAGAATATCGCCCGGCACGTGGAAAGCGGGATCACGCCGTTGAGGGCGGCTTTGCTCGGCGTGCGGGAGGTAGGCTTTACCGTCGTGTCCATGAGTCTGTCGCTGGTGGCAGTATTCATCCCGCTCCTGCTAATGGGCGGCCTGCCCGGCCGCTTGTTCCGGGAGTTCGCCGTTACCCTGACCGTGGCCATCGCCATCTCGCTGGTGGTATCGCTGACTCTGACGCCGATGCTCAGCGCCCGCCTGTTGACGAGGCGGCCGCAAGGCCATGACAAACCTTACGGGTTTATCCCTTTGCTGGCGCAATGCCAGCTCGGCTACGCCCGTTCGCTGCAATGGGTTCTGACCCATGCTCGCTGGATCCTGCTGTTGTTTATCGCCACGCTGGCGCTGAACTGCTGGTTGTATGTCGCCATTCCCAAAACCTTTATGCCCGAACAGGATACCGGACGGCTGCTGGGTTTTATCCAGGCCGATCAAAGTATTTCCTTTCAGGCGATGCGCAACAAACTGCGGGATTTCATGCTGATTGTCCGCGACGATCCGGCGGTAGACAATGTCACCGGCTATACCGGCGGATCACGCACCAACAGCGGTTCAATGTTTATCTCGCTGAAACCGCTTGGCGAGCGCAAGGATTCAGCGCAGCAGGTTATTGACCGATTACGGCTCAAATTGGCCAAAGAACCGGGCGCCAGCTTGTATTTGATGGCGGTACAGGACATTCGGGTCGGCGGCCGGCAAGCCAACGCCAGCTACCAATACACGTTGCTGGCCGATGATCTGGATAGTCTGCGCGAGTGGGAGCCGAAAGTCCGGCGGGCGCTGATGGCTCTGCCGCAATTGGCGGACGTGAGCTCCGATCAGCAGGATAAGGGGTCCGAGCTGGATTTGGTTTACGATCGGGACGTTCTCGCCCGGCTGGGGCTGAATGTTTCCGATGTTAATAATCTGCTCAACAATGCCTTCGGCCAGCGGCAGATTTCCACCCTCTATACGCCGCTGAATCAGTATAAAGTGGTGATGGAAGTAGCGCCGCCCTACACCCAGGATCCCAGCACCCTGCAACGGATGTTTTTAATCAACGACCAGGGACAACCGGTTCCTCTGTCCTCCTTCGCCCATTGGCAACCGGCCAATGCCCCCTTGGCGGTTAACCATCAGGGTCTGTCCGCCGCATCCACCATTGCCTTCAACCTGCCTGACGGCGTGGCGTTGTCGGACGCGACGGCGGCTATCGAACGCGCCATGACGCAATTGGGCGTTCCCGCGCAGGTGCGCGGCAGTTTTGCCGGCACCGCCCAAGCCTACCAGCAAAGCCAACAATCCCAGGTGTGGCTGTTGCTGGCCGCGGTGGGCGCCGTCTATATCGTGCTGGGCATTCTGTATGAGAGCTATATTCATCCGCTGACCATTCTTTCCACGCTGCCTTCGGCGGGCATCGGCGCATTGCTGGCGCTGGAGTTGTTTAACGCGCCATTCAGCCTGATTGCCCTTATCGGCATATTGCTCTTGATCGGGATCGTGAAAAAAAATGCGATCATGATGGTGGATTTCGCCCTGACCGCCCAGCGCCAAAGCGGTATTAGCGCGCGCGACGCGATTTTCCAGGCCTGTCAGCTCCGGTTTCGGCCGATCATCATGACCACGCTGGCCGCGCTGTTCGGCGCCCTGCCCCTGGTGCTGAGCCGGGGCGACGGCGCCGAACTGCGCCAGCCCCTGGGCATTACCATTGTCGGCGGTCTTATCGTCAGTCAATTGATGACGCTTTATACCACCCCGGTGATTTATCTGTGTTTCGATAAACTCCGGAGGAAACGTCATCGCGCCTCACCGCCTTTTTATCCCACGACAGAAGAGTAATAGCGCATGCGTTGGCCTCTTTTTCATCATCACGCCGCTCGCGGCGAACCACGCGCCCCCGCGTCGGTACATTGGCAATTATGGACGGTCGCCTTCGGGTTTTTCATGCAGACGCTGGATACCACCATTGTCAATACCGCCTTGCCGTCCATGGCCAGGAGCCTGAAAGAAAGCCCCTTGCATATGCATTCGGTTATCGTTTCCTATGTACTGACCGTGGCGGTGATGCTGCCGGCCAGCGGCTGGCTGGCCGACCGTTTCGGCGTCAAAAAAGTGTTCTTCAGCGCCATTGTGCTATTTACCCTGGGATCGCTGTTATGCGCTCGGTCCTCCACCCTGCATGAGCTGGAGATATCCCGCGTCATCCAGGGCGTGGGGGGCGCCATGATGGTGCCGGTCGGCCGTCTGACGGTGATGAAAATCGTGCCAAGAGCGCAATATATGGCGGCCATGGCGTTTGTCACCATGCCGGGACAGGTCGGCCCGTTGCTTGGCCCGGCGCTGGGCGGTTTTTTGGTGCAATACGCCAGTTGGCACTGGATTTTTCTTATCAATTTACCGGTTGGCATGATAGGCGCCTTGATTACCTGGCTATTGATGCCCAATTACACCATGCAAACCCGCGGGTTCGACATCCCCGGATTTTTTCTGCTGGCGGTGGGCATGGCCACCTTGACCCTGGCACTGGACGGACATCGCGGCCTGGATGTCAGCTCCACGACCCTCGCCCTGCTAACGCTGGGCGGCGGCGGTTCGCTGGTGGGGTATCTACTGCATGCCAGGGGCAACGAAAACGCGCTGTTTAGCCTCAATCTGTTCGATACAAAGACTTTTTCCATCGGTTTGCTCGGCAGTCTGCTGGGACGGATAGGCAGTGGGATGCTGCCATTCATGACGCCATTGTTTTTGCAGTTGGGGCTTGGATTTTCGCCATTTCACGCCGGCTTGATGATGATCCCGATGGTGATTGGCAGTATGGGCACCAAGCGACTGATTGTCCGCATCGTCAACCGGTTTGGTTACCGTGCGGTGTTGGTCGCCGGCACCCTGATGCTATCGGGCGTGAATTTGCTGTTGCCCCTGGTGGCGTTGACGGGTTGGTTCTATGTGGTCCCGGGGGTGCTTTTCTTGCAAGGCGTGGTCAACGGTATGCGTTTTACCTCAATGAATACCCTGACGGTCAAGGATCTGCCGGATGCGCTGGCCAGCAGCGGCAACAGTCTGCTGTCGATGATTATGCAACTGTCCATGAGCCTGGGAGTCACCATCGCCAGCATCCTGTTGGGGCTATTTGCCGGCGCGCACACGCCGGCGGCGGCTTCCATGGCAATGCATGAAATATTTATCGCCACCTACCTCTGTATGGCGGTGATCATCGCCCTGCCGGCGCTGGTTTTCCTCCGTGTGCCGCCCGATACGATGAAAAACGCCATCCTTGAAGAAAAAAAGCGCTAGCGAGGCCATCATGAAATTCGGCATTACCGCCAAACTTTTTCTGGCTCTATTCGCCACCAGCATGCTGGTGGTCATCACCATGAATTGGGGAGTCAGGTTAAGTTTCGAGCGGGGTTTTATCGATTATATCAAGCGTACCAATCATCAGCGGATGGTGCTGCTGGATAATGCCCTGACCGAGCAATACCAGGTGCACGGTGACTGGGGCTTTTTGCGTAATAACGAACGTTTCGTTTTTCAATTGCTGCGGTCGTTCGAACAAAATCCCGACGAAGGACGAAATTATCCCCCGCACGGACTGCGTACCCAAATCTGGGTGGTGGATGCCGATATGACCAAATTAGTGGGTCCTGCCGGGCCGTTGCCGAACGAGGGTCCCCGCTTGCCGATTACCGCTAATCACCAGGTGGTGGGCTGGATTATGTCAACGCCGGTGGAACGACTGACCCGGGCGGCGGATATCAGTTTTGATGCCCAGCAACGGCGGACAAGCTGGTTAATTGTGGCGCTGGCCGGCCTGCTGGCGGCGGCGGTGGCCTGGCTGACCGCCCGTGGCCTGCTGGCGCCGGTGCAGCGCCTGGTGAAAGGCACGCATCAATTGGCGGCCGGTAATTTTTCCGTTCGCGTCGTGGTCGATACACAGGATGAGCTGGCCCGGCTGGCCCGCGATTTCAATCAGCTCGCCATGTCTCTGGAGAAAAACGATGCCATGCGGCGGGAGTTCATGGCCGACATTTCCCATGAATTGCGCACACCGCTGGCTATCCTGCGCGGCGAACTGGAGGCATTGCAGGACGGCGTCAGAAAACCCACCGGCGAGTCGCTGGCGTCATTGCAGGGCGAGGTCGCCATCCTGACCAAGCTGGTGGATGATTTATATCAACTGTCCCTGTCGGATTCCGGCGCGCTGGCTTATCGCAAAAGCCGGGTTGACGTCATACATTTGCTGAAAATCGCGGTGGCCGCCTTTCACGAACGTTATATTCACAAAGGCATAGACATCTGCCTGGAGATGCCCGATCAGGCGCCGGTGTTCGGCGATCCGGATCGGTTGACCCAACTGTTCAACAACCTGTTGGAAAACAGCCTGCGTTATACCGACCCGCCGGGTCGCCTGGTTATAACTGGTCAGATCCGGGATGAAATGCTGTCATTGTGCTGGCAGGACAGCGCGCCGGGGGTTGATGACGGGCAATTGTTGCAGATTTTCGATAGGTTTTACCGCACCGAGGGATCGCGCAATCGCGCCAGCGGCGGTTCCGGCCTGGGCCTGTCCATCTGCCAGAATATCGTCGAAGCCCATGCCGGCAGTCTCAAAGCCGCACATTCGACTTTGGGCGGACTGCGAATAGCGCTACTATTACCCATTGACACGCGACCCGTCAGGAGCCTATGAACGCACAAGATCCCATACCGGCCACCATACTGATTGTGGAAGACGAACCCAAGCTGGGCCAGCTACTGGTGGATTATTTGCAGGCGGCCGATTTTCAGACGCATTGGTTGGATCGGGGCGATCAGGTGGTCGATTATGTGCGGCAATTACCACCGTCGCTGATATTGCTGGATCTCATGCTACCCGGCCGGGACGGGCTGTCGGTTTGCCGCGATATCCGGCGCTTTTCCGATGTGCCTATCGTGATGGTGACCGCCAAAACCGAGGAGATCGACCGGTTATTGGGGCTTGAGATCGGCGCGGATGATTATATCTGCAAACCCTACAGTCCGCGGGAAGTGGTGGCCAGGGTTAAAGTCATTATCCGCCGCAGCTACCGCCCCCTGAGCACCCTGCCCGCACCCCGTCCGCTTGTCATCGATGAAAACCGGTTCCAGGCCAGCTATCGCGCTATGCCGCTGGATCTTACCCCTGCGGAATTCCGTTTGCTAAAAATTCTGGCGAGCGAACCCGGCAAGGTCTTCTCCCGTGAAGCGCTCCTGAATCAGCTTTACGACGATTATCGCGTGGTCACGGATCGCACCATCGACAGCCATATCAAAAACCTGCGCCGCAAGCTGGAAAATCTGGTGGACGACGTTCCCTTCATTCGCGCGGTGTACGGCATGGGATATCGCTGGGAAGCGGAGGCTTGTGAATTAATTTAACCGATTCAGCCACGGTGTACATTTCGGGCTTATCCTATACTTATTTTAGCGCGAAGGCGCTAACAGGCGGTTATGAAGGAGGCCCTTTATGGCAACCGTACATTACGAACTGCAGAAAGAGCGCAACGGACACTACCATTTTGAACTGAAAGGAAGCCACGGTGAAATCATTCTGTGCAGCGAGACGTTTTGCAGCAAAGCGTCGGCGGAGAATGCCATCACTTTCGCCCGTTATAACGCCCCGGATGAACATAACTACGAGCTTAAGCGTACTACCGGCGATGAACATCGCTATTTCGTATTGCGCGGCAGAGATCATCAAATCCTCGGCTCCGGCGGACCTTATAGTAGCGACTCCGATGCCCGCCGGGGCATCAAAGCGGCCATGGAATACGCCATCACTCGGGAAATCAGGGACCTGACCCGCTAGAGGATGCTTTCGCCGGCGCCAAGAGGGCGTCGTTGACGGTCCCGCCTACCGCGCGCATTCGCCTGCCTTGCCAATGCCGGGTTCGTCCCGGCGGCGGCTCGATCGCTTTTTTTACTGCTATTTTTTCCGCCAGGATCTAAAATCGCGTCCTTCATTACCCGGCGACGGGTAAACTGACCTGACATCAGACGAGATTTATCATGTGTAAACCCGAACTGCTCTCCCCCGCCGGTTCATTGAAAAACATGCGCTATGCCTTCGCCTATGGCGCCGATGCGATTTACGCCGGGCAGCCCCGCTATAGCCTGAGGGTACGCAACAATGAATTCAATCATGCCAACCTGGCGGTCGGCATCGGCGAGGCCCACGCCTTGGGCAAAAAATTCTACGTTGTGGTAAACATCGCGCCCCACAACGCCAAATTGAAAACCTTTATTCGCGATTTGCAGCCAGTCATTGATATGGGGCCCGATGCGCTGATTATGTCCGATCCCGGGCTCATTATGATGGTTCGCCAGGCATTCCCAACCATGCCGGTGCATTTATCGGTACAGGCCAACGCGGTCAACTGGGCCACGGTACGCTTCTGGCGACAGGCCGGCCTGAGCCGGGTGATTCTTTCCCGGGAACTGTCACTGGAGGAAATCGCCGAAATTCGCCGGGAAGTACCGGATATCGAGTTGGAAGTTTTTATCCATGGCGCGCTGTGTATGGCATATTCGGGCCGTTGCCTGTTGTCCGGCTACATCAATAAACGCGACCCTAACCAAGGCACCTGCACCAATGCCTGCCGCTGGGAATACAAGGTACAAGAGGGCAAGGAAGACGAAATCGGCAATATCGTCCAGCGTTATGAACCCATCCCGGTAGCCACCGTCGAACCGACCCTGGGCATCGGCGCCCCCACCGATAAGGTCTTCCTTATCGAGGAAAATCAACGCCCCGGCGAATATATGACCGCCTTCGAAGACGAGCACGGCAGCTATATCATGAACTCCAAAGATCTGCGGGCGGTGGCCCATGTGGAGCGGCTGGCGGCCATGGGGGTACATTCCCTGAAAATCGAGGGCCGGACGAAATCCTTTTACTACTGCGCCCGCACCGCCCAGGTTTACCGCCGGGCGATAGACGATGCAGCGGCCGGCAAGCCTTTCGACCCCACGTTGTTGAGGACGCTTGAGGGACTGGCGCACCGCGGCTATACCGAGGGATTCCTTCGTCGTCACGCCCATGAGGATATGCAGAATTACGAGTACGGTTATTCCGTTTCCGACACCCAGCAATTCGTCGGCGAATTCACCGGCGTCCGACGCGACGGCCTGGCGGAAGTGGCGGTGAAGAACCGATTCTCCCTCGGCGATTCCGTGGAGCTCATGACACCGCAGGGCAACATTTTGTTCACCCTCGATCGCATGTTCGACGGCAAAGGTCATACCACCACAATGGCGCCCGGCAATGGTCATATTGTTTACCTGCCGGTACCGGAAACCCTTGATATCCGGTTCGCCCTGCTGCTGAGGAATCTCAACGGCACCACCACGCGCGATCCGCTGGGCAAGGCCGCCGCCCATGCGATGAGCAAAGCCGGATGATCGGAAGTTAGAATTGGGTCACATATCATCTTATCAGTGAAGCGTATCATTCCTTCGCTGAAACCAAATGTAAAAAAACGACCCAGCTACACCAGGAACCACCTCTTTCGCCAGCTCATCCTCCCTTGAGCTGGCTTTTTATTTTGCAAGGCCCCTTTGCCGGCGCGAAACATCCCTATGCGTCGCGCCCGGCATTTTTTTCAGACTTCACGATGCCGACATACGTCCCAGTACTACCTATACTTATTTCAGCCCTGCCGTTTCGCGACGGCAAACCCGGGCCGCTTTTGGACGCGGCGTTCGGGACAAGCGACCGCCGCCAACCATAAGACCATGAGAAACATGACGGTCAGGCGCCGAGCCTGCGTCACTATTGGAAAATAGCGCCAATGGAATCAGCCATCCCAGCGTTGCCCATATCATTAATTATTCTTAACGGTAAATGCGCCGGCGACGAATCCGTCCGAAGCGTTATCCGCAAGTACCGCCAGGCCGGCTACCCACTGCATGTCCGCGTTACCTGGGAGCATGGCGACGCCCATCGCTACGTGGCGGAAGCGGCCGAATTACACGCGACGACAGTGATTGCCGGCGGCGGCGACGGCACCATTAACGAGGTGGCCTGCGCGCTGGCCATGCTGCCCGCCGGACAGCGGCCTTGCCTGGGCATATTACCCCTGGGCACCGCCAATGATTTCGCGCAGAGCTGCGCTATCCCGTCGGAAACGGAACAGGCGCTGTTGCTGGCGATGTGCGGGGATGCCGCCGCCATGGATTTGGTCCGCGTCAATGACGATCGTTTTTTCATCAATATGGCCACAGGCGGCTTCGGCACCCGCATCACCACTGAAACCCCGGCCAAACTGAAATCCGTGCTAGGCGGCGCCTCCTATTTCATTCACGGGTTGCTGCGCGTGGACAGCCTGAAGGCCGATAGTTGCGAAATACGCGGGCCGGATTTTCACTGGCGCGGCGATGCGTTGGTGATAGGTATCGGTAACGGCCGGCAGGCCGGGGGCGGTCAGTTGCTTTGCCCGGACGCCCTTATTAACGATGGCAAATTGCAATTACGTATTTTCGCCTCGGAAGAATGGCTGCCCATGCTGTTGAAAAGTTTGACGCCGGGAGAAGAAAATCCTCACATCGTCTCTGCGACGCTACCCTGGCTTGAAATCACCGCGCCCCATGAAATTATGTTTAACCTTGATGGTGAGCCGTTGCGTGGCACGCATTTCCTGATCAAAGTCCTGCCGGCGGCGTTATCTTGTCGTTTGCCGCCGCAATGCCCGTTGCTGGCATAACGCCTCGGCAAGACATTCGGCTTTTGATCTTACGCACAGTATCGGCAGAGAGTGACACGAGGCGCGAGGACTTGTATAACAACTTCAGGTAAGATCTCCGCCATATTGCCGATGCAGGAAAATCACGATGCAACTTTTCTCCCCCGACCTTCCCAAACCCCCGACGCTGTATTACAGCGCCGGCGAGACGCATTCGCTAGCGACCCTGGAGTATGGGCGCTTGCTGGCCATGGTGGACGATCTCAAGCTTTCCGACAGTGAACGGGAACATTACACCGCCGGCTGGCTGGGCGAGGATAGCCTGGTGATCATTCACAACTATCGGGAAAAACGCGGCACGTCCAATGGGTTCGTGCTAACCCGGGAGCAACGATACCGTCTAAGCGTGCAATCCATCGCCTTTCGCGTGCCGAAGATCTTTTTATGGCTGTCGCTGCGCCGTAAGCCGCGGGATACCACCTTGATCACCTACAACACGCTGGGGGAATTACGCGGTCCGTTGTACCAATACCGCCACCTCGTCGATAAGGCCGTTAAACGCCAGTTGGAGGAAGACTGGCGGGCCATGAACGATTATATCGGCATGGCTTGCTGGCAATTGGAGAATGACCGCCCGCTGTGGCGGGAGCTTATGACTCTCCTCACGCCGTCCGCGGTGGCCGAGTGGGTGGATGCGCCCATTTTTGCTGAAAAACGCCTGCAAAAAGAGGGGCAGTTCGAAGGGTTCTGGTCCGGCAATATCTTTATCGCCCGTTGCCGCGCGCCGCACCCGGCCCTGCAACTCCTTTGGCGCGACGATGAGAACCGGATACAACCCGGTTACGTCTACACCGCGCTGCCGGATAAAAGCGGCGATAACCCCCTTCCCTCGCTACGTATCCGTCCGCACCGCGGCGAGACCCATTACCAGCTCAATGCCTTCGACGCCCGCCATTTACAATATGCCCGCGCCCTGCTCAGCCTGGCCGAAGGGGTATTGAACGGCATGTCACCACCATTGGTGGAAATGATGAACCGGCCCGATCCCTTGCCCGACCTCTAGCTCATCGGCATGGGCCAGGGCCTGTTGCAACCACGCCTTGGCCGCTCGCAACGTTTGCGCCCAGTCGTCGTAGCGCGGACGCAAGGCCGCCAACGCCGCGGACAGCGTGCAACCCGTACCGTGGGTATGGCGGGTGGCCACCCGCGGCGCGTCAAATCGCTGTTCATCATTGACGGTGATTAACCAATCCGGGCTGTGCGCGCCGGGCAAATGACCGCCCTTGATGATCACCGCTCGGCACCCCAGCGCCAGCAGCGCGCGCCCCTGTTCGCGCATCTGCCGTTCATCCCCGGCCGGCTCGCATCCCAGTAATGCCGCCGCTTCCGGCAGGTTGGGCGTTATGACCGACGCCTGCGGCAGCAAGCGTTCGCGCAAGACCGATAGCGCATCCGGCGCCAGCAGGAAATCCCCGCTTTTGGCCACCATGACCGTGTCCAGCACCACATGCGGTACCGGGTATTGCGCAAGCTTCTCCGCCACGACCCGTATGGTCTCCGCTTGCCCCAGCATACCGATTTTGATCGCGTCGATACGGACATCGCTCAGCACCGAATCCAGTTGCCGACCGACAAACTCCGGCGTCACCGGAAAAATGTCCTGCACCCCCTGGGTGTTTTGCGCCACCAGCGCGGTAATGACCGTGGCGCCGTAGCCCCCCAATGCCGAGAAGGTTTTCAGATCCGCCTGGATACCCGCGCCGCCACTGGGATCGGTACCGGCGATACTCAATAAATTGATCTGCCGGTTCACCGCAAATCCTCCTCGGAAAGACGGTATAACCTGTCGAGGAAACCGACGGCGAAACTGCCGGGACCGGAGGAGTCGCCCGCCGCCAGCCGCCCGGCCCGCGCCATGACTTTGCATGCCGCCGCCGCATGCTGCAAACGATCCCCTGGCAGAGCGCAAAACGCGGCCACCACCGCCGAAAGGGCGCAACCGGTCCCGGTAACGCGCGTCATCATAATATGGCCGTCATTCACCGCCCAGACCTGTTCGCCATCCGTGATAAAATCCACCGGACCGGTCACCGCCACCAGCGTTTGCCGCTCCGTGGCCAACCTCTTGGCGGCGGGTAGGGCGCTTTGGGAATCGTCGGCGCTGTCCACGCCGCGCCCCCGCGCGGCGATGCCCGCCAACGCCAGGATTTCGGATGCATTGCCGCGGATGGCGGCAGGTCGCAACCCCAGCAGTTCACGGGCGAAACCCGTGCGGTAAGCCAGCGGACCGACGGCCACCGGATCCAAAACCCAAGGCGTGCCGGCCTGATTGGCGGAACGGACCGCCGCCAGCATGGCGTCAGCCCGTTCACGGCATAGTGTGCCGATATTCACCAGCAAAGCGTCGGCCATGGCGCTGAACTGCGCGGCCTCTTCGGGTTCGATAACCATGGCCGGCGCGGCGCCCAGCGCCAGCAAGGTATTGGCGGTAACCGCCTGGACCACGTCGTTGGTCAGACAATGCACCAGCGGTGCGCGCTGGCGAAGCATGGCAAGGGATGCGGCGGCGGTCTCGCCGGAAAATTCGTGTTGATAGGTCATAATACTCCCCACCGGCGGTCGGAAAAGCAGGGTCCGGTACGAAAGATGACCTTGACTTCCCTACGCTGGCACAATCCAGATCAGGTAATACGGGTATTTCTCAGCCTCGTAAGGCACCCCGAGTCATTTAGCAATAACGACAGCAAGCTAGATTACGGTAAAGGGTCTGCCGGCACAAGCGGAGTTGCTGCCGGATGGACACAATATGTCCCGGCCGGCAGATGACATCCCGACGCAGGACGGCCAGTGGCGCCTGCCCCCGAACAAACGCCATTCCTTTTCAAGGATTGATTACGGAAAATAATGTCCTTTTGTTTTCAATTGAAAATCAGGTGACTTGTTGTTTGCAACGGATGCGTGGTTCATTTGCCGCCGCCGGCGATGGGGATTTATCCCGCGTTCGATTCAACCGAACAATTTAAGTTTCATAGCCCGGCTGATAGCATGTTTGGCATTGGCCACACCCATTTTTTCAATTACATTCCTAATATGGAACTTTACCGTTCCTTCCCTAATTGTCAGTATGGTGGCGACCTCTCCATAAGTTTTACCCGCGCTGGCCCAATATAACACCTCTTTTTCACGGGGAGATAAGTGCGGCTCGAACGGCGGCACGCCATTCGTCTGCGGGTATGCCGTGTTGCTTCGGAGGAAATTGATGACCTTTTCATGGGTGGTAATCAACAACATCTGGAATTTCTCTTTATTCTGCTCGATAGTATCAAAAAATTGCGGGCTTTCGGCGAGATTGATCAAACTGAGCGTGGCTAAATTATCATCACCGTCATGCAGGGTGAAGGTATAACCGCTATTCAGCCGATAGTAGTTCGATAACCGGTAAAAGCTGTGCCGCCGGCTAAGCGTTAAGTCGTCAGGCCAGATAAACGGTGATACAGTTCGGCTGGCGACCAGCATTACCGGGTCGATTTTCTGGTAACCATAGTTTTGATATTGTTCAATCCAGCCAGCCGGATAATCGGAAATAATCGCTTCGGAAGAATAGTGTGATTTGTTCATCATTAAATAGGCGAAACAAAAAACATGCGCATGCTTGAATATCTGGATAAGGTAGAATCTGAGCTCCTTTCTCATGGTTTTGATAAAATCGTCCTGATTGCTGTCTGAGAATTATTCCATAAGATATGCCTGCCATATTAACTAATACGCATTATTTATTATCCGAGACAGGTAATAAATAGCTTCCTGAAACTTAAATTTCATGGGATTTTTCGATAATATAAGAGGCCTGCTGGCGATGCAACCTTTAATAAATCCGCTGATATATTTTCCGCCGCATCGAATTGCCGCCATGGGCTCCTATCAATCAACAATTATTTAAAATGATATATACTCTTATCAGGTCAAGCGGCATCGTGGCGGCAAGTAAGCGGCGCCTTTGCCGGCAACCCCGGTGAACCGTCAACGGCAAGCCGTGGGCGGGGGGCAAACTCTCTGCCATCGCCCCCGGCGTAAAGCCGACTCCGCGACGTCGCGACCCACCCGCTTATCTTTCATCGGGATCCACCTTAAGGAGATGTTGTGTTCGTCAGGAATTACCAAGAATCAGACAGGCCCTTTTTACGGACGCTTTACCTGGCCTCCCGCCGCGACGGCTGGCCCTGGTTGAACGGCGCGCAATGGCGGCTGGAAGATTTCGATAGCGCCACCTATCATGAAAAAATTTTGGTGGCCGTTGAACAACGACACCTTGTCGGCTTTGCCTCGTTGTGGCTACCGGATAATTTCCTGCACAACCTGTTTGTCGATCCTCACTGGCAGCAACAAGGGATCGCTTCCGCGCTACTGGCGGCGTGCTATCCACTGTGCGGCGAGCGGATGGCGCTGAAATGCCTGACGCGCAACCGCCGCGCGCTGGCATTTTACCAGCGCCGCGGTTGGGAAATCATTTCGTCGGGGACTGCCGAAAATGGCGAGTATTACCTGATGCATCGTCGCAACGGCGAAACGATCGCCGCCGCGCGGCGCTGACACGCTGGCCGGCATCCAACGCGGCCTGAAAACTCAGCCGGCGTCCGTCGCGACTTTCTTCATGCCCAGTCGTCCGACAAAGGGCAATCGCAGCGCTGGCGTCATGATATCCACGCCCATGTTAAACCCCAGCACGTTAAATTCAATCCCCTCGTCAACCCCTAGCGTGACGCCCACTAACCCCAGCAGCGATGCCTGAACGCCTTCGCCCGAAGCGGAACGGCCCACCGGATCCGTCAACGGTCGGTAATCCTTGCCGATGGCGTTGGCCGGCAGATCCAGCCTCAAGGCCGGCACCTCACGGCCAATATGGGCCATAAAAGTATTGCTGTTGGGACCGGGCCAGGCATGATAGGTGTGGGCATAGGGGTAGCTGGCGATAGCGGCCTCGATTTGCGGTATCATGGCCTGCGCGCGCGGACCGCGGTGATCCGCCAATAATTTCGGTCTGGCGCCGAACCAATACCCATCGGGGGGCCCAAAATCGCGCCGAACGACGTCGCCGCCGCCCCAACTGATGACATCATAGCGCCGATAGTGCGTCTCGCCCGCTTTTTTGAAGATGATCCAGGGATGAACCGCCGCCAGTCCCCGCCAGCCAAAAGTCCGCGCGGCGTAGACCTGCACGATGGCCGTATTGACAAATCGCGCCGGATCCGGCGCGATATCGGCGGAATCGCGTCGCGCGGTCCACCAGGTCCGTCCGCTGAAAATCCCGCCGTCATACGCCGCTTTGGCCAGGCTTTGCCCAAACGAAATCAACAGCACGCAGCAAAAACCCAGGGCCAGAATTTTGACAGTATGCATGAGCCTTTTCCGGTAAAATAGCGGGATATGCCGGTTAACCCTCCTATTGCCTTGCCGCCGGCGGCATCCTGTGAGCCCGCCGGCGCGGCCGCGGTACATTGCCCGGCTGGCGTGCGCTAGGCAAACAGGGCGCTGCCGATATAGGTTCCCTCCTGAGGTGCCGGAGGCACGAAGAAGATCCCGGACCCGATATGCGAAATGTATTCGTTCAGGGCATCCGCCGCACCAAGTTTGGCTTGCAGCGTCTCAAAATGGGCCGGGTCGTTTTGGTAGCTGATAAACAGCAAACCCGCGTCCAAGAGCCCCTCGTCGTTAATTCCGTCGGTATAATTATAGGACCGGCGCAAGATCCGCAATCCATGGTTATTCTCATGGGCGGCCAGCGCAATATGCGCCGTGGCCGGAATGACCAGTTGCCCGTCGGCGTCTTTCCTGTTGAAGTCCGGGGTGTCGAATTCCTCGATACCGGTGAGCGGCGCCCCGGAAACTTTATGGCGGCCGAACACGGCGTTCTGATCACTGACGCGATCGGTGTCCCAGTTTTCAATGTGCATCTCGATTTTACGCACCACCTGGTAGCTGCCATGGCGTTGCCAGGCCGGTCCGTCCTTGATCCAGACAAACTTCTCAAAGTCGGCGTCTTCAACGATATTGCGCGTGCCATCCTTGAATCCCAGCAAATTGCGCGGCGTCGACTGGCCTTTGCCGGCCGAGGCGCGGCCGAAACCCATCACTGTCCAGCGAGTGGACGCGGCGCCGGTATCCTTGGCGATGCGGGCCAAATCCCGGACGGCATGATAAGCGACCTGGGGGTCGTCCGCGCAGGCTTGCAGGGAAAGATCGCCGCCGGTCAATTCCGGTCGCATCGCGTCGCTGGGCAATTGCCGCAGTTGGCGCAACAGCGGCGGTTTATGATCTTGCAGGCCGTATGTCTCGGTAAAGACCTTTGGGCCTAGCCCGACGGTCACCGTTAAAGAAGCGGGACCGAGATCCAGCGCCTCGCCGGTATCAAAACCGACGCCATACTCCCGGGCCGGCTCCACCTGTCCGATACTCTTGCCCTTCATCAATTGGGCGATGGCGCCGGACCAACGCGCCAAGAGCACTTGCAGACCGGCGCGTTGCGTGGTGGTCAAGTCGAATGTCATATAGAAGATATAACGCTGCGGCGGCGTGCGAATGCCCGCCTGCCCACCGTCGCCATAGAAATCATAGAATGTCGACAAGTCGACAATATCGTCGGGATGGGGCGTGGCGGCGGATTTGGCCGTCAAGGACGGTTCGGCCGCGCCGGCGTAAGCCGACAGCCCGAGCGCGCCGGCCATGGCGCCGCGAATCAGATCGCGGCGGGAAAAACTCCCGGCCGGATGTCCGGCAGGGTTTTCTTTATGACTCATGGCTGCGCTCCTACCTCGCTGTAGCAACTTTTTCGGCAATTGTCGACAGGGGTTCCTGTAACGCCTGGATGCTACGGCTAAGCTTGGCCGCATCGGATGCCTTCAATTCGGCGGTATACAGTTTGTAGCCGCCGGGAACACTGGAGTCGCGGTAAGTTTCCAGCAATTGATGCACGGCGGCGAACCTGGCTTGTACTTGCTCGGTCAGATCGGCATCAATCTTTTGCATGCCCGGTTCCAGGAAAGCGAAGGCCTGTTGCGCTCCCTCGACATTGCCGGCGAAATCCACCAGGTCATAATGGCTAAAGGCCTCTTCCTCGCCGCTGATTTTGGTTGATTGGACTTCTTCCAGCAAATCAGCCGCGCCGTTGGCCAAATCTTCGGGTTTGTAGCTTAGCGATTTTACCAACTTATCTAATTTATCGACATTGGTCTGCAACTCAGCGGCCAATTGCTTGGTTTGATCGGTGATCTTACCGTTTTGGAAAAGATCCCGCTCAATGGCGTGGAAACCATGCCAGCCCACTTTCGGATCCAAATTGGATCCGCGCATATCAATGAGGTAATCCAGGTTTCCCGAGTTATCGGTGGCCTTAAAGCCCGGCAAAACGAACCCGTCCACATCGGATTCGATGCGTTCGTAAAACGGCCGTGCCAACGGATAGTCGGCGCGGGCTTTGGCGAGATCGCCGGCGTCGATATCCGTTTTCAAGCGATTGACCGCCGTAACCATGTCATCAACCACCCCGTTGACATAATTGGCATAGCCCTTGGTACCGGCAGCCAGAATCGACGCCGTGCTGCCGGTGGGCTGCGCCGCGCTCTTGCCCGTCACCTTGAAATTCACCATCTCCTTCGCCGCACCGGGACAATAAAGCTGATACGTGCCCCCATCCAACGTCAGGGTGAAACTGACCGTTGGCAAACCGGGCGCCAGATTTTCCTTCTCGCCGAGAATGCGGTTATGGCTTTGCAACTCGATTTCGGTAATGGCCGTCGCCGTCTTGTTGGTGACGGAAAATGTGATGGGGCCGGCCTTGGCGGTATCGTGATCGACAATACAGGTGCCACCGTTATCGCCGGTCAGGGTGACGGCGACCTGGGAAACGCCATTTTTCATCGGTGCGGGCGTACCGCCAGCCGCCACGGCTTCACCGGAAAATCCGCCGGCGGAAAATATCAGCAGGGTCGACAGACCGGCGGAAGCGACGAAAGGACGTTTCGAACGGCTAATGTTCGGCATGTGTTGCTCCTTTATTGTTCAGTTGATGAGTGTTATGGCCGCGAGGTGACATGACATCGGCGGCGGCGACCGATCCGGCGCGCCGCCGCCGAATAAGAATTCGGATAGCGGAAAAAAAGAAAAATGCCGCGGCGATGACCAGCATGACGGGCAGCGCGCCGGCCCAAAAATGCCGTTCTTCGTCTGCCGCCGTCACGCGATCCCATTCGGCCTCGGCGCGGGCACGGTAGGCGTCGCTGACGCGCCAGCGGCACAAGGCGGCCTCATTGCCGTCCTGCTTGACGGTGAGCGTGCGGGGGGTTTGCAGACCGCTGCCGGATAGCGTGAGCAACGTGTTCGAGCGGCTGCTCGCATCCACCAGTAACCCTTGAGCGATCCCTACCCGCGTCGAGCAATGTATTGACCAATCGGCGTTATAAGGTCCGGGATGCTGTTGCGGACTCAGGCCGATGGGGATACGTCCGCCATTTAGCGCTACCACGTCATCCAAAGTCACGGTGCCCGGCGCGGCGTCCGCCGATACGCGATGGGCAATCGTCCAGACCATCAGATCGCGGCCGTTGTCGCGCTCGCGCCGGCCTTGCTCTTTTGGCAATGGCAATTGCAGTTCCCGCGCGCCGACAACCGATACTTTCAACATCGCCGACGCCTTGCCCGACGCCGCGGTTAAGTCAAGAGAACCTATCGGCGGCGAAGCGTCCCCCGTTATGCCGACGATTGTCGCCCGTTCGGCAAGATGCGCGCGGGGTGTCGGATAAAAGCTAAACAATCCCCATGCCACGACGAGCAGCGCGGCGCCGGCTGCTATCTGCCACCGTGCCGCCTTGCGCGGTCCCGGCCGCAAGGAGTGGGGCCAATAGAGATAGAACGCCACGCAGATGAGATAGGCCAGCCAGCCCGCCAATTCCACTCGCCGCGGATCGGCGGGGATGCCGAGCACGCCGGTTATCAGCGCCGAATGTATGCTGCCGGGCGCCACCAGCCATGACAAATTGAACAGGGTTCGCTGGCCGATATTCAGCCAACCGGCTTCGTGGGCGGTGCGTAGCGAGGAAATCACCAGCCCGGCGGCAACTAAAATCAAAAAGGCGCCGGTAAACCGGAAAAATCGCGACAGATTGATTTTGACACCGCCGATATAGATGCCCCAGCCTATCGCCACCGCCAGCAGCAAACCGATAATGGCGCCGGCAGCGGCCAACGCGGCCGATTGCGATGCCGAAAAGGTCGCCAATAAGAAGACGCTGGTTTCGAACCCCTCCTTCAACACCGCCAGAAACGCCATACTGGCCAAGGCATAGGCGCTGGCCTGGCTGAGCGCGGCGGCGGCTTCGGCCTCCAACTGCCGGCGCATGTTTTGCGCATGATTGTTCATCCAGACTATCATGCCGGTTACGAAAAAGACCGCGACGCCGCCGATGATGGATTCCATCCCTTCTTGACGTGCCTGGGGCAACGCCTGCTCGGCCAGGTCGAGACCGACACCGACGATAACAGACAGCAGCACGGCCAGAATCACGCCCCACCACATGGCGGTAAGACGCTTGCCGTTTTTGCGCAAAAACGCGGCGATGATGCCGACGATCAAAGCCGCTTCAAGGCCTTCACGCAGACCGATGACGAATGTGGCTAACGTTTTGGCCTCCCCTGAACAATTATTTTTTGATAATAATGAGAATCAGTATTAATACCATTAACACTAATGAGGGGGAAGCCGACACGAACGAAACCGCGCAAAAAATCCTTTGACCAGGACAAAAAAACTGTATCTGTTTATGTCCGTCGCTGGCGATGGCCGATAAAGTGGACTACGCGTTGAGCCGTTTCGCTCGGCTAGGCATCCGTGGGCCGATAGAAAAGGTGTTGTCGCGCCGAATGCCCCTGTCTTCGCCAAGGCGCACGCAAGATGGCACGGCAGACCATGGGGGAACATCGTACCCGATACCCTGGATTGCCCCTGTTTTGGCGGCGCAATCCGGTGTTTTCGGCATCGATTAGAAACGGATAGTGATGACGCCGCCTGTCGGTGGATTTGTTTTTACGATTGGGCGTCCGGCCGGTAACAGAAACAATCAGGCGCATGATCGTTGACGATGCCGACCGCCTGCATCCAGGCATACACGATGGTCGGCCCGACAAACTTGAAGCCACGCCGCTTCAATTCCCGCGAGATCCGGGCGGACAGCGCCGTCTCGGTGTCATGTCCCGTGCCGCGCAAGGGGAGGCCTTCAGTAAACGACCAACAGAAATCGGCGAAGTCTTCTCCGCCCGCCTGCATATCGTTATAAATCTGCGCGCCGCGGATAGTCGCTTCGATTTTCGCCCGCGCGCGAACAATCCCCGGATTGGCCATCAGGCGTTCAATATCCTCCTGAACATATGCCGCCACCGCCTTTGGCTCAAACCCGGAAAAAGCCTGGCGAAACGCATCCCGCTTGCGCAGAATGATGTCCCAGGAGAGCCCGGCCTGAAAGCCCTCAAGCATCAGCGTCTCCCATAACCGGCGCGGATCGCGCACCGGTACGCCCCATTCCGTGTCATGGTAAAGCTGCATCAGGGCATTGGCATTGGCCCAGGTACAGCGGGAGTGATTATCCGTCATGCGCGACCTCCCGGCCGGCGAAAGGAGAGAAGTGGTCGGATTGTAGCAAAAAACATAGCCGGGAAAAGACATTATCCACGGCGTATCGCTTAGAAAACCTTATCCCTTCTTTACGGTAATGCGCCACTGGGCATCGCCCACCTGGCGATAATCGGACACGGTATGCCCCTCTTCGGCCGCCCATTGGGGAATGGCCTCGGTCGCCTGGGTACAGTCGAAATCGATCACCAGTTCATCGCCGGCGTGCAATGCCGCCATCGCCGTCTTGGCTTCAATCAGCGGGAAAGGGCATACCTGGCTTATGACATCGAGTTTTTTAAGCATGAGGACTCCAAAATGCAAAAATTAAACGGACGCGGTTCGCAGGCGCGCCGGCCCATTGGGGCGAACGTACAGATACCATGAGGCCGACCATACGCCCAGTATCATAAACGCCAAGCCTATCCAGCCTTGCCAGGTGAGCATGGCGGTCATCACCAAACCGTTGCCGATAGAGCAACCGCCGGCAATGCTGGCCCCGAATCCCATAAAGATCCCCCCCATAAAGCTGCGTATCGACGTGGCGGCATCCGCGGACCGGAAACGGAATTCCCGGCTGCCTTTCGCCGCAATAAACGACCCGAGTAAAATCCCCAACACCAGAAAAACGCCCCAATTGAGATACTTATCGTTACCGACCACCAGGTATTGCAGGATATTGGCGCTGGGCGTCGTGATGCCCAGCCCGAAGTTGCGGCCGGTCGCCGCGCTGAGCGGCCAGGCGAGCATGGCGACAACCCCAATGAAAATCGCCGTCGCGAACGGATGCCAGCGTTTTTCAAACAACAGGTGGGCCAGGCCGGACTTGTTCGGCGGCAAGGAAGCGATGTTCAGCCGGGGCCTTTTCAGTTCTTTGCGCGCCAGCCATAGCGTTACCGACACCAGTAGCGCGATAAACAGCCACGGCGACTGGCCAAAGGTTTCGGCGATGGAATTATGCGCCGTGCTCAAGGATTTTATTTGCCGGTTAAAGCCCGCCAATTGTTCCGAACGCATCACGGCGCTGGCCAGCATATAGGCAAACAGCGCAATCCAACTGCCGATAAGGCCTTCGCCGGCGCGATACCAGGTGCCGGTGGCGCAACCGCCGGCCATGACAATACCGATCCCGAAAACATAACCGCCGAGTGTTGCGCCCAGCCAGGGGAATGTTCCCGCGTCATAGTGCAGCCGTCCGGCGGCGATAAGGGCATAAACCCCAACGCTTTGAATGGAAATCGCAATCAATAAAGCATAAAAGATACGGTTGTTTTTGGCGATATACATATCGCGGAAACCGCCGGTCAAACAGAACCTTCCGCGTTGCATGACAAAACCCAGCAAGGCGCCGCAAAACAGCCCTGTGAAAATCATTTGCAGCATAGTGATTTGTGAATTCTTGAATCAAACGGGAAAACAATTATCCACCAGCACGTCCGCACGACAAATAACGAAACGCTATAGGTTATAGAAAAACGTCATTATACCCGTCATACTTCACGTTGTTTCTTTCCTGACCGCCTTCGCTTACCCCAATCACAGCATAGGCCACACGCCCCTGGGGCTGATGAGAGACATTCCGTCTCTCGCCCAAGGCCCGCCATGGACGGTTTACATTCGTTCCCGACGAATTTGTCGCTCGCTTGCCGCCACGATGCAACCTGACTTATTTAAAGCCTATTCACCCTACTTCTTGTTCACATGGCCACGTTATTGGCGGCTGGAATCTCGAATTATTCAGCGTATAAAAATTTAGAGTGAAATTTCTTCCGGCAGTTCTTTCTTTATGTATTTGTGCGCCGAACCGTCTAACGCGAAAATGGAAATAATAGTAAAACAAAGCGTAATGGCGCCCAATACCATATAGGCCTGATGAAAACCCACACTATCGTACATTCGTCCCGCCCAGGCCGACAGAACAACGCCGGAAAGTTGCTTTGAAAGATTAAAGCCTATAAGAAACAACGTGGCGGACAAGCGGGGATCGAATACCGATGAAATGTATTTGAACGCCCCAACCAACAGGAAAGGCAGTTCAAACATATGCAGACATTTAAGTACGATCACTTCCCAACCGGTCGTGGCAAACGACGAGCCGAGAATGCGCGCCGACATAATGGCGCCGGCCACCAGCAACGCTTTTTTTGCACCGATACGGTTGATGATGGCCGGTGTGAAAAACATGATAAAACCATTGAGCAATTCACCCCCGGTGGTAACGAAACCGAAGATTTCGGTGCCACGCTGCGGGCTGGAAAAGAAGCCTTTAAAGAAATTGGCGAACTGCTGGTCGAACACGTCATAGATGCTGGCCACGCCCACCACATAAACTATAAAGGCCCAGAACTTGGGCATGGACAGCAATTCCAGCGCCAGGCGTAAGGAGAAGGCCGGCCGGTCGGCGCCAATGCTTTCCATGACATCCGCGCTCATGCTGCCCCCGGGCCGGGATAACAACAGTAAAGCCGCCAGCACAACCGCGAAACCCGAGGCGATCCAGAAGGTAATATCCGGATCGACGCCAAACAGGATACCGGTCAGCGAAGCGCATATGGCCCAGCCGACACAGCCGGACACCCTTACTCGGCCGTATTCGAAACGATTAGCCCGGCTGACACGTTCTATGTAGGCTTCCACCGCTCCGGAACCACTGGAGAACACAAACCCGAGATAAAGCCCGCCCGCCAGCGCGCCCGCGACAATGTTCATTTGCAATAACGGCGATAACACAAAAATGAAAAACGGCGCGAACAAAATCAGCAGCACGGTAATACACCATAGCAAGTGCTTGCGCAGCCCGAGCTTATCGGATATCAGACCGAACAGCGGCTGGAAAACGATGGCGAAAAACGACACGGCGGAAAAAACAATGCCGGTTTCCGTTTTGGTCAGATGATTAACATCAGCCAGCCAGATGGGGAAAAACGGGAAATAGGCGGACATGATGAAATAATAAAAAAAGAAAAACAGCATGAAATAGATAAAATTATGGCGTTCTCTGGGCGTCAATTCTGTCAGTTTCATTGCGATAACCACCCTGTTCGACGTGTTGGGAAACCCGCGACGGCGCGCGGCCGGCGTTGGTGTTGTCGCCGCCCGACGCTGCGCCGGACGGCGGATAGGCCTGTGTCTGGCTGCGCCCCGGCTAATCCGTCAGACCAGCGCGCCAGGTTAACTGGTACTGAAATGTCTCCTGGTCAAGGAGGAATTGCGGGTGCACGCTGGGACTCCAGGAGTCGTCGCCGCCGACGCCCATATGAAAACCATCGGCATGCAGCCACAGCCCCGGTTCGGGGCGCATCTCATGCCAGTGGCGCGCCTGGGCCAGTTGCGCGTCGCCATAGGCGCTGACTGAAAAATGGAATTGTCCCGCAAGCGTCAGTCCGCCAAGGGCCAAGCGCCGGGTATCGCAGCGCAACCCGTTCTCGCTCGGGAAAATGTAGGGCGTATGCATTTGATCGGCCGGCAGATGCCAGCGGGACACGCAGGCCGAGGTGAGCCGGTCGGGATAATTTTCATGGGGACCGCGGCCCAGCCAGTCAACAGTCTGGGTATGCGGCAAATCGAGCCGGCACACCAGGCCGACCCTGGGTAAGGGCGGCAATAAGCCGGAACGTTTCACCTGCACGCGGGTCTCCATCGCGCCGTCGGCGGTGAAGGTCAGTAGCCATTCGCTGAGCAGTTGCAGGTTTCCGGCGACAAAAAAACCCTGCCGGCTACGTACCATGACCCGATCGGATAACTGTTCCGCTTCCAACGCCAGACACCGGGTTTCCAGTTCGAACAGCCCAGCGGCGCGCCAGCGCTCCACCCAGGCATTAGGATCGATGCGATCCACTTCGCTGACGCCGATATCGTTATCCAGCGGAGCGCGGATAAAACAATCCTCCAAGGGCGAAAGCAAGAGCGGATGTTCATCCTGGAACCATTGGCTGAGACGACCATGCCGTTTATCAACTATCCAGCGTTGCGCGCCATGGCAGATAACATATTCGTCGGCATTTTCATGCAGTTTGGCCGTCGCGCCGCTTTGAGACGGTACGGAGGGCGGCAGCGCCAGTCCGCGCGGCAGCGGCCATTGCTGCCAGGCGCTGCGATGGCCGGCCGGCGACCAAGATGTCGCCCGCGGCTGGCTGACCGACACCAGCAAATACAGCACCCCATCGCCCTGCGGCCGGGGCGGATCCGCCAGCAAAAGATAGTCCGCGGTTTGCTGTGGTTGCAGCGTCAACGGCAAACTGCCCGACGCCAGGGGTTCGCCATTGAATTCCAGCGACCAGTCGAGTACTTCGTTATCACTGGCGCGAAACAGGTATTCACTGGTCACCGACAATCGCAGTGGGCGCGAACTGAGCAATTGAAACTGGAAGAATTGCTGCTGATGTTTGACTTCTTCTATTCCCGGATGCGGTGTGCGGTCGGGAAACACCAGACCGTTTAGGCAAAACTGGCGGTCATTGGGAGTATCGCCGAAATCGCCGCCATAGGCCCAGTAAGCATCGCCCCGCGCATCGTGCTTGACCAACGCCTGATCGGCCCAGTCCCAGATAAATCCGCCTTGCAAGCGGGGGGTCGCGCGAAACGCCCGCCAATACTCGGCGAAGCCGCCCAGGCTGTTGCCCATGGCATGGGCGTATTCGCACAGGATAAGCGGCCGCTGCTCATCCGGCAGCCCTATCCATTTTTTCAAACCCCATTTGGGGACGGCGGGAATAGCCAGATCACTGTCCACCCTGGCGTACATCGGACAAAGAATATCGGTCGCCGCCGTGTTGGCGCCGCCACCTTCATATTGCACCGGCCGGCCGGGATCGCGGCTTTTAACCCAGCGGTACAATGCATCATGCGTGGCGCCATGGCCGGATTCGTTGCCCAGCGACCAGATGATGATCGACGGATGATTGCGGTTGCACTGCACCATCCGCGTTACCCGCTCGCTAAAGGCGTTGAACCAAACCGGATCGTCCGCCAGTCGGCTCATCGGTTCCATGCCATGGGTCTCGATATTGGCCTCATCCACCACATACAGTCCGTAACGGTCGCACAGTTCGTACCAGCGTGGGTGGTTGGGATAATGGGAGCAGCGCACGGCATTGAAATTGTGTTGCTTCATCAAACGGATGTCCTGCAACAAGCTGGCCTCATCCATGACCTGTCCGTGCTCGGGATGATGCTCGTGCCGATTGACGCCGCGAATCAGCACCGCCTTGCCATTAACCTGTAATTGTCCGTGACGGACGGCCACGTCGCGAAAACCCACATCGTAGGCCTCCGCTTCCACCAATACGCCGTCAGGCCGGCGCAACGCGATGACCGCGCGATACAGATGGGGCGACTCGGCGCTCCATTGCAACGGCGCGCTCACCGGCAGGGCCATGCGCACGCGGTCGGCGTAGGCGCCGCGCTCATCAATAATGGCGCTGCCGAACGGCTGGCACTGTTCGGCCGCCCGCTCATCATCCCGCCATAGGGTAACTTGCAACTGAAAATCGCGATAATCACCGCCGCTGGGCGCCAGGGCCGCTTCGACGGTCAAAACCGCATCGCGATAAAGGGCATCCAGGCGAGGGGTCAGTTCGATCTGCGCCAGACTGATGGCCGGCTTGTGTAATAGCGAGACCGAACGGAAAATGCCGCTCATACGCCACATATCCTGATCTTCCAGGTAACTGCCGTCGCTCCAGCGTAATACCAGCACGCATAACCGATTGGCGCCCTGACGCAAATGCGGCGACAGGTCGAACTCGGCCGGTAGCCGGCTATCCTGTGAATAGCCAATCCATTGGCCATTGAGCCAGAGATGGAACGCGGAATTGACCCCCTTGAAGATGATGCGGGTCAAGCCGCCGTCTTCCCGCCAGTTCTGGGGTAAATGAAAATTGCGCGAATAGCAGCCGGTCGGGTTTTCAGCGGGCACGAACGGGGGATTCGGCGTAAAGGGATATTTCACATTGGTGTAAATGGGCGCATCAAACCCGGCCATCTGCCAGCAAGAAGGCACGGCGAGTTCACAGCCATCGTCAAGATCCCGGCCCAGCCAATGTTCAGGCACCGCCTCCGGACGCGGGAAATAGGCAAAACGCCATAGCCCGTCCAGGGACATCACGGCGGGAGATGGCGCGCCGAGTTTTGCGCTGGCTTCATCCGGCCAGCTGTGCAGTGGGACGTGGGCGGGCAAGCGGCGGCGCTGGTTAACCGCCGGGTCTTCCCAATCGCGCCGGGAAAGCACCGTGGCCAAACTGGACGAGGCGCTATCGGCAATAAACTCAGACATGGTTTCCCCCGGGATAAGACTTTGCTAAGGCGAATCACTTTTCGCGAAAATGTTATTCGTTCACACTCAAGATTTACTAATGCGCTGTAAGGCAGAACTTATCAAGCCTATTGATATTTAAAATGTGATATATATCGTATTTTTATCGGTATATAGACCATAAATGTGATCTTAATTGCAAAAAAGTGAAATGTGAGCGTATAACCAACATCAACAATCCCCTCATGACCCACCCTACCGCGGCAAGGGTTGACTAAATGTTCAAACCGGCCAATGATCAGCCTTTGAGAAAGACCTGCCCAACAGGAGTAGCGGGTGAAGCCTAAAAACGCGACGTTGGAAGATGTGGCGCGCCATGCCGGCGTTTCTTACCAAACCGTATCCCGGGTGCTGAATCAATCGTCCCGCGTGGCCGACGCCACGCGGTCCCGTGTCGAACAAGCCATGCGGGAGCTTAATTACGTGCCTAACCGTCTGGCGCAACAATTAGCGGGCAAACCGACTTATACGCTAGGTTTGGTGACGGCGTCGCTCAGTTGGCATGCGCCGTCGCAAATTGCCTCGGCGGTGCGCCAGTCCGCCCGCGCATGCGGCTACAATGTGCTGATCGCCATGCCGGACGAAGCGGAAGAGGATGCCTTGCAGGCGGCGCTCAATGAGCTCAAAGGGCAGCGGGTCGACGGCATTATCATCAACCTGCCGCTGGAGGGCGAGCGGGCGGAAGCGGTTAGCCGCTTTAATGACGATATCCCCTGTTTGTTTCTTGATGTGCCGCCTCAGGCGCGGGTGCCCCATGTCATGTTCGACCCCAATGACGGCACGCGCGCCAGCGTCGAGTATCTGCTGTCTCTCGGCCATCGCCGTTTCGGGTTGCTCAGCGGTCCGGACAGTTCGATTTCCGCCCGGTTGCGGCGGCAAAGCTGGCTTACGACACTGGCGGCGCACGGCCTCACGCCGGTTTGCAGCGCCCAGGGGGACTGGAGCCCGGAAAGCGGCTACCGCTGCGCGTTGAATATGCTGCGCGCGTCCGAGGCCGCGACCGCACTGCTGGTGGGCAACGATCAGATGGCGCTGGGCGTACTGAGCGCCTCGGCGCAGTTGGGTATCGGCGTGCCGGATCAGATGTCGGTGATCGGTTATGATGATACCCGCGACAGCGCTTTTTACCTGCCGCCCCTTAGCACCGTGTCGCAGGATTTCACTGTGTTGGGGCAACAGGCGGTTGACAGCATCATCGGCACGCTACGTTCCGGCGACCCCATGGCATCGGTAATGTTGCCCACCCGATTAATAGCGCGGCGTTCCACCGCGCTCTTGTCGAAGCCCGGCGATATCAGTCTGGCGGGGCTGGCGGAAGAATTGTCGCGTATCGCGACACGGTTGCGGGGGTAATTGGGCAGCGGTTCGCTTTCTTTAACGACAAAAAGTGAACCGACAACAACAATTTCCCTCTAAGAGACAGGATGCCTTTCATTCCTCCCCAGGCGCCCCACCGACTCTATGCTTGGCGTGAGCGAACATAACCCATAAAGCGACGGCGTGATATAAGACCCCCATGGTAGGTTAATTGGCATTTTTCATCGCACGGTTTGAAAACATACCCTCTCTAATCAGTGTTAGGTTGTGATCCAGCACTCAATAATCAGGCAGTGGTGCCAAACATAAATTAATAATAAGTTCTCTGGAGAAGAGGGTAACAATATGAAACTAGGATATGTGGCCATTATGGTGCCGGCAATATTGATTGCTGGGACAGCCCATAGCGCCGAAGTGTATAATAAAGATGGAAATAAACTGGATTTATATGGCAAAGTCGATGGTCTGCATTATTTTTTCGATGACAAGAGTCAGGATGGCGATCAAAGTTATATTCGTTTTGGGTTGAAAGGGCTCACGCAGATCAATGATCAACTCACTGGGTATGGTCGATGGGAATATAACGTACAGGCAAACAATACCGAAGGCAGCAGCAATCAGGCATGGACCCGACTTGCTTTTGCCGGATTGAAATTTGGTGATTATGGCTCCTTCGATTATGGCCGTAATTATGGCATCATGTATGACATTTACTCTTGGACAGATATGTTGCCGGAATTCGGTGGCGATACTTACGGCTCCGATAACTTTATGTTCAAGCGCACCAATGGCGTCGCCACTTATCGCAACAATGATTTCTTCGGTCTTGTAGAAGGTCTTAATTTTGCCGTGGAATATCAAGGAAAGAACGGCGGAAGTGGTGAAAGCAATAACAGCCGCAGTGTATTGAAGCAAAATGGGGACGGTTTCGGACTATCCTTAAGTTATGATCTGG
The DNA here is from genome assembly GCF_005217455.1 of Martelella alba. GTDB lineage: Bacteria > Pseudomonadota > Gammaproteobacteria > Enterobacterales > Enterobacteriaceae > Acerihabitans. The sequence continues at coordinate 89,670 of NZ_SZPQ01000010.1, forward strand.
GCGATGGCTTGAGCATCGGCTCCGCCATGATGCATGCCAAAAGGACGTCGGACCAAAACGCCTCTGATGTTCTCGGGAAAGGGGATAACGCCGAGGCCTATACCGGCGGTATAAAGTATGATGCCCATAATATCTATTTAGCCGCGGAATATTCTCAAACCTACAATGCCACGCGTTTCGGTAGCTCCGATTCAACACTGTACGGATTCGCCAACAAAGCACAAAATGTTGAAGTCGTCGCTCAATATCAGTTCGACTTTGGTTTAAGGCCATCCGTGGCTTATCTGCAATCACGAGGAAAAGATATTGAGGGATATGGTGATCAGGACCTGCTTAAATATGTTGATGTGGGCGCAACCTACTACTTCAACAAAAACATGTCAGCGTATGTAGATTATAAAATTAATTTACTGGATAGTAACACTTTTACCGATCAAGCCGGTATCAATACTGACGACATCGTTGCCCTTGGTTTAGTATATCAGTTCTGATCGAGAAATATCTTGATGGTTTACCCCAGGTATAATGAGAATCTTGGCTGGCAAAAGCAGAGTAGTAGATTAGCCAACTGAGCGCGTAACCGCGCCTGTTTAACCGAATAGTAACTTTAGGGTAGCATGCACGGGTGATGGACTCGCTTCCATAGCCCGTGCTGAACAGATAATGACTTCATTCAATAAATAAAGATGCGCGGCCGGCCCAACGTCATCTTATTATTAATAATAACTCACGGTTTTCATTGGGATATCATGCACTTTATTCTCGATATTTCGGGTGGCATCGCGACGGCAAGAGCGACAAATTCGTCGGGAACGCATACAAACAGCCAACGGCGAGCCCCGGGCGAGAAACAGATTGCTTCTCATGCCTTCCCAGGAGCAGAGCTAACGATGTGACCGGGGTCAGCGAGCGCGGCCAATAAAGAAGCGACATGTAGTAGGATGATGATAACTTACTCTTAGCAACATGAGAGCATCATTTCGGACAAGTTTTCGGCATTCATATTTTTGGTGGAGAACCTTATGAATTATTTAATTACCGGATGCCATAGTCTGTTAGGTGCACGAGTGGCCGAGATAATGTTAACCCAGGTGAATCCGCAGAATCTCATTCTTGCCTATCCTTCATCTTATCCCTTTACCAATGAAAACATCGTGCGCTGGACTAAAGCAGGGCTGAATGTCCGGCTTGCGGATTATCATGATTTTGAACAACTGTTCCATTGTTTCGGTAAAACCGATCGTCTTTTTATCTCATCAGAGATATTTGACAACTGGCATCTCGATAGCCAATATAAAATAATTATCGATGCTGCAATATATGCAGGAATAGAATATATTCTTTATGCCAGTCCATTACACTATAATTTTCATAAATTAAATTATCAACCTGTTCACCATTCTTATCTTGAGATTGAAATTTATATAAGAGATGTATGCCACAAGGCCGGAGTGGTTTTTAATATTATGAGTAATAATCTCGGCACCCTCGGTTCCAACGATATGTTTCCTTCACCGTCGGGGTGGGGATACCATTTTGTATTACCGACAGGAAAGTCAATATCTCATTTACGGGAAGAATGTGCGTTGGCTATTGTCTCATTGCTTCTTGGGGATGGGGTAAAAAATACCCATTATTCCCTCATAAAAAAAGAAACGTTTTGTGAATATCACGTCAGTAATTTGAGCGAGGGTGTACTTCCCAGTAAATCTCTTTATCGCACCGAGGAAGAAAGCCGCTCGATAAATTCAACGGGTCACGAACATCCCCTGTGCGATTTTAGGGAGAAGACGTTCCCTTACATCGTCAAAACCCGTTCTGCGGACAACGATTTATTCTATGCATCTTGCGGAGGAACAGAGGGCTATACGCCATTATCCGATGATATGCCACCTTTATTAGAGTAGCCGACCCTATATGCCCGCTGTGACGGGATACCCCACAATGTTCAGGCGCATAGACGGCACACTGAATGGGACGCCGAGGATGGCCTAATATTAGGGTGGCGTGAAGCATAATGAGCATATTGTGCTAAAACCGGGTTAAATGCAAGGACGCGCTGATAGTTTATGCTTACGCATAGTGAATTATTTTCCCGGTACGGTGAAAATAACTCATTTGATTTATTCTCGCCAAATGTGCCATTTTCGCCAGTTCAGTGCGTTGGCTCTCTATGTGGGAGTTTATGATGAATCAAGTAATTAAGGACATGGTTGTTTGGATCGAGGATAACCTTGATAAGAATATCCGATTGAAAGATCTTGAAAAACGCTCAGGATATACAATTTGGCATTTTCAAAGAATGTTTAAAAGATCGACTGGCATCACTGTAGCCGAATACATCAGAAGAAGAAGATTAACCTTGGCCGCCAGTGAAATAAAAATAAGCCGTCGTTCCATTACCAATATCGCTTTGAATTATAACTTCAGCTCAGTACAAAATTTTTGCCGACTGTTCAAAACGGTATTCAATTTATCACCAACACAATTCAGGAAAGAGCCTTGCATTGACTTCAGTAAACAGCTGGCGCCTATCATCAGCGAACAAAAGGTGATATTTATTTCCTGCAGTAAGGGGTTTTATACCATTACCTATTCTCAGTTTGATTCCAAGACGGAAATCGCCATGACCGACGCAAATGGCAGATATATTCTTTCCAGGGTAAAAAACTTCAAACAAACTCTCAACAACAATAATGGCGAAACGCAATTCTTTCTGGTAGATGTCAGTACGTTTCTTAATGATAACAAGGGCAATTTCCGTCTTCGCATGGTAAAAAAAATCGCCATATCTGAATATCATTCAGATATTCGGAAAAATTTTTCCTACTCAAAAGAAGAAACTTACGGTAAATATGCCGTCTTTAAATTTATCATGTATAAAAGCGACATCCACTTAGCGAGTAAGTTTGTTTATACAGCTAAATTACCTGAGTATGCTTACATAAAAAGAGCCGGGTTTGATATTCAAATTGTTTCGCATTATATGGCCGGGCTTGATTTTTTTGTAGTGGAATATATGATCCCTATTCATCAAAACATCTGTCCTTTTAATGACCCTATTGGAAAGGCCGGGAAATCATCATGCCCAGCAAGACTGCCCTGAGGCACTGTATCAAGACCCTCAGGGTATCGCCGTCGTTATCGTTAACCGTGGCCAGCCCAGGCGCGTGGACTGTTGGGGCCGCGCTTGCGGCATGTTTATTTCGCCGACCTGACTCAGGTCTTGAGAAGCCGTCCGACAAGCCGTTCAGCATCGCTTTCGCTAAGAGGCATACCTAACACCGACCGCATATACAATGGCGCCAGTAAGTGGTCTATCACATCTGCGACCTCCGGGACGGCTTCGCCGCGCGCCTCGGCGCGTTCAAGCAATATCTGCAGTTGCGCCAACCTTGGCGCCAGCGCGTCCTTGCGCTTGCCGGACGCCATTCCCGTTGTGGCGAGCAAGACATGAAAGAAGTTGACGGCCGCATCAGCGTTTAAACCGACGACAATACGCCGGGCCCAGTGACCCAGATCCAACGCGATGGACCCTTCGTCCGGCAAAGGCGATGTGTCGTTGAGACGATCCACCGCCATCTCCATCAACAACGCCCCGACATCGCCCCATCTTCGATACAGGCTGGTCGGCGCGATACCTGACACCCTGGCGATTTCCGGCAGGGTGACATGATGAAGCCCATGCTGGAGCGCAAGCGTCCGCGCCGCTTCAAAGGCCCTTTTTTTCACGGCGGCGCTGCGACCGCCAGGACGGGAAATTGACATGTCACTCTTAAAGTCATTATATTTGCTTTAAAGCATAACCGATTTTACTTCGCTTGTCACAACAGGGGAGCTTTATGTCAACGAGAAATGCCCGCCCCGGTGGGGAAGATTACTCCACCCAGCGACTAAGCCAGCGTTATCGTTTCGCCGATCCGAACATGGATTTGTTCTTTCTGGGCGCCCTTGGATGGGCGCCCGCGGGCGGTATTTCGGCGGGAGAGGCATTTGCCATCGCCGCAAAAATCGAAGATGGCGATGCGGCCTCGTGGACCCGGGCCTTCGAAGCGCAAGGCGAATACCTTGTAAACCAGGCCGAGCATTGGCGGGCGCAGGGTGAAATAGTGTCCGCCGGCGAGACGCGCCTGCGCGCTTTCACCTGCTACCGGCTCGCCTGGCAATTCGTCTCGCCGGGAGAACGGTTCATCGCGCTTTGCAAAAAGGGCCAGGGACTTTTCGATCAGGCGATGGAAGAGCTGGCGTTGTCCGTGGAGCGCTTTGCCGTACCGTATGGCGATACCGCCCTTCCCGGCCATTTCTTCCGCGCGGTTGAACCTGATGCGCCGACCCTTATTGTGATTGGCGGCGCCGATACCTGTCACGAAGATCGTTTCCTCTCGCAAGGACGATATTATTTCGCCAGGGGATATAACGTGGTCTTGGTTGATTTGCCCGGACAAGGCGCGACGCCGGTTGATGGGTTGTCTTGGGAGCCGGAAACGGAAAAGCCCATAGGCGCCGTCATCGATTTGCTTATCGCGCGCTTTGGCGTGGACACTTCCCGCTTGGCTTTACTGGGCATGAGCCTGGGCGGTTATTTCGCGGCCCGGGCGGCGGCCGAAGAACCCCGATTAAGCGCGGTTATCGCCACGCCGGTCTTATCGCAGCCTTCAACGTTGTTCATCGCCGCCGGCAAAACGCATTTCGACGTATCCAAGGCGGCCGAAAAAAATAGGGAAACCCTCATATGGAAAGCCGGCGTAAAGGACTTTCAACATCTTGGCCAAAAATGGGCGGGCGTGAGTGCTGATCCCGCTAGGGTGAGAATGCCGTTTTTGTCCGTGCTTGGCGCTCAGGAAGGTGAAGTCTGGCAACAACAGACCCGCGCCTGGCATGAAGCGATCGGCTCACCGCAAAAGCGTCTGATCGTTCTGGGGCCGGAAACCGGAGCCGATGCGCATTGCCAGGGGAATAATCCCCTCCGTTTAGCCCAGGAGGTTCATGCCTGGCTGGGTGGCGTGTTGACACCGAGACCGTCATGAAACCCTAAAACACCGCCACCAGACCGTGCGCGCCCATAAGCGAGAAGTCGAAGCCCTTTTGCATAAGCGCTTTCCCGAGCCGCTGCCCGGCGATAGGGCGCGCGCCGCACAGCTTGCCCGGCATCTGGCGTTTCCGCTGGAAGGCAACAGCGATGGCGTTATCGGCTTCTCAACAGGTTTTAGCGACCGGTTAGTTAAGCCTGCCCACGCCAAGCCATCGGATATTGCCCGTAATCATTTTGCCGTCCCTTCGGCCAAGGCGACAACCTCAGCCCAAACGCCCTCATCGACGGGAATGCCCTGGCTGAGATTGTCATTTCGGGTTTTGACTTCCATTTCGCCGGGATAGTAAACCGTCGTTTTTCGGGGGGATTACCGAGAAAAAAGACGTTATTTCCAACGATATAACCAACAACGCTTTCATATACGAATCGAGAGTATGGATACAGCAAAGTGTTTATTATCAGTGCGAGAACAAGACCAGCATGCCAAGGTGTTTGCGCTTGACTATGAACGGTGATCGCGATTGCAGGCCATATGAGACCGAATAAGAACTGCCGTATGAAATACTGTCGCGACAACCCGCCAAAAGTTTTTTGCAATACCGGATGCACAAATTTCTCCTTATTTTACACCAGTGAAGTAGCAGTGCCGGTTACTGAAAACTCGAACCAGAAGTTCGTGGCTTCACCCACCCGGCACGGAGATTCGTGGTTTCACCCACCGATCATCAAGTCTATGATTTTTCAGGTTGAAATCCTTGTCTTGGCGAGAATATCCGCCTTTGAGGCGGTGGGTGAAATCCCGCAGCTTCATTCAAAGATCGTGGCAACCTTGGCTAAGACCTCATCCATGATCGCCACAGACAGGCTTTCCACCTTGCGCCCATTGCGGGCGTTGAGATCGAGCACGCGGGGCTGATCGCAGCGTACAACGCCGGTTGTCTTGCCCCCGACCAGAGGCACAGCAAAGCCAAGGCGTCGCGCGAAATCGCCGCCATTCGTAATCGGCAAAACCACCGGCAGGCAAGTCGCTTGATTGAACTCATCCGGCGAGATGACGACGACCGGTCGGTGTCCACGCTGTTCACGGCCATGCGTTGGCTCCAGATCGACCATGTAGACCTCGCCGCGCTTCATAGAAGTTCGCGGCCCACCGCAGGGGTATCAACCCATTCGCGCTCTTCGGGCAGCTGAGGCTGCGTATAGTCCGATGCTGCCAGAAGCTCGGCCATCGTGTATCGCGGCCGCGCCGTCGGCTCGACAACGAGGCGACCGTTATCGACGGCAAGACCGACCTTGGCCCCGGCCGACAGGTGCAGAACGTCGAGCAGCGCCGGAGGAACGGCGAGCATGATGGAACCGCCGACCTTGCGCAGATTTGTGGTGTGCATAGGCACCTCCTTTAGTTATACTAAAATATAACACAGTGCCACCCTTCTCTTCAAGGCCACTTTTGGATTGTGCAATCCCAACCACTTCGATTCTGATGCAGAAAAAGATGGAGCGATAATTATGGAATGGCTGTTACCGCTATTGGGCGGCTTGGGAGTGGGGTCAATCCTTTCATCAGCACTGACTCAGTTAATGTCACGAAGATCAGCGAAAACTGACCGCCTATATCAAGAAAAAAAGGAGGCATATTTTGGCCTCCTTGGAGCTTTGCACGCGGCGGCTGTTACCCCATCCGAAGAGAACTCCAAGCATTTTGCTCTTTGGCAAACCAAGTGCGAGATTTTTGGTGATCCTGATGTTGCGAAACATGTACAAGAACTCGTGGATACGAACGAGGGGCCAAGGGAAGCCAGGAATAAGGCGTTTAGCTCGCTTATTCAGGCAATGAGGGCTGACCTTCGAAGGGTATGAAACGTCGCCTATCGATAGGCGAGGACAGTCACACCGCGACAGACGCCGCTATATTGGTGCATCAAGCGGCTCTCTATGGGGCTTCGCGAAAGAAGGGAGGCACCAAATGAACAGCGATGACGAGAACACGCTCACGAAACTGCCCGCAGGCGAACTCGCTGACGTACTGGACATGATGCTGTGGAACATGAGCAATCCACCGGGGCAGAACGAGGGACAAAAATGGTTGGCCGAATTGCTAACTCGGCCAGACGCTGAGACGCCTGAAATTCAAATAGCCATCAAGGTTATGCTCGACTACTTGTCGCCGGAGAAGAACCGCAAGGTCAGCTTCCTGCCGCCAACGCCGTATCGCCCAAAGGTCAGCGTCTCCTGCCTGCCATGGATCGCATAGTTGTATCGGAACGAGATGCTGCCCGCAGGCGTGACCGCGACGTACAACCCATCCCGGTCGTTCACCTTGTAGAGTTTATCCGTGGGCTTCAAGTTGCGCAGTTTGGTATCGGTCAGCATCGGTTCGTGGCACTCCACTTGGCGATACCATGACCGGAAACCACAAGAATATCCGGATAAAATTCTTTTTATTCATATGTTTACCAATTTTCAATACCATGAATAGCTCTTGGCGGCCCGCATGGTATCAACCGAAATCATGGCATCAGACTCAATCAGTGCCATGCACTATGCCATAAAAAATTCCTGCTTGGCGATACTCTTTGGTGCCCGACAATGCTGGACAAAAATGCAAAAAAACCCGCATTTCTGCGGGCTTATGAGCACTTTCATGCTGGGTGATGCCACCCTATGCCAGACGCGGGATCATTCCCACTCAATCGTTGCCGGCGGCTTTCCGGAAATATCGTAAACCACTCTGGATATTCCATTGATCTCGTTGATAATGCGGTTGGATACCCGGCCTAGGAAATCATAGGGCAAGTGCGCCCAGTGGGCGGTCATAAAATCGATGGTTTCCACCGCCCGTAACGAAACCACCCAGTCGTATTTACGGCCGTCGCCCATCACGCCCACCGAACGCACGGGCAGAAACACAGCGAACGCCTGGCTGACCTTATGGTACAGCTCGGCCTTGCGCAGTTCCTCGATAAAGATGGCATCGGCGCGACGCAACAGATCGCAGTACTCCTTCTTCACCTCGCCCAGCACGCGCACGCCCAGGCCGGGGCCGGGAAAGGGATGACGGTAAAGCATATCGTAAGGCAGGCCCAGCTCCAGGCCGATTTTGCGCACCTCGTCCTTAAACAGTTCTTTTAAGGGTTCCACCAGGCCGAGCTTCATCTCTTTGGGCAAACCGCCGACATTATGATGCGACTTGATCACATGAGCCTTGCCGGTTGCGGAAGCCGCGGATTCAATCACGTCGGGGTAAATGGTGCCCTGGGCCAGCCACTTCACATCCCGTTGCCTTGACGCCTCTTCATCAAATACCTCGACAAACACCCGACCAATGGTCTTACGCTTGGCCTCCGGGTCGCTAATGCCGGCCAAGGCGCTCAAAAAACGGGATTCGGCCGGTACATGCACGATATTCAGTCCATATTTCTCACCGAACATCTCCAGCACCTGGTCGGCCTCATTAAGCCGCAACAGGCCGTTATCCACGAATACGCAGGTTAGACGGGAACCAATGGCGCGGTGCAACAGCATGGCGGTGACCGACGAATCCACTCCGCCGGACAGGCCGAGTATCACCTGATCATCCCCGACCTTTTTGCGCAGGCGCTCCACCGCGTCGTCAATGATCCGGGCCGGCGTCCACAACGCCTCGCATTGGCAAATGTCCCGCACGAAACGTTCCAGAATACGCTGTCCCTGGCGGGTATGGGTAACCTCGGGATGAAATTGCACGCCGTAAAAACGTTTCTCATCATTGGCCATAATGGCGAAGGGGCAAGTGTCGGTACTGGCGACGGTCACAAACCCGGCCGGAATACCGGTAACCTTATCGCCATGGCTCATCCACACATCCAGCAGTGGATTGTTATCGGCGCTGAGGGCATCCCGGATATCCCGAATCAGCGCGCTGTCATGCACGACTTCCACCTGCGCGTAGCCGAATTCGCGCTGATGAGAACCTTCCACCTTGCCGCCGAGCTGCATGGCCATGGTCTGCATGCCATAACAAACCCCCAGCACCGGCACGCCGGCCTGAAACACATAATCCGGCGCCACCGGACTGTTATGTTCGGTCGTACTTTCCGGACCGCCGGAGAGGATGATGCCGCTGGGGGCGAAGGCGCGGATCTGCGACTCCGTCACATCCCAGGCCCAGAGTTCGCAATATACCCCCAGCTCGCGCACCCGGCGGGCGATAAGCTGGGTGTACTGCGATCCGAAGTCCAGAATCAGAATGCGGTGTTGATGAATATTGTCGGTCATAGCGGGCGTATTCCCCAAACGGCTGGCTAAAAAACAGACAGCCCGGCACGAACCGGGCATCTCATTTCCGGCGAGGCTGTTTTGCCGCGCCGGCAAAGCACGGACAATCGATCAGCCCATGCGGTAATTTGGCGATTCCTTGGTGATGGCTACGTCATGCACATGGCTTTCCTGGATGCCGGCGCCGCTGATGCGCACAAATTCCGCCTTGGTGCGCAGTTCGTCAATGGTGGCGCAGCCGGTCAAGCCCATACAGGAGCGCAATCCGCCCATTTGCTGGTGAACAATTTCCTTCAGACGGCCCTTATAGGCCACCCGGCCTTCGATGCCCTCAGGCACCAGCTTGTCGGCGGCGTTGTCCGTCTGGAAGTAGCGATCGGACGATCCTTTGGACATGGCGCCAAGCGATCCCATGCCGCGATAGGATTTAAAAGAACGTCCCTGGAAAAGTTCGATTTCGCCGGGGGATTCCTCGGTACCGGCCAGAAGCGACCCCACCATAACGCAAGAGGCGCCGGCGGCGATAGCTTTGGCGATGTCGCCGGAGAAACGGATGCCGCCATCGGCGATAACCGGGATCCCGGTGCCTTCCAGGGCTTCCACCGCATCGGAAATGGCGGTGATCTGCGGTACGCCCACACCGGTAACGATACGGGTGGTGCAAATGGATCCAGGACCGATGCCGACCTTGACGGCACTGACGCCGGCTTCCACCAGCGCAACGGCGCCGGCGCCGGTGGCCACGTTGCCGCCGATGATCTGGAGATCGGGGTATTTGGCGCGGGTTTCGCGGATCCGTTGCAAAACGCCTTCGGAATGGCCATGGGACGAATCAATAAGCAGCACGTCGATACCGGCCGCCACCAGGGCGTCGATGCGTTCTTCATTACCGGCGCCGGCGCCCACCGCCGCGCCGACCCGCAACCGGCCATGCTGATCTTTGCAGGCGTTGGGCTTACGTTCCGCTTTTTGGAAATCCTTTACGGTAATCATACCCAACAGATGAAAATGATTGTCCACCACCAACGCTTTTTCCACGCGTTTTTCATGCATCTTCTGCAGCACCACCTCGCGGGCCTCGCCTTCCTTGACCGTGACCAGGCGCTCTTTAGGCGTCATTACGGCGGTAACCGGTTGGGAGAGGTCGGTCACGAACCGCACATCGCGGCCGGTAATGATACCCACCAGCTCATTATCGCCGGTGACGACCGGATAGCCGGCGAAACCGTTGCGAGCCGTCATTTCCTTCACTTCGGAAAGCAGCGTATCGGGCGTGACGGTTTTCGGATTGGTCACCACGCCGCTTTCATGCTTTTTCACCCGGCTGACTTCCTCGGCCTGGCGCTCGATGGACATGTTTTTGTGAATAAACCCGATGCCGCCCTCCTGGGCCAGCGCGATGGCCAGGGGCGCTTCGGTTACCGTATCCATGGCGGCGGACAGCAACGGAATATTGAGACGGATGGTCTTGGTCAATTGTGTTGTCAGGTCGGCCGTATTGGGCAATACCGTGGAGTGGGCGGGCAGCAGCAGGAGATCGTCGAAAGTCAGGGCTTCTTTTGCGATACGTAGCATAGCAATATCTCACCAGGGTGAATGTATAAAATATTGCCGTGGCATTATACAGAACGTAAACGGTTGCCTCCAGCACTTTTTTGAAAAAACACTTGCCAACCGGTGCGCAATAAGTAATATCAATCGATTAAGTCCCGCTTAATGAAGTTGATCCCGCTCACATGTCTGATGCCGCCGCCCCCCTGATTTTCACCGTTTCCCGCCTCAACCAACAGGTGCGTGAGCTGTTGGAAAACGAAATGGGCCGCCTTTGGCTGACCGGCGAGATCTCCAATTTTTCGCAGCCAGCCTCCGGCCATTGGTATTTCACGCTCAAAGACGATCGCGCCCAGGTGCGATGCGCGATGTTTCGCAATAGCAACCGGCGGGTGGCCTTCGCGCCGCGCAACGGTCAGCAGGTGCTGGTGCACGCGTCGTTAACGCTGTATGAGCCGCGCGGGGATTACCAGTTGATTGCCGAGAGTATGCAGCAAGCCGGCGCCGGTCTGTTGCAACAACAGTTTGAACAACTCAAGCAGCGCCTGGCGGCGGAGGGTCTGTTCGACCAGGACCATAAACGGCCGCTGCCGAGCCCCGCCCGCAAGGTCGGCGTGATCACCTCCGCCAGCGGTGCGGCGCTGCACGATATCCTCACGGTATTGCAACGTCGCGACCCCTCGCTGCCGGTGATCATTTATCCCGCCCTGGTGCAGGGGCAGGATGCGCCGCCGGCCATTGTTCGGGCCCTTGCCCTCGCCAACGCGCGCCAGGAATGCGATGTGCTGATTGTCGGTCGCGGCGGCGGTTCGCTGGAAGATTTGTGGTGTTTCAACGATGAACGTGTGGCGCGGGCCATTCATGCCAGCGCAATACCGGTGGTCAGCGCGGTCGGTCATGAAGTGGACGTCACCATCGCCGATTTCGTCGCCGATCTGCGAGCGCCTACGCCGTCGGCCGCGGCCGAGCTGGTCAGCCGCAATCAGTTGGAGTTGGCGCGCCAGTTGCAGGCGCAACAGCAACGGCTGGAAATGGCGATGGATTACTATCTCGCCCAGCGGCAGCAAACGCTGGCGCGGATTCAGCACCGTCTGCAACAACAGCACCCCCAATTGCGGCTGGCGCGGCAGTTGACCGCGTTGCTTCGGCTGCGCCGACGGTTGGACGACGGTATTCAGCGGCAGCTGCGTCTGGCCCAGCGGCGGTATGAGCATCTTAAGCTCCAATTGACGCAGCAATCGCCCTTGCCGCGCATCGGTCGCAGGCAACAGCAGGCGCAGGCGCTGCGCTATCGTCTCGATCAGGGCATCGCGCGGCTTTTGCACCGCCATCAACAGCGTTTTGGCATGCTGTGTTCGCAACTGGAGGCGGTAAGCCCGCTGAAAACCCTGGCGCGCGGTTTTAGCGTCACGACGGATAAAGAAGGCACGCTGATCAAAAGCATCGGCCAGGTCGGCCCCGGAGATACGCTGAGCACCCGTCTGGTCGATGGACGGGTGGATAGCCGGGTGGTGCGTAGCGTATCGGAACCGGCTTTATCGGCACCCCGCCGCCGGTAATCGCGCCCGTTATCAACGCTCTGGCCTCGCGCCGTTAAGGCGGCCTGTCATTAACGCCGCCATTAACGTTGCGTCCACGCCGCGCGTCGGGACGTACCCGCCGACGGGGACGACGCCACGGTGTGCTTTTCCCCGTAACCCCGCGGCGTTAACGTATTCTGGCACGCACGGCCAGATTATAGGCCGCGCCGATAAACAACAACAAACAGGTGCCGAGAAAGACCGGCCGCATCCCCAAATGGCCGCCCACCGCGCCACCCAGCACTGGTCCCGCCACTTGCCCCACATACTGGGCCGAAGTGGAATACCCCAGCATTTTACCGGCGATACTGTCCGGCACATTGTGCCGAATCACGCTGGCGATGCAAGGCAGCAGACCGCCCAGGGCCAGTCCCATGAAAAAGCGCAGCACCACCAATTGCCAGCCCTGCGTCACGAAAGCCTGCGGGATAAGCAGTACCGCCGCAGCCAGCAGGCACGCGATGATCACAGTCCAGTGCCCAATGAGATCCGCCAACCTGCCCAGCCAGGACGCTGAAAGAATACTGCCCAGCGCGGCCGCCGACATGGCCAGGCCGGCCACCAGCGTCACCCGCTCGGGCGTGACCAGTTGGGCGACATACAGCGTGATGATCGGTTCCACCGACATATTGGCGATAAGCAGCAGTGCGCCGGTGATCAACATGGCCACCACCGGTTTGTTGAACGCGGCCTCGCCGGGAACCGGCGGCTGGCTCGATCGTTTTTTCGCCGCGCCGGGTTCCTCTTTCAATAAGAACGTTGTACCGAGAAATGCGATAAAGATAGCCGAGCCGGCGGCGATGAAGGTCATACGGATGCCGATAAGCGGCGGTAGCGTGCCGCCAATCAACGGTCCGACGAAATTGCCGGCCATGATGCCCGACGACATGACGCCGAGCGCCCAGCCGGTCTTGGCCTTGGGGGTTTGGGTTGCCACCAGGATCATGGATCCGGAGGCGTATCCCCCAAGCAACCCGGCCAGCAGCCGCAACGCCACCAGTTGCCAGACGCTGTGCGCCATGCCGATCAGGGTCATGGCGATGGCCATGCCGAGGCTGGCCCGGATCATCATGAGCTTACGGCCGTAGCGGTCGCCAAGCCGTCCCCATAATGGCGCGGTCAGGGCGGCGCTGAAAAAGGTGGCGCCATAAGCCACGCCCGACCATTCACTGATGGCGGCATGTCCCGTTGCGCCCAGTTGTTCCACGTATAACGGCAGAAACGGCAACAGTAATGTCATGGCGATAATGGTGGTAAACGAACCGAAAACACAAACAAACAGATTGCGCCGCCAGTATCGGCTGCCGTCAGCCGTTTCCGCCGGGATATTCATTGCCATGGTTGTTCCTTGCATCGCCAAGGGCTGGGAAAAAACGCTTAGCCGGCCAAAGCCGGCGCGGATAATAACGGGAAACGGTTATAGCGATTTACTGAAGAAAAGGGAATCCACCGCCATGATGGGAAATCCGGCAGGCAAGGCGGTTTTCGGCAACTCGGCGAAACCGTGTTTGCGGTAAAACCGGTGCGCCGCCAGAAATTTATCCGTCGTACCCAGGAAAATGCCGCGGATGCGCCGCCGGCTTGCGTGAAGCAGCAATGCGTCAAGCAGTTGGGCCGCTACTTGATACTGGCTACCGCGATAAGCCGCGCTAACGAACATTTTACGCAATGCCCCCTGATCGTCGCCTATATCTTTCAGACCAAGAGTGCCCACCACGGTATTTTGATATAACGCCACCCAGAACCCGCCCTTACCGTTTTGATAAAAGCCGGGAATGTCGCGCAGGTCGGGTTGATCCTCAGCGGTAATGGCAATACCGAACTCACGTTGCTGAATAGGTAGGATCACATCAATTACCCCGTTTTGATCCGCGGGGTTAAACTGCCTGATTTCAATCATCACAAAGGACCTTATGTCTATACGCCAAATACGTCGAGCTGCCTCTGTGTTGGCGGCGTTCGCTCACCCCAGTCAGAGAGCCGGCTATGCTCTTGGAGGCGATGAGAGACATCCTGTCTCACGCCGAAGGCCCGCCGTTGGCGGTTCGAATTCGTTCCTGACGAATTTGTCGCTCACTTGCCGCCGCGATGCAACTCGACGTATTTAGAGCATAGAAGCAAAAATAATACCAACGAAAAAGCCATGAAAACAACTTCTGATCAGCGGGGAAATAGTAGAAATGACGAGCTGCTATTAATTTGCTCATAGAAGACGATCCGTTGGTTCAAACAGTGTTCTAACGCAGAATAAACCTGAAAAAGCGTTTTTATCATAATAAAAACTAAAAATCAAAATGTAGATTTCATGTTAATATTTACAATATTTGACAAATATGACGATATAAATCATATGGTTATATGTCATAAGCGTTTTTTATGTTAACCAGCCGATAACATCACTTTTTGGTTTACATTGCGCCTTGCGGCTAATAGAATCGGGCAGGAATTGCAGACTGTATTGGGCTAAAAGCAATCATTAATAATAGCGCCCTGCGGTATACACACTTTCAAATATAGAGACACTGCGCATGAATCAGCATTTCGTCGCTGGCCTCGGCATGAGTCTGTTGGCGTCTGCCCAACAATCCGAGACCGCGCAAAACGCCACCGTCGATGTGGTCTTGATCGGCGGAGGTATCATGAGCGCCACGCTGGGAACATTTATCAAGGAACTCGAACCCGGCTGGACCGTTAATTTATATGAACGTCTGGACGACATTGCGCAGGAAAGCTCAAATGGCTGGAATAATGCCGGTACGGGCCATGCCGCTTATTGCGAGCTGAATTACACACCGCAGGGACCGGATGGCGACATTGACATTGCCAAGGCGGTCGCCGTCAACGAATCTTTCGAGATCTCCCGGCAATTCTGGGCTTACCTGGTGAAGAACCACCACGTGGCGGCGCCGGAAACGTTCATTACCAATGTCCCGCATATGAGTTTTGTTTGGGGTGAGGAAGATGTGGACTTTCTGCGTAAACGCGTTACCGCTTTACGGCGCAGTCCATTGTTCAGGGATATGGAATATACCGAAGACAGTCTCCTTATCAAAAAATGGGCGCCTAGGGTGATGGCGGGACGCAAACCATTCCAGAAAATGGCCGCCACCCGCGTGAATGCCGGCACCGACGTCAATTTCGGCGAACTGACCCGGCAGATGTTGGCGTCGCTGGCGCAACGGGAAGGATTCCGCCAGCATAACCACCATGAGGTAACCGACCTGGCGCGCAATGAAGACCAGAGCTGGACAGTGCGTGTCAGGGATTGCCATACCGGCCGGCTCACCTCGGCGCGCGCCCGGCATGTCTTTATCGGCGCCGGCGGCGCGGCGCTGACGCTGTTGCAAAAATCCGGTATTCCGGAAGCCCGCGGCTACGCCGGCTTCCCCGTGGGCGGCAAGTTTCTGGTGACGACCAAGCCCGGGATCGTCAACGGCCATCGGGCCAAAGTCTATGGTAAAGCGCCTGTGGGCGCGCCGCCAATGTCGGTACCACATATTGATGCCCGGCTACTCGACGGGCAGCCATCGCTGTTGTTTGGTCCTTTCGCCACATTCAGCAGCAAATTTCTCAAGCAGGGCTCCTGGCGGGATCTGTTTTACTCGCTGAATCGTCATAATCTGCTGCCGATGATTCACGTCGGCTGGGATAACCTGAATCTGCTCACCTATCTGATTGGCCAGGCGTTGATGTCGGATAAAAAACGGCTGTCGGCGTTGCAAGCCTACTACCCGGAAGCGGATCTGGCGGACTGGCGGATGATCGATGCCGGACAGCGGGTGCAAATCATCAAAAAGGATCCGGTCAAAGGCGGGGTATTGCAGTTCGGCACCGAGCTGGTCAGCGCCGCTGACGGTAGCTTGTCGGCATTGCTCGGCGCATCGCCGGGGGCGTCCACCGCCGCGCCCATCATGTTGCAGTTGCTGACGCGGATGTTTCCGGCGCGGTCGGCGTCGGCCGACTGGGTTGGTAAACTGCGTGACATCATCCCCTCCCATGGCCAAACGCTGAATGACAACCCCGAACTGGCGCTGGAAATCCACGCCTATACCAGTCGATGGCTGAATTTGAAGCCGCCAGCGGCCACTTCGGCGGCTTCGGGTTGGAACCCGTTACCCGAAGCCATTTAGTCGCGGCACCGCCCGTTTTTATTGCGCGAGGCGGGCGGGAGCCGGGGACGCGTCATCAATGGCATGCAGGGCATTGGGCAGCGACGGATTCAGATTGGCGCCGGTCAATATCGCGGCCACCCGGCTGTCGGAGGCAATTTTGCCGGCATACGCCAATATGCCGGCCAAGGCCGCGGCACCGGAAGGCTCCAGAATGAGGCCGGCATATTTCAGGGCGTAATGCGCAGCCAGGGCGATCTGTTCCTCGTTCGCCAAAACGATATCGTCCACCACGCCGCGCATATCCTCCAAGGCTTCCGGTACCGGGACCCGCACCGCCAGACCGTCGGCTTTGGTATGCGCCTCAAGGCTGCTGACCACTCGACGGGTCAGCCAACTGCGGTACATGGCGTCCGCGTTGCGGGGACATACGCCGATGACCCGGATATCCGGCGCCGAGGCCTTAAGCCAGCGGGCCATGCCGCTTATCAGCGCGCCATTACCCACCGGCACAAATACCGCATCGTAATGATCGCCGCCGGCCAGCAGTTCCACGGCGATAGTGCCGGCGCCTTCGCTGACGTTAGGCTCGAAACCGTCTTCCACGAACCAGGCGCCGGTTTGCGCGCTATAATCCCTGGCTTGAGCCTTGGCGCTGTCAAAGTCATGGCCCGTCTGACGGATATCGGCGCCATAATAGCGTATGGCGTCCAGTTTGGCGGGATTGGCGTTCAGCGCGGTAAACACTGTCAACGGCCGCCCTTGCAGGGCGCAGTGGTAGGCCAGCGCCAAGCCCCAATTGCCGGCGCTGGCCGTCACCAGGGGCCGCGATTCGCCGCGCGCCGCCGCCTGGGCCAGCAGAAAGCCGGCGCCCCGCCCCTTAAAGCAGCGCAGCGGGTTAAGCGTTTCGACTTTCAGTACCGTCCGGCAGCCCAGTCTGGCCGACAACGACGGACATTCGTATTGCGGCGTTTGGCGGAATACCGGGTCCAATATTCGGGCGGCCTGGCCGATGCGCTCCAGGCTCAGGCGATGGACGGGACGCTGGCCGTCAATCAGCCGCCGGCCTTCCCCGGCGGACCGGATTGCCCGGTCATCCATGGCCCGCGCGGTCATCAGTATGCCATCAAGGTGATCAATCTCGTGCTGGAATAGCTCCGCCATGTCCGGCGGCAAATGCTGCCAATGCCGTTCGCGGCCGCGTTCATCCAGCCAGGCGAGGCTGATGCTCATGTGTCGCAGCACTTTCACCGCTATCGACGGCAGGCTAAGACAGTCATCCCAAACCTCTTGCATCTCTCCGCTGCGCCAGGTGATATGCGGGTTGATCATGGCGATGGGCCGCCCGCCCAACTGCGCGACGATAATTCTAAGGCCGATCCCGGCTTGCGGCGCGGCCATGGCCCGGCCGTGGCCATGCCGCTCCCGGAAAGCGCAAAGCGTCGCCTGTAAGCCGTCAATATGCCGGAGCACGTCCGCGTTTATGGCCGCCACCGGCTGCGCCGGTCTGGTTAATATCGGTGCTTCCCCCGTCACAATCGTCAACACATCCGCCATACCACTCTCCTCTGTTCAATGATATGTTAGTTTAACCGCGCGAATAGCGTGGCTAACGGCATATTGAAGCCATTTTCCGCGGGGAAACCTCACAATGAGCGATAAAAACGCGGCCAAGCCGCAAAAGAACCACGCCACTGCGGCGATCGATGCGCTGGATCGCCGTATTCTGGCGCACTGGCAGCACGATACCCGGCAGATTGCCGAGCGGATTGGCGAAGAGGTGGGATTGTCCGCCGCCGCCGTGCAGCGGCGATTGAAACGACTGCGCGCCGCCGGGGTAATCGAGGCCGAAACCGCCACGCTCAACGCACGGGCGCTGGGATTTCCGGTCACCTGCCTGGTGGGTATCGATTTACTGCATGAGCGCAACGAACACATCAGGTCATTCAAACAAGCCATGTTGAAACAACCGATGGTTCAGCAGTGTTTTTATGTCACTGGCGAATACGATTTCATCTTGCTGGTGGTCTGCCGCGATTTGGAAGACTATGAGCAATTTACCCAAACCGCGATTATGTCAGACGATAATGTCCGCAGTTTTACCACCTGGGTAGTGATGGATAGGGTTAAATCCGGCAATCTGCTGCCGATGGCCACGGAGCCGGAATGACTTCCTGGAGGTAAAATGGCGTTAAGGTGTTTGCCGGTGACGTGGAACCGCTCTTTGGCGGCGGCATGGCGGGGGAAATTTGCCGTCGGGAACAATTGACAGGCCAGCCGGTTTGCCGCTAACGTCTCCATTGCACCACCGGCAGTGACGGGCGGCGGCGCAGGGAACACGGTGACGGGCTTTAACCAAAGAGACGCATATGCCGGCCAACAGCGAAATTATAATCCGACCCATCGCGCCAAACGATAAGGATGCGTGGAAGCAACTGTGGCGTCGCTACCTCCGCTTTTATTCCACCATTCGCGACGATGCGCTGTACGAGGCCACCTTCCAACGGCTGGCGGACGACAGCTATCCGGATATGTTCGCCTTTGTGGCGGAATATCGCGGGCAGCTCGTCGGTTTGGTGAATTGCATCATTCATGATCATGGCTGGTATCAGGATCGGGTGGTTTATCTGCAAGATCTGTTTGTGGAAGAGTCCGCGCGCGGACGCGGTATCGGCCGGCAACTGATCGAAAAGGTTTACGAACGGGCCGATCGAACCGGCAAGGCCAGCGTTTACTGGATGACCCAAACCAGCAATAAAACCGCCATGGCCCTTTACGATAAAGTCGCCATCAAAACCGATTTCATTATTTATCAACGTTGATCCGCCGCCGGGCTGCCGTTAAGACCGGTCATGATCGCCGGTCAATGGGCAGGTCGAGGGGGATGGGGATCGCCGTTTCGGCGGTTCATTGCGCAACGAAATTAAAGGATACCCGTTTTTTGGAAATCAAACCGTCGCCGTGCGGACAAAAATAATCTACCGCGCCGCAGGCGATCAGTTTTTCCAGCGGTCTGCCGCAATCAGGACACAGGGCTTGTCGTAGAAATCGGCGGTGGCAAAACGCGCAATGAAATGTCTCCCCATGACGGGACAACACGTGCTGGCATACCGGACAGCGCTCTTCCATTACCCCTCCTCATCCAAGCTTTAATTCAACCTGGTACCTTGCATCCAGGGCGGTTCAATTTCGTTCTGACCTTCGTGACGACCCATGTGCCGCGGGGTGACCCAGGCAAGCACTCACTTGCTCTTTTTGATATGGCTTAGCAGCCGCTTGCGCTTACGCATTTGATTGGGGGTGAGCGTATTGCGGCGTCCGGCAAAGGGGTTTCCCCCTTCATTAAACTGAATGCGAATCGGTGTGCCCATGATCTGCAATGAACGCCGAAAATAATTCATCAAATAGCGCTTATAAGAATCCGGCAAATCCTTTACCTGGCCGCCGTGAATGACCACAATCGGCGGATTATAACCGCCGGCATGGGCATACTTGGGTTTAACCCGTCGCCCGCGAACCAACGGCGGCTGATGCTCGCTGACCGCCATTTGCAGGATTTTGGTCAGCATGGCGGTGCTCACCCGTCGAGTGGAACACTGATAAGCCTCATTGATGGATTCAAACAGATTACCGACGCCGCTGCCATGCAGCGCCGAAATGAAATGCACCCGGGCGAAATCAATAAACCCCAGGCGCATATCCAGGGTTTCCTTGACCTCGTCGCGGATTTCCTGGCTAAGGCCATCCCATTTGTTGACCGCAATCACCAGCGAGCGCCCGCTATTAAGGATAAAGCCCAACAGCGACAGATCCTGATCCGAGATGCCCTGACGGGCATCAATTACCAGCAGCACGACATTGGCGTCCTCAATGGCCTGCAGCGTTTTGATGACCGAGAATTTTTCCACGGTTTCGGTAATCTTGCCGCGCTTGCGCACTCCCGCGGTATCAATGAGCACATATTCCCGCTCGTCGCGCAACATGGGGATATAAATGCTGTCGCGCGTCGTGCCGGGCATATCGTATACCACCACCCGCTCCTCGCCGAGGATCCGGTTGGTGAGCGTGGACTTGCCCACATTGGGCCGGCCGACAATCGCCAGTTTAATCGGCAACGTTTGCGGATCGAAATCCTCTTCCTCGGCAAGCGCCGGATCTTCGCCGCCCTCCTCCGGCCAGGCCTCCCCGGCGTTTGCGGCATCGTCGGCGGGATTAGCCGGCAACAGCGGCATCAGGGCGTATTCCAACAGACTGCCGACGCCGCGACCGTGCGAGGCGGCGATGGCGTACACCTCCCCCAGACCAAGAGAGTAAAAATCCCCGACCGCGCTGTCGGCATCGATACCGTCGGTTTTATTGACCACGACCAGCGTGGTTTTCTCGCGGCTGCGCAGATGCTTGGCAATACCAGTGTCGGCCGGCATCAAACCCGCGCGGCCGTCCACCATAAACAAGACGACATCCGCCTCTTCGATGGCCAGCAGGGATTGTCCGGCCATCCGAGTCTCCACGCCCTCCTCGTTACCGTCGATGCCGCCGGTATCGATAACAATGAATTCATGCCCTTCCCACTCGGCGCGACCGTACTTGCGATCGCGCGTCAGCCCGGGGAAATCCGCCACCAACGCATCGCGGGTATGCGTCAAACGATTAAACAAAGTGGATTTTCCCACGTTCGGGCGCCCGACCAGCGCGACGACAGGTACCATTGTGACAACCTCATTCAATAAAAAACGTGTTCAGCGTGAATTGACGCCGATTATATATTTAAATACGTCGAGTTGCATTGCGGCGGGCCTCCGGCGAGAGACCGGATATCCCCCACCGTACCCCAGTCCCATGGCTAACGCGGTGACTGGGGAGGGCGAACGCCGCCCGCAAAGAGGCAACGTGAAGTATGACGATGACATTAAGACACAACGGCCCCTGAACATGTCAGGAGCCGTTGTGATCCCGCCGTCCGGGCAGATCGGCGGGCAATAGCGCGACTTAACGGGTAAAGGCGTAAACCTCGCCACCCCTGGCCTGGATCAGGAGTTTGGTGCCGGCAACCACCGGTTTGCTGAGTAAACCGGAACTGTCGACTTTATTCTGCGCCACAAAGCGCCCATCATCCGTATCCATCCAGTGCAGATACCCCTCGGCATCGCCAGCGACCAGATAGCCGTCGAACAACACCGGCGAGGTCAGGTTGCGGTGCAGCAGCGCGCTTTGCCGCCACAAAATCACCCCGCCCTGGGTATCCAATGCGATGACTCGATCGTCCTGATCCACCACATAAATGCGGTTGCCATCCACAACCAGATCGTTGACCGAACCGATCTCGCGTCGCCAGATGATCTGGCCGGAACGCAGATTCAGCGCGGCGAGATTACCGTTGTAAGCCTGCGCGTAAACCACATTGTTGACCACTACCGGGGTCATGTTCACGTCATTGAGCCGGGCGATTTCCGTCGCGCCGGCGGCGGCGGAAATCCGCTGCTGCCAGATCATCTGCCCCTGGGCCAGCAATACGGCGCTGACGCGCCCGTTGTCGCCGCCGACAATGGCGGCGCCGAAAGCCGTGGCCGGCGACGATTCGCCCCGGAGGGTCAATGGCGGCATATCGAGATTGGCGGTCCATTTGATAGTGCCGTCGGACTGGTCAAGGGCCTGCAACATACCGTTGCCGGTATGAATCAAGACCAGACCGTCACTGACCACCGGCATCGACACCGCTTCCCCAGCCACTTTCGTTTGCCAGGCAACGGTGCCGTCCGCGGCGTTCAGGGCATAAACCGTCGCTTTCTCGCTGCCGATATAGATTTTATCGCCCGCCGCGGCGATGCCGCCGGACAATAACGCGGACAGATTACGGGAAAAGAACCCGGTTTTTTCCGAGAGGTTTACCGACCAGATTTCTTTACCCGAATCGATATCCAGCGCCTTCACGACGCCAAAGCGATCCGCGGCGAAAACCCGGTTATCCTGCCAGGCCGGACGCAGGTTGGCATAGTATTCGCCGGAGCCGTCGCCCACCGACTTGCTCCAGATGACGGTGGGTTGGAACTGATTTTCCACTTTCGGCAAGGGCGACATGGTGACCACATCTTCTTCGCCGCTGAACCACGAACAACCGCCGAGCAGAGTCAAGGAAACCAGCCCGACAAATAATGATTTACGCAATTGCATGGGGTCCCTCTCAGCTGGACAGATTATTCAGTTTCATACGCAACAAGGCTTGCAACGCCTGTGGCGGGTTGGCCTTCAACGCCTTATCATAAGCGTCGCGCGCCGCCTGGCCGTTGCCTTTCTGCAATTGTGCGTCGCCGCGGATATCATCCGCCAGCGCCGACCAGGCCGCCTGCTTAACCCCGTTTAGGGTCTGCAGCGCGCCATCGGCGTTTTTCGCCTGAAGCTGAACACGAGCCAGCCGGAGTTTGATAAGCGTTTGCAGATTTTCCTCGCCGGTTTGTCCCAACGCCTTCTCAAGCTGCCGCTGCGCTGCGGGGAAATCGCCTTTATCGGCGTAATAACGGGCCAAATCCATTGAGGTAAGGGCGCCGTAGTTATTGTTGTTATCATCGGCAAACTTCTGCGCCGCCTCGACATGGCGCGAATCCGCATTGTCGCTCAACGCCGTAGTGACCTGTTGCCAGGCCGCCGACGAACTCATCATACTGTCGCTTTGATGGCTGCGCCAATAATGCCAGCCCAGCAACGCCGCGACGCCGATGACCACCCCGATGGCCAGCGCTTTGCCGTTATCCCTGAAAAAACGCATCAACGCATCGCGCTGTTCGTTTTCCGTACTATAGATTTCCACGCTGCCCTTCTCCTTAACCCAATAACGATGCCAGACGCGCCGCGATTTCGCTTTGGGCCACCGTTTCCTGGTCGCCGGTGGCCAGATTTTTCACCACGACCTTGTGCGAGGCGACTTCATCTTCTCCCAACAGCAAGGCCAGCTTCGCGCCCCATTTGTCGGCGCGGCCGAGCTGCTTTTTGAAATTTCCGCCGCCTTGGTTGGTCATCAACCGCAAGGCAGGCATGGCATCGCGCAATTGCTCCGCCAGCCCCATGGCCGCCCCCTGCGCGCCCTGGCCGGAAGCAACCAGATACACATCCACGGTCGCGCAAGGTTTAAGATCCGGATTAACAGACTGCACCAGCAGCACCAGCCTCTCCAGACCCATGGCGAACCCCACCGCCGGCGTGGCGCGCCCGCCCAGTTGTTCCACCAAGCCATCATAACGGCCGCCGGCGCACACCGTACCCTGCGCGCCCAGGCTGGTGGTGACCCATTCGAATACCGTCCGGTTATAATAGTCGAGACCGCGCACCAAACGCGGATTAACCGTATATGGGATGCCGGCTTGCCGCAAAAGTTCACACAATCCGGTAAAGTGCTCGCGAGATTCGTCGTCCAGGTAATCGGTCAGCACCGGCGCATTGTCCAGCAGTCGTTGGACATCGGGGTTTTTGCTATCCAGGACCCGCAAGGGGTTGGCGTACATGCGCCGACGGCTGTCTTCATCGAGCACGTCGCGATGTTTTTCCAAAAAGGCCACCAGGGCCTCGCGATACTTGACACGCGCCTGGAGGGAACCGATGGAATTGAGTTCGAGGGACACATGCTCGGCGATGCCCAGCGCCCGCCACCAGCGGGCGCAAAGCAAAATCAACTCCGCATCGATATCCGGCCCCTGCAAGCCGAAGACCTCGGCGCCAAGCTGATGAAACTGACGATAGCGGCCCTTTTGCGGTCTTTCGTGACGGAACATCGGGCCGATATACCACAAGCGTTGCTCCTGATTATAAAGCAAGCCGTGTTCGATGCCGGCGCGAACGCAACCGGCCGTTCCTTCCGGACGCAACGTCAGGCTGTCGCCATTGCGGTCCTCGAAGGTGTACATTTCCTTTTCCACAACATCGGTCACTTCGCCGATAGCACGTTTAAACAGGGGAGTCAGCTCGACGATGGGCAACCGGATTTCACTGTAGCAGTAACCTGCCAGCACATCCTTGAGTATACCTTCGATACGCTGCCAGATTGCCGTTTCTTCCGGCAAATAGTCGTTCATGCCGCGAATGGCCTGGATGTTGTTCGCCATGTGATTCTCTTAGGTTATAGACCCTTTATGATTCAAGCCGGCGCTAACCGCCCGCCTTGGCATCGCCCCGGCCGGAATCCGGAGAATCCGCCCGATCGCCGCCGCGCCGCGACTTGGAACCCGTCGGGTAATGTGTTACTTGTCTATCAAATTGACGACAATGCGTTTATTTTCGTCCAGCATGGCCGCCTTGGCGCGGATTTTCGCTTCCAACTGATCGATCATCGCGTCGTTATCGAACCGTTCCCGCTGACGCACGCCGTCTTCATAAAAACCGCTTTTGTTATGGCCGCCGGTCACGCCGAGGGTGGAAACCAGCGCCTCGCCGGGACCATTGACCACACAGCCGATGATGGAAACATCCATGGGCGTGACAATATCTTCCAGCCGCTGTTCCAGCGCGTTCACCGTGCCTATCACATCAAACTCCTGGCGCGAACAGGTCGGGCAGGCGATAAAATTGATGCCGCGCGAACGGATGCGCAGGGATTTGAGTATATCGAACCCGACTTTAACTTCCTCCACCGGATCCGCCGCCAGAGAGACCCGCAAGGTATCGCCGATGCCCTCGCTCAACAGCAGGCCAAGGCCGATGGCGGATTTGACCGCGCCGCTGCGGGCGCCACCCGCCTCGGTGATGCCCAGATGCAGGGGCTGGTCGATGCGCGACGCCAACAGACGATAGGATTCCACCGCCAGGAAAACATCCGAGGCCTTAACGCTGACTTTGAACTGATGAAAATTGAGGCGATCGAGGATATCCACATGCCGCATGGCGGATTCCAGCAAGGCCTGCGGCGTGGGTTCGCCGTATTTTTCCTGGAGATCCCGTTCCAGTGAACCGGCATTGACCCCGATCCGGATGGGTATATTCCTGTCGCGGGCGCTATCGACCACCGCGCGGATGCGCTCTTCATTACCGATATTGCCCGGGTTGATGCGCAGGCAGTCCGCGCCGTATTCCGCCACTTTCAGCGCGATGCGGTAATCGAAATGGATATCGGCCACCAGCGGCACGTTAATTTGCTGCTTAATGAGACGGAACGCCTCCGCCGCCTCCATGGTGGGCACCGAAACGCGAACGATATCAACGCCGACACGTTCCAACGCATGGATTTGCCGTACCGTCGCCTCGACGTCGGTGGTGCGGGTATTGGTCATCGATTGTACGGCAATGGGCGCGCCATCCCCTACCGGCACGTTGCCGACATAAATTCGGGTCGATTTCCGGCGTTTGATGGGTGCGTTAGTCTGCATTACCTCTCTCCATAAATGCCCATGCTGCTTAATTAGCGGCTATGGTGAGTCGTGCAACCTGATTGGTCTTGACAAAACGGCTCAAATCCACCGGTTTGCCCTGATACTGAATTTGTACCGCCGCCGGCGCGCCGATGCGAAGTTTGAAAGGCGCCTGGCCGGTCAGCGTGAGCTTGCCGCCGTTGCGTTGCGTGCCGCTAAACAACTTCTTGCCGGTGGCGTCGAAGACTTCCAGCCAGCAATCGGCGCTGAAATTCATCACCAGACCGTTGGCGTCCGCTGCGTCGGTGGCCGCCGTAGCCGAGCCGGCGCCTGTGTCGGCCGTTGAGGCCGGGGCGGCGGAAGTTGACGCGGGCGACGGCGCGGAAGGCGATACCACCGGCGAGGTGGTATTTTGCGCCGTGCCCGTGGGCGAAGACGCGTCGGCGTTATCCTGCGCCGGGGCGGAAGCGCTCGGCGCGGTGGAGGCGGCGGCGGACCCGGTATCGGCCGGATTTTGATCGGCCGGCGGCTGCCCGGTCTCGTTGGCGGCGCCTTCATCGCCGGGTTCAGAGGCGGCGGCACTGGCATTGTCCGCATCGCCCGCGCCATTCTGGCCGGCTTTGGAGGCTTGGTCCGCCATATTGGAAATATCCTGCTGTTGCGCCTGGTGGTTCTGCCACCACCACGCCCCCGTCAGGCCCACCACGACAAACAGGATGAGCCAGGTAAATCCCATTAACCAGCCGTCCCGTTTCTTGCGGGTTTTACCGAGAGCGAAGGTCTGCATCGGCGCGACCTTGGAGGCCCGGACCGGCGCCTGTTTCGCCATCATCGGCAGGATCTCTTCTTCGGAAACGTGAACCAACCGGGCATAAGAGCGGATATAACCCCGTAAAAAAGTGGAGGCCAGATTCGGATTGGCCTTGTCCTCTTCTATCTCTTTTACCGTGGATAATTTGAGGCATAGCCGCTCGGCCACAGCCTGCTGGCTGAGTCCCATTTGTTCACGGGCCTGACGCAGGCGCGCGCCTGTCGTTGTTACTGCTGCTTGATCTTGGAGGGCTTCAGTATTCATTAGCTAGAAACTGCTGGTACTGTTTAGATTGTGGAAAACTTCGCGCAAGCCGTGCGCCATAACGTTTAACGTCATTGTGGTGCCCCGCTAACGCAGCGAAACGAATCTGTAACCATAAACTGTCGGCGCTCGCCGGCAGGATATGCTGGTATACACTCAATAATAGTTGTGCTTTGTCGCTATTCCCTTCACCGAACTGCCGGTCTGCTTCCGCCAGCAACGCCGCGCCTTTTTCCGGGTCATATTTTAGCGCCCGTCCGAGTAACAGTCGCGCCTCGTCATTCTGGCCGGCCTTGAAAAAGCAATAACCAGCCTGTTCCAGACTGTCGGCGACCTGGCCGTAATCCGTCGCCCGCGCCGCCGCGGCAAACTGTTGTTGCGCCGCTACATACTGCCCTAAACCACATAAAAACGCACCGTAATTATTCAGAACAGTGGCGTTTTGCGGCGCCAGCTTCATCGCCAGGTTATAACGTTCCCGCGCGGCGGCGTTTTCGCCGATCCGCTGCTCATAGAGGGCCATGCCCAGTTGGGCGCGGTAGTCCGCAGGGGCGCTTTTCACGGCCTTCTCCAGATTTTGCCGGGCCGCATCAAGGTTGTTCGCCGCCAGGTATTCCATTCCCAGTTGCAAACGCGTTTGAGCGGACGAGGAGGAAACATCGGTATCCTGCCGGTCCCCGGCGCATCCATTGAGTAACCCGAAAAGTAATAATACTCCAGTTAACCGTCTAAGCGTCATGCCTGTCTCCAATTTCCTGTGAAGATTCGGTTAATCCGCCACGCCGGCCGGTTCCCTCGGCCAGCGGCCACTCATACTATTTTTACCTCGATAGGCCGTGTCGCCATACCCTGGCGCAAGGTCCGCTTGGTCCTATCAATAACGTCGCCGGCCAACTGGCCACAGGCGGCGTCAATATCATCGCCGCGCGTCTTGCGCACAATGGTGGTAAAACCATATTCCATCAAGACTTTGGCGAACCGATCCACCCGGCTATTGGAACTGCGGCCATAAGGCGCGCCAGGGAACGGATTCCAGGGAATCAGATTGATTTTGCATGGCGTGTCCTTGAGGCACGCCGCCAACTGATGCGCGTGCTCAGTGCCGTCGTTGACATGATCCAGCATGACATATTCCACCGTCACCCGCCCCTGGTTGGCGTTGGATTTGTTCAGATAGCGGCGCACGGCGGACAGGAATGTCTCGATATTGTATTTTTTGTTGAGCGGAACGATCTCGTCGCGGATGGCGTCAGTGGGCGCATGCAGCGATATCGCCAGCGCCACGTCGATAAGATCGCCCAGTTTGTCCAGCGCCGGCACCACGCCGGAGGTCGACAGCGTCACCCGCCGCTTCGACAGGCCGAAACCAAAATCGTCCAGCATGATTTCCATGGCCGGCACCACATTGCTCATATTGAGCAAGGGTTCGCCCATGCCCATCATCACCACATTGGTAATGGGCCGCTGGCCGGTCACTTTGGCCGCGCCGATGATTTTGGCCGCGCGCCATACCTGGCCAATAATTTCCGACACCCGCAAATTACGGTTGAAGCCCTGTTGGCCGGTGGAGCAGAACGTACACTGTAAGGCGCACCCCACCTGGGACGAAACACAGAGGGTGGCGCGATCGTCTTCCGGAATGTATACGGTTTCCACCTGCTGGCCGCCGACCGCGATGGCCCATTTGATGGTGCCGTCGGCGGAACGTTGTTCACTGACCACTTCCGGCGCGCGAATTTCAGCCAATGCCTTGAGTTTGGCCCGCAAAGGTTTGTTGATATCGGTCATCTGATCAAAATCGTCACAGCAATAGTGATAAATCCATTTCATCACCTGATCGGCGCGAAAGGGCTTTTCGCCGAGATCGGCAAAAAAATCCCGCATCTGCCGGCGATTCATATCCAGCAGGTTCAGTTTCTGATCGGAAGATTCGGGGCTGGCGTTATCCGCCGCCGCAGCGGGTATTTCGGGTACAAATTGCTCTGACATTGTCTTGAAGGCCTCGTTATTACACGTTATGGCGCAGGAAAGATAAAGAAATGCCCCGGCCGAGTGCGTATTACCGCCTCATCCGGGGCGCATAGGGGGTAGATTTTAGCGCAGAGCGCCGCTGCTTGAAAGCATCGCCGACGCTTTTTTACAAGGTTTGCGAGGGTTATTGGCGCGGGCGCGAATGCACTTCATCATCGCTGAAGAAATAGGCGATTTCCCGCGCGGCGGACTCCGGCGAATCCGAGCCGTGTACGGCGTTGGCGGTCAGGCTGTCGGCGTAATCGCAGCGCAAAGTCCCCGCCAAGGCATTGGCCGGATTGGTGGCGCCCATGATTTCCCGATTGCGGCGCACGGCGTCTTCCCCTTCCAGCACCTGGACCATAATCGGGCCGGAAGTCATGAATTCCACCAGTCCGTCAAAAAAGGGTTTACCGCGGTGTTCGGCATAAAAGCCCTCGGCTTGCTCGCGGGTGAGTTGCAGCATTTTCACGGCAACCAGGGTGAAACCGGCGCTTTCAAAACGCGCATAGATCGACCCGATAACATTTTTGGCCACCGCGTTGGGTTTTACCATGGAAAAAGTACGTTCTATCGCCATAACAACCTCTAATATCAAATTTAACGGACGGCCGGGCTACCCCCGTCATACCTCGCGATGCCGCGTAACATATTGAGGGTATGTCATTTTCATGTCGGCCTGTTGGAGTGGCGCAAATTATAGGGATTGAAGAAGCATTTGCCTATCACAATTGCAACATAACGTTAAAAAAAGCCGATCTTACTCCCTATTTTTCAACGGGCTGTTACATTCTCACTAAAAAAACGGCCGTTGTCAGCATAAAAACGCGACAACGCGCTGAATTTACAACCAGCATCGGCGAACGCCTGCATCGGCCCTCCGCTTGTCGCCGCCCGCCGGATCGCCGACAATGACGTTGACGCGTTCCGCAATGCTTCCAGGGCAGTGAAACGCGGCCCTATTTTCCGGACAGGGCGGCATTCTTCTGCCGGCCGGCCCATAAGCGGAGTAATGTCATGACAACGTCTTTGTTTGTTTCACCCGAGTGGCTGCGGGCACGGATCGAGGATCCGGGAGTCCGCGTGCTGGCCGCGCCGATGTTGCCGCCCGGCTATCAGGGTCCCCGTGATCTGCATAGCGAATACCTGGCCGGTCATGTGCCGGGAGCGGTGCTGTTTGATATCGAAGCCTTGTCCGATCGCGCCAGCCCGTTCCCGCATATGCTGACCTCGCCCGCCACTTTCGCCCACGCCATGGAAGCGCTGGGGGTCGGCGACGAACAGCATCTGGTGGTCTATGATGACGGTTCGTTGTTTTCAGCGCCGCGCGCCTGGTGGATGCTGCATGTGGCCGCCGGGGCGCCGCGTGTTTCCCTGCTGCGCGGCGGCCTGGCCGGCTGGCAGCGGGCCGGTCTGGCGCTGGCGCAAGGGCCGGTCTCGGTCGGTCGGGGCGTATTCCGCGTCCGGCCGGCTTCAGATCGCGTGAAAACCGCGCAGGATATCCTCGGGATCCTCGCCGATCACTCGGCGCAAATCATCGATGCCCGCGCCGCCGATCGTTTCAGCGGTCAAACGCCCGAACCCCGCCCCGGCCTGCGCGGCGGCCATATCCCCGGCAGCCTGAATATGCCCTGGAATGCCCTGGTGCGCGATGGGGCGTTAAAGGAAAACAGCGAGTTGCGAAGGTTATTCGCCGAGGCGGGGCTGGTTTGGGACAAGCCCGTCGTGGCCAGTTGCGGCTCGGGGGTCACGGCGGCGGTGGTCGTGCTGGCGCTAACCGCGCTGGGTCGCCAGGATGTGGCGTTGTACGACGGCTCCTGGAGCGAATGGGGCGCCGGAAAAGATTTGCCCGTCGCCCTGGGCGACAAGGGATAAATCGCGAAAAAAACGCCTGCGCGGCCCAGCGCCGTTGGCGCCGGGCAAGGGTTCAGGCGGGGTCGCTTTGGCGCAGATCCTCCAGCCAGCTTCCCCACTTGCGCTCATAGAAAGGCGCGGCGTGGTGCAGGAAATAATGGCTGATGCCCGGTTCGTTCTGGGCCACCAGGCAGAGATCCACGGGCTTTCCATCGGCGGCGGTGTCGGTGGCGACCTGCCCCACGGCGTCGATTATCGCCTCGGCATTGTCATCGCACTCCAGGCCGATAAGCCAATGGGGCGGGTCCTCGGGCTCATCGCGAATCTGGACCATAAACGCCCGGCGAACTTCTTTGTGGCCGGCCAGCAACCGGCTGAGCGAGTTAACCATCTGCGCCGGTTTTTCCCCCGAGTCGCTTAGCGTGAAACGGGCTTCTCCCTCAAGGATTTCCTGCTCGGTCAACGCATTGCCGCCGTTCATCAGCAACGCGGCGATTTCATCGGGACTAAAAGCCTTACCGTAGGGCAGCCGTGGGTTAAGAAACAGTTCCACTCCGGCGGTCATGGCAAACAGATTGCGGGCCGGTAGCGCCAAATACGGCTGCGGTGTGGTTATCGCCTGCTGTAATGCCTCCGGCGAAGTGAAAAACGGTATGGCCGTCGTTCCGTCCGTTTTTTCCCAATGTTGCAGATCCACCGGTTGTTCACCGCTCTGGCGGGCCGCGCCGGCTATCCAACCGTCATCGCTTTCGCCTGGAACGAACACGGTCGATTCCAGCAGCAACGCGAAAAAAGCCGGCCGATATGCCGGTTCATCGGCCGCCCGCTTCAGTGCCTGCTCCAGCGCATTGTCCTGTGATGCCATGTTATTCTCCGCACAGTTTTCGTCGCCCGCGCGCGTTTGCCTTGCGGCAGCGGCCCGCATTCGCCCTTCATCGTCACTCGGCTTCGTCCGCCTTGGCCAACAGCAGATTGGCAAGGGTTCGCACACCCAACCCGGTGGCGCCGGCGGACCAGAGATCGACGGCGCTTTTACGGTAGGTGGCGGAACAATCCATATGCAGCCATCCCTGATGGTAGTTCTCGACGAAATGCGATAAGAAGGCCGCGGCGGTGCTGGCGCCGGCGGTATAAGCCGCACCCGCCACATTACTCAGGTCGGCGAAACTGGACGGCAGTTGGCCGCGATGAAATTCCGCCAGCGGCAAGCGCCAGAAGGGCTCGTTTTCCTGCGCGGCGCTCTCGAGCAGCGATTGCGCCAGGGTGTCGTCGAAACTGAACAACGCATGGTAATCATTACCCAGCGCGGTTTTTGCCGCGCCGGTCAGGGTGGCCGCGTCGATAATCATACGGGGATGTTTGGCCGAGGCGTCGATCAGGCCGTCGGCCAACACCAGCCGCCCCTCGGCGTCAGTATTCATGACTTCCACGCTCTTGCCGTTGCGGTAGCGGATGACATCGCCCAGTTTGAAAGCGGTGCCGCTGACCAAATTGTCGGCGCAGCACAAATACAGGCGCACGCGCTGTTTAAGTCCACGGGCGACGGCCAGCGCCAGGGCGCCGGTTACGGTGGCCGCGCCGCCCATGTCGGATTTCATCGAATCCATGAAGTTGCTGGGTTTCAGGCTATAGCCGCCGCTGTCGAACGTGATGCCTTTGCCCACCAGGCATGCCAATACCGGCTCGTCCGGGTTGCCGCTCGGATTGTAATCAAGGGACAACAGCACCGGTTGCCGATCCGACCCGCGACCGACGGTATACAGTCCCATATAGCCGTTGTCGCGCAGATCGTCGGCTTTGGTGATGCGATATTTAACGGCGTCCTGGGCCACCAGGCTCAGTATATCCACCGCCCGTTGCGCCAGTTGTTCCGGCCCCAATTCTTCCGCCGGGGTATTGATGGTGTGCCTGACCCAGTCGATGACTTGCAGACGGTTGTCCAATTCGCGCCGGGCCGCTTCCGCCAGTTCCGGCCAGACCACGCTCCGCTGCCCCTTCGGCCCGCGATAGCCCTGCCAGAATGCCCAGCAGCGCTCAAGATCCCAGCCGTCCCCCTCCAATTGGACATGTTTGATGCCCTGACCATCGATTTTACGCGCCGCGCGCTGGATATCCGTCAGCGCGTTTTCCTCGGCGAGGTGGATGGTCATTCCCCGATCGCCGACACTCAGCGACGCCTTTTCCCCCCAACGGGGATCGGCCGGCAGGGTTGTTAGCATAACCGGCATTGTTTCGGTTGTCATAAACTGGCTCCGGTAGTTGTTATTGGTACACTCTTATCCGGCAAACTGCCCCGGGTCCACTGCCCGCCGCCCAAGCCTGATCCGCCAGGCCCCCTGGACAACGCGGGCGGTCTTGCCGCTGTTTGAGCGATGTTGTGTTGATAAAGCCAACGCTGTACTTGCCCGCACAGCGATGAAAAAACGGTCCGCGCGGACGGATTGTCGATACCTAGTCCGCTTCATCCAGCCAAACCAGCAGAATGGCTTCAAGAATTTTTTCACTGGACGCCTGCGGATCATCGTCGAAATCATCGAGTTCGCAAATCCAGCGATGCAAATCGGTAAAGCGCACGCTTTGCGGATGGATATCCGGAAAGCGGTCATACAGGGCCTCGCCGATGGCCCGGCTGTCCGTCCATTTCAGACTCATAAGCGGTTACTCGCGCGCATGGTTTATTGTATAGCGGGGAATTTCCACCACCAGATCATCGCCGGCCACCCGCGCCTGGCAGCCAAGCCGGCTTTCCGGCTCCAGTCCCCAGGCCTTGTCGAGCATATCGTCTTCCTCCTCGCTACTGGGGGATAACGAGCCGAAACCTTCCCGAATCAGACAATGGCAAGTCGTGCAGGCACAGGACTTCTCGCAGGCATGTTCGATTTCGATGCCATTGCGCAAGGCGACATTAAGGATAGTCTCGCCGGACTCCGCTTCCAAAACCGCACCCGCCGGACAGAGTTCCTGATGCGGTAAAAAAACTATTTTCGGCATTGATATTTATACCTCATCCACCGAATGCCCCGATAGCGCGCCCCGGATGGAAACATCCATGCGCCGCGCGGCAAAATCACGGGTCCGCTGGTCAAGTTGTTTGAGGGCGGCGTCAATGACGGCATCATCGTCGCCCGCGATAGCGCAATGCAAGGCCTGCGCCGCCTCGTCTATCCCCCGGCGTTCCTCGGGCGAAAGCAAGCGGGCGTCCCCGGCCAGGGCGCCTTGCAGACTTTCCAGCATGCGTGCGCCGTCCACCTTGAGCTCTGCCGTGCGACGCAGGCGAATATCATCCTGAACATGCGCGAGGGAATCGGTGATCATGTTGGCGATTTCGTTTTCCGTCAAGCCGTAGGAGGGTTTCACCTGGATAGATGCGGCCACGCCGGTGGCTTTCTCCATCGCCGACACGCTGAGCAGACCATCGGCGTCCACCTGGAATGTGACCCGGATATGGGCGCCGCCGGCGGGCAGCGGCGGGATACCCCGCAGGCTGAAGCGGGCCAGCGAACGGCAATCGGCCGCCAGTTCACGCTCCCCTTGCAGTACCTGAATCGACATGGCTGTCTGTCCGTCTTTGAATGTAGTGAATTCCTGGGCCCGCGCCACCGGAATGGTGGTATTGCGCGGGATGATTTTTTCCACCAGCCCCCCCATGGTCTCCAATCCTAATGACAACGGGATGACATCCAGCAGCAGCATGTCGTTGTCCGGCTTGTTGCCGGCCAGAATGTCGGCCTGGATGGCGGCGCCGATTGCCACCACCCGATCGGGATCGAGGCTGACCAGCGGCGGACGGGCGAAAAATGCCGCCACGCCGTCACGCACCGCGGGTACCCTGGTCGAGCCGCCGACCATCACCACCTGGGCGATGTCTTCACGGGCGATGCCGGCGTCTTTCAACGCCCGGCGGCATGCGGTCAGCGTCCGCTTGATGAGCGGCGCTATCAGGGCGTCGAATTGTTCCCGCGTGATTTCCCCGCGCCAGCCGTCCAAAGACACCGAAGTCCGTTCAGCGCCGCTCAAAGCGATTTTCGCATCGATGGCGGCCTCGAGCAGCCGGCGCCGCGCCATAGGATCGCCATCGTCGGGCAGGCCGGACCGCTCGCGCAGCCAGTCCGCCAACAGCGCATCGAAGTCATCGCCGCCCAGCGCCGTGTCGCCGCCGGTGGCCAAAACCTCGAAAACGCCGCGGCTTAACCGGAGTAGGGAAATATCGAAGGTGCCGCCGCCCAAATCATAGACCGCGATAAGCCCTTCCTGACCGGAATCCAGCCCGTAGGCGATGGCGGCGGCGGTCGGTTCGTTAAGCAGGCGCAAGACGTTCAGGCCCGCCAGACGCGCGGCGTCTTTGGTCCCTTGCCGCTGCGCATCGTCGAAATACGCCGGGACGGTGATCACCACGCCGGTGAGTTCGCCATCAAGCGCCCGGGTGGCCCGCCCGGCGAGTTCGCGCAAAATGTCCGCCGATACCTGAACGGGGTTTATCGGGCCGGCGGCGGTGGCTATTATCGGCAGGCCATTTTCGCTGGCCATCAGGCGGTAGGGCAGCGAGTGAAACGATCGCTGGATATCGGCCAAGGACCGACCCATGAGGCGTTTGACCGAGATAATGGTATCGGTGGGATATAAAGCGGCTTCGGCTCGCGCCTGCCAGCCCACCCGCGCACCGCCTGGGCCATAGCGCACCGCCGAGGGCAGCAAATGCCGCCCCTGGTCATCCGGCAGGGTTTCGGCGATGCCGCTGCGTACCGTCGCCACTAAAGAATGGGTGGTGCCTAAATCGATACCCGCCGCCAGACGGCGCTGGTGTGGCGCGGCGGTCCGGCCGGGTTCGCTTATCTGTAGTAATGCCATAAGTTGCTTCCAAAAACCGCCGACCGCCGTAACCCGCCGAAACGGGGTATCACCGGTCCGGTAAAGCGTCTTCCAATTGTTCCATCTGCTGGCGTGCTTTATCGAGAAAGCGCAGCTTGCGAACGCTGTCCGCCGCCGTCTGCCAGTCGCCCTGCGCTAATTGCGCGGCGGCTTCCCGTTCGCGCGCGGCGAACAAGCCGGCCAGCCGTTCACCGAAAGCCTCCAGCGCCGCCTCGGCGCCCGGGCCGGCGGCGAGGGCTTCCAATTCCTCCCGTAGCGCCCATTGCTCCATCAGGAAATCGGTATCACGCAGCGTATACTGCTCGCTGGCGACATCAATGCCATGGAGGGACAACAGGTATTCAGCCCGCCGCAACGGCTGGCGCAATATCTGATAAGCCTCGTTGATCATGGCGGCCTGCCGGGACGCCTGTAGGCGCTCCTGCTCGGCGCCGGCGGCGAAGCGATCGGGATGCCATTGCCGCTGCAGCGTCTGAAAACGCTCGGTCAATGTCGCGCCGTCCAACGCGTAACGGACGGGCAACCCGAAAAGCGTAAAAAAATCCATCGCCGGTATCGTCACACGTTAAAACTTTCGCCACATCCGCATTGGCTGGCAATGTTGGGATTGTTGAACTGGAAGCCCTCGTTTAGCCCCTCGCGCACGAAGTCAAGCTGGGTGCCGTCGAGATAGACCAGGCTTTTACCGTCGATGATAACTTTGATACCTTTATCTTCAAAGATAACATCATCGTCGTTAAGCTCATCGACAAACTCCAGCACATACGCCATGCCGGAACAGCCGGAGGTTTTCACTCCCAGGCGCAGCCCCAGCCCCTTGCCGCGGTGCGTCATAAAATCCGCCACGCGACGCGCGGCGCTGTCACTTAAGGATATCGACATTCACTTACCCTCCCGCAACACGTCAGGCTTTCGCTTCGCGTTTGCTTTTATAATCGGCGATGGCGGCTTTGATGGCATCCTCCGCCAGAATGGAACAATGAATTTTTACCGGCGGCAGTTCCAGTTCCTCGGCAATCTGGGTGTTTCTGATCGCCTCCGCCTCCAGCAGGGATTTGCCCTTCACCCATTCGGTCACCAGCGAACTGGACGCGATGGCGGAACCGCAGCCATAGGTTTTGAAACGGGCGTCTTCGATAATGCCCTGTTCATTGACTTTAATCTGGAGCTTCATGACATCACCGCAGGCCGGTGCGCCGACCATGCCGCTGCCGATGGACGGATCCGCATTATCGAACGAGCCGACATTGCGGGGATTTTCGTAATGATCAATGACTTTTTCGCTGTATGCCATGATAGACCCGACCCTGTGTGCAAAAGAGGAATTAATGCTGCGCCCATTCGATGCTGTTGATGTCCACACCCTGCTTGTACATTTCCCACAAGGGGGAGAGTTCGCGCAAGCGGCCGATAGACTTATGCACCAGCGCGATGGCGTAGTCGATTTCTTCAGTGGTGGTGAATCGGCCGAGGGAGAAGCGGATGGAGCTGTGCGCCAGCTCATCACTCAACCCCAGCGCGCGCAGCACATAGGAAGGCTCCAGGCTGGCGGACGTGCAGGCCGAGCCGGACGAAACCGCAAGGTCTTTTAAGGACATGATTAACGATTCGCCTTCCACATAGTTGAAGCTGACATTGAGGATGTTGGGCGCGCCTTGCTCCAGGCTGCCGTTGAGATAGACTTCCTCGATATTTTTGATGCCGTTCCAGAGCCGGTCCCGCAACGCGCGCAGGCGCGCCGCTTCCTCGGCCATTTCCTCTCTGGCGATACGGTAGGCTTCGCCCATGCCGACAATCTGGTGCACCGGCAGGGTTCCCGAACGCATGCCCCGTTCATGGCCGCCGCCATGCATTTGCGCCTCGATGCGCACCCGCGGTTTGCGCCGGACATACAGGGCGCCGATGCCCTTCGGGCCATAAAGCTTATGACCGCTGAAAGACATCAGATCCACTTTCAATTCGTTGAGATCGATGGGCAGTTTGCCCACGCTCTGGGTCGCGTCCACATGGAAAATGACCCCGCGGGCGCGGCACATCTCGCCGATGGCCGCAATGTCCTGCACCACGCCGATTTCATTGTTGACATGCATGACGGAGACCAGGATGGTGTCGTCGCGCAATACGTTTTCCAGCGCTTGCAAATCCAGCAGGCCGTTGCGGCGGGGCGAGAGATAAGTGACCTCGAATCCCTCCCGTTCCAATTGACGACAGGTATCCAGCACGGCTTTATGTTCGGTTTTGCAAGTGATAATGTGCCGGCCTTTTTTCTGATAAAAACCGGCCGCGCCCTTGATAGCCAAATTGTCGGATTCCGTGGCGCCGGAAGTGAAGACAATTTCACGGGGATCGGCGCCCACCAGTTCGGCTATCTGATTGCGGGCGATATCCACCGCTTCCTCCGCCTGCCACCCGAAACGGTGTGAGCGGGAAGCGGGATTGCCGAACGTGCCGTCCAGCGTCAGGCACTGCATCATCTTTTCGGCCACGCGCGGGTCGACCGGCGTGGTGGCCGAATAGTCCAGATAAATTGGTAATTTCATTGCTCAAAAGCTCCCTAAATCAACTGCCGAAATTCAGGCGCCGCGTTTCTGCTTATGCGCGCAGGTTCACGTTGATGGTCTCCTGAATACGCTGATCGCCGCCAGCGCGCCGCAGCGTGTTGTTCTGCCGGTCGGCGACATCCAGAATTTCCTCATTGCGCACCAGCTCGGCTAACGTAATATTGTTGAGGAACTCGCTGATGCGCACACTGAGATCGCGCCACAGCGTGTGGGTTAGACAGCGATCGCCGTTCTGACAACCTTCTTTGCCCTGGCAACGGGTGGCGTCCACCGATTCGTCCACAGCGGTGATGATGGCGCCCACCGCTATCTGATCCGCGCCTTTGCCCAGCAGATAACCGCCGCCGGGACCGCGAACGCTGGCCACCAGATCATTTTTACGCAAACGGGAAAACAGCTGTTCGAGGTAAGACAGGGAGATACCCTGACGTTCGGAGATTTCCGCCAACGGCACCGGCCCCTCATGGGAATGCAGAGCGACGTCAAGCATGGCGGTTACCGCATAACGGCCTTTGGATGTGAGTCTCATGGTAATGGTTCCCGTTTGGTGAGATATGACGAAAGTCTGCCATTCCCGAGTAAACGAGTCAACTATTTAACCAAGTAATTTGCTCAGGTATTGGCGCCATCTATTCCCGCTTTTCCAGCGGTTGCTGTTCAACGGAGGTGAGGATACCGCGCAGAATATGCAATTCCTGGCTTTCCGGACGGGCCCGCGTGAACAAGCGGCGCAACCGGCTCATCACCTGCCCCGGGTGCGCCTGACGAATAAATCCGGTGCCGATCAGGACTTTTTCCAGGTGGCCGTAAAAGCGTTCCAGGTCCTCGGCCAGCGGATAAGGGGAGGTTTCGCCGGCCGGCGCAGCCGCATTCTGGCGATTAAGCCAGGCGACGCGGATATCGTAGGCCAGGATCTGGACCGCCATGGCCAGATTAAGGGAACTGTATTCCGGATTGGCGGGAATCATGACATGGTAATGGCATTTTTGCAGTTCCTCGTTGGTCAGCCCCACCCGTTCGCGGCCGAACAGCAGCGCCACCGGGCCCATTTGCGCCTCGGCGACGCTTTTCACGCCGCATTCGCGGGGGTCGAGCATCGGCCAGGACAAGGTGCGGGAACGGGCGCTGGTGCCTACCACCAATCGGCATCCCGCCAGCGCGTCGTCCAGATTGTCGACGATGGTGGCGCCGCCGATGATATCGCTGGCGCCAGCCGAAAGCGCGATAGCCTGGGAATCGGGCCGGGTAAGGGGGTTAACCAGATAGAGGTTGCTTAGGCCCATGGTCTTCATGGCCCGCGCGGTCGAACCGATATTGCCGGTATGGGAGGTTTCGACCAGAACAACGCGAATATTGTGCAGCATAATCTTATAAAACCAATTGAAAGTGGCCAATATATTATCACAACCATAGGTTTTTTGCCGACGGCCTGCTATAATCCGCGCCGTTTTCGTTCTTTAACATTCCAGTGGACATTATCCATGCATCCGATGCTCAACATCGCTATCCGCGCCGCGCGGAAAGCGGGCAATTTGATTGCCAAACATTACGAAACCCCTGACGCCGTCGAGGCCAGCAGCAAAGGCGACAATGATTTCGTCACCAATGTCGATCGCGAGGCGGAACGGTTGATCATCGAGGTCATCCGCAAATCCTATCCGCAGCACACTATTCTTACTGAGGAAAGCGGTGAATTGGCCGGCGAAGATCAAGACGTGCAATGGATAATCGACCCTCTGGATGGCACCACCAATTTTATCAAGCACCTGCCTCATTTCGCCGTTTCCATCGCCGTGCGTCTTAAAGGCCGCACCGAAGTGGCGGTGGTTTATGACCCGATGCGCAACGAACTGTTCACCGCCGCCCGCGGCCAGGGCGCCCAGTTAAACGGCTACCGCCTGCGCGGCAGCAACGCCCGCGATCTGGACGGCACCGTGCTTGCCACCGGTTTTCCCTTTAAGGTCAAACAGCACGCCACCACCTATATCGGCTTGGTGGGCAAGCTTTTCACCCAATGCGCCGATTTTCGCCGCAGCGGTTCCGCCGCGCTGGATTTGGCCTACGTGGCGGCCGGCCGGGTGGACGGTTTTTTTGAAATCGGTCTTAAGCCCTGGGATTACGCCGGCGGCGAACTGCTGGTGCGCGAGGCGGGCGGACTGGTCACCGATTTCGTCGGCAACCACAATTATTGGCTTTCCGGCAATTTAGTGGCGGGAAATCCACGTGTGGTCAAGGCCATGCTGTCTGCGATGCGCGACGAATTAAGCGACGCGCTGCGCCGTTGAATCGCCGCCGTCGGCCGGCGCCGCTCAATGGCTGAAGGGGTGAATCACCCCTGTCGTGGCGGGCTGCGCGCCAAGATAAAGCAAAGCGCCCGTGGCCATCAAGACCAGGCCGCCGGCCAACGCCAGCGTCGCCCAAGCCGTCCCCGCGGCATGGCCGGCGTTGCGGCGGCGGGTAAGATTTTCAGCCAGCCGCCTCGCCCAAAAGGACAAAAGCGCCAGCGCCAGGAGCGTCAGCGACGTACCGACGGACATGGCCATCGCCGACAGCATCCCCCAGCCATACACCCCAATCACTTTGGCGAACAACAAGACCAGCACCGCGCCGGAACAAGGACGGAATCCCATGGCCAGCACCACCGCCGCCCGGGTCCGCCAGCCGGTCTTGTCCCTGAGATCCTCCGGCGCGGGCATATGGCGATGGCCGCAGCCGCAATGGGCGCCATGGTCGGTAGCTTCCCCGCCGTCAGACCGTACTGGCCTGTAGCCATTATCCGCCGCCGGCGCCAGCCCCACCCTGGCCAAGCGCCCATCCGCCTGGCGCGGCAACAAACTGACAGCGCCGATCCGCGGCCTTCGGCCGGTTTGCCGCGCGAGGCTGCGAAAAACCGCCCG
Source organism: Martelella alba (assembly GCF_005217455.1). Classification (GTDB taxonomy): domain Bacteria; phylum Pseudomonadota; class Gammaproteobacteria; order Enterobacterales; family Enterobacteriaceae; genus Acerihabitans. Next base: position 130,797 of record NZ_SZPQ01000010.1, read on the forward strand.
CAGTCTTGCCGCCGCCCGCAGGCAGAGTAATGCGCCAAGCAAAGCCATCAACAGATAACTGCCCTTCTCCAGCCAAAATTCCCCCAAATGCAGCCTGTGCGAGGAAAGGTGCAACACAAACAGAAATAACGTCACCAACAGCACTGCCATGAGGCCTTGCAGCAACGATGCCGCCAGGGTCATCCCCAGGCTGAGCCGCAAACGGGAGGAATGCGTGGAAAGGTAGGTGGCGAGCACCAGCTTGCCGTGCCCCGGACCGACGGCATGCAGTATGCCGTAGGTCAAGCTGAACAACGCCAGGGACATGCCGGCCTGGACGGGATGCTGGCCGGCCGCGGAAAGTAATTGCGCCAGGTGGCGGTGCAATTGCGCCTGCCACAACACGCTTTGCAATAAAAGATAAGGCCCGTATTCGAGCAGATAACGGGCCGCCGCCAGTAACAGAATAAAGAACAGCCAGAATGGCCAAAGCCCAAGCAGCCAAAAGCGCAGGTTGCCGTGGCGGGGCCGTGTCGCGGTTATCAATGACATTGGAGTTGAACCTGTTGTGCGAATTGTTTGCCCAAGGACGTGTCGACGCCCACCGAGCCGGGGTTGTCAAGCGAAAGCGCATAGGCTTGCAGCGAAGGATTGGCTTTGGGCGTAAGGAGCGTCAGCTTGCAGGCGGTCGCCAATTCGCCGGGCAGACTGATGGCTTTCTCATCGCGATAGGTCATATCGACGAAGTAAGTGGGATCGTAGGTAGAGAAAGTGAAATCGCCGCCGGCCAGCAAGGGGGGATGCGCCACGGGCAGGACAAACATTAGCACCGCCTTGCGGCCATTACGGTACAACCGGTATTGCGCCGGCCGATCATCGAACTTGAGCGGCCGTCCGTTGCAATACGCCTGCGTGAAGTAATGCTGTCCCAGGACGTTGGCCATAACCTGCGCCGCCAGCTTTTTCCAGGCCACCGAATCCGGTTTGGCGTCGGGCGCGTCATAGAACACATCGGCGGATGTGATTTCATCCATGGTCCAGGTCATTTTAAAACCGCTTAAGCGATTGTCCCGACTGATGATTTCCGTTTGCATATCGATAAAACTGTGCGGATGGGCCTGGGCATGCCGGGGATCGCCCCAGCCAAGCGCCAGTACGGCGCATCCGGCCAGCCAGTTCAATCTGATGATGTGAATCCTGTTCGCCATCGTCGCGAAAGCTCCTCCCCCGGCGGTTCGCCAAGGGCGATGCTAGCGGATTGCCATTAACGGCCGCAAGTAAATAACTGTTGCAAACCCTTGCCGGAATTGATCTATTCGCAACGGGACCGTAGCAAAAATGTGACCGTGATTAAAACCCGGAAACAAAAACTCGCCTACGCTGCCAGAATACGCATCATTAACTATCATTAGCAGAAGTGAAACTCAAGGGTATGATACGTTTATGGGCTTGCACTTTTCCCCAGTGCCAGCGCTATCCGGTCCGCAACGCCGCAGCCATTTGCTTTTAATGCTTTTCGCACCTTTGCCGTCTTTGTCACTGGTCTCGCTTTCCCGCTATAACGGCGAGGATTTGCCGACGACACGGCGAGATCTTGTTCATATCGAGCGCGAGATCCGGCATATCCACCATCTCGCCTTGATTGGGCAGCATAATGGCAGTTACCGGATCGAGGGCATCGTTCTCAATAAACGCCTTTGTCTTATCGAGGGGTTGCGCCGCGCCCTGCGTTTATGCCCCGAGAGGGTAAGCCGGTATTTCGAACCGTTGCAAAAACACCAGTGGCGCCATCTGCCCATTGCCTTGCGCATCGGCCCCGATAGGCTCAATAGCGTGATCGACGCCTTTATCGCCTTGCTCGGCCGGCCAGCGCTCGCCGGCGATCGTTATTTTTTGCAATTGTATTTCCGTCATATCCTGTTGCAGTGCGCGGCGTGCGAGCATCCCGAATTCAATCAGCATCAATGGCATTGGCTGGAGCAAAAAACCGAGCATCGGGGCGTGCTGGACATCTTTCGCGACTGGCCATTGCCGGACAACGAAAAAGCGGGTTTGACGCTGCTGGCCCGGTTGATGAAGACACCCAGCTATAGCGGTACGATAACGGAGGACGATCGGCTGTTGACCCATAGCGTCGCGCAATTGATCGCGCGCTTCGAACAGGTTTCGGGCATGGCGTTTCATCAACGGGATTCGCTGGCGCGCCAGCTGTTTTCGCATTTGAGCGCCGCACTGGAACGCTGCCACTTCCATATGGGCATTGATAACAGCCTACAGCAGGAATTGGATGAGAAATACCCCCGTCTGATTCGCACCACCCGTCTGGCGGTGATGGCGTTTGAAGCGCATTACCGCATCAAATTCGCCCGGGAGGAAATCGGTCTTATCGCCGTGATTTTCGGCGCCTGGCTGATGCAGGATAATGAATTGCAGGAAAAGCAGGTTTTGATATTAACCCATGGCGAAAACCCCACGGAGAAAACGCTGGAACTGCAAATCCGTGAATTGACCCTCTTGCCGCTGAATATCAAATGCCAGTCTCTGGCGGAATTTCAATGCCGCGGGGCGCCAAAAAACACCGACCTGATCATTTCGCCGTTTTCTTTGCCCTTGCCGCTGTATTCACCGCCGCTGATTCTGGTGCAAATGCCGCTGGCCCTCTCTCAGCAGGAGCGAATCCGGCACTTTCTGGAATCCTGAGCCTGAATCGGCCATAGCGCAACTGTCCCGGCCGACCCGACGGCGCCGGATTTCAGGCGGGGCAGCGTCTATACTCCAGAGACTTCTCGTTGCATCGCGGCGGCAAAGTGACAAAATCGTCGGGAACGCATTTGAGCCGCCAGCGGCGGCCCTTCAATGAGAGACAGGATGTCTTTCAAGATGCCCAGTCACAGAGATAACACAGTGACTGGAGCGAGCGCGGCCAACAAAGCGGCAACGCGAAGTATGACGAGTCTATCAGGCGTAGACCGGATAGCGGGCGCAGATATCCAGTACTTTCTGCTTGGTGCGTTCAATCACCGCTTCGTTGTGGATATCGTCCAGCACATCGCACATCCAGCCGGCCAGTTCGCGCACGTCCTGCTCGTTGAAGCCGCGGCGGGTGACCGCCGGCGTACCGACACGCACGCCGGATGTCACGAACGGGCTTTTAGGATCGTTGGGTACGCTGTTCTTGTTAACGGTGATATTGGCGCGCCCGAGTGCGGCGTCCGCCTCCTTGCCGGTCAAATTTTTATCCACCAGATCCAACAGAAACAGGTGGTTTTCCGTCCCGCCGGAAACAATCTTATAGCCGCGCCGCAAGAAGACGCCCACCATTGCCTTGGCGTTCTTGACCACTTGCCGCTGATAGGTTTTAAACGCCGGCTCCATGGCTTCCTTGAGCGCCACCGCCTTGCCGGCGATGACATGCATCAGCGGGCCGCCCTGCGCGCCGGGGAATACCGCTGAATTGAGTTTCTTATACAGTTCTTCGCTGCCGCCTTTTGCCAGGATCAGGCCGCCACGGGGACCCGCCAGGGTTTTGTGGGTCGTGGTGGTCACCACATGGGCGTGGGGAATCGGGTCGGAATAAACGCCGGCGGCGACCAGTCCGGCCACATGGGCCATATCCACAAACAGGTAGGCGTCGATGCTGTCGGCGATTTCACGCATACGCGCCCAATCCACGACGCCGGAATAAGCGGAAAAACCCCCGATAATCATTTTCGGTTGGTGGGCCTGCGCCAGTCGCGCCAGTTCCTCGTAATCGATATGCCCGCTGGCGTCGATGCCGTAGGGAATGATTTTGTACAGCTTGCCGGAGAAGTTGACCGGCGCGCCGTGGGTCAGGTGGCCGCCGTGGGCCAGGTTCATACCCAGTACGGTATCGCCGGGCTGCAACAAGGCGGTGTAGACGGCAAAATTGGCCTGGGAGCCGGAATGCGGCTGAACGTTGGCGTAATCGGCGCCAAACAGCGCCTTGGCCCGATCTATGGCCAACTGCTCGACGACATCGACGTATTCGCAACCGCCATAGTAGCGTTTGCCCGGATAGCCTTCGGCGTATTTGTTGGTGAGCTGAGATCCCTGAGCCTGCATCACGCGGGGGCTGGTATAGTTTTCAGAGGCAATCAGCTCGATGTGCTCTTCCTGACGCACCGCCTCTTGCTCCATGGCCCGCCACAATTCGGCATCGTAATCCGCAATGTTCATTTCACGCTTTAACATCCGCTTCTCCTGACTCGACCGGCTTCACTACCGCGCTGTTCTCTGGCGGTAATCCTGGACGATAATAAATGACGACAAAAATTCGCTGGGTTGGCCATAGTGTAAACTTTTTTATCCCCCTTCCGATAGGTGGCGGCCGGCTTTTTCCGCAAACGGTTTCGTCAGAACCGTTCGCAATGCCGGCCGGCGGCGGCTCCGCCTGGGTTCGGGATATTTTTTCACGGGAGGGGAATAATTTTCAAGGTGGAATAGCGCCCCGCCCAGGCGGAAACCCGCTTTGGGCGAGGGCGTGCGTGAGGGGTCAAATCGCCTCTTCGTCTTGTTCGCCGGTGCGGATGCGGATAACGCGCGCCACGTCGAACACAAAAATCTTACCGTCGCCGATTTTACCGGTCTGGGCAGTGTGCATGATGGTTTCAACACAGTTGTCGACGATGTCGTCCGCCACCACCAATTCGATTTTGACCTTGGGCAAAAAGTCCACCATATATTCCGCCCCGCGGTACAGTTCGGTGTGACCTTTCTGGCGGCCGAAACCTTTAACTTCCGTAACGGTCATACCGGTGATACCGACTTCCGCCAACGCTTCGCGGACATCGTCCAATTTGAACGGCTTGATAATCGCATCGATTTTTTTCATCATAAAACCTTTCTCAAGCAGATTAACGGCCTGCGCCGCTTATCATCGGTTAAAAGAGAGCCAACTTAATCTTTAAACGCATTGGCGTCCAGCCCGTGGCGCGATAAAAGCTTATAAAATTCCGTCCGGTTGCGCCCGGCCATCCGTGCCGCCTGCGTCACATTTCCCTTGGCAATCTGCAACAATTTGCGCAGATAATGCAATTCAAACTGCAACCGGGCCTCAACGAAGGTCGGCAGGACCGTGTTTTCGCCTTCCAGGGCCTGTTCCACCAGCGCCTCGCTTATCACCGGCGCCGATGTCAGGGCCACACACTGTTCTATCACATTGACCAATTGCCGTACATTGCCGGGCCAGCCCGCCGCCATCAAGCGCTTCATGGCGTCGGCGGAAAAACTGCGCACGAAGGGCTTATGCCGTTTGGCCGCATCCCGCAGCAAATGGTTGGCCAGCAAGGGAATATCCTCGGCGCGTTCGTGCAACGCCGGCAGCTTAAGGCTGACGACGTTAAGGCGGTAAAACAGATCCTCGCGGAATTCGCCCTGCGCCATAACCTTGGGCAAGTCCCGATGAGTGGCGGAAATGATCCGCACGTCAATATCCAAATCACGATTACTGCCCAGCGGCCTGACCTTGCGCTCTTGCAAAACCCGCAGCAGTTTCACTTGCAAGGACAGCGGCATGTCGCCGATTTCGTCAAGAAACAGCGTGCCGCCCGCCGCGGATTGAAACAACCCCTCCCGGCTGCTGACCGCGCCGGTAAACGCGCCCTTGGCGTGGCCGAACAGCTCCGACTCCAGCAGTTGTTCCGGCAACGCGCCGCAATTGATGGCCACAAAGGGCTTGCTCCCCCGCGGGCTGGCCGCGTGAATGGCCTGGGCCAGCACTTCCTTGCCGGTACCGCTTTGACCGGTGATAAGCACGCTGACATCCGACTGGGCCACCATCTTGGCCTGCTCCAGCAACCGCAGCATGACCGGACTGCGCGTCACGATGGATTCCCGCCAGCGGTCATCGCCGGCGGGCATTGACAGCGCCAGGGCGTCGTCGATGGCCTTGTATAAGGCATCGCGGTCCACCGGTTTGGTCAAAAAGCTGAACACGCCCTGCTGCGTGGCGGCCACCGCGTCAGGTATCGAACCGTGGGCCGTCAGGATGATTACCGGCATGCCGGGCTGATGGCGCTGAATCTCGCCGAACAACGTTAATCCGTCCATCTCGTCCATACGCAGATCGCTAATGACCAGATCGATTTTATCCCGCGCCAACAGGCGCAACGCGTCCTGCCCGCTCTCGGCGGTGGCGACGTTGAATCCCTCGCTGGTCAGGCGCATCCCCAGCAATTTCAGCAGACTGGCGTCGTCGTCGACCAGTAACAGATTGGCGTTCTTACGCTGCCCCATGAACTGTTTGTTCCCTTATCACATTACGGCTTGACGGTCGGTACCGTTTTATCGCCGGCGGCGCCCGATGCCGATGGGTAGCCGCCCTCGTTGTCGCTATCCGTCATACCTTGCTTGCGGGCCGACAGCCGCCGCTCGATTTCCGTCAGTGTTGCCAATTTACGGGTGGTTATATCCAGTTTATGCTGTAAATCCTGTTGCTGCTGGCGCATCTGTTCTATTTGCGCGGCGGCGGCGTCCAGTTGCCGCTGGCTCTTACCACGCTCATCCGCCAGGATAAGCCGCAACGCCTCTTGCTGACGCCATAATCTGAATACCGGATAAACCGCCGGCGGGATGCGCGAGCGGAACCCCAACAGACGCTGATAGGCCCGACGCCGCTCGGTAACGGTGATATCGGCGGCATCAAGTAAAATGCTTTCCCGGAAGGCGTCATCCCAGCGCTCCCCGCCGTTACCGGCGGCTTCAAGGCGGGCCTGGGACGGCGTCAGACTTTCGGCGCACTGCATGGCGCGCAGCCAGTAGCCGGCGTCGGCGAGGCTGGGCTCGTCCCGCGTTTGCCAGAGTTTATCGCATTCGGCGGCAAACCGGCCGGCCGGCAAGGTCTGGCTGGCCGACGATAAGGTCATCGAAGCGCCGCCGCCGGCATAATCGCCTGAGCAACCGGCCATCAGCCAGGGCAATAGCAAAAACAGCCCGCGCAACCGGCCGGCCACCCTGGCCGAACGTCCCGGACGGGAGGGATCGCATGCGGTATAGTTCGCCGGTGAACAGCGTGGATTCATTGTGATGCGTTCTCGACGGTTAAAGGTAGTTCGATACGAAAGCATACGGCGGCGTAATCCACCGTGGCCAGTCTGAGTTCGCCGTTCATCCGGCGGATACAGTCCCGCGCGATGCTAAGCCCAAGCCCGCTGCCTTTCACCGCGCCCTTGCGCTGGACGCGGCCCTGATAGAAGGGCTCGAATATCATGTTCTGTTCCGCTGCCGGTATGGGCTCGCCGCTGTTGGCCAATTCCAGGATAAGACGCTGTCCCGCCCGCCGGCTGCGGATCCAGATGTTACCGGATTCCTGCCCATAGTGCACCGCATTGGAATAGAGATTATCCAGCACCCGCATCAGCAATACCGGCTGCGCCCGGCAATGGGCGCTTTCCAGCTCGATAAGGGTGTGCATGCCCTTGGCTCTGGCCGGTAGGCTGTGGGCGGCTATCACTGAATCGATCATTTCCGGCAGATTGATATCGGCGAATTCCGCGGGGCTGTCTGCCAGCTTGCGGTTGTAATCCAGCAGTTGTTCGATCAGTTGTTGCAAATGCCGGCCGCTGCTGTCAAGGATTGCGACCACTTCCCGCTGGTCGGCGCTTAGCGGCCCGGCTATCTCATCGGCCAGCAAGGCGGTGCCTTCCCTAAGACTCGCCAGGGGGGTTTTCAGTTCGTGGGAAATGTGCCGCAAAAACTCGTGCCGTTGCGATTCCAGCCAAGAGAGCCGTTCATTCAGCCAAAGGATCCGCTGAACCAGTGAGTGAATCTCCCGCGGACCGGTAAAGGAAATCCGGCTGTCAAGGGGCCGTCCCTCGCCTATCCGGTTGATCATTTTTTCCACTGTTTTCACCGGCCCGATGATCATGCGGGTAAAGAGCAGCACCAGTATCAGACTGACCAGAAATAATATCAGCGCCTGCCAGCCAAAAAAACGGCCGCGTTCAGCCAGCGCGGCCTGTAATTGCTGACCGCGGCTATAGATGCTGTTGCGGGTGGCCTGCACCAGATCGCCGTTGGCGCGCGAAAACGCCTTAAGGGACTCGGAAGCCGCGTCGTTTGGACTGTTATTGGCGCATTCGAGGCGGTCAAGCCGCTCTAACAAATCCTGTAATCGCAGGATATAACGTTGCTCGGATGGCGGATTACCGTGCGCGGACAGGAGTTGGGCGTATTGGCGGCGCTGGTTTTGATACAGCGTCGCCAGGGTCTGGTCGTCCAAAACACAATACTGGCGGTAGCTGCGCTCCATCTCTAGCGCCACGCTGCTCATGGATTCGGTGCGGCGGGCGTCCGAGAGGGTGCTGCGATTGATATCCGCCGCCCGTTCGCTGAGGCGATCCAGGCTTTGCCAGGCCTGATAGGCCAGCAGTAACAAGGGCAACAGCACCAGCGTGAAGGCCAGCATCACCAATTGCCGCAATGAGCGGGGGAAAAGGCGCCATTTTTTCAAACGATGCATCCTGTGAAAACCGCCGAATCCTGCCGATGCTATCCCCTTAGCCGGCCTTAAGAAAGCAAAAAAGCACTTGCCCGCCGGCAAGTGCTTTTCATGAAATAGGAGGTGCCTCACTCAACGTGTCGCCCGATGCTTGATAACGCCGCGAGGCGGTTATCGGTTATGGTGGACGATAGGCACCGTACTTTGGCGTCATTCGAGGGTTATATCGTCTTGGCTGTTTTGATGAACAGTGCGTATATAACAAGGTGAATGAGCAACTGACGAGTATTATGCATCATCCATGCCAATTTTTCCAATTGGCCATGATGCCGCATTATCCGCGGCCTACGGCAAAAAAACCGTGATGGAAAGCGGGAAAGAGCGCGTTTCACGAGAGGATTCCGTCGCTTTATGGAGACAAAAAATTCAATAAGATTAAAAACCATTTCATAACATATAATTAGATGTCGCTAATCAGCGACAGGGCATACCGCAAAATTTGCGAAAAAACGACACTATCAGAATGCCCGCACATCGCGTTGTCTCCCCCGCCCGTCTCAGGCGAGGCATCAGGACGGTTTCGCTAAAAATAACGGCCCGACCGGTAGCGGACGGGCCGTTATGGACGAAAGGACAGTCCCATGAGAGGGGGGTGAAAAATCAGCCAAGCGCCTTTCTGGCATTGCGGAAAATCCGCAGCCAGGGGCCATCTTCACCCCATTCCTGCGGATGCCAGGAGTGGGATACCGTACGAAATACCCGTTCCGGATGCGGCATGGTAATGGTGACCCGGCCATTAGTGCTGCTCACCGCCGTAATACCGTTTGGCGAGCCATTGGGGTTGGCCGGATAGTTTTCAGTAATCCGACCGTAATTGTCCACATAGCGCAACGCCACCACGCCGGCGTTCTCCAGGGCCGCCAGATGCGCCGGGTCGCGGACTTCCGCCAGCCCTTCCCCATGGGATACGGCAATAGGCAGGCGGGAACCTTCCATACCCTGTAGGAACAGCGATGGACTGCGGGTGACTTCCACCAGGCTGAAACGCGCCTCGAAACGTTCGGACTTGTTGCGCACAAAACGCGGCCAAAGCTCGGCGCCGGGAATCAGTTCACGCAGATTGGACATCATTTGGCAACCATTGCATACCCCCAGCGCCAGGGTGTGCGGGCGGCCGAAAAAGGCGGCGAACGCATCGCGCGCGCGTTCATTGAAAAGAATGGATTTAGCCCAGCCTTCGCCAGCGCCCAGCACGTCGCCGTAGGAAAAACCGCCGCAAGCCACCAGCACGTGAAAGTCCCGCAAATCGCTGCGGCCCGACAGCACATCGCTCATGTGAATATCCACGGCGTCAAACCCGGCGCGATAAAACGCCGCGGCCATTTCCACATGGGAATTGACGCCCTGTTCACGCAAGACCGCCACTTTGGGGCGCGCCTGTTTGGCGATATAGGGAGCGGCGATATCTTCGGCCGGATCGAAAGTCAGTATCGGGCTCAACCCGGGGTCTCCGTCATCCTGCTTGGCGGCATGCTCCTCATCGGCGCAGTCGGGATTATCACGCAGGCGTTGCATTTGCCAGGTGGTTTCCGCCCACCAGGTCCGCAACCGGCTGCGGCTTTCCGCATAGGCCACATGTTCGCCGCAGGCGATGCGCACGCGATCGCCCTCCACCGCCCGGCCAAGATCGAACAGGCATGTTTCCAGCCCATGTTCGGCCAGCACCTGATTGACATGGGCGCGATCCGCGGCGGCTATCTGGATGACCGCCCCCAGCTCTTCATTGAATAACGCCGCCAGACGATCCCGGCCGTAAGCGGCGATGTCGATATCCAACCCGCAATGACCGGCGAAGGCCATTTCCAGTAACGTCACCAGCAAACCGCCGTCGGAACGGTCGTGATAAGCCAGCAGGACGCCATCGGCCGCCAATTGCTGTATGGCGCGATAAAATCCGGCCAATTGCGCCGGGTCCCTGACATCGGCGGTAGCATCGCCCAACTGGCGATACACCTGGGCCAGGGCCGTGGCGCCAAGGGCCTGATTGCCGGCGCCCAGATCAATCAGCAACAGGGCATTATCCCTGTCGGCGCGTAATTGCGGGGTTACCGTGCCGCGCACATCCTCCACCCGGGCGAAGGCGGTAATCACCAGCGACAACGGCGCGGTGATCTCCCGTTGTTCGCTGCCCTGCCGCCAACGGGTCTTCATGGACATGGAATCCTTGCCCACCGGAATGGTCAGGCCCAGCGCCGGACAAAGCGCTTCGCCCACGGCCTTCACCGCGTCGTATAAACCGGCGTCTTCGCCCGGATGGCCGGCGGCGGCCATCCAGTTGGCCGACAATTTGATGCGTTTGATATCGCCGATGCGGGTGGCCGCCAAATTGGTGATGGCTTCCCCCACGGCCAATCGCGCCGAGGCGGCGAAGTTCAGTAGCGCCACCGGCGCTCTTTCCCCCACCGACATGGCCTCGCCGTAATAGCTGTCCAGGCTGGCGGTGGTAACCGCACAGTCGGCCACCGGCACCTGCCAGGGGCCGACCATTTGATCGCGGGCCACCATGCCGGTCACGGTACGATCGCCAATGGTAATCAAAAAGGTCTTTTCGGCCACCACCGGCAAATGCAGCACGCGTCGGACCGCCTCTTCCAGCCGGATGGCGCCGTGATCTAGCGGCGTGCCGGACACCGCCAGGCGCGCCACATCGCGCAACATCTTCGGCGTTTTGCCCAACAGTACGTCCAGCGGCAAATCAATGGGCCGGTTGTGGAAATGCCTGTCGTCCAGCGTCAGATGGCGTTGTTCGGTCGCCTCGCCGATGACCGCATAAGGCGTGCGTTCGCGTTGGCATATCGCGTCGAACCGCGCTAACTGATCCGGCGCCACCGCCAGCACATACCGTTCCTGAGACTCGTTGCACCAGACTTCCAGCGGACTCATGCCCGGTTCGTCGTTGGGAATATCACGCAGTTGGAAACGGCCGCCTCGGCAACCGTCGCTCACCAGTTCCGGCATGGCGTTGGACAGGCCGCCGGCGCCCACGTCGTGGATAAACAAGATGGGATTGCTTTCGCCTAATTGCCAGCAGCGGTCGATCACCTCCTGGCAACGGCGCTCCATTTCCGGGTTATCCCGCTGTACCGAAGCGAAATCCAGATCCGCGTCGGACTGGCCGGAGGCCATGGATGAGGCCGCCCCGCCGCCAAGTCCGATATTCATCGCCGGCCCGCCCAGAACGATTAGCTTGGCTCCCGCGGCGAATTCCCCCTTGTCGACATGGTCGGCGCGGATATTGCCGATGCCGCCCGCCAGCATGATGGGTTTATGGTAACCGCGCAGCTCGACCCCGTTATGGCTGTTGACCCGTTCTTCATAGGTACGAAAGTAGCCGGCCAGCGCCGGACGGCCGAATTCATTATTGAACGCCGCGCCGCCCAAGGGGCCGTCGGTCATGATATCCAGGGCGCTGGCGATCCGATCCGGCTTGCCGAAGTCCTGCTCCCAGGGCTGCTCGAAACCGGGAATGCGCAGATTGGATACCGAAAAGCCGGTCAGCCCGGCTTTGGGCTTGGCGCCCCGACCGGTCGCGCCTTCATCGCGTATCTCGCCGCCCGAACCGGTGGCGGCGCCGGGCCAGGGCGAGATCGCCGTGGGATGATTGTGTGTTTCCACCTTCATCAGAATAGCAATGGGCTCCTGATGATAGTCGTAGCGTCCGTTAATCGGATCGGCAAAAAAACGCCCCGCCGACGCCCCCTCCATAACGGCGGCGTTGTCTTTATAGGCCGACAGGACGAAATCCGGGGTCTGTTCAAAGGTGTTCTTGATCATTTTGAACAGCGATTTCCGCTGCGGCTGGCCGTCGATAATCCAGTCGGCATTGAATATCTTATGACGGCAATGCTCTGAATTGGCCTGGGCGAACATGTAAAGCTCGACATCCGTGGGATTGCGGCCCAGACGGCCGAAAGCATCGAGCAGATAATCGATCTCATCGTCCGCCAGCGCCAGCCCCAACGCGGTATTGGCCTGCTCCAACGCGCCGCGGCCCTTAGCCAGCATCGGCACCTGGCCCACCGGCGCCGGCGTTTGCCGCGTGAATAACGCGGCCGCCTGCTCCAGTTCGTCGTAGACGGTTTCCATCATCCGGTCATGAAGCAACGCCCCCAACCGCCGCCACTGGGACTCATCCAGGGTGGACGCCTGAAGATAATAGGCCAGGCCGCGCTCAAGGCGTTTGATTTTCGCCAGTCCGCAATTGCGGGCGATATCCGTGGCCTTGGACGACCAGGGAGATAGGGTGCCCGGCCTGGGCGTCACAAGCAGCAGGCGCCCCTGCGGGGAATGTTCAGCGAGAGAAGGGCCGTATTTGAGCAATTTCTGCAACCTGGCGTGCTCGTCGTCATTGAGCGGAGCGCTCAAATCGGCAAAATGAACGTATTCGGCATAGATATCATTCACGGGTAAACGGGCTTCCCGGCAACGAACCAATAGCTTATTGATGCGAAATGCCGACAGGGCGGGAGAACCGCGCAAAATTTCCATAATCAAAATCTCTCGTCTTTGAACCGCCGCTGCCGCAAACGACGGCGGGGCTTGCCATGAGGCGCAACTTCAAGGGGGGACGCGCGCCATTATAGTGAATCCCGGCGCAGGACGAAACCGTTTGCGCGGTTATTATTGACCCCATCGAGCCCATTCAGCGAGTTAGGACTGAGTGCTTTTCCGGTTGCGCCCTGCCGTTTTGTTGCGCAAAATGCCCCGACGCCAGGGAAGGCCTGATAACCCTTTTACCTCCCGAGACCCGCAAGGATCGCGCTCCGGGAAGAGATAACTATTTGAAGAGATTCAAGATAAATTATGTCGTGATTGGCGTTATCGCGGCATTGCTGACCTGGGCGCTGTGGTTTAATGTGCCCTGGCACACGATGCGCGACGATAAGCTTAGCGAGATTAAAAGCCGGGGAACGCTACGCGTCAGCACGCTAGCGGCGCCTTTGAGTTTTGACAACACCAACGGCAAGCCAACCGGTTTGGACTATGAACTGGTGAAGCGTTTCGCCGATTACCTGGGTGTAAAGCTGGTTATCCACCAACGCGCCAATCTTGACGAACTGTTCGATGATCTGGCCGGCGATCGCGCCGATTTGCTGGCCGCCGGCCTGATTTATAATAACGATCGCCTGCGCCGGTTCACCACCGGTCCGGCGTACTATTATGTTTCCCAACAATTGGTCTATCGCCTGGGGCGGGCCAGACCGAAAAGCCTCGGCGCGCTGCAGGGCCGTTTGGTCGTGGCCTCCGGCTCGGCCCATGATGCCCTGCTACAGGACTTGCGGAAAACGAAGTACCCCGATCTACATTGGGAGGTGTCGTCCGATCTCGGCAGCAAAGCATTGTTGCAACAAGTGGCGGAGGGCAAGCTGGACTATACCCTGGCGGATTCTTCCACCATCGGTTTGATGCAACGGGTCCATCCGCAACTGGCGGTAGCGTTCGATGTCAGCGAGGACGAACCGGTTACCTGGTATCTGCGTCGGCGGGATAGCGATAATCTTTCGGCCGCCTTGCTGGATTTTTACAGCAAGATGAATGACGAGGGGACCATCGCCCGGCTGGAGGAAAAATATCTCGGCCATGTGGGCAGCTTTGATTACGTGGATACCAAAACGTTTCTGGCCTCCATCGATGCCACGTTGCCGGCGCTGCAATCCTTGTTCAAACGCTATTCCACTGAAATCGACTGGAAACTGCTGGCCGCGATTTCTTATCAGGAGTCCCATTGGGATCCGCAGGCGGTGTCGCCTACCGGGGTGCGGGGCTTAATGATGCTCACGCGCGCCACGGCCGCCAGCCTGGGGATTACCGATCGCCAGGATGCGGAGCAAAGTATCCGGGGCGGCGCGCTCTATCTGGCGCGCATGATAAAGAAAGTGCCCGACAGCATTCCGGATGACGAAAAAATCTGGTTTGCGCTGGCCGCCTACAATATGGGTTACGCACATATGCTGGATGCCCGCGCGCTGACCGCCAAGCAGAAAGGCAACCCCGATAGCTGGGTGGACGTCAAATTACGGCTGCCCATGCTGAGCCAGCCCCGCTATTATCAGCAGACCACCTACGGTTACGCCCGCGGCCAGCAAGCCTATAATTATGTTGAGAATATCCGGCGCTATGAAATGAGTCTGACGGGATATTTGCAGGAGAAAGAAAAGAAAGCGGCGCTGCAATTGGCGGCAGGAGGCAGCAAACCGTCGGCGGATTCCCCGACTGCCCCCGCGCCGGCGAAAGCAACGGGCGATACCGCCAAACAAAACCCGTTGGCCCCGCCCGCGCCGGCGAAAGCAATGGGCGATATCGCCAAACAAAACCCGCCGGCCCTGCCGGCGAAAGCAACGGGCGATATCGCCAAACAAAACCCGTTGGCCCCGCCCGCGCCGGCGAAAGCAACAAGCGATATCGCCAAACAAAACCCGTTGGCCCCGCCCGCGCCGGCGAAAGCAATGGGCGATATCGCCAAACAAAACCCGCCGGCCCTGCCGGCGTCCGCCGCAATCTTGTCTTCCGACACTGCGCCCGCTCTTGCCAAAGCCAGCCGCTAGTTGAGCCGTTAAGATTCCCGTCCGGGGTGATTCAGCGGGACTTGCAACCCGGCGCCCGGCGCTATTTTCAATTCCTGGCGGCGCGCTTTATGCTGCTCGCGCCTGGCGCGAAAAAACGCGCTTAGCCGGCCGGCGCATTCCTGCGCCAGAACGCCGGCGGTAATGTCGATACGGTGATTCATACCCGGATGCCCCAGTACATCGCATAACGACCCCGCCGCGCCGGTTTTTTCATCCCAGGCGCCAAACACCAGCCTACCGATGCGGCTGTGGATCATCGCGCCGGCGCACATGACGCACGGCTCCAGGGTGACATACAGCGTGGCGGCGACCAGCCGATAGTTACCGATGGCCCTGCCGCCCCGCCGCAATGCCATGATCTCGGCGTGGGCGGTGGGGTCGTGTCGGCCGATGGAGCGGTTCCAGCCTTCGCCGATAACCCGGCCGTCCAACACCAGAACGGCGCCCACCGGCACTTCGCCCTCGGCCTCGGCCATGCCGGCCAGGACCAAAGCCCGGCGCATCCAGAATTCGTCATGTTGTGTACAGATGTCCATCGACGATCCCGCCTAAAAAAGGGGTCTATGATATCAGCCGGGTCTTCCCCCGGCAAAACATTGCCGCGGCCGCACCGCGCGGCCCGCTTTTCAGTCCAGTTGACGCAACTGACCTTGCCGCGTCACACGCCAGCGATGCTCGCAAAAATACAACAAGGGACTGTCGTGGCGGCTATCGCTATAGCCACTGAAGAGTTTCAGCGGCGTCCCCAGCTCGCGCTCCAGTTGCGCCACCTTTTCATGCCCCAGGCAGCGTAAAGTCAGCACCCAGCCGCCACGCCTACGCGCCATCCGGCTGCCTATCAAACGCACCCGGGGCAAAAACAGCGCATCCTGATAGACGCCCCGCACCAGGGGTTCCGGCGAACCGGTGATAAGCCAGACTTGCGCGTCCTGGCTATCGAGATAGTCATCCAGCCGTCTTAGCACTACGGGGAAACCGATGACCCGTGCGCGAAACCAGGTCACAAAAGCCTCTTGCAGCGTTTGCAACCGCTGTTCACTGTGGCCGAATGTGATAGCCCATAACAGCAGGCTCATGGGCCAGCGGGTCGAGGGGCCTTTGGACAGGAGGCCGATGCCGATGACGGGCAGAACCGGCGCCACCAACAGGATATTGAACGGCAGATGGCGCAACATATAGCGTAAAAAACAGCCGAACATATCCTGCTGATGCAAGGTGCCGTCCAAATCGAAAAAAACGACGCGCTGGGCTGCCCTGCGACTTAAATTACCTTCTCCCATTGCCATTAATCCTTAGCGAATCTATTAGCGGCCGGCGGCCGGAAATTATGCGGGTTGCCTGAACGGCCGTTCTTCCGGTCGCGGCGCGTCCCTGCCGTCGGGATCGACAGGCGGCGCATGTTAACTGTAGCCTAAGGCGCGCGGCTTAAAAAAAGTGCTTCTCCCTGTCGGCGAAAATGCCTTATCCCCGCACCGCTTCATCCAGCGCGCGGCGCAGAAAACCTTGATGGCGCGTCAGCAACCCTCTGGCCGAGGGCGCGTCCAAACCGGAAAGGAGCATAAGAATAGCCGGCTTGACCTCATATTCCGTTTGCTCCAGGGCGGCTTGCGCCGCGGCGAATTCAACGCCGGTGGCGTCCACGACGATACGGCAGGCCCGATTAATGAGTTTCAGGTTGGTGGCCTTCACATCCACCATCAAGTTTTGATACACCTTGCCCAATTTCACCATCGCCCCGGTAGAGATCATGTTCAGGATCAGTTTTTGCGCGGTGCCGGATTTCATCCGGGTGGAACCGGTGAGCGCCTCCGGCCCGACGACCGGTGAAATGGCGATATCCGCCTCGCGGGCAATGGGCGAGCCGGGATTGCAGGAGATTGCCGCGGTGGCGCATCCCGTCCGGCGGGCGTAACGCAGGCCGCCGATAACATAAGGCGTGCGTCCCGAGGCTGCCAGGCCTATCACCATATCCGCCGCCGTCACGCCGAGCGCCCTTAGCTCCGTCTCGGCCAGGGTCGGGCTGTCCTCCGCGCCTTCGACCGCCCTGAGCAGGGCGCCCGGCCCCCCGGCGATCAATCCGATGACCCGTTCCGACGATACGCCGAAAGTCGGCGGACATTCCGCGGCATCAAGCACGCCCAGCCGCCCGCTGGTGCCCGCCCCCAGATAGATTAGCCGGCCGCCGGCCCGCAGCGCTGATGCGGCTTTATCCACCGCGGCGGCGATGGCGGGCAACTCCCGACCGACCGCCTCAGGCACTTTGCAATCCTCCCTATTGAACAATCGCATCATTTCCAGCGTCGATAGCTCATCCAACGCCATAGAGGCGGGATTACGCGTTTCCGAAACCAGTTCGCCTAAGTCCATGACATCACCATTGAATTTTTTATTCAGATAATAAAAACTATTATTGAATATTTGATTCAGGCAAGCGAGGGGATTTTCTTTGGCGTCGGCGTAGTGCCAAGCGTGTAGGCGTTGCGGTAAAGCGGCCATCGAGTCCTGCCTCGTCAGCCCGCCATCCGGCGGCCGGATGGACAAAAGATGCCGATAAAGCGGCAACACGGAAGGCCATGGATACCGATGGGAATACACAAATGAGCAGTCTGTTACGAATTCGCCAGTTATACCCCGCCTTGTCGGCAAATCATCGAAAACTGGCGGATTACCTGTTAACCCATACCGAGGCGGCCCGGCATATGGGCTCACAGCAACTTGCCACCGAGGCGGGCATCAGCCAGTCCAGCGTGGTGAAATTCGCGCAGAAGTTGGGCTACCGCGGCTTTACCGCCTTACGGATGGCTTTGAGCGAAGCGCTGGCCGCCGGTCTTGTCATAGAGTCCATACCGGTACACAACCAGATCCTCAGCGATGACCCGCTGAAAACCGTGGGTGAAAAGTTGTTGCTCGAAAAACAGGCCGCATTGCGGGCGACCCTGGATATCAATAGCGAGGATACGCTCAGACAGGCGGCCGATATGTTTAAAAACGCCGGCCGGGTGGTCGTGGCGGGCGTCGGCGCCTCGGGCCTGGCGGCCAGGGACTTTTCCCGCAAGTTAATGAAAATCGGCTATGCGGCGGTGGCCGAGACCGATATGCATGTCCTGCTGGCCACCGTACAAGCCTTTAGCGCCGGAGATGTGCTGATGGCGATTTCCTATAGCGGCGCCCGCCGCGAGATCAACCTGGCGGCACAGGAGGCGCACCGGGTCGGCGGCCGCGTGGTGACCGCCACCCATTTCTCGCCCAATCCCCTGCAACAGTCCGCCGACATCGCCTTGTATACCGTGGCCGGCGAAAAAGCCCAATATAGCGGCGCCATGTCTTCCACTGTTGCCCAGCTTTCTTTGACCGACCTACTGTTTGTGGCCCTGGTGCAGCGCGACTTGGAACACGCGCCGGAACGAATCCGCCATAGCGAAGAACTGGTGAGAAAGCTGGTGTAGCAAGGCATGCCTTCACCAAGCGTGCTGTTTTATCGGGTAAAGCGCCAACTGTGGGCGTTGCCGATATCGACCACCTCTTTTAACGCGCAGACGCCGCGGTCGATAAAACTCAGTAGCCGATGATAGGTTTCCCGCTCCATCACAATCGGCAAATGGTAGAGTTTAAGGGCCTCCCTGGTCTGTTTCTCACAAGGCAGGAAACGGTCGATGATGAAATTAAGCAGATCCGGGCCGCCAACATAGGAAACCCTGGCGGCATAACGGCTGAAAGCCTCCATGTCGCTTTCCGGCGGACGGTAAAGATAGATATCCTTGTTTTGCGAATAGCGCTGATAGCTTTCTTCCATCATCTTCCAAAGCGTCGGATTGCCGGCGTGCGTTCCCCAGTTGCTATTCGGGTATTTGCCGCTAACGCGCATAACGGAATGGAAAACCGGCGTGCTCAGCACCAGGCCTTCGGACGTGGTTTTAAGTTCAGTGGCGGCCGGCGGACTGATAAGCATGTCGTCCGCATCGAGATACAATCCTCCCCGGCGATTGACCAGGTCGATGCGCAAAATATCGCAGGCGGAAGCGAAATTGGTCGCGACGCCCTTATTGCCTCTGATGGCCGATAGGTACTGCTCATAATATTTCGTTTTGCGAAAAGCGATAAAATAATCGCTATGCTCCAAGTTGCGCACCACCACATCTTTGGCCTTGGTGATCAAGGCCTCCAAGTTCCGTTCAAACGCTTTCTGGCTCTGGCTGGAAAGATACAGCTTGAACCGATAAGGCTTATTTCCTTCCCTGGCGCGCACGGCATTGTTTTGCAGACTGCGCAGAATCTCTTCGGGAATATCTTTGTCCCCCAGCCAAATCGAGGTGATTTTCCTGGGTATATCACGCTTTTTTTCCTCATCGATCGATAGCGGCGACCGCGCCCAGTCCAGCTCGATACCCAGAAGGCGAATCCCCTCGGCCTGCGCCGCAAGAGACGCGGGAATCAGGTTGGGTTGCCGCCATTTTTCCAACAGGCCGGCGCTATTGAGAATCAGGGGATTATGGTAGGGCTCATCTATCATAAAATGAATCATGGTCTTACCGATGCGCGGATAATAAACGTTATGGGAGAGGTCAAAAATCAGCGACACCGTTTGCCCGTCCAAATCGCCGGTGATCACGTTTTTGTCCACCGACAAACCATAACCTGTATCGCCTTGCGCCGCCCGGTGGGTAATAACGCTTTCAGCGACGCGGGAGGTACCTGCCCGTTCCCCTTGACCACCCGCGCCGGCATTCCAACGGGCGGCGGCCCGAGGCGCTCCCCGGCCGCCCAAACCTTGCTGACGGAGATTTTTCAACCGCTGGCGAAATGCCAGCGGGATCATTTTCAGCTTACCGGTTTTGGACAAATACAACTTAGGACCGAAAACCATGCCGCTATCAAGATTCTTTATGGCAAAGATTTCCCGGCCCCGATGGCGCTGGCCGGGAATTCTGACGATGCCGACGCGCTTATCGCCGCCGGCATATCGGGCTAAAAAGGCCCAGGAGCGCGGAGTTGACGGAAAAGACGATGAAACATGCCGCAAGCGCCGTAACATTGCGCCGATACCGGGCAGGCCGGTGCCCATGGCGTCGTTCAGGGAGATGATGCGCTGAATGGCGTTTTTTCCCGCGAAACCGAGCAGTTCGAATCCCGGATCGATAAACCTGACGATTTCCCCGGCCAACGCCATCGTTTGTTCCAGCGTCAGGCTCCGCGATGCCGGCATAAGCGAATGGGCGGCAATATTTTTTACCGACGTTGCCGCAATATTTCCCAACGATTTCCTGGCGGCCATCATCATCAGCGCTTCCCGCCCGGTCTTTTGCAATCCCCGGATAAACACCGTGCCGGTTTGACCGGTCATTTTGCTTAAGGGTCCGAGCACCGGCAGCAGTGATACAATATCCATCCCGCAATCGAAGAGCGTCTCGCCGAGCGGATCGGTCTTCACGCCATCGACACAGCTATAAAAAGGCAGCAAGGACAGTAAAAAGTCCCTGGCCGCATGCAGGACATGTTTATGGTAGCCTTGCGCGCGCAGACCCTCGACAAAAACCTGGGTATGGGCGGCCGCCAGGGTATCGACAAAGTCCGGCGCCGTTTGCCGCCGTTCTTTCAGCACTTTGCCGGTCCGAAGGCAGTGGGAATACGGCTGCTGCGCCGAATGGCGCAACCGGGCGCTATCCAACTCGGCGATAGCCTTAACGGCATAGCCGATATCATCCATCGTCAGCGCATACAAACTCACGGTATCCTGCCA
Source organism: Martelella alba (assembly GCF_005217455.1). Classification (GTDB taxonomy): domain Bacteria; phylum Pseudomonadota; class Gammaproteobacteria; order Enterobacterales; family Enterobacteriaceae; genus Acerihabitans. Next base: position 151,597 of record NZ_SZPQ01000010.1, read on the forward strand.
ATGTATGGTGAATAATTCGACATTGGGCGCCGATATCAACGTGTGCTGCCGCTCGTCAAAGAAATAACGGCTGATACTGCCTTTATGAAATAATTTTGAGCAATATTTTAAGCCGAATCTGGGTTGGTTTCGCACCGGCTCAACAAGGATGCTGTCTACCTGACGGGTGTTCCAATAATTGTCGTCCAGACTAAAAATGCCGTTTAACGCGGAAACCAGCAAGAGACGATCCACAATGGCGTATTTTTTACCGATGGCGTCGTTTTGCGCGCTGAAAAGCGCGTCGATGTTCGGTAAGGGATATTCCTGCTTTTGCCAACGTAAATTAAACAAAAAAAATCCGCCGTCGCCGTTGTTGTCCCCTTCCGCGCCGCCCAAGCCAAATGATGAGGGATACTCCGGCATAATATGCGGCGCCATATCGCGGCAAAAGGCGGTGATATCCAGTAAATATTGTCCGACAGACAGGGACGGGCATGTGGCGTTAATGATCGCCTCCGCCAATTGCGGCCGGGTCCGGTAGCCTTTGATGGCTGCGGATAACGCATTGAAAGGATTGCTCTCTTCCAGGTACCGCCCTTTGGCCAGAAAATACCGCCGCAACAGCGCGACGATATCCCGCCGAGCGGCCGGGGCCGGAATATGCCAGCCGTCGGATTGCCGGGAAAACCACATCACGGCGGGGATCTGAAAAAACAGCATCCACTGCGGCGGCGCTTCACCAGCCTCGATTTGCAGATAAATCAGGTTGCCCAATTCGGCCGCTTCCGTCCGGGAAAGCGTTTGCTCATCCAGACCGTTGTAGCGGGCGAAAAGCCAGCCGGCCTGGGCGTCGCCCAGGGTGAAATCATCCGGCTCGTCGGTGAGACCGCCGTTCTCGCGCCAGCCGTTTAGAATCGGCAGTTCCTGCAAAATAAGCACTCGCCAAAGCCGTTCTGCCAGCAACGCGTTATCCGCCGGCGCATGGGCGGCAAAATGCCGTCGAACGTAATCCGTCGTGGTATTGTGCAGCCATTCGCCCATTTGCGCCCATGTTGTCGTCCGTCGGTCCAACAAGCCGGCCGTCTCGCCGATAAAATAATCCAGGAAGGTCTCCCCCAGCACATTCACATGCAGCCAACGCCTGAGAACGTCCCAAGCCAAGGCCGGCGGTATAGGCGTTTTATCGTCACCGGCATAATAAGCCATGGCATCGAGTAATACTCTGGCCGGCTCGGCGGGATTGTTATCCCACGCATTCAGGTAGCGAAATGCGGCGTCAACCAGCCGGGCGGAGGAAACATTGGCGGCCGGCGCGTTCAGGTATTGCCGCAGAAATTCCGCCATGGCGACATTCTGGTCGTGCCTTATTGCGATAGCGCGGGCCTGGGAGTGAAATTCCGCCCCGCCGATATCAATAATCCTTTCCTTCTCTTCGGCCGACACATCGGGGAATTGTGTCGCCGCAACTGTCGGGAATGTGGTGAGTTTATCCAGACGGCCGCCCAGCCTGGCGATAAATTGGCTAAGCGACGCGCCCATGCGCAGCAGCCCGCCGCCGCCCGGCGATAAGTCAAACGCGCCGGCCTCGTGGCGCCGGTTGACGACCTTAACCGACCTTGCCACTTGGGGAGGCGCGCCGGTCGGCGGTTTTGGCCGGCGGGGTTTCCCGTCAACCACACTCCCCTGCGCTGGACGCACATGGCCGCGAACGTCGCCATCATGGCGCCCTGGGGTATTCGGGCCGCCGGAGAAGGCCGAAGCGATAGGGCGGGCCTTAGCGGATAAAGGCAAACAACCGTCATTTCCGGCCCTCTCGCCCGAGGCGCCGTCGGACGATGGACGGTGGGGAAGCCAACAGGATTGTGTCGAGTTGGTCGCCATGACCACTAACTGCAAAATAAGGTGCGCGCGACAACGGGCAAATGAATCTCCAGGGCAATCGGCCATGGCGGCCAGGGTTTTAACCGCTTGCCGGTCGGACCGGTAACTGTGCGTTCTATTATAATGTCGCCCTATATTCCGCCGATAAATTGCAGTTGCATCTGATTTCATCATGACTCCGCAAGAAAGTAATAAACGTTTGAGTAAGATTTGCGTGGATGTTGGATGGATAAGGGCTTGCCGCACCTCCCCCCGTGGGGACCCGGCATTATCGCGCTACAAACGGCGCACTACTGCGATGGCGGAGCGCGATTGGTCTTTGACGGGCTTTGTGGTATGGTGCGAGGCGCAATGCCCCATTCACTGTATTTACTTTAAATAATTCGAGTTGCATCGCGGCCAACAAAGAGGCAACTGGAAGAATGACGAGTGTAAATGGCCTGAGAATCAGCGATGGCTCTAGTAATTACCCAAAAATGCATTAATTGCGATATGTGCGAACCGGAATGCCCAAATCAGGCGATAAGCCTGGGTCCGGACGTGTATCAGATCGACCCGTCCCGCTGCACCGAATGCGTCGGCCATTACGATACGCCGACCTGCCAGAAAGTGTGCCCTATCGATAACACCATCATCGCCGACCCGGCCCACCACGAAACCCAAGATCAACTGTGGGAAAAATTTGTCATTATGCATCACAGCGACAAACTGTAACCCGTGCGGCGCCGGTTATGCCGAGCCGGCCCCACAGAACGATTTTGCCAGTTTATCAATAACCTATGAAGAGAAACAAGCTGGAATGCGTGAGGAAGTTCTTGCCGTCGGTCCATGACGGCTGCGGGACGGCGGCATGGCTTAACCCATGGGATGATGACTTTCGCGCCGGGACGGCGGCAGGGATTTCAGCGTTCAATGATAACTGTCGCACAGGCATAATGGCGTTCGTCGGCCAGGGTCACATGGATATGGGCGACACCCAGTTCGGCCGCCAGTTCGGCGGCGCGCCGATACAACCGTAGACCGGGTTTGCCCAGCGCGTCGTTGACCACTTCAAATTGCGCGAACGCCAGTCCGTCGCGGATTCCGGTACCCAAAGCTTTTGAGGCCGCTTCTTTCACCGCGAAACGCTTGGCCAGAAACCGGATGGGTTGTTGTTGGGCCAGATATTGGCCCCATTCCGCCTCGCTGAGGATACGGCGGGCGAAGCGATCGCCGGCGCGGGAAACCACCGACGCTATACGTTCGATTTCCACGATATCGGTACCGATACCCAGGATCGGCATCAGCGGCGCGCCTCTAGCATCAGCCGCTTCATTTCGGCCACCGCTTCGGCTAAACCGCTCATTACCGCGCGACCAATGATGGCGTGGCCGATATTGAGTTCATGCATCTGCGGCAGTGCCGCAATAGCCTGAACATTATGGTAGGTCAAGCCGTGGCCGGCATTAACGCTTAAGCCGTGCCGCTCCGCCAGTAACGCCCCTTGCCGTATGCGGTCGAATTCCGCCTGCCGGGCCGTTTCATTGCCAGCGTCGGCATAAGCCCCGGTGTGAATTTCGATATAGGGGGCGCCCACGGCGGCGGCGGCGGCTATTTGGGCCTCATCCGGGTCAATAAACAGGGAAACCTGGATCCCGGCGTCAGACAGACGCGTCACGGCGTCGCGCATCTTATCCTGCTGTCCCGCGACATCCAAACCGCCCTCGGTGGTCACTTCCCGGCGGTTTTCCGGAACCAGACAACAAAAATGCGGCCGCAATTCACAGGCTGTGGCGATCATCGCGTCGGTGACCGCCATTTCCAGATTCATGCGTGTCTGGATGGTCTGACGCAGCAGGCGGACATCCCGATCGGTAATATGGCGGCGATCCTCGCGCAGATGCACGGTAATGCCGTCCGCGCCCGCCTGTTCGGCGATAAAAGCCGCCTGCACCGGATCGGGGTAAACCGTCCCGCGCGCGTTGCGCAGCGTGGCGATGTGATCGATGTTCACGCCTAATAGCAAACCAGACATAACGTACCTCGTGATAGGCAAAAGATAACGGGCGACGGCCAAACCACCGCGCGATAACCCGGATTTCGGCCAGTTTACCCGGCTGAGCCGTCCTCGGGCAACGGCTTGCCGGGGATTTTCTTAATCACAAACCGGCTGAAAAGCTCGCGACTTTTTAGCGGCTTACCGCCCAGGTAGGGTTTAAGCGCCATACGGGTAAAACGTTTGGCGGCGCGCAAGGTATCGGCGTCGGGAAACTCGCCGCGGGCCAGCGCCTGCAATTCACGGCCGGTAAAACTGTAATGATCGATAACCACGCTGGCGATAAAACCTTTCTCTTCCCGAAACCGGTAAGTCATGTCGTCATCCACCGGGAGGCCGGTAGCGGCGCAATGTAAAAAATCCACGCCATAACCCAGGTGTCGGAGCAACGCCAGTTCGAAACGCCGCAAGGCCGGCTCCGGCGAATCATTGCCCGCCGCCAGCATTTGCAGGCAGTGGAGATAATCAAAAAACAAGGAGGAATCATCGGTTTCGTGAGCCAGCACGCGTGAAAGCAGTTCATTGGCGTATAAACCGCTGTACAGCATCACGCCGCTTAACGGCAAACCGAGCGAGACCGGTTCGGCGTTACGCAGGGTTTTGACTTCGCCTCTTCCGCTCCAGCGGATAAGCAGGGGCGTAAAGGGTTGCAAAACGCCTTTGAGGGCGGAGCGGCGGGATCGCGCCCCTTTGGCGAGGATCCGCACCCGGCCGCTGTTTTCCGTGAAAAAATCCAGAAGCAGGCTGGTTTCGCTATATGGCCTGCCATGCAAGACAAACGCGCGCTGCCAGCCCTCCATCATAAGGCCTCTCAGAGATCATCAATATAGCCCAGGCTGCGCAACGCCCGTTCGTCATCGGCCCAACCGGACTTCACCTTGACCCACAGCTCAAGGTGGACTTTGGTCTCGAACATTTGCTCCATATCATGACGGGCTTCGATGCCGATGGTTTTGATCTTGGCGCCTTTGTTGCCGATGACCATTTTTTTCTGGCCATCCCGTTCTACCAGGATCAACCCATGGATATCAAAGCCGCCGCGCTCGTTGGCGGCGAACCGTTCGATTTCCACCGTCACGGAATACGGCAATTCCTCGCCCAGGTAACGCATCAGTTTTTCCCGGATAATTTCCGACGCCATAAAACGCTGGGAACGGTCGGTGATATAATCCTCGGGAAAGTGGTGCTCGGCCTCGGGCAGACATTTACGCACGATAGTGGCGAGAGTATCCACATTCATGCCGTTTTCGGCGCAAATCGGCACGACATCCAGAAAATTCAGCTTCTGGCTTAGGGCGTTGATATGCGGCAGCAAGCGGCTTTTATCAACCACATTGTCGACTTTATTGATGGCCAGCACCACCGGACAGCGGACGTCACGCAGTTTATTCACCACCATCTCGTCATCGTTGGTCCAGTGCGTTCCCTCCACCACAAAGATCACCAGCTCGACATCGCCGATGGAACTGCTGGCGGCGCGGTTCATCAAGCGATTGATGGCCCGTTTTTCTTCGATGTGTAAACCGGGCGTATCCACATAAACCGCCTGATAAGGCCCTTCGGTATGGATGCCCATGATACGGTGTCGGGTGGTTTGCGGTTTACGGGAGGTAATAGAGACTTTCTGCCCCAGAAACTGGTTAAGCAGCGTGGATTTGCCGACGTTAGGCCGGCCGACTATCGCCACGAACCCGCAATAGGTTTTCTCTTCGCTCATTCAAGCTCCAGCTCTTTTAGCGCCTGCTCGGCGGCCGATTGTTCGGCTTTGCGTCGACTGGATCCGTTGCCCACCACCGGTTCAGACAAACCGCTGACATGGCAATGGATTGTGAATTCCTGATCGTGCGCCTCGCCGCGGACTTGCACCACCAGGTAGGTGGGCAGCGGCAGATGGCGCCCTTGCAGGTATTCCTGCAAACGTGTCTTCGGATCCTTTTGCTTGTCGCCGGGACTGATTTCCTCCAGCCGGGTACGATACCAACTCAGAATCAGGCGCTCGACATTCTGGATGTCGCTATCAAGAAAAATAGCCCCGATCAATGCCTCCACGGTATCGGCCAGGATTGATTCACGGCGGAATCCACCGCTCTTCAACTCTCCCGGCCCCAGCCGCAGGCATTCCCCCAATTCGAACTCGCGCGCGATTTCGGCCAGGGTATTGCCGCGGACCAAGGTTGCCCGCATGCGACTCATGTCACCTTCGTCAACCCGGGGGAAACGAAGATACAGGGCATTGGCAATGACGAAACTCAATATGGAATCACCAAGAAATTCCAGCCGTTCATTATGTTTACTGCTGGCGCTTCGATGTGTCAGGGCCTGTAGCAGAAGTTCATGCTGTTGAAAAGTATAGCCCAGCTTCTTCTGTAGCCGATTAATCAAGATGGGGTTCATGTGTTACCGATAATTCAACCGTGCGACTAAATACTACAACAGACGTAACAAATCTGCCTGGGCAATGCCAGAGCAGAACTGTTTCGTTTGCAGTGGCCCCCGGAATGGAGGCCCTTCTTTTTTTCTTGCCGTTAGATATTCTACAACGGGTAACGAGATATTGCTTCGCTAAAAAAAGGTTTTGTTCTCTAAGAGACCCATGCGCGATGACGGCATTTCCCCTTAATGAATCCCGCCTATCCGGCTCAGGCGAACGCCGGTCGGCCATTTGCCTTCCTGTTTTTCAAAACTCATCCAGATGGCGACCGCTTTGCCCACCAGATTTTTCTCCGGCACGAACCCCCAATAACGGCTGTCGGCGCTGTCGTCGCGGTTATCGCCCATCATGAAATATTCGCCCTTGGGCACCACCCATTCCATGCGCTGCTGGTAATAGAGATTCAACTGATCTTCTTGCCCCGGCACGGTCAGAATACGGTACGAGACATTACCCAGGGTTTCGATGCGCTGCGCCAGACGGATACCGTCATCCACCGATTGATCCGGCGGCAATTCCAGAAAACCGGAAGAGGCCTCGCCGTTACCGGTGGCGGTGAACGTCTGAACGAAATCGCTGGGGGACATTTCACTATAGGTAATCGGCAACGCGGTGGGACAAATCGGTTGGTTGCCGCAACCAGGATGCACCGTTACCGTTTTGCTCATCGGATCGTAACTGACCCGATCCCCCGGCAAGCCGATAACACGTTTAATGTAATCCAGGGACGGATCGAGCGGGTATTTGAACACCACCACATCGCCGCGTTTCGGATGGCCGGTGGGTATCAGCGTAGTCTGGGTGATGGGATCCTTGATACCGTAGGCGAATTTCTCCACCAGAATAAAATCCCCCACCAATAAGGTCGGCATCATGGAACCCGAGGGAATCTGGAACGGTTCGTAAAGAAAAGAACGCACCACAAAAACCACCAGCAACACCGGGAAAATGGACGCGCAGGTTTCAATCCAGCCCGCTTGGGCCGGTTTTTTCCCCGTCGCCTGACCTGTGGCGCCGCCCCCCTCAAGGGTCACCTGCGCCTGCCTCGCCCGGCGCGCCGGTGCCAGCTTGAATCGGTCCACGCACCAGATAATGCCGGTCACCAGGGTCGCTATCGCCAGGATCAAGGCAAACATATTCGCCATGCTAACTCCTCAGACTTATTTACTATCTTTGCCGACATGCAGAATAGCCAGGAATGCTTCCTGCGGCAGCTCCACGTTACCTACCTGTTTCATACGCTTTTTGCCTTCCTTTTGCTTTTGCAGCAGTTTCTTTTTACGGCTGACATCGCCGCCATAGCACTTGGCCAGGACGTTCTTACGCAATTGCTTGATGGTGGAACGGGCGATAATGTGATTGCCGATGGCGGCTTGAATAGCGATATCGAATTGCTGGCGGGGGATCAGTTCCTGCATTTTTTCCACGATTTCCCGCCCGCGACGCTGGGCATTTTCCCGGTGGGTTATTAATGCCAGGGCATCGACCCGTTCTCCGTTGACCAGAATATCCACCCGCACCATATCAGAGGCCTGGAAACGCTTAAAGCCATAATCCAGGGAAGCATAGCCCTTCGAGGTGGACTTCAGCCGATCAAAAAAGTCCAGCACCACTTCCGACATGGGAATGTCATAGGTTAACGCCACCTGGGCGCCGTGATAAACCATGTTGGTCTGCACACCGCGTTTCTCGACGCACAGAGTGATAACGTTGCCCAGATACTCCTGGGGCAACAACATATGGCATTCGGCGATCGGTTCGCGTAATTCCTGAATATTGTTCACCGGCGGCAATTTGGCCGGACTATCGACATATTGGGTCTGGTTATCAGTGGTCACCACTTCGTAAATTACCGTCGGCGCCGTGGTGATAAGCTCCAGGGCGTATTCCCGCTCGAGGCGCTCCTGGACAATTTCCATATGCAGCAACCCCAGGAAGCCGCAGCGGAAACCAAAGCCCAGGGCCGTCGAGCTTTCCGGTTCATAAAACAGCGAGGCGTCGTTGAGGCTTAATTTGCCCAACGCGTCCCGGAAAGCCTCATAATCATCGGAACTGATCGTGAACATGCCGGCGTAAACCTGCGGCTTGACTTTTTTGAATCCCGGCAGGGCTTTTTGCGCCGGCTGCCGCGCCAACGTCAGCGTATCGCCCACCGGCGCGCCCAGAATATCCTTGATGGCGCACACCAGCCAGCCCACCTCGCCGCATTCGAGCACATCGCGATCGATACGCTTGGGGGTGAAAATACCCAGTCGTTCGGCACTGTAGGTCTGCCCGGTACTCATGACCTTGATCTTGTCGCCCTTGCGCAGCGTGCCGTTCTTAACGCGCACCAGCGAAACCACCCCCAGGTAGTTATCGAACCACGAATCGATAATCAGCGCCTGCAACGGCGCTTCAGGGTCGCCGTCCGGCGGGGGTATTTCGCGCACCAGCCGTTCCAGTACATCGTGGATGCCCTCCCCGGTCTTGGCGGAGCAGCGCACCGCATCGGTGGCGTCAATGCCGACGATATCCTCGATTTCCTGCGCGACGCGATCCGGTTCGGCCGCCGGGAGATCGATCTTATTGAGAATCGGCACCACTTCCAGGTTCATGTCCATGGCGGTATAGCAGTTGGCCAGCGTCTGCGCTTCAACCCCCTGCCCCGCATCCACCACCAGCAAGGCGCCTTCGCAGGCCGCCAGAGAACGGGAAACCTCGTAGGAAAAATCCACATGCCCCGGCGTGTCGATGAAGTTGAGCTGATAAGTCAGTCCGTCGTCGGCTTGATAATCCAGCGTCACGCTCTGGGCCTTGATGGTGATGCCGCGCTCGCGTTCCAGGTCCATGGAATCCAGCACCTGGGCTTCCATTTCACGCTCGGTCAGGCCGCCGCAGGTCTGGATCAGCCGATCGGAGAGCGTCGATTTGCCGTGATCGATATGGGCGATGATTGAAAAGTTTCTTATATGTTTCATTATAAAGCTTTTTCTACCTTGATGTTCTGGACTTTTACTCGCCTAGGGGCACGCGCCGCCGCAATCGATACCAACACGCTCACGGGCGGTATTTCTCGATAATCGCAGCATTCTACATGCCGGGAGGAGGAAAACCTAGCCATCGCATCAGTATTAACAGGAGACCGGCCGTCGAAAATGGCCCCGTGAGAGAAGAAGATCGCCTGAGATGGCGATGATACCGCCTGGATTCGCCCGGAATGATAACCAAAAGTCCTGCGACGGACGGCAATGGACAAATTCAGTCTTTATCTTTCCATGCAAACGACAGAGACGACGGCGGCAAGGCGGTTTGCACTATCACCGGTTGATATTCCCGCCGGACGGCGATACGCCGCGCGAGAACGCGGGCCAGCCACATGCCGCCGCCGACGCCGGCCGCGCCGCCGCACGCCGCGGCGAGATCAGTGTGAAACAGTCCTTGCGCGAACGCCGCGCAACCAAGAAGCCCAACAAGCGGCAGCAGGTAAACCAGCATGGCCGAACGCAGCAGGCTGCCTTCGGAGATGCCGACTTCCACCCGCTGGCCGGGCACCAGCGGCTGATTGCTGCGCACAAGGATATGACGGTCGGTACCCTGCCTATCCAAGACCCCGGCGCCGCAAAGATCCTTGGATCCGCACCCCTGGCAACCGGCGCGCTGATCGCAACGCAATTGCGCGATACCCCGCTGCCAGCAAACCACCGTCGTCCACGCCTTTATCATGGCTGCGCCTTGAATACGATACTGTCGGCAATCCGTTTGGCGGTCGCCGGCGGCAACTCACCAACCACGGTTATCTCTTTATTATCGCGGACATCGGTATAGACCGTGCGCCGGCCGGATCGCACATACCTTTCTGCGTTGTTCTCGCCGGTGGGGGTGTTGACGTCGACGGCGAAACCGAACAATCCGTCCGAATACAATCGGACTTCGATTGGCACATTAACGCCGGGCAGCGTGCGGCGATTACGTGAAACTTCATCCACCCCCGCCGGAAGCCAATTGACCCGCCAGTCAAACTGGGCGGTTTCCGAACTCGGCATGGCCAAGAGCGGCGGCAGGCTGACTTTTTGCAACCCCCTCATGGCGGTCATGATTTGCGAATCCACCACAAACGATACCACTCGGAATTGCTCCAGCGCCTCGCCGTCGCGATCAAGCAGATCCGCCCGCAGCGGAAGCTTGGTTTCAGTATCCACCCAGATGATGTAACTGAATCGGGTGCCGTCCCGCGGCACGATGCGGATGGCTTCGCACAAGCGATCGGAGACGCGTGCGCGCCCCACGGAGATAAAATCGTAGTACCGCGCCAGACGCGTGAAATCGGCGTAGACGATAGAAGGAAGGGAATCAACGATGTGATCGCCGGCAAGGGTGAAGGGTTCGAAACCCGGTTCAAAATAGCTGATTTCGTTGCCGCGCTGGAGGATCTCCAGGCGGGGACCGTCCATTTGCAGTAATTGCGCGAACTGTTGTTTATCAATCAGCGCATGGCGAAAACGCAATGAATCGACGCCCTGCTTGCTGACACTGACATAGGCGAATTCGTAATCCAGGGTGTTGCTGGCCTGGCTCATTTGCTGCAACAGTACGCTGGGCGCCGTGGCCGGCATGGATGTTGACGGCGCATCGGTCGACGGCGCGGCGCTCGTCGTCGCGAGCGCCGGCGTCTCGGCCGGCGACTGCGTTGCATAAAGCAGACTGCCCGCCAGCAGACAGGCAGCGCACCAAAGTGACTTCATTACTGCGGTTGCATTCCTAATGACTGGGTGCCTGGAACCTGAACCGCGGCTTGCTGCGTTTCATGCTGATCAAACTGCATCTGCGTGGAATGCACCCGCCGCTGCAATTCATAATCCTGCAGGATGGCGTTTATGCGCTTGCGCTGCTCCTGCACCAATTGTTGCTGGGTGGTGGCGTCCGCCACCATGCCGCCGGACGGCACGCCCAGGCTGACCGGCGAGGCCTGCCCCATCATGGGCAAGGTATTGAACACCGGCGACTCCGGTTGGCTGTCGGCGGGGTTGCCCATGGGACGATTGTAATATTGAACGCCGAAAATCACCGCCAGAGAGACGCAGGCCGCCAGCCCCATTTGACCGGCATGAGATACCCAGGGGCTTGCCCGGCGCCAGAACGGCAGCTTGTGCCAGGTTTCCGGCCGCGGTTGGGATTCCTTGACGGCATCGGGGACCAGGCGGACCGGTTCGTCGGCGATGGCCGCGGCGACGCGGTCGGCAATGTCGAGGTGGAGCGTCTCGCCGATATCGCCACGCAGGGTATCGCGGATTAAGTGGTAGTTTCGCCAGCTTTGTTGCAACTTGTCATCTTTGGATAAGCTGTTGATCAACTCGTTATCGAGAATCTCACCATCCATAAGAGCGGAAAGTTTTTCATTACGCATGCCTGGGCACCTTCTCCTGCCGCCGCCATTATCGCTGTATCAGCGGTTGAATTTTATTATCTATAGCTTCGCGTGCGCGGAAAATCCGCGATCTTACCGTTCCCACCGGGCAATCCATGATGGCGGCTATTTCTTCGTAGCTTAACCCATCCAGTTCCCGAAGCGTGATGGCCATACGCAAATCCTCGGGAAGGCCCTCTATAGTGCGAAACACTATCTTTCGCAATTCATCTGACAACATTAAATTCTCAGGGTTCGAAATTTCTTTCAACGCGCCGGCGCTTTCGTAGTTTTCCGCATCATTGGCATCCACATCGTTTGCCGGCGGACGGCGCCCCTGAGCCACCAGATAATTTTTTGCCGTATTGACGGCTATCCGATAAAGCCAAGTATAAAAGGCGCTGTCCCCGCGAAACGAATCCAGCGCGCGATAAGCCTTGATAAACGACTCCTGGGCCACATCCGGCACATCCCCCTGGGGAACATAACGGGAGACCAGGCTCGCCACTTTATGCTGGTAACGAACGACCAGTAAATTGAACGCCTTTTGATCTCCTTTCTGGACCCGTTCAACCAGCACCTGATCCGTTAACTGCTCGCTCATCCGAGGTAAATTCTCCCCAAATTTATCTCCACGCGAAAAATAGTACCGCCAGCCACTAAACCAATAACACGAGCAAGCTCCCGCTTGGAGTTTATGCTAATCATAAAGTTCCGTCCCGCCTGAATTTTTTTAATGAATGGGAGACGTTTATCACTAATCCGGATCCCGGCCGCAACGAGAGCCAGACTATCACGAAAACGGGCGAACAGCGTCAGATTCCTGTGAAATCCGGTGAATCCCCTACGCTGTCGGCCGCCAGCGCAGGTTACCCGGTATTCGCCCGGCTGTCAGCAGACAACGACAAAATATATCTGGGTAAAATAGCAGCAATTAACGATTCAGCGACATGGCTTTGAGTGATACCATGAGAAAACTGTCATTTCTCTTATGGTAACCACCGTTTAAATGCAACCTTCAACCGAACATGTCACCGATGTGCTGGTCATTGGCAGCGGCGCCGCGGGCCTCTCCCTGGCGCTGCGTCTGGCGGAGCATTGCCGGGTATTGGTGTTAAGCAAAGGGCCTGTCAGCGAAGGGTCGACCTATTACGCCCAAGGGGGGATAGCCGCGGCGTTCGATGAAACCGACAGCGTCGCCTCCCATGTCGAGGACACGCTTATCGCCGGCGCGGGCCTGTGCGATCGCGACGCAGTGGAATTCATCGCCGGCAACGCGCGCCATTGCGTCCAATGGCTTATCGATCAGGGCATGCTGTTTGATACCGAAAGCAGTCAGCCCACCCCCGATCGCTATCACCTGACGCGCGAGGGCGGCCACAGCCACCGGCGCATTTTGCACGCCGCGGACGCCACGGGCCGGGAAGTGGAAACCACGCTGGTCGCCAAGGCCGTCAATCATGCCAACATCCATATCATGGAGCGTTGCAACGCGGTGGATCTGATCAGCTCCAACAAGATTGGGCTGCCGGGGACCCGACGGGTGGTGGGCGCTTACATCTGGAACCGTGAAAAGGAACGGGTGGAAACCTGCCGGGCCAAAGCGGTGGTGCTGGCCACCGGCGGCGCGGCCAAGGTCTACCAATACACCACCAATCCCGATATCTCCTCCGGCGACGGTATCGCCATGGCCTGGCGGGCCGGGTGCCGGGTGGCCAACCTGGAATTCAACCAGTTTCATCCCACCTGCCTGTACCATCCCCAGGCGCGCAATTTCCTGCTGACCGAGGCGTTGCGCGGCGAGGGGGCATTGCTCAAGCGCCCCGACGGTACCCGGTTTATGCCGGATTTCGACGAACGGGGCGAGCTGGCGCCGCGCGATATCGTGGCCCGCGCCATCGATCACGAGATGAAACGTCTCGGCGTCGACTGCATGTACCTGGATATCAGCCATAAACCGGCGGATTTCATCGAGCACCATTTCCCGATGATTTATCAGAAGCTGCTGACGCTGGATATCGACCTGACCAAACAGGCAATACCCATTGTTCCGGCCGCCCATTACACCTGCGGCGGCGTCATGGTGGATCAGCACGGGCGCACCGATCTCGACGGCCTGTACGCCATCGGCGAGGTCAGCTATACCGGGTTGCACGGCGCCAACCGCCTTGCCTCTAATTCGCTGCTCGAATGCCTGGTCTACGGCTGGTCGGCCGCCGAGGATATACTCAAGCGCATGCCGGCCATCAAACTGGCTAAATCCCTGCCGCCCTGGGACGAAAGCCGGGTCAGCAATTCCGACGAAGAAGTGGTGTTACAGCATAACTGGCATGAGCTAAGGCTGTTTATGTGGGACTATGTCGGCATTGTCCGCACCACCAAGCGGCTGGAACGGGCGATGCACCGGATCAACCTGTTGCAAAGGGAGATAGATGAATACTATTCCAACTTCCGTATCTCCAATAACCTGCTGGAAGTCCGAAACCTGATCCAGGTCGCCGAGCTGATTGTCCGCAGCGCCTTGTCCCGCAAGGAAAGCCGCGGCTTGCACTACACCTTGGATTATCCAGACATGCTCAGCGATCCGCAGCCCACCATTCTTCAGCCCTGACGGTCCGGTGCCGGGTGGCGCGGCCCACACGCCGCGCCGTTGCGCCAGCCGGTCAGGATCCCAGATAAAACTCCCGGGTCAGCGCGCGATATTCCGGCGTATACGCCCGATCATTTCCACGCAGGCTTAAGGTGGAATATGCGCACGTCCCCGCCGCGCAAGAAAATTCCAGCAGGCTGCGGTGGGGCGGTTTGCCAGGCGAATCGGCCACGTCGCACCGGCGGCGCAAAAACCACCCGCCCGCCGGCGCGGCGGCGGCCAGTCGTCCGGCGAGATGGTACGGCAGTACCAGGGCGAGCCGGCCCCGCGGCGTCGCTACCCGCCTGGCGGCCGCCAGCAAGGGTTCGTGGCCCAGCGTCACGGTATAGCGGGCCCGATCGCGGCCGGTATCGCGGCATGGCACTCCGGACGGGAAATACGGCGGGTTGCTGACAATAAGATCATAGCGGGTGGCCGCGGCGACGGCGTAGTCCAGAATATCGGCGCCGATGACCCGCAATCGATCGCGCCAGGGGCTGGCGCCGCAGTTCTCCGCCGCCTGGGCGGCGGCATCGCCGTCCAGCTCCAGCGCGTCGATCATGACGTCGGACGGCGTCCGCTGGGCCAGCATCAGGGCGATGAGACCGCAACCGGCGCCGATATCCAGAATGCGCCCGGAGGCGATAAGCGGCGCCCAGGCGCCCAGCAACACCCCGTCGGTGCCCACCTTCATGGCGCAGCGATCATGGGCGACAAAAAATTGTCGAAAGGTAAATCCGTCCCGGCGTAAATCCGCTTTGCGGCTCTGCGTGGCCATCGTCGTTCGCTCCGTCCGATCCGGAGACATACTTTATGTCAAAAACCGTTGCGGGTAAAAGCGGCTTTCAGACGGAAACAGATGAACAATGGGCGGGATCCGTCTATAATCTGCGCCCCAACCAGAGGTAGACCATGACTGTGACCCAATTTTCCGATCTCGACTTACACGAAAGCCTGCTTGCCGCCCTGGCCGACAAAGGCTACGAACGCCCCACCGCCATCCAGATCGAGGCGATTCCGCCCGCCATGGAAGGCCGGGACGTTTTGGGTTCGGCGCCTACCGGGACGGGGAAAACCGCCGCTTATCTGCTGCCGGCGCTGCAACATCTGCTCGATTTCCCCCGCCGCAAGCCGGGGCCGCCGCGAATCCTGATTATCACGCCTACCCGTGAGCTGGCCATGCAGGTAGCCATACAGGCCAAGGCGCTGGCGGCCCATACCCGCCTGGATGTCGCCACGATAACCGGCGGCGTCGCGTACATGAATCATGCCGAGGTCTTTAGCGAAAACCAGGATATCGTGGTCGCCACCACCGGCCGGCTGCTGCAATACATCCGGGAAGAAAATTTCGACTGCCGCGCGGTGGAAACCCTGATTCTGGATGAAGCGGACCGCATGCTGGATATGGGTTTCGCCCAGGATGTGGAATGTATCGCCGCCGAAACCCGCTGGCGTAAACAGACTTCGTTGTTTTCCGCCACGCTTGAGGGCAACGCGGTCAAGGATTTCGCCGAGCGCCTGCTCAACGACCCGGTGGAAATCGACGCCACGCCGTCCCGGCGGGAGCGCAAAAAAATTCTTCAATGGTATTACCGCGCGGATAATCTGGAGCACAAAACCGCTTTACTGCGCCATATTCTGCAACAACCCGACGTCACCAAAAGCATCGTGTTCGTCCGTAAACGGGAACGGGTGCATGAGGTGGCCGGCTGGTTGCATGAGGCCGGCATTGCGTCCTGCCATCTGGAAGGCGAAATGGTGCAGGCCAAGCGCAACGAGGCCATTAAGCGCTTGTCGGACGGCCGGGTCCGGGTGCTGATCGCCACCGATGTGGCCGCGCGCGGCCTGGATATCGACGATATCAGCCATGTCGTTAATTTCGATTTGCCCGGCACCGCCGACGTTTATCTGCATCGTATTGGCCGCACTGCCCGCGCCGGGCGTAAAGGGTCGGCCATTTCCCTGGTTGAAGCCCACGATCATTTACTTTTGGGGAAAATCAGCCGCTATCTGAATGAGCCGCTGAAAGCCCGGATCATCGACGGGCTGCGCCCGACGACCCACGCGCCGTCCGCCAAAGCCACGGGGAAGCCGTCAAAAAAAGTGCTGGCGAAACGGCAAGCGCAGAAAAAGCAGCAAAAAGCCAAGGAAAAGACCAAAGTACGGTTACGGGATAAGCGGAATATCGGCAAGCGCCGGACCCCCAGCCATAATGACGGCCCGACGGCGGGCGTTCCCCCGACCAGTGATGAATAATTCAGCGCCGTAGAGGAAAAGCCGCCGTTTCCGACGGCTTTCCGTAATGAGAACCTCTCTCTTTTAGCCGTTTTGTGCCGTTGCCCTTCGCTTTGCTTTTTTTCCAGGAATTTAGCCGGGCCCGCCCGTTAAGTCAGCCGGATAACCGCTTTTTTTTTGCTGAAAATCAATATATTAACTGTAAAATGATCTCAACGGGGTTTTGTGCAAAATAACATCGCCCAGGAACATTCGCCGCGCCGCCGGCAAGCCGGCGGCCTCAAAATAAAATATAATTACCTGATTAATAGATTATTTGTTAATTGATGGTTAATTAGACGATCGCAAAAAAAGGGGCCTAGGCCCCTTTTACATACCGCACCGACAATTATAGAGAGGATGTGAACGTCCGGCTGATCACGTCGCGTTGCTGTTCGGGCGTAAGGGAATTGAAACGCACGGCATAGCCCGACACGCGGATGGTCAATTGCGGATACTTATCCGGATTGGCGATAGCGTCTTCCAAGGTTTCGCGGGTCAGAACATTGACGTTCAAATGCTGGCCGCCTTCCACTTGCACGATCTCCTTGTTTTCCAGGGGGATCTGGCGATATTCGATATTGCCAAGTTCACTCAGCGCCACAACCTGGTCATCGGCATAGCCGGCCACGGCGCACAGGCAGCGAGCCTGTTCAATATTGTTGTCCAGCAACCAGAATGAATTGATCAATGCCTTGTTATCAGCCTGGGTAATTTGGGTTCCGATAATCATGAAATTCCTCCTCGGTGTGGCCTAAACGCTGCCAAATCATGTCCGTCACTTGTTAGGGGTCTGTGGACATTTGGTAAAACCAATTTGTCATGGGGATTATATACCACCCAGTCCGTCGCCAAACCTTGATTTAAATCAATTTTAACCAAAATAACTCATTTCTCAAAAAGACATGTTTTTGTTTTATATCAATTTTCCAAATTATTCTCGCATCATTTATTTAAAATTTATTTTAAAAATTATCAAAAATTTTGCCTATCGCCTTCCGACGGAAAACGTTCCCCCCCGGACCGATACCCGGTAAGCTATCGCGCAAGGCAAGTTCAACATGGAGTGTAAAATGACCGCAAGTCCGACCTGGCGAGATACCCTCGCCGAAGAAAAAACCAAATCCTACTTTCAGCAAACGCTGGCGTTCGTGGCCAGAGAAAGAGCGGCGGGGAAAACCGTGTATCCCCCGCAGCATGACGTTTTCAATGCGTTTCGCTATACTGAACTCTCGGCGGTCAAAGTCGTTATCCTTGGCCAGGATCCCTATCATGGTCCCAATCAGGCCCACGGACTGTCTTTTTCAGTCCGGCCGGGCGTGCCCGCCCCGCCCTCGCTGGTGAACATCTTTAAGGAATTGGCTGATGACATACCCGGCTTTAGACCGCCGGAGCACGGTTGCCTGCAAAGCTGGGCCGAACAGGGCGTGCTCCTGCTCAACACCGTGCTGACCGTGGAAGCGGGTCACGCCCATTCCCACGCCAGCCTGGGTTGGGAGACGTTCACTGATAAGGTGATCGAAGTGCTTAATCAATGCCGGGAAGGGATTGTATTTCTCTTGTGGGGATCTCATGCGCAAAAAAAGGGCGGGATCATCGATCCGCGTCGGCACCATGTGCTCAAAGCGCCGCATCCCTCGCCGCTATCGGCGCATCGCGGCTTTCTGGGCTGCCGGCATTTTTCCAAAACCAACGCTTTTCTGACGCAGCAGGGCCTGGCGCCCATCGACTGGCAACCCCGGCTGCCGGCCGCGCAAACCGACAGACCCCGCGCCCCCATGCAATAACAACCTTGCCGGACGGGCGCTTAGGGCGCAAAACCGCATTCACGCCGGAAAGCCGCGAAAATCAACCGCGCGCTTTGGATACCGCAACCATGGCGGGGCGCAGCAGACGGCCGTTTAAGGTATAGCCTTTTTGCATCACCATCATGACCTGGTTGGGTTCGAACTCCTCGGTTTCCAGCAACGTCATGGCTTGATGCACGGCAGGATCGAACGGCACATGGGTCTCGCCGACGACGTCGATGCCGAATTTGCGCACCACGTCCAGCAACGATTTCAGCGTCAGTTCCACACCTTCGATAAGCGGAGCCAGCGCTTCATTGGCACGGTCGACGTTATCCAACCCGCGCTCCAGATTATCGATCACCGGCAATAATTCACCGGAAAACTTCTCCAGGGCGAATTTATGCGCTTTCTCCACATCCATCTCGGCGCGGCGCCGCACATTTTCCAGTTCCGCTTTGGCGCGCAGCAGACTGTCACGTTCCCGTTGTTGCAGTTCATCCAGTTTGGCTTGCAGAACAGCGATCTGCTCATCGCGCGGATCCACGACTTCTGCCGTCTCGGGTAACGCTTCCTCTTCTTCCCGCCCAGGTTCCATATCGATTTCCGGTGAGACTTGCTCGTCAGGGGTCTTCTGTTCTTTACTACTCATCATGAGTTTCTCCGCGTTTTAGCCTTGGTAACTTGCCACTTCGCATATTATGGGGATGAATAGCGGGGATTCAAGGGATGACGCATAATGTAGTCAGCGCAACATGGCGAGGAAAAGCAATAACATGAATACACCCTTTCAAAGCATTGGTATCGTCGGCCACCCGCGCCATCCTAACGCGCTCGCCACGCATGAAATGCTTTATCATTGGTTACTGGCGAAGGGACACAATGTCATTATCGAACATCAAATCGCCCGGGATTTGAATTTACGCGACGCCGATACCGGCAGCCTGGCGGATATCGGCCGGCTGGCCGATCTGGCGGTGGTGGTGGGCGGCGACGGCAATATGCTGGGCGCGGCCCGGATTCTGGCGCGCTACGACACCAAGGTGATCGGCATTAACCGAGGCAATCTGGGGTTTCTCACCGACCTCGATCCGGATTCGGCTTTGCAACAATTGTCCGACGTACTGGCCGGCGCTTACCGCTGCGAAACGCGTTTTCTGCTGGAGGCGCAGGTCTGCCGCGACAATCAGTGCGGGCGGCTGAGCACCGCCATTAACGAAGTGGTGCTGCATCCGGGCAAAGTCGCGCACATGATTGAATTCGAGGTTTATATCGATGACAGTTTCGCTTTCTCGCAGCGATCCGATGGATTGATCATCGCCACGCCCACGGGCTCCACCGCCTATTCCCTCTCGGCCGGCGGACCAATCCTGACCCCGCCGCTGGATGCCATCGTGCTGGTGCCGATGTTTCCCCATACCCTTTCCTCGCGGCCTTTGGTCATCAACGGCAGCAGTACCATCCGGCTCAAGTTCTCGCAGATCAGCAGCGAACTGGAAATCAGCTGCGACAGCCAGATAGCCCTGCCCATCCAGGAAGGCGAGGAGATTTTTATCCGCCGCAGCGATTACCATCTTGATCTGGTGCATCCGCACGATTACAACTATTTCAATACATTAAGCTCGAAATTGGGCTGGTCGAAAAAATTGTTCTAAAAAAAGCCGCGCGGCTCTTTACTGTATAAAAAACCAGTTTATACTGGATTTTATTCCAGCCATGTCGATTTATACAGGTAACCTCCCATGCTGTCTCAATTGACCATTGCTAATTTCGCCATCGTGCGTGAGTTGTCCATCGATTTTCATGCGGGCATGAGTGTGATAACCGGCGAGACCGGCGCGGGCAAATCCATCGCCATCGATGCGTTGGGTCTCTGTCTGGGCAACCGTTCCGAGGCCGCCATGGTACGGCCCGGCGCGGCGCGGGCCGATATCTGCGCCACTTTTTCCCTGGCGGATACCCCGCGGGCGGCCCGCTGGCTAACGGAAAAC
Source organism: Martelella alba (assembly GCF_005217455.1). Taxonomy (GTDB): domain Bacteria; phylum Pseudomonadota; class Gammaproteobacteria; order Enterobacterales; family Enterobacteriaceae; genus Acerihabitans. Next base: position 171,993 of record NZ_SZPQ01000010.1, read on the forward strand.
GAATTGGATAACGGCGGCGAATGCCTGTTGCGCCGGGTCATCGGCCACGATGGCCGGTCCCGCGGGTTTATCAATGGCGTCGCGGTACCGGTATCGCAATTGCGCGAGCTGGGGCAGCATTTAATTCAAATTCACGGGCAGCATGCCCACCAGATGCTGTTGCGTCCGGAGCATCAGAAATTTTTGCTCGATGCCTATGCCGACGACGCAACCCTATACCGCGCCATGGATGACGCCTATCGGCAATGGCACGAGAGCTGCCTGGCGCTGGCCGCGTTCCGGCAAAATGCCGCCGACCGCCAGGCACGGGGCGAGCTATTACAGTATCAATTAAAAGAACTTAACGATTTACAGCCGGTCGCCGACGAATATCAGCAAATGGAGCAGGAATACCAGCGGCTCGCCAATAGCGGACAGTTGATCGCCACTACCCGCGAGGCGCTGGAAATCCTTAGCGAGGGCGAAGAACAAAACCTGCTCGGCATGTTGTATAGCGTCAAGCAGCGCGTCGGCGAGCTGGCCGGTATGGATGCCGCCCTGTCCCCTATCCTGAATCTGCTGGAGGAGGCGTCCATCCAGTTGACCGAGGCCGGCGACGAATTGCGCCATTACGGTGAGAATATCGATTTGGATCCGGGACGGCTGTTCGAGCTGGAACAGCGATTGTCCCGGTATATGAACCTGGCGCGCAAGCATCATGTGCCGCCGGAAGAGTTGCCCTTACTGCATCAACGCCTGCTACAGGAACAGCGGCAGACCGAACGGCAGGATGAGGACGCCCAGGCCCTGGCCGACACCGTGGAGCGCCAGCATCGCCAGGCACTGCATATCGCCGGCGAGCTGCACGATAAGCGACAGGCGCATGCCGACGAGCTGGCCGAACTCATTACCCGCGGCATTCGGGATTTATCGCTGCCGCATGGCAAACTGGTCATCGACGTGCATTTCGATGCGCAACAACTTAGCGCGGAAGGGGCTGATCGCATCGAGTTTCTGGTCACCACCAACCCCGGGCAACCGCTTCAACCTCTGGCGAAGGTGGCGTCCGGCGGCGAATTGTCACGCATTGCCCTTGTCATACAGCTTATCGCCGCCCGCAAGATGGAAACCCCCGCGTTGATTTTTGATGAAGTCGATGTCGGCATTAGTGGCCCTACCGCCGCGATTGTGGGTAAAATGCTGCGTCAATTGGGCGAGTCCACCCAAGTGATGTGCGTCACCCATTTGCCACAGGTCGCCGGCTCGGGCCACCATCACTTTTTCGTCACAAAATACACTGACGGCAACGAGACGGAAACCCAGATGCGCGCTTTGGATAAAAAATCGCGGTTGCAGGAACTGGCGCGGTTGCTGGGCGGCAGCGAGGTGACGAAAAATACGCTGGCGAATGCGAAAGAATTGCTCGCGGCATAGAAAAGCCCAACTTTTTTACGTTCCCGCGGTCATAGATGAGCCCTCAAGAGGTTCCCAATGCCGGCAAGGTCTATTATCATCGGCATCCTATGCCCAAAAGGAATGAGATTATTATGAGCTGTAAGACGTTGACTGCCGCTGCCGTCGTTCTTCTGATGTCAACCACCGGTTGCTCTACGCTGGAAAGACTGGTCTACCGCCCGGATATCAACCAGGGAAATTACCTGAGCGCGGCAGACGTGGCGAAGCTCCATACCGGCATGACCAAGCAGCAGGTGGCTTATACGTTAGGCACGCCGATGCTGCATGACCCGTTCGGCAGCAATACCTGGTTCTATGTCTTCCGTCGCCAACCCGGCCATGAGCCGGTTACACAGCAGACCCTGACTCTGACCTTTGATAACAGTGGTGTTCTGACGCATATTGATAATCGCCCGACGCTGGAAAGCGCCAGTTGACTTGACCGCCGGGCAGCGCGGCGGGCGGACGCTTAAAATGGGAATCGGTCAAGGAAGCCGTCAGATGGCGCCGAACCCGGCGGGCGCAGGAGGATTACTTTCTGACACGTTCAGCGCGACGGCGGCGCAGTTCTTTAGGATCCACCAGCAAAGGCCGGTAAATCTCCACCCGATCGCCATCGTGCAAGGTCGTCTCCAGCGAGACGACCTTGCTGAAAATGCCCACCTGATTTTGGTCAAGATGGATATCGCCGCGCAGCTCAAGAATACCGGAAGCATCAATGGCCTGCCGTACCGTGCTGCCTTCCGGCAGGGTGATATTCCGAAGATATTGGCGTTCGGGCAGGGCGTAAGCCACCGCCACCCGGATCTCAGGCACTGTAGACCTCTTTAGCCCGCTGAGTGAACGCCTGCACCATGCCGTTGGTCATTTCCTTGAAGATACGGCCGAAGGCCAATTCAATTAATTTGCTTTTGAACTCAAAACTCAGTTCGAACTCGACCTTGCAGGCATCGGGACTCAGGGTGGTAAAACGCCAACCGCCCGAGAAGGTGCGAAACGGCCCTTCCACCAGACGCATGACGATGCTCTGGTTATCGGTTATCACATTGCGGGTGACAAGCGTCTTGCTGATACCCGCCTTGGACACATCCATCTCGGCCGTTAGCTCGTTGCCTTCTTTGCCCAGAACACGGCTACCGGTGCATCCAGGAATGAACTCCGGGTAGCGGCGAATGTCATTGACCAGCGCGAACATTTTTTCCACGCTGTAGGGCACTAAGGCGGATCGACTAATGTGTGGCATAGTATTTCCTGTCAAGTCACTAACACATTAATATTAACATTTATTTGCTCCGAAACAAAAAATCCGTTACCGGCCAAGCCGCACAAATCCGTGCGATTTACCGCCGGTCAGTAGGGAAGGCATTTATCTCCCCCACGAAAAACAGTATAATATTTAGTATTATGACGAAGAAAAAAGCTTATAAACCCGGTTCCGCCACCATTGCGCTGAATAAACGCGCCCGACATGAATATTTCATCGAGGATGAGTTTGAGGCCGGACTCGCGTTACAGGGATGGGAAGTCAAATCGCTCCGTGCCGGCAAAGCCAACATCAGCGACAGCTATGTACTGCTTAAAGACGGCGAGGCCTTCCTGTTCGGCGCCACGTTCACACCGTTGTCCGGTGCGTCCACCCATGTGGTGTGCGATCCGATGCGAACCCGCAAACTGCTGCTCAATCAGCGGGAACTCGGCACGCTGTTTGGCCGGGTCAACCGCGAGGGTTATACGGTTGTGGCCTTGTCGCTTTACTGGAAGAACGCCTGGTGCAAGGTCAAGATTGGCGTGGCCAAAGGTAAAAAGGAATACGACAAACGCTCCGACATCAAGGAGCGCGAATGGCAGATGGATAAGTCGCGCATCATGAAGCACGCCAGCCGTTAGGGTTTGCGCGCAGATGAGGGTTTTGTTATAATTACATGAATTACCTGGGGCTGATTCTGGATTCGACGGGATTCACGAAACCCAAGGTGCATGCCGAGGTGAGGTAGGCCTCGTAAAACAGCCTCAAAAAAATAATTGCAAACGACTCGCAATACGAACCTGCTGCTCTCGCAGCTTAATATCAGCCTAAAAAACTGAAGGTTCCCTCTCTCCCTAGCCTCCGCTCTTAGGACGGGGATCAAGAGAGGTCAAACCCAATAGAGCTCGCGTGGATGCCTTGCCTGAGGTTGAAGCGTTAAACTCTCATCAGGCTAGTTTGTCAGTAGCGTGTCCGTCCGCAGCTGGCCGGCGAATGTAATGGCGAGACTAAGCATGTAGTGCCGAAGGCGTAGGTATTTCGGACGCGGGTTCAACTCCCGCCAGCTCCACCACATAAGCATTCGATAGCATTCTCTTACTATCGAATTTTAAATAAAAATCCCTAAATTATAATGATTTAGGGATTTTTTAATACCTTTAGCGTTCGTTTAGTATCATTTTAACTCGCAAACTTTGGTAGTATGTTTGGTAGTGATTAACCTGTACTGCAAAAATGCTTTACTACATAAAAAAAGCATGTTTTCTATTTCCTGTATGCTTTTTTGGTGCGTCCAGCCCGTCCCGCTGTCCATAATTACGTAAACAAATGATTTTGCTTACTAAAAAGGGCAAAAAGACCCTGTCCACAGACAGAAAAATCGGGGACAGGCCGTGTCCATTACCGGACGACCAGGGGCTGGTAGTATGCAGTTCTGGTTTTTGGCAGTACGCCCGGAGACTGCACCATGCCTAAGATCATTACCCCACTGACCCCAACCGAAGTTGCAAACGCCAAAGCCCAAACAGACCCGGTCACGGGTAAAAAGCAGGACACCCCCTATCGTGATGGTGACGGGCTGGAACTTATGGCGAAAGCGTCAGGTAGCCGGGTGTGGTATTTCCGCTACCGTAAGCCGGTAAGCGGTAAACGTACTATGTTGAGCCTGGGCGAGTTTCCTGCTGTGAGTCTGGCGCATGCCCGAAAGGTTAAGAACGAGGCCAAAGCGCTACTTTCTCAGGGCATCGATCCGGTAGAACAGCGCAAAGCCGATGCAAACGCCCTGAGAGAGAAGCACGGCAATACGTTACAGGCTATCGCCATGCGCTGGATCGAGCACAAGCGTAAAAACGTCACGGAAGACTACGCCGGGGATGTGTGGCGCTCCCTTGAAAAAGATATTTTCCCCGCCATAGGCCATATCCCTGTAACGCAGCTAAAAGCACCTGCGCTGCTGGATGTGCTCAATGTGATCGTTGCCCGTGGTAATCTGGAAACAGCACGCCGCCTTGCACAACGTACTAAAGAGATCCTGGATTACGCTATGAATATCGGCGTGGCCGAAGCCAACCCTTTTACCACAGTCAAAAAAGCATTGCCTGTGCCGCGAAAAGAGAAGAATCCGACAATTCGCCCTGAAGCCCTCCCCGGCCTTATGCAGTCGCTGGCAATCGCTCAAATAGAACGCGCTACGCGCCTCCTGATCGAATGGCAGCTACTTACCGCCGTTCGGCCAGGCGAAGCCGTTATGGTGCGCTGGAGCGAAATAGACTGGAAGAAAAAGCAATGGGACGTTCCCGCCGATACAATGAAAATGAAACGCCCTCATTCGGTGCCGCTTTGTTCACAGGCAATGGATATTCTGGAAGCGATGAAGCCTGTAAGCGGCCATCGGGAATTTGTCTTTCCCGGACGAAAAAATCCCAAAAAACACATGCACAGCCAGAGCGCAAACGCTGCATTAAAGCGCATGGGTTATCAGGACATACTCACCGCTCACGGTATGCGTTCTATCGTCAGTACAGCTATGAATGAGCATGGCTTTCGCGCGGATGCTATTGAATCAGTACTGGCGCATGGAGATAAAAATCAGGATCGAGCAACATATAACCGCGCTACTTATCTTGAAGAACGCCGAGGAATGATGGACTGGTGGGGGGAGTTCGTCAACAACGCCGCCAGCGGCCATCAAATGGCAGGGGCGGCATTGCGCCATTTACGTGTAGTGGGTGGCGACGATGTGCAGTGACGATATTTTCACGCTGGAAAACGTTCACATGGCGCTGTCGGCTTATAGTTACGAACAACAGCACGACGAGCCTATCGGTTGGTGTATTGAGCATGTCCAGACATTAACCGATGTGCAAATCTGCGTAGCGCTAAGTGCGGTAGATGCGCTGGACTTAATCTACCCCTCCCCGGAAATCATACGAGAGCTTGGCACCCCCACCAGCGAAACATGGCAATTTATAACGACTGTGGCGGCCTCTCCAACGGATCTTGCTGTAGCCGCCGTTGCGCTGTCTGGTGCATTCAGAACGCCCGACAATGGCATTCTGGCGGCGCTGGCGCACCTTTCCGGCAAAGCGCTGTTAAGGTCCTACAGGGAAGCCGAGATTATGTCTGGTTTTGATAATCTCGAAGAGGCCAGAAAGCGCAGGCAATTAGGCGGGAAAAATCGTAGCAGAAAATATAACGGTGCTCTAAAACTCCAGTGCATGGAATGGGCGAAGGACATCATCCAGCGCCATAAAAGTGAAGGACGCAGCGAACCAACAAAGGCTGCTTTATCCGGGCTGGTGGACGATAAATATCGTGCTTTTATTACCAAATACCCAAAAGAAACGCCTGAATTCCAGAAACTACACCCGCCGGGGAGAGAAATTTTACCCGCAGCTGCCGGGCTTGCGCCGGGCGGCTCTATCTATAAGTGGGTGAGGGATATGGTAAGCGGCCAGCAGAGGAAAAACCGAAACGCCCCGGCATAGTTCCGGGGATGAAGGTCACGAAAATAGCGCGTTTGCGACTATACGGTAATAGCGCCGCCGATGGTTAAAAACCGGATCGTTCTTGCGCGGGTTATGGTCAATTTTTCCATGTTTATCCTTTTCGCTTAAAAGCGCCCCCATGTCCTCCAGCGCATTCAGGGTGGCTTCACGGTTATGATTCGCCAGTATACGTTGCATGGCCTCTGGGATGATCCAGTAGCATTCGGCTACGCCTTCGTTTTCCTGCTCAGAAGCGCTGATATCGAGGTTGTCAAAGTGTGGGCTGGCACTTCCACCATCCAGCAAAGCGATATAGCCATCATGAACACGGACCCTGTCAGAACTGCACCGCATAAAGTTCACCGGGCCGTTGGTGCTTAAATACTGGCGAAGGTGATCCACGCCGTTCAGACCCTCCATATCGCGCAGCGTCCCTCGCTCTGCGACATAGGCCAGAAAACAACTACCGACACCGTTAAACGCCTCGCCCTCCTGCCAGCCTGTAATACCCGCCGCTGTTGCCACTTCCCCGGCAACCGCACAGAGAGTAAAACGCTCCATAACCCTGTCCAGTTGTGCGCCGGTATCCTGTGGGCGGTATTGCTGCCGGAAAGTTTCACGGAGTTCATCCATGCAAGCAATCAGCTTTGAACGTATCGAACGGGTGATATACTCCAGCCAGGCGATACCCGCTGTACCGTAGTATGCCGCCGCCGAACGGTTAAGCCCATCGGCAAACTGCTTTGAGTATTCTTCTGTAAGCTCAAAACCGTGGAGGGTATCAAACAGCCCGGTTGATTCACTGACAATAGCGGGAACATCGACAAAACGCGCCTGCTGTCCTGCCTCCACCGTTTCACCTGCCGCTTTAAGATAACTGTCGAACGGCCTTTCACTGGAGGCCAGCACCAGAGTACGCCACTGCAACACCTCGCGCAGAGTAATATCTTTTGTCCCGCGCTCCTTACCACGCCCCATCGCCAGCATATAAGCGGTACTGCCAACAATTTTTGGCGATACGGCTTTCAGTTCGTCCAGTATCAGGGGCAGATCGTTATGGGTTGTCGCCATCACCTCCAGCCCCACCAGCGAAGTGTTCCACGTTCTGACATAACCGCCGGACGTTGTACCTTTTCCCCATACCGAAGCCGCTACGTGCTGCGCAGTGCTCTTACCTTTGGTCGATGCGCCGAGGAGGGAGAATACGCCACCATCCATGCCCGTTATGCCCATCAGCGGAGCTGCCAGCGCCACGCAAACAGAGAACACCAGACGGCTGTTACCCGCGCATTTAGCCGCGATTTGTTGCTGCCATTCGGTCAGGGTTCCGGCCTGTGCCAGTTGGCATTTATCCCGCCCCCTGTGCTGATACATCACCGAATCAGCATCTTTACCAACGGATCGGTCAGGCAGTACAAAAACTTTACTCTCGTGCCAGCCCGTTATTGCTGTACAGGTAATACGCCTGGTCGCGGAAGTAATGTTAAGATAAGTCAGTAGAGACTTTGCCATACCACTGTTGATCCACAGCCCCATCGCGGCCAGGCGCTGGGGAACATCGCTACCCTGTTTATGCAAATGTTCATCCGGGACGACATAGTGCTTGGTTTCGCCGTCAAAATCGCGGAATTCCACCAGCCGCCCCCAATTATCACCGTAAGCATCACGGGTACGACCACGGACGGCAAACGCAGCGGAGACTTTACGGGCCGCAATTTCTTTTGAATTCCCGCTACCGGACATATAGTTTTCCATCAGCCCTTCCCCGGTCATGTAAAAACCTGTTTTTTCCTTTTCAAGATAGGGACGGAGCACTTGAGGATTTTCCCAGCCCTTACGCTGCGCATCGGCAAAGATCGCTTTGTAGCTGGTCAGGTCTGCACGGGAGGTTTCCCACGTTTGAGTAAAAACCACCAAATCAAACGCTGCACCGCCAGCCTCTGACCATTCCAGCGCCAGTTGGTAAGCAGCATCTTCGAAAGGCGTATCTTTGAGATAACAAAGGCTGGCGATAACTGCCTGCCACGGTTTACGTGGCCCTTCTGATATTTTTATCATGCCCGGCGAAAACAACGCGCTACGCAAATCATCCATAGTATGCTGGTCAATACCTTCCCATAACGCCCAATACTCGCTGGTGGTAGGATCGGCTTCTGGTGTTTCGGTTTGGTCTGCGGGGGTATCAATTTTGCGCCGCTGGCGCTTTGGTTCTTCCGGTACAATTGCCAGATAATGAGCCACGTTAGCAAGTTCACCGTCAAAGCGCAGCGCAATAGCGTCTGTCACCTTTTCCCCGGTTTTCGTTTTCAGGTTCCCGGTTGGATCAACGACTGGCATATAACATTGCTGCTCGGCCAGATACACCGATTCATCCCATGGGATAACGGGTTGCCAGTCACCGATAAAATCGGCGCTGTCCTGCAAATAACTGTCAATCTCTGCGGCTATGCCCTGGCATACGCGCTTTCCTTCGTCGCGGTTAACTTCCTTATCAAGCAAAATAACGAACCTACACCGGGGAGTGGTCGGCGTGTAATTGGTGGTGGTATACAGAAAACCTTTAAACTTTTGCAGGTAAGCTTTCAGGGCTTCGAAAGTCTGTAGGCTGTCGAAGCCATCACAATCGAATCGCGCTACCCGCCACGGTTCAACGTGAGCCGACAAGCGCCAGTATTTTTCACCCTGATAGCCCGTTTCTTTAGCACCTTTCGGATGTACACCTTTCCGTACCGGCGCACAAAAGAACTGCTGGTATTTGGCGCTTGCCACATCAGCCAGAATTTTATTAATAAACTCGTCTTCGCTGGTGGCGCTGCGCTGCTCTACGGTTTTTGCGGTGCGTTTAACACCACGGGAATAGCGTATTGATGCCATTATCGTTTACCCCGCTCCAGCGCTTTAATTCGACGTCTTACTGAGCGGTTAGCCCATACCTCATCAATAAAGCGCATATCGCCTACAACAACTTCACGGGATAAATCACAGGAAAAAGTATCTCCTTTTGCTGCATAGCATTTTTGCATCGTGCCAATGCGTGAAGGGTCAACACGACCAGAACGTCTTTTAGTCATGATCCCCCTCCACGGCATTACGCTCATTCATTCTTTTTTCGATATAAGCATCAATTTCCCGTTTAACCCACCCCACACGGCGCAACCCTAAAGGGAAGCTTTTAGGGAAATCGGGTGTGCGCTTACAGAAAGTGTAAAAACCGCTCACAGATTTATATTTCAATGCGGCCATGACTTCGTATTTAGTTAATACCTGCTCGTCCATCGCGTGCTCCTCGTGCGTGAAATAAGTGTCTACGCGAGTGATAAAACAACTATTCGAACGCTAAACAAATCAGCCTGCTTTAAGCAGGCTGTATAGTTATTTGGAACTGGTAATTTTTTGCGGGTTACCGGGGAGGGGCTATCTACGTCTTTTACTTCCGGTTTTACTATGCTTACCCGTTTTGCCAAAAGCCCGACGAAAGCGGCGATTAGCCGCGTCTGTCACCTGTATTCGTCCATCCTCCAGCCGTTCACAACCGTAAAGCGCTACTATCGCCTGTTCTGCCTCAGGATCACCGCTGGCCTTATCAAGCAGGCGCACTTCGCTTTTATGGGTGAAAATGTCCATTCCAATAACGGCGAGGCTTTCCGGCCTGCCGGAACGCAGAGATTTAAGCTTTACCATTGTCGGCCTCCCCTGATTTGTTCCGTGTGTTGGTTGAACGTACTGCGGTTTCCTGCGCCCAGGCGATCAGATCATGCGCAAGGTCTTTGCCGTACTCGTCGTTAAACAGGTACTGCGCCGCCTCCAGTGCTGCGGCAATTGGCTTGATGGCATCAGCCGGGGTTGCATAGTAGTTACGCATGGCTGGCATCGGGATACTGAATGTAAGAAAACTCCACGCGCCGATCAGCGCTTCGGTTTCGGTGTTCGCCAGATTGCTCGGATACTGCGACATAAGGCGAAGAATAATCTCTGCCTGGTGCGCTTTGCTGGCGGCTGTATCCAGCGCGGGGTTATCAAGCGGTAAATCACGCATGGCGCACCTCCACCACTTCGCAGGTAACATTTCCGGTATGGCCGAGGAAGGAGAAATTAAACGCTGCGGCACTGGCGAGGTGAACCGCCCCGGGAATCCTGGAGACTAAACTCTTTGAGAGAGAGGTAACAGGATGACTAAAAATACGCGCTTTTC
>NZ_SZPQ01000087.1 GCF_005217455.1 Martelella alba
GGGGTTTGAGGGCCAATGGAACGAAACCGTACGCTAAGAAGGTAATTCATTGTTTAAATTGAAATTTAATGCTCTCAGTTCTCCCTTCAAAATATCCTCCGGTAGCGTGAACGTATAATGCCCCAGCATATTGATATGCCCGTGCATCAGTGGGGATAACCGGGCGATATCTTCACCACCGATTTCTTCTCCATTACTGCGCATCCAGCTCAGGGCTTCCTGCATATAAAGTGTGTTCCACAGTATCACTGCGTTAGTGACCAAGCCCAGAGCACCCAGTTGATCTTCCTGACCTTCACGATAGCGCTTTCTGATCTCACCGCGCTGCCCGTAGCAGATCGCCCTCGCCACAGCATGGCGGCCTTCTCCCCGGTTTAGCTGCGTCAGGATCCGCCGACGATAATCTTCATCATCAATATAATTTAGAAGGTACAGCGTCTTGTTGACGCGCCCCACTTCCATGATCGCCTGTGCCAGCCCTGATGGACGCGAACTTTTCAGCAAAGAGCGAATGAGTTCTGAAGCATGAATGGTGCCCAGTTTCAGCGAACCGGCGGTTCGCATCATCTCATCCCACTGATCCTCGGCTTTCGACAGATCGGCACAACCACGTGCCAGTTCGTCCAGTGCACCGTAATTTGCCGATTTATCCACCCGCCAGAATACCGCTTCACCGGCATCGGCCAGACGGGGGGAAAACTGGTATCCCAGCAGCCAGAAGAGGCCAAAAATAATGTCGCTGGTACCGGCTGTGTCCGTCATGATCTCAACCGGATTCAGCCCTGTCTGCTGCTCCAGAAGGCCTTCCAGCACAAAAATGGAATCTCGTAATGTGCCGGGGACAACGATGCCGTGGAATCCAGAGTACTGATCAGAGACGAAGTTGTACCAAGTGATACCACGTCCGGAACCAAAATATTTTCTGTTAGGCCCTGAATTGACGGTTTTCACCGGCGTGACAAAGCGCATGCCGTCAGCTGAAGCCACTTCGCCACCACCCCAGCGGCTAGCAAGCTCCAGTGTGGACTGAAAATCAACCAGGCGGGCATTGGCGCTGACCAGTGTTTCTGCCCGGAGGTAATTCTGTTTCACCCAGCTGAGCCGGTGGCGCGTCAGCGCCGGTATATTGTGCTTTATCAGCGGTTCCAGCCCGATATTGCAGGCCTCTGCCATCAGGACCGCGCACAGGCTGATGTGCAGATCTTGCGCCCGGGCCCCGGATTCACTGACATGCGTAAACTCACGTGTAAATCCCGTTCTGGCATCTATTTCAAGCAACAGTTCCGTCAAATCTACTGGCGGGAGTAGCTGCCTTACCCGGCTGTTGAGACGATGCAACGATGGTGGCTCCTCCAGTTTCTCCAGGCTGCTGATAGTCAGGGAAGGATGTTTACCGTCATGGCAAATATGAACCTCCGCATTTCCTTCAAAGCGGGATGCGACGGCTTTCCAGGTTTCATCTAGCTGGACCGCCAACTGTTGCACGCCTTTATGTCCATCAGTGGGATGTCCCAGCGCCCGGCAAACGGGGACCCGCTGAGCCTGCCATTCTTCCCCCTGCAACAGCTTCTCGCAGGGATTTCCCCAGCGATCGCTGTTTTCGAGCCAGATGTCCCGTCGACGTAGTGCATCCTGAAGGCGCTCCAGCAGACAAAGCGAGTAACCGGCACGCTGTATCCGACCCTCCGCATCGTATACCAGGCGTTTCCAGGGGCTGGTAATAATATGTTCAGGCGCATCGTCCAGGATGCGCTTTTTCGAGCCGTTCAGTTCGGTCAGATAATGAATGGCGGACAGCAAATGTTCTCCGGCTGGCGCTGCCTGGAAATGCAGGTCGCGCAATACCGCCGGAAGAAAGCGCTTTACCCGCCCGTACTGCTCCACCATTTCGTCATGGAAATTGTTGTTTTGAGGCCGGGCCAGCTCATTTACCTTGCTGACGGATTCTGCCAGCCTGCTTTTCGGTATGCTGTTGAATATGGTCTCCCTCAGTTCAGCATCGTCAGCCTGCTCATCCAGCAACAATGAACATGCCCGCGCCAGTAGTAGCGCAGCACGGTCAAGATCTTTAAGCGTCCTGAGCCGTTTTTTCTGCCCCGTTTTCTTCGCCGCACGAGTGATATCCAGTATCAGCATATCGAGCACATCAACGGCTTCATCCAGCGCCGCAGTCTCCTGCGCTTTAACGAATGCGGTGAGTACGGCCAGTTTTCTCTGCTCTGGCATTCGCGCGATATATTTTACCGACGTCATGCCTGCGTAACGAGCCAGATTACGCAGTTGTATAGCAGGCAGACCGGTAAAATTCAGTCGGGAAAACTCCATGTTTCGCAGCCGGATGTACCGCTCCAGTGCTTCGGTAAATGCCGGGCCGCTGACGGTGACAGGTCCCTTTTTCAGTTGCTCCAGCGGTGAAATACGCAGCCCCTCAGGAATGTCCAGCAGCTCCGTCACGCGGGCGGTCTGCCAGCTGTCCGGCAACGCTGCCAGTTTCTTCCACAGTCGCTGATTTGCCCGTTCGCGTACTTCACTGACGAGACGTACAAGTGTGGTTGCTCCGGGCAGCAGGACCTTATTCTGAAGCAGCCACGCGGTGGCAAAATCAAACATCAGGCCGGGTCGCTCATTACTGATCCATGCGCGGGTGTACAGCAGACGCTTCAGGCGGAAAGACCAGGGGAAATCGCCAAATTCATGGTAACCGTAATATTCCTTAATCAGCGCAGTATGCTCTCTGAGGGTGGTATCCCGTTCTGCGTAGCGGGAAAGGACTTCCGGACGGCGGATGTTAAGCTGCACCGCGACAAAATGCTGAACACCCGGCAGAACCCCGGTTAAATCTGTTAGAAAGGTGCCCAGAAAACGGGCGGTGGTGAGCTGAAGCGCAATTCCCAGCCGATTATGCCTTCCCCGTCGCTGGTTAATGAAGGCAAGATCCCGCTCATCAAGATGAAAATAGCGCGCCAGCTGCACGTCATTGGGTTCTGCAACATAGCGACCATAATTCAGTTCCTGTTCCGTGGTCAGAAAATCGACGGGCATATTGGCCTCCCTGCGTGATGGTCATATATTAACAATTCTGCAACCGTCCGAAATGTTATAAATTTTGAGACCACTCAAAATGACTTCAAACAGAAGTATCAGAAATCGTGATTTATGCTTTATGATACTACACAGTATCAATATCGATTTGTGAGACCACTATGGCATTACTGGGATATGCAAGGGTATCAACCAGTCATCAGAAACTGACGGTGCAAATTACGGAGCTAAAATCTGTTGGCGTCAGAGATGACAGAATTTTTACCGACATGATGTCGGGAGCCACGGACGAACGTGAAGGGTTACAACGGTTGCTTGCCCGGGCAGAAAAAGACGACATTATCATTTGTACCAAAATGGACCGTCTTGGCCGAAACACCGCAGATATGATCCACATTGTCGATGCCTGTTATAAAAAGGGGATTGCTATTCGCTTCCTGGAAAATGGGCTGAGTACTGAAGGTACGATGGGCAAAATGATCATTCAAATTCTGGCAGCTGTAGCCGAGGCTGAGCGGGAGCGTATCCTCGAACGCACGAATGATGGCAGAGTAGCAGCTATGAGTGCCGGTGTTAGATTTGGGCGAAAACCACATCAGAAATCTGACGCTGCCAGGATGTTAATCCAACAAAAGCAACCTGCAAAAACAGTGATGGAAAAAACCGGAATCTCCAGAGCAACCTATTTCAGATTAAAAAAATATGTTCAGAGCAACGTTATGTGAGCGTCTCTGCCGAATCTTATTCATTCCAGAAACAGCATCAAGATCATCAGCATTTAGTGATCCGCTGCATTTGTTGTCGACAAACGTCTAAAACATGTTGTCGCAGCCATCGATGGACGGGATCGGCATCCAAGCGTGGATGCCACATCTGAGATATGGTTATTTCCGGGGTTTTTACCGGAAGTTCGAACGTGCAGAATGCTGCAGTATCATTTTCATGATTACTGATCCGGTTTATGAGGAAGGAAGCGGGTACGAGCGCAACCAAATCTGATGCCATTATCACAGCCATTGCAGCAGGAAAACTCGGCACCGCAGCCGCTATTCTCCGTTCAAATCCTAATTCAGTCAGTGCCCTGTCTATAGGGCCACTGGTGAGTCCATGACGGGAAGTAATGACATGGTCAAATGAAGCATATGTCGCAGCAGTGATATTATCTTTCTGATCAAGCAGTGGATGACCTTTTCTCACCGCACCAACAAATCGATCCCTGAACAGCGCTTGTAAGCGTATTTCCGGACCCATCTCACCTAAAACACCAATTTCCAGATCAACCAGACCTTCACGTAAATGCTTTGCACTTTTTTCTTCTTTGGCTGCAAAACAAAGACGAACAAGAGGTGCTTTTGCCGCCGCCACTGCGATAAGTGCAGCACCGAAAGCCTCAACAAAACCCTCGTTCGTCCTTATTGTAAACGTCCTTTCCAGTCTGGATAAATCTGGCGTTACCGATGAAGGGCGGAGTATGGCCAGAGCCGCAGAGACAGTGTGTTGGGTGCTTTCACGGATAGCTTCAGCATAGGGTGTCAGTACCATCTGACGTCCTGCCCGAACTAAAAGAAGATCACCTGTCGTAGCACGAAGACGAGTTAACGTTCTGCTCATTGCCGAAGGACTTAATCCCAGACGGCGCGCGGCGCGAGTCACATTGACTTCGGCGATGAGCGCATCAAGTGCGATGAGTAAATTAAGATCGGGGTCAGCCATTCATGATATCCGATTTTGAAAAGGAGGTGAGGCGTCTGATGCATAGTATAAATGCAATCTGTGCGTCTTCCGCATTATCTTCATCAGGCATAGAGTTGTTCACATACCGAAAGGACACCACCTTTCACTCTATAATCTGAACAGGTACTTTATTATGAAAAACGTTAAAATTGTTGCTGTTGCTGCGATCTTTTCTCTGACTTCTTTTGGTAGTTTCGCCGTTGAGCAGATTGCTCAGCCTGTCGATGGCCAGCAGGCTATCGGGGTAGTATCTGCATCCGGAGCCCTGACACTAAGTGGTCTGGAGAGTAAACTTGCCCGTCAGGCTGAAAATGCCGGAGCATCTTCGTACCGAATAATCTCCGCCACCGGCAATAATAAATTACACGCGGACGCTGAAATTTATAAATAACATCCGCTGTACTGGGTACAGTCAGGCACTGATCCAGCTTTTTTACACAGCGGAGATATTTATGAGCAGCCAGAAAACAACGGAACAAATCGCCGCCGTAATCCTGGCCCGCCGGGACTTTTTGAGATTAACCGGCATTGTCATGGGAGCGGCGTCAGGCGGCTTCCTTTTGCCAGGCGTTGCCCGTGCAGCGCCGGTACCACAGAAGAGAGAGTTATCTATGAACAATTCAACTACGCAAAAAACTATCCTCATCATCGGTGCCTCACGTGGTCTTGGCCATGCGATGGCCGCGGAATTTGTGACCAAAGGGTGGCACGTTATTGGCACCGTGCGAGGAAAAGACAGAACATTATTACACGAACTGGCGGACAACAATCCAGGCAGCGTTGAGATTGAATATCTTGATGTCACCGATCAGGAACAAATTAAAGCGCTTCGGGAGCGGCTGTCCAACAGGGTTCTGGATATTCTCTTCCATAATGCCGGTACTGCCGACAAGAACCAGAATGAGACCATCGCAGAAGTATCAACTGAAGAGTTTACACAGGTAATGGTGACCAACGCGTTAAGCCCAATGCGCGTCATTG
>NZ_SZPQ01000088.1 GCF_005217455.1 Martelella alba
TGTTAGACATGTATCCAAGCCTATCTCTTAAGTTAAGAGACTTCTACTGTCTGGTTTCGCAGGGGGCCTACTCAATTATAACATTATACCTGGTCCCCCTACTCATTACCGAAGCAATTTTCGGGGTCGACGAAATTATTCCTTTACTGTTGGGGAAACATCAAATGGTTCCATCCCAGGAGTCCACTTTTTCCCGCTTACTTTCGTCTTCATCAAACCAGCGAGTGGTGATACATTTAGATTCTGTATAGAAACGTACTCCGTCCTTGCCCAAGCAATGGAGGTCACCGAAGAAGGATTGTTTATGCCCAGAGAAGGGGAAAATGCCAACCGGCACGGGAATACCCACATTAACTCCCACCATGCCGCCATGGGTGCGTTTCTGGAATTCCCTCGCATAATGGCCGTTTTGGGTAAAAATCACCGAACCATTGGCAAAGGGATTATCGTTCATTAATTTTAAGCCTTCTTCAAACGATTTGACTCGTTTGAAGCACAGCACCGGTCCAAAAATTTCCGTTGTACCGACGCTCATCTCCCCGGTCACATGATCGAGAATAGTCGGTCCTACATAAAAACCCTCTTCATAACCGGGAACGTTATAATTTCGACCATCGAGGACCAATTTGGCACCTTCTTCCAACCCCTTTTCTATCCACTTGATTACCGATTGCCGATGCTCCCGTGAAATGACCGGTCCCATATCGGTATCCCGATCGTAACCGGGACCCACTTTCAGCAACTTGGCCTTTTCCGCCACGGCATTGATCAATTTATCGGCAATTTCTTCCTGAACCACCACTACCGGTAATGCCATACAACGTTCTCCGGCGCAACCGAATGCAGCATTGATAATCCCGGCGGCCGTACGTTGGATCGGCGCATCGGCCAATACCAACGAATGGTTCTTGGCCTCACAAAGCGCCTGGACGCGTTTGCCGTGTGAAGCGGCTTTCGCATAGACATGCAGACCCACCGAAGTGGATCCCACAAACGAGACACCATTCACATCAGGATGGGTCAGGAACATATCCGCCTCGTTACGAGAGCAAGTAACGATGTTGATAACACCTGCGGGAACGCCAGCCTCTTGATAAAGACGGGTGATTTCCATGCAGGTCATCGGTGTCATACTTGCGGCCTTGATAACCAGAGTATTTCCCGAAGCGATACACAATGGTGCCATCCACCCCATGGGGATCATGGCCGGGAAATTAAACGGCACGATACCGGCGAAAACACCGATAGGTTCTCGGTAAAGGGTAGTATCGATACCCGTTGAAGCATCGCGCAGAGTTTCTCCCTGACCTTGCAATAAGCTGGGAATGGAGCAGGCTAGCTCGGTTCCTTCTTTCGCTTTCAATACATCACCCAAGGCATCGCCCCAAGCTTTGCCGTTTTCTTTCGCTACCAATGCCGTCAGCCGTTCTTCATGCTTAATAAGCAGTTCGCGAATGCGGTACATAATCTGCGCCCGTTTGATAGCCGGGGTATTCGACCAGGCCGGGAAGGATTTTTTGGCTGAAGCAATAGCGCTCAATACTTCCTTTTCTGTACAACAAGGGGCTTTGGCTATCACTTCGCCTGTACTGGGATTATAGACATCCATATAGCGGGTCGTTTCCGATTCTCTCCATTCGCCACCCACGTAATATTTCAGTTTTTCTATGCTAGCCATACAAAATCTCCGTTTATACTTTTACTGTAACTCACCCGTCAGACATCAGCCTGGCGATATGCAATGGAATATTGCGCTGTTATTGCTCTATTTCCGGCGTCAGTCCGGAAATAAAATTCCCCTCTCATGCCGATTGAGCCGCTTTACTCATCTTTGCGTTTATCTTGATTGCTTGAAAAAGCCGAATGCTTGGCGGCGGCGCCATTTATCAACGGATTACGTGGATTGGCACCGATACGCTGATATCTGGACACATCCTCGGAAAACTTATCCACACGGGAGGATGGAATCCGTTTCCAACACACCAATTGCCCGAATGGGTTGGGGCATTTTGGTCAGCAAGATGTGGGCATCCGCTGCGGTAAGCGCCCTGCCCGAAATATTTTATCCACTTGCTGCCGGGCAAACGCCGCATACTGGTACAGCGCCTTGTTGACCCGAACGAACAAGGCATCAAGGAAGCGACGTTAGTGACAATTGACATCAATATTTCCCTCATAGAAGTAAACTCTATCGCGCAAAACCTCTTGCCCTGCCTGCTGACCTTATGCCCCAATTCCCTGATCTAGCAATAACCGGCTTTAGTTCAAATAGCTTGTTCTCTTGTGAATTGGTGCCCTTCATCCAACAGCAACGTTAATTGAAAAATCGATAGCACGCATAATTCATCTTTATTGTTAATGAAATAAAAATTTCGTTTTGCGAGCTAGATCAAATATTCCGAAGTTACTTTAATTTGTGGGAAGAAACGATGAAGCGGACTGAGGGCCGGCGAACACCCAAGGCTATTGCCCAGCACGCCCACTCACGGGACCAGACGGACAGATATGACGGTTACATCGTATATTGCGCTGATACTTGCCGAATTGGCCGGACCGGTTATCGCCGTCGACTGTCCGGATTTAACCGACTAAGTCGCCAGCGGTAATAGAACAACGCCAATAAGATTAGTCCGCACCCCAGTAACTGGGGTGAGCGCATACTTTCGCCGTAGAAAGACGCGGAAACGATAAAGGTAAATAAAGGTTCCAATACCATAACCAGTGCGGCATTCGCCGCGCTGGTTATACTTTGGCCGCTCAATTGCAGCCAGAACCGCAAACTAGTGGCGATAAACGCACTGCCTAGCAGCCAGCCCCAGGTGGCAATATCCAACTGCTTTGGCCAAGTTTCAAAACACGCAGATAAGGCCAACGACGCCAGACCAGTGCAAGCCAGCTGTATGGAAGCCAGCGGCAAAGGAGCGATGGACCGGACATAATGGCTGTTATAACAAAAATAAATCGCTTGAAAGAGCGCGGCGGCCAGGAACAAAATTTGACTCACATCCCATGTCAGTCCGGTATGCAATGTAAGCAGTCCTAGCCCGATCACTGCCAGCGGCAGTGAAGCCCAAAAAGCGCGGATAGGCCGCGCGCGCAGCATCGCCCATGCCACTAGCGGCACAAACAGCATGGAGAGGCTCATGATGAATGCGCCCTCTCCCAGTGAAGGGGTGATGGCAACGGCGTAAATCCACAACAACATATTGCAGGCCTGCCATCCCCCGCTGATCAGCACTTTGTCTAGAGAACCAGCCAGGATTCGGAAATCTCTGCGCCGACAAAATCCCAGCAGCGCCATGCTGGCTAGCAAAAAACGCCCACTGAGAAATGCCATTGGCGGCATCGCACTCAGGGCTTCCCGGGAAAAAACCCATCCGCAAGCCGCAATTAAAGTCGTGAGAACCAGCAACCCTTCAGCTTTTCTCTGAGAGAGTATCATGCCTGCGCCATTCCTCTCACGCCACGCCTTTGTCCCATCCCCCCTGCTTGAACGCTGATGCCCATGAATACGCATGTCATCTCTTTCCCGACAAGATGTGCCTCATAATACCCCTCATGCGCCGTGATACGTCATAACCTCTGTGAGCGAAGAAGGCATTGGCCGTCAATGTAACGCACAGGATAGAATAAAAAGCCTTTATGATTCTTTGGATAATAATTCTTTTTCTATCCTCTCCCGTGTCGCAACTGCTTGAACAGGCATTTTTTCCGGATAACCGAATAACGCCGTCGTAATAATGGATTCGCCTCCCACTTTAAATGTCTTTTTGGCAAAATCCATTTCTCTCAATGTCCGAAAAAGATTCTCAAAATCCACTTCACCTTCGCCAAGACCGACATGTTGATGGATGGTGGCGTTAACGCCGGGAGGATTGACAATATAACGGTTACTCACGGTATGATTCATGGTGTCCGCCACTAACACATGCGACAGATCATCACCGGCATATTTCAGCATCCGCGTGACGTCACCCTTGCCTTTATCATAGAAAAACGTATGCGGCGCACTATAAAGATAGGTCACGTTATCACTGCGCAGCGATTTTACCAAATCAGCGGTATCATCGCTGATTTCACAGAAATCCCACGGATGAGACTGAATCTCCATCCGGATCCCTTCGCGCTCAATAATGGGTAATAATTCCTCCATAGAGCGATACCACATTTCCTCACAAATCTCCGGTTCGTCAGGCGTACCGGATAATTCGGTATTAATGACCTGCACGCCCATGTCCACAGCGATTTCGATGATGCGTTTCCAATTCTTTACTGCCGCCTGTCGACGCATTTCATCCGGGCCTGACCAACGATACACGACGATAAACGAAGAAATTTCCACGCTGTAATTTTTTAATGCCCGTTTGTATTCGGTCATGACCTCGCGGCTGGCCTTCGGATGTTTATAGAAAGGATTGATACGTGGATGTGGCGATTGTTCGATATATTTATAACCCCATTCGGAGACTTGCCGAACCATATCGGTAATTGGTAAATCCTTTATCACGTCAACGTCAAAAGCCACTTTCATCGTCATTTACTCCAATAATTTATTTAATATTGACGCGCTTTGTGAAGATTGTCATTCAGCATGCGGGCTACAGCTTGTATTTTTTCGCTACGGGAAACCTGTGCGCCACCGACTCGCCACCAGCTAAAATACTTGTGAACCATGGTCTTCGGTAACACTTTAATATCAACCAACGTCGAAATGGTTTGACTCCGAGCATCCGCCAACGCATCTTCAAGTTGCTGCAACGTACTCACCTGGTAGCTTTTGCAACCGTATCCTTCAGCAATCTTGGCAAAATTAACAGGAATCAGGCCTCCGCCCTGCTTTCCTGAATCTTCCTTGTGATAACGAAATTCCGTATAAAAGCTATCCATTCCATGTTCCATTTGCAGATTATTGATACAGCCATTAGCCATATTGTCAAACAATACGACAGTGATTTTTTTACCTTCCTGCAGAGATGTGATCAATTCGGAATGGAGCATCATAAACGAGCCGTCCCCGACGAAGGCATAAACTTCTCGCTCGGGCTGCGCCATTTTTACACCCACAGCCGCATTGACTTCATACCCCATACAGGAATACCCGTACTCGACATGATAATCATTGCCTCCGCGGCTTTGCCAGACCCGCTGTAAATCGCCGGGCAGGCTACCCGAGGCGGCGACAACGACTGCGTCGGCAGGTAACGTTTTATTCAGTATCCCGAGTACACGGCTTTGCGTTAAGAACGAGTCGGTCAATTTCTGAAATTCCGCATAGACTTTTTCACGATCCAAGTGATCTTCGATTTCCGGAGTGAAATCATGTTCGGTATATTCGACGCCATATACCCGCTCGACTTCCGCGTGGTATCTGCTGCGTATCTCATCAATGGTATCGTTCCACAAGAACGATAGTTTATCTGCTCTTGAACCGCCCCGGTTTTCCGGGAGAGTATTTTAGTTGGGAACTCAGGCTGCCAGATCCTTATTCCCGATGGAAGC
>NZ_SZPQ01000089.1 GCF_005217455.1 Martelella alba
AAAGCGAGTATTTTTAGTCATCCTGTTACCTCTCTCTCAAAGAGTTTAGTCTCCAGGATTCCCGGGGCGGTTCAGATGATCCCAGCGCTTATCCAACCAGGCATCAAACGCAGCGAGTCCTTTTTCCGACATTGGACGGAATACCCTGCCGGTTTTCCTCAAAAGCTCGGCTTTGATCCGATCTTCCGTTAGGGGGTAAATGTCACTGTCACAATCCAGCATCAGCCAGCACGGGAGCGTTGCCGGGAGAGGTTCAACAATCTCTTCGACACGAGAGGTCAGTTTGGCGACAATGCATTCCATTTCCTGGGCCAGGTTTGTCTGTAAAGCGGTCATTGCTGCATATCTGACGGGCTTTTCGCATCCCCTTGGCCGGGAAAAGTCGATGACGGGGGCCGCACGGGTCATCGCCGTCAGCAGTTCACTGGCTTTATTACCGGCTGATGTCTGAATCAAGGCATCCAGAATCCAGGCACAACGCTGACCCCGGTGAATTTCACGCTCAATAAGGATCTCACGCTCCACGTTACGGGATTCAGCCCCAACCTGTTCCGCCTTATAGGCGAACCGGCGCAGACTAAAAATGAGCCCCCATGAGCAGAACGGCAAGCCGAGCGCGGTAAACCAGAACACAAGCCCCGAGCGCTCGGTGGTCCATCCCCAGAACGTCATGGCAATCCCCCCGAGCATGACAAACACCAGGAAAAGCAACCAGCGGCGGAGATTGGGCCGTGCGACTTTCGTTGCCTTTTCGGGAATGTCATCCAGCCAGACGGGCATAATCAGGCAACCTTTGCTGCGGCAAATGAACTGATCAACGTGCAACCACAGGCGCATTTGTGACCATGAAATGCAACCGGGATACCATGATCAAGATAATCAGGATTGCCTTCTACGATGGTTGTTGGTCCGTGGCCTTCGACCGGGCAGGAAACTTTGTCGCCTTTACGGGCAACGCCAATACCACCGAATTTCATTGTATCGGAAGCGGTTATCACTGAACCGCCGTGGGTGGTTTTGTCACCTTTACGGATAAACTGAAGCATTATGCCGAACCTTAATTAAAAATTTTAACAGTTGAAATTTAATGCATTACAGCGATGCTTTTATCAGTTTCGAATGTGTTCCGGTATCTCGTTTAACCCATAGATTCTTGAAATATTCAATTCCCTTCGGCATACGCTGTACATTGGAGTTCCAATCATAAATCCCTGAACATCACGTCAGTATTCTCTCGACGTCAGTCAGCTCTTTTGTGCGCGCTAGAAATTTTTTTATATCATGAAGGCCGCGTGAATCGCTAATTTTATATATTTTTTGATGAATGACATTCCTATCTTTCTCGGCGGCGACAGATGACAAATTAGCACACCCAAAACAATTAAGTTGTTTATATCAGGGAATTCATCTATCCCACTCTGGATTTTTCTGATTGCAACTCGGGTCTTGAAAGATTCGGTGTATACGCCAATGTAAAACGTAACCACAAAAAAATTTTCTTAAGGAAAATATGAATCCGCATTTGAATCACTACCAACATCAACCTCACAGCGAGATGAGGTTAATGTTATGAAATGATTATCTTTGAAGTTATAGGCGACATTAGCGCACTTAGCTTCTCCGTGTTTACTATTGGCAGGAATGTTCTGTCCTGAAATCCATGTCATACTACTATTCGGGTAATGTTCTATATTAAAAGGATCAGGAGAAGAAGTACCATTATCAATGGTTGGAAAATACTTAGTATTTCCATTGAATTCCGGCGCTTCTTTCTTGAGAACATTCAGGAACGGTTGCCAGATAGCGTCATTCTTTTTGAAACACCAGTCACTCGGATGTTTAACTAGCGTAAAGGCCCTTTCGTAGAACAGTATTAGAGAAAAGAGATTGAGATTTATTAAAATAGATTATTAACATGAGCGATCTTTATCGAATACCACTCATGAAGTCTTGAAGTCTTGAAGTCTTGAAGTCTTGAAGTCCAGCCATTGTTCACTTTATTTGAAATCGCACTTTTTCATTTTAACATTGGCACTTCCTTCAGAAGCCACAACAAAATCTGGCTCTGATTTCCATATATAAATTTTTTGTTTGTTGTCGAAAAATCCTTTCCATGTCATATGTAGAGTGCCATTCTCAATTGACATTTCAGCTATAGGTTCACTTTGAGAAATATCTGACCAGTCAATTGTCTCATTCATTGACTCAATGACGTCACGATAAAATAGCTTTAGTTTTCCATTATTATCCTCCACTATACCCCCTGAAATATAAAGATTATTATCGTTTACATTTACTCTTGCTTCATGAGAGGGTTTAACTTCCACGGAACCGCCAAACCCTCCGCAGTTCACTGACCAATAACCCACGCTATCTTCAGGATTTGCAAAAGACAAAAAAGGGATCAGACAGATCATTAACACAATTATGTTTTTCATTCTACAAATCATTTAAAAACCCATATTTTATATATAAATCCGTCTTACCTTCCATTTCTTCTTTAAAGAATTCATCATAAATTCTTAAACATTCACTTATTGATTTTATTGGCTGACTATGTCGCCCAGGTGGAAGGCTTGCCCATTCATAACTGCAACTATTCTGGATGGCATCATTAATTTTATTATGAATAATCAAATTTAAGCCATTGTTCCGTACTTTCTCCTTGAGTATTACAACGCAAAGTAAATCTTGTGATTCTGGCGTAAAATCTACAATGCCATATTTTTTTCTCCAAAAAACCGTAGAGCGATCATCCCAAGTATATCCCATAATTTGATAGGCACCTGCCGCGGAAGATATATATCTTTTCCCCGTTTCCTTATTTTGTCGAGTAATTTTAATCTGTGGATGTGTTGCGAATGTTTTATGATAATCCCGAATGAAAGATTGACCACCGAACAACCTTTCATATCCTTCTTCACCCGTTGTCCCCTCACAAACCCTAATCATCCTCATAAAAGCCCTTACTCTGGCTTCCTCGATAGTTATTGCCTTTAAGGAAAGATTATTAAGAAAGACAATTGGGTGCATATGCCATAATGAAGGTCCAAGATTCTCGGTCGTAACATCCTGCATCCAGGCCATCTTGTCGATGAATTCTTCACTGTATTTCTTCCATTCAGGAGCATCTTTCTTCAGTGCATTCAGGAATGGTTGCCAGATAGCATCGCCTTTTTTGAAATACCAGTCGCTGGGATGTTTTACGATTGTTTTCTGAATGACGTCACGATAGTCAGGATTATGAAGTGCTCTCCAGTATTCCATTGGAGAGTAACGGTCGTTCCCACTATCAATTTTATCAAGTAGGCGCTGATAATTATGCTTCACCAGTGCATGACTGGTCCGGGTATCACCGGTCGCAGCCTCGTAAAGTGCGTTGATAAGACTGCGGAAGAATCCAATAGGCTGGTTTTTCCCATCCAGGTAATCAAAGCTGGTAGGCTCAGCGGTTTCAGTTCTGAAACCCAACTTTGCCAGATCATACTGTGACAACAGTTGAGGCTCCGCCTGACCTTTGGGGACGTAGGCATTCTCTGGCCGTAGCTGCCAGTATTCCTGTTTTGTTGATTTATCCGTTTCAGCTGTGACTTTGCTCAACGGAAGAATGCCTGTCCGAGTTGTTGACGTCGCACCCTTTGAGAAGGTGCCTTTCGCGACATCTTTTGTGTACAGAGCAAGGCCAGGAGAATACTTCAGCCAGAGTGGTTTTTTCTCCCCCACATTTTCTGGGTTGGTCAGGAATTTTTCCAGATTATCATCCATGCTCGTGCATTCGATGTGTACCTGGTATCGTGCCTCATAGCCACCATCTTTTGGTGCCTGATAGTAGCCCATGTGCCCAATCGGGTCACCGGCCTTAATAGCAAATGGAGAACTGAGACTTACCGTTTTATCGAATACCATGACTTCCTTTACGGGAGGAAGCAAGTGTCGCCACCAGCCTGGACCGGCCCCCGGTGCTGGCTTAATATTGTTGTTATCCACAACAACCCAATAGCGCTGACCAGGTGTGAGAGTACTGCTGGTTTCTTCTGGTAATCCTTTCAGTGTCACAAGGCCATATTTTCGCTTGTTATTTCCTGTGGTGTTAAGATTGCTGTCTGCTGGGTCCCACTCCACTCTTGCCCCTTTAGGCATGTGTCCGGCAATTTGTGGAGAAGTTTTATCTGAAGTCAGTTTCGCCGTCAGCCAGTCCATTTCAGAATATGCTCTTAAAGTATCTTGAATGACCCACTGATTTTCTGCTTTGGCCTCATATGCTGAATACGGCGCAAGATGCATATACAGGGTGTAGAAATGCAGCCCACTGGATTCCTTATCACCTGGTTGAATGTAGTGTTTCACCAGCACAAACGAGCCAGAAAAGCTCAGTGGGCCGGATTCCCATGCAAGCGTCAGGTAATCCTTGCAGATCCGATAAGCAACCACTTCACCGTCAGCCATGCATCGAACAGCTTGTTCCCCTTTAAAGGGAACCGGGAAATCGAATGCTTCCAGAGGGGCTTTGCCACTGAGTGAGTAGGCCCCCTGCGAAACCAGACAGTAGAAGTCTCTTAACTTAAGAGATAGGCTTGGATACATGTCTAACAC
>NZ_SZPQ01000090.1 GCF_005217455.1 Martelella alba
ATATCGAGATCTCGACGCTCGGTGGCCAGCATAATCAGATCAGCGCGTTTAACCTCGGGGCTCATTGCCTCCGGCAGTCCAAACCGGCGGCGGATTGCGGCGTCAACCCGAGACTCGACGGCATGATAGTCCGGTAGTAGCTGTTTAAGCGGCGCGGGAATGTCTTTGCAGTACGCCTCCGCCGCGTCATGCAACAACGCCTCCAGAGCAAATGCTGGTGGGACAATCATGCTGGTCAGTACGGAATGCTGTGCCACGCTATAAAACTGCGGGCAATGGCCGGCATAGCGGCACTCATTCGACAATGCGTGAATGATGTCGGTTATGCAGATCGAATTAATATCAGGATCGGCATAATCGAAATGCCGGCCGCTAAATGTGGTTATCCACGTCATTATCGTTTTCCTATTTTCGGGCAGAGAGAAGCCCTTGCCGTTAGGCAATATTAAATTTGTGGTTTATTCAATGCCCCTGGCGGGGCATCAGGCCATTACGCGGAGAATTTACCGATAAACGTTTCTACAGTACCGCCGGAGAATTTCTCGATCAGCAGATCACGGAACTCGGTCGCGATTTTTTCCTGGACGTCCTCTAATTGAACGATCCGTAATACGAGAATAGGGCGATCGCCATTGATAATGCTCAGGCGCAGTTTAATGGCCCGCTCGCTCAACCCCTCATAGGTTACGCATTTAAATTCAAATGCGACTGGCATGATTTCCTGCGTTTTGGCTTCAACGCTTTCCATCAGGGAGCGTTTGCCGCTGAAATCGTTGTCCTCATAGTCGGCTTTCTGGTTTGCCTCAATGGTAATCTTGCGCAGCGCCGCCGCCGATTTTTTGGCGTCAATCACATCACCATTAGACGCAAAACCGATAATGTATTCCGACCAGTCCTCAATCCATTCGGCGAGCTCCTTTTGGGAATTGCGTTCGCCATTTATATTTAGTACCGAGGAAAATGGTGCGGTACTTTTCAATGACAGAGACGCGGTGTTATCGGCATGCCCGGGAGCGGCTATAGTACCCAGGTTAAATATGGAAACGGCCGTCATTGCGTCTGCGTTAATAAAACACCGTGCACCTTCTGCGGCGTAATCGACTGAATAGCGGGCAAAATCCTCGATACTATTGGTTTGCATCTGCCCGCGGAATCGGGTACGTCCAGACAAAAATGACTCAAGATTTTTCAGAGCCATCCCCTCAGGCACTGCGACAACCGGGGAGAATTGTTTATCGGCCAATTTCTCATTGACTTGCTGGCCAATAACCAGATTACGAATCTGGCTGATAGCGGATGAATCAACAGCCTGTGCCATGATGCTTCCTTAAAATAATAGGTTAAATGGTGGGTTTAATTTGTGCGCAACTGTCCGTCAATTTCTCCGGCCAGGGTAAGAAGCTGCCCCTGGTCTTCCTGCAGGATAGTCAGTTTGCCGCCGCGGTTGACGTACATCGGGGTCTCTGTCGTATCCTCCTCCGAGAATTTGCCGCGGGGCGTCGGGCGCACATAAGACATCTTGTGCGTGATCATCACCCGCTTTTCTTCGAGCGATTTGCTCAGGCGCGCCACTTTGAATTTAAGCGTGATTTCGCCGGTACTGCCGTTGTTCAGAACACCCAACGCGACCTCATTCAGCGCGCTGGCAATTTTAGTTTCAAAAACCCCGCCATCCAGCTCGCCCAAAAAATCAGGGACGTTTGTTGCATGATTCGTTTCAGACATGGATACCTCGCGTTAGCGAAAAAGGGCGGCGCGCCAGCCAGAACATTATCTTCACCCCTTATGAGTTGAAGAGCTGGCGCCACCGCCAATGACTACACACAGCATTTATCGCGTTCCACGGCGATGGGGTTATGATGGTCGGTGCTGAATCTAATCCGACATAGGTCCATGACGGCCCGGCTTTACGGACTGGCCATGGCGCATTGAAATAGCGCATCAGCCTGCGCATTCACCACAACGGAAAGAGCACTGTCACCAGGTCCATCGCGAACGCCCCCGAACATGCAGACCTGCCAATACTCTTACCTGTTGTGTGCCGGTTACCCATCGTCCGGCGCCACGCTCCAATGGTGGCGGGTGGGACTGATACTTCACGCGACCTTCGGCCAATCGCCGCGGTACTTCTCGCTCTCACAGGTGTATAGGTTGCCACCTAACCAAGGGTGGCGCGGCACGGTGTGACCAGCGTACATGTACCGGCAGGTCCCTGGATTTATCAGCGTAAGTGCGGCGTTCACCGCCTATCACTGCCTCACTTGGTTTCCATGCGTTAGCATTCGTGCGCGTCCTGCCTGTTCGCTGTTGTTTATGCCGGGATATTTATCCACGCCCGGCGCGTGATATCCTTACGGGAGTTCAAACCAAGTAAGGAAAAACCATGACCAAAAAAAGACATCCAATTACTGTTGGTGATCTTCTGGAGCAACTTAAAGGCATTGATCCAGATTCCGAGCTCTACTTCGGTGGCCTTGATTTCTATAGGGTGAAATCAAGAGGGCACAAAATAATTCAAATCGAGTTCAATCAGGGGGTATATCTTGATCAGCATGATCATGTTGTGGTTGAGAATCACTATCCCGCTGATGAACCTGATGTGCGATAAACCCACCGTCTTTCTCTTTTAGTTGACTCGGCGGTTCAAACCCTTGGATTATGGCCGCCGCATAGATTGCCGCTAAATCCTGCTCTACGGGACGATAGGCCTCCTGGAGCTCCCCGTTGATTTTGCGCACAAAGGTAAACAGATTTTCCTTCATGCTAATCGTCCACACCTCACCCTCGGAGTTATGTTCGGTGGCGCAAATTTCAATGCCGTCCTTCTGAGTATCGATGCTAAGCACGATGTTGCGGCTATCAATAGATTCGAGAGCCATTTTTGCAATCCAAATGCGGGCGTCGGTTCCTGCATTTGGTTCGATCTGCTGAAGGCGTTTTGCATCTTCAAGTAGCAGTGCAATAACACGTCTCAACTCTTTCTCGCTCACGTCCCCTCCTGCCATTTAGCGCGAATCATCCGGTCATTCATGTGCCACCGGCGGCTACGTTCGTGGGCGTCCTGCCTGGTTGTTGTTAGTTCCTATTGGGTACATTATGTATCCAATAGGTACATTGTCAAGTAAAAAAAGAGCCCGTGTTTGCGGGCTCGCTGAGGTAAATAAGTTTATGCTCTATAACGTCTTGGTTTTCCTGAAAAAACAACTGTTCCTATTATTGAACAATTTCCATTAATTTTCAGGTATTGTTCTGGCCAATTCGGATTAAGAGCTTTCAGAAATTTTTGTCCGCCATCTTCTACTAACCGTTTAAAGGTGGTTTCTCCAGAATCTAGCAAAATTGCAACAACATCATCACCATGCGCAGGTGTTATCTCAGGATCTACAAATATCATATCGCCAGGGTTATACTCTGTAATCATTGATTCACCTATCACCCTGAGAATGTATGTCAGTGGCCCGCATGGGACCGGGCACGGATAACTTTCGACTAAACTCAAATCTACCTCTGAATATCCCATCTCGGTCCAAGCCCCAGCCTGAACCCATGATATTACGGGCACCATCCTAATTTTATGTTCTGTATCAACGACATCCTTTTTAGGTGTCACATTCGTTGTTTGATGCTCTTGATCGAGCCATCCCGCTGGCAGCGAAAAACACTTTTCCATATGGCGCGCCAAATCATCGCCAATTTTCTTGGTTGGATTTTTGCCAATGATACGGCTTATTTGAGTGGGTTCACGATCTAGCAGTGACGAGAAAAACGAGTTTCCCCCTGAACTATCCCGCAGTTTCCGTGCGTTATCACGCCTAATTTCATCAATCGTTTTCATGACCACATTAGAAATTGAGTACCTAGTGGGTACAAGGTCCTTGCGGGTTCATTTTAAACATGCATAATGTATCCAGGAGGTACATAATGCATGCAAAGTTATTGGGACAATCTTAGCAAAACCGATCGGGCTGCATTAGCCGAACAGGTTAAATCAACCCCTGGCTATTTGCGTTTGGTATTCAAGGGGCACAAAAAGGCCGGCTTCGATCTCGCTCGGCGTTTGGAAGAGAAGACCCAT
Source organism: Martelella alba (assembly GCF_005217455.1). Lineage (GTDB taxonomy): Bacteria > Pseudomonadota > Gammaproteobacteria > Enterobacterales > Enterobacteriaceae > Acerihabitans. Next base: position 4,076 of record NZ_SZPQ01000090.1, read on the forward strand.
GGAGTGATCACCAAAGCCGAATTAAGACCGGATATCTATGGCGATCATATCGCCAAAAGATAAGACGTATCACCACAGAAAAAGGGGCTAACCGTGGGTAAATCAGAATGGCAGGTAGAAAAACAGCCCGCGTGGCTGGTGGCTGCAATCAAACGAAC
>NZ_SZPQ01000091.1 GCF_005217455.1 Martelella alba
CTTCCATCGGGAATAAGGATCTGGCAGCCTGAGTTCCCAACTAAAATACTCTCCCGGAAAACCGGGGCGGTTCAGTTGAGACTCTTTATCTTCTGCTGGGAACGTTCCAGTGAGGGAATTGAACTCTGTTAGCATGCTATGAGCACCTTCAAAGCGTTCGGCAGCATCCCATGAGAGAGCTTTTTCAAACCAAAAAGTCAATAGACCATCGAAAGGATCATTTGTGGGAAGGGTCCATTCGGGAACACCATTCGTTTGCTCAAGCTTCTGATTAAAACAGATCTGATAGGCCACGGAGGCCAGTAGGAAGACATCAATCCGAAAAGGATCAAGGATGTCACCTTCACACATCGCATCTTCCGGCAGGGCGATTGGTGAGCTCTGCAGCAATTTTCGATGATCAGCCACTGTTCCAGTTTCCGGAAAGAACGCAGCACCAAAGCCAGACGCCAAAATACTATGATGATTGTTGGCATACCAGAGGTTGTGTGGATCAACATCACGGTGAGCAATGTTCAACGCATGTAAGTCACCAAAGGGAGCCAGAAGAGCTCGCACCCGATCGATCCGTTGCTCCCTTGACCAGGATGGAGAATCACTGGCGATAATTTCATCCAAGCGCTCGGTATTTCGAGGCAACTCATATAACTCACAGAAATCCTCTGTAACGTCATCAGCTGAAACATCGTTGACGTACCTAAGCAGGTAATCACGCATGTTACTGTTATCACGAATGAATTTTCCTATCCGATTTTCACGAAGAGCAATATCGGACCAGGTTGATTGTAAGGCATACAGGGTACCCAGTTGATTGAAGTCCCATCGCCGGATCAGTCCCTTCGCTGTGGGCATTGACCGGTCTTGGGCCAGGTATTCCTTGTAGATAGAGTTTCGGTGAGCAAACCAAGGTTTGTTCGTATTAGCCTGAAAGTTACCGACAATCAGCTCTTTTTTCTTAACTTTCGAGCCTTCGAAAAATTTGTAGATGATAGGCAGGGACTTTTCAGAGTTTGGCCTTGATTTCCCTGTTGCGTTGAAGAAACTGGCAAGTTTTTTATTTGCGACTAGAGCCTCATACTTCTCTGGGGCTCGAATAGTGAGAAATTCATCCAGAGAGTGAACGAAAGGCCTCTCTGTCAAAGGTAGATTGTCTGGAGTAGCACTACCACAGAGCACCACATGGGCCTCTACGGTGAGCCAATAGCCAAGGTTGTGTGACAACTCCCTCTCAAGTAGCTTTTGCAGGCGTAGGGCATGCTCTCGTTTGATGGCAAAGGGGCTTTTGCCACGGTTTTGGCCATTCTGGATCCACATTCCATTGTCATACTCGATAGTGCCATTCCACTCTTTGAGTTCGACCAAAAGCAGACGGTCATGGGTAATAATAAGACAGTCAATTTCCATGGGCCCTTGAGCATCCGACGCAACTAGCCCCGCAAACCCGCGCCAGCTACTCTGGAACTGCTGCTCCATTTTATTAATTGCTTTGAGCTCACTTGCGTGAAGCCCTGCTCCACCCACCTTTTTTATTTCCATCAACCTTGAGCCCTTATGTCAGATTTTTATAACTCATTGAATATAAAATACACTTATTGTTTAAATCACCACGAGTAATTTAGACACTTTCGAGCCGCAATAATATTGGTGTTCATATTCCACCTGTTACATCTGATCACTAGAACCGGTAGCTGTCAACTTCGTTGACAGCTACCGACAGGGGGCGTCCATGTATGTGTAAATGCCTTTTCTCAGTAGTGACCGTCCAGGCGGTCACCGAACTCGATGATAAAGCGGCTCATTGCCATACGCCAGTCCCTCAGCGGCATCGTCCATTTCTGTGACGCCGCCTGGATCGCCAGCCACACCACTTTTTTCACTGAATCGTCCGTCGGGAACACCTTACGTTTTTTGATGGCATGCCTAATCACGCTGTTCAGCGACTCGATGGCATTCGTTGTGTAGATTACCTTGCGGATGTCCGCCGGGTAGGCGAAGAATGTGGCAAGATTCGCCCAGTTTGCCTGCCAGCTGCGGCTTATCTGCGGATAGCGACCGTCCCAGGCACTGGCGAACGCTTCCAGCGCCTGCAAGCCCGCTTCTTCCGTCGGTGCCTGATAAACGGCCTTCAGATCCCGGGAGACGGCCTTGTAATCCTTCCAGGAGACGAACCGCAGACTATTGCGCACCCTATGCACGATACATAACTGGATACGTGCGTCCGGATACACCGCGTTGATGGCGTCTGGGAAGCCTTTCAGCCCGTCAACACAGGCGATGAGACTATCGTTCAGGCCACGGTTTTTCAGTTCTGTCAGTACGTTCAGCCAGAACTTTGCGCCTTCATTTTCGGCCAGGCACATACCCAGAAGTTCTTTCTGACCTTCGATATTAACACCCAGGGCCAGGAATACGGATTTGTTGATAACCCGGCTGTCTTGTCGCACTTTCAGGACGATACAGTCGAGATAAACAATGGGATAGACCGCATCCAGCGGCCGATTTTGCCATTCGACAACCTGCTCCATGACGGCATCTGTAACTTTGGATACCCGTGCTGGCGAGACATCAGCGTCATACAGCTCTTTGAACGCAGTGGCGATCTCGCGGGTGGTCATCCCTTTGGCGTATAACGACAAAATCTGGTTATCCATCCCGGTGATCCGTGTCTGGTTTTTTTTCACCAGTTGCGGTTCGAAAGAGCCGTCACGATCGCGTGGTGTACGCAGTTCCAGAGGCCCATCACCTGTAGTGACTGTCTTTGTCGAGTAGCCATTACGGGAGTTAGCCCCTGATTTGGGCTGATTTTTATCGTAGCCGAGGTGGTGAGTCATTTCGGCGTTAAGAGCCGCCTCGACGCTAATTTTCTTCAGCAGACGATCGAACTGGCTGAGATCCTCAGGGGTTTTGAGATTTTTGGCCAGTTCGTTAGCCAGAGCCTGCAACTGTTTTTCGTCCATAAATTAACCTGTTTTCGATGTTGGATAGAACATATCAAAATCAGGCAATTACACAAATTTATGTACAGTCTCATAAATGCAGGTACGCTTATTCAGGTGGCTTGGATAATTTTTTAGCTGCTAGCTTGACCTTGATCCAAATACCAACAGCAAGAACTAATCCCGCTACTGTACCTTTTTTTATTGAGATCGGAAGTGCCTCTTTCCAATCGAAAGTGAAATAGCCAAGCTTAAAAAAAACTAAAACAGAAGCTAAAATAGTCCCAGTCATGCAAAGGAAAATAAAGACAAAAACACATCGATAGATCAAGGTAATAATTAAAGGTAACTTATTTGCTTTCATTTTTAAGTTCCAAGGCATCAAGATCATCTTTCACATCATTGCTGACGACCTCGCTAACTGTTAAGCCAGCGATGTCACCTATCAGTCCAGCGGTACTTTCTTTAACTACTATTGATACACCATGAGTTATAAATTTATCGGCTTTATTACCGAGGATAGTACCTAATCCAGTGCCAATCATAGCATTGGTCGGATCTTCACCTTTGGCCGCACTTCCAAGCACCGCCCCGCCCATGTTGATTCCTATCGAGGGCAAAATACCTTTTTTTGTCGTGGCCACTGCGGTGACACCGGCCATTACTGCATCAACATAACTAAAAGGATCATTTCCGCTAAGCTGGACGCCTGTATTAACACCTACACCAATCGCCGCATTCGTTATCATCCCCGTTTTAACCGATTGACCCAGCGGCCCTAAACCATAAAGAAGTGCAGGATCACCCATGCTCGCATTAGAGGTATGGTAACCCCAGGTATTCATAATGGTCTGGGCTTGCTGCTGCGCTTCACTATTGGGGGCCGACTTCAAATAATCGGGTCCTGTCAGTAAACCGGTGACCAGCTCTTTGGTAACGGCATCACCGTGTAAAGTCTGCATCTCGGCCGCATAGTGCCTGATATAGCTATTGAGTTCGATGCGCTCAGCTTCTGTCATGGCCGACGGATCTTTTTTGAAGCTAGCGACCAGCGCATCACTGCGTCTATCGGCATTTTCTAGCTCTAAGTAATTTTTAGACGTTTGCAGCGTCTTGTCACCCTGCTGGATTTTTTCCGCCAGGTTGTCTCGTTGCGTGGCGGCGGGCGTGCTCAGGAAGTTATTCTCCACCGCATTCTTCCCTGCCTGCGCCCCGGTCAAGGCACTCGCCCTGCTATCGCCGCTTACCCCGGCCGC
>NZ_SZPQ01000092.1 GCF_005217455.1 Martelella alba
ACGCTTCCATCGGAAACGGTGATCTGGCAGCCTGAGTTCACAGACAAAACACTCTCCCGGAAAACCGGGGCGGTTCAGGTGAAGATTTTTCAACTGACATCGCTATCCCTGTGGCTTTCGGGGGTAAAGGAACCGGATCAAATCCAAAAGAGCTGTTTGTCGCTTCAACTGCGGCATGCTTCCTGGCAACTTTGGCAGCTATCAGTGAAGGTAAAAAATTACCTGTTGAAAATCTGTCTGTTGAATCGGAAGGGGAAGAAGGCGATACATTCACTATTCGTCACATTGCCCATGTGACGCTGAAGGATGGCAGTGACGGTGATTCAGTGCAAAAAGCAAAAGAGATTATCGCTTCGGCTGACAAAATGTGCGCAGTGGGCAACATTGCGCGCAAGGCCGGGGTGGTCATTGAGGCAATTGCCGATATCAAATAAGCTTTTCGTCATCCCGGGACGCACTTTCTGGTGCGTCCTCCGCTGGCTGTATTTAATGCCTTTAAATCTGCAGGCCTGAATATGCCGGGCTGATGTGCACAAGTGAATCAGCGCCACAGCGACAGTAGCTGATCTGCTGAGGCCTTCAGGTTTTCTTCTGTGGCACCATCCTTCGCTTCAATCGCAATTCCCTTGATAAAACAGTCCAGCATCAGTGTGAACGCCGGTGCATTAACGTCGGTCAGTTCTCCTGCAGCCACGCCACGCGCTACACAGCGGGCTATCGCCTCACGCGTCTGCTGTCGTACCTGACGAGTCAGTATTTCTACTTCCTGATGTTCCTCCAGACAATTCAGCCCAGCCAGCACCGCCATGCATCCCGCCGGTGACTGTGGCGAGGTCTGTATCGCGATAGTGTCGTAAAACATCGACCGCATGGCATGGCCGGGTGGCATGTCCGGGTTATCAAGCACGGCACTGACCGAACCACACGACTGCGTGTAGCGCTCAAGGCACTCTTTGAAGAGGGCCTGCTTTGATCCAAATGCAGCATAAAAGCTCGCTGACGAAAGATTCCCGAGCGTCTTGCGCAGATCGGCTAATGATGTGCTTTCGAAACCTTTCTCCCAGAAAAGGTTCATGGCGGTATTTACCGCACTCTCACGATCAAACTCTCTTGGACGACCCGTTCTGGCCATGTAGCACCTCCTGAATAACTTAAAGATTAATCGTTCCAGAATTATTTGACAACAGCATGCTGGATCTTTAACTTACAGATCATTCAATCCATAAATCAAGAGTCACTGACTATGCCTATTGCTTTATACGCTCTCGCTGCTGCGGCTTTCGCCATTGGAATGGCGGAATTCGTTGTGGTGGGGATATTACCTGCTATTGCCACAGACATGAACGTAGACATTCCCACCGCCGGGCAACTCGTTTCACTGTATGCCCTTGGTGTGGCCGTTGCTGCCCCACTCCTGACCGCATTGACCGGGCGCATGGATCGCCGTGTACTTTCAGTCGGGTTGATGGTTATTTTTGTTGCGGCAAACCTCATCGCCTGGCTGGCAGACAGTTACACCATGCTGCTGGTAGGACGCGTGCTGGCAGGGGCCGTACAGGGTGTTTTCTACTCCATGGCAACGGTACTCGCCACCAACCTGGTGAAAAAAGAAAAATCGGGCCAGGCAATTGGTATCGTATTCATGGGACTGACGGTCGCTCTGGTGTCGGGTGTGCCACTGGGCACCTTCCTGACCGAGATTTTTAACTGGCGGGCTGCCTTCCTGTTTATTTGTGCGCTTGGCCTGGCATCGGCGGTTGCCCAGTGGATCCTTTTACCTAAAAAAATTGAACGACCGGAGCCTGCCAGCCTTGGAAAACAGCTTAGCGTCATCGCCGTTCCCCGCATGCTTCTGGTGTTTGTGATTACCTGTCTTGGATATGGCGGCGCCTTTATTGCTTATACCTATCTTTCTGAAATCCTGCAAAAAATAACCGGTTTCAGCCAGGCGAGCGTCAGTGGCGTTTTGATCATCTACGGCGTGGCGGTAACGCTGGGGAACATCTACTGCGCCAAACTGGCGGATAAAAAAGGCCCGGTAAAAGCGCTGATCGCCATGTTTGTCATTCTGAGCGTCGTGCTGGCACTGGTCAGTACTGCCGCGCCAAATCCCTACCTCATGGTGCCGCTTATCATGGTCTGGGGGGCGATGGCCTTTGGCAGCATTCCAGTGTTGCAGCTTTATGTCGTCCAGCAGGCACAAATCCATGCCCCGCATTCTGTTGATGCTTCTTCCAGTATGAACATTTCTGCATTCAATGCCGGTATTGCGCTGGGGGCATGGGCCGGTGGTCTGGTAGTCGCACATTACGGCCTGCTGGCCACCGGGGCAGCTTCAGCCCTCGTGGTTGCTGTCAGTGTATTACTGGTGCTGATAAGCGGTTACTGGGATAAGCGCCATCACGCAAGCCAGTCGAACCTGGCGCGCAACGTAGAGTAATCAGGATAAATTAACGGGAGTTTATGATGTCAGTTCAGGCTATTAATCAACAACAGTTCACGGAATTACAGACGCTAAAGCAAGGCGTGCAACTCTACCGCTTCTGGGCCCCCTGGTGCCCACCCTGCCGGGCGATGGGACCCATCTATGAGCAGGTCGCCGAAATGCTGGGCACCAAAGCGTTGTTTGGCGAAGTGAATGTGGATGAGGAACCGACGCTCAGCGCTGCACATGCAATCCGCAGTATCCCCACGCTGGTGATTTACAAAGACGGCAGTGAAGTGAAGCGGTTCTCTGGACTCATGAATGCCAAAGATTTACAGGCGCTGACTGAGCAATATCTGTAGGGAGTTTGTATGGCAGTTCACAGAAAACTCATTATTCTTGGTTCCGGCCCTGCGGGCTACTCCGCTGCCGTTTACGCGGCCAGAGCCAATCTGAGTCCGGCGTTAATAGCGGGTATTCAGCAGGGGGGCCAGCTAACGACCACCACAGAAGTGGACAACTGGCCTGGTGATGCCCGGGGCGTACAGGGCCTGGAGTTAATGGTACGTATGCAAGAGCACGCTGAACGGTTTGGCACAGAAATCATCAGCGACCATATTCACGAAGTTAACCTGGAGCAGCGTCCATTCGTTCTGAAAGGCAGTGAAAACTATACCTGCGACAGTCTGATTATTGCCACAGGCGCAAGCGCAAAATATCTCGGTCTTCCCTCGGAAGAACATTATATGGGGCGCGGTGTTTCAGCATGCGCCACCTGTGATGGTTTCTTTTACCGGGGGCGCAATGTGGTGGTGATTGGCGGGGGTAATACCGCCGTCGAAGAAGCCCTTTATTTAGCCAACATTGCCGCTAAAGTCACTCTGGTTCATCGCCGTGACAGTCTGCGCGCTGAAAAAATGCTTCAGGAGCGGTTGTTCAGGAAAGTTGAAGAAGGTAACGTCTCAATTATCTGGAATGCTGAGGTGAAAGAGGTTCAGGGCGACGGCGTAGTTGTGACAGGGGTAAAACTGTTATCCACAAAAGACAGGACTACCACGGAAATTCAGGCCGATGGATGTTTTATTGCCATCGGGCATCATCCGAATGCCGACATCTTCGATGGGAAGTTGGTGATGAAGGAGGGGTATCTGCGGGTGCGTTCTGGTCTCGACGGCGGTGCGACTGAAACCAGTGTTCCCGGCGTGTTTGCTGCCGGAGATGTGGCAGATTCGGTATACCGACAGGCCATTACCTCTGCCGGTAGCGGCTGTATGGCGGCACTTGACGCCGAACGTTACCTCGCGAGCAACTAACCATCAGGCCTGCATCATGCAGGCCTTTATTAATTATGGAGCAGAAATGAGTACGTGGATTGCTTTTAGTCTGGTTGTGGGTATCGGTTCTACCCTTATTCTGGATCTGTGGGTAAGCCTGGTTAAAAAAGTAGCGGGAATTCCACCAACGGACTGGGGCATGGTTGGCCGCTGGCTCACAGGGATTCTGCGGGGGAACATTGTTCTCGATAACCGTATTACCAGAGCACCCGGCACGATTGAAAAAAGACAGGATGAGCCTGTTCACCATTTTGTGTAAGTGCCTTTTCTCAGAAGTGACCGTCCAGGCGGTCACCGAATTCGATAATAAA
>NZ_SZPQ01000093.1 GCF_005217455.1 Martelella alba
CTGGCGCGGCTTACGACGATTAAGCGAAATACAAACCGGATGGGAAATTGCTACCGGGAGATGTGGCTAGTTGTAAGGCTGGGCATACGCTTACAAAGCTCGACTGATTGCGGTCGAGTGGATAAAGATTGGTGGACAGATTGTCTTTAAGGCAGAAAAACCTACTTCCACGCCGCCGGCGCAGAATGCCGCTTCGCAAAAAAGTTACGCTGAAAACTCATTCTGAACCGACACGGATACACACCCTACCGTGTACGAATGCCGGTAATGCTAACTGCCTGAAAATTCCTGTGAAGATGCGTTCCCCGGAACCTTACCAATCAGCACCGGTAGCTGTTGCTGGAGACGCAGGATCCCGACAGGAATAGTGAAGCCATATTCAGCGAGCAGAGAACGAAGCTGGTTGGCCAGCGCCGTTCTCTGCTCAACCATCAGTTGACGTGTGTTCCGAAACGCCTTGATATCCTGATGTTCTGTGATTTTTACAGAAACAAAGTGAATACCCGGGCGAAATGCTGTCTCGCAAATTGCCAGCGCATCATTGGCATCATTTTTTTGGCTACGGACAAAAGCTTTTACGTGTTGTGTGGGGATGAGTCTGACGCAATAGCCCATAGATACAAAGGTTCGCCCCCAGAAATGCGAAGTGGAGCAGGCCTCCATAGCGACAAGAGTTCCAGGTTCAAACTGTCGTATAGTATCCAGCAATTTAGAACGAGAGATTTTTTTGTTCCATGCGACAGAGCCATCAACCATCCAGACGCAGACCTGAAAAACTGATTTGGCGATATCAATACCAACAACTCTGATCGTGCTCATGTGATTGACTCCCGTAGCAAACGCAGACAGTAAAAGTATGACACTTGCTGCTTCAGGAAAGGGCGTCCATCACATCACTACACCCCCGTAAAACAAATGAGCCAGACTAAACTGGAGTATCCGGTTTTTTTTCACCTTATCTGGAGGCCAGTACGTCATGAAAAAGCTACCACCGCATCTTGAGTGGTAGCTCTCAGGGTATTCAATCACTGTAATGTGTTATTCGCATACATTTTATATATTGCATTACTAAAAACGTCTTCAGCTGCTTCGTGTACCCCTTCAGCAATTGTAGGGTGACCATGGATGGTATGAATAATATCTTCAATGGTGGCGCCCAGCTTAATAGCCAGTGCCGCCTCATGGATCAAGTCGCTGGCGCGTGGACCAAGGATTTGTAACCCAAGGACTTTGTGAGACAGACCATCAACAATAAACTTAACCATACCTGTCTGCTGTACAATCATGGTCTTGGCATTGCCCTCAAGGGATGTTTTGCCGAGTTTAATATTGCCGATTTGTTCACGTGCTGCGTTTTCGGATAAACCAACGGAGGCAAATTCAGGGCTGGTATAGACGCAAGCTGGAACGGTAGTCTGGTCAAAACCTTCTGTTGAGTTTTTCGTCATATGTTTGGCTGCCACAATCCCCTGCTCCACTGCAACGTGTGCCAACATGTATCCCCCGGTACAATCGCCGATGGCGTAAATATGAGGCACATTGGTTTGCATAAATTCGTTAACAACGATAGCACCTCGTTTCAATTCGACCGACGTGTTTTCCAGTCCAAAACCGTGCACCAGTGGTTTACGCCCAACAGACATAAGCACTTTTGTGGCTGTTAAGGATGATGTACCGGTCGCTTTCTCGAAGGATACCGAAACACCTTTTTCACTTTTTTCAATGGCAGAGACTTTTGCATTTACATATATGTTGATGCCTTCCTTACGTAATATTTCTGCCAGTTGTTCAGATAGTTCGTCATCCATGTGTGACAAAATCTTTTGGTAGGCTTCAATAATAGAGACTTTAGTGCCTAGGCGGTTCATTAACTGAGCAAACTCAATACCAATTACACCGCCACCAATAATAACCATCTCGTCTGGAATATCATTTAAGGAAAGCGCCTCATTGCTGGTGATAACCTCCGGAAGAGAGACACCTGGAATATTGATTTGGGTAGGAACTGACCCAGTTGCAATAATCAGGCGTGCAAAAGCAACTTCCTGCCGAGTTCCGTTTTCGAATTCAAGAATTGCATTATGCTCATCAACGAGTCTTGCCGTGGCATAGATGACATCAACGTTTTTGCTTGCGACCAGTTGGTTTACACCTGAAGTAATTGTATTGATGATTTCATTTTTACGTTGTTGAAGTAGATTCATATCTACAGTAGCTGTACCAACATTGATACCTAAGGTTTTAGCATGCTTGATTTCATCAAGAACATCAGTGGTATGCAGTAATGTTTTGGTTGGGATGCATCCCATATGCAGACAGGTCCCCCCCAGTTTGTATTTTTCAACAACAATAGCTTTACCGCCAAATTCTGTAGCTTTGATCGCCGCAACGTGGCCACCAGGTCCACCACCGATTACTAGAATATCAGTTTTCATAATAAACCCTCTATTATTCTAAAGAATGTTGGAATGTTAAGACAAACAATAATGTTTATACTCAGCAATTTTTTGTCGCAGATCATATTTCGACTAGAAAGAGGCAACTTCAGCTGAATCGTTTAAACTTGCTCACACTTTTGTGTCGGTTTTCTTCGTGTATGTAAATATGCTATGCAGCACGGTATCAATTCCAAATTGATAAACTCCCCACCAAATCCCCCAAAGTAACCATCAACGTCATCGGATCTATCGGCGAAGGCTCAAACCCGACCCGCAGGTAAAATTCCCGCGTCTCATGAGACAACGCATGAACTAGCATTCCACGAATACCGATTATTTCTGCCACCTGAATCACCCGTAACCCGGCATCTCGCACCAGTGCCCGCCTGACTCCTTGGCCGTGCAATGATTTATATAGTACCGAACGGCCCAGCACGACCACCGGGATCGGATCAGGCATATTGCGGCAAAAGCATCCGGGCGCGGCATTGGTCATCGCTGCACTAGATGCCAACAAGTGATACGCCATCACCTTTGAGTCGTCGCAGTAGACGAACGTTCGGGATACGCCGGCTAGTTGATTTTTCATCGCCTGATGTTTTAGCCAGTTGTCCATAGTATCCACGCCGCAACAAAATGGGGGAAGAATATACATATAGCATGAAGAGGCTCAAGGGCCAATATCACTTTTTCTGCTCCCACGATACAGGCGTTTGCATGATTTTACACAGCTCGGCGTTGGGGGCGGGAGTTCGATCTAGATGGGTCAGAAATTTTTTATAGGCCTCCGGATCTGACATGATGATGCGCCGCACGATCAACGATTCCTCTACGGCGGCCTGCGTAGCCTCCAGCACAAAATCAGTACGGTTTTTCCTTTAGCTTTCGCCGCGCGGTCAATAAGAGCGCGCTCGGTGGGTTTAATGCGTAGATTTAATGTCTCTCGTACCTCCCAGCCTTGTCCCTCCAACGCTTGCCTGAACTGTTGGAGAACATCGATAGCTACAAGGGCTGGATGCTGACCCGTCTGGTGTTGTCGCTGGACCTGCTTGTATTCCTGCGCTTCAGTGAGTTACGGCACGCCCGAAGGGATAAGTTTAACCTAAAAGCGCAGATCTGGGTGTCCCTGCGGAGCGAGAAACCGCCGAGGGCGTCAAATCCTCAGAGCGTGGTGCCAAAATGAAGGATGAACATCTGGTGCTGCTGTCACAGCAGGCGGTCAACCTGATTAAACAGATTAAAGCGCTTACCGGGGATTAGACATTCGTATTCCCGAGCGTGCGTTCTCTGAAGAAACCGATGAGCAAAAACACCATCAACAAAGCGCTGCGCACCATTAGTTATGACACAAAAAACGAAATCTGCGGCCACGGTTTTATAACGATGGCCTGTTGCGCTTTGAATGAAACAGAACTGTGAACCGCCCCGGGAATCCTGGAGACTAAACTCTTTGAGAGAGAGGTAACAGGATGACTAAAAATACGCGCTTTTC
>NZ_SZPQ01000094.1 GCF_005217455.1 Martelella alba
TCGATGTATCGTCCGAATATCCGCATAAGGATCACGCTGATGACCAGCATCGCCACCAATACGGCAAGCCAACGGGATATTTTAGGTGGTACTTGCCGAGGATAACATTTCGGAAGATCTTTCAGGGAATACGACATTCACACTCTCATGCTTTAAAATTTCCAAATTTCAATTAAGGCTAGTCACCATCAAATGAAATGCTCTCAAGCAATTTCAATGTTTCTTTAGATAGATCTTCACCTTTATCATCCGAAGAATTAACACCAGAATCACATAGGGCATTATTTTTATGTATCAAACAAAAATAAACACTCTGGCCTAGTGTTCCATCTTTGAGCTTCGCCATGGTATTAACAGCCATAAAACCAGATGCATCTTTGCTTTTAACCTGCAATAGAGATAGATGATTTGCCTTCCCATTTTTCACATATGTAGCATCCGGAATGGATTTCCATACCTTATCTTTGTAATCATAAACAATCTTATTATCAGCGCCACTAACACCGCCCCCCTTACTGTTCACTTGCTGTACATCATATCCCAATTCAAATGCTTCACCAGAATACAGACAAGTCCACTCCGATATTAGTGATTCTTTTTCGAAGTACTCATCATCAGACAATGCCGGGTATTTGAAATCACTAAAATGCATATTGCATGCATCAAAACTGGATGACGAAGAAATGTTGGCAATTGAATCAGATGACAGGGTTCTAGTTGCAGATACAAATCCTGCGTTAGCAGCAAGAACAGAAGCCATAGAGAAAGAACTGAAACCGATAATGAATGACATGTAAACTTTTTTCATAACATTACGTCCTGTGCGTACATCCCTTCAGGGATGTCCTAATGACTATAAATTTTATTTTTCTCCAGGCTTCGACCATTGATATGCTTTTTCAATTAAATATTTCTTTAACTCTATATCTCACACTTACATATCGAAAGCGGTTATTTAAGACTTTTGAGGGGGATGGAGCATGACTTTGGAGTGTTGTCGTCATAAATCATATTAATCAAATCATGACCTTCAATCCTTATGTTAACAAAATCATCGCCGCATGTAGGCTTTATCTCTTTGAACTTTTTGCCAGCAGGGGAAAAGACAAATAACCTATGGATTTTATAAGTGCCCATTCCCTCATCCAGAGGCCAAATGCTAAAATCCTTATAACCATCACGATTGTAATCTTCAAATGTAATGTGATTTTTTCTCCGATGATACATCAATTATTTCTAGATTAACCTGCTTACCGGCTTCTAAAACTGATACTTCCAACAAATCATTATCTTTCAGCAAAACCTTTGCAGAAGTATTTTTCCCATTATTAACATCTAAAATGCAATTATCACAACCAATTGCAATCTTTGTAAAAATGTACAGAAAGAAAAAAATATATTTCATGGTAGTACCATTGGGAGTTTTGCGTGATTTTCCAGCAGGGCTTACACAGGCCGTTGTTTAAGGATATCTATTAAACTCCCACGAGCTATTTTTCTTGCAAGTTTCAAAGTTATTATGATCTGTAGGATCAAATCCTGGCCCTACTGGTTTCAAATTTCTATTTGCAAGATTAAAAAACAACCCCTGATTGGTTACGATATAAGCGAGATCCTTTCCTTTTATAAAACCCACGCCAAAAACACCTTCACTCACACCTTTTTCAATCTTTTTATATCCGTGATCCAAATCTACAAGAATCACATTTGTATCTTGGGGATTGCCCTCATTAATTACTTTCGGCTTAACCCAGAGAATTATTTTATCACCACTACATTTAACACTATAGCCATTGATAACAGTATTAAACGTTAGAGTCTTTGTATGATTGTTAATGTCTACGGTTATTGAGACATTACCATTTAATGTAACACCTGATGGATATACATTAAATGAAATAAAAAAAACCGGCAATTGTTGTAATAATCAGATTCATTTGTTAGTCCATCAATATATGATGACACTCTAATTATTTCCTTCTGCGGCAGTGTCGCCACAGTAATATGGAAGATGTTAACGAAATCTGGAAATTTGAGGTCTATTCAATTTATCAAAGTAATATTGATGGCAATTAGCAACCTCACTGAAGTTTATTTAGCACATTCTTCTGAGTATTTCTCATCCACAGATAAATTTTCGAGATCTTTTATTGTGATTTTGCCCGCGGCTAGCTTTGAGCTAATATCTTTTGAAAAGCAAAAAAGACTGCCAGAATAAAAATATATTTCTTGAGTTTTATCTGGTGTATTACCTTCCGACTGATATAAAACCTCGGTTACATACCATTTAATATCCTTACTACCTTCAATGATTTGTATTCTATCGATGCCGAGGCATGGTTCAGAATCTTCGGCATATCCAGAATTATAATTCCTATTAGGTATAAGATATTGATCATTAACTTTAAGTACTAGGTTACATCGACTGTATGGCTCATCTTTACCAGGTAGTCCTTCGCGATTAAAAACAAATGGATATGCGTTCTCTTTGCCTAACTTCTGGAAAACATAATAAGGAAGGAAACCGGTATCTGGTGCATCAATTTGATATACTTGTGATAGGCCGTAAGGTTCTCCATCCTTGTAGGTATAGCTTTTGACTGCGGATGATACATCTGCATCATTCGCAAACGCACCCAATGAAAATAAACTAATGGCACTAACAAAACCCAACAGTAAAATTGTATTATTCATAGTTAACCAATCCCTCACTTGCACTGTTTGGTGTAATCAACAGTGATTTTTACCGTGCTTCGCCCTTTTTGAACTTCGATTACTTCTTTAGAATTTGTAATTTCAAAATCATTTAAATAATAGAATGTATATCGTGTGTAGGCTTGTCTTTCAAAATATCCATACCCACCACCATTAACCAGAACAGAACATCTACCAATTGATTCTGACGTAATACCATTGTCCGGAACTCGATTAATATTAATTTCGTGACTGTGAAGTTTTGAAACCCAATAAAAACCAGCGCTATCAGTTGCACAGAACGAATCCTCAGCAACAATTTTAGGATCGTAACGTGGGTGCCATTTTTTTAATAGTTCATCATCAATAACAGTGTGTTTTTCATGGGTATGCTTATCTACAACTGTCTTTCTGGGATCTGCCCAATAGTGTTTACTTACATTTGTTATTCGACTATCATCGTAAGTATACTCAAAGGTTTCATCAGGTAACTTTCCTTTCGTTCTAAATTTTCTATAGTCATCGAAATTTTGCGGCCAAGTTAACTGAATGAAACCCCTACCATAAAATGGCTGATAATACTCAGCCGCAGGGGATACAAACTTACCTTTACTATTTTTTTGCCCCTTTCCGCCTTCAGTCATTGTCCTGAGCATCCCAGTCTCAATATAAATCTGTCCTAAAAATGCAGAACGTCGGAGCGGGGATAATATATTGTACTTATTACACGTATTGTTAAAGTCTTTCACATACTTTTCCCACCGACCAAACGAAGTAGCCCATGGAACTGTCACATTAACTGGCTTACTGGGGTAGCCTTCATAATATTTCCTTGGAATCATGGAGGAAATTTCTTCATGGCTAAGCCAGCCGCACGTTCTCAAATGATTTATAACTTTAGCAGGGTTGAAGTGCCAAAGACCTCCGCTACTGAATGCTGAATCAAAGCACAATGCTTCTGCATGGGCTTTAAATTTTGCGTAATCTTCATCCGTCATCGGATCATGCTCATCACTACCCTTTTTCAGCCATGAAAAGCGGGTGTCGATCGTACTTTTTTCCCATTCAAACGGGAAATGACAGATTAGCTTTCCGCACTGGTTATCGAACTC
>NZ_SZPQ01000095.1 GCF_005217455.1 Martelella alba
AAACCGGTGCCCGGAGCCAACAAAACCACAGACCTTTGGTCGACAGAAGCCCGCTTTGCCGTCATCGTTGAAACCGCCACGCTCAGTGAAGCCGAACTGAGCGAATACTGCCGTCGCAAAGGGCTTTATCCTGAACACATTGCGCAATGGAAACAGGATTTTCTCCAAACGCCACAAGCCGATAAGCGCCACGCGTTCGTCAATTGGCGTCAATCGTCCTCGTCCGTTTCCCCGGAGTACTCCCGCAACCGCTTTCTCAGCACCCGTATCGCTGCCGCCTTTGCCAGCGCTTTTTCCTTGCGGACCAATTCGCGTTTTAACTGTTTGATTTCTTTTTGGCTCTGTTTCAGTGCAGCACGGTCATCCACCGAAGGGACTTGCAAAAACGCTTGTTTCCATTGGGTAATCTGCTTGGGATACAGGCCTTTTTTACGGCAGTACGCCGCGATATCGGCCTCACTGAGGGTGGCGGTTTAGATAATCACCGCCAAGCGGGCTTGCGCCGGCCATTGTTCACTGTTTTTGTCTGCGCCCGGCACCGGTTTCCCCTCCGCTTTCGCCTGTTTACGCCACGTATAGAGAGTAGCTTCCGATATCCCTTCCATTTGCGCAACCGATGTCACGTTCATGTTGTACGGCGGAAGCAGTTTGGCCAATACGGCCACTTTACGTTCCGGTGGAATGCGTGTCATTTCGTGTCTCCATCGCCCCATTAGAGTTTGCGATGGGGGTGACAACTATCCTGACACTGGGGGATGTTGGGTCACTACCGGGGTCACGACGCCGCCCAAATCGTAAGCGGGATTATATTTAATCACGCCCTGCTGTACGGCATGACGCATGATTTTGGTCAGATGCTGGGCGACGTCATGCACGCCTTTATCATCAATCGCCTTCACAAGCTGCGCCAGATGGCGGGTTTCAACCTGAGCGATATCCATTGCGCCAATGGCGGGGAAAACGTAGCGTTTCAGGCAGGTGAGAATTTTATCGGCGTGGGCTTCTGACCAGAGTTTAAGACTGCTGGTGTGCCATGCCGTCGCTGCATACTGGAATGTACGGGATTCATCAACGGCGGTGTTATGCACCTTGCGAAGCTGAGAAGGGCCGATGCCGGATGCCAGCAGCTTGCGGGCAGCGTCGCGCTTTTCGCGAGCCTCCGCCAGCGTAGTTTGAGGGTAGGGGCCAAAAGCCAGACGGATTTCTTTACCATCGAGACGATAGCGGAAATACCATAACTTAGCGCCGCTGGTCGATATCGTCAGATACAGGCCTTGCGAGTCTGTGAGTTTGTATGATTTTACGAGAGGTTTTGCTGCGCGGATTTTGCTGTCAGTTAGCATGTGAGGGACACTCCAGTTGTCGAACTCAATGACTCGCAATCTGACCCCAAATTTTCCGGATACGAAGGGATAAATCAAAACGTATCAGAAAGACTTTTTACTACAACCTATTGAATTGCAACAATATAGGAATTCATAGGAAGGCATAAAAAAAGAATAGTGGTGCCGGACTCGGAATCATATCCACGACTAACACACTCTTTATTATTAGTTTTGTTGGCATTTCTCGTAAGCGGCACCCCATGAAGGCCCCCATAAAAAATCGCTTTGTTTTTGTGATGGTTCTCACGAAAAATCGTTGTTTAATGGTAGGGGCTTCGTTATGTGTGGAGTTAGGTTCACACATAACGGTCTGAGTTCCACATATAGTGGGGGGAACTCCACACATAACGGTTCGGGGTCCACACATAGCGATGCTGAAAAATCCATGCTGTACTATGCAGGCAAAGCTCCTTTCCCCTTCGCGCTGAACATTTTCCAAACTTACATTTGATATGTTGGAACAACATTTTTTGAGATAATTAAAATAGGTATGTTTTATAATTGCTAGATTTTCTTGGTATTTTTGATATAATTTTGAGATGTCGTCATGCATCAGTTGAGATAACTCAACATCATGGCTCAATTTAATCACTTTGAACTCTCGCTTCTGAACCCCAGCTTTGACTCCCCTTTGGTCGACGCGCTGACGGAACTGGAGATCCTCCGGCATTTGTGGCTGGAAACTGACGTTCACCCTATCCTGTTTGCGCAGTTGAAGGCCGTATTCCACATGCTGGAGAGTCTTGGCTCTGCAAGGATTGAGGGGAACCACACCACTCTTGCCGATTATGTTGAAAGCAAGGTGGAAGGAACGCAGAGTTCGACGGACCAGCTCAAAGAAATTAACAACATCGAAGCCGCGATGGAGTTCATCGACGAATATCTGAGCAATGGCGATGACATAACGGAATATTTTATCCGCGAGTTGCATAGTCTGGCGGTCGCCGCGCTGCAACAGGAAGGGGACAGAACGCCCGGCGCGTATCGGCAACATAACGTCAGCATTGCTCAGTCTAGGCATTTACCGCCGGACCACATCCGCGTTCCTGATTATATGGCGGAACTGACCGCCTTTATTAACCGTGCCGATAAGCCAAAGTACGATCTGATGAAGATTGCTCTGGTGCATCATCGCTTTGGCTGGATACATCCCTTTGGCAACGGTAATGGTAGAACGGTCAGATTGCTGACCTATGCGTTGCTTATCAAGTATGGTTTTAACGTTCAGACGGGTGGTCGGGTTCTCAATCCGACAGCGGTATTCTGTAATGATCGTGAACGCTATTACGCCATGCTTTCGTTAGCCGATAAGGGAACAGAGGCGGGGCTGGAAGAATGGTGTTTATATGTGCTTTCGGGGATCTCCTCTGAGCTGAAGAAAGTCGATCAACTGACGAATCACGCTTTCCTGAGCGAAAAGATCCTGTATCCGGCCATCGATTTTTCGTCGGAAAGAGGGCTGATAAATCCGCTGGAATCAAAGGTTCTGAAACGTGCGGTTGAATTGGGGACGATAAAAGCGGGCGATCTACGTGCTGTTTTGCCTGATCTGAAACCGACGCAGGTGACTTACCAGCTTGGTAAACTGATTGAACGGGGACTGCTCCAGCCAGTAGAAGAGGGGGCGCGTACCTATACGGCGAAATTTTCTAATTCGTATCTGATACGTGGAGTGATTAAGGTTCTGCGGGAAGAAGGGTTTATTCCTAACCTATAGTGTATTAGTGTGATTACCAAGGGATACTGACGGTATAATTACCAGGCGATTTGGGAGTGTTCAGAATTCTGTGTCACGGTAAAAACATTACAGCGTGATCACGTTATTCAGTCGCCCATCAAAATAAATGGCCAACTGCGACAAGGTCAAGTTCCAGTTCTGGATGGGCATTGTCCACTTCTCCTGCGCATTCATGAGCCCCAGATAAAGCAGCTTTAACAGACTGTTTTCATTAGGAAACGCGCCTTTGGTTTTCGTCAGCTTCCGGAACTGCCGATGAACCGATTC
>NZ_SZPQ01000096.1 GCF_005217455.1 Martelella alba
CGAGGGAATACCGGAGCCGACGGATAACACTAACTTAGAGATAAAAGCTGTCTGAATATAACGGGTCAAGATCAGGCGTATAATAATGCTACTCGCTATTCGCTAAACCGCCCATTGCTGGCCGCGTTCATTCACCCCAGCCGCCCGGTCCGCGACGTTCCTGGAGACGAGCGACAGCCTATCCCCCACAGAAAAGCTATCATGGGCGGTTTGAATCCGTGGCCGACAAATCGCTCGCTTTTTTTAGCCGCGATGTAACTCAAATTATCTAAAGTTTATATCGACACTAACGTTATCATCCTGGAAATGACAAAGCAAAGTGCCGTTAAGGTAATACGTTTTTTGTTGAAAATTGATTCATCTTGGATTTCCCCACTTCATAGAATAGTTGAAATTTGAATTTTTTTGGCGTCATCTTGGGAACTGGCTTTCCGTAATATGGCCTGATATAGTAATAATCCAGCCCCCTTATTTTAGCGTGCTCTTTTCTGTAATGGCTCTCGGAGAGAAGCTCCTGATTATTCTCCAGTATGTAACTGTCATTTGAAAAATCATAGATTTTTTTGACTGGGTATCAATGGCGCTGACACCGGTGATTAACGCTTCCTCAAGAGAGGAACCGCCGCCATAGAAGAATCTGGCTTTTGTTTCTCCGATAGCTTTATACTTTGCGGGATAATTTCTATAAAAGAGATGTAATAATTCATGGTAAAGGGCGATAGCCGGGTCCCGATAACGCCAAGGCTCTTTAAGGGCATTTACACCGTCACCGATGATAAAATTCCCCGGATCAAAGGCGATTGCCCCGCCGGCACTGTTTTTGGCATAAAAGCGCCCCTTAACGACGCGCACGATAGCACTCATGGTCGGCGGCTGTATCATAAATTTTTTCTCACTTAACGCCAGCAAAATCTTCCGCCCCAAAGATGTCTGCTTGATATCATTTAAGCATTTTGTCACCTTTGCAAGAAAGAGGTCATTGCCGAAAATAGTTATTTTTGTCGCTATTTTTACTCCATCTAAAACAAGGCCATAATTCATGGCTCTGCTATTGACGCCATAAGGCGGCATAGGTGTGGTGGATAACTCATTTAACGCCATTGCAAACCTTTCCAAATACCCCCCGGCCTTTGGCTCAAGCAAAAATTTAGTTATATCATTATAGAACTTTGGAACCTCGATAAGAAACTCATTGATTAAGTTTTTTTGATTTTAGTATTTCGTTGCAATGGGAAAGTTATATTTTCCACCCATGCAAGTTGCAAAGTATATATCTCGACCATAGAAGGATCTGAAATTTTATTCCTAATAACGAACTTTTCAATAAACGCCATACCCAACCGGGTAAAGTGATGGATTGACCCCGCCTCGAAATTTTTATGTAATTTGAATGCTTCACACAGACTTAGAGCGCATCGCAACATTCTATTCTGTTGTAACGCCCGCTTATTATTGAGTTGTAATGCCCGCTTAACCTTCGCAAGTTTGCGTTTTATGCGTATACGTTGTTTCACAATTTTTCTTGGCAGGCCATTCTGAAATGGTTCGTTAGCCTGAGTTTCAAGGATAAATCGGCCCTTTTTGAAACGTATGCTCACGCCATATCGATGACTCCGGGACTTGATGGCATACAGGTTGCTAAAACCTGGAATCGGGTAAACACGCGCATAGAAACCTCTGATACGCAGATAGGGACGATGTTCAGAGGCCCACTGCAGCCCCCTATCATCCGGCGCGGATAACCTGTCTTCCGTGCAATGCGGATCAATCATGTCAAACGTGATGGCCTCCAGCAGGCGCGGATCAACTTGTTCCGCGGTGGGGGCTTGCAATTGCCAATGGCCGTTATCGAATAACAAGCCATAATGATTGTCCGGTCTGCTTTCGTCGATCATGGCATATTTTATTCCATGCGCCTTGGCGCTAGACAGTAGAACCGCGACTTTCTCACCGTCTATCTCAATATAATGCCGATATACCGGCTGCGAAAAGTCCGCATCTTGATCCATCACCTCAAAGACGGGCACATGACCATAGTAGTCTGAATCGATATACTGCTTTAATACGCCGACCTCATTAGCGGCGAGGGTGATTTTGCATTGGTTTATCAACGCAGTGCGCGAGAGCGTCGGCGCGTCAGGCCATGGTATGATATCTGACCGGGCACTGGCTTCCACGACTGGCTTACCCTCCTGAATAGGGTTTACCATCGGTTGCGCAACATTACCGGACGCAACGTCAGCCTTGCCTCGACCAGAATCAATACCCGGCGATTGTTCCCGCCCAATACTCCCGCCCTCTACGGGAGAGGGCGATAACGCCCGGCCCTCATCCTCCATCTCCCTGGCGGGCGTGAGACGATGCCGCTCCAGCGCCGCGAAAGATGTGCTGTCCGGCGCTGCAAAAACGCGATCCGGATTCATTGTCAGGGCAGTGTCAGCAATATCGATCTTTGCCTTAACGTTGTTTGGTGAGGCGCTTTGCACGCTATCCGGCGCTATGATGTCAGGCGCAAGCGGATATACCGGCAAGTTTGCGGCAGGCTCCGCGCTTGCTACTGCAATAAGCCGGTTATCCGTGCCAGTGGAAGGGGGCGCCGTGTGACCCGTTGCGGCGGTCGGCACGATGATAGGTTCGTTAGAGTGTATTTTGGGCAGTTCGGCGATATCGCCGCCAAATGTCAAAGCTGGCAGGTTCTCCCCGGCCTGAACCCGTTGCATTGCATCGCGCTCTGCCGGCTTAGGTGAAAGGGCCTGGTTCGCCCTTTGCTTGGGCCCTGCTGTCGGCGCTGAATGCGTTTTCGCCGGCGCCGTGTTCACGGCGCCAGTTAAGACCGCGTTACCATCGTCGTTTGAGGCGCTTTTGATGCCCACAGCGGTTAAGACGGCAAGTCCCCCGCCCGCCACCGCATCGACGCTGGCGGTTAATAATGTACCGCCAGCGGCCATCACCGTGCCTAATCCACCCAACGCGGCGCTCCCAGCTTTGGTAATAACGCCGTGGTCTTTTTTTATCATTCCCGGTTTCGGTTCCGGTACTTGGGAAACTTCCTGCAACTCCGACTTCGTCAGCAAACCATCGACATGATCTGATCCGGGCCGCGAGGATACCGTCTTGTCGTTCTCGGCCGACGGCGCCATTAGCCCGGTATCATGTATCGGTTCCAACACCTTGACGTCCGGCTTATTCTCCGTCCGGCGGGCGCCTTCAGTCGGGTCCAAAAAGTCGGACAGCACCGGCGGTTCGGGCACGGCTCCGATAGGCTCCTGTCCTGCCTGGCGGGCGCCGTCAGTCGGGTC
>NZ_SZPQ01000011.1 GCF_005217455.1 Martelella alba
CCGAGGGAATACCGGAGCCGACGGATAACACTAACTTAGAGATAAAAGCTGTCTGAATATAACGGGTCAAGATCAGGAAAAAATTAGAAGCCGAGATCAGGGCGGTAGCGTTGATCAGACTGTTGGCCCGCGTTCCCAGAATAAGAAAAACCCCGGCCAAGAGCAGCCCCAGAATGGGGGGCAGTTTTCGTCCGGCGTTCTGTCCCAGGCGCCGTACCGCCGCATCCGTCACCACGCCGCCCAGCGGATAGGCAATGATCGCCACCAGATACGGTAGCATGGACAGCAGGGCGCTCTGTTTCAAATTGATGCCGCGCCCCATGGCGAAATAGGTGGGCAGCCAGGTCATAAACAGGAAGAAAAGATAATTGGTGCAGAAATAACCCAGCGAGCAGCACCACACGGCCGGCGTGGCGAAAATGTCCTGTTTGGTCGGCGTCGCCGCCGCCGATTGCGCCACGGGACTCTGCGGTTGCTGACCGGCCAGAATATAGGCCAGTTCAGCCTGGCCGATCCGCTTGTCCTGGCGGGGATCATTACTGCCCAGCCGCCACCAGATCAGACACCAGAGGATGCCCGGCGCCGCCATAATGTAGAATACCCTCTGCCAGCCCCATAACTGGATAATCCAGGCGGCGGCAAGCATCGCCGCCGCAATGCCCGCCGGGCAGCCGACCTGTAGCAGACCGGTGGATTTGCCTGATTCGCTTTTCGGTACCCAGTGGGACAGCAGTGAGAAGTTGGCCGGCACCAATACCCCTTGTCCGATACCAACCAAAATGCGCAGCGCCATCATGGTGGCAAGCGTGCCGCCAAGGGGGGTCAAATAAGTGAATATCGCCCACCACAACGTCCCGGCGAGTAGCACGGCTCCGCCCCCCAGGCGGTCGGACAACATGCCGGCCGGCAGCATGGTGACGGCATAACCGATGAAAAAAGCGGTGGAAATCCAGCCGAATTCGGTGGCGCTCCAACCAAATTGCCGCATCAGGGCCGGGCCGCACATGGACATGCTGCTGCGCGCCATGAACATGACGAAATAATCGATAATCAGTAGAAGTACGATGCCCCAGCGCCTGTTTCCCATGGATGCATTCATCGGGTTCTCCCCCCTGAAAAAGATGGCCGCTAGCTTCAGTGCGGGCGGCCAGATTATGAGTTCAGTGCCTGCGCGGCATCACCGGATAACGCCGCCGTTATCAATCAACGGACGGGCAATGGTCAGTCGCTGAACCGTGCGCGGCCCTTCTTCGAACCATAAAGCGCGGGCGTCGCGGTACATTCTTTCCACCGGACCATAGGGATTGTCCTCGAAGTAGCCGATACCTCCGAAGATTTCCAGGCAGCTGTCGGACACGGTGCGTACCGTATCGATGCCGTGCAATTTGCACATGGCCGACACCATTTCAATGTCTTCGCCACGGTCGAATTTTTGCGCGCAGTCGCGCAGCATGACCCGCAAGGCATGCACTTGCGTTCCCATGTCCGCCAGCATTTGCTGAATGGCTTGTCGGGAGGTGAGCGGCTTACCGAAGGTGACCCGATCTTTGGCGCGGGCGATGGCCAATTCCAGGAAACGCTGCGACATACCCAGGCAGGTTACGGCAATCATTGCGCGGGAATGGGCCAACGCGTTCATAAAAATATCCAGGCCGTCTCCTTCCTTGCCCATGATATTGCCGGCGGGAACTTCGCAGTTGGTGAAACGCAGATAAGCATGTCCCGCGCCGCGGCAACCCATCATGTGCGGCATCGGATCGATGTCATAGCCCGGGGTGCCGGTTTCCACGAAAAACGCGGTCAGGCCGCCTTTTTTACGCTTGCTTTCGTCGGTCACGGCAATGACATAAGTGGCATCGGAAATGTCCGTGTGCGAGATAAGCGTTTTACCGCCGTTGAGAATATAGTTATCCCCTTTTCTGACGGCCGTGGTGCGGATATCCGCGCCGGAACCGCAGTCGGCCTCGGTCAGGGCGAAGTTGATATAGGCGTCCTTGTTGGCGAGTTTCGGCAACCATTTGGCCCTGAGCGCTTGCGACCCATGATCGTGAAGAATGCGCCAATTAAGGCCGTTGGCGTGATGCAGATTCATCCGCATCCCGCCGGGGCCGCGACAGAATTCTTCCATCACGGAAAAAAATTGTTCGCAGTTAAGACCCATGCCGCCGTAGTCCTCCGGGATAGCCAGTCGGAACAAGTCGTTTTTCCGGCAAATATCGTAATAGGCATCGGGAAACACATTGGTTCTTTCGATTTCCAGTTGCAATTCTTCCAAATCATTCTCGGTCACTTGGCGTATTTTTTCTTTCAATCCGGCCAGTGCTTGTTCGGATAATATTGCCATATGCTTGCCTCTTTTTTTACAAAACAAACTATACAGAGTATAAAGGTCGCCGTTTGCGCCAGACCATTGACATAAACAGCATTATATTGGATAAATCGAACATCAATAACAAAATATAACAAAAACAATGTGATATAAAATAAATAAATTAATTTTGTTGCCGTTGAATGCCGTTGTGAATTATGACGGCAAACACACATTAATCCGGTGTACAGGAAATTAATAATATGCCAAGAACCCCGACAAGGATTCTATATGCTACATGGGTTATTCGCCGGAAACGGACACCGGTATTGATGCTACATCATTCAAGCGACAAAGAAATGGCTTGAACTAAGACGAATATAGCGCTTGCGGTGTGGCGGGAATGGAAATAACTGTCGCGCCTGATACGAGGTTAAGATGCGTTTGAACAATACTGAAGAACGCCGCGGCCTGGCGACGCCAATGCCGGGGATGCGGCCGAAAAACAGCACGAAGCCGGGTTTCAGCGCGCCTCCCCCGGTGTTTTGGCAGTGCGTCCATTGCCGGCGCATGCTGATTGAGCCCCAGGCCGCCCCAGGCTCAGCCGCGCCTGACTGTTGCGCGACGCCCATGCAGGCGCTGGCCGCGCAAAACGCCGATGCGCCGGGGGCCCATGATCATCGCGTCGCCATGCAGGTCTTCGGCGGTTTTGACGCCAATGCGTTGACCGTATCTGTGGGCGAAACGCCTCATCCAACGGAGGCCGCCCATCGTATTCTGTGGCTATATCTGTATACCTTCCAGGGCGGCCAACTGAAATTTCTCTCGCCCGGCGAGCCGGCCAACGTGACCTTTCCCCTGGCGGGCAAAGACGCCTATGTGTATTGCGACCGACGGATTTGCAAAGGCCGGCGCTGTAAATTCAATTGCAAGCGGGGGTTTAGGGTTTTTGCCTATTGCAGCCGGGACGGCTTGTGGCTAAGCGCATTTTAGCAATCCACGAGCGCGCCATGCCCTCTGGACCAGCCTAACGCTTGCCATAATGCCGCCAGGTCCGGCAATACGGCGCCAGGCCGTTGCACGATAAGCGGTATCAAGCGTGTTGAACACGACGGCAAGGTGTGCCGTGCGGTTTGCGAATACCTGCCGCCGGGTGGCCGGAATCGGCACAGGCGGCGGGTGTCTGCCATACCGGCACGGTTAAACCGCGCGGGGGCGAATAAAACAAGAAAGTACATTTATCTGTTAAACGAAAACGTGAAAATAGAGGGGGTGGAATTGACCGGGGTCGGGACGGATCCCGGCATGATCGCCGCGAGCGGTCACGAGCCGAACAGGGCGATCATTTTTAGCATAAATGAGCAGATAAAACATGAATTGGGATATTGCCGGATGCGCCGGCCAGGGAATGAATCGGCGCGGTTTTATGAAGTTGTGCGCGGCGCTTGCGGCGTCAATGGGACTAACGGATACGGGGGCCGCCGAGATCGCCCGTGCGCTGGCTGATCCAGAGCGGCCGCCGGTCATCTGGATCGGCGCGCAGGAATGCACAGGCTGTACGGAGTCTCTGCTGCAAGCCACCCATCCGACGCTCGAAACGCTGTTGTTAAACACCCTCTCGCTGGAATATCACGAAGTCCTGTCCGCGGCCTTCGGCGATCAGGCCGAGCAGAACCGATATCGCGCCATAGAACGTTATAAAGGGAAATACCTGCTGGTCGTGGATGGCGCCATCCCCATGAAAGCGGATGGCGTTTACTGTATGGTCGCGGGCAAACCGATACAGGAACATATCCGTGAAACGGCGCGGGACGCCGCGGCGGTCATCGCCATCGGTTCCTGCGCGGTCTGGGGCGGCGTGGTGGCGTCGGGGTGTAATCCCACCGGCGCGGGCAGCTTGCAAGCCATCCTGCCGGACAAGACGGTGATCAATATTCCCGGTTGCCCGCCCAATCCGCATAACTTCCTGGCCACCGTGGCGCATGTGCTTACCTATCGGCGCGCGCCGGCGCTGGATGGCAAAAACCGGCCGATGTTCGCCTATGGCCGGCTGATACATGAAAATTGCGAGCGCCGGCCGCATTTCGATGCCGGCCGGTTCGCCAAACGCTTCGGCGATGAAGGCCATCGCCAGGGATGGTGCCTGTATCATCTGGGCTGCAAAGGGCCGGAAACCTATGGCAATTGTCCCACGCTGCAATTTTGCGATATCGGCGGCGGAATATGGCCGGTGGGCATCGGCCACCCCTGCTATGGCTGCAACGAAGCGGGCGTGGGATTTGAAAAAGGGATTTTCCAGTTGGCGGCGGTGGCAAATCCGACGCCGCCCGCGGCCAAACCCGATGTCCATAGCCCGGAAGGCGACGGGATGTCCGCCGCCTCGGCGGGGCTGATCGGCGCCATACTGGGCGCCGTGGGCGGGGTAAGCCTGATGGGGGTGCGCGAGTTGGGCCGGCGGCAAAAGCGGAGCGGGCAGGGCGCCGACGATGAGCCCGGGGAGGAATGAGTCATGGACCGGCGCCATTTTCTGAAACAAGCCTGCGCGGGAACGCTGCTGGCGGGTCTGCCGGCGGCGGGACTCGGCGCGGCAGTCGATAAGCCGTCCATCCCCGGCGCGCTGGGGTTGCTGTACGACTCGACATTGTGCGTTGGTTGCCAGGCATGCGTCGCGACCTGCCAGCGCATCAATCAATCGCCCCGCCGTAGCGGCGATGGGACGATCTGGGCCGACAACGACAAGTTGAGTCCGTACACCAACACCGTTATTCAAGTCTGGCGCGCCGGCGACGGCGCCGAAAAGGATCGGCCGCAGAACGGCTATGCCTATATCAAGAAGCAATGCATGCACTGTCTCGAACCTAATTGCGTGGCGGTCTGCCCGGTCGGCGCATTGCAAAAAAATCCGCGCACCGGCGTAGTGCACTACGATCCCTCCGTGTGTACCGGATGCCGTTACTGCATGGTCGCCTGCCCCTTCAATGTCCCTAAATACGATTATGACAACCCCTTGGGCCGGATACACAAATGCGAACTTTGCAATCAGCAAGGGCTGGAACGGCTCGACCGGGGACTATTGCCGGGATGCGCCGAGGTTTGCCCCACCGGCGCCGTGATTTTCGGCACTCGCGAACAGTTGCTGGCGGAGGCCAAACGCCGGCTTGCGCTGAAAGCCGGCGTCCAGTATCCCTATCCACGGCAGGCCCTGCCGGCTCGCGATACCTATTGGCGGACCGTCGCGCACTACGATCGTCGCCTCTACGGCGAGGCAGATGGCGGCGGCACCCAGGTATTGGTGCTGGCGGGCGTCCCTTACGACTGTCTTGGCCTGCCGCGATTGGGGACGGTGTCTGCCGGCGCGCGCGCCGAACACATCCAGCATACCCTTTATAGAGGCATGGCGCTGCCGCTGGCGGCGCTGGCGACGCTTTCGGTGTTGGTGCGCCGCGCTACTCGCGACGAGCGGAAACCGCCGGTCCCGCCGCATTCACAGGACGATGATCATGACCGTACATAAAGCCAACCCGCTGGGCGGGCGTCTCATCAGCCGCCCCATTGTGCTGCTGACGCCGTTCATCGCCGTGTGCGCCGTGCTGATCGTCAAGCGGCTGCTATTGGGTATCGGCGCGGTGGCCGCCCTTAATGGCGGCTATCCCTGGGGTATCTGGATAGCCTTCGATTTGCTGGTGGGCACCGGGTTCGCCTGCGGCGGCTGGGCGCTGGCCTGGGCGGTGTATGTGTTTAATCGCGGCGAATACCATCCGCTGGTGCGTCCGGCCTTGCTGGCCAGCTTGTTTGGCTATTCGCTGGGCGGGCTTTCCATTACCATCGACGTGGGGCGTTATTGGAATCTGCCGTATTTCTATCTGCCCGGTTTTTTCAATACCTCCTCGGTGCTGTTTGAAACAGCGGTGTGCATGACCCTTTATATTGGCGTTATGCTGCTGGAGTTCGCGCCGGTCATTTGCGAACGGATGGGGTGGCAAGGTATCCGCCGCCGTCTGGATCGGGCCATGTTTTTTATCATCGCCTTAGGGGCGCTGTTGCCCGTTATGCACCAGTCGTCCATGGGATCGTTGATGATTGCCGCCGGCTATAAAGTGCATCCATTGTGGCAGAGTTATGAACTGCTGCCGCTACAGTCGCTTTTAACGGCGTTTATCATGGGTTTTTCCATCGTGGTGTTTGAAGGGTCGCTGGTGCAGGCTGGTCTGAGAGGGCGCAGCGCAAACGAAAAGCCGTTGTTCGTCAAGCTCACGCGCATTACCGATGTCTTGCTATTGCTGTTTGAAATCCTGCGTTTCGGCGAAATCCTGTGGCACGGTAAAATCCATTATTTGTTCAATGCCGATCGGTTCGCGCTGATGTTTTGGTGCGAAACCGCTTTCTTGCTCTTGCCGCTGACCCTGTTTCGGTTTCGCCGTTGCCGGCAGGATGCCCGATTGCTGTTCCTGGGCGCCGTCAGCATGTTGTTGGGGGCCGCCCTGTGGCGCCTTTGCTATTCGTTGCTGGCATTCAATCCGGGCAACGGTTACCGCTATTTCCCCAGTGTGCAGGAACTGCTGATTTCCCTGGGGTTTGTGGCCATAGAAGTCGTCGCCTACATTCTTTTGATCCGGCTGCTGCCGGTTCTGCCCGCGCCGGAAGGCGCGCGTCAATTTCATCAGGCCGAGGTAAACCATGCCCCAACGCATCACCATTGATCCTGTTACCCGCATCGAGGGCCATCTGCGCATCGATTGTGAAATCGAGGACGGCAAAGTGACCCGTGCCTGGTCCTCCGGCACCATGTGGCGCGGAATGGAAAACATCGTCAAAGGCCGGGATCCGCGTGATGCCTGGATCATTATGCAACGCATTTGCGGCGTGTGCACCACGGTCCACGCCATTGCCTCGGTACGCGCGGTGGAAAACGCCCTGGGACTGAGCGTGCCGATTAACGCGCAGTATATCCGCAATCTCATCCTGGCGGCGCACAGCATTCATGACCATATCGTTCATTTCTATCAATTATCCGCTCTGGATTGGGTGGACATCCTTTCGGCGCTCAAGGCCGATCCGAATAAAGCGGAACGTCTTATGGCGGGGGTGTCGCACTGGCCGTTAAACAGCGCGGCGGAGTTCGCCGGCGCGCAACAGAAAATCAGGCGACTGGTGGCCAGCGGCCAGTTGGGCATTTTCGCCAGTGGCTATTGGGGACATCCCGCCATGGCATTGCCGCCTGAAATTAACTTGATAGCGGTGGCCCATTACCTCCAGGCCCTGGAATGCCAGCGCGATGCCAATCGCATCGTGGCCATCCTGGGGGGAAAAACGCCGCATATCCAGAATCTGGCGGTGGGCGGCGTGGCCAATCCCATCAACCTGGACGCCCCGGAGGTGCTGAACCTGGAGCGGCTGATGTACGTTAAAACCTTTATCGATCGGTTGGGGGATTTCATCGAACAGGTCTACAAGCCCGACTGCGCGGTGTTCGCCGCCCATTACCCGCAATGGCTCACGCTCGGCCGGGGGGCGCGGCACTATTTATGCGTGCCGGAATTGCCTACGACGGCCGACGGCGGTTTCCAATTGGCCGGCGGCTATCTGGAGAACGGCGACGTCGCCGCGTTCCGCCCCATCACCAGCCATACCGATCCGTTTCTGATAAACGGCATAACGGAAAGCGCCGCGCACGCCTGGTATGAGGACGACGAATCCCTCGCGCCCTGGGAGGGAAAGACCCGGCCGAATTATACCGGCTGGCGGGAGGACGCCAAATACTCCTGGGTCAAGGCGCCGACCTTCTACGGCAAGACCGTGGAAGTCGGGCCGCTGGCCTGGCTGTTGTGCGGGTTGGCGGCCGGGCACGCCGATACGCAGGCTCACTACGGACACATTGCCGACGTTTACCGGACATTGGCCGCGCGTGAGCTGACCACGGCGGATCTGCATTCCACCATGGGCCGTATCATCGGCCGGGCGGCGCACTGCGGGGTTCTCAAAGATAACCTGGCGCGGCAATGGCGGGCACTGGTGGACAACATCGGCCGGGGCGATCATCAGACATTTGTTGCGCCGGAGATGGCCCCGGACAAGGAATATCGCGGGGTCGGTTTTGGCGAGATGCCGCGCGGCATGCTATCGCACTGGGTTATTTTCAAAAACGGCAAAATCACCCGCTATCAGGCGGTGGTGCCCTCCACCTGGACGGCCGCGCCCCGTAACGAATACGACCGGCCCGGCCCCTATGAACAATCGCTGGTGGGAACGCCGGTGGCCGACCCGGCGAAACCGCTGGAGGTGGTGCGTACGATCCACTCCTTCGATCCCTGCATGTCCTGCGCGGTGCATGTCCTCAATACGCTGGATGGCGGCGAGGCGGCGCGGGTGAGGGTATCGTGATGAAAATTCGCGTCCTGGGCATTGGCAACCTGCTAATGAGCGATGAGGCCGCCGGCGTTCGGATAGTGGAAAGGCTGCGGCGGTATCACGCCTTTTCTCCGGCGGTCGACTTGCTGGACGGCGGCACATCGGGTATGGAACTGCTGGAGGATATCAGCGGTTGCGATCATCTGATTGTGGCGGACGCCATATTGACGGGACACGCCCCCGGCACCCTGACGGTACTGTGCGACGAGGCGGTGCCTGTCCTGTTTGCCCGGAAGATTTCGCCCCATCAATTGGGGCTGTCCGATGTCCTGATGGCGTTGCGGCTGATGGAGGAATTCCCGCGAAGATTAACCCTGGTGGGCGTCGAGCCTGAGACGCTAATCCCGGGAATCGGGATGTCGGCCGCCGTCAGGCGGGCGGTGGCGCCGGCGACCGAGGTGATTGTCAAAGCCCTGCGGCTGGACGGCATTGGCGTGAGCGCCCGTCGCGATACCGCGATGACGGCGCAGGAACGGATATGGATGGAATGCTGTCGCGCCGGGGAAAACCATGAGTAGGGTCGTCGCGCCCGACGGCGCGCGCGCCGACGATATCGGGACGGTCAATGGCCATGATGTCTCGCCCGCGGACTGGCTGGAACGGGAATTCGGCCATATCGCCGCGGGGGAAATACGGACGCTGCCGTTCTTTCGGCCAACGATTCCCGTGCGAGCCTGCGGTTTCACGTTGTTCGAACGGCAATGGCTGGGATGCTTGCTGACGCCATGGATGCTGAGTCTGCTGATTCTGCCCGGACCCGGACAGGCATGGCCGATCCGTCGGCCCGGCGATCGACTGGCGCTGCGCCTGCCTTGTGGCAATGTGGGGTTTATGGTTGGCGAAACCGCGCCGTTGCGGCAATATCTCGCTTGTTCGCTGATGTCGCCGTTGGCCGCCGCGTTAAACGCCGCGCAAGCGGTATCGCTGGCCGAACACGGCGCCCGCCGCGCCCTGTCGCTGCCGCTGTCGGACGCCGATGCGCCGCGTTGCGGGGAACGGCGGGCCTGGCTCGGCCGCTTGACGGAGAGCCGGCATGCATGAAATGTCCCTCAGCCAAAGCGCGCTGGACCTGATTATGCAGCAGGCGCGCCGACATGGCGCGCATAAAGTGACCGATGTCTGGCTTGAGGTGGGCGCGCTATCTTGTATCGAGCAGAGCGCGCTGCGCTTTTGTTTCGATGCGGTATGCCGCAACACCCCGGCCCAGGGGTGCGCGTTGCATATCGCTGTTCGTCCCGCCCACGCCTGGTGCTGGGCATGCGCCACTGTCGTTGAGGTGCGGGAGTATGGCGAAGGCTGCCCGCACTGCGGCGGTTTGGGTTGGCGGGTTGAAGACGGCGACAGCGTGCGGGTAAAGCAGGTGGCCCTTGAATAAGCGTCACCCGTGCGCGCGGCGTTAACACGAAGATGCGCATGCCGACCGAAGGAATAACGGAGTGCGCGCAATGGGAGGTACGGCAACGATGTGTCTCGGTATTCCGGGAAAAGTCATTTCAGTGGGTGAAACCCTCTATCACCCGGCTTGCGTCGATGTTTGCGGCGTACGTCGCGCGGTGAATATCACCCTGGTTTGCGAAGGGGATCCGGCTAAGATGATTGGCCAATGGGTGCTGGTACATGTGGGGTTCGCCATGAGCATGCTCAATGAGGACGAAGCGCGGCGCTCCCTCGCGGCGCTGCGTTTGATGGGCCTTGTCGCCGTGGACCTTGACGATGTTCCCCACGCCGGCGACACGCCGTAAACACGGCGATTCCGCGCAAGAAACCCCGTGTCGGCGTATTAGGCTATAACACGCGGCGCAATCGCGCCGGCGATACTCGCCTTGCCCGACGCCGGCCAGAACGAATATCGATAATATGCGCCGGATCGAGGACAGGCCCGCCGGACAGGTGTATACCCATCATACTTCACGTTGCCGCGTTGTCGGCCGCGTTCGCCCACCCCAGTCACAAAGACGTCTATGCGGCTGGGGACGAAGAGAGACAGCCCATCTCTCCCCCCAAAAATACCCCTACCGCAAGGCCTGCGGCCAGCCCGGCGGGAAGCCAGATATGACCGGCAAGAGAGTGAGGGGCGTAATGAACCTAAAGCAATTACACTACTTTAAATGCCTGGCCGAGAAACAACATTACACGGAAGCCGCGGCGAGTCTATTTATCTCGCAGCCCTCGCTGAGCCACGCCATCGCAGAGCTTGAAAAAGAACTGGGCGTCATGTTGTTTGAAAAATCCGGCCGCAATGTGCGGATTACCGACGGCGGCAAGCTGTTTTTACCCTATGTGGAAAACGCGCTGCTTGAGTTGGAACAAGGTCGTTTGGCGCTACGCCAATTCTGGGGCCGGCAGGATGAGACTATCAATCTGGCGTTTATTTATACCATGGGCGAAACGGTTGTGCCCAAATTAATCGAACGGTTTGTTCATATACCCGGTCATGAAAAAACGCGGTTTTGTTTTTATCAAGGCACCACCGCATCCATCATTCAGGAGTTGAAGATGGACAAATACGACCTTGCCATCTGCTCTCTTGTTCCCGAGGAGACCGACATAGAATTTATTCCACTCATCAGCCAGGAACTGGTCCTGGTAACCTCACGGGACCATGCGTTGGCGCAACGGGATATTCGCGAAGCCGCGTTGGAGGAGGTTATCGACTATCCGTTTATTTTTTTCTCGGAAAAAAGCGGGCTTCGCCAGTTTATCGACAAGATGTTCATGGTGAAAAAACTCAATCCGAAAATCGCCTGTTATGTGGAGGAGGATACGGCCATGGCCGGGCTGGTGGGCGTCAATTACGGCATTGCCATCATGCCCAGGATAAGCACGCTGGCATATTCCAATGTCCATGTCATACGGATCAAAGATCCCGGACCGACACGCTATATCTACCTGGCCAGTCGTAAGGACAAAGTCTTGACGTCCACGTCCCGAACATTTAAACGCTTTGTATTCAGCGCGTGTCAAACCCTTGCATTTTAACCGCAATCGTGCGTTGCCAGGCGCGCCATCACCGGTGGGCAAGGGTTTCGTCGTCAACGACGCCGGAGTTACGCGTGACCGGCCGGTTGCCGATGGCCATCGCCGCGCGTTCTTTTTTATCGCGATAGCCGATAAACAGCGCCGTGAGAAACCCGGCCGCCGCGAGGCCGACATCGAACCACATGATGCTGGCAATACTGGTCTGCGACAGTTTCGCGGTAATGAGCGGCACGGTGAAGGTCGCCAGGCTGCCTGCGCTGTAAAAAATACCGGTGGCTCTGCCTTTGCTGTTGGGAAAGCGCAACGCCATAATCGTCAAACCCAATTGCAAGACGCCCCCCGCGGCGAAGAACCCGATCACGAAAGAGAACACGATCACCGTCAGCACTGTGGGATAGAGGCAGACGAACAACAGGGCGCTAAAAGAGGCGGCGGTATACAGCATCAGTAATGTGGCGGATCTGATGATCCGTTCAACGGCGAATGCCGTAATGAAAACACCCAGCAGCGAGCCCACGGTATAAATACTCAACAGTTTGATCGACAGGGTATACGACATGCCGGCCACAAATTGTCCGTATTGCGCCAGCCACTGGCTGATGAGATAGAACGTGCCCATGGAGATGTAGCCGTATAAGGTGAAACTGGCGAGATCCCACATTGAACAGGTACAGCTTTTATCCTGGGGCGCCGGGGATAGCCGTGCCGCGCGCTCAGGTTCCGGCCTGGGCGACACGGACGGGAACGGGCAGCGCAAAAGATACACCGCGTTGAGGGCCATGATGCCGCCGGCAAACAGAAATGACCAGCCAAACCAAAAATTGGCCCAAACCAATAGGCTTATCACCATCGGCAGAAGAAACTGGCCGCTGGAGACGAAGGCTTTAATGAGAATATTCGCCGTACTGGGTGATTTGGGAAATGCTTCCATCAATGTCGGATAGGTGCCGGAATCGAGAAGGCTATTGGCCATGCCGGCCAAGAAACCGAAACAGTAGGCGAGGCCGATGCTCCTGGTCGTCAGGATACCGAGAAAAAAGATCAGATAAGCGGCAATGCCCAGGTAAACGAACGGTCGTCGACCGTAACGATCGGACAGTGTGCCGGCGATGAGTAATAAAGAGAGCCTGCCTATCCCCAGCGATGAGATAACAATCGATACACCGGCGGCGTCTGTGTGCCATTGCGTTTGCAGATGGGACATATTCAGACTCATTAATATTACGCCCATTCCGTGTACCAGATAATTGACGTATAGGCCTATGGCGGTGGGTAGATAGTTATTTTTCATGGTAAGCCTTAAAGGGAGTACCCGCGGTCACCGGACACAGGGTGGCGAGGACTGCGGCGGCATACCCTAAAAGGCACGCCGCCGCTGCCGCGCCGGTAATCGCGGCTAATTGCCGTCCGGGATAATGCGGCGAAAAAAGGTAGCCTGGAAATTCTGTCCCAATCCACGTATCACATCGGCGTCAGGATAAAAAATTCGACGGCTTATTTTTTATGATAGTAGCAAGTCTCTGGAAAAATAAATAATTCATTTTATCGTTGTTATTCATAGAATGATTCTATATGAACCCAAAGTGCCATCTTGCGGCTCTTTTTTTGTGATGTTCGTTATGTTCATATATTTCAAAAATAATGATAACGTTATTTTTACATGTGGCGATCCAACTTAACAATATACCTTATTCCCACGTTACTTTGGCCAGCCGGTGTATTTATTCTTCCCTAACGGAAAAAAATATCGCCAGCCTTACGTTTCAGCGCATCGAGATACAGGGTATGAATATCCTGCGCGACCTGCTCTTTATCGTTATTGGCATCGATAACGTAATGAGCGGCCTGTCGGTATAGCGGATCACGGGAGGCGATAATCCCAGTGATTTCATCGGTAATGGATAATCCCGTGAGAGAAGGGCGCTGACTCACCGCGGGATTGGCGTGCAGGCGCGCGATCACCGTCGCGGCGGAAGTCATAAGGTAAAAAACCAATCCTTTGTTTTTCATATGTCTACAGTTGTCCTGGGACAACACCATGCCCCCGCCGGTGGCGATGACCCGGTCAGGACGCGCGACCTCGTGTAATACCTGGCTTTCAATCGTGCGAAACGTATTCCAGCCGTCGTCATTGACGATTTGGGCTATGGTTTTGCACGTTTTTTCTTGCACCCAGTCATCGGTATCGATGAATTCGAGTCGCAGACGAGCGGCCAGTCTTTTTCCTACCGTGGTCTTCCCTGACGCGCGCGGACCGACCAGTATGAGGGTATTGATCATTGTGTTATCCATTCAACATAATCGTTCAAGGTTATGGGCGTAAAGCTCGGTGGCGACGGATTGATATACCTTCCATTCCAAGAAGTCGCCTTCGGTGTAAACTGAGCGGAACGCGTCATAATCCGGGAAAAATCGCATGGTATTGTTGCCAATGCGGTTATTAATTTTATTGATAATGGCGTCGAGCCGATCTTTTCTTTTTTGATTCATTGTGGTGAGTGTTTCAATGACATGGGATGGAATAGTCTGCTTTCCTTGTTCCCACTGTCGCCAGGTTTCGACATCGTGATCGCCGGAAATATAAGAGGCTGCTTCGTTAATGGACATGGAGAACAACTGACGCAGCGCTTGCAATTCCAGATGATTCATAGCGCAATAGCTCCAATGAGGATAGAGAAGATATTAAATAACATGCGGCCTCTCGCCACGGCATGATCTTTATCACAGTAGTGGGAGTAATATAAATAAAATGAAGGCGAGAGTTTCATGATGAATGAAACCTCATTCGGATGGTTGTCAATGCGTCGAGCCTTAATGCCGTTTTGCGCATCCGGCGCGCCGGCTTTGCCGCTGTTTATTTTGCAGGGCCTCCTTTCGTCCCGGTTGCCGGGCTGGCTATGCTTTTGGAGATAACCAGGCGGCAACGCTATTCATCTCATCTGACCGTTGTGCAGGCACAGTGGGCGTCTCTCGCTGTTTATCGCGATTTTCTTTTCTCCAGCCCTTCAAAGATAAGCATGCCGATGATCATGGCGGCGACAAAAAGCCAGCCTTTTACTGCCCCCATGCCAAGCAGCACCAGACCGGGTCCCGGGCAAATCCCGGCCAACCCCCAGCCAACGCCAAAGATCAGTGAGCCGCCTATTAGCCGCTTGTCGATTTGCCGGGCGGTCGGCAAGTGCATTTTTTCCCCATACCACGGCGCGGCACGCCTGAAGGCCGCCCGGAAAGCGAAAAAGCCGACACTTATCGCGCCGCCCATGACAAAAGCGAGGGAAGGATCCCACACACGGGTGATATCCAGAAATCCGATCACCTTCGCCGGATTTGCCATACCGCTGACGATCAGGCCCAACCCGAAAAGTAAACCGGACAGCAGAGAAAACAGAATAGCCATGGCCGCCTCCAGCCCGTGTCATTAGCGCCAGTGTCCCACCAGCCAGACAGTGATAAATGCCGCAATCATGAATGTTGCCGTCGCCGCCAAAGAGCGAAGAGATAAGCGCGACAGACCGCAAACCCCGTGTCCGCTGGTGCAACCAGAGCCGTAGCGGGTACCTATCCCGACCAGTAATCCCGCGATGATGACCGTTGGCCAGCCCGCATCAATCTGATTATGCGGCCAGGGGACGAATAACCGGTATAGCCATGGCGCGGCGAGCAAGCCCAAAACGAAAGCCAGCCGCCAGCGTTTATCATCAGTGGCGGTGGACAATATCCCCCCCAGGATGCCGCTTATCCCGGCAATCCGCCCGCAAAACAGAATAAGTATGCCGGCCGCCGCGCCAATGATTAATCCGCCGGAAAAGCTTTGCCAGGGGGTAAACTGGCTCATGTCAATTATCATGGTGAGTGCCTTGTTCTTTTTTTGAGCAATAAAGTTGATACAGCGTCTTCAGGAGAACATCTATTTCCGGCGCGGCTATTCGGTAGTAAATCTGTTTACCTTCGCGCCGGGTGGTCACCAGCTTTTTTCGGCGCAGTACGCCCAACTGCTGAGACAGAGTGGGCTGAGCTATCCCCAGCGCCGCTTCCATTTCGCCTACGGAGGCCTCTCCCTGGCTGAGATGGCAAAGCAGCAGCAAACGATCCTCATTGGCAAGGGATTTCAGCACTCCGGCGGTTCTGGCGGCGGCGGCGCGCATTTCAACCTGATCTATCTCGACGTTCATAATCACCGTTTTCAATATACTTTTATATATAATATCAAAATATATATTATATGGCAATCCCTGTCTGCGCGCGGTTTTAGGGAAAAATCGCCCTGGCGCCTCACCCCGCGCCGTTGGGGGATTTAACGTAAGCGTTGTGAGGCGGGAGCTCCCCACTGGCCCTCGATACGTCCGGCTTTCGATTTGCGCAACATATCATAAGCGATAAGTGCTACTTTTCTGTGTTTTCGGGGCAGATAATATATCTGAATGTTATATGTTCGGAAAAGTATGGCGCTTCATTGGATATAAGCAAAGCGCCTATCTGGGATTCAGACGCAGAAAGTTCAAAATGAAAAATACAAGTAGAAGTAACTATATATTACTGAGCGTTTTTGATTTTCTCTATCTATTTTCATGGTCAGCGGCCATGTCATTTTTCTGTGATATGGACAACGCAACATTTAGAGCTCATTCAGGTTTGTGGGCTTGATGCCGTTTTGCGAATTGGGCCCTGGTGTCACGCGGAGTTGCGGCATGGCGGTTTTCCTGACTGGTTGCTGGGAAAAAATTGTAAGATACGCGGCAATGATCCTGAATATCTCGGTTATGTGACGCGATATTGGCGTAAGCTGGGGGAACCGGTGTCCGGCCTTTTGATTGAAGAGGGGGGACCGGTATATGCCTAATCCAGTCACATATGCCTGGAAATTATATTTGGCATTTTGTCTCTTACCGGAGGCCCGCCCCAGGCGGTCCAAATTCGCTCCCCATGGGGCCGTCGTTCGCTTACCGCCACGAGCCAGCTCGCCATATTTAGAATTATGAGTTTAATTCATATCTGTTTGCCATATACACGTCTTTATAAATTAATCGGCTTGGCCTTATCATGGCTCTCGGCGGCAATACATTTGTCTTATCGACCAGGAGAGCGTATGTCCAATGAACCCACCGCGGCCCGTGAAGCTTTTGGCGATATCGCCCCCGCGCTGGCCGAATACACCGACAAGGTCTTGTTTGGTAATGTATGGGAACGTCCCGGCCTCTCTTCGCGAGACCGCAGTCTGGTTACCATTGCCAGCCTGATCTCCCTTTATCGAGTTAACGAGCTGCCTTTCCACTTAAATAAGGCGCTGAAAAACGGGATAAGCAAAGAAGAGATTATAGAAACTATCACACATTTGGCATTTTACGCCGGTTGGCCTACGGCAAACACCGCGCTTTCCATCGCCAGAGGCGTATTTCACGACGCCGGTCTCTGATGACACAGGTTGTCATAACACGCCTGAAACCTGTTAAGGAGAGGTACTATGGAATATCGCTATTTAGGACGCAGCGCGCTCAAGGTTTCTCCCCTTTGCCTTGGCGCAATGCTGTTTGGTGGGGAAACCGATGAAACCACATCGATGCGCATCATTGATAAAGCGTTTGCGCGGGGCGTTAATTTCATTGATACCGCCGATGTCTATCATGCGGGAAAATCTGAAACTATCGTGGGCCGCGCCATTGCCGCCCGGCGGGACAAATGGGTGGTCGCTACCAAGTTTGGCTTTCCATTCAGCCAGGGCGCCAATGAGCAAGGGCAGTCGCGGAAATGGATTAACCAGTCGGTAGAGGCCAGCCTGGAACGGCTGGGTTCCGATTATATTGATATTCTTTATTTCCACCGGGCTATCCCCGGTCTGCCGCTGGAAGAAAGCGTCCGTGCCGTGGGCGATCTGATCCGACAGGGCAAGGTCCGTTATTTCGGCGTTTCCAACTTTACCGGTTGGCGTATCGCGGAGATATGCCGTCTTACCGATGAGTTGGGCATTGATCGCCCGGTTGCCAGCGAGCCGCTGTACAACATGGTTAATCGTACCGCGGAAGTAGAGCAATTGCCCGCCGCCGCTCACTATGGATTGGGGGTGGTGCCTTACAGCCCGTTGGCGCGCGGCGTGCTGAGCGGCAAATATGCCGTGGATGCCGCACCGCCTCCCGAAAGCCGCGCCGGGCGGGGAGATCCCCGTATCCAGCAAACGGAATGGCGTAAAGAATCCCTGGCAATTGCGCAAAAAATAGTCGCTTACGCCGCCGAACGCGGCACGACGCCTATCGCCCTGGCCCTGGCATGGGTACTGAACAATGCTTGCGTGAGTGCCACGATAGCGGGTCCGAGAACGGAGGCGCACTGGGATAGCTATGTGGATGCGCTGTCTTTGCGGCTTACGGCCGAAGACGAAAAGTTCGTCGACGGCCTGGTTCCGCCAGGCCATGCCTCCACCTATGGCTATACCGATCCCGGCTATCCGGTGGAAGGGCGCAAAACACGCCAATCCCTCTGATGGGTAGGTCTTCTCCGGTCAGGTAGATTACCCCTTTTGGTGTGGAAATCGCTTCCTGTCGATGCGTTGCGCTTAGATGGCATTGTTCTCCTGGCCTTCGCTGCCGTTATTGAAAGCGAAAGCCGGGGATAAAACGGCTCACGTCCACGTCAAGAAATTCGCTGCGGCGGAAGTGCGCTTTTAGGTCATAAGGAACGGTGCAATCGAAAATTGTTTTGCAGGCAATGCCATGTGAACGGATAGACGGGCTGTATGCCGGGTCGGATGACGGATCAAGGGGATGACAACGCACACCCGGAATGGAGAGGGTATCCACATCGCTCTGATAGCGGGTGGTCATCGCCCACATCACGTCGTTAATGTCGAAAATATCGACATCTTCATCCACCAGCATCACATGCTTGAGTTCGGAGAATGCGGCGAACGCCAGTAGCGCCGCCTGCCGTTGCCGTCCCTCATCCGCCGGGGTACGCTTTTTCACTTGCAGCACCGCCAGGTATTTGCCGGTGCCCGGCGACGGACAGTGTACGTTTTGGACAAATCCCGGCAGCGCGCGCTCGACCATCTGCAAAATGCTGGCTTCAGTGGGAATGCCGGCCATATTGGTATGTTCATCGCTTGACCCGATGCAGGTTTGCAGAATCGGATGGCGGCGATGGGTGATCGCTTTCACTTTTATCACTGGCAACGCCGCTTGCGCACTGCCGGTATAGCCGGGAAATTCGGGCATGGCTTTGCCGGTGTGGGTGTTCTGGTCCTCACGCACGCGCACGTTGGGCAGCAATTCACCCTCAATCACGACTTCCGCGTTGGCGATGGCTCTGGCGTTCACCGTTACGCATTCGGTCAACTCGACCGCCCGATTGCGCAGGCTGCCGGCGATGGACAACTCGTCAAAGCCCAGCGGCGTGGTGGGGGGCTCGAAACAGGCGCCGATTTCAATGGCCGGATCGACGCCAATACTTATTGAGATGGGCAGCGGTTTGCTCGCCGCTTCGGCTTTTTGCCGGAAAATATCCAGGTGGCGCCCCGGCACAAAATACATTGAAATTTGGTCTTTGCCTTGCACGCACAGGCGGTGAATAGTCACATCCGATTCCCCGGTTTCCGGGTCGGCGGCGTAGCACATGCCAAGGGTGAAATAAGGGCCGGCGTCTTCCGGGGTATTAGTTGGCGCCGGTAAGATTTTGATGATATCGAAATCCGGGTCGCTGGCCAGATGCACCACTTCCTGACACACGGCTTTTTCACGCGGGATCACGATCGGCGCAATCGGGTTCGCCACCGAATCTCTTAACATAAACGCCAGGTTTTCCGGCGCGGCGCCAAACAGGCGCGCCACGCGTTTGCGCGATGACAACAGCCCAATTAGCACCCGCATGTCGTCATACCCTTTTATGTTGTTAAAAATCATCGCCGGGCCAATCCGGGTCGGCCGTTTAACCGTACCGTGGGCGCCGACATAACGGTATACCCCGGATAATTCGGCAATAGGATCAACCGGCTCATCAGTGTAAATCACTTCGTCATCATATTGGCTCAGCACGTCCAGCGCGGAACGAAGGTCCGTCACTGCCGTTTGTTTTTCATACATTTCACTCGTCCTCATTTCCCATTATTGGTGATAGGTCGACATAAACAAAACGCGGACGCACTTGGCTAAAATAGCCATAATCTATTGAAATACTGTTGATTACCCGCATTTCGCCAACCTAGTTTCAGTGATTCTCTGATAAGAGTCCAATAATAATATCAGGTCTTTTGATAATAGATTATTATTAGCCATTGCCCCGACGGGAGGATCCATGGACTATCGACAATTGCGCGCCTTCGTCGTCTTGGCGGAAGAACTGCACTTTGGCAAAACCGCCGCCCGACTCAACATCGCCCAGCCGGCGTTAAGCCTGCAAATCAAAGCGTTGGAACAGGAATTGAAGATGACCTTATTCCATCGCGATCGCCGAAATGTCGCCCTGACATTTGAAGGCGCTCAGTTGGTCGAAGAAGCCCGTGCCACGGTAAATCAATATGAAAATTTCCGGGAAAACGCGCGCGCGCTGCAAATGGGCCATAAAGGGCAGTTGACGCTGGGGTATGTTGGCTCGTCAATTTTCGACCCGGCGTTCGCAAGGTTAGTCAGCGGCTATCATAAGCAAAAGCCGGATATCGACTTGATCATTGAGGAACATAATGTTCATGAGCAATTCGCACTGTTACTCAGTAATCAATTGGATATCGCCCTGGTTCGCTCGCCCATGCCAAGGTATGAGCAATTGGAATACCTGGATATGGCGACCCGCCCGCTGATCGCCGTGCTGCCCCAAGGGCATCCGCTGTCATCCCGTCAGCGCATACCCTTATCTTTGCTGGCCGATATGCCGTTTCTGGTACAGCGGGATCCGCCGGGCGTCGGTCTGGGTTGGTCGGCTATCAACGCCTGCCGGCGCGCGGGCTTCACTCCCCAGAAAATCCAGTTCACCCGCGATGTATCCGCCGCCATCGGGCTGGTGTCGATGGGCATGGGGGTGACACTGGTGCCGGAAACCCAACGTTCGATGATGCTTAGCCATGTGAGATACTGTTATCTTGACGACCCACAGGCCACCACGACGTTGACCCTCAGTTGGCAGCGACATGCCGCCAATAAGGCCATGGGCGAGTTCATGTGCTTCGCCCGCGAATTATCACGCCAGTTATAGTTCGGTTAGGCGGGCGAGTGGCTAAAGGGCTGCGCCGGGTGTTCAGCGTCCGATGAATCCGTAAGCTTCTCTACGCTAACCACAGGTTCGCATCGCCGCAGGCTTGGATGACATTAGCCAGCGAAACCCGTTTATACTCGCCATCCGGTAAATCGGTTTTTGAATGGGCCGCTCGCTGGCCGCCGCGATGCAACGGGACGTATTTTGAATATAAGGGCGCTGCTTGATGTGGCTGGGTTAGCTTTCGCTGCTGGACGCAGGGTCGGCGGGCCCCGTCTTTGCAGAATATCCGCCGGCGGATTCCAATTCGCGGATAACGTGATAATCCCGCCAAAGTTGTGATGTGCTTCTGCTGACCAGATAGACGGTTCCTGGCTGGCTAAACACATCTTTAGTCGGTTCAATCGTCTCGCCGTTGGCAACGTACAGCTCGGCTTTTTTGAATGAGGCCAATTTTTGCATGTTGAGGAGGAATTCATCAGCGAAAAAAACCGATTTATCCGGATTAATCAAACAGACATTGAAAGAATGGTTTTTTAATAAGTAATACGGCTGTTTGGTCAACGTGATAAATTTTTGCGGATCGGCAATGGCCAATGCCGCGGCTTTTATTTGCCCCATACCGGTGGTTTGCCGTGAGATGTCAGGCCGTAGAATACCATCGCTTCTGGCGGCGATCTCAACAAGATAGGGCCCGTTTTCCGTTAACATAACCTCTGCATGGCTCGGCCCGTTTTTGATGCCGAGACAGGCGCAAACCCTTTTGGTGTAGTCAACCAATGGCGCAAATTCTTTTTGACGGCTATCAATGAGTTCATCAATATCATAAATGATACTGCCGGTTTGCAGTTTACGTTTATGATATTTGACCACCTCGGTCACCAGAATTTCGCCATCAAGGGAAACAAAGTTTACAACATA
The DNA here is from genome assembly GCF_005217455.1 of Martelella alba. GTDB lineage: Bacteria > Pseudomonadota > Gammaproteobacteria > Enterobacterales > Enterobacteriaceae > Acerihabitans. The sequence goes on from NZ_SZPQ01000011.1 coordinate 21,791, forward strand.
TTCGGTTCCTTCAAGTAATTGTTGAAAGAGGACTTCGTGATTAATGACATTCAACTTGTTCTTTTTATTCACCAAACGCTCAAAAGCAGCGCGGGCTTGTTCCTCATCGCGGCAGATAAAAACGCCATCAGAACCGGCGCTCTCCAGGGGTTTCAAGACAATGGGAAACCGGATGCTCTTCAACCAGGGCAACGCTTGCGGCCATTGATTCACTTTGATTTGTTTTGCCGCGCTTACATTCCCGGCGCGCAGCGCTTCTATCATGGCGAATTTGTTGCGTCGCGCGGTGGTTTGCGCCCAGTCATTGGCATAGGGCAAACGCAACTCGTGATTGAGGATGTCGGCCAACAGAACGCCACTTTCCGCGCCGGCAAATATCGCGTCAGTTTTGAACGCGCTGATAAAATCCAACGTTTTTTGCAGATCATCATGGACTAGAACTTTTTCATAGAGTGATGGGTCGAACCCTTTATAATAATAATTATCCAGGTGCGGGCTAGATGCGACATGTACCAACCTACAGTTCATGGCATGTAATTCTTGCGCGATATACTTCCCTGATGAAAATCCATCAACAACTGTAATGTTTTTCATTTTTTTCCTCATCGTGAATGTTGGGCAGGGGATTTACTGATGGCTAAAAGACACAACAGGACCAAAATGATGACCACCGCCGATATGCTCTCACGGGCGACAGCAATTCGCGGGTCCAGAAATTGGAGCGCCAGTGTGAAAACGGGCAGTAACAATAACATGAGCGAGATATGCAGTGGATCGAGGATACTAATTGAACGTTGCATTAGCACAATGGGCACAATATGGCCAATCACCGAGAGGATAAGCACCACTAGCAGCCATTGCCAATCAAGTACAAGGGAGACGCCGTTGTAGTGGCAATATAGGGTCGCCAGCAAAAGCATCAAAATATTCCGCATACCGAGAATATCATACGACCCCCAGCCTTTGTTATCCAACTGCTTCGACAATAACGTGTAAATCACGGTCCCTATGGCGCTGCATAGCACACAGATAATGCCTATCACCCGTTCTGCCTGCGAGGTGGCCGTCATACCGCTTTTGCCCAGGTAGGCATTGCCAAGCATTAGCGCAACGCCCACGAGAATGACCCAGGCGATAGTTTTTTCCAGGCGGGTCGGCTTTGTCGGGACACGGAGAAATAACCGTGAAAGGATAATCGTTATTGCGGGCCCACAGGCCACCGAGGCGATGCCGACAATGGCCGGTTCCAGATATTTCAAGGCCATAATCAAGCCACCCCAATTTAGCAAAACCGCCATATTGACAAAGATGACCAGGCTGATGTCCACCCTGATTTTTTTCATGTAGCCAAATTTATGTTTCGTCAAAGAATACGCTGAAAACAACAAAGTGGATAAGACAAAGCAATAAAGAATAAAAATGGCCGGGTTAAGATCTTGCAGGAGATTGGCTACAAATACGTCAAAGGCAGCGCTGATACAGCAAAATATTGCGCTGAGCACAAGTCCGGTTATTGCATTACTGTTCATCATTGGTCGGGCCTATCATATGCTGTGAATTTGTGTTGCTCCACTGCTTATAGGGGGATGCGTTACATTTTTCATTAAAAGGCAACAAGGTGTTTTTGGGCCGTTTCCGGCCGCGGTTTCCTTTGAATTATGCGTTCAGGACCGTTACTTTATCTTCATCCAGTGTAATTTTAATCACCGATTCTACCTCATGTCCGGTTTTTTCCCGGACGTATTGTCGACCCAGTTGTTGCACTTTCTCCACCGCGCAAATGAGTTGCTTGATTTCCCCGCCGGCATTTTCCACTGATTTTACCAAGGAGATCAAAGTGCCGCCCGTGCTTAGGGTATCATCGAAGATGATCACTTTATCGCCGGGGGCGATGCCATTCAGATACAATTCTCCCGTGAAATATTCCGAACGGATATCCACCACATTTCTGTTCAATGATTTCAAACTGTAGGGGTACCATCTGGCCATGGCCAGGGGTTTGCCGGTCAGTAGGGACAGGACGGTGGCCAGCGGCGCGCCTTTATCCTCTTCGGTGATGATTTTATCGAAATCGCTTTTGATAAGCTTCAATATTTCATAGGCCGTTTCCAACAGGACTTGCGGTCTTAGCGCTGGGATTTGGTCAGTAAACTCATTAACGGTCGTAAGTGTTTCCCCAGAATTAACCACTGTGGCATGAGAATAAATTTCCTTTAGTAACATCCTGCCTCCCTAATGAGTATATCCGGGATAGTTGCCGTCCCTGCGGCTGTGGTATTTCCAGGCGCAATCGAAAAACAGAGTAAGAATAACTTTATTGTGTATATTTTTCATTAAACACTCGCTCATGAAAACATTTGCCCCGCAGGTCGGACCTATGTTTAATTGAGCGGACTGGTTAAAACGCTGCATTCTTTGCCAGGCAAGATTGCCGTCGATGATTTTGATTTCATCAATAAGCGCCAGGTCCGTGTTGGCTGATATCTGTCCTGACCCTAATCCCATCAAATTATGTGGTTGATGGTAAAAGGCCATACCCTGATTTTTCGCGTAAATCGGCGCGGATTTGTCAACCTCGATGGCTAACGTTTGCATGGCGGGGTAGATGGCTTTCAGTGTTTTGGCAATGCCGGAGAATGTGCCTCCCGTGCCGATGGCGCAGACGAAATAATCCGGTTTGAGCCGTAACGCGGCGAGTTGCGTGATGATCTCCTGGCCGCAGACGCGCCACGCCGCGTGATTCAAAGGGGTTTCGGCCTGGTTCAGATAATAGGCGTTTTCCGTATTCGCCACATAATGCAGCGCTGCCGCCACGGAGCCTGCCAGAAATTGTGCTTTTGGGGTTTCGATGATCGTGCCGCCAAAACCGGTTATTTGTTTTAGCCTTTCTTCCGTCATGCCCTCCGGCATAAATATGACCACCTGATAGCCTTTCGCTCCGCCAATCCAGGATAGGGCTGCGCCGCCGTTGCCGGTCGAGCAATCGACCAGGGTCATGCCAGGACGTATTTTCCCTTGCTGTTCCAGGACGGTGATAATATGGTGGAAAGTCCGGTCCTTATGGCTGCTGGTCGGATTATCGCATTCACACTTGGCGAATAATTTATTTTTATTTAATTCCAAATCTACCAATTGAACTAATCTGGTATTACCAATATCATTTAAATCCATATCAACGTCCTGTAATAAAAATACCATCCTATCGTTTCCCTGGGGTATTTCTCTTTTCGCCTCGGGTACTATCCACTACTTTTCCAGGCAGTGTCAAGTAAGTTATTTCCGCTGGGTAATTGGGAATCATATTAACTATGCTGAATAATCTAAATTGTCTCTCGGGACCCTATTCTGCGACCAAGAAGAATCCCCGGCGTAGAAACCGGCTTTAGCTCCCCTGACGCCATACCTCGCTCATGGCCCGCTCCAGCCTTTTAAATAAACGATAGCGGTCTTCATGAAATGCCCCGCGCTCGGGCCGCGGCACCCGCTCGCCCGGATTGATTTGCACGGCCAGGCGCGCGGCGTCGGCAAGATTCCGCCATATTCCCACCCCCACGCCCGCACACAGGGCGGCGCCCAGAGCCCCCGTTTCTTTGCATTCGCTGACCCGGATGGGGATACCCAGCACGTCGGCGAACATCTGCGGCCAGATGCAGCTGCGGGCCGCGCCGCCGGATAAGGTCGCTTGCCTAAAGGCGATACCGGCGGCACGCAAACGGTCGATATGGGCGCGATGCGCAAAGGTCACCCCTTCAAACAGGGCGAACAGCATATCGGCACGGGTATGCCAGCCCCCGAGGCCATAAAACCCCGCTTTGGCGGGTTCGGCTTTACGGCCGGAATACAGGTAGGGATGGTAAAGAGGCAACTGGGCGTTGGGTTGTACCTGCGCGACACTATCACTGCTGCGCGCCGCGCCCTGACCGGCTCGGCCGTCGTCGAACTCACGTAAAAACCAGTCGAGATTGGCCGCTGACGTGGCGCTGGCCTCGATGGCCATAAAACGGTCTTTTTCGATGATTGAATTCATAAATACCGGGCGCCGATAATCGGGATGCCCCACCACCACCTGATTAATGCTCCAGGTACCGGCGACAATCGAGGCTTCGCCGATGTTCACCACGCCGGAACCGATGGCGCTCGCCACCACATCGAAAATCCCGGCGACTACCGGAATGCCGGCGGGCAAGCCGGTGAGGCGCGCCGCCTGCGCCGTCACGCAACCGACAATGTCGCAGGATTCCCGTAGCGCCGGCAGACGGGGCAGGGCATCCTCAATACCATATAGCGCCATCAGTTCGCGGCTGTAACCGCGCAATCGATAGTCGATAAGTCCCGCGCCGGCCGCATCGGAATAATCCGCGCTCACGACGCCGCATAGAAAATGGGCAATCACATCTTTGGCGCATAACAGGTATGCCGCCTGTCGCCAACGATCCGGTTGATGTTGTTTGATCCAGCTTATCAGTACCGGCGTGGCGGCCGGCCAGGGCTTTTGCAGGGATAACCGATAAATGGGCTTATCATTGCCGCAGGTGGTTAATGCCTGTACTGTCTCCACCGCGCGCTGATCAATGGACTGTATGCCAAACAGGGGCTGATGCTGACGGTCTAGGGCATACAGACCGTTGCCGTGGCCGGCCGCCCCCACCGCAATCACATTGTCGGCCAGGGGACCGGCCTGTCGCAGACAGCGGGTCACCGCCTCGCTGACGCCATGCCAGATATCCGCTACCGGACGTTCCGCGTAACCCTCCTGGGGATGGCGGGTTTGCCCCGCGCATTCAGCGACTGACAGCACATGGCCGCTGAGATCAAACAATACCGCTTTAATCATGGTGTTTCCGGCATCGATACCGAGAATCTGACTCATATCCGACTCCGTTTAACAGACGAAGACGGCGCACCGCTTAAGCGCCGATACAATACGACCTATCCCTGTCGATACAGCGCTAACGCTTCCGGGCCGCTGGCGCCCTGATGGATAATCGCCATCAGCGCTTTCACCACCCGTGACGGGTTGGCGTGCTGATAGACATTGCGGCCATATACCATGCCGCTGGCGCCTTGCGCCATCAGGTCGGCGCTCTTTTGCAATACCGCGCCCAGCTCGCCTTTGCCGCCGCCACGCACCAGCGTCGGACAGCGGGCCATTTCCACGACGCGATGAAAATCCGCCACATTATCGGTGGGATCCGCCTTGATGATATCGGCGCCCAGCTCCCGCGCCAACCGGACCAACGGCACGATTTTGCCCACATCGCCAAGTGAGCCGTAAGCCGCGCCCTGGCCGGCCGGCGCCATCACCAAGGGTTCTATCATCAATGGCATGGCATAGCGATCGCAGGCCTGGCGCAGGCGGCCGATGTTTTCGATGCACATACGGAAAATGCCCGGCTCGTCAGGGATCTGATAGAGGTTAACCACCACCGCGGCGGCATCCATTTGCAAGGCGGCAAGAATCGGCTCATCCGGGTTGTGCAATATCGCCCACATTTCCCGATGGCGGACCGCGTTATAGGCGTTACCGACATCGGCACGCATCACCAAAGCCGGTTTAGGTCCGGTTTCCTGTTGCAATAAATCGGCCTGGCCATAATTCACTTGAATGGCGTTGGGCTGCGCGGCAATGAGGTTGCGCATCACGCCGGCAATGTCCTCCAGCCCCAACAGAAAATCCGCTTCATTGGCGATACCGTGATCGATGGCCACATCAAGACATTTGCCCTGCTGAAACAGGCGATTCATACGAACTTTATGGGTTACTGACAAGGCGGATGTCCTCTTTGAAAACTACGGGATAAAGGCCGGTAAGGCCATGTAAACGGGCAAGGCGCCGGCAGCTTCGCTCCACATGCTTTCGCCGCTGCGCCTCACTCCAGCACAACACGCGCGCCATCAGGTGTGAAACTTCCTCAACCAGCGCCGGCGTCAGTTCTCCGCAAATCGCCAATGAGGTACGGCGCACCAGTAAATCCTCCAGTTGGCATACCTGCTCATGGGTAATCAGATAACCCAGTTCGGTGTCGCTATACCCGCAGTGGTGGCGTAACGGCCGCTCGCCCTGGCGGCGAATCTCCTCGATCAACATGACGGCTCGCGCGCCGTAGCGTTGCGACAGTTGCGATACCCGGGCCACAGATAAATCGTTTTCCCGCGCCAGCGTTAGCAGCCAGTCGTCCCTGGCGGCGGGCGCGGGGAAGCCCCGGCCGCCGCCAATAGCCAGATCGGCGCTGGAAACTGTCCGCGACCGGCCCAGCAATCCCAACACCTTATCGGCGGCCTGCTCGCCAAAGTGGCGGAAGGTGGTCCACTTGCCGCCTACCAGACAGAGTGTGCTCCAACGGTGTGCGGCATCCGGCGGTAGCCATACCAGCGAATGATCGCGGGATATCTGCCCGTTGCTTTTGGCGTCGCTGGCAGGCAGCGGCCGCACGCCGCAAAAGGTATAAAGAATGGCGTTTTCCGGCACCACGATGTGCGGAAAGACAAAATGCAGTGATTCGAGGATGTAGTTTTTCTCGGTTTCTTCGCATACCACCGTATCGGGATCATCGGCGCGGATATCGGTCGACCCCAGCAGAACCTTGCCGAACCACGGGAACATGATGCAAACGCGACCTTCCTGATTTTCAAAATACACCATCTCGCCATCCAGCATGTCCAGCAGTTCGGGATGATCGATGATAAGGTGGGAACCTTTGGTGCCGCCTATCAGCTTTTGGCTTGCGGCCGTGGGCGTCACGCACTGGTTGAGCTTATCGATCCAGGCGCCGCAGGCATTTACCAGCACGCGCGGCCTCAAGGTGAAGTGTTCGCCGCTTAGGGCATCGCGCAAGATAATCCCTTCCCCCTCAGCCCGGATAACCTGGAGGTAGTTGAGGGCGAGCGCCTGTGGACAGACTTGTTCGGCATCTTCAACCAGCTCATAGCCAAGCCGCTCCGGGGCGGTGATCCAGGCATCATAATAGCTGGCGCTGTATTTCACCCAAGAGGCGAAACCGGGCCAGCGTTGCCGTGTCGCGGCCTTGCCGCACACCTGGTGTTTCGGCATGCTGCCGTTTTGCCGGGTATAGAGGTCATACAGGCTGAGGCCGATTTTAATCAATAATGCGCCGCGCCGCGAAGGCGTATCGCTAAGATGCAGAAAACGACGCGTGGCGTTAATCAATCCGCTGCCCAGGTTGTCAATCGGCACTGTGGTGCGAAGCGGGAAGACATAATGGGGGGCATTCTGCAAAAGACGGTTGCGTTCGGTGACCGACTCTCTGACCAGCCTGAATTCCCCGGTTTCCAGATAGCGCAGCCCGCCGTGAATCATTCGCGATAACGCGCCGCTGGCGCCCTGACACCAATCGTCCTTCTCCACCAGAACGGTCGGGATGCCCTGCAAAGCCAGCTCGCGGAAGGTGCTGATGCCATTGATGCCGCCGCCGACGATCAATACCGGCACAGTGCCGCGCTGGCGCAGCGCGGCCAGGCGTTGGTCGCGGGTTATGGGGTTACGCATGTTTATCTCCCTGACGAATGGCCAGTTCCAGCACGCCCGCCGCGGTGGATTCATCGGTGACGATGCCTTTAAGCCAATGACCGCGCAGCGCGCAGAAAATGGGGTCCACTTTATTTCTGCCGGCGGCCACCGCCATGGAAAAGGGGATACATTGCAGTTCCGCGAGCGTCAATCCCACCAACCGCCGGTTGGCGTCGAATTGGGCGGGTCGTCCCTGCGCGTCCAATAGCCAGGCGAGCAGCTCGCTGCGCGCGCCGCTGGTTTCGATACTGGCCGAGGCATGGCGCGCGGACAGGTTTAGATCGTAGTAACTGGAGCTGTCGGTGTGAATCGATCCCAGACCGACCACCGCCAGGGTGGCGCGGCGGGCTTTATCCAGCACGCGATCGACGGCGCTGATGCCCATGAGCATATCGCGTTCGTCGGCGGAGTCGGTAAACAACGGGGCATGGATTTGCCACGCATGACCGCCGAGCCGGGCCGCCATTTCTGAGGCCACATGATTGACATCGGTATAATGTTTACCCTGGACACAACCCAGCGCGGGCACGATCTGCACATCGTATTTCCGCGCCGGTTGCAATGCTTCGACCAGCGCGCTCACGCCTTTACCGCCGGTGATGGTAATCACATCGCCGTCTTTAAGGCGCGACAGTAAATACTCCGCCGCGGCCGAACCCACCATTTGCAGGCTCTGTTCTTCGTTGCTGGCCACGTTGGGCGCGACCACGGCTTGCTGCAACCGGCCAAGCTGCGCCAGATCATTTTCCAACTGATGGGCGGAGAGCCACGGCGATTTGATGGTGATTTCCACCATGCCGTTGGCGCGGCCCTGACGGATCAAACGATTGACGCCGGCTACGGACAAACCGGTTTCCAGGGCTATATCCGACTGCTTTTTGCCATCAAGGTAATACATCACCAGTACCTGATAGATCTGACGCGCATTGTGAAACGCGAGATGTTCGCTATCAAATTCCATCATTTGTCATTCCTTGTTTCTGGCCGGATCAGCCGCCCCGGTATTTATTCAACAGATGATCTATCGAAACCGCCGCCAGCAAGATCAGCCCTTTGATGAGGTCTTGCCAGTAAATAGAAACATTAATCAAGATCAGCGAACTGGTTACGATAGAAAGCAGCGCCACGCCCAGTACCGCGCCAAGTATTGATCCTGTGCCGCCTTTTAGACTGGCCCCGCCTATAACGGCGGCGGCAATCACGTTGAGTTCCATGCCGACGCCGAACGTCGGCGTGGCGGACCCCAGCCGGGCCATATAAATGATCCCGGCCAGACCCGCCAGGGTGGAGGTTAACACGGTAACCGACAGTTTGATGCGGTTGATATTGATGCCGGAATACGCGGCGGCCCGCTCATTACTGCCGGTATAAAACACCTTGCGAAAGAGCGTGGCTTTACGCAGTAATACGTCAAACACCGCCACCAGCGCGAAAAACAGAATAATGACGACGGGAACGCCCCAAAGCACGCCCTGACCGATGAATTTGAAACTCGCCGGCAAGGTGAACAGAGATAGCGGCGTCCCTTGGGTGATAATCATGCACAGGCCCCGCACGATCACCATTGCCGCCAGTGACGCGATAAAATGGCTAAGGCCGATGCCGGTTACGGTCAGCCCCATGAGCAAACCCACCAGCGCGGCGGCGGCGATGCCGCCCGCACTGGCGAGCCAGGGGTTCACACCGTTGAGAAACAGTTGCCCCGCCACGACCATCGATAGGCACACCACCGCGCCTACCGACAGGTCAATGCCGCCGACAATCAGCAAGATGGTCATGCCAATCACCACGATGCCGTCAATGGAAAATGACAGCAACATGGCTTTCATGTTGGCCCAGGTAAGGAAATAGGGCGAGGTAAAACTCATCACCACAAAAATCAGGGCGATGATGGCTATCAGGCCGATTTCCCGCTGTTTATGGATATCGCCAAACAGCGCCAAACGGGTTTTGCGCACGACGGGCAAGGTGGTATTTAACGCCATGGGGCCTCCGTCTCGGATGGGATGCCGGCTGCAAGCCGCATCAGGTTTTCTTCGCTCATCTCCTCGCCGGTCACTTCGCCGCTTAACCGTCCCTCGTGGATCACGACGATACGGTGACATAGCCCAATCAACTCGGGCAGTTCCGAGGAGATCACCACCAGACCCACACCGTCGGCCGCCTGCGCCGCCAATATTTGGTAAATTTCCGCCTTGGCGCTTACATCCACGCCCCGCGTGGGTTCATCCAAAAACATAATTTCCGGTTTAACGGTCAGTATCCGCGCCAACGCGACTTTCTGCTGATTGCCGCCGGATAGGGAGGAGACCGGGTCGCTTAGTTTGCCGCGTTTGAGCCTTACCTGCCGGGCCAGGGTTTCCGCTTGCCGGCGTTCGCGTTGCGGGCTAAGCGTCAGCCCATGGTGGCTAATGGCGCGCGTGTCCAGGGCAGAAATATTCCAATCAATGGGCATGGCGAGAAACAGTCCGGCATCTTTGCGGTCTTCAGACAGATAGACCATGCCACGTTGAATACAGGCGGCATAATTCTTAAGCGTTACCGACTGGCCCTTGATACGGATTCCGCCCTGTCTAACCGGTCGCAGGCCGCAAATCCCCAAGGCGATTTCACTGCGCCCCGCGCCCATAAGTCCGCCGATGCCCAGAATTTCGCCGGGGTGCAGATTGAAACTGATATCGTGGAAACGCGACCCATCGCCCAGCCGATGGACTTCCAGCAACGGGGAGCCCGTATCGACAGGCCGCTTATCCGGATACAGTTGCGATAACTCCCGCCCCACCAGCCGGGTAATGACGTCACCCGGCGTCATGCTGTCAAGCGGGGCGCTATGCACGGTACGGCCATCACGCATCACGGTGATGTGCTGGCACAGCGTGAAAATCTCCGCCATGCGGTGACTGATATAGACCATCGTGATGCCCTGCGCCTGAAGCTGACGCATAATGGCAAATAGCGTTTGGGCCTCGGGTTCGGTGAGTGCGGCGGTGGGCTCATCAAGGATCAGCAGACGGCAATCCAACGTCAGGGCTTTGGCGATTTCCACCAGTTGCTGCTCTGACAGCGATAGGTCGCCGACTTTCCGCGTGACCGGGATGGGCGCCAGACGATTCATCATCTGCTGTGCTTTGTCCCGCAAGTATTTATGCGGCAAAAACAGCCCGCGCTGGCTTCCGGCATGGGCCATCCAGATATTTTCATACACGCTGATATCCGGACACAGGGCAATCTCCTGATGCACCAGACCTATGCCCAGTTGCTGCGCTTCACGCGGCGAGCGGATAACCACCGGCTTCCCGTCCAGCAGAATTTCACCGCCATCCGGGCGTAAAATCCCATCGATGATGTTCATCAGCGTGGATTTTCCGGCACCGTTTTCCCCGGCCAAAGCGTGTATTTCCCCCTGACGCAAGGTCAGGTTCACCTCTTGCAGCGCTTTTACCGCGCCAAAGCTTTTGCTGATGCCGCGTAATTCGAGCAAGGCTGTCATCGTCGGCTCCTTACTCGTTAATGCCTTTGGTGCCGCGGCGTTTGATATAGGCATCCCAACGGAAATCGTCGGCGTTTTCCTTGGTTACCACGGCGTAGCCATTATCGAGCAGCGGAAATGAGAAGGGATTGACGCCGGTGCGTTTTGTGTCGTTCATCGGATCGATAAGCTGAGGATGGGCCGCGAGGAACAGCGTGATGAACCCCAAATAGCCCTGAATGCCCTGGTTGGGGTCGATAGCGCCGAAGACCTGGCCGCTTTTGATCATGTCCAGTACTTTGGCATTGACATCCACGGTCATCACTTTGACTTTACCTCCGTTTTCCGCCACTGCTTGCGCGGCGCCGATGGCTGAACTGGCCTCCGGCATAAAAACGCCTTTCAGGTTGGGGTGGGCCTGGAGTATCGACAGCACGGCATTATAGGCTTTGGAAGGGTCCTGATTGGTGGCCGCCCTGGCGACTAACTGGCTGTCGGGGAAGGCGGTTTTCATTTCCTTGATAAATGCGGCCACCCGTCTGTCATGGTTGTCCTGGCCGGGGTTTTCCAGTACGGCGTATTCGGCGCCTTTCCCCATGGCTTTACCCAACATGTCGGCGGCGGCTTTACCTTCACGGAAATTATCGGAAGTGATATAGGCCACGCGTTTACTGTGAGGCGAGTCAGCGGCGAAAGTCACCACGGGAATGCCCATTTCCGCCGCGCGATTAATCGGCTCAATAAAAGGATCGGGATTCATGGGGTGGAGGAAAATCCCGGCGGGTTTCTTGGCCAATACCTGCTCAAAACTGGCCAACTGCTGATTCACGTCATAGGCGGGGGTGCCGCCATAAACTGTTTTACACCCCAGTTGATGCGCTGCCTGTTTGAACATCTCATACACCGGAAACCAGTACTCCACGCCGGTAACCATGACGTTCATGTAGTAGGTTTCGCCGGGCTTACAGCGAAATTGCGGTGTGTTATCGGCGGCATGTGCGCTGCTGGAGAGGCCCACGGCCACCAGCAGGCCGGCAAAAAAGGTTGCGATCTTTTCCATGTTATTCCCCGGATTAGGCGCTGAATGATATGGCTCAGCCGTGACTGCAAAACGCGGTAATACGAGCCGGGGCGGCAACTGAAAATTATTTCCTGATAGTGAAATAATTTTCATAACTTATAGGTAACCCGGTTAAAAAGATCAATTGAATGTTAATATAATGTTTATTAAATGTGATGGCATTCACTAAACCGGAGGGCGGCGCGCACAGAAAAAAACAGGAGGAACGAGTCCCCCTGCCAGGTATCACGGGAGGTTTTTCAGTTTTCCGCCGGAAAACGCTATCCGACACGGATGACGACTTTACCAAAGACGCCGCTTGCCAGATGATCGAAAGCCGCTCTCGCCTCGGAGAAATCGTATATTTTATCGATTACGGGTTTAAGCTGATGGCGTTCAATGGCCTGACATACGTCCTCCAGAGCCCGCCTATGGCCCACCGTTATCCCCTGAATAATGGCGCGCTTGAGCATCAAGGGTACGGCGGAAAGCACTATTTCATTGCCGTTTAGAAATCCAATCTGCGCAATCCGCCCTCCCGGCGCGAGGGCATCTGCCGACTGACGCAGGTTATCTCCGCCGATAAGCTCCAGGATATGATCGAACCCGCGTCCCCCGGTCAGCTCAGCGGCCTGCCGCGACCATTCCGGTGTAAGGCGGGTATTAATCAACCCCGACGCGCCGAGCGCCTTCGCGCGCTGTAGTTTTTCCTCGCTTCGGGAGATAACCGTTACCTCCGCGCCCAATGCCCGGGCCAGTTGAAGCCCGGCCAGCGCCACTCCGCCGGTTCCTTGCACAAGAACCCGCTGACCTGTCCTGAGCCTCCCTGTTTCCACCAGTGCGAACCAGGCCGTCAGGGCCGCGACAGGTAGGGTGGATGCCTCTTCGTCATTCAGGGAATCCGGAGAGGCGACGGCGACATTTTCGTGCAGAGTGACGTATTCCGAAAGCATTCCCGGTAGCGGTCCTCCCAGTGAACGGCCGTGACGGACCATGTCTTTAGGCGCATCGCCATCCAGCCACTGCGTCCAGAAATTGCCCATTACACGGTCCCCTGGCCGGAAACGCGACACTCCCGGCCCTATTGCGACAACCACACCCGCCATATCAGAAACGGGCGTGAAAGGCATCCGGGGGAGGTCAGGCAGCAATTCCCCGTCCAGCACCAGCTTATCCCTGTAGTTAAGGGAGACCGCGGCAACTTTTACCAATACATCGTTATGCCCCGGTACTGGTAAAGGCATATTCGCTATCTGTAAGTTTGCAGCTCCAAAAGACGTTAACTGCCAGCGCCGCATGCGTTGAGCCATAATGATTTCTCCTGTCAGTGGAAAAAATCATTTTATTGACAACAATTCAGTCTGTATCGCGATATAAGGTCATAACATTTCCTCCTTTATGGAGACAATCGGATGGGATTCATTCTGCATTCGCAGTTGCTCAGTATGGCCGCTTTTGTGCATACCGTTGAAACAGGCAGTTTCACTGCCGCCGCTGTCCGTATGGGGGTATCAAAGTCCGCAACAGGAAAACATGTCGCCCGACTGGAACAGCGGCTCGGCGTGAAACTGCTGAACCGCACCACCCGGAGCATAAGTCTGACAGAAGAAGGGAAACTGTATTACCGTAGCTGTCTCAACGTCATGGATGAGCTCAATGAGGCTGAATCCCTGCTGGCCGCACGCAGACAGGTGGTTTCAGGCACGCTGCGTATCAGTCTTCCCATCTCATATGGCAGGCTTTGTGTCATGCCCGTCCTGGCAATGCTAAGTGCGGAGCACCCCGAACTCAGACTGGAAATGACCTTTACTGATCGCCGGGTGGATCTTATTGAGGAGAACATTGATCTCGCCATACGGCTCGGTGACACCGGGAACGCCGCCAGCCTTTCCGGACGAATGCTCACCCGCCAGCGATCTGTTATTTGCGCCTCTCCCGCATACCTTCATCGTCACGGATTGCCCGGTAGCGCCAAAGAGCTGCTGGCACATGATTGCCTGGGTTTTTCGCGGGAGGGCAGAGTACTGCCCTGGAAGGTGCTGGACGAGGATGGCGGTATAACCGTTTTTGAGCCCATTATCCGCCACATCGTCAGCCACGGCGAAGCGCTACGGGATGCCGCCGTCAGTGGTATGGGCATTGCGTTTCTGTCGACCTGGTTGGCCGGAGACGATATCAGGAAAGGGCATCTTCGGATAATACCGCTGGCCACCCCCGAATATGATGCGCCAATTTCAGCGCTGTGGCCTGTTTCACGTCATCTCTCGCCCCGTATACGGGTGGTGGTTGATAAACTGTATGCGGTTCTCAGCCGGGACGCCGACCAGATTTTGGGGTAATGGATGCCGCAACACGCCACTCTAACAACAAACCGCCCCTGGTTATTGGGATAGAATCACTATCGGTGAACACGTGTTTGGGTTAAGAATGCGCGATTTCTGATGGCATCGCCCTAGTAACATTGGAGACTAAGATGGATTTGCAACTTAAAGACAAAGTGGCGCTGGTGACGGGAGCCAGTGCCGGCATCGGTTTTAGCATATGTGAAGAGCTGGCGGCCAATGGGGCGCATCTGGTCATGGTTGCCAGAACCCGCTCCCGCCTGGAAGAGGCCGCCAAGGGATTAACGCGGCGATATGGCGTCACTACGCTACCGCTGGCGGGGGATGTTGTCGATGCCGATTTTCCCCGGCAAGTGGTTCGGCAAGCGGAACAGCATTTCCCAGGGATTGATCTGCTGGTCAACAACGCGGGCCGTGCGCATACGGGCTCGTTGTTGACCACCTCCGACGAAGACTGGGAGGCGATGACGGCCACCAAATTTACCGCCATGCGTCACTTTTGCCGTGAAGTGATTCCAGGAATGCAACAGCGTCAGTGGGGACGCATTGTGAATATTTCCTCCATTGGTGGATTATATCCAAATCCCCCGCTTACCGTTTCCCATGCGCTAAGCGCGGCCATCAACAACTTGACCCGCAGCCTTGCCCTGGATGTGGCGGCAATGGGTATTTTGGTCAACGCCATTGGCGTGGGGGCGGTGGCGACGGAAAACTGGGCGAAGAATATGTTGCCCAACGTACGCGCCCGCCGTCCTGAGCTGGCAGGTAAAACCGATGAGGACATCATTATCCTTCTTGGCAAGGAGAAAACACCCATCGGGCGTTTCGGCCGTCCGGAGGACATCGCCGCTATCGCTGCTTTCTTGCTGTCTGCGCGCAATCAGTTTGTCACCGGTCACACCGTGGAAGCGTCCGGCGGCGCGGACCGGTTTATGTAATTATTCGCTATGAGCAGGTGAATGACGAGTTGGCGTCGGTCTGGGCAGCGCCGCCATTCACCGGTCCTTTGTTTGCAATCATCACACGGGCCTGTAAGCCGCGTATATATCGGCAGTTTGAGCCGCGATAGCAAGACGTGTCGCAGTGACGCCTGCCTCAGATGCCTGATAATCGGCGAGTGCAGCCTCCCGACCTTGGCGTAGACCGCCGAACAGGTCAATTTCCCGGCTTGCGTTGAGATCGGTTTCATAGGAACTCCCGTAGCGATTATAATCTGGCGTTGAATTGAGAATCCGGCCCAGCGGCGTTTCAACTGACCGGTAAGCACGAACGGCTTGTCCGCTGAGATTTCCCGAGGGCCGTTGCTGCCCCAAGTCCCGCCCTGGCCTGCTCTAGCCTGGGCGATATCGAGATTCTGTGTGAGCGCCTCTGAAACGAACTGGCTTAACAAGGGATCACCGAAGCCATTCCACTAGGGTGCGTAACTCGTGGGCAGAGATGTGTCTGGTCGCTGTTCGTCTGATTGAGCCTGATAATGCTTTGCGAGTGGCGCGTCGGGATGTCGGTCATCCGGTCCAACGACGCATCCAGCCTATAAACGGGTACTTACAGCCAGAAAAATCGTACGTAGGGGAAGCATTGATAATCCTTGTATCGAATCGAATTTGTGACTAAATTACAAAATAGTCACAAGTTGTCAATCAAGGTATACTAAGATAGGTTGCAAAAATGACTAAACACATGAACACAAACCCATCAAGAGGTCCCCTGGATCACAGCGTCCGGGACCAGGTTGTCGAGGCGGCCAAAGAACACTTCGGGCATTTCGGCTATGAGAAAACGACGGTGTCTGATTTGGCAAAATCAATCGGTTTTTCAAAAGCGTATATATATAAGTTTTTCGATTCCAAACAAGAAATCGGTGAGGTGATTTGCTCTAATCGGTTGGCTATGATAATGGATATCGTCAATTCCGCGGTTGCAGACGCTCCGACAGCATCGGAAAAAATGAGACGTTTATTCAAAGCGCTAGCCGAGGCAGGGGGCGATTTATTCTTCCATGACCGCAAGCTTTATGACATTGCGGCGGTTGCGGCGCGCGATAAATGGCCATCGGCCGAGGCTCATGAGCAGCGTATACGGCAACTTATTGAGAAAATCATTCTTGAAGGGCGTCAAACGGGAGAGTTTGAAAGGAAAACGCCGCTTGATGAGGCTTCCTATGCGATTTTTCTGGTCATGAGACCCTATCTGAGCCCTGTACAACTGCAATACAATCTGGAGACTGCATCCACCGCTGCTGCGCTGCTGTCGTCGCTTATACTAAGAAGCTTATCACCTTATTTGTGACTATTGACAATATTGGTCACTAGTCTGAGAATGTGGGTATTGTCCTGTTAGACTGATAAGGAAACCCATGCTCAGGCTCAAACCTGTTATTTTTGCCGTTTGTTTACTGCCGTTTGCACTTGTGGCTTGTGGTGAACCTTCCGGCTCAGACGACCCCCGCAACCAGCCCCCTTTGGTCAGATCAGCGATCGCGATTAATGCGACCGACCCTTCCCGCGACTTTACCGGCGTTGTCGTTGCACGAATCCAGAGCGATCTTGGTTTCAGGGTACAAGGCAAAATCCTTGAACGTCTCGTTGATACCGGGCAGGTTGTCAAACGTGGTCAGCCATTAATGCGTCTGGATCCCGCTGATCTGCGTCTGCAGGCGCAGGCGCAGCAACAAGCCGTTGCCGCCGCGCAGGCTCACGCCAGGCAGACGGCCGATGATGCGGCGCGCTATCACGGCCTGGTTGCCGCTGGCGCTGTTTCTGCTTCGACCTATGATCAAATAAAAGCCGCCGCAAAGACGGCCAGTGCTGAACTCAAAGCCGCCCAGGCTCAGGCTGATGTGGCGCAAAACGCCATGAGCTATGCGGTCCTGGTGGCCGATGCCGACGGGGTGGTGATGGATACGCTGGCCGAACCCGGTCAGGTCGTCAGTGCCGGTCAGCCGGTTATCAGACTTGCCCGAGCCGGGCAACGCGAAGCGGTCGTCCAGTTACCGGAGACGCTGCGCCCGACCATTGGAAGTGAAGCGCGGGCCTCGCTATACGGAAGCAATAAACAGCCTGTTCCTGCGAAACTGCGGTTGCTCTCTGATGCCGCCGACCCATTGACGCGCACTTTCGAGGCAAGGTATGTACTTGAAGGTCAACTCTCTGGCGCACCTCTGGGATCCACGGTAACCATCCATATTGCTGAAAGTAAATTATCCCAACCGTTGTTGCAGGTGCCTTTGGCGGCCGTTTTTGACGCGGGTAAAGGGCCAGGGGTCTGGGGTATCACAGGCAAACCCGCCAGAGTGACCTGGCGGCCCGTGCAGGTGGTTAGCCTGAGGGACGATGCGGCAATCGTGACCGGTGGCCTTAAGCCCGGAGAACAGGTGGTGGCATTGGGTGCCCACCTGCTGCATGACGGTGAGACCGTCCGGCTGGCTAAACAGAGCGATGACCGTGTCGCCGGGAGCCGTTCATGAGTCGCGGGCGCTTCAATCTCTCCGCGCTCGCCGTCCGCGAGCGTTCAATTACGCTGTTTCTTATCATCCTGATCACTGTTGCCGGTATTCTCTCGTTTTTTAAACTGGGGCGTGCGGAGGACCCGCCCTTTACGGTAAAACAGATGACCATCATTTCTGCCTGGCCTGGAGCCACTGCTCAGGAAATGCAGGACCAGGTAGCCGATCCGCTGGAAAAACGGCTACAGGAACTCAAATGGTATGATCGCACAGAGACCTACACACGCCCCGGGCTGGCTTTTACCATGCTCTCGTTGCAGGACGGTACGCCCCCCTCACAGGTGCAGGAAGCGTTTTATCAGGCACGCAAAAAACTCGGCGATGAAGCCAAAAACCTGCCTGCGGGTGTGATTGGTCCGATGGTCAACGATGAGTTTTCCGACGTGACATTTGCCCTCTTTGCTCTCAAGGCAAAAGGAGAGCCGCAGCGTCTCCTGGTCCGCGACGCCGAATCGTTACGCCAGCGTCTTCTCCACGTGCCGGGGGTGAAAAAGGTCAACATTATCGGCGAACAGTCTGAGCGGATATTTGTCTCGTTCTCCCATGATCGTCTGGCGACGCTGGGTATCTCTCCCCAGGATATTTTTTCTGCGCTGAACAGCCAGAACGTTTTGACGCCCGCCGGCTCAATAGACACCCATGGACCGCAGGTGTTTATCCGTCTGGATGGGGCGTTTGATACGCTTGAGAAAATCCGGGAAACGCCGGTTGTGGCACAGGGAAGAACCCTGAAACTCTCTGATGTGGCGACGGTAGAACGCGGTTACGAGGATCCGGCGACCTTCCTGGTCCGCAATCAAGGCGAGCCTGCACTTCTGCTGGGTATCGTGATGCGTGACGGTTGGAACGGCCTGGATTTGGGGAAAGCCCTGGATGATGAAGCGGCCAAGATCAATGCTGACATGCCGCTCGGCATGACATTTACCAAAGTTACCGACCAGTCCGTTAATATCAGCTCCGCCATAGATGAGTTCATGCTGAAGTTTTTCGCTGCGCTACTTGTCGTCATGGTGGTCTGTTTTATCAGTATGGGTTGGCGCGTCGGGGTGGTAGTGGCCGCCGCCGTACCACTGACACTGGCAGTCGTCTTTGTCGTCATGGAGGCTACCGGCAAAAACTTTGACAGGATCACGCTGGGCTCCCTGATCCTGGCGCTGGGATTGCTAGTGGACGATGCCATCATCGCCATCGAAATGATGGTGGTGAAGATGGAAGAGGGCTATGACCGAATCAAAGCCTCCGCATATGCCTGGAGTCATACCGCCGCACCTATGCTGGCCGGCACGCTGGTGACGGCCGTTGGCTTCATGCCTAATGGATTTGCGCAATCCACGGCGGGCGAATATACCAGCAATATGTTCTGGATAGTGGGTATCGCATTGATTGCTTCCTGGGTGGTGGCGGCGGTATTCACACCTTACCTTGGGGTGAAAATGCTGCCAGACATTAAAACGGTTGAAGGGGGTCATGCCGCTATTTACAACACCCGACGCTACAACCGTTTTCGCCAGTTGCTGGTGGGGGTAATCGCGCGGAAATGGCTGGTCGCCGGCGCTGTCATTGCGTTGTTCACCTTCGCCATTTTCGGCATGGCGTCGGTGAAAAAACAGTTTTTCCCGACGTCTGATCGGCCGGAAGTTCTCGTAGAGGTTCAGATGCCCTATGGCACATCCATCGAACAAACCAGCGCCGCCGTGTCGAAGATTGAAAAGTGGTTGAAGCACCAGAAAGAAGCAAAAATTGTGACCTCTTATATTGGTCAGGGATCACCACGATTTTATCTGGCCATGGCACCGGAGTTGCCCGATCCATCGTTTGCGAAAATTGTTGTTCTTACGGACAATCAGGAAGCGCGGGAGGAACTTAAATTTCGCCTGAGGCAAGCAGTGGCTGACGGTCTGGCGCCAGAGGCGCGCGTTCGCGTAACACAACTGGTATTTGGTCCCTATTCACCCTATCCGGTCGCGTTTCGTGTGATGGGGCCGGATCCGGCAGTGCTGCGCGACATCGCGGATAAAGTGAAAAACCTGATGCTGGCCAGTCCGCTGATGAGGACGGTCAATACCGACTGGGGCTCACGGGTGCCGACACTGCATTTCACCTTAAATCAGGACCGTCTTCAGGCGATGGGGCTGACATCAAACGCAGTTGCACAGCAGCTTCAGTTCCTGCTCTCGGGCGTTCCCATAACTTATGTGCGTGAGGATATTCGTTCAGTGCAGGTCATGGGGCGTGCTGCCGGTGATATCAGGCTCGATCCGGCAAAAATAGAGGGTTTTACTCTGATCGGTTCCACGGGGCAGCGTATTCCTCTTTCGCAAGTCGGAAAGGTCACGGTACGAATGGAAGATCCTGTACTGCGCCGTCGTGACCGAGTGCCAACCATAACAGTACGGGGTGATATCGCCGAATCCCTGCAGCCGCCGGATGTCTCCACTGCAATTATGAAGAAACTGCAGCCCATCATCACAACGCTTCCTGATGGATACCGTATTGAGGAAGCTGGCGCGATTGAGGAGTCAGGAAAAGCCACCAAAGCTATGGCGCCGCTGTTCCCGATCATGATCGCCCTGACCTTGCTTATCATCATCATTCAGGTGCGTTCAATGTCGGCGATGGTGATGGTCTTTTTGACCGCGCCTCTGGGGCTCATAGGCGTGGTTCCCACGTTGCTGCTCTTTAACCAACCCTTTGGCATCAATGCGCTGGTGGGTTTGATTGCCTTGTCAGGGATCTTGATGCGTAACACGCTGATCCTCATTGGGCAGATTCATCATAATGAACAAGAAGGGCTTGCACCTTTCCATGCGGTAATTGAGGCAACGGTACAGCGTTCCAGGCCAGTATTGCTCACGGCAATGGCGGCCATTCTTGCATTTATACCGCTAACGCATTCGGTGTTTTGGGGAACCCTGGCCTATACCCTGATAGGCGGGACATTGGGCGGGACCATTATTACGCTGGTCTTCCTGCCGGCAATGTACGCCATTTGGTTCAGAATACGTCCCGATGGAAAGAAGCGAGCGGAACCACAGGCTGCGGGGTCACCGTCACGTTAAGAAATTGAGTACGAGGCAGTGGAGTCAATTGTCCCGAAAATGGGTCGCGTGCCCCAGACGCCGTTGGAATGGGGCAAACGCGCAGAGCCCGATAGCGGTGCGCGTGATGGCCTGACGACCGGCGCATTCCCTAACGGAAACAGCCTATTAAAGTGACTTTATCTGGGGCTGATGGATGCGCAGGAGAAATGGACAATGCCTCTTCAGACACGGGTTTTACTCGTCTTCCCCGGGCAATAAGGGTCCGTGCGCAATCCATTTTTTTGTTTTGCCGTATTCAACCGCCTCCTTAAGGATCTCATTTTCCATGGTTTTCTTACCCAGGAGACGCTGGAGTTCGCGGATCTGTTTCAAGGCGCTGTTTAACTCAGAAGCCGGCACAACCTTTTCGCCGGCAGAGACCGCCGTCAGGCTGCCATCCTGGTATTGCTTACGCCATTTAACGACCTGATTGGCATGTAAATTATGACGACGAGCGACAAAAGAAACGGAGCTTCCTGGCTGGAAGGTCTCCTGAACAATGGCGATCTTCTCCTGCGGAGTGCGACGGCGACGTCGCTCTGGCTCAGTAAGAACAGTACCCATAATTTCGCTTTGACCAGTCTTGAACATAGCTCCAGGCCTACCTCTAATTTTAGGCGGGTCAAAGTGTATGGATCATCAGGGAGCTAATACAGTACTTAGAAAGTACACCTTAGTTGCATCAATATCATACTATTGTGTAACGCAGATTCGTGGCGTATAGTTACTGCACATTACTTGTTTCTTACTACCGTCAGGTACTAAATTTATGTCTCCCGCGCAAGCTAAACAGAAGCAGCATAAACGCTACAATGCCGTAGCAGTGCAGGTTTCCCTTGGCCGTGCCGGGTACCAACCTGCCGTGAAAAGTCGCTTCAGTAAGTCAGCTAGCAACAAGTTCGCTCATGAGATCGCTTTTGCCTGATCCCGAACTTTGAGGCACAATAAACCATCAGTCACTGATGGTTTTTTTATGTCTGTTCAAAACGTTATCCCCCCTTATGAGCAGGTGTATCTGCTAAATCAGCAGCTGATCTGCAATGCCGATCAGTTCCAATATGCTGTGATCACGGTTGGCGGCCAAGCCGTGCAATATTGGATATCCTATTATCATGCTCTTTACGGTGACAGGTTGCCTGATGAGCGTCTTACTACTTCTGTTGACTGCGACTACAGCGCCCGGAAAGACGACATTGCGGCCATAGCCAAAACACTCAATGTAAAAATGTGGGAGAATAAAGACGGTCAGCCCCCATCCCTCGCCAAGTTCATGCTTATCGATCAGGATACGCATGATATTAAGCGGGATGATGATCGTTTGTTTGCTGTGCCGGATGCGCCTGACGAGCCAAATGTGGTGGATATTATCGATCAGCCCGGAGGCTTTGACCGCTCTGATTTTCAGGGGGAAAAACTTTACCTTCATACCACCCCGTTTTATGTGGAAGCAACTGGCCCAGGTATCCCGGAAATGAGCGAGAAGGTCAGGGTGTTAAATCCCATTGCCTGTATGCGCTCCCGCTTTAGCAACCTTATTGATTTGCGTCGTGATCCTGAAATTGAGATTGCGCGAATCAACGCGCTTAAAATTCCATGTTACTACTTTCTTATCGACGCGTTTGATGTTGAGCCGTTCAGGATTGCTCGGGGAATTTATATGGAACTCTGGCAGTTAGCATGCAATCAGAATTGTCTTCGTCAACAAGCATTCTGGCACACCTGGCAAGGGCCGTTAATGGAAAAGCAGCAAAGTAACAATATTACACTGCTAGATGTACTGGAAAAAGTACATCAATTTCTGGTTGGGCATTTGGATGACTTTGATGTCCCGGAAGACTTTGTTACTGAAGATTTGCCACGAAAAATTGCGTATCTTCGTGGCCGATTTGAGCGCTATATTGCGCTCAACAATGAACAGGTGGTAAGAGGACGCAGAGGATATGAACGTAATCGCCATGATAATTAGTTGTAGTCAATCGCTACTGCCTTTCTGAACACCCCTTATAGCCGCCTATTTCCGCTCCTCGCTCTTAGCCGACTGCCAGAAACTGTCGAAAGCAAAAAGCCCGCCTCAGTCTCCCAAGGCGGGCTTTTCTAGAATTTTGGCTCCTCTGACTGGGATCACCTTTGCCAGTAACTGGCTAATATCTAAGCTAAACCTGAATCCCCAATCTGTCAAGACCACCAGAATGACCACCAATCGAATCTGATTACATAAAACTGATTTGAGCAGTCTTGTGCATTAAGTGATCTTTACTATTGTCATATCTACAAGGGCTGTGTTGACCCTGCCCCCGTAGTGGTGAGTAAAAAAACCTGGCAGTCTGCTTTGTGCCAAGCACCCGTTCAGCAGAAATGCTCAGGCTATCCGACGCGCAATCACATCTTACTTTAAAAAAAGTAGCAATTTACCTTCGGTTACATATATATAGTTAATTGAATTTTAATATGCATTTTCTATCATGTCATTTCAAGGGATGAGGGTATGAGATCAAAGTTATTAAGTATATATGTCAAGAACATAGGATGTATCGGGCCTGAGGGTGTTCAGGTTAAGCTAGATGATATCCTTTGCCTCGTTGGCCCCAATAATTCCGGTAAAACAACGATACTCAGGGCTTACGAACTCGCATTTAACCCAAATTCTTTCAATATCAGTAATGACCGATGTAATTGGGCTACTGCGGAACAACCGTCTGAGGTTATCCTTGATGTTCATATTCCAGAAGGAATGGGAAATGTAGATGAAAAATGGAAGATTGTTGATGGTGAAATGAGGATAGTCAGAAGTTCATGGGTCTGGGATGAAACAGGAAAAGTTATAAGAAAAACATGGGATCCTCAATTAGGCAATTGGGCACCTGATGGTAAGGCGGGTGGTGCCGATAATGTTTTCAAATCTCGGCTTCCAAGACCAATGCGTATAAAATCATTAGATGATGCCATAACGACAGAAGAAGTATTGCTTACCCTTGCCTTAAGCCCTTTAGTAAAGGAACTTAAGACGCTGGAAAGTGATAATAACTCTCAGATATCCAAAGATAAAGCTGCTCTGGCAGCTACTGTTAATGCACTGGCAGTGCCTCATCAGGAAAGACTTTCCAGCATTTCTCAGCAAATACAATCTGGATTTCAAAGTATCTTTCCAGGGCTTGGAGTACAACTTCATGTAGAAATGATTCCACCTGAGCTAAAAATTGAGAATTTGCTCAAACAGGGCTCCGGATTATTGGTTGAAGAAGCTGCTGGTCAATCCCGAATAGGACAACAAGGTACAGGAGCAAGGAGAGCATTATTCTGGGCAATGTTGCAAGTTCATAATGAGATCAGTCGACAAACTGAAAAACGAGATGCACTTCTTAAGTCTTTAAATGAACAATTAAAGAAAGAGTGTAAAAAGGATGCAGAAAGCGAGGCCGTAAAATTACTTAACCATCAAATTGACGCTATAAAAAATGGAGGTGTGATTCCCGAGGATGCCGAAGATCCAGCATTGCCGGGCTACGTCCTTCTGATGGATGAGCCAGAAAATGCTTTGCATCCAATGGCGGCAAGAGCTGCACAATCACATCTTTATGCTCTGGGAAAACATCCTGACTGGCAAGTATTATTGACTACGCACTCGCCTTACTTTATTAACCCACTTGAAGACCATACGACAATTGCGCGTATGCAGCGTTCATCTGATGGAAAATCACTATCTCCAAAATTATATATTGCTGATGAAGCAAACTTTTCTGCAGAAGAAAAAGATAATTTACAGGCATTGCAATTAACTGATATGGGTTTTGCGGAAATATTCTTTGGTAGTTATCCAATTGTTGTGGAGGGTGATACTGAACATGCTGCATTTATTTCTGCAATAGTAAAAACTCAGCATGAAATGGCCGGAAAGATAAGCATTATCCGGGCGCGGGGTAAAGCCGTTCTTGTACCTCTAATAAAAATGCTACGCCATTTCAAAAGCAACTTTGGGATTGTGCATGATATTGATTGGCCATATCGCAAGGATGGTTCCGGGAATGGAATGTGGACCATCAATGAGACAATTCGTAACGAAATAATAAAATGCAGACAAAATGGCCATATTGTTTATCACCGCTGGAGCATCCCTGACTTTGAACGTTTTCTGGGAGGAGCGGCACTTGGCAAAGATAAACCATATTCTGCTTTTCATCGCATATCATCTGATGACGAACTCAAGGTTAGAGTACAAAATCTTATATCAAGCTTGTTCAACGGAGATGATTATGACCCGATAGGTCATGATCCAAACAGCGAGTTTATTTCTCAGGTTCTAGCGGATTTAACTGTTTGGGCCGTAAAAAACAATCAACAACATAATATACGTATAATAGGCGTCTAATAATACCTACCTGTAATGCCTGCAAGATTATTATTTGCAGGCATTGTATCTATAGTAATTGTTTTAGTGGTTATCTGTTTTTAATTATTTGCCACTTACTCATAGCAGGTTGATGTTTATATTTTTCCTTCCAGTCTTGTGTGAAAATGAGCGTTCCAAATAACAGGTTGTGTAATGAGTCGTGTGGCTTGTCATAATCATTTTAAAATTTTAGATGCGAAGTTAGCAGACAATAATATAACTCTCTAATGTTATATTTCAGTTTGAACGAGATGAACATGATAGCCAAACTAACGATTGAAAAGAAAAATAGATTTTACATTTTTCTTTTAATATATTAGCAACCTGCCAACCGATAAAATTTTAAATGGAGGTATCAGATAATGGGTGTTTCTTTAGGTATACTTGCAGGCATGGGGCCCCGGTCTACAGCCCCGTTTATTGATATGATGGTAACAGACTGCCAGGTTGTGTGTGGGGCAAAATATGATATGGATTTTCCTGAGATGCATATCATCTCCCTGCCAACCCCTTTCTGGCCTGGTAAGAAAATTAATTGCAGCGAAATGATAGCCGCCCTGCAGCATGGTATAGCTGAACTCGTCAAAGCAGACGTAAGTCTGATAGCCGTACCCTGTAACCTTGCACACTGCTACTTTGATGAAATGAATGAGGTTAGTGCTGGTATCCCACTTCTCCATATCGCTGACAGTGCGCTTGAAGCCCTGCCAGCAGAAGCAGGTAAAGTCGCAATACATGCCACCGGGCCAACGCATGAAGCCAGTTTTTATCAGCAACGGATACGAGATGCAGGCAGAGAGGTAATTGATTCGCAGGAGCTTCGTTCCACAACCACATCGTTAATTGGGTTAGTAAAAGCAAAAGGCTCCAGGGACCCGGAGGTTCAGGCCAGATGGCATCATTTAATGTCGATGGTCGAAAGCACTCAGGCCGATGCTGTTCTTATTGCATGTACAGATCTTAGCCCACTGATATCGAGGAATTCTTTTAACTTTGCCATCGTGGATACCGCGACAAGCCTCTCCCGAGCGACAATAAGGCACTACAGACGACTGATTGAGGAAAAAAATGATTCTGGTGCGGCACGTTAACTGGTTCATATTCAGTAATTATTGACCCTCGTTAAAACTTATTATATTACACCATCAGGCGTTTTAGAGCTGCGAAACACGCTACGGCCACGTTCTCGCGGTGTGATGTGCTGATTATGGCCATAAAAAAGTCACACATCGTTTAATTCAGCACGCAATAACGTTTCAAACGCATTACGTGAGTGATGGCGGTCTATTCTGCTGTTTTTTATAAAGTAATTTTGTACGGGAAATAACTCGCTAAAAGTATACCCCCTGATATTACCTGTTCTTTTGAACTGCTCAAAAAAGCCAGCAGGGACCAGCGAGACACCGGCTCCGGAGCTGACACATCCAAGAATCGTTCCGTAGCTTGCAATGCTGGTGATATCGACCGTGACCTGATGCTGATTGCCCCATCGCTCAAGGGCCTGTCGGTAAGGACACCCGTGCGGCCACATATAAATCCGTTTTCCTTTGAGGTCCTGAGGGGCAGAGATCTCTCCCGTAAACGGAGAGGCAATGAATACCAGTGATTCCTAGTGAGCATTCACATAAGTGATATCCGGATGGTCATCCTTTGTCGCGATAACAGCGCAATCGAGTTTATGCCCGGCGACATCACTGACTAACTGTTGCCATGTCCCTGTACTGAACTGCACCTGGACTGCAGGATAGTTCTGGTGGAATTTTGAGAGAACCATCGGTAGCCGTCTTGTTGCGGCAGATTCAATCGCTCCGACCCGCAGGATCCCGGCAGGTTCTGATGAGGGCTCAAGTGCACGGCGGGCTTCCTGGCAGTAAGTCAGTATTTTGCTGGCGTACTCAAGCAGTATTTCTCCCGAAGGTGTGATGACCAGGCCGCGCCCCTTGCGGATGAAAAGAGAAACACCCAGTTCCGTTTCCAGGAGCTTGATTCTGTTTGTGATATTTGAGGGAACGCAGTGCAGTATCTCAGATGCTCTGGCAATGCTACCCTGCTCGGCGACGGTTTTAAACATTTTCAGCTGAGATAAATCCATCCCCTCACACCTCACTAAAAGTGAATAATTAACTCACTATAAGTCAGTTGTAGTGTGTTAATCAATCATCCTACAATGCTTGGAGCAGGTGGAATCAGACATTATTTTTTAAACGCCGTAATGAAAACCGGAAATAGTCAATTTTTCATTCATTTACCAATGAATGGATCAGGAGTCTTTAAATACTTTCAGTCCGTGAATAACAGAGGTGAATATATGACTTCCTTATCTTTGCAAGGCTGTGATGACATATCGAAAAAATCTTATTCTATGCAGGAACTGGGTGAGATATTCATCGATGGTTTGCCTGAACATATCGCAATGTTAAAAATTCCTGGTCGCTGGATAGCCGGAGATGTTCGCAGGTCACCCGTGCCCGCGCATATTGATCATGTCAAGGACATTCAGAATATGATGTACGAAGTTCTTTGTCATGAGATAACCCAAGAGGCACAGGCTTATGCGGAAGGGACTTTTCTTGCCTTTCTGCAAAAGGATAAAGTTGATACCGGTGTCCTCAGCTTCTTTAACGGCTGGAATGAAACGCACAAAACGACAAGCCTGGTATCCGGAAAAATAATCATGCGACTGTCCGCTGATGCACTTTATATTTCACATGAAGATCAGGCTATCTATCATAACGTTCTGGCCCATATGCATGAAGTAACAAAAGATGACTTTAGACTTGGTCAGAAGGGGCATGACGGAATGTATAAATACATGACAAATGCTTTCAGGGCCGCAGCCTGGGTTGATGATCAATATAAAATCAATGAGTGTAATGAATTCTCTGATTTCCTCTACAATACTGGCATTGCAAAACATAAGTCTGCAATGCGTTCTCCTGAATATCTGCAGTCTGTCATGGATGCCATGATGGTCTCTGTCGCTTCTGAACTCTGGAACGGACGTGAATACAATTTTCTTGCTCAGTTTATAGAGGGGAAATTATTGTCCTTCAATGCGTCGTTAAATGAGGACACTAAAACTCTGCGTAACGCCAAAGGTTATGTCATGGGCCATGCCGGGGAGGTGGAAAACAGGCATGGCTTGCATGCGCTGGCCGCGTTACAGGCCTTTGGCCGTATCGCGGGGCTGTCATTCGATACAGAACGACTTAAACATGTCATGCTTGATTATAACAGGAGAGTCGGCGTGGCTTTTTCTGCATTACAAAACGTTCTGACTCACTGAAATACGGAACTGGCTATCCTATTTTTCGTTGCCTGTTATGGGGCAGGTAATGATGCCTCAGGTGTTACAAGAGAAATAAGTTTAAAATATGTCTTTATTGCTTTTGCGGGGGACTGTAATAAGTTATGAATGTTGATATTTCTCTTTTTGCTCTGGGAGGCTTCGCTTTCTGTGGTGGTCTGATCGATGCTGCTGTTGGTGGTGGAGGGCTTGTTCAAATTCCTGCGCTTATTCATGCGCTACCTGGCTCCAGTCTGGCAACGATTTTTGGCACCAACAAACTGGCAGTTCTGCTCGGGAACGCATTTTCTGTCTCAGGGTATCTCCGCCGGGTAAAGATTATATGGAAGCTAATTATTCCAGTAATGGGCGCTGCATTTATTTTTTCATTCGCTGGCGCATACACTGTCTCTCTTATACCAAGAGGGTTTATGGAATATCTGGTTTTTGTCGTTCTTATTATTATGGCGGTCTATACGTTCATAAGAAAAGATCTGGGACGACTACATGCGGATATCAGGATTGGTCTGAAAGAGATACTGTTGGGGATAGTGTTAGGCGCTTTTATCGGATTCTATGATGGTATATTCGGAGCAGGCAGCGGAAGTCTTTTATTGTTTGCCTTTGTTAAATGTTTTGGCTTTGATTTTCTGAATGCTTCTGCATCAGCCAAATTAATAAACCTTGGGACTTTTACTGCTGCACTGCTTTTTTTTGTGCCGTCAGGGAATGTATTGTGGATAACCGGAGGTATAGTCGGTATTTGTAATGTTGCAGGGGCAATTACGGGCGTATTTTTAGCCTTGCGGTATGGCAGTGGGTTTATCAGGGTTTTTTTCCTGATACTATTACTGTTTCTTATCGGACGAATGGGGGTTTCCATTCTCTGAATCAGTCTGAAAGTAAATTTTCAGACTGAACAGCTTTTTTGATTAAAATTTATAATGGAGATGAAAACCCGGCCGCTTCCAGCACAATATCCTCTATAGATAATACGGGTTCAGGCGTGGTTTCCCAGAATTGTTTTTTTATTGTACGCCATTCTTCATCTGCCATAAATTCTGCCCATGAGTCGTTCATGACTGTTTTGTCTGTCCATGAAAGCAGGTATATAAACCGGAGTCTGGCACTTTCACCGGATAACCACATAGCCAGTATATTAAAACCATACTTATCCCTCATGATTCTGGCCGCGTGTTTTTCAAATCTTGCCAGAAATTCATCACGTAAATCCGGGTTTATTGTATAAAGACGAGGCTGATTAATCATTGTACCTGTCCTCGTTATTCTGCATCTGCCTGTACCGGGAATCGGGGCGGCAGCACGTGACATCAGGGACTGATGCAGCAGACTGCAATCAGATGGATACAGGTTTCTACCAGTACTGTTAACTGTAGCAGTGACAGCAGCATACCCCGATTATGCCTGTACCATCAAAATAAATATCGGTTAGTATGTGTCCCGCCGTCAATACATCAGATGACCGGCCTGATTGATAAATTCAGGCTTCCTGCCATCCCATCTGCCAACGCCAGCCTTTAGTCAACCCCATTTCACCACTGCGGAGTAAGGAGCGCTACGCCCGGTTATGCAGAGGCAGATTATTTCTCCCGTGTGCTTTCCGTTCCCGTATTCGCTTCCGGTTAATCGTTTCCCGTTGCAACCCGTCCCGCAAGGGTGAATTGCACGCATTCTGCGCCCCTGCGGGCCAGAACGACGCCGGGAAAACGTACCGTCAGGCGATACGAAGACGAAAATCACACCACTGACGGAGAAAAAACATGACTATTTCCCTATATAACCAGACTACCGCCCCTAACCCCGCAGCGGCGACCAGCGTATCGTCGCTGGAGCGCTCAGGCTCTTCAAAAACGAAAGGGTTAAAAAGCCGGACGGATATTTACCAGACCGTGACAGACAGCCTCATTGCAGCACTGGAAGCGGGTGTAAAACCGTGGTCCTGCCCCTGGAAGCGTGTTCCGGGGATGTCCGGTCTGCCCGTTAATTACGCCACCGGCGTAGCCTACAGTGGGATGAATATCATGCTGCTGTGGTGCAGTGCATCGAAACAGGGATTCAGTGATTCACGCTGGATGACATACAAACAAAGTCAGACCGCTGGCGGTCAGGTACGTAAGGGTGAGCGCGGAACAACAGCCATTTTCTACACCACGCTGGAGAAAGAAAACGACGATGGCAAGACGGAATATATCCCGATGCTGAAAACCTTCACTGTATTTAATGTTGACCAGATTGACGGTCTGCCTGTGACGGATGAAACCGGGGCGGAAGCACCTGTCGCTACGTTTGACCCGTTACCGCAGGCAGAAGCACTTTTCAGTTGCAGCGGTGCGAAAATCATCGAGAAGGGGCAGAATGCTTACTTCATGCCTGCCACGGATGAAATCTGGCTGCCTGAGCGTCACCTGTTTAACGATGCGGCAAACTTCTATGCCACCGGCCTGCATGAGCTGGTTCACTGGACCGGGGCAAAATCTCGCCTTAACCGAGAAATGAAAGGCAGATTTGGCAGTGAGTGTTACGCTTTCGAGGAGTTGTGCGCGGAACTCGGCAGCGCGTTTCTGATGGCCGATTTGGGGATTGAGGGCGAGGTTCAGCACGAGAGTTATATTGCGTCCTGGTTGCAGGCACTGAAAAACGATAAACGTTATATTTTCAGGGCAGCCAGCGCAGCGTCAAAAGCGCACCGTTATCTGATGGATAAGCAATGAGTGTAAAATAAGGTGCTGCAAGGGAAGGCAGCTTTCGCCTTATATCTGGGCCAACAGGATGAGAGATATTCCAGGCGATATTTATTTCCCTGCGAATTTATCCGGGCATCTTATACCCGAATAAATTCGCAGGCTGCGGGTGCGGGCGGCAAAGAGCCCGCGCATCCAGCAGGTGTCTCCCGTCGAATTATGCCCTACGACATCGCCCCGTTTATCCGCCTCCGGTATTGGGCGACTGAGTGGGGCGAACGGTAAGTGTTCCCGGCTCAGTTTTTTGCCATGAAAACGGACATGCCGCTGGTATCTGTTTTCATGCTGACACAGGCGCTGACTATGGGCGTCACGGATGGACGTCAGACCCCACGCCCACTGGAGACGCCCACAGATGACGTCCAACCGGTTGCCCGCATCCTGCAGGCATCCCCGTGTTCCTGGCTATCAGATACCAGCCGACCCGTGGTCGTCTGTCATCAGAAGCGCCCGAATCACGGGCAACGGCGTGTGTCATTACGTTCGGGCTGGACGCCCTTACTGCATGTCACATGGGGGTAATGACTCCGCTGAACGCTGCGTCAAAACCCCCAGGGTCAAAAGCGGCACACCGTCACGCGCTACGCGCGACCAACCCCTTTAAGACGAGCGTTTCGCCTGTTTTTTCTTTTCCTCGCGAGCTCGGAGCGAAAAAACGGGAACGCTGCTTTAAAGGGGTTGGTCGCGCCTGAACGGCAATATTCCCCGTGGGCGGGAAATATTACCTGGCTTGACGGTGTGCGGGGCAGGCCCCCCACAAAACCGGCACGTGGGCGTGCCTTTTTGCTCGCCGGGGCGGCAAAATTTTTGCGGCTCCCCCCGGCCTGCAAAATCCGCGTGGGCGCGGCTGTTTGCAGGTGAGGCGCGGTGCCTGAATTATTTTCGCTCCTTAACCCGCGAAAATAATTCTGTCCGCTGCCTCATTTTTACGGTCCCTGTTTCTTTGCTCCTTAATCCGCGAAAAACAGAGGGACCGTAAAAACCTGAAAACGTCATGCTTTGTGCCCGTCTCGGCTTTGTTGAATTAATCAAAATCAGTGCGAGCGTCTCTATAGCTTCTGGAGTTTTCAGGCAACACGCACGCTCTCAGGCATATCTGCCTTCGTCATTTTGTTCAACGCCCGCACCATAGCCTCCGCAAACTGACCATCATAATCACGCAGCATCAGTGAACCACCCAATAACTGTTAACCCTGTACATCGTCGTTTCTGCGATCGACCGGCGGTTATATTCTATATTCTATTGTCCATTTCCACCGCGTATTACTCCCGCTCAGATGTTGATTCGCAACAGCACGTTTGCGGTCTACATACTTCCCAGACCAATAACCCGCGCCATTTCGGGGGGATGGGGGCTCTGATGCTCTTACGACGCAGTTCATCGTGGCATAGTCGGGTGTCATAAGCTCCGTCCGATGTCGCTGATCTGATTTTTTGATGAGTCTGCCGTATAAGTCCGGGAAAGACCTCTAAGTCCGTGACATTGTTCAACGACAGGTCGGAGTAGACAATTTCATGAGTGTTCGCATCAACGGCCAGATGCAGTTTTCGCCAGATAAGGCAGCGTTCGTTACCGTGTTTTTTGACTTTCTACTCACCTTCACCTAATACTTTCGGGCCGGTGGAATCTATCATCAGATGCGCAATTCACCGCGTGTGGGCGTTTTAAAACTGACATTCACCGACCGTGCTCATTTGCTGACACAACTGTAATCCGGGTAGTGCAACGGAACGTTCATCAGGGAAAAAATGGAGTCAATAAAGCCCTGTGTGGCCCTCAGGGTGAGCCGGAATACGCGTTTAATGACTAGGACAGTGGTGATGGCAAGGCCAGAATAGCGCTGAGGGCGTCCCCGAGATGAAGGCGTTGTTGACTCATACCAGGCCTGAATAGCCTCATCATCCAGCCAGAAAATCATGAAGCTCCTGTTGATAAGGACTTTGTTGTAAGTGTGCCAATTGTTTACTCTGAACTTCTGCTTTGCCACGGGACGACCAGTGTTGCTGAATGATGCGTTATCTGATCCATCAACTCAGCCAAAGTTCGATTTATTCAACAAAACCATTATGAATGTGTAATGGATGAGCAACACCTGTTTCACAACGATTTCTGTTTATTTTAAAAAAGTTGAATATTGAATTTGAGTAAGTTAACAATATTAAAAAAGGAATTGTACTGTTATTTTGAATCGATTATCTATATAAAAGTCGCCTACAACTAGTATGCAAAATTATCTCTCGAACTCTTACTGTTAGTTTTCTGTGTGGTGAAAAATATCGCGTAAGCATCTCGATAAGAATATAAATCTGATCCTGGCTTAGTTTAATATAATTGTTAGATAGGTAGCCATGAAAAATCTGAAAGCCATATTTCCATGCATAAAACCTCCACGTTTATTTAATGGTAATGAAGTTGGCTTTACATGATTTTTTTTTAGAATTGCAATCAAGTTTGATTACTCGCATAATAAAACTGAAAAGCCATGCTTATATCTATGTCGGTTAATTTATTCTTTGAGATTTAATAAAAAATTAGCACGTCCTTCAACTAATTTATATCATTCTAGTGCTATATTCTTTTGCCTGCTAACCATCCACCGTCAATGACTAATGTTGAACCAGTCATAAAATCAGACTGTTCTGATGCAAGGAAATAAACCGCAGCTGCAATATCATCTGGTGTGCCATATTTTTTTATAAACTGACCCGTATAAATTTTTTCCATCTGTTCGTGATTATGAAAATATTCCTCAGTTAAAGAGGTCCGGATAACACCAGGGGCAATCGCATTAACTCTGATACCATATTTACCATATTCAATAGCCAGCTGTTTAGTAAGCCCTAACACCGCATGTTTGGAGGATACATAAGCAGTTCGATTTGGTTCACCAAGGAATCCTGAAACCGAAGCCATATTAATAATAGTGCCAACCCTTTCTTGGGATATCAATTTTTTGCTGAACGCTTGCGACGTAACAAAAGTAGCTGTGACATTAATATCAAAAACTTCTTCCCATAGGCTGAGTGTTAAGCTCTCAATGGAGCATATTTCACGTATTCCAGCGCAATTTATTAGAGTGCATCTTTCAGTTTTTTCCGATAAAATTCTTTCAATTAAACTGGATAAGTGGCTAAAATCCCGGATGTTAATAATATGATGTGTGTAATTTTTGGTGTTTAAATCTTTTTTTGACGAACAAACATCAATGCCATGAACAATAAAACCATTTCTTAATAGATTTTCAGCAATTGCCTTGCCAATTCCACCGGATGAACCTGTTATTATTGCCATATTTTTCAACATATTATTTTCTCTTCTGGAATGTTACTAATATGATGTCGCGGGTACAATGACTTTCTTGTCCATTGATTTCTTTACACCATATTGGCGTTACCGCATGAAGTTTTGCGTGGTTCACGACGAAAGTATCTAATGGTTCTTCCAACCTCATGACCCGTTCAATATGTCGGCCATCGGTGGCAATAATATTATCTCCTCCCATTGCATTATCAGATAAACTAAGTAAGTGGATGAAGACGACATCTTCATCATCCTTATGTAACCAGACAGGAGAACTGAATGCCGGAGCGGACGATGTTGCAAAATATCTGAAAAGATGAATTCCTATAATAGCTTCTACGGGATCACCGATCTCACTATATTTCCTAACGAACCTTATATCATCAGTCACCAATAACTGGAATAGTTCATTTTCTAAAACTTCGTTTGATATTAATGGATATGAGCGTATAATTCCTCCAGTATCAGGATTATACGCTTTTGTCTGTAAGTAAGGTTCAAAATGGCCAAAAAATAAATCACCGGAACCATTAATCCTGCATTGTGCGTATGCTCGTAACCGACTCCCTGGCGAGTATGGATCAGGAGTTAATTCTCCGTACTGATGAAGAATATGCTTTATTCCATCTTCTGAATTTTCATTAGTAGATGAATTTTGCATGTGGATTTTTTCATACCACGTGCCGGGAATAAAAGCGTATCCGTTTTTGCAAAGACATTCTTCGTAATCCATTATTGCCTCTTAGGTCCAGTAGATAACTTTACGTGAAGAAATGGCACTGATGAATCGACCCGCCGTCAATCGTTGTCCATTTCGCACTGTCTGTACACCATGAAGAAAACCGGCATTCAAGAAATAAACATCTCCCGGATTTAAACGTACAGAAAATGATTCAATGCCACTGAGGTGTTGGGGGGGATAAGGATACCCCGTCTTTTCAACACCAAAACTCCGGCGACAGGATTCGTCTGGTTCCAAGTTCCATACGCACAGTTCCCCCCCTTCGCCACTTGCCTGTATACAGGCATTAAATGCAATGACGTGCTTTGCATTTTCAATTTCGAAGTTGTCATCACAGGCGAAAGCTGTTTGGGCCTTATCTTCATGTGGCATCAAAGACATTGATCCATTATCAAGCCAACGACGGAACGTTGAAAAATTAGCATGACTATTTTTATACCGGGCAGAGCCGAAATGAATCCCTATATCAAGAAAATGCTCCTCCTGATAGTGAGTGAGAGAAATGTCTTCGATTATGCTCTGAGGTACATTTTTCAGTAATTCAGTAACACCTCCAGCCAATTTTCTCGATTCTTCTGTGTAGGTCGCTCCATTTTTGGAAAACTGTGATGCACCGATCTGTTTTGTTGAAACGTAAGTATCTCCTTCCCGATTTCCACCAACCTTTGATAGATACTCATCAAATTCGCTGGAAATTGATTCGCACCATTCTTTAGATACATTACCCCGTATGACGTAAAGTATTTTTCCATCATAACTACCTTCCTGTATAAGTGAGCGTATAATTTCAAAGTCTAGGTTTTTTGCGGTTGTTTCTAGATAACCAAAACCAGAAGGGATCGTGTTTCCTGATACTTTAAATTCTTTTTCAGTCACTAATTTTTCCATATTTAACCTCATTTTTCGTAAAAAACTTAATGCTTTTTTAACATGAAGGGATTTAGGTTAAGTGTTCCACAGAGACCTGCGGTCAGAATCATGACTCCCCCAGCGATCTGTAAGGCTGAGAACACATGGTCAAATGCCACGTAGTCAACAATTACGGCAACAACAGGATATATATAGGAAAGGATCGCTATTGTCGCTGTCTGTAATTTTTTATATGAAGCATAAATTAGTATGTACATGAAAGCGCTATGAACTACGCCTAGAATGAGAAGGCAATTCCATTGCCAGACTGTGCCTGAATACAGGCTGAATTGAGCAAATGGCGATAGTACCATTACACCAATTAGCATTTGAGATAAAGCAGTAACATGTGGTGGAACATTTTTTATGAATTTACTAGCAAGAGTAGCCATTGCATATAGAGTAGCGGCAATAAGAGCTAGTCCACATCCTAAAATATAGGATTTTTCGACGGAAATTTTTTGGTTTTCTGGATCTCCTATTAAAATAACCCCAGCAAAGGCGGTGAAAAGCCAAATGAGTCGGGATTTACTGAATCCCTCTTTGAACAGGAATGCTCCCCCAAAGAACACAATAAATGGTGCAACGTGATAGATAGTAGTCGCAACACCGATAGATGCATATTTATAAGAACTGAATAATGCAATCCAATTAAGAACTATTGATAGTCCAACGATAATTAATAACCCTATGTTTTTAGATGTAAGATAAGATTTGCTAAATAACTTCGCGTATAAGCAATAAATTATCAAAAAAACACTACCTATCACGCATCGGGCTAGTACGACATTAATTGGTGTTTGCCCTGACTCCACAACAAAATAACCAATAGTGCCCGATAAGAGCATGGCAATAGTGAGTTGGATCATGCCAGTATTTCTTTCATTTATATTCACAGTATTTATCTTTCCGTTAATTGTATTAAATGAAATTTGGACACCAAAGCATTCCTCCATGTCCCCATGGTCGATTTTCCCTTCTGGGAGCATTGATGCCTGAGTTAACCCCTAGTGTTCTATCAAATATTTCTCCGTAATTCCCTACGGACTTTATCACTGATTTCACATAATTATTTTTGAGTCTAAGATATTTCAAAATAGATTCTGGTGGATTAATAAATTGATATTCATTACTTTTTTTATCCTGGTCGTATTTATCAATATTATGACTGTTAATTTCTAACGATTCTGCTTCTATAAGAGTTCTCATAACCCAGGTTGTAACCGAACGCCATTGTGGATCTGAATCGTTTACGAAAGGTGCCATTGCTTCACGAGAAATTACATAAGGTAGAATCTCGTGATTGTATGGTTCTTTGAGCGTCGTTTGTGCCCCAGCCAGAAGGTAACGATCCAGGCAGAACATATCGCATTCTTCATCATCGTATGACTGACAGGCATCTTTCGGAGACTTGTGTAAGTGAATATCAAATTTTAAATTACGGGCCTGAAAGAAACGGATCAAATTTTCATGGGATGTAGATCCCTTCAGTGCGGCAATACGTGGACATCTGAACAATAAACTTTCCCATGTTGAAGTTTTTTCATCTTTTTCACTTTTCCTTGCTAACAGGCCTTCCCCATCGTATAACATAGGATGTGTAAAAAAGACTTTGTCGGTTATTTCCCGACTTAATGTAATGCTGGAATTATATGTTCCGATGTCTATCCTGTTGTTTTGTAAGGCTTCGAAACGTTCAGATGACGATAGCGGAATAAATTCTATGAAGTCCTTATCACCCAATACTGCTGATGATACTGCTCGGGCGAGTTCAATATCGAATCCTTCCCATTGCTCTGTAACTGGATTAAGACAGGAAAATCCATGAAATCCCAGACTTACGCCTGCCCGGAGAAATCCTCGTTTTCTGTTTTCATCAATAATCATATACATTCTCACTATCAGGTTTTTTCAACGTCATGAGATGAAGTCGTCAGGTTTACTATTAGAAAAATTTCGATATCTGTGAATACACATATTTGAAAAGGAGTTTTGCACTGTGCGCATAAATAATGTTGAAGGGTTGCTTCCCGGCCTAGTGACCTTTACGAAGGTTGTTGAGGGCGGGAGTTTTTCTGCGGCGGGAAGAGCAATGTTGTTGAGTCCTTCGGCCGTCGCCAGACAGATTGATCGCCTGGAAAAAGATTTGAACGTTGTTCTGCTGCAACGGACAACAAGATATCTACAGGTGACAGAGGCAGGACGAGAGATCTATGCGATGGCAAGCGCGATTGTTGGTAAAGCAGATGAACTATTGGCCCGGTCGCAAACATACAGTAAAATTCCCCAAGGATTTCTTCGTATTACGGCACCTGTTACGCTTGGTAAAATGGTACTTGCGCCTTTACTTCCTCATTTTTTGGAACAGTATCCCGATGTGTATGTTGATATGGATCTTTCAGACAATCTTGCCGATCTACTGAGAGAACGGTATGACCTCGCGGTAAGAGTGACCAATCGCCCGTCCGATGACTTAGTTGCCCGGACGCTGATGCCTGTGAAGTATGTTATGGTATGTGCTAGAAAATATGGGAGAAATTTGCCAACTACATTAGGCGAGCTTGAGCAGCATTCTGTTTTCATGCCTAAAGACAGAGGTTTTGGTACCACATGCTGTTTTGAGAAGGGAGGGCAGGAATACCAGATAACGATACAGCCTCGATTGGTGACAAATAACGGTGATGCGATGCTGGATGCTTTGTTGCAAGGACGAGGTATAGGTATTCTGCCTGACTTTGTCGCGCAAAGATTGATAGAATCTGGCGAATTAGTAGTAGTTTTGCCAGATTTCAATATTATCCCGCCACAGGAAGACATCGCTTATATTATTTCTCCTCCTAATTATCTTTTACCAGAAAAAGCCAGGGTTTTTATTGACTTTATGATAAAAAGCACTAAGAGATGATGATTTAATAATCAGGAAAATAATTAAATTGGTATTGATGTATGCCGTTTATAAAAGTGAGTGATTTTTATATATAATAGCTGGTGATGCCTCCAATTAGTAGAACATGTATTTCTCGATGAAAGCGCCAATGTCTTTTTCATGGACTTTGACAGAACGAGAGAAAAAATCTTTTTTCGTGTCAGCCGCTTAAGACGGGTGCGCAACCTCAGGTTGTTCCGCTCAATGCGCTGAATAAATATTTTCCTCTTTGGTGCTTATCCTACGGCACTTCTCTGGCATAACTTCCTTCATAGCGGTAGGTCAGTTGAAAGGCGAGATGACTGTCACAACAGCGGAATCTGTCATGGCCTTTAGGATTATGACCGTGGAGATAAACCTGAACAGACTAACAACGGGAACAATGAATGTTAACGCCGATCATGAAAGAACCTTAAAAGTAAGCATCTTACATCAAATCAACTAATCGAAGATATCACAAAAATAGTTTTATTACTATTAGATAAAAATGTCACTTTGATTATCAAATTTTGGAATCCATTTAAGGTTCTTTGTGCTGAATAACCTTGTTGAATGACGTTATTTTTTAAAATTTGAAGCATTCATATGCGCGCTTGATGAAAAAATAAGATGTTAACTTTAGTCTAATTAATTTAAATGCTACACTGTTGTGGTTTTTAATCTCACGCGGGATGTTGTAGCAAATCCATTAGAATATACCCCTGTAATTTTTCTTGAAAATCTGTAATACTAATAATTATTAGAAAGTGGGCAGGAGTAATTTTGGCCTTTTTATTTAGTGTAATTGTACCAGATTGAACGGTCTGATCATTTTTCTGAATGCTCCAGATATAAGGTGGAATGTAAGTTTTTCCAAACGTAGTAAGATAATCTGGCGATTAGTGCATCATAGCTTTACGGGTACTGAGATGTTCAGTTGGGTTAATGCTTATGAGAATGCCGTCAGCCGTCGCTTTCTGAATTACTGGTTAAATGAACAAAGCCGCACCAACATAGGCTGATACGGCTTTTCTCATGATTTTTATTATGCCTGATGTGTCATGCGACTTTGTGGCTGTTTTCCTGACTCTGAATATACGGCGGCACATAAGTTTCCCGGCACGTATCCAGATAATCCGACCACCACTGCATCATCGCCTTACGGGCTTGCAGATGCTCAGCCTTATGAATGTAAGCCAGACGCACGGTGTTGCGCTCCTGATGGCTCATCTGGCGCTCCACTGCATCCTGTGACCATAAACCGGACTCCATCAGGGCGCTGCACGCCATTGCCCGGAAACCGTGCCCGCAGATATCCTTTTTCGTGTCGTATCCCATCAGACGTAGTGCCTTGTTCACGGTGTTTTCGCACATCGGTTTATACGGGTTATGGTCGCCGGGAAACACCAGTTCATACTCACCGGATATATCCTTAACCTGTTTCAGAATGGTGACAGCCTGTTCTGACAGGGGCACGATATGCGGAGTTCGCATTTTGGCACCGCGACCGGAATAACGGACGCCTGCAATAGCTTCGCGTGTGGCGGGTATCGTCCAGACCCGGTTTCGGAAATCAATCTCTGACCAGCGGGCGAAACGCAGTTCACTGGAGCGGATGAACACATGCAGCGTCAGCAGGACTGCAAGCCGGGTTAGTTCTCGTCCCTGATTATAACCTTCAATACGTTCAAGCAATTCTGGAAGGCGCTCCAGCGGTAGGGCAGGATAGTGGCGTCTGACGGGCGGTGTTGTGACGCCGTCAAGGTTTGCTGCTGGGTTCGTGTCTATTAACCCCTGATGGACGGCATGACGCATGATGTTATTAAGGTGCTGGCGTGTACGGGACGCGACTTCCAGCAGGCCTTTTTCCTCAATCCCTTTCAGCAGGTCAATGAAATGCCGTGGTTTAAGCTCTGCGACTGACAGGTGACCGACAACCGGAAATACATGATTGTTCAGGCTGGCAAGCAGACGGTCGGCGGTGTTCTGCGACCATTTCTTATTGCTTTTATGCCACGCCAGCGCCACGGTTTTAAACTTTTTCTCCGGTGTGCAGGCTCCGCGTTCAACTGCACGCTGCTGTACCGGGTTGATATTCAGTGCCAGCATTTTACGGATACCTTCACGCTGTTGCCGGGCGTCAGACAGGGAGACGGCAGGATAGGCACCCAGTGCAATGCGGGATTCCTTACCGTTTATACGGTACTTGAGATACCAGTGACGGGAGCCGCCCGGCTTGACCAGCAGATACAGACCGTGGGAATCGGAGACTTTAAAGAGTTTATCAGAAGGTTTGAGCGTACGGATTTTCGCGTCGGAAAGGGACATATGGGGGTCACTCCATTATCGAACCAACCTGACCCCAGATTTGACCACCAATTTTTCCCGATGCGGAGGGTTAAATCAAAATACATCGGGAAGAGTTTTCACGCTAACCTGTTGAATCAAAATAATATAAGGATTCGCTAGGATGCATGAAAACAGGAAATTGGCTCCTCTGACTGGACTCGAACCAGTGACATACGGATTAACAGTCCGCCGTTCTACCGACTGAACTACAGAGGAATCGCAAGTGGATGGCATCATAGCGGGGGTCCGGACCGATGTCAAAGGTGAAAACCGCTGAAATCGACCGTTTGCTCACTGATTACCCATTCCCAGCGAAAAGCGACGCTTTGCCGGCGGGTTTTCGCCGCGCTGCCGGCCAAATGATCGACGCTCTGCCCGACGCGGGCCGGGAACGGCCCGCGTCGGACGGCCATTTCACAGTAAACCGTAGGCCGCCGCCAATATCCAGCCGATCACGCTGGAAACGCCGACGCCGATCAGACCTACCAAAATAAAACTATGGTTAATGACATACTTACCGATATGCGTGGTGCCGGAACGGTCGAACTGAATTGCCGCCAGATCGCTGGGGTAAGTCGGGAGAATATAATAGCCATAGCAGGCCGGCGCCGAGGCGACGATATACGCCGGGTCGACGCCGATGGCCAGGGCCAGCGGCACGACCGCCGCCAGGGCAGCCGCCTGGGAATTGACGAACTTGGAAACGATGAGCAACGCCAGGGCATATGTCCAGGGATAAACGCGGATAAGAGACCCCAGCGTGTTCTCGATTTCCTTAAGGTGCGCGCCAAAGATGGTCTCGGCCATCCAGGCGATGCCATAAACCGCCACAATGGCTATCATGCCTGAGCGGAAAACCTCGTTCTTGGAGATATCGGCCGGGTTGGTCTTGGTGATGATAACAATCAGCGCGCCGGACAGTAGCATGCACATCTGGATCACCAGCACCATGGACAGCGGCTTGCCGCCAAATGACGGACG
This sequence comes from Martelella alba, assembly GCF_005217455.1. Lineage (GTDB taxonomy): Bacteria > Pseudomonadota > Gammaproteobacteria > Enterobacterales > Enterobacteriaceae > Acerihabitans. Next base: position 64,397 of record NZ_SZPQ01000011.1, read on the forward strand.
CAATGGCGTCACGGCGCCGAGAATAGCCACCACGGCGATGGTTGCCAGAAAAATCCACATGGCTATCCAATTGCGGCGGGGCAATTTGCGATTCAGCAAGGTGGCGGTATCGCCATAGACATAATGGCGGTTTTCCGGCACAGAAATAAACTTCTGAAATGTCTCGTCCTTATCCAGATCTTTTCCGCGAAACCAACTGAATATTCCGATGGCCAAAATGCCGCATAGCGTGGACGGGATAGTGATGGAGAGCAAATCGAGAAAGTCCAGATGCCGGCCGTTAAAGGTGACATTGCCCAGCATCGCCACCAATGAGACGACCGCCACGGACACGGGGCTGGCGATAATGCCCATTTGCGCGCCGATGGAACTGGCGGCCATGGGCCGCTCCGGCCGGATATTGTTTTTGATGGCCACATCGTAGATGATGGGCAGGATGGTGTAGACCACATGCCCTGTGCCGCAGAGAATGGTTAAAAAGCAGGTCACGAAAGGCGCGACGATGGAGACGTATTTCGGGTTGCGCCTGAGCAACCGTTCGGCGATTTGCAGCATGACGTCCAGACCGCCGGAGGCTTGCAACGTTGCCGATGCCGCCACCACGGCGATAATCACCAACATAACATCCACCGGCGGTTTGCCGGGTTCGAGATGGAAAATAAAGACCAGTATGACCAGCCCAATCCCGCCCAACAATCCCAGGGCGATACCGCCTTTCTTGGCGCCATAAAGCAGGCAAGCCAGAATAACCGCTAGCTGAATGATAAAATCCATAGCATCCTCTGCAATAATCACTTGTCGTTATCGACAATATGATTCTGGTCGACATTGCAGACATTGCTTGAAATCTAAAAAAGTCTCAGTTGTAAGTAATGATGTTTAAAGCCGAGAGGTTCATCACAGACCTGAATTTGGCGGCTGAAAACCCATGGGTATCGCCTCGCCATCAACGGGGGTTTTTCTTTGCTGGTCATCGTTCCCTTGCTCCGCCCGGACAGCGCTCTTGACAACTATTACGTTAGGTAGTTTATTAATGACATGTCAATTATTTGGTTAAACGTATTACCACATGTCACAATCCCATTGTCCGCTCACGCCCCAACGCCGTTTTGCCAACCTGATTGCCCAAACTGCCCGCCAATGGCGCCGGGTCATCAACCGTAAGTTGCAGCCCTTTGGCCTGACCGAAGCCACCTGGGTTCCTTTGCTGTATCTGGCGCGGGCCGAAAAGCCCATGCTGCAAAAAGATTTGGCGGAAGCCATCTACCTGGATGCGTCTTCCGTAGTGCGGCTGTTGGATAACCTCCAGGGGCTGGGGTTTATTGAGCGCCATGAAGGCGTAGACCGGCGCGCCAAGGAAATTCATTTGACCGCGCTGGGCCTGGAGCGGGTGGAGCAGGTGGAAGGCATGGCCTTACAGGTGAGAAATCAGGTGTTGTCGACCGTAAGCGATCAGGAACTGATAAAAATGAATGTGATGTTGGAACAGGTATTGGCCAGCTTGGCGCTGGTGGACAAGGAGTTGTCATGAGCCTTGAAACGCAAACGCCCCGTCGTGGTTCCATGCGGGGAATTCGCCGTCTTGGCCGGCGCCGAAAAGTCATGTTCATCCTCGGCGCGATCATACTGATCGCGTTGATTATCTGGTTTGCTAGTTGGTTACGCTGGCGACTGAACCATGTGACTGAAAATGATGCGCAAATTCACGGCGAAGTCATCACCATGGCCAGTCGGGTGGATGGCTGGCTGATGGCCCGGCCGGTCATTGACGGCGATCATATCAAAAAAGGTCAAGTCGTGGCGCGGATTGATGATCGCGACGCCCGTTTACGGTTGGCGGAAGTGGAGGGCAATATCGCATCCGCTGAAGCCCAGGTGAGCTATACCCAAGCCCAGCGGCAAACCACCGACGCCACCACGGCGGCGCAACGGGATCAGGCCAAGGCGCAGTTAGCCGTGGAGGAAACGGCGCTGACCGATGCCGGGCACCAGTTGGCGCTGGCGCGGGTGAATTTTCAGCGCGATGATAATTTGGTGAAAAACGGCCTGGTGTCGCGTAAAGAATGGGATGAAAGCCATACCACCTTGTTACAACGGCAGGATGAACAGAACCAGGCCCAGGCGCAGGTGCTTTCCCAACAAGCGGCCCTGGCCGATGCCCAGGCGCAGCGCGGGCAGTTGCAGGTGCTGGACAGGCAGATCGATATGCAGCGCAAGCAATTGCTCTCATTGCATGCCCAGGCGGATCAGTTGCGGCAGGAAATCAGCGATAGGACGCTGCGATCGCCGGTGAACGGCGTGGTGGATCGCACGCTGGCCGATGTGGGCGACTACGTGCAGACCGGACAGTGGGTCATGATGGTGCATGACCCGAAGGATGTCTGGGTGGAAGCCAATGTCAAGGAAACCGATCTGGAACATATCGCCGTTGGACAACCGGTGGATGTGACGGTGGACGCCTATCCCGGCCTGGTGAGCCACGGCCATGTGATAAGAGTGGGCAATAGCGCCACCAACCAGTTTGCATTGTTGCCCAGTCCCAACCCGTCGGGCAACTTCACCAAAATCACCCAGCGGGTGCCGGTGCGTATCGCGCTGGATAACGTTGATGCGCGGATGAGACCCGGCTTGATGGTTGAGGTATCGATCGATGTCTCCCATTGAGGCTCAAATAGCGCGATTTGGTCCCTCCTATCGCTGGCTGGCCACCGGCACGGTGATGCTGGGCACCATTGCCACTACCGCCACTGCCACCATAGTGAATATCGCCATGCGCGACATCGCCGGGGCCTTCGGTTTGGGCAATGATCAGGTCCAATGGCTGTCCACCGCGTTTTTGGCCTCCATGACCGCCACGATGCTTATAATCGCCTGGACACTGGAGCGATTCGGATATCGGCGCACCCTGGTCGGCGCGCTGGCGGTCTTTATCCTCGGCAGCCTGTTGGGGTTCGCCAGCGATAGCGGCACGGAAGTCATACTGGCGCGCATCCTGCAAGGCAGCGCCTCGGGAATTATCCAGCCCATGGCCATGGTGGTGCTTTCCCAGGTATTCCCGCCGTCCCAGCGGGGTAAGGCCATGGGCATTTATGGGGTGGGCGTGGTGCTGGCGCCGGCGCTGGGGCCTACGGTGGGCGGTTTGCTGGTCGATCAGTACGACTGGCGCTTTGTCTTTCTGGTGGTAGTGCCGTTTTGCGTCGCCGGCATGGCGGCATCATTTTTTATCATGCCCGGTCAGGAAAAAGGGGCGCCGGCGCCGCGCCGCCGGTTCGACGGCCTGGGTTTCGCGCTGTTGGTCGCGGCGCTGACCACATTATTGACGGCCTTGTCCAATGGACAACGTCAAGGCTGGAATTCCTTCTTTATCATCGGCATGTTTGCCGCCGCCTTCATAAGCACGGCCGGTTTCATCCTGTGGGAGCTTTTCGCCCCGCAGCCGCTGTTGAGCTTAAGGGTGTTCAACAATCTGCGGTTTTCCGCCGCCTGTGTGGTGGCATTCGCCCTGGGCGCCGGCATCTATGGCTCCACCTATATCGTGCCGTTGTTTGTACAGACGGTGCAGGGTTTTACCCCGACCCGATCCGGGTTGTTATTAATGCCGTCCGGTCTGGTACTGGGCCTGATTTTTCCCATTGCCGGGCAGTTAAGCGACCGGATGCCGCCGCATTTGCCGGTGATGGCCGGATTGGCGATTTTTGCCTTATCAAGCTTGTTATCCGGCGGCGTCGACGTCAATACGCCCTTTTGGACGTTGGCCGGCTGGGTGGTGTTGGGCCGGATCGGCCTGGGTGTCATGTTGCCGGCGTTGAACGCCGGCGGGTTGCGGGCGTTGCCGCCCGATAAACTGGCGCAGGGATCGGGCAGCCTGAATTTTATCCGTCAGTTGGGGGGCGCTTTTGGCGTAAACGTGTTGTCGGTCGTCATTGACAGGCGAACCACTTTCCACGGCGATGCCTTGGCGCAGGCGCTGACCGCCGATAACGCCGCCGCCGCCGAAGCCATCAATCGATTGTCGATTCTGTTCAGCCATTGGGGCAACCCGTTCGGTACCCGACTGCCGGAAGGCGTACCCCCCGGCGCCATGAGCTATTTGGAAAGCATGCTGGTGCCTAAAGCGCAAATGTTCGCGTACCAGGACGGTTTTTATGTCGTGGCGATTTTCTTTTTTCTGGCGATCATTCCCGCATGGTTTATGCGCGGTAAAGCGCGTTCCGGCATCAACGCCGAACCGGCCCGCGTGCCGTCAGGCCGCGCATAAGGCCGATTGTATTTTATAGTCGATTGGTCTATATTTTTCCCCATCATGACCAACCTCTCTTTGAAAAGGCGGGGGCGCCCGCCGAAAATCGCCCGCGATGCCGCCGACACGCGTTTGATGCTGATTCGCGGTGGTACCGCCGTCTTGACCGAGCAGGGTTTTACCGCGTCGGGAATTGACGGTATCCTCAAACAAGTGGGGGTGCCCAAAGGGTCGTTTTATTATTATTTCGCGAGCAAAGAGGCGTTTGGCCGCGAGATTATCGCCTACTACGGCCGCTATTTTCTGCGTAAGCTGGATCGCTGCCTGCAAGATAGCGATCTGGCGCCACTGGATCGCCTAAGGGCCTTTATGGACGACGCCCAGCGGGGTATGGAGAAGTATGCCTTTCGGCGCGGCTGCCTGGTGGGCAATCTTGGTCAGGAAATCAATGCGTTGCCCGGGGATTACCGGCAGCAGTTAAGCGCCATTTTTCAGCAATGGCAGGCGCGGGTGGCCGATTGCCTGCGGCTGGCGCGCGCCCAGGGCCAACTGGCGCCGGATGCCGATTGCGATGCGTTGGCGGATTACTTCTGGATCGGCTGGGAAGGGGCAGTGATGCGTGCGCGACTGGCGGGCAACGCCGGTCCGCTCCAGCGGTTTGCAACGGGTTTCTTTGCCGGTTTGCCGAAGTGATTTTTTTGTTCATTACTAGACGATCGGTCTAAATAAGAGGATTTATCATGTTCAACGGAATACTGGTTGAGAAAGACGATCAAGGCTATCGCGCTCGCGTGGCGGAATTGGCCGAGGCGCAGTTGCCGGACGGCAATGTCCTTGTCAATGTGCGCTATTCCACCCTCAATTATAAAGACGGCCTGGCTATTACCGGTAAAGGACCGGTGGTGCGGGCGTTTCCCATGGTGCCGGGCATAGACTTGGTCGGCGAAGTGGAACTGAGCGGCCATCCCGCGTTCAAACCCGGCGATTTGGCGCTGCTGAACGGCTGCGGCGTTGGCGAAAAGCATTGGGGCGGATTGGCGCAAAAGGCGCGACTCAACGGTGATTGGCTGATCCCACTGCCGGCGGGACTGACTCCTTGGCAGTCCATGGCCGTGGGCACCGCCGGCTATACCGCCATGCTGGCGGTAATGGCGCTGGAAAAGTACGGCATCACGCCGGAGCAGGGCAAAGTGCTGGTAACCGGCGCCAATGGCGGAGTGGGGCATTTCGCCATTGTGTTCCTCTCGCGCCTGGGCTATCAGGTGACGGCCTCTACCGGACGGCCGGAGGAAACCGAGCATTTGCAGCGGCTGGGCGCGGCGGAAGTGATCGAGCGTTCCCAGCTTTCCGGGCCGGGGCGCCCGTTGGGCAAGGAACAATGGGCGGCAGCCATCGACAGCGTCGGTAGCCATACCCTGGCCAATGTCTGCGCCGGTCTTAAATATCAAGGGGTGGTCGCTGCCTGCGGCCTGGCCCAGGGTATGGATTTCCCGGCCACGGTGGCGCCGTTTATTTTGCGGAACGTAACGCTGGCCGGGGTCGACAGTGTTATGCGTTCCCTGGCGGATCGCGCCGCCGCATGGCAACGGTTGTCTACGTTGGTGGATGAAAAGGTCCTGGGCAGCATCAGTCGGGAAATTGGCTTGGGCGACGTTATCTCGGCCGCCGGCGATCTTTTGGCGGGCAAAGTCCGCGGTCGGCTGGTGGTGGACGTCAATCGCTAAGCGGGCCATCCCGTTGCGCCGCGCCGCCTGCGGCAAATCAGGGTGCGCTGGTTTGGTGCATTTGCGCATTTTTGGGGCGTATTCGCCGACGCCGTTCAAGCCGAACCCGGCCTGACAGCGGCCCAAACCCGCTATGCGAGATTGGCACGATATTTTCATGACACCGCTAACGTTATAATTTGAGCTACCCAAGCACGGTATCGTCCGATAAGTCTTGCCGACAAGCATTATGCAGGTAATGAAGCCTGATCCTCCCGTAAGGGACGATCAGGTTTTTTTTTGGAGAAAGACATGCGCCGCAGAATCGATATCGGCATTTTACTGTCCACCGATGGCACCTACCGCCATATGGCGGCCAGCGCCCTGTCGGGTACGCTGGATGCCCTGGCGGAAATCAACCAGGAAGACGGCTACGATTTCAAGCTCCAGGCCCGGCATATTAATCCCCAGGGCCGGCTGGCGGCCTATGGCGAGGGCGTCGCCACCCTGATTGAGGCCGGCGTCAGGCATATTTTTGGCACGATCACATCGGCCAGCCGCAAAGAGATCATTCCTGATCTGGAACAGCACAGCGCCCTGTTATGGTACGGCTCGCCTTATGAAGGCTTTGAGAGCAGCGAGCACGTCATTTATCTGGGCGGTTGTCCCAACCAAACCCTGATACCGTTATTGCGGCTGGCGCTGGAGCATTTCGGCCAGCGGGCGTTTCTAATTGGCTCCAATTATGTCTGGGGCTGGGAAAGCAATCGTATCGCTCGCGAGGTGGTGACTGTCGCCGGCGGAACAATCACTGGCGAAAAGTACCTGCATCTGGGGCATACCCAGGTGGAGGATGCGGTACAAGGCGTGCTGGCCGGCTCACCCTCTTTTGTATTGAATAACCTGGTGGGAGAATCCTCCTATGCGTTTTTACGCCGACTGGATGCTATTTGTCTTGAGCGGCGTATCGCGTTGCCGGTACTGAGCTGCAATCTTACCGAGGCGGAACTGGATCAATTGGGTGGCATCCGCGCACTCCGGCTGCTGACGTGCGGGCCGTTTTTCGCAACGGCCGATCCGCTGTTTTGCGCCCGCCAGCAGCGGCGCCATGGTACCCGGCACTATTCCCATTACTATACCGGCGCCTATTTGGCGGTACGGCTGTTCGCCCGGGCGTTGCAGCAAACCGGCGTGATGGATCCCCAGCAGATTTGCGACGCGTTATACGACAGTGACAATGTCACTTTTATGGGGTCACTGAAAATCTCCCGCCGCAACAACCATGCCTTTCTTCCTTGTCATATCGCGGAATTACGCGGCGGCGTGCTGGAACTGGTTCACAGCGAAAACCGCTGTCTGGCGCCCGACCCTTATCTGACCCAGACCGATTTGCGACAACCTGTGTCCGACCGTCTACGGGCCACAGGCCGATCATTGAGGATTATCAAATGACCCTGATCCCGCCGGATTTTGCAACCCACCCGCTGCTGTTGGTGGATTGCGAGGCCAGAAGTCTGGCCGCATTGGAAAAAAGCTTACTTCGCATGGGCGTGCGCTGGCTGACGGTAGAGCGGGACGCCCCGTTGTCGTCCGATACGCTTAGCGCGGCGCTGGTGGAACTGGAGCACTTTGCCAGTCCGGGTGTGCTGGCGCAATTGAACCAGGCCGGGTTGCCCATCGTCGCCCTGACTTCCCATGAGGCGTTGTCGCAGATTCAGCGCGCCATCGACCTGGGCGCCACCGCCTTATTACCCAAGCCCATTAATCAGCGGGCGGTTTTTACCACGTTGATGATGGCTGTCGGACTGCGTCGGCAACTGAACGAGGACAGCCGGGATTTGGCGCAATCCCGCCGCCGTCTGGGATTGACCGGCGAACTGGCGCAGACCCTGGCCGCGTTGATGGTGAGATGGGATATGGACGAACAGCAGGCATATGCCTGGTTGAGAGCGGAATCCATGCGCACCAACCGGCGAATTGAGGATATCTGTCGGCAGTGGCGGGAGGAGAATCCGTTCGCGCGACGGGGGGAGCGCGGATGACCGGCGTGAACACTTTCTGGCGCCGGCCGGCGGTCTGCCTGTCGGCGGCCTTTATCGGCGTGGTGGTGTTGGCGGCGCTGTTCGCCCCCTGGTGCTCGCCGTTTGATCCCAACGAGCAGTTTACCGAGGGGTTGAGTATGGATGGCGCGCCCCTGGCCCCTGGCGGCCGGTTCTGGCTTGGTACCGATTTGCTTGGCCGCGATCTGCTGTCCCGGCTGATTTACGGCGCCCGTACTTCTTTACTGATCGGCGTGGCGGCCAATGGCCTGGCGGTGGCGATCGGCACACTGGTCGGACTGACGGCCGGATATGTGCAAGGTCGGCTGGGCGGCGCGCTGATGCGTTTTACCGACCTGATGATGGCGTTTCCGGCGTTGCTGCTGGCGATGACGCTGGCGGCGATCTTCCAGCCCAGTGTCTGGATCGTCGCCATGGTGATCGCCATGGTCAACTGGGTGCAGATAGCCCGGGTGATCTATGCCGAAACCGCCACGCTCGGCGCCCGTGATTTCGTGGCGGTGGAACGGACGCTCGGCGCCGGGTCGCTCAGGATCCTTGGCGTCCATTTGTTGCCGCATCTGGCGCCGACCATCCTGGTCTGGTCCACCCTGGGTATTTCCACCACCGTATTGCTGGAAGCCACCTTGTCGTTTCTTGGTGTCGGCGTACAGCCGCCCACCGCCAGTTGGGGCAATATCATCTTTGAAAGCCAGACGTATTTCACATCGGCGCCCTGGCTGGTGTTTTTCCCGGGAGCGGCCATCGTGGCGCTGTCGCTATCGTTCAATTTACTGGGGGACGCGCTACGCGATGCCCTGGATCCCACATTGAAAGGACGTTCCTAATGCTGCCGTTTCTCAGCCGCCGGCTGGGTCATGCCTTGCTGATCTTGCTGGGCGTGACATTGATAAGCTATTTGCTGTTGTTCATGCTGCCGGCCGATCCGGCCCGGCAAATCGCCGGACGCAGCGCGACCCCGGAGGTGGTGGCCAGTATCCGTCACCAACTGGGGCTGGATTTGCCGTTTTACCGGCAATATCTGCGTTACTTGGTCGATTTGCTGCACGGAAATCTGGGCCGTTCGTTTATCCAGCGCAGCGAGGTCAGTGAACTTATTGCCGCCCGCGTCGGGCCGTCGCTGCAATTGATGGCCGCCGGCATCGTCTGCGAACTGTCAATCGGCATTGTGCTGGGAACGCTGGCGGCGCTAAACCGTAACGGTCTGGCCGACCGGATGCTTATGGCGCTGTCTTTTATCGGCGTGTCCGCGCCGCAGTTCATTGCCGCCATGCTGTTTCTTTATCTGTTCGCCGTGATGCTCAACTGGTTTCCCATGGGCGGCTATGGCGGCTTCAGCCATCTGGCGCTACCGGCGTTGACCTTGGGTATCCTCGGCAGCGGCTGGTATTCGCGCATGCTGCGTTCATCCATGATTGAGGTATTGCATCAGGATTTTATCCGCACAGCCCGGGCCAAGGGACTCAGTCGGGCGAGGGTGGTCGTGCGGCATGTCCTGCCGAACGCCGTGCTGCCGTTGATACCCATGATGGGTATCGATATCGGCGTCTTTCTCGGCGGGCTGGTGGTGGTGGAGTCGGTGTTCGGCTGGCCGGGTATCGGCCAGTTGGCCTGGCAGGCCATTCAGCAAGTGGACATACCGGTCATTGTGGGGGTGACCACCGTCTCGGCGGTGGCCATTGTGTTGGGGAATTTGCTGGCGGATTTGCTTTTGCCGTGGGTCGATCCTCGCATCGATATAAAAAAACAGTAACAGGAGCAAGGTAATGAAAAAATGTTTGCTTATGCTGGCCCTGGCGGCTGCGCTGTATGCCGGCGGCGGCCAGGCGGAGGAGGCCAAAGACGGCGGCGAGGCGGTGGTGACCTATCAAAACGACGTCGCCACGCTGGACCCGGCCATCGGCTATGATTGGCAGAACTGGTCGATGATCAAAAGCTTGTTCGATGGCTTGATGGATTACAAACCGGGCACCACGGAACTGGTGAAGGATTTGGCGCAGGACTATAGCGTCTCCGATGATGGCCGGGTGTATACCTTTACCTTGCGCAAGGGCGTGACATTTCATAATGGCCGCGCGCTGACCGCCGATGACGTGAAATATTCGCTGGAGCGCACGGTCAACCCGAAAACCCAAAGCCCCGGCGCCGGTTTTTTCAGCGCCATCGTCGGGTACGACGATGTGGCCGCCGGTAAAACCGATCGTCTGAGCGGTATAACGGTGGTGGATCCGTCAACGGTGAAAATCACCCTCAAAGAACCCAATGCCACCTTTTTGCATGTGCTGGCGCTAAACTTCGCATCGGTTGTGCCCAAGGAGGAAGTGGCGAAGTGGGGAGCGGATTTTGGCAAACATCCGGTGGGCACCGGCGCGTTCGAACTGAGCGAATGGAAGCTGGGCCAGGAACTGGTGTTCAAAAAAAATCCGCACTACTACAAGGCGGCGTTCCCCATCTGGACGCCATCCGTTTTGAAATCGGTCAGGACCCGTCGGTGGCCTTGCTCAGGCTGGAGAAGGGCGAAGTGGATATTGCCGGCGACGGCGTGCCGCCAGCCCGTTTCTTACAATTCCGGCATGATCCGAAATACGCCGGGTTGATGGTGGCGGGCGATCAATTGCAAACCGGCTATGTCACCATGAAAACCACACTGCCCCCTTTTGATAATCTCAACGTGCGCCAGGCGGTGAATATGGCTATCAACAAAGACCGGATCGTGCGAATCATTAACGGCCGCGCCGCGCCCGCCAATCAGCCGCTACCACCCGCCATGCCTGGCTACGACCCAAGCTACCAGGGGTTTGCCTATGACCCCGCCAAGGCCCGGCAATTGCTGGCCGAAGCCGGATTTCCCACGGGGTTCGCCACCGAGCTGTATGTTATGAATACCGATCCGCAACCGCGTATCGCTCAGTCCATTCAACAGGATTTGGCGCAAGTGGGTATTCGCGTGGCCATTAAATCGCTGGCGCAGGCCAATGTGATCGCCGCCGGCGGTTCGGCGGATCAGGCGCCCATGGTCTGGTCCGGCGGCATGGCCTGGATTGCCGATTTCCCGGATCCGTCCAACTTCTACGGCCCGATCCTCGGTTGCATGGGGGCGGTCGATGGTGGTTGGAACTGGTCGCGTTACTGCAATAAGACGTTGGATGCCGAAGCGGCCAAGGCCGACGCCATGACCCGTGAGCAAGATCAGGGGGCTCGGGTCGCCCAGTGGCGGAAGATCTTTATCGCGGCCATGAACGACGCGCCCTGGGTGCCGATTTTCAATGAAAAACGGTTCACCGTGCACTCGGCGCGCATGGGCGGGGCGGATGCCCTGTATGTGGATCCGGTGCATGTGCCGGTTAATTACGATGCCATCTGGATAAAGTCATGATGACGACCGGCATGGCCGACACGGGCCGAGCCAGGGAGTAACGGGAGAAAGTTATGTGTCAGCATTGTCTGGTGAAAACCCTTCATCACGCCCAGCATCATTTCGGCTGGGATAATGCCCTGGCGCCGGCCGTTCGGGTGGCGCCGGGGGAAATACTGGAGTTTCATTGCCTGGATTCCGGTAACGGCCATTTTACCGCGCAATCCAGGGCGGCCGATGTTTCGGGCCTGCCGTTCGACCGGATAAACCCGGTTAACGGACCGGTCTATGTGGAGGGCGCCCAGCCGGGGGATATCCTCAAGGTGACTCTCGATGAGTTTCGGCCAAGCGGTTTCGGCTGGACGGCGGTGATCCCCGGTTTCGGCCTGCTGGCGGACCAGTTTGCCGCGCCCGCGCTGGCGTTGTGGCGTTATGACAGGCATAGCATGGCGCCTTGCGCCTTCGGTGAATACGGTAAAGTACCGTTAAAACCCTTCGCCGGCACCATCGGCGTGGCGCCGGCCGCGCCCGGTCGGCATTCCGTGGTGCCGCCGCGCCGGGTGGGCGGTAATCTGGATATCCGCGATCTCACTGCCGGGTGTACGCTGTATCTGCCGGTGGAGACGGCGGGGGCGCTCTTTTCCATCGGCGATACCCATGCCGCCCAAGGGGACGGCGAGGTGTGCGGTACCGCCATAGAAAGCGCCATGGACGTGGTATTACGCCTGGATCTCATTAAAAACACCCCGCTGGCCGCGCCGCGTTTCAGTACCCCCGGTCCGGTGTCCCGCCATCTGGACGGGGCCGGTTACGAGGTTTTCACCGGCATCGGCGATGACTTGATGATCGCGGCCCGCGACGCGCTGCGCCATACCATTGATTGGTTGTGCCGGGAAGAGGGAATGGGGGCCGAAGACGCCTATATGCTCTGTTCGGTATGCGGTGATCTGCGCATCAGCGAAATCGTCGACGCGCCAAATTGGGTGGTGTCGTTTTATTTTCCCAAAACGGTGTTGGCGTGAGGAAGGACGATGCAAACAGCCAGTGAATCGCCGGTGCTCTCCGTTGAACGGTTAACTATCGCATTCGGCGCGCGCCGGGTGGTGGACGATGTCAGTTTCGCGTTGCTGCCCGGACAAACCCTGTGTATCGCTGGCGAATCGGGCAGCGGCAAGTCAATGACGTCGCTCGCCATCATGGGGTTGCTGCCCGATGGCGCGGTGGTGCCTGGCGGCGCCATTGTGTTCGACAACCGGGATCTGCTGGAGCTGGGCGAAGGCGACATGCGGCAATTGCGCGGCAAACGGATGGGGATGATCTTCCAAGAGCCGATGACATCGCTGAATCCACTGATGACCGTGGAGCAGCAATTGGCCGAAACCTTGCGCCGCCATGAACGTTTGACGAGGACCGAGATTCGGCGTCGTATCCTGTCCATGCTGGACGCGGTCAAGCTGCCCCAGGTGGAAAAACGCCTGGCGCAATATCCCCATGAGTTGTCGGGCGGGATGCGCCAGCGGATCATGATTGCCATGGCGATGCTCTGCCAGCCGGAAATCCTGATAGCCGACGAGCCGACCACCGCGCTGGATGTGACGATTCAGGCGCAGATCTTGCAACTCATGCGCGAACTGCAACGGGATTTCGCCACCAGTTTGCTGCTGATCACCCATGACATGGGGGTGGTGGCCGAAATGGCGGATGAAGTGGTGGTGATGCGGCAAGGGCGGGTGGAAGAACAACTGCCCGCCCCGCAACTGTTTAGCGCGCCGCGGGCGGATTATACCCGACGGTTGCTGGCGGCGGTGCCGGTGTTGGGCGCCGCGCCGCCACTGGCGCCGGTTACGGCGGATAAACCCTTGTTGTCGGTTCGGGAATTGACGGTCCGTTTTCCGGTGCGCGGCCCGGCGTTCCGGCCAAAACGGCAAGTGCACGCGGTGGAGAACGTCAGCTTCGATCTGTTCCCTGGCGAAACCCTCGGTTTGGTGGGCGAAAGCGGCTGCGGTAAATCCACCACCGGCAAGGCCTTGTTGAATATGATCCCTTTCAACGGCAGCGCCCGGCTGGATGGACGGGAATTGAACGGGCTGCGCGGCGCCGGTCTACGCGAGGTGCGCCGCGATATCCAGATGGTGTTCCAAGATCCTTATGCGGCGCTCAACAGCCGTAAGACCCTTTTCGAGTTGGTGGGCGAGCCGTTGCTATTATATGAGCGGCTGGGCGAGACGGCCCGCCGGGAACGGACGGCGGAACTGTTGGCGCAGGTGGGGCTGACCGCCGACGCGCTAACGCGCTATCCCCATCAGTTTTCCGGCGGCCAGCGGCAACGCATCTGTATCGCCCGAGCCCTGGCTCTGAACCCCAAGGTCATTATCGCCGACGAATCGGTATCGGCGCTGGACGTTTCGGTACAGGCGCAAGTGCTGGAACTGCTGGAAGGGTTGCGTGAACGCTATGGCCTGAGCTATCTGTTTATTTCCCATGATATGGCGGTGGTGGAGCGGATCTGTCATCGCGTGGCGGTCATGTTCTGTGGCCAAATCGTTGAAATCGGGCCGCGGGATCAGGTATTGCATTATCCCCGTCATCCCTACACCCGGCGGCTGCTCAGCGCGGTGCCGTCCCTGGATGTGAGCCGTAAACGGGATTTTCGCCCGCTTCTGGCGGATATGGAGCGGCCCGACCCCATAAAGCCCGCCGGTTACCGCAGCCCGCCGCAGCGATTTCATGATTATGGCGGCGGCCATCTGGCGGCTTGCTAGCGGCGGCGAGGGTGACAAAGCGGCTCAGGCGGCCCGGTCCGTGGGCGTCTCGTCGGGAAAAAACAGGCTAAAGCGGATTTCCCCCTCAGGGCTGCAAACGACGGCGGCGCTGCCCCGGTGCAGTTGCATAATGGCCCGCACGATAGACAAACCCAGGCCGCTGGCGTTGCCGCTGCTGGTACGGGCAGCGTCGACGCGGTAAAAACGATCGAACAGTTTGTCGAGATGTCGGGCCGGGATCGGCGGACCGCGGTTGATCACTTCGATGAGCAACCCGTTATTCCGGCGCCGCCCTTCCAGCACAATGGCGCTATCGGCGTCGGCATACCGGACGGCATTATCCACCAAATTGCTCAGCGCTCTGCGCAGCAGCATGGCGTCGGCCCGAACCGTCCCCTCGCCCCGGCAGGTCAGGGTCAGCCCCCGTTCCTCGGCCAATCCCTCGAAATAATCAGCGACCCGCTGCAACTCCGCCATCAGCGGCAGCGGTGTCGGCGCGATAGCGGATTGCGCCTCGCCGGCCCGCGCCAAAAACAGGATATTCTCCACCATGCGGGAAATCCGCTCCAGTTCTTCACTGATTCGCACCAGCACGCTTTCATATTCCTGGGCGGGGCGGCGTTGATACAGCGCCACCTGGCAATGTCCCATCAGGGCGTTAACCGGGGTGCGGATATCATGTGCCAAATCGGCGGAGAACCGGCTAAGCCGCTGATATCCGTCCGCCAGCCGATCCAGCATGGCGTTAAATGACCGGATCACCTGGTGCAGCTCAGGGGGGGCGCCTTGCTCGGTCAGCCGGGTATTCAACGTGGCGGGATGGATGCCTTCCGCCTGCGCCGCCATGCGCCGTAGCGGCCGGAGCCCGCGGCGCAACACGCCATACCCCATTAAGGCTATCAGGCAAAACGCGCCGATCACGGTTTCGATAATCCTGTTGCGGTATTGGGCCAACATCCGGGTTTCGTTGACCATCACGTGGCCGGCGGTAATTCGAATCGGCAGCTGACCATCAATATCGGCCCAGGCCGTCACGAAACGGATGGGCACGCCCTCGGGCGTACGGGCGGCGTGTACGGCGTCAAGGGTCAGCGGCATGCCGTTACGCACCGCCGTTACCGGCGGCAATACGTACCGGCCGGGATTGACGTTAATGAGCGGCGCCTGGCCGGGGCGTTGAAAAATCAGGATATCCCGCTCGTTGCCCAGCATATTTTCAAACAGGTGCGGATTGTCGCTGAGCAAGGCAATGGGAAACTGATTGCCCAGCAGGCCGCGAAAATACGCCACCCGCCCAGAGGTCTGGATCGCCGCCTGATGACGCAGGGAGCGGGCCATATCGCCGTAAAGATAAAATCCGACAGCGCTTATCACCAGGGCGGCCAGGATGGCGAACAACAGCGTCAGACGCGCGGTCAGGGAGAGGGAAGACAATGACGGGTTTTTCATGTTCGCACTTCGCAGACATAGCCGATACCGCGCACGGTATGAATCAGTTTCACCGTAAACGGACGATCCATTTTGGCCCGCAGACGCTTGACCGCCACATCCACCACATTGGTATCGCTGTCAAAGTTCATATCCCAGACCTGCGAAGCGATAAGCGTCCGGGACAGCACCTCTCCCTGGCGGCGAACGAACAGCGACAGCAGGGCGAACTCCTTGTTGGTCAGGATAATCGCCATGTCCTGCCGGGTCACCTTGCGCCGCAGCATGTCGATATGCAAATCGGCCAGATGGAAATCGTTTTCCTCTCGGATCACCCCGCGCCGCAGCAGGGTACGGATGCGCAGCAGCAGTTCCGTAAAAGAAAAGGGCTTAATCAGATAATCGTCCGCGCCCAGCTCCAGGCCATGGATCCGATCCTGAACCTGATCGCGGGCGGTAAGAAACAGCACCGGCACGTCGCTTTTCTTGCGAATGATTTCCATCACCTGCCAGCCGTCCAGCCCCGGCAGCATGACATCAAGCACAATGGCGTCATATTCCTGTTCCAGGGCCAGAAACAGGCCTTCCGTGCCCGTACGGGCCAAATCCACCCGATAACCGGCTTCGCCCAGGCCTTTGCGCAGGTATTCGCCCGTGCTGTCATCATCTTCTACTATCAATATACGCATCCCGATATGCCCTCCGGCCGATGATCGCCACACAGCGAATGTTGCGGGACATGAGTCAGTGTATCAGTTTGTCCGGCGCGCTTTGATGACATTATTGTCATGGAACGGTCATGCGCCGGACCGGGTTGGTTTGCCAAGCTGAGGGGGAGAAAACGGCCGGATCAGGTATTACCGATGCGGAAAGAGCCGGCGCGACAGGCCGGATTGATAAAACTCACAGGAGAATTTCATGGCGAAGCATCTCTTTTTGACGGGAATTCTGGCGGGCGCCTTGACATTGAGCGCTCTCGCGGCGCGCGCGGCGGATGAACCGGCGCGGCCCCCGATGCCGATGCGCGGCACCATTACGCAGGTCAGCGGCGATCAATTGCAGTTCACCGATCGGCAGGGGCAGACGGTCACCGCCACCCTGACCGACAAGACCGGCATCGCGGCGGTGGCGAAGGGCAATATCAGCGATATCAAGCCCGATAGTTTTATCGGCACCGCCGCCGCGCCGCAACCGGACGGTACCCTGAAAGCGCTGGAAGTGCACGTGTTCGATCCCTCCATGCGTGGTACCGGCGAAGGCTTTCGGCCTTGGCAAGGCGCCGATGGCCGTAAGGGCACCATGACCAACGGCACCGTCGGCACGCTGGTTCACGCCAATGGCCGAACCATGACGGTTAAGTACCAGAACGGTGAAAAGACAGTGGTGGTGCCGGATGACGTGCCAATTGTGACGTTGTCACCTGGTAGCCGCGCGTTGTTGGCGCCGGGAGCGCATATCATCCTCTTCCCGGCGCCGGGCAACGCCAAGCCCATGGTCGCCGCCCGGATCGTGGCCGGTATCAACGGCACCGTGCCGCCCATGTAACGGATAACAATACCGTGTCCGGCCCCTTCCCCGGCCGGGCCTTTTCCCGCTCAAGGTCATAAAGCGAGGCGCCATGTCGATAAGCGAAAACGCCAACACGCCGACCATCCGGTTGCACAGGGCGCCGGTACGGTTAACCCATTGGCTGAATGTGATTATCATGTGCGGCATGTTCATGAGCGGTTGGGGCATCTACAACGCCTCCCCGCTGTTTCCCTTCAACTTTCCCCAGTGGCTGACCCTGGGGGGATGGCTTGGGGGATCCATTGCCTGGCACTTGGCGGTGATGTGGGCTTTGGCCCTCAATGGGCTGATCTACCTGCTGTGGGGCCTGGCCAGCGGTCATTTCCGCCGGGATTTTCTACCGGTTACGCCCCGCACGGTTATCGCGGATTTGACGGCGGCCTTGCGTTTTCGGCTCGTTCACTCCCCCGGAAAATATAATGCCGTGCAAAAAGCCCTTTATTGGCTGGTGTTGCTGTGCGGTATCGTATTGGTGCTGTCCGGTCTTTCCATCTGGAAACCGGTTCAACTGAGCGGGCTGGCGGCGCTGTTCGGCGGATTCGACCGGGCGCGCTACGTCCATTTTTTCGCCATGAGCGGTATTGGTGTTTTTGTTGTCATCCACCTGCTCATGGTGTTGGTTGTCCCGTCCACCTTGCCGCCGATGATCACCGGCCGCCTGCGCCGCAAACCGGAGGACATGGCCGATGACTAAACCGGCAAAACCCGGACCCAACCTGGAGCCGGATCAGCGTAGGGCGCTATACCGCTTGCAGCGGCGCTTGCTGCTGCGCTCGGGGTTGACGCTGGGCGGCTTGTCTTTGCTCAGCGGCTGTAATATGCAGGACGGCGACGATGTGGATAAAGTGCTGTGGGCCATGTCGCGCTGGAATGATCGGGTCCAGGCCTGGCTGTTCAGCGGTCGGCGCTTGGCGCAAACCTATCGTCCCGACCAGATTACCCGGCCCTTTCCATTCAATGCCTACTATCCCGAATATAATGTGCCGGAGGTGGATGTGGCCGATTGGCGGTTGAACGTCTCCGGCCGGGTGGCCGACAAAACCCCCTGGACCCTGGATCGGTTAAAGGCCCTGCCGCAACAGGGTCAGATTACCCGCCTTATCTGTATTGAGGGGTGGAGCGCCATCGGGCAGTGGAGCGGGGTGCCGCTGAGGCTGTTTTTGCAGCATATCGGCGCGGATCTGCGCGCCGGCTACGTGGGGTTCCGTTGCGCGGACCGGTATTATTCCAGTATCGACATGGCGACGGCGCTTCATCCGCAAACCACGCTGGCGCTGGATTTCGCCGGTCGCGCGTTACCGGCCGACTATGGATTTCCCCTGCGGCTACGGGTGCCCACCAAGTTGGGATTCAAAAATGCCAAGCATATCGTGGCCATTTCCGTGAGCGACACCAATCCCGGCGGTTACTGGGAAGATCAGGGCTATAACTGGTTTAGCGGGATCTGACGCCGGCCGCCATCAGGCTTCGCAGATACGGTTGCGGCCCTGGCGTTTGGCCTGGTACAAGGCGCCATCGGCATAAACCACCGCTTTGGAGGGGGTGTCCCCTTCGTCCGGCAGACCGACATAAACCCCGATACTTGGCGTGATCCGTCCCTCGCTACTGCCGGCGTGCGGGATATTCAGCCGAATGATGGCGTCATAGATCCGATGGGCCACGGTCATCGCGCCCGGCCGATCGGTTTCCGGCAACAGCACAATAAATTCCTCTCCGCCATAACGCGCCACCAGATCACGGTAACGCAGCGGTAATTCCCGCAGGGCCTCGCCGATGCGTTTTAAACAATCGTCGCCGGCAACATGGCCGTAAATATCGTTATATTGCTTGAAAAAATCGATATCCAGCAGAATCAGGCCGAGCGGGCGGCGGTTTTCGACGGCCCGACGATGTTCATTTTTCAGCGCCAGATCGAAATGTCGCCGGTTATAAAGCCCCGTGAGCCCGTCATAACGCGCCAGTTTTTCCAATGAGGCATTCAGCTTGCGCAAAGTCTGCTGGGCGTGCACCAGTTCAAGCTCAATCCGCATGCGCGCCCGAACCTGGCGCATTAACAATGAATAAATCAATAGAATGATGACGATAAAAATGAACGTCATGAACGCGTGGCTCACGGCGTCGCTCCGCCAGTCGGATAGGGCCTGGTCCAGGGAAATGCCGCTGGTGATGATAATGGGAAATTGCTTGAGATGCGCATAACTGTAAAGCATGGGCGGCGCATCGTGGCCAAGGGTACTGTTGACCGTGCCGGACTGGTTCTGCCGGATATTATCGCGAAACAGCGGGGAACCGGCGATGTTGGTGCCAATGGCTTTTTCGCTATAGGGATGGCGGTATAGCACCGTACCGTTGTTCAACAGCATCAGCAGCGTGGAATCGTCGTTGATGGTAAAACGGGTGTAGAAATTGCGAAAACGGCTAATCATTACGCTTTCCAGCAGCACGCCGGCAAAACTGCCGTCGATGTGGTTAAGCCGTCGGGTAAGAGGCAGTATCAGCTCGCCGGTCAGCCGGCTGCGAATCACTTTGCCGATATGAATGCGCCGATCGGAGTGGGTGCGATGATAGATAAAATAGTCCCGATCGGAAAAATCATTGACGTCCGGCAGATGATCCTGGAGTGTGGCGATCATGCGGCCGGCGGCGTCGAACAGGGAAATCCCGTCTATCTGCCGGATGCCCTGGGCGGTTTGCTTGAAAAGCTGATGAAACGCGCTGCCTTGCGCGGGGTTAATGCCGCGCCGTTCAATGACTGAAGATAACTCGTCCAGGGTCGCTTCCGCCTGAACGAAGGTATCGTTGGCATGCTGGGTCAACGCCTGGGTCAAAATGGCGGTGGTCGCCTGGGAGCGGGCCAGCGCCAAGTGATGGGTATGCCACAAATACCAGACATTGAGCCCAATCAGGACGATAATAAGCGCGACCGCGGAGGCGCCAAGCTGGAAAAGCAACGAAAAGCGTTGCCGGCCGTAAACCGCTTCTTCCCGGCTTCGTTGCCGGGAGTAACCGAAGTTTTTCATGTTTGGCATAAATATAACCGACGGCATCCCAAGCCAGGCAGACGCGCTGCCGTTTATGACTCGACCCTACCCTGTATCGCTGCGTGGCGTCATCCATCGGGTAGTCTCGTACATTAACAGTATTTATGCATTCCTACGCTTCGTCAAAGTTTCCGGCAAAACGGGCCGCGCCGTTATTCTTCGGCGCAGATAAAAAAAGGCGAGGAGATCATGCTGACCAGGATGGCATGCTTATCAATGCGCCGAAACCGCGGCAACACGGATCCGCCCACCGGCATCAATATCGGATCGGCAACGGAACGGGGTGTGTTATCCAGATTTGCGATGATTTCACGTGTGATGACGATCTCGTAGACGTCTTGCCGGCCTTTCTTCCGGTAGGTAAAAAACTGGGTTCTGTGCAGGTTGAATGTCTGCCCGTCATGGGTGAATGTGCCGTTTAAGGCATAAAAGCCATCGTGGGCGCCAATAAAAAACATGTTGGCCTCGGCGGTATAGCTGAAGCGCCCCTGCGTGGTTTTGGCGTGAAAAATCATCATGCCCTTACAATGAAAATCCCGGAACGGCTGACGATAAACATACCTGGCGAACAGTACGGCGAATAATGAAAAAACCAAAAAAACAATAAGTGTTTTTTTCATTTTTAATCCCAATTATAAAAATAAAAGTTCAAGCAGCCTGATATATTGCCACGGGCGTCTTTATCGCACTTGGCCAGAAAAACCTGTTGGTTCGCATTATTACGTACTGAGACATTGTTGATAATGTTGTATGAAAAGAGCAGCAGTTGGTGTTTATTGCATCTTTCTATGCGCCCTTGCAGTGTTTTCTCCATTTGTTCATTCATCGCCGGTTTTTCATGATCATTAACCGGCCTGAATGTATAAACATTGCAAGAATGAATTTTTTCAAAAAAGAATAAGGGCAGTTTATCTTTTTTGAACCAATAAATATCCAACGGCAACAAGGCGGCCAGAGCGACAGCCAGGGTGGCGGCGGTAAGAATTTTCAGACCAAGCGGTTTACCGGATGGCGCGGGGGAAATTTGGGCAGCGGCGTCGGCCGCCGTTGGCGATGCCTGCCCATCCGGGTCGGCGGTCGGCGGCGGCGCGTCCGGGTCCGCGGCGTGCGGTGATATCGCTCCCCCCGACGGCGCCGGGGGGGATGATGGCAGCGGACCCACCGGCGCGACCAGCAAATGATCGTTGAGTTTAAGACCGCGTTTGGGCAGGGTGACGATAGCATTCGGCTCAAGCCCAAGCGTGGCGAACGCTTTTCTGATCAGGCTGATTTGCTGGTTCAGATTGCCATTGGAGGGTTGCAGTCCCTGTTTTATCCAAACCTGCTCAAATAACTGTTCACGACTGACCGCAACGCCGGTCCCGCGCGATAAAATCAATTCCTGCAGAACCCGTCCCGCGGTATTGGATAATCGGATGGCGGATCGCCCATCCTTCAATAAATATAATTGGTATTCCGTAGTATCAAATAAAACTGAATGATTAAAGAGATATTTCATACGCCACTCCGCGCATTAACCGAGATCGTCTCGCCCTGCTTCACGTCGCTTATTTATTAGCGGTGTCCATCCACACGCTGTCACGGTACAATTTAATAATGTAGAGCATATGCGACATCTTTCCTATTTCATATTTCAAGGGCAAGTAAATGAATCCCCGGCACTAGGGCTAACGCCGTGACTGACGGGAAAGAGCATGGCCGACACACTGATCGGACTTGTTCAGCTTACACATGTAAGCTAAATTAGTCACCCAAGTCAGTACTATCATTGTAGTGACTTGAAAAAACGATAGGGCAGCCGGCGACGGGGGGGAATACAACATCCCTTGCCCCCTCGCGAGGGGCCGTCGCCCCGGCCGGTATTCCAATGACAACGTTGGCGATATGCAGAGAACCCATTTTGACCAAATGCGATGTCCCATCGCCCAATCCCTGGAACGGATAGGCGAATGGTGGAGCATATTGATCGTCCGGGACGCGTTTCGCGGCCTGACGAAATTCGATGAATTCCGGCAAAGTCTGGGGGTTTCGCCCACCATGCTGGCCCGCCGGCTTGACACGCTGGTGAGCAACGGCATCCTGTGCAAGCAACCCTACCAAACCCGCCCGGTGCGTCATGAATATCTCCTGACTGCGCGGGGGGAGGAACTGTTCCCGGTTTTGCTCTCCCTGCTCAGTTGGGGCAACGCGTTTCTGGACGGCGATCCCACCGTGGTGCCGGTTCACCGTCGGACGGGACGGCCCGTGGCGCCGCAACTGATTGATAAACATACCGGCAGGCCCCTTAATTTTCACAATGTCCGCGTGACGGGCGGCGCTGGGACGGCGCCCGGCGAAAAACCGGCATCCGGACCCGTCTCCCCTTATACCGATGTGTCGAAACAGGAAAAAAAATGAACAAGTGTCGAATCGTTATTACCGGCATGGGCGCCGTATCGCCCCTGGGCTGCGGCGTGGAAGTCAACTGGAGTCGTTTGTTGGCGGGCCGGTCGGGGATTGTGGCGTTACCGGATGATATCGTGGAAGGGTTGCCCGTGAAGATAGGCGGCCGGGTGCCCGATTGGCGGGACGATGCCGAGGCCGGCTTTAATCCTGAACGGTATGTGGCGGCAAAAGATCTCAAAAAAATGGATCGTTTCATTCAGTTCGCCATGGCGGCGGCGGATGAGGCCCTGCGGCAGTCGGGCTGGACCGCCGATACCCTCCATCGCCAGACGCGCACCGCCACGGTTATCGCCACCGGCATCGGCGGATTTCCCGCCATCGCCCAGGCGGTGCGCACTGCCGAGACCCGGGGACCAGGCCGGCTGTCGCCCTTTACCATTCCGTCGTTCCTGGCGAATCTGGCCGCCGGCCAGGTATCCATTAAATACCGGTTTCGCGGACCGATTGGCGCGCCGGTAACCGCCTGCGCGGCCGGCGTGCAGGCCATCGGCGATGCGGCGCGGCTGATCCTCAACGATGAGGCCGACATTGCCTTGTGCGGCGGCGCCGAAGCGGCCATCGATCAGGTCAGTTTGGGCGGTTTTGCGGCGGCCAGGGCGGTGGCCGTGCATTATAACGATCGGCCGACGCAGGCATCCCGGCCTTTTGACCGGGATCGGGAGGGATTTGTGATGGGCGAGGGGGCGGGACTGGTGGTGATAGAACGGTTGGATCACGCGCTGGCGCGGGGCGCGGCGCCGCTGGCGGAGATTGTCGGTTACGGCACCAGCGCGGATGCCTATCATATGACCTCGGGGGCGGAGGACGGCGAGGGCGCCGGCCGGGCCATGCAAATCGCTTTACGTCGGGCGGGGGTCGAACCCCGCCAGATCCGCCACCTGAATGCCCATGCCACATCGACGCCGGTGGGCGACCTGGGTGAAATCAACGCCATTCGCCATCTCTTCGGCGCCGACGGGGAACTGGCCATCACCGCCAGCAAGTCGGCCACGGGGCACTTGCTTGGCGCCGCCGGCGGGCTGGAGACGATTTTTACCGCGCTGGCGTTGCGCGACCAGACGGTGCCGCCCACCTTGAATCTGGCGAACCCGGATCCCGCCGCCGAAGGCCTGCGTCTGGTAGGCGGCAAACCGTTGCCCTACGCCATGGAATACGCTTTATCGAACGGTTTCGGTTTTGGCGGCGTTAATGCCAGTATTTTACTTAAACGCTGGACCGAGTAACACGCGACGCGCCCCGCGAAACAGTGTCCGGCCGCGCGAACGCCGTCTTTGCGGCCAGGATGGATAAAGCCATTGCGCGCCTTGCCTTGGCGATGGGATGGGCTATGGCGGTGTTGAAGATTTCCGCCATACAGACAATTTCTTACCGAGTTTATGCCGCGCTTCATAGTTTGGCCCACCCGGGAGATGATAGTGTAGAGGCAATAAAAATCAGGCCCTCGAACAAAACCCGCGCCGTTGCCCGTTACGCTCTACAGATGAAAAGTTAAACTATTCCTGTAAGGATATCGTGGTTGCACAATGCATTTTTCTTTTATGCGGACATGTTCTTGCGCAGACTATGTCTTACTTCATAGTTTGAAGTTGCGCACAGTTTATACTGTAAGGGCATAACATCGTTACATACCTGTACCGGTTTTAAAAAAAACGCCACAAGGATTCCGACAATGGATGAACAACTCAAACAGAGCGCTTTAGATTTTCATCAATTCCCCCAGCCGGGTAAAATCCGCATTACGCCCACCAAGCCCCTGGCGACCCAGCGCGATTTGGCGCTGGCCTATTCGCCGGGCGTGGCCGCCCCTTGTCTGGAAATCGCCGACGATCCGCTGGCCTCCTATAAATATACCGCGCGCGGCAATCTGGTGGCGGTCATATCCAACGGCAGCGCGGTACTTGGCCTGGGCAACATCGGTGCGCTGGCCGGCAAGCCGGTCATGGAAGGCAAAGGCGTGCTGTTTAAAAAATTCTCCGGTATCGATGTATTCGACATTGAAATCGACGAGCACGACCCTGATAAACTTATCGATATTATCGCCGCGTTGGAACCGACGTTCGGCGGCGTCAATCTGGAAGATATCAAGGCGCCCGAATGCTTCTATATTGAGAAGAAATTGCGCGAGCGCATGAAAATACCAGTATTTCACGACGATCAGCACGGAACGGCGATCATTTGCACCGCCGCGGTTATCAATGGACTGCGGGTCGTGGAAAAAGACATCACCGATGTGCGTCTGGTGGTCTCCGGCGCCGGCGCCGCGTCCATCGCCTGCCTCAACCTGCTGGTGGCCCTGGGACTTAAGCACCACAATATCGTGGTTTGCGACTCCCGCGGCGTCATCTATCGCGGCCGCGAGGAGAATATGGCGGAAACCAAGGCCGCCTATGCCATTGAGGATAATGGCATGCGCGCCCTGGCGGACGCCATTCAGGGGGCGGATATTTTCCTCGGCTGTTCGGGACCGGGGGTGTTGACTCAGGATATGGTCAAGACCATGGGCAGCAAACCCCTTATCCTGGCGCTGGCCAATCCGGAGCCGGAAATTCTGCCGCCGCTGGCCAAGGAAGTCCGCCCTGATGCCATTATTTGCACCGGTCGTTCCGACTACCCCAATCAGGTCAATAATGTGCTGTGTTTCCCGTTTATCTTCCGCGGCGCATTGGACGTGGGCGCCACGGCCATTAACGAGGAAATGAAACTGGCGGCGGTGCGCGCCATCGCCGACTTGGCCCTGGCCGAACAAAGTGAAGTCGTGGCGTCGGCTTATGCGGACCAGGAACTGTCCTTCGGACCGGAATACCTGATCCCCACGCCTTTCGATCCCCGGCTTATCGTTAAAATCGCCCCGGCGGTAGCCAAGGCGGCGATGGATTCCGGCGTGGCGACGCGGCCTATCGCGGATTTCGATGCCTATGTCGAAAAACTCACTGAATTCGTCTATAAAACCAACCTGTTTATGCGGCCGATTTTCTCCCAGGCGCGCAAACAGCCGAAGCGGGTGGTACTGGCGGAAGGGGAGGATCCGCGGGTGCTGCACGCCACCCAGGAACTGGTGACGCTGGGTCTGGCAAAACCGATTCTCATCGGCCGGCCAAGCGTTATCGATATGCGCCTGAAAAAACTGGGCCTGCATATCGTCGCCGGGCAGGATTTCACCGTAGTCAACAATGAATCGGATCCCCGCTTCAAGGAATACTGGAACGAGTACTTCCAGATCATGAAACGGCGCGGCGTTACCCAGGAGCAGGCGCAGCGCGCGGTAATCAACAACACCACGCTTATCGCCGCCCTCATGGTGCGCCGGGGCGAGGCGGACGCCATGATCTGCGGCGCCGTCGGCGGCTACCACGAACACTTCTCGGTGGTGGAATCGGTATTCGGCTACCGCGAGGGCGTGCATGTGGCCGGGGCCATGAACGCGTTATTGCTGCCTAGCGGCAATACCTTCCTGGCCGACACCTATGTCAATGACGATCCGACCCCGGAACAGTTGGCGGAAATCACCTTGATGGCATCTCGCATGGTGCGCCGGTTCGGCATTGAGCCCAAAGTGGCGCTGCTGTCCCATTCCAGTTTCGGCAGCTCCGATTGCCCCGCCTCCCGCAAAATGCGAAAAGCGCTTGAGCTGGTACAGCACGCCGCGCCGGAATTGGAAATCGACGGCGAAATGCATGGCGATGCGGCGCTGGTGGAAAGCATCCGTCAGGATCTCATGCCCGACAGCCCGCTGAAAGGGTCCGCCAATATCCTGATCATGCCGAACATGGAAGCCGCCCGTATCAGCTATAACCTGTTGCGGGTTTCCTCCTCGGAAGGGGTAACGGTGGGGCCGGTCCTGATGGGAATAGCCAAACCGGCGCATATTCTCACGCCTATCGCGTCGGTGCGGCGCATCGTGAACATGGTGGCGCTGGCGGTGGTCGAGGCTCAGACCGAGCTGCTGTAAGGCATCGCCCCGGCGTCGCGGCCGCCCTGTCGCGACGCCGGGTTTTTCTCCGTCCTTGGCGCGGTTACGCCTGCTTGTTGCGGCGATATAACCGCCGTGGGTGGCCGATTTTGCCGTAACGCATTTCCACCAGCAGGAATTCCGTTTCTACGCAGTATTCCAGATAACGACGGGTGGTGGTCTTGCTGAGCCCGGCTTGATTGACGATATCGTCGACGGAAAACAGGCGGTCGTCATCGGTAATAAAAATCTGCCGGATCAAATTGAGCGTATTATTTTCGATGCCTTTACTGCCCGATTCTTGAGCGAAATTTTTGGATTGCAGTTGATAAAGAATATCGACATTTTGTTGATCAACCACCTTAAAGGCGCGTTGGGTCCGGGCAAACTGGATAAACTTTTCCAGCGAATAGCGCAGTCGACGCCAGGAAATCGGTTTGAGAATATAGTCGAACGCCCCGCAGCGGATAGCCTGGCTGCAGGTATTCATATCGCTGGCGGCGGTGATGAAAATCACCGAACACTCAAGACCCTTTAGCAGCTCGCCCTCCACCAGCGTTATCCCTTCGCCATCCGGCAGGTAGTTATCCAGTAAAATCAGCCGGGGGCGCTTAAGCCGTACTTGCTCGCGGGCGTCCTTGAGGGAGTGGGCGATGCCCACCAGCCGCAGTTGCGGGTGGCCGTCGAGAAAATCAGCATGCATCCGGGCCAGTTGGCCTTCATCTTCCACCACCAGCACATCGAAACGTTCAGGTTGCATATTCGGGTTCATCCGGGTTGATAGGTTCGGGTAAGCGGCTCCCCGGCAGGGGAATAAACACGGAAAAGACGGTGCCGTATGGCGCATTGGCGGCGACTTCGATACTGCCGCCGGCGTGATCCACATAGCTGGAGACCAAGTGCAGGCCAAGCCCGTGATCGCCGTTGTCCTTGGATGTCGCGCCCAATTCGAAAATCCGTTCGCGCAGGGCCGGATCGATGCCGCCGCCCTGATCAGCGATTTCGATCACCAGTTCCCTCGCGCCGCCGACGATGTAGACTTCGACGGGATAACGGTCGCCTTCGCGCGCCAGCGTGGCCTCAATGGCGTTATCCAGCAGGTTGCCGATGATGGACATCAACTCGGTTTCGCGCAGCGAAGAAGGCCGGCAGGTCAGGGTACAGGCCGGGTCAAACAGCAGTTCCACGCCTTTTTCCCGGGCGCTGGCGTATTTGCCCAGCAGCAGACCGCACAATGTGGGCGAATGAAAACGCGACGACACGAAATCGAGGATTTCCTGGGCATTTTCCGACTGGGCCTCAATGTAGCGTATCGCTTCGTCGTAGCGTTTCATATGCAGCAATCCGGCCAGGGCGGCGGTCTAGTTCAATTGTTCGTGCCGTAAAATGCGCAAATTGTCGGCATAGCGTTTTACCTGGCTCAACTGGACGCTCAGACTGTTTATTTCCCGTTGATCGCGAAAGGTGATGACCCAGCCCTGTAGGGTATCTTCCAGCATAATTCTGACCCGGCTGGCAATGACCGTCACCTGGTTAAACAGGCAGATTTCGTCATGGGTATCGCCCGCCAGCATGGTATCGGCCTGAAAAAAAGCGATGGGTTTAATCACTGCGGCAAGCGGCTTACCGCGCAGCTGTCGGGAGGATTCGCTCATCGACAGCAAAGTTTTCGCCGCCTGGTTTATTTCAGCGATACGGTATGCTTTGTCAATGGCGATGACGCCTTCGAATATGGACTCCAGCAGGGCTTTTTGCTGGCGTACCATAAGCCCTATTTCACGCGGTTCCAAAAAGAACATTTGCCTCTTCATGGTATTGGCGAACCACCAGGAAAAAACAAACAATGTCAGTAATAATATCATCGCCATGAAAGAGATTTTAATAAATTGCCGGGCGCTCAGCCTATCAATATGCGTTATTAAATAGCCAATGGACACGATGCCGATGATATGATGATGTTCGTCGAATATAGGCGCTTTACTGCGCAATGACATTCCCAACCCGCCCCGGCGCACGGTGATGCTGGTTTTACCTTGCAATACGTCGGTATTATCGCCGCCGATCATCGGCTTCCCAACCATGCCCGGATCGCCGGAATGATATAAATGGATTGCCTGCCGATCGCCGATGACGATGTAGCTGGCGTCGCTGCTGGCCACCAATCGGTTCATGAGTTTTGCGATAGCGCGGGTATCGCGGATTTTCACCGCGTCGGCCAATGTGGGCATCAATGAAATTTCCCTGGCCTGTACTCTTGCGTGCGCACCCAGTTCCGCATAGAGTTGCCGGTCAAGGTCATAGTAATAATATATGCCTATCAGCGTGAGCAATAACGAGAAAAACACGATAAGGCAGATAAACAATTTAATATGAAATGAAATTTTTAGATGCATAATGGAAAATACCCCTGAAGGGCAAAATACTGCGCTATTTCAAGTTTATCATGGATATAATCCCCTGTAAGAGAGCTTGGCGTAAACTGTGATCTTAGACACAGCCGGATGGAGTCGATGACGCCATCAACGATAAGATGCGGGGAAATACTCTACAATATGACTACCTAACCTTAACAAGGCTCGACGCCTCTGAATAAAAACCATAAAAACCATAAGCGCCATTAAAACCTTAGATGCCATTAAATTTCTATTCTGGCAAATTGAAGATGGCATAAACGCATGGGATAATAAACGTCATTAAAATCTTTAAGTCCATTAAAACAGCGATATTAATTTGAAGGTAATCACATAACCCCGTGTTTGCTCTAATTATGATGGCCGAACAATTATTCGAGGGGCTGATTATGAGCACGACAGAAGACAGTTATATCGCTGCCGATCAAACGGCTACGATTGAAAAAACGACATTGAAAGAAAAATGGTGGCATATTCTCGATAGCTGGAAAGTCGGCGTTATCCCACTGCCTTTATTTCTGCTGGCCGGCATATTGATCGGTATCGATTGCCTGGGCGGAAAGCTCCCCAGCGATATCGTCGTCATGGTCGCCACCCTGGCGTTTTTCGGTTTCGCATGCGGTGAAATAGGGAAACGTTTGCCGGTGGTGGGTAAAATGGGCGCGGCGGCCATCTGCGCCACATTTATCCCCTCGGCAATGGTGCATTATGGGTTATTGCCCCATGCAGTGGTGGCGTCCACCACCAGTTTTTACAAATCCACCAACATTCTGTATCTCTATATTTGCTGCATCATCGTCGGCAGCATCATGAGCATGGATCGGCGCACGCTGATCCAGGGTTTCCTGCGGATATTTTTCCCGATGTTTTGCGGGGAAGTGGTCGGCATGCTGGTGGGCATGGCGGTAGGGCTATCGCTCGGCCTGCCGCCCTTCCAGATATTTTTCTTTCTGATCCTGCCCATTATGGCCGGCGGGGTGGGCGAGGGGGCCATTCCCTTGTCCATCGGCTATGCCGCGTTGCTGCATATGCAGCAGGGCGTGGCATTAGGGCGGATCCTGCCTATCGTCATGCTGGGCGGATTGACCGCCATTATCCTGTCCGGCTGTCTGAACCGTTTGGGAAAACGGTATCCGCACCTCACCGGCGAAGGCCGCCTGATGGCGACGGGACGACCGGATCAGGGCATCACCGCCGCCAGCCTGCAAAGCGCTAACAACGGTAAGACTGATGTCACCGCCATCGCCGCCGGCGCGTTGCTGGCGATCCTGCTGTATATGCTGGGGATGCTGGTAAACCGGCTTATCGGCTTGCCCGCCCCGGTAGGCATGCTGTTTATCGCGGTGCTCATCAAACTGGCTCATGGCGTATCCCCGCGCATGCTGGCGGGTTCGCAAGTGGTGTACCGATTCTTCCAGACGTCGGTGACCTATCCGATTCTGTTCGCCGTCGGCGTCGCCATTACGCCGTGGCAAGAGCTGGTCAATGCCTTCACTCTCTCCAACCTGCTGGTGATTGTGAGTACCGTGGGTTCGCTGGTGGGTACCGGCTTCCTGGTGGGGAAAAAGATTGGCATGTACCCCATTGATGTCGCCATTGTTTCCTGCTGTCAGAGCGGTCAGGGCGGCACTGGCGATGTCGCCATTCTTACCGCCGGCAATCGTATGGAATTGATGCCTTTCGCTCAGATAGCCACTCGCATCGGCGGCGCGATCAATGTTTCGGTCGCCTTGCTGGTACTGGGTAATTTTTTGCTCTAAATACGCAGGCCTTTACCCGACGGCGGTCTCGGGTAAAGGCCGCATACCGGCCGGAACGGGCCGATAGAAAGTTTATCAGGAAGGGTTATGAAACTCGCAAGCTACATTTTTCAGGGCGTCAAAAGCTACGGCTTGGCGACGCAGGACGGCATGATCGACTTGGGCCGGCGTCTTGGACGGCGTTACCCGGATATCAAGGCGCTACTGGCCGGCGATGCGCTAGGCCTGGCCGAAGCGTATGGCGCCCAACCGGCGGATATGCCCATTGACGGGCTGTTTTTTTTGCCGGTGATTGAAAACCCGGAAAAAATTCTGTGCGTCGGCATGAATTATGCCGATAAACGCCGGGAATTCAATGAAACGGACCCGGCGCCGACCTTGTTCGTGCGCTTCGCCGACTCGCAGACCGGGCATGACGCGCCGATCATCAAACCCAGCCATTCCGTGGAATTCGACTACGAAGGCGAGCTGGCGGTGATTATCGGCGACGGTGGACAACACATCCCCGCCGGTCAGGCGTTGTCGCATGTGGCCGGTTATAGCTGCTATATGGACGGATCGGCTCGCGACTGGCAACACAGTTGGTTCACCGCCGGGAAAAACTGGAAACAAACCGGCGCCTTCGGCCCTTACCTCACCACCACCGATGAAATTCCCGACCCCAACGCCCTCAGCATCCGCACTTGGTTAAACGGACGGTTGGTACAGGATGACAGTACCGGCAGCATGATCCATCCGGTCGCCGAACTGATCGAATATATCAGTACTTTCACCTGCCTGCATGCCGGCGATGTCATTATTACCGGATCGCCGGGCGGTGTAGGGAAAAAACGGACCCCGCCGCTGTTTTTACAGGATGGCGACGCCATTGAGGTGGAAATCGAAAATATCGGCCATCTGCGCAATCGGGTGGTCGGTACCGATTGCCAATCCGGCGGCGGCCCGGCTTATGCCGTCGCATCTTACTGAACCGGCGCGACCGAAAATGGACACAGGTCCGGCGCGCAACAATAGCTATGGGGTAGGCGATATGGTTGACTTCGACTCGCTGGAGATAAATGTATTTTCGGCCGCCGAACCGTCTCGCGATCTGGATGAGGTCCGTGTTCTGCTGGCCGCCTGCGATCTGGACCTGGAGGGGGATATCCGCTGGTTCGCGGCGGCGCGCGGCGACCACGGTCTGGCCGGTTGCGCCGGGCTGGCGGGCAATACGATTAAATGCGTCGCGGTGGCGGCGCAGTACCGGGGCGGCAATCTGAGCGCCCGTTTGCTCGAAGAGGCGGAAAACCTGGCGTTGCGCCAGGGACACGCCCACCTGTTTCTTTATACCCGGCCGGTCAATATTCCCTTGTTCCGCAAGTGTGGATTTTATCCGCTGGCGCAATGGGACACGGTGGCGGCGCTGATGGAAAATACCCCGGTGGGTATCAGCCATTACTGTCAAAACCTGGCCCGGCATTACCGTCCGGGAGAGCGTATCGGCGCCGTGGTGATGAACGCCAATCCCTTCACGCTCGGCCATGCCTACCTGGCGGAGCGGGCGGCGGCGGCCAGCGACTGGCTGCACATTTTTGTGGTGCGCGAGGATGCGTCGCTGTTTCCCTATGCGGAGCGGCTGGAAATGGTACAGCGCGGCGTGGCCCATCTTGACAATGTCACGGTACACCCCGGGTCGGAATACCTCATTTCCCGTGCCACGTTTCCTCACTATTTTCTGCGGGATTCGCATCTGGTCGGCCAGACGCACAGCGCTATCGATCTGTTGATATTTCGCAACTATCTCGCGCCGGCGCTCGGTATTACCCAGCGGTTTGTCGGTACCGAGCCTTATTGCCCGGTGACCGGCCAGTATAACCGCGATATGCGCATATGGCTGGAACAGCCTTCCCGTTCTCCCAGCCCGCCGATCCGGGTTGTGGAAATCCCCCGTAAATGCCAGGCGTCCGGCTGGGCGATTTCCGCCTCGCGGGTAAGGGCATTGCTGAAAGAAGGCCGATTATCATCGGTCGGGGAAATCGTACCGCCAAGTACGCTTGAGTTTCTAACGGCATTCCAGCGCCCGGAATGCGCGTAACCGTTTTTATTTTAATCAGGACATTTTTTATGAAAATCGTGCGTGAGGCCTTGGCAGGCACCTTTGAATCCAGCGATTTGCTGGTGAAAATCGCGCCAGCCGACGGCGAGTTGAATATTGTCGTCAATAGCGAGGTCATGAAACAGTTCGGCGACCGGATACGGCAAGTTATCGACCAAACTCTGGCCGACATGGGCGTTTGCGAAGGATTGATTATCGTTGATGACAAAGGCGCGCTGGATTGCGTGATCCGCGCCCGGATACAGACCGCCGTGCTCAGGGGCGCCGAAGCGGAACACATCGTATGGGACAGCCTGTCATGAAAAAGCTTCGCCGCAGTATGTTGTTTATTCCCGGCGCCAACGCCGCCATGTTATCCACCGCCTTTATTTATCGGCCCGACTCCATCATGTTCGATTTGGAGGATGCCGTATCGCTGCGGGAAAAGGACAGCGCCCGGCTGCTGGTATTCCATGCCTTGCAGCACCCCATGTACCGTGACATCGAAACCGTGGTGCGCATCAATCCCCTCAACACCCCTTTCGGCCTGCAAGACCTGGAAGCGGTGGTACGCGCCGGCGCGGATGTGGTGCGTCTGCCGAAAACCGACAGTCCGGACGACATTCACCAGTTGGAGACGCAGATAGAACGCATTGAACGGGAATGCGGGCGGGAGGTCGGCTCCACCCGGACCATGGCCGCCATCGAATCGGCCGTCGGGGTCATCAATGCGGCGGCCATCGCCCGGTGTTCGCCCCGCCTGATGGGAATTGCGTTGGCGGCGTTCGATTATGTCATGGATATGCAAACCGAGCGGGGCGATGGCACTGAATTGTTTTTCGCCCGCTGCGCGGTATTGCATGCGGCCCGCGCCGCCGGTATCGACGCCTTCGACGTGGTGTACGCCGACATCAATGACGAGGACGGCTTTCTGCGGGAAGTGGAACTGATACGCAAAATGGGCTTTAACGGCAAATCCCTCATTAATCCTCGCCAGATAGAACTGTTGCACAACGCCTATGCGCCGACCCAGGAAGACGTGGATTACGCCGGACGGGTGGTGGCCGCCGCCGAGGAGGGCGAGCGCAAAGGGCTGGGTGTCATTTCCCTCAACGGCAAGATGATTGACGGACCGATTATCAATCATGCCAGGGTGGTGCTGGACCGTGCGCGGGCTTCCGGCATTCGCCGGTAACGGATTAATAGTAATAGGACTATGTCATGAGCGATCTTATTGAAAATCTACAGGCGCAATATCGTCATCTCGGGCGCCTGACACCCTTCAGCCATGCCAGCCGTACCACGCCCTGGCTGGAGGATGCGGATGCCAAGCGCCGGCGGAAACTTTGCGACAGCTTGGAGCAGGCCATTGAGCGCAGCGGATTGCGCGATGGGATGACCATCTCGTTTCACCATGCTTTCCGCGAGGGAGACAGGGTCATCAATCAGGTGGTGGATACCTTGTCCCGGATGGGCTTTAAAAATCTGACGCTGGCGTCCAGTTCGCTAATGTCCTGCAATGATGCGCTGATCGAACCCATTCGCGCCGGCGTCATTACCCGCATCTATACGTCCGGCATGCGCGGCAAGCTGGCGGATGCCATTTCCCATGGCCTGATGACCGAGCCGGTACAAATCCACTCCCACGGCGGACGGGTCAAACTGTTGCAGGATGGCGAGCTCAATATCGACGTGGCGTTTCTCGGCGTGCCCTGTAGCGATGAATTCGGCAATGCCAACGGCAGCCATGGCCAATCCCGTTGCGGATCGCTGGGCTATGCCATGGTGGACGCCCATTATGCCCGCAAAGTGGTGGTGCTGACCGAAACCCTGGCGCCTTTTCCCAATATTCCCGCCAGCCTGACCCAAGATCAGGTGGACTACATTGTGAAGGTGGATCAGGTGGGCGATCCGGCCAAAATCAGCGTGGGCGCGGCACGGGTCACCAGCAATCCCCGCGAACTGATGATAGCGCGCACCGCCGCCGAGGTGATTGCCCATTCCGGTTATTTCGTCGAGGGGTTTTCCCTGCAAACCGGCTCGGGGGCATCGTCCACCGCGTGTACCCGGTTTATGGCGACGATGATGACGGCGCGGGGTATCCACGCGAGCTTCGCGCTGGGGGGCATTACCGGCAGTATCGTCGATCTGCATGAAAAGGGACTTATAGATACGCTGCTGGATACCCAATCCTTCGACAGCCAGGCGGCCGACTCCCTGCAACGCAATCCGCGGCATCGGGAAATTTCCACTAATATGTACGCCAACCCGGCGGCCAAAGGCGCTTGTTGCGATCGACTGGATATTGTGATCTTGAGCGCGCTGGAAATCGACCTGGACTTTAACGTCAATGTGATCACCGGATCGGATGGCGTCATGCGCGGCGCGTCGGGGGGGGCATTGCGATGTGGCCGCCGCCGCCAATCTTACCATCGTTACCGCGCCGCTGACCCGCAGCCGGATCCCCACGGTGGTCCGTCGGGTGACGACGTTGGTCACACCTGGGGAAAGTATTGATGTGCTGGTCACCGATCAGGGTATCGCGGTGAATCCGGCTCGCCCGGAAATACGCCGACGCCTGGAAGAAGCGGGACTGGCGGTGGTCGATATCGAGCAGTTGTATCAGCGGGCGGTAACGCTGACCGGCGAACCCCGGCCCATCGAGTTCACTTCCCGGATTGTCGGCGTCGTGCGCTATCGCGACGGCAGCGTGATTGATGTCGTGCGCCAGGTCAAAGAGGACGCGTGAGTGGACCGCGACGCGTCCTTGGCCCATGGCGTTACCCTGGAGCAGCTGTTGGCGGCCAAAGAGTGCCGTTCGGCACGGCAACGGGAATGGATCCGCCAATTCGGTCATCCCTTACTGTCACTGACGCTGGTGACGCCAGGGCCGGTAAAAGACACGCCCGGCTACCGGCTTTTGATGAATCTGGCTGTGACCGCCGCCGACGGGATGTTGGCCGCCGGCGGCTGGCCGGTGGCGGCCCGGGAAATTTTCTGGCTGCCCACCGGCCCGGAAGCCTGTTGGTCGGTGAACGGTGGGGGCGTGTCGCTCAAGACCGCCGCGGTGAAGCTGGAACAGGCCCATCCTCTCGGCCGATTGTGGGATATGGACGTCATAGCGACCGATGCCCGACCCATCGGCCGGGCTTCCCTGGGGCGGGACGGGCGGCGATGTCTTTTATGCCGGCGGCCCGCGCACGCCTGCGCCCGATCCCGTCGGCATCCGTTGTCGCAATTATCGGCCAGAATCGAGAAAATGCTGGAGGAATACCTTGTCCGTCATGCCGTCTGAAAACCTGGCCG
This sequence comes from Martelella alba, assembly GCF_005217455.1. GTDB lineage: Bacteria > Pseudomonadota > Gammaproteobacteria > Enterobacterales > Enterobacteriaceae > Acerihabitans. Next base: position 100,500 of record NZ_SZPQ01000011.1, read on the forward strand.
GCCAGGCCATCCGCGCCCTGCCTGCCGTTTGCGACGATAATATCCTGGTCGCCGAATGGACCGGGGAGGCCGTCGGCGGTCTCGACGTCGCCGGTATCGATAACGGGGATGACGGCAACGTCGATGTCTGGGTGGCGGAGCGGGCGGTGGACGCGTTGTATCGCGAAGTGCTGCTGACGCCGAAACCGGGATTGGTGGATAGCGAGAATAACGGCGCCCATCGGGATATGGATCTGGATGTGTTTATACACAGCATCACGGCCATCGCTCCCTGGTTTGCACGGTTCGCCCTCTATGGCAGACAGCATGCCCACCGCTCTGCGGCGGCGTTTCTGGCCGGCTTACGGCCGATGGGCATGGCCTGCGAACAGGGGATGTTTGCCGCCACCGAAGGCGTCAATACCCACAAGGGCGGTATATTTCCCCTGGGATTATTGTGCGCCGCCGCCGGCCGGTTGGTCGGGCGACGACGGCCGGTCGGTCGGCAAAATCTGTGCCTGGAGGTGGCGGCGATTTGCGCCGGGCTGGTCGGGACGGAACTCGTCGGCGGACGCCGGGGCGTCACCGCCGGCGAGCGGCTATTCTGTCGCTATGGGCTTACCGGCGCGCGCGGCGAGGCCGCCAGTGGTTTCGCCACGGTGCGTCGTTATGCGTTGCCCGCCTGGGATGGGTTGGCCGCCGCCGGGGCGGCCGAACAGCGCCGCCTGCTGCATTGCTTGCTGCTGCTTATGGCTCATAATCCCGACACCAATCTGGTCTCGCGCGGCGGTCTGGCCGGTCTGACCTTCGTACAGGACTACGCCCGCCGGTTGCTGGCGGACGGTTGGGATATTCCCCGGCTGCGGCGCATGGACCGGGCGTTGACCGCCCGCCGCCTAAGCCCCGGCGGCAGCGCGGACTTGTTGGCCGTAACGTATGTGTTGTCGGGGTTGCCGCGATGAACAATGGCTCTTTGGCGCGGGGCGCGCTGTGGGTCCCCGGCCGTTCGGCGCAAAAAAACTCCCCCGACCGGGCGCTGACCGCCGATAGCGGCGGCGAACGCGTGACGGTGCTGTTGGTGCCGGGAATTCAGGACAGCGGGCCGGAGCACTGGCAGAGTTATTGGCAGCGGCAACGTCCGTCTTGGCAAAGGATCGCCCAGCGAAACTGGTTGGAGCCGGATCTGGACGGCTGGCTGGCGGCCATCCGGCGCGCGTTGTCCGGCCAGGAACGCCGTGCGCTGCTTATCGGCCACAGTTTCGGCGCGCTCAGCGCCTGTTATTTCGCCCGCCAAAATCCCGGCATAACCGCCGGCGTGGTGCTGGTGGCCCCGGCCGAGCCGGCGCGCTTCGCCATTGAAGAGCGCATCGTCGCCGCGCCGTTGCCGGTACCGAGCCTGCTGGTGGCCAGCCATAACGATCCCTTGCTGACATTTGATCGGGCGCGCTATTGGGCCCAAGCCTGGGGGAGCGAACTGATGGATATCGGAGAGGCGGGCCATATCAATGCCCAAGCCGGCTTCGGCCCCTGGGCGCATGGTTTGAGCACCATTGAAAATTTTATTCGCACTTTTTAATGCCATGCTTCACTCAACCCATTCCTCCCGCTATGCCATACTGTTTATTTTCCCCGTTTGCCACCGGTCGTGCCGTCGGGTTGAGATAACAGACGATTGCCGGATCGGGGCGGGACCACGCAAGGGAGAGAACCCATGAGTAAAGATAAACAACATGGCCGCCATGACGAAAGCGCCGCGTCGGAAGCGTTGCAGGGCAAGGAGTACGAGCAGGCCCTGCATTTGCTGCAAATCGAGCTGGTGAAACTGCAACGGGAGATCATCGCCGCCAATGATCGGATCCTGGTGATTTTCGAAGGACGCGACGCGGCGGGCAAAGACGGTATCATCAAAACCATTTCCCAACACCTCAGCCCGCGCGAATTCAGGGTCGTGGCGCTGGGCAAGCCGTCGGAGCGGGATCGCGCCGAATGGTACTTCGAACGTTATGTGGCGCAACTGCCGGCGGCGCAGGAAATGGTGCTGTTCAACCGCAGTTGGTATAACCGCGCCGGCGTCGAGCGGGTGATGGGTTTTTGCACGGACGCGGAATATGACTTGTTCATGAATACCGTGACGGATTTCGAACAATTGCTGGTGAAATCCGGAATCAAAATCATCAAATATTATCTCGATATCAGCAAACACGAGCAAAAGCAGCGCCTGGAATCCCGTGAGACCGATCCCCTTAAACAGTGGAAAATCAGCCCCATCGATCAACAGGCCACCAAATATTGGAAACAATACAGTCATGCCCGCGACGAGATGTTGCTGGGGACGCATACGGCAACCACGCCTTGGGTGGTGGTGCACACCGACCATAAACATCAGGCGCGGTTGAATATCCTGCGCGACCTGCTGGGACGCCTTAATTATCAGGACAAAGATAAAAATCTGGCGTTGCCCGATCCGGAAGTGGTGTTCCCCTTCGACGCCGTGTGCATTGAAAACGGCCGACTGGCGCCTTAGCTCGCGGTTGGTCGCCGGCGGCGCCCCGCGCGGGCTGGGCCTTCGTTATCGGTATCGCGTAGTGTCCTTGAAATGCCGGCGCCGCCCCGCGCGGGCGGGGCCTCCCTACCGCCGGGGGGCCGCCCCGGTCTTTTCCCCGCGAACGCGGTCAGGAATATGCAACCCGACACTCCTCTTTTCTCTTTCTTTCGTTTACACTGGGCTTAAGTTTTAAGCACAGGTTTTTCTTATGAATACTTTTGAGCGAAGGAATAAAATTGTCGATCTGGTCAATCTTAACGGTAGCGTGAGTGTCGCCAGACTTTCGGATTCTTTTGGTACTTCTGAAGTTACGATTCGCGCCGATTTACGTTTGCTGGAACAAAAGGGACTGGTCAGCCGCTTTCACGGCGGAGCCAGCAAACCGGCAACCCATTTCACCACCGTGCCCGACGAAGCCGGTTCCCCGGCCAGGGAAAAGGATAACGCCGAGGTGCTCCTGGAGGATCGCTACCCCATGGCCGAAGACGCCAAGCGGCGCATCGCCGTTGCGTCCGCCGCCATGGTGAAGACCGGCGATACCGTTATCCTGGACAGCGGCAGCACGACGCTTCTTATCGCCAGGGAACTGGCGAACGTCGATAATATCACGGTGATTACCAATAATCTGCCCGCCGCTCAGGCGCTGTCCGACAATCAGGACATTACGCTGGTGGTCTGCGGGGGTACGCTGCGCCATAAAACCCGTTCCATGCACGGCGCCCTTGCCGAACTGTCGCTGCAAAACATCACTGCCGATATCATGTTCGTCGGCGCCGACGGCCTGGATATCCGCCAGGGCATTACCACCTTCAACGAAGGCTATGCCATCAGCGCCGTGATGGCCAAAGCGGCGCGGCGGGTGGTGGCGGTGATGGACGCCAGCAAATTCGGCCGGCGCGGTTTCAATCTGGTATTGCCCATCAGCGATATCCACTGCATCGTCACCGATACCGGCATTTCAGCGGAAGATAGACAGGCCCTGGACGAACTGCCGGCGTTGGCGACGCTCATTGTTTGACGCCAGTTTCACCCACGACGGTCGGCGTGCGCCGCCGCATTCGCCGGCGGCAACGGGGCGGATGCGTACTCCTGTCCGGTGGACCGGCAAAGGAGGCCGGGGGTAATCCCCGTGCCGGAAAGCAAGTCTGTAAGCGGCATAAAAGAATTTCGCCGTGAAAAACGCCATTATGGACGGGAAAGATTCCAACGGCGATATCGCCGCCCAACCGCGGTGTTTTGTGATTGCCTTTATCAAGAGGTCAAATTGTGCCACGTGCCATTATGTTAATTCCCACCGGTACGCGTGTGGGCCTGACCAGCGTCTGCTTGGGCGTTATGCGCGCCATGGAACGGAAGGGAGTGCGCCTCGGCGTGTATAAACCCATCGCCCAGGCCAGGGACGGCGCCGAGCGGCCGGATCAGACCACCGCCCTTATTCGGGCCAATTCGGCCATTCCCGCCGCGCAGCCGCTGGCGATGGATTACGTGGAAAACCTGCTCGGCAGCCAGCGCCACGATGTGCTGATGGAAGAGATCGTCGCGCGTTATCAGGAAAGCCGGCGAGATGCCGAAGTGATATTGGTGGAAGGCTTGATGCTGACCCGGCGGCATCAGTTCGCCAATGCGTTGAATTACGATATCGCCCGCGCCCTGAATGCCGAGATGGTGTTTGTCACGACACTGGGCACCGATTCGCCCGCGCAGCTCAAGGCGCGCCTGGAACTGGCCTGTGCCGGTTTCGGCGGTTGCGGCAATTCCAGTATCGCCGGAGTCATCATTAACAAATGGCAGGCGCCGGTGGATGAACTGGGGCGTACCCGCCCCGATCTGTTTGAACTGTTCGACGCCGACAAACAGGACGACGGCCCTTTGTCCGGTCCACGGCCGTTATTCGTCAACAGTCCGCTTAAGGTGTTGGGTTGCATACCCTGGCGGTTCGACCTGATCGCTACCCGCGCCGTGGATATGGCGCGTCATCTCCATGCGCGGGTCATTAACGCCGGGGATATGGCCACCCGCCGGGTACAATCGATCACGTTTTGCGCCCGGGAACTGGGCAATATGTTGCAGCATTTCCGTCCCGGCGCTTTACTGGTGACGTGCGCGGATCGCCCGGAAGTTCTGGTGGCGGCCTGTCTGGCCGCCATGAACGGGGTCGCCATCGGCGCGGTGCTGCTTACTGGCGGTTATCCCATCCCCGCGGCGGTGGCCGCGTTGTGCGAACGGGCGTTCCAGACCGGTTTACCGGTGTTCATGGTGGACAGTAACACCTGGCAGACATCCCTTAATCTGCAAAGCTTCAATTTGGAAGTGCCGGTGGATGATCACTTGCGAGTGGAAAAAGTCCAGGATTACATCGCCGGTTTCATCGACGCCCACTGGATTGAATCCCTGAGCGCCGAGTCGCAGCGCTCACGACGCCTTTCGCCGCCGGCTTTCCGTTACGCGCTGACTGAACGGGCGCGCCGGGCCGGCAAAACCATCGTGCTGCCGGAAGGGGATGAACCCCGCACGGTACAGGCGGCCGCCATCTGCGCTGAACGAGGCATCGCCCGCTGCATCCTGCTGGGGGTGCCCGACGATATTCGTCGGGTGGCCGCCGCCCAGGGGGTAACGCTCGGCGATGGCGTCGAACTGCTGGACCCGGAGCCGCTGCGTGAGCGTTATTTGGCGCGGTTGGTGGCGTTGCGCAAAAACAAGGGGATGACCGAGGTGGTGGCGCGCGAACAACTGGAAGATAATGTCATGCTCGCCACCCTGATGCTGGAGGGCGGCGACGTGGACGGGCTGGTTTCGGGGGCGGTGCATACCACCGCCAATACATTGCGTCCGGCGCTGCAAATCCTTAAGACGGCGCCCGGCGGTTCGCTGGTGTCGTCGATCTTTTTCATGCTGTTGCCCGAACAGGTATTGGTTTACGGGGATTGCGCCATTAATCCGGATCCCGATGCCGAGCAACTGGCGGAAATCGCCATCCAGTCCGCCGATTCGGCGGCCGCTTTCGGCATAGAGCCGCGGGTGGCGATGATGTCTTATTCCACCGGGACATCGGGCGTCGGCAGCGATGTGGACAAAGTCCGAGAAGCCACCCGGCGGGTCCGGGCGAAACGTCCTGATTTGATAGTCGACGGGCCGTTGCAGTACGATGCCGCCATCATGGCCGATGTCGCCCATACCAAAGCGCCGGATTCGCCGGTGGCCGGCCGGGCCACCGTCATTATTTTCCCCGATCTGAATACCGGCAATACCACCTACAAGGCGGTACAGCGTTCGGCGGATCTGGTGTCCATCGGACCGATGCTGCAAGGGTTGCGTAAGCCGGTCAACGATCTTTCCCGTGGCGCGCTGGTGGACGACATCGTCTATACCATCGCGTTGACCGCCATTCAAGCCTCATGGCAAACAGCGGCGGCGGCGCCTTGAGTCCGGCGCGGGGGGGCTTCGGCGGCGCGTCCGCGCGCCGGATCGCCGGCCTGGCGCCCTGCAACCTGGACGCATACGGTGCCCCCACCGGGCGTCTCTAGTGCGACATGATATAAAGATCCTTGGTGGCGATAAATCCCAGCCGTGTTTCATGGAAGCCGCCAACATGCGGTTTCACCAGTCTCACGCCCACATGATGGAAAACCGGAATACCCGGCGCGTCTTCAGCCAGCGTATTTTCAGCCTGTTGATAAAAAGGCGCGGCGGCGGCGGTTGACGCCGCGCGGGCGGCGCTGTCCAGCGCGGCGTCGTAAGCGGGACTGCGATAGCCCGCAAAGTTGCCGCTATCGCCGCCGCGAAAGTTGTTCAGGAAAGTGGAGGGATCGTTGTAATCCGCATACCAGCCCGAGCGCACGACGGCGAAATCGCCGGTACGCGCCTTATCCAGCATGGATTTCCACTCCTGGTGCGCCAGGATGGCTTCCACGCCCAGGTTTTTTTTCCACATGGAACTGGCCGCGATGGCCAGGCGCCGGTGTGTTTCAGAGGTATTGTACAATAACTTGAACTGTAAGGGCCGTTGCGTGCTGAAACCGGCCTGCGCCAGGAGTTCCCGCGCCCGGTCCAGGCGTTGCTGGCGGGTCCAGCGGGCGTAATACGGTTCTTGGAGTCGATGACCGCCGATATCCGGCGGACTGAAAAGAAAGGCCGGGCTCTGGCCCTGACCCATGATTCGCTCGGCGATGATATCCTTGTCCAGACCGAGGTTAAGGGCAAGCCTGACCCGGGCGTCATCGAAAGGCGGCTTGCGGGTATTGATGTCGTAGTAATAGGTTCCCAGCAGCGGCGTAATGCGCATTTCGCCGCCGTAACGCTTTTGCAGGTCGGCGAACTGGGTTTCAGGAAGGGTTTTGACAATATCGATTTCGCCGGCGAGATACCGGTTGAGCGCGGCGGTCTCGGAGACGATGGGCAGGTAGGTGACCCGTTCAATCCGTGTTTGCCCGTCATCCCAATAGCAGCGGTTTCTCACCCCCGTCAGTTTCTCGTTGACCACCCATTCTTGCAGGGTAAAAGGGCCGCTGCTGACAAAGGTTGCCGGTTGCGCCCATTTTTCTCCGGCCTTGGCTATTCGCGCGGTATTGACGGGCACCAGCACCTGATGCGCCAGCATCTGGAGAAAATAGGCCATGGGCTGGCGCAGCCGGATTTCGACCCTTAGATCATCCAGCGCCCGGACGCCCAGCGCCGATGGCGGTTGCCGGCCGTCGGCGATATCCGCGGCATGTTCCACCTGCATATTGGCCAGATAGCTGGCGTAGGGGGAGGCGGTGGCGGGATCGGCCAGCCGGCGCCAGCTCGCCGCGACATCCCCGGCGGTGATGGGATCGCCGTTCGACCAGCGTAAATGGGGGCGCAAATGAAAGACCCAGCGGGTGGGATGGGATTGTTCCCAGCGGATGGCCAGCCGGGGCTCGATGACGCCGTCATCGCCGATGGCGATAAGCGGCTCGAAGAAATCATTGATAATGGCGAATTCCACATCGCTCTCCACTTTATGCGGGTCGAGCGACGCGGGTTCGGCCATATTTTGCCGGACAATTTCCTGCCGGGCGTCCAACTGGACGCCGGCGGGGATACTGGCGGCCCGGGCGTCGGCAAATACCCATCCGGCCGGCAGGCACAGCAGGTAATATCCTATGCGTAAAACGGTGATCAATTTCATTGTCTTATCCTGGTTAACGCGCGACAACGGAAACGGCCTGGCCGTTATCGACGCGGTGTTTAATTATGGCTGGCGGTTAGCATCCGACTGCCGGGTTGAAAAAATTTTTGCGGAATATAACGGTCATAGCCTTTCGCCTTACAGAACTCCTGAAATTGTCCCAGGCTGTGGACGCCGGCTTTCTGATATATCTGTTGCAATCTGTTTTCAATGGTTCGGTGAGAACGGTTGAGTTTTTTGGCGATATGTTTGCTGGACAAGGATTGCAGCACAAAAAATATGACATCCAGCTCGCCTTCGGAGAAAAGATCTTCTGGCGGGAAAAAACAAAACGTGCCCGGTTCTTCCCCATTGATATGCTCCAAGAGGGAGTAGTTTTCCAATTTGCGGGCATGAAAGATGATGCCGACGCATTTTGCAGTGGTATTATCGAACAGGGGGAATTTATCAAAATAATAGGGCTTGAGAATTTGCTCCGGGCCATAGCAGTGAATTTCCAACGAGCACAGCCTGTCCTTCAACGCCAGGGTATGACGATCATGTTCCTTGAAAAACCAGGCGAATTTGGCGATTGAACAGGGTAATTCGTCGTCATAATGCCCTTCAATGCGCACCGATGAGGGATCAAGATTAAGTAATTCATAATAAGCCTTATTGGCATATACGTAACGGGAATCGGTATTTTTCACGCCCCAGGGTTCGCTGGAACTTTCCCATAAAATCAGCAATTGCTTGGATATGTTTATTGAATAGGCTTCAAAGGCCGCAAAAGCCTCACTGAGATCATGATTCATCTATTTATCATCCAATCCATTATTATCTTTAATGACAATTGACATGACCGCGAACCAATTGTCGCATCGCTTGTATACGCGTCGTACTTCACCTTGCGTCTTTGTCGGCGGCGTTCGCGCGCCCCGGTCGCCGCGTCGTCAAGGCGCCTGGCAAGGCGTGAGGGACCTTTCCGTCCCGCACCCGGGGCCCGCCCGCTGGTGGTTGAATCCGTTTCCAGCGGATTTGTCGCTGACTTGCCGTCGAGATGCCGTTTAAATGATTTATACCCGTCATACGACAAGCCGGCGCTTTGTCGGCTACGCTCGCTCGCCCCAGTCACAAAGTGAGCTATGCTCCTGGGGACTTTCTCGCTTGCCGCCGCGATGCGACTCGACGTATTAAGAGTATAACGTTTATCAAATACCCCGGTTCGGCATATTTGAATAATTAACATTTAAATAGTGGTAATTCCTATCCCCCCGATTAAATGAGGAAGTGTTTATTTTCTTTTGGGGGAAATATGCTATCCTTTTTTTAGCAAAAAACTGGCGGTACGACAACTTTTTATGGCTTTATTTGTTGTTGGTTATTGAAAATTAAAATACGGTTTTACCGAATTATGATCGGGCTATTATTAACGTAAAGATCGACACGCGATAATTCGGGCAGCATCACGGCGACAATTGAACGCGTCTCCGGCGCATAAACGACGCCCTGGTCGGGGCGAGCGAACGCTGCCGACAAAGAGGCCAGCGGCAGTCTGCCGCAGACAGTGGTCTTAACGGCCGGGTGACCGCCGGCGGCCAACGATGGGATACGCCCCGGGAATTACCCTGGCCGCCCGCATTGCGCGCCTACCCCGGTTTCGACGTGCGGTTTCCCGCGTCTCGGTGGTCGTTAACCCGGACCCTCACTCATACCAAGGATGATTCATGCGGCTATTGGACAAACACGCCATCGAACAAATCAGTATCGGCGCTTCGCTACTCGCCAGCGGCGGCGGCGGCGATCCCTACATCGGCAAAATCATGGCGTTGGCGGCCGTGGAGGAGAAGGGGCCGCCTGGGCTGCTGCCGGTGGCGGCGTTCAAGACGGATGCGCTACTCCTCTCCACCGGTATGATAGGCTCCCCCACGGTTATGATGGAGAAAGTGCCGAACGGCGACGAATCGCTTATCGCCTGTCGACTGATAGAAGAGCGTCTCGGCCGGTCCATCGACGGCATTTATCCCATTGAGGCCGGCGGCATCAACTCATTATTGCCGCTGGCGACCGCCGCCCGACTCGGCCTGCCGGTGGCGGACCTCGATGCCATGGGACGGGCCTTTCCGGAATTCCAGATGACCACGTTCCACCTGGATCAGGTGGCGGCGTCGCCCTTCGTGGTAGTCGACGAGAAGGGCGATGCCGCGGTGATCGAGGCCAAAGACAATGTGCGCGCGGAGAAATTCGCCCGGGCCGTCTCGGTGAAAATGGGCGGGGCGGCCATCTTCGCCGCCTATCCCATCTCACCGGCGCAAGCCGCGGCGTCGGGCATTATCGGCACCCTGAGCCAGATGCGGCGGCTGGGCGAGCAGGTTGAGGCGGCGCGGCGCGGCAAGCGCGACGTGCTGACCATGCTGGTGGACGCGCTGGGAGGGCACATCCTTTTTCGCGGCAAGGCCGTCATGGTGGATCAGCGCAGCGAGGGTGGTTTCACCCGTGGTATGGTGGGTTTTGTCGGTATAGACGATTATCAGGGCCGGCGGTTCGACGTTTTTTTTCAGAACGAATATCTGCTAGCCCAATGCGGTCAGCGGCCATTATGCATGACGCCGGATCTGATCCTGCTGCTGGACGAGGATACCGGGCGGCCGATACTGGGCGAGCGCCTGCGCTACGGCGTGCGGGTGGCCGCCCTGGGCGTGCCGGCCAACGCGAGATGGCGGACGGCGCGCGGCATTGATGTGGCCGGGCCCCGCTATTTTCGCTATCAGACCGACTACATCGCGGTGGAAACCCTGGCCGCCGCCCAGGAGGGATGAGCCATGACCTATCGAATCGGCATTGATGTCGGCGGAACAAACACCGACGCCGTCTTACTGGACCGGGACAAGGGCATTGTCGCCCGGATAAAGCAACCCACCACGCCGGAGGCGATGGAGGGGATCGGCCATGCCATCGCGGCGCTACTGCGCGAGGCGGCCGTCGATAAATCCGCCGTCGGCCAGGCCATGCTGGGCACCACCCACTGCACCAATGCCATCGTGGAGCGCAAAGGACTCAATTCCCTGGCCCATTTCCGGCTGGGCGCGCCGGCCACGTTGGCCATCCCGCCGATGAGCGATATCCCGGCGGACCTCAGGGCGTTACTGTCGGCCCGGCTGTTTACCGTCGACGGCGGTTACGAGTACGACGGCGCATTGTTGGCGTCCCTTGACGAAAGGCGAGTCCGTGAATGCCTGAAATCCGTGCGGGGCCGGGTGGATTCCATCTCCGTTTGCGGCGTGTTCGCTCCGGTTTCCGGCTGGCAGGAACGGCAAGTGGCAGAATGGGCGCGGGAAGAACTCGGCGCGGATATGCCGATCTCCCTCTCGGGAGATATTGGTTCGGTGGGTTTGCTGGAGCGGGAAAACGCCGCCATTTTGAACGCGTCGCTGCAAAGGGTGTCGCACGGCATCACCCAGGGGTTCGATCAGGCGTTACGGCGCCACGGCATTCGGGCGGATATCTTTTTCGGCCAGAATGACGGTACGCTTATGCCGTTGCGCCAGGCGCGGGCATTTCCCGTACTGACCATCGCCTCCGGGCCTACCAACAGCATTCGCGGCGCCGCTTACCTGGCCGATATGCGCGATGCGCTGGTGGTGGATGTCGGGGGCACCACCACTGACATCGGCGTGCTGTCCAGGGGATTGCCGCGGGAGTCCGGCCACGCGGTGGAAATCGGCGGCGTCCGGACCAACTTCCGGATGCCCGACATCGTCTCCATCGGTTTGGGAGGCGGCTCAATCGTCACGACGGACGGCAAAGGCGCCATTCAGATAGGGCCGCAAAGCGTCGGCTATCAGTTGCGGCAGCGCGCGCTGGTTTTCGGCGGCGATACGTTGACCGTCACTGATATCGCGGTGGCCAAGGGGATGATGCGGCTAGGGGACGCCAGCCGGGTGCGGCATCTTTCCGCCGGGCTGGTCGAAGGCGCGTTCGCCTGCTATGTCGCTATGGTGGAAGAGGTCATCGGCCGTCTGAAAAGCCATGACGCGCCTATGCCGGTCGTACTGGTGGGCGGCGGCGCGGGCCTGCTGCCCACCCGCCTGAAAGGCGCCTCGACAGTGATCCGTCCGGCCGACGCCGATGTCGCCAACGCCGTCGGGGTCGCCATCGCCCAGGTCAGCGGCGTCGTTGATACCATTGTTTCGCTGGACAGCGGCGATCGGGAGGCCCGTCTGGCGTCCGCCGCCGCGGGCGCGCGGGCGGCGGCCATCAATGCCGGCGCCATACCCGACACGGTGGATATTATTGAACTGGATACGCTGCCCCTGGCCTATATGCCAGGCAATGCGCTGCGTATACGCGCCAAGGCGGTGGGGACGTTGAAATTCTGACGGCGGGAGCACGAGTGAAGGTATTAGCTACTCTGGGTTGTACGACAGTTTCGCTTTGTAATGGGAAAAGTGGCTTTGTGAATATGTGTGGGAGTGTGTGGGAGAAAGATAATGTCTACCCCTGATTCTTGCTTTTATAAATTCCTCTTTGAAAGCAATCTCGAATTTTGCAGGAAAGGTGATGGTAGCACGGTAATTTATGGTTCGTTGAATCTGACCTCCAGCGGCATCACCCAGATACCGGATAAACTGACTATAATCAACTCGTTAATAATGAGGCATTGTGATATAGAATGCTTGCCGGGAAAATTGCATGTGATCGAAGACCTGGATTTGAAAAACACGCCGATAAAAACGTTACCGAAAGATCTGCAGGTGGGCGGCAATCTTTTTCTGGAGAATTCCCAAATCTACGCGTTGCCGGATAACATGGGCATAGACGGCGGTCTGGACCTGGAGAACACCCCAATCGCGCAATTGCCCAGTAACCTGTTCGTCGGCGATTATCTTAATATCCAGGGCACGAATATTACGTCGTTGCCAAAGGATTTATACGTCGGCCAGAATCTATTGATGGATACCGATAAGATTGCCCGCGATGCCGCCTTTCAGTCCATCATGGCCCGCGGCGTGATCTGGCCCCGGCCCGAACGGTATGGCGATGCCCGCGCCGAATCCGGCGACGGTATCGTCTATTGATCGAATCCAAACCGCCGCCAATCGATGTCTCGGTAGGCTTGTTCAACCAGGGCGATATCCTCTCGGCGGCTGCTGGCATGCACGTTGTTAAGCGCCGGTATCGCCAGATGCAGCGGCTGGCATAATGGATAATCCCGCACTCTCAGTTCCGGCGCGATAGACGTCAACAAGGCCAGCGTCGGGACGGCGAATCCGGCCGCGGCATGCACGGCCGCCGAGTCCGATGTCAGCACGAAACGGGCGTGTTTTATCCAGGAGAGGAATTGGGCGGTATCGATGGAACGCGGGCGGATATCACTATAGCGGGTGTGGGAAACGGCGGCAAAACCTAGCACAGGACAACCGAAGCGCCGCCACAGCCCCTCCACCAAAACCTGATGCATAAACACGGGAATGCTGCGTAGCGGCGTGCTGGACTGCGGACAAAACAGCACATAGTCCTGTCGATCCCAGGGCCGAGGCGGCGCGGGCAGGCACACATCATCCAGCCATCGGTTGGTTTTCAGGGCCGGCGGCGTTTGCGCCGGATTCGTGCCCAGCGCCCGGAGGAAAAAATCGATCATGGGCAAAGTGGCAAAGTCCGGCCAGAACAGATGGTTACCCAAATCAATGCGCGGCGCTCCGGTTGGCAGATCCGCCAGACGCCAGGGCAACGAGCGCATATCGGCCACCAGATGGTTGGCCAGACGGTAAAGCTGGTCGACATAGGCCGGGATGCGCGCCGGTCGGTAAAGCAGGCAACGCAGCCGTGGGTTCAGTTGTCGCAAAGCCCGAAGCGCGGTCAGGCCGATAATGGCATCGCCCAGGGCCACGCCCATGCCGTTGACGATGTGCGCCTCGGCTATTTCGGCGTAATTCAGAATGAAAGGCGCGGCGGCGGCGCACAGGATACCGGGTTGGTCGGCCAGGGCGTGGTATTGTCCGCCGCGTTCGGCACCCGGCTGCTGTTCGATATCGTAAGGGGCGATGATACGGCCATCGGCGTCAAGCAGGCTGCCCGGATGAAACAGGACGTCATCGTCGGCAATCAGCCCCATGTCGGGGAACTCCCCGCGTCCGACCGGCTTACCGCAGGCATCGTCCGCCATCCAGGCTCAGGGTCTTGCCGGTCATGTAGCGGCATTGGAACAAATAATGCACCAGATTAACGATCTCCTGTTCGCCAGGCTCGATCCCCATCAGTGTCTTATCCAGCACGCGACGGCGATACGCCTCGCCGTCCCCCTCATTGAAAAGAATCAAGGCCGGCGCGATGGCGTTGACCTTCACATCCGGGGCCATTTTTCGGGCGAAGGAGCGGGTGAGGTTATCCAGCGCCGCTTTGCTGGCGGCATAGGCGATATGTTTTTTACTGCCTTTGTCCACCGCGAAATCGGTGATATGAATGATATCCGCGGCGGCATGCCCCTGGCCGCGCAACAGCGGTTCAAGGGACAGATTCAGCAGATAGGGCGCGTTGACATGCACCTGCAACATTTCCGCCAGGGTTTCCTCCGGCGGCACATCGGGACTTTCGGCCCGCCAAGCGCTGGCGTTATGGACGATGGCCCGCAGTTTGCGCGTGCGGTTTTTGACCTCATCAGCCAGGGCATAGATCCCGCGGTTATCGGAAAAATCCGCGTGGACGCACTGGGCGCCGAGGCGCGCCAATTCGTCCAGCGCCGGATAATATTGCCGGTAACTGACAATGACCGGAATGCGCTGTCGCAGCAAGGATTCGGCCAGCGCCAACCCAATGCGGCGCGCGCCGCCGGTAATGAGTACCGGCGCGGGTGGGGTGATGTTTGTCAACCAGAACTCCTGAACCTATTGGCTTCGCGTCTTGGAATGGCGTCATTATATCGACAAACATCCCCCGCGCTCCATTTCTCTTTCGTCAGCTGGCGTGGCGCTCCCCCCGTTGGCCGGACGCCGGCGAGTCGGCTTTCCGATTAACCAGCGTGCGCAACGCCACATAGAAGACCGGGGTTAGGAACAGGCCGAACCCGGTGACGCCGAGCATACCGGCGAACACCGTGATGCCGGTGACGCTTCGCACTTCCGCGCCGGGCCCGTGGCCGAGGATCAGCGGAACGGTGCCGGCGATAAAGGCAATCGATGTCATGACGATGGGCCGCAGCCGTAGTCGGCAGGCTTCCAGCGCGGCGGCCACAATGGTTCGTCCCTGTCGTTCCAGCTCGCGGGCGAATTCCACGATAAGAATAGCGTTCTTACAGGCCAGTCCCATCAGCACCACCAGGCCGACTTGCACGAAAACGTTGTTGTCGCCGCCGGTCAACCACACCCCGAACAGGGCGGAAAGCAGCGTCATCGGGACAATAAGGATCACCGCCAGCGGCAACGTCCAGCTTTCATACAATGCCGCCAACACCAGAAACGCCAGCAAAACCGCCACCGGAAAGACAATCAGCGCCGTATTGCCCTGGGTGGCCTGCTGATAACTGAGATCGGTCCACTCAATATTCATACCATGGGGCAGCACATGGGCGGCAATCGCCGCCACTTTGTCCATGGCCTGGCCGGAAGACAGCACGCGGGGGTCGGCGTCACCGATGAGATCCGCGGCCGGGTAGCCGTTATAACGGATAACCGGGTCCGGACCGTAGGTGGTAGCCAGCGAAACCATGCTGCCGATGGGCACCATTTCGCCCCGGTTGTTACGGGTCCTAAGCGCGAGAATATCCGCGGGTCGTTCGCGAAAAGGCGCATCAGCCTGAACGAAGACCTGCCAGGTACGCCCGAACCGGTTAAAATCGTTAACATAGGTTGAACCGAGATAGGTCTGTAGCGTGGAGAACAATTCGGTCAGCGCTACCCCTTGCGCCTTGGCCTTGTCCCGATCGATGCGCGCGTCCAGTTGCGGTACGTTGGCTTGATAGGCGCTGATGGGAAACTGCATGCCCGGTGTTTGCGCAATGGCGCCGGACATGGCGTTGACCGCGTTCTGCAACGGGCCGTAACCCAGCCCGCCCCTATCCTGGATATATAAAGAGTAACCCGAACCCTGACCCAGGCCGAGAATGGGCGGCGGCATGATGGAAAAGGCGAAGCCTTCCTGGATACGGCTGATTTTGGCGTTGATGTCGGCGTTGATCTCGGCCGCGCTGCGATGCCGTTCGTTCAGGGGTTTCAGGGTAAAAAACACCGTGCCGGTGTTGGGCGTATTGGTGAACTGTAACGGATTTAAACCGGGAAAGGCCACCGCGTCGCTAACGCCGTCAGTGGCGAGTCCGATGGCGCTCATCCGGCGAATCACCGCATCAGTGCGAGCCAGGGACGCGCCCTCGGGCATCTTAACGCCGCCGATAAGATACAGTTTATCCTGGGTGGGGATAAATCCGCTCGGCACCGCTTTAAACAATCCGCCGGCGGCGGCCAGCAGTACGGCATAGACCGCGAACACCGCGCCGCGCCGGCCGAGGGTGCGCCCCACCGCGCCCTGGTATCGATGGGACGTTGAAGTAAAAAACCGGTTGAACGGACGGAATAGCCAGCCCAGCAGAAAATCAATCAGCCGGCTCGGTACATCCTTGGGGGCGTCGTGGGCTTTTAGCAGCCTGGCCGCCAGCGCCGGCGATAGCGTCAGGGAATTCACCGCCGAGATGACTGTGGAAATGGCGATGGTCACCGCGAACTGCTTATAGAACTGGCCGATAACGCCGGACAAAAAAGCCATCGGCACGAACACCGCGCACAGCACCAGCGCGATGGCGATAATCGGGCCGGAGACTTCACGCATCGCCTGATGCGCCGCCGCCACCGGATGGCGTCCCTCGGCGATGTTCCGCTCGACGTTTTCCACCACCACGATGGCGTCATCCACCACGATGCCGATGGCCAGCACCAGCCCGAACAGACTAAGGGTATTGAGTGAAAATCCCAACAGATAAAGCACGGCGAAGGTACCGATCACGGATATCGGCACCGCCAGCAACGGGATGATCGACGCCCGCCAGGTTTGCAGGAATAAAATGACCACCAGCACCACCAGAATCACCGCCTCGCACAGCGTCTGGATCACGGCGTGGATGGAATCGCGCACGAACACCGTGGGATCGTAGGGCGCCTGCCAGGTCATCCCTTCGGGAAAGCGGGTCGCCAGTTCGGCCATTTTGGCGCGTACCGCATTGGAGAGATCGATGGCATTGGCGCCTGGCGCCTGGAAAATGCCGATTCCCACGGCTTCCTGGTTGTTGAGTTGCGAACGCAGCGCATAACTGCCGGCGCCCATTTCGATGCGGGCGATATCCCGTAGCCTGACCACCTGCCCGTCATCGCCGCTTTTGAGGATAATATTGCCGAACTCCTCCTCGTTTGTCAGACGGCCTTGGGCATTGACGGACAACAGAAAATCGCTGCCGCGCGGCATAGGCTCCGCCCCCAATTGGCCGGCGGAAACCTGGACATTCTGTTCCCGTATGGCCGCCACCACATCCGAGGCGGTCAGCCCGCGCGCGGCGGCTTTTTGCGGATCCAGCCAGACCCGCATGGCGTATTCGCCGGCGCCGAAAATCTGGACCTGGCCGACGCCGGGCAAACGGGCCAGTTCGTCTTTCACATTCAGGGTGGCGTAATTGCGCAAATAGAGTGAATCATATTTGCCGGAAGGCGACGTGAGATGAACCACCAGCGTCATGGTGGGGGATTGTTTTTGCGTGGTAATGCCAAGGCGCACCACATCCTCCGGCAAGCGGGCCTGCGCCTGCGCCACTCGGTTTTGCACTTGTACCTGCGCCTGATCGGGATCGGTGCCGGGGCGGAACGTGACGGTTATCACCAGGACGCCGTCCGAGCCGGCAACCGATTTCATATACATCATGTTTTCCACGCCGTTAATCGCCTCTTCCAGCGGTGTGGCGACGGTTTCGGCAATTTCCTTGGGATTGGCGCCGGGGTACTGCGCTCTCACCTGAACGCTTGGCGGCACCACGTCAGGGTATTCACTGACGGGCAAGAGCGGCAGAGCGATAAGACCGGTCACAAAAATGATGATTGACAGCACGGCGGCAAAAATTGGCCGATCGATAAAAAACCGCGAAAAATCCATAAATTCATTCCCAGGGCAGGCTCAATACAGCATGGCGGTATCGGTAGACGGCGTCATTGACACCGTCTTGGCGCGCACCGGCATACCCGACATAAAAATTTTCTGAACGCCGTCGATAACCACCCGATCGCCAACGGACAAACCGCGATCAACGATCGTTAAATCGCCGTAGCGACGGCCTGGAACAATATCGCGCCGCTGCGCTTTACCTTGGCCGTCGAGGACATAAACGTATTTGCGATCCTGATCGGTAAGAATGGCTTTATCGTCGATAAGCACCGCGTCGAACCGGTTGCTGACCGGTAACTGTACCCGGGCGAACAGGCCGGGGGTGAATAGCCGGTCATGATTATCAAGCAGGGCGCGCATCCTTATCGTGCCGGTACTGGGCGTAAGCTGATTGTCCAAAAAATCCACCCGGCCGGTATGCGGAAAACCGTCCTCGCCCACCAGGGCGACGCGCACCGACCGCGGCGGTTGTCCACCGTCCGTCCGGGTCAACGCCTGGTAATGCAGGAACGTGGCTTCATCCACGTCGAAATAGACATAGACCGTATCCAGGGAAACCAGGGTAGTCAGCACACTGGCGCTGTCGCCGGCGGTCACCAGATTACCGACGGTGATCATGGCGCGGCCGGCCTTGCCGTTGATGGGGGCGGTGACCCGCGTGAAATCCATATTCAGTTGCGCCGTCGCCACCGCCGCCCGGGCGGACAGCACATCGGCCTGTGCCTGGGTGGCCGCCGAGCGCCGTTGTTCGTTAAGTTCGGCGGAGACCGCCTTGGCGCCAATGAGTTTCTGCGTGCGCTCGGCCTCGCTTTGCGTCAGCTTTGCCTGGCTCAGCGCGCTGCTAAGCGCGGCTTCGGCCCGTGCCAGATCGGCCCGGTAGGTGCGATCATCGATGGTGAACAAGACATCGCCCTTGTGGACTTCCTGGCCCTCGCGAAAATTCACCTGATTGATATAGCCCGACACCCTGGGGCGCAGTTCCACGCTTTGTACCGCCGCAATACGGCCGTTAAAGGTGTCTTTAAGTTCGATTTGCCGTGTCGCGACACGGGCGACGCTGACCGCTGGCGGCGGGGCGCTTTGGTTGGCGTTACCGGCGTCGCAGGCTGTCAAGGCGATGGAAAGCAGTACCGCGACCAGGCCGATGGGCCGGAATATCACGCGGACGTGGTTGGTATGCATCATTGGTGAAGACCCCGCAAAAAGGAACACAGCATGATTTCCCCTGTCACTAAATTGTAATTATTACTGATACATTAAAAGGGCTGATTGTAGGAATCGGTAATTTAAAACGCAAGTATTATTGTTGCTTTTTATTGGCCTTGTTTTACGGCAATGATGGCCGGTGTGACCTTAAAGGGAGGACAAGAAAGGTACTAACGCGAGGGTATAATAAACACGGTAAATCAGTTTGTCCGAAAGAGCGGTTATCCTGGGGCGGGCAAGACGGCGCGCCACCCCACTATGGATGCCGACCGTCCGCCGGCAAGGACGGAGCGGGCGGCGCACCGTCGCCGCTGGCGACCTGTCGGCGGCGGTCGTGTTCTTGCATTTCCCGTAGCGCTTCGGCGACGGTGCGCCGCGCCAGCACTTCCATACAGGCTTGTTCCGCCTCGCCGGCCAGGGAGGCAAAAAACCAGCCGGTGTTGGCGCTGACCAGACAGCTTTGCGGCACATCGGGCCGCATGGTCCAAAGCGGTTTGTCTTCCGTCACCGACTGATAAATCTCCAGCAGGGTGATGCGTTCGGCGGGGCGGCCCAGATGAATCGAACCCTGGCGGCCATGGGTGGAAAGAATGATGCCGTCGCGGGTCAAGGGCACCATAAGCTTACGAACAAAGCTCGGGTTGGCCTGCAAACCGGCGGCCAGGACGGCGCTGGTCGCCCGGGTGCCGGTTTGTTCCGCGTTGGCGACGCTCAGCACCATTTGCAGGGCGGTGGGAAAGCGTAAATCAATCATCGAACCCTTTTCGCGCGTTAGAGGCGGCGTCATGATGTTAAAAATGAATCCGTTATGCTGGCATATTTCCGTCGGATAATCCAGCGGGGACGTTAAACGCGCCATACCCCGCGCTGACGCTTTGTGGACGGCGTTCGCTCACTGGCCGCCGCACTGCGTTCGGCGCTATTACGCGTAAGGCCTTCCGGGGCTATTCGCGGTGGTCCGGTCCGGATCGCCCATCATGGATGTCGCGCCAAAGCTGGTTGAAATTTCCGTAGGGTTCGTCGGGGGCGGGCTGCTCGGCATTTTCTTCCCAGGGTTTGCTCAGGATAAAATGCAAATTTTTGACTTCATCGAAATTCCATAGCCGGGGATGCTGCACCGACAGGGTTTTCAATGCATTATAAATATAGGGTAGCGGTTGCCAGCGCCGCCGGAAATAGTCGTTCAACAGGTCTTGTTCCGGAAACGGATAGTGGTCGAGGTTACGGATAGAGGACAAGAGGGTTTTTAAATCATCGGCGATAGCCTGGTTTGGCGTTAACAAAATAAACCCGGAGTTGAAATAGGGCTCGAGATCCGCCGGCGGAGTAACATTGTCCCGGACAGGCAGGTAGCTGTAATAGCAATTCGCCGGTACCCAGTCGCTGGGATAGCTGGCGATGTGGTAAGGATTGCATCGGCAGGCATGACAGGCGGCAATCCAATCGGCGGGTAGGGCGATGTCGAATACCTCGTCCAGGCTACGGATTGCCAGCATGTCGGCGTCAAGAAAAACCAGTCGCGCATACTCGGTCAGCCGCCAGGCCGCCAGCTTGGTCCAGACTTCGGCGAAGCGCGCGTTGGCGTACTTTTCCTCCACACCCGGGGACGGCGTGAGCGGTTCCACCTCATGCAACCGGCAACCTTCATCGGTCAGCCGCCGGCGGGCGGCGGTATCAATGGCGTCGGTTATCATGACCGCCAGCGGATAGCGGCTCTGGCATTGTCGCAAAGATCGTTGCAGGGTGATCACACCCTCGACATAAGACGGTTTGGTCAGTAGCGTCACCCAGGCGCGCATCGGCTAGCTCCTTGTTATGTTTGTTGTTGGTCGAACAGCTCGGATATCAGCCGGTTGGTGAATTTGCCGGCCGGGTCGAGGGCGGCCCTCACCTCGCGAAAGCGCGCCCAATAGGGATAGAGTTGCGGCCACCGATAAAGATCCCGATCATAATATTTGCCCCAATGGGGTCGCCCGCCATACCTGGCCAGCCGTTTTTCCGCCGCGTTGATGAAATTCACCCCCTCCGGCGAGAGCGATCCGTCTTGTGCGTAATAGACCACGAAACCGAAAAAGCAGGTGGCCCGGCCTTGGGCCGGACTTAACCAGGCGGCTGACGGTCCGGTACAGCGCAAAATGATCGGATAATGCATATGCGGGCGGCTTTCAGCGTGCCAACGCGTCAGGTCGGTTATTACATCGCCGGCGCTTTCCAGCGGAACGCCGATTTCAATATTGATCTGCGGCGTGGCGATTCCGCGGCAGAACAACTGATTGATATCGCCTGTGACATCGGCGAAATCCTTGAATCGGTTGACGGTTTGATAAGGTTTACCTTCTCGTTCCTTGATTTGCGTATCGTGGCGCATGTGTCCGAGGAGGCGATCCACGGTATCATTCAGGCTGTCATTCCGGTGCGACCGACTTAAAGGCTGGCGTCCATTCTCCCGATAACGCCTTGCCTCATCATCATCCGCTTCCTTGGCGCACCAGACATGAACCTGTTTTTCCGCCGGAAACCACCAGGCTTTACTGAAGGGAAAACCGTGGTTCCACTCATACAATGCCGTAGAAAGATTATCCGCATTGCGAGCGCTTTTCTGGCAGGTATATGTGCGTAGCGGCTGAGTGCGTAAGGTGATTTCGCTGACGACGCCGAGCGCGCCCAGAGATAACTGGGCCGCGCCGAACACCGGATCGCCTGGTTGCATATCCACCGCTTCGCCATTGGCGAGGATCAGACGCAACCGCACGATCTCATCGGCCAGCGAGCTCTGATCCAGACCCTGTCCGTGGGTGCCGGTGGCGATGGCGCCGGCCAGTGTTTGCAAATCGATGACGCCTGGCGAGCAAGGCAGCATGCGTCCCATACCCGTCAGGATGCGGAAAACGTCATGCAGCGGAGTGGCCGCGGCGAATGTCGCCGTCTGATCGGTAACACGCAGCAGACCGCTTAGGGCGGACGGGTCCAGCAGGATGTCCCCTGGCTGGTCCAGCCGAAGCAAGTCGCCGGCGGACAGCCGGGTACCGACGATTCTCACACGTCCCGCGGCTTGCGCGACCATTTCTCGCAGCTGTGTTTCGTTTTCCGGCCGACGCAACGCCGCTTTGGCGCCCAGGGCCTCGTTTTGCGCCCAGTTCCAGATTTGCTCATCCCGCGCCGGCAATTGCGGATACCGATGGGGATAATGTATTCGCTGACGTTCCAACCGCATACTCCTCAGTGATTTTGTCGGACCCTTGCCTCGACAAATTGAATACCCTTACGTAGTAGCGTAGACCATTTGGCGGCACAGATCGGCCAAACAGGGCATGCCGGCGAGCAACAAGATCCTCACCGCCATTTCCGGGCGGATGAATGGCGAGGCACTTGACGAATGGTGTAAGATACGGATTATCCCTATTCGGCTGGGGGGACATATCCCATGCGCGCGGACGCTTCCTCCGCCATCCACTTTCTGCTCGCTTCGCGACAGTGCGAGTTGAATAATTTGCGCTATTTGCTGCAAAACGGCGAACGGGTTGGCAGTATCGGTTTGCTGGTGCACGCCCTGCAATGCGAACGCGGGGCGTCCAACCTCTATGTGTGTTCGGACGGAGCGCCATTCGTCGCCGAACTGGACCATCGCCAGCACGCCGTTGACGCGGCGCGAAACCCGGTGTTGGCGTCTTTGGCGCAGTTGGAAAAACAGGCCGCCGCGCTGCCGCAATCTTCCCGTCTGTTCAGCCAGGTGGCAAGCGTGCTGTATCCCCTTGGGCTGCTGCCGTCGTTGCGCCGGCAAATACGTGAGCGCACGGTTGCCCAGGCGCCGATGACGGCGTTTTTCGACGATATTATCCGTCACTTGCTGGCGCTGGTGTTTGAACTCACCGATAGTGCGGCCGAGCCGGCAGTGGCCCGTGCGTTGCTGGCCTTACACGCCTTCATGCAAGGTAAAGAATTCGCCGGTCAGGAAAGGGCGGCTGGGGCCGCCGCGTTTGCCGCCGGCCGGCATGACGAACAGATTTGCCGACGGCTCGCGGATCTTATCGACCGCCAGGAGCGCTGCTTCGCCATGTTCATTGATTTTGCCGATGAAGAAAATCGCCAAAAGTGGCGCGCCATGCGTGTTGACGGCCAATTCGAGCGAATGCGGCGGCTTTTGTGTACCGGCGCTACGGCTGCGGCGGATCAGGGTCTCTGCTGGTACACCGAGGCAAGCCGGCGCATCGACCAACTGAAACGTATCGAGGATGCGTTGGCGCAAACGGTCATGTCCTGTTGCCGTCAGGCTATTCGCGCCGCCGAACAAGCTTGTCAGGACCAGCAGGCCGATATTGAAACCCTGCTGCGCCGCCAGGATGACCGGCAGCCGGATTACGCGACGCTGTTAACCGGCGGAGAGGAGGAATGCGCGACCGGTGATTGGCTGTGCGGCGGCGCGCCTTTGCAATTGGGCCGGTCGCTGCTCGCGCTCATCCGCCGGCAAGATCGTCGACTACAAGCGTTGGATCAGGAACTGGCCGTGCTGCGCGCCAGTCTGGATGAG
Source organism: Martelella alba (assembly GCF_005217455.1). Classification (GTDB taxonomy): domain Bacteria; phylum Pseudomonadota; class Gammaproteobacteria; order Enterobacterales; family Enterobacteriaceae; genus Acerihabitans. The sequence continues at coordinate 124,020 of NZ_SZPQ01000011.1, forward strand.
CGTAAAAAAATTGAGCAAGCCAAAGGTTTTTTGATGCAGCACAGGGGATTGAGCGAAGAAGCCGCTTACCATACCTTGCGTCGGCTGGCGATGAATCAGAATAAAAAGATGGTTGATGTCGCCGCTGCGCTACTGACCGTCTCCGAGGTATGGCATACCGATTCCTGACGGATACGTCGCGAGGCTACGCGGGCGTAAGCGTCGCGGGCGGTTGATATTGTTCGCCGGGCCTCTTTAACGGCGGTTCGGCGGCGCGATTAAAATACGGGTTTCTTGCGGGCCAATGGCGGCGCGCGGGAAATCGAAGGGCAAAGGCGTCCATAATGATGCGAGCGATCGCAGGATTATGGACGCTTTTTTTTTGCATGTTGCTGTCCGGACATTTCCATGACGGTGGAATGCTGTCGCGAAGTAAGGATTGAGGTATGAACAAACCCGTTTTGATTGTTATCGGCCATGGCATGGTCGGTCATTATTTCCTCGAACAACTGGTGGAATATGATTTGCACCTTCGCTACCGGATTGTGGTATTCGGCGAGGAACCCCATCCGGCGTACGATCGTGTCCATTTGTCGGAGTATTTCAGCGGACGTAGCGCCCAATCGTTCTCGCTGGTTGCGCCAGGGTTTTTCGCGGAATACGGTATCGAACTGCGCACATCGTGCGAAATCGTCGCCATCGATCGGGTCCGGCATTGCGTCGCCGATGCCAATGGGGAGGAAACGGCTTATGAAAGATTGGTGATCGCCACCGGCTCCTATGCTTTCGTTCCACCTATTACCGGTAGTGATCGGGAAGGGTGTCTGGTCTATAGAACCCTTGGCGATCTTGATGCTATCGCGCTCAGGGCGCGGCGATCGGAGATAGGTGTCGTGATAGGCGGCGGTCTGCTGGGCCTGGAAGCGGCCAACGCCTTGCGGCAACTGGGTCTGGAAACCCATGTGGTGGAGTTCGCCCCCCGTTTAATGTCTTTGCAACTGGATGATGGCGGCGCGGCCATGCTGCGCAGGAAGATCGAAACCCTGGGCGTCAATGTGCATACCGGTAAAGACACCAGAGAGATAACTGTCGGCCATCAAGGCCGGTTGCGGCTGTGTTTCGCCGGCGGCGAAACACTGGATACCGATTTGGTGCTATTCTCCGCCGGGATTCGTCCCCGCGACCAACTGGCGCGGGCAAGCGGACTGACCCTTGGTCCGCGTGGCGGCGTTGTGATTGATGATGAGACGCGCACCTCAGACACGGCGATTTTCGCCATTGGCGAATGCGCGGTCTGGCATGGGCGGAATTTCGGCCTGGTGGCGCCGGGATACCAGATGGCGCGGACCGCCGCCGCCGTGCTGGCCGGGCGGGAAGGCGCCTTCCACGGAGCGGACATGAGCACCAAGCTCAAACTCCTCGGCGTTGATGTCGCCTCGTTAGGGGATTCCCTGGCAAAAACGCCCGGCAGCCAGTCTTATCAATGGACTGACGGTCCGCGGGAGATCTACAAGAACATCACCGTTTCCGCCGACGGTAAACAATTGCTTGGCGCCGTGTTGGTGGGTGATAGCAGCGATTATAGCGTGCTGTTGCAGATGATGCTTAATCGCACCGTCTTGCCCGAGCGGCCGGAAAGCCTGATTTTACCGGCGATGGAGCAAGGCGGCGTCAGGGCTTTTGGCGTGGCGGCCCTCCCTGGCGAGGCGCAGGTGTGCTCTTGCCATAATGTCAGCAAAGCGACTCTCTGCGCGGCCGTGAAAAACGGCTGCCGCGATCTCGCCTCGCTCAAGGCTCATACCCGGGCCGGTACCGGATGCGGCGGCTGCGTGTCTTTGGTCAAGCAGGTAATGGAATACCAGTTGGAACAATTGGGCGTCGAGGTGAACAAAGAGGTGTGCGAGCATTTCGCCTACACGCGTCAGGCGCTGTATCATCTTATTCGCGTCAATCATATCAGGACGTTTGAAGAATTGATCGGCCGTTACGGTCATGGTATCGGTTGCGAAATTTGCAAACCGCTGGCGGGATCGATGCTGGCTTCCTGTTGGAATGAATATGCGCTCAATCCTCGGCATTTGCCCCTACAAGACACCAACGATCGCTACTTCGCCAATATGCAAAAAGACGGCACCTACTCGGTGGTGCCCCGTATCCCAGCCGGTGAAGTCACTCCCGAGGGGTTAATCGCCATTGGTCGGGTGGCTCAACGCTACCAGCTTTACACCAAGGTGACCGGCGGTCAGCGGCTGGCGCTATTCGGCGCGCGACAGGAACAATTGCCCGCTATCTGGCGCGATCTTATCGCTGCGGGATTTGAAACCGGCCATGCTTACGGCAAATCCCTGCGGACGGTAAAATCCTGCGTCGGCTCTACCTGGTGCCGTTTCGGCGTTCAGGATTCCACCGCCCTGGCCATCCGGCTGGAAAATCGCTATAAGGGACTGCGTTCGCCCCATAAAATCAAGCTGGGGGTCTCCGGCTGTACGCGGGAATGCGCTGAGGCCCAGGGCAAGGATATCGGCATTATCGCAACCGATAAGGGTTGGAATCTCTATGTCTGTGGCAACGGCGGTATGAAGCCCCGGCATGCCGATCTGCTTGCCGGCGATCTTGATGAAGCCCAGCTTATCCGGATTATCGACCGGTTTCTGATGTTCTATATCCGTACCGCCGATCGGTTGCAGCGCACCAGCAACTGGTTGGATAACCTGGAGGGCGGCCTGGACTATCTGCGGCAAGTGATCCTGCAAGACAGTCTTGATATCGCCGACGAGCTGGAGAAAGACATGCAGCGGGTAGCGGACAGTTATCAATGCGAATGGCGCGCGACGCTGTCGTCCCCGGACCGCTTGCCGTTGTTTCGGGCGTTCCTGAATAGCGATGTTCCCGATGAAGGGGTCGTGATGGTACCTGAGCGCGGGCAGTGTCGCCCGGCGCGTCCGGACGAGAAAAGCGCGGCGCCGCGGGCGACTGGGGAAAACGAAAACGGGGTCTTGGACGAACTTTGGGTTGATGTCGGCAGTCTGGAGGACTTGCCGCCCAATGCCGGTATTGCCGCCCGATTGGGACGGCGGCAGATCGCCTTGTTTTATCTGCCCGGAGACCCTCGCCAGGTTTATGCGTTGGATAATCGGGAACCGGATAGCGGCGCCCATGTCTTGTCGCGGGGAATTGTCGGGGATATCAATGGCGAGGCTGTGGTGATATCGCCGTTGCACAAGAAACGACTGCGTCTGCGGGATGGCGCCAGCCCGGATGATCCGGCCGTGCGGGTCGGCGTTTGGCCGGTGCGGCTGGAGCGGGGACGGGTATGGGTGGCGTCCCGGCCGGAAAGCGAGCCGACGTTGCCCCCCTGCTGATAAAGGAATACGTCTGTTCCCAGAGGGGAGTACCCTTGGGAACGGCGTGGCGGAGACCCGGTTTGCCGCCAGGGTATAGCCATCGCCTCACCGGCCACGGAGCGCCGGGCACGCTGTCCGGCGACAGGTCTGGGATGGCGGGCGCTAAAGCGGACGGTTTTGCAGCGCCCATACGGCCGCTTCCACTCGCGACTTCAGTTTCATTTTCTTAAGCAGATGCTTGACATGCACTTTCACCGTGCTTTCGGTGATGTCCAGTTTGCGGGCGATCAGTTTGTTTGACAGACCATGGGCGATAAGCCTCAGGATATCCCTTTCCCTGGGCGTTAAAGCGAGCACATCCCGTTCGGCGCCCGGACGGTTTTCACGCAATCCGGCGGCCAGCACCGGCATTAATGCCGCGCTAAGCACCATTTTGCCGGCCGCCGCCTGCCGCAGCGAGTCCAGTAAATCCTCCGGCTCCATGTCTTTTAACAAGTATCCGTCCGCTCCCCGCTTGATGGCGGTAATCACGTCGTCTTCATGATCGGATACGCTGAAAACCACGATGCGCCCCGACAACGGGATACGGCGCATTTTATCCAGCGTATCCAGGCCATTCAGGCCCGGCATATTCAAATCCAGCAAAATCAGATCGGGGTCCAGTTCTTCGGCCAGCCGGACCCCTTGTTCCCCGTTGGTGGCTTCGGCGACCACTTTCAGACCGCCATCCAGACTAATGAGTTGTTTGACTCCGCTGCGTAGCATGGGGTGATCATCAATCAGCAGAATAGTGGCGATCTCGTGTTCGTACATATTCGGCTCCTGTAGGGGGCATACCGGCGTATCCGAGCCGGCTCATTTGGACATACCCGTCCATGAATGTAGTGCCGTCTGCATGGTCTCGACGATAATCATGATGTCGGTTCCGCCATCCGGCGGATGGCGGAACTGGCATCGTCCGGGCAGGCTGGCGGCGCGATCTTGCATGATCATCAGTCCGTAATGGTGCGGCCGCGCCTGCTCGTCCGGCAAGCCGCAACCGTTATCACGGATACTCAAGACCACGTCATTTTCACGGTGGTAGGCCGAGATGGCCACCCGATCGGCCTGCGCGTGCTTAACGATATTGGTCAGCGCCTCGCGGGCGATATGCGCAAGATGAATGACCTGGTGGGGCGTAAACGTACCGGCCGGCAACTGATAATCCAGTCCGATGCGAAATCCAAGCTTATTGGAGAACTCATCCGCCATGTTTTTTAATGCCGCGCGCAGGCCGGGTTCAGCCATTCCCAGCCGAAAAGTGGTCAACAATTCCCTTAGTTGTCGGTAGGCGGTATTCAGTTCTTCACGCATTTGCTGCATCAGGATTTTGTTGTCCGTGGTCGTGTCGCGGCTTTGCATCTGTAGGCAACTGATTTGCAGTTTCAGGCAGGAGAGCGATTGGGCGATGCTGTCGTGCAATTCCGCGGCGATGGCCGTTCGTTCCGCCATCACCAGCATATGCTGCCGCTGTTCGGATTGACGCTCCAGCGCCAGAGTACTGGTGAATTGCTCCATTAGCGTATCCATCAGTCGTTGCTGCTGTTCATCCAGCGATTGCCCCGCCGGTCGCCGGGCCAGTACCAGCCCATAATCGCCAAGCTTGTCCTGCAAGCGCCAGCTTAACGGCTCAAACCCCCTCTCAGCGGCGCCGGCCGGCGTTATCGGACTCATCGCCGCGGCATAAGCCGGCGGCTCTGGCTCATCGACCAACTCGTCATCGTTGTTTTCATACAGTTTAATTCGGATCTCCCGCAGCGGCGTGAAGGCCGGCAATTCCTCCAGAACCGGCATCAACCGCCGTATTACCGGTTGGTTGTCGTGTAATTGGCGGCTGGCCCGGTACAGATAGTCCAGCACCTGATTTTTACGTTGCAGGTCGGCGGTTTTTTCCGTTACCCGCTGCTCCAGCTCCGCATACATTTGCGACAACGATGCCGACATGCTATTTAGCGTCTGGCCCAGCAAATCCATTTCATGTCGTCCTTGCCGTCCCTGGCCGGCCGGCAGAGGATAACGCTGGCTGAAATCCCCGCCGGCCACCGCGTCGGCCTGCCGCAACAGACGTCGCCATGGCTCCAGTAAACGGCGGCGCAGAAAGATGATAGTGACCAGCAATACTGCCATACTGAGAGCGATGGCCACTTTCTGCACCAATGCCACCAACATCAGCCGCCGTTCGGTTTGATGTTCGATGGCGGACACCAACGTATCCAGACGGCGGACAAACTCCGCCACATCATCCGCCGCGTCCGAGGGCCGTCTGGCATTGAGCAACCGGGGCCGCAACCGTTCAAGCCAATAGCTTCGCACCGCCAGGTATTGTCCGGCCAATTGTTCCCGCCGCACCGGTTGGCGCAGATCGGCGCTGAGTTGATCCCGTTCCAGTTCGTTTAACAACGGCCGGCTGTCAGGCCCGAGCGGCAGACGCGACAGTAACCGGTAGCTCTGCATCCGTAACGAACCGGCTTTATTGATGGCGTGGGCGTTGCCCTGCATACTTTCCGCCAGCCACAGGGATAGCGCCATGCCGCCGATGCCGAGCAGGCTTAAGGCAACCATCAGTACAGTCACCTGACGGACAATGGAAAACGGCGCCCGAACGGGTTTTAGCATAATAGGCATCCTGTCTCCGATTTGGCATTGGCGCTGGCGCGCAGGCGCGCCAGCGGCTATTGTTCATGATCGGCCCGAATTACCCCATACTCCTTAGGGAGTACCCCCAAATCGCCGCCGGCATGAATTTTGTCCTCCCTGATAACCAGACAGTTTATAACTCTATAACTAATAGGGTTTTACCGCCGTCATATTGCTACCCCAAAAGTGGCTGATGGTCGAATGGGCTCTTTTCCTCGATGACTTTCCCTTGATTTATATCAACTTGCCAGCGATCGGCTATGCCTAGGGTGACAGCAGATAACCACAATTACCCCACCCTCAGCGAGGTTGATATGCATTCTTTTTTCTCCAGCGCCGACGCGGCAAGTGGTGCCGTTATCCAGGAATGGCAACCGGAACAACCGGAATTCTGGCATAACCGCGGACGGCGAATTGCCCGGCGTAATCTCTGGATTTCCATCTACTGCCTATTGTTGGCCTTTTGTGTTTGGATGCTGTTTAGCGCCGTTGCGGTCAACCTTGCCAAGGTCGGGTTTCATTTTACCACCGACCAATTGTTTTTACTTACCGCGTTGCCGGCGGTATCGGGCGCTATCCTGCGCGTACCCTATTCATTTATGGTGCCTTTGGTGGGCGGACGGCGCTGGACGGCGCTTAGCACGCTGTTTATGGTGATCCCCTGCTTGTGGCTGGGAATAGCTGTTCAGCATCCCGATACGCCCTTTGGCGTGTTCGTGGTGATCTCGCTCTTGTGCGGTTTCGCCGGCGCCAATTTTGCCTCAAGTATGGCCAATATCAGTTTCTTTTACCCGAAAAGTATGCAGGGCGGCGCGCTGGGACTGAATGGCGGCATGGGTAATCTGGGGGTCAGCGTGATGCAATTGGCCGCGCCCTTGGCGATATCATGGTCGATGTTCGCCGTGTTCGGCGCCGATGGCCGTCCTCAGCCGGACGGTTCCGTGCTATGGCTGGAAAATGCCGCCTGGATCTGGGTGCCTTTACTGGTCATCGGCACGTTGGCGGCCTGGTTCGGCATGAACGATTTGGCGGCTTCCCGGGCGTCGTTGCCGCAGCAACTGAGGGTGCTCAAACGCGGCCATATGTGGATTCTGAGTGTGCTTTACCTCGCGACCTTTGGTTCATTCATCGGTTTTTCCGCTGGATTCGCGCTGTTATCCAAGACGCAGTTCCCCGCCACGGAGATTTTGCGCTACGCCTTTTTCGGACCTTTCATCGGCGCGCTGGCGCGTTCGTTGGGGGGTGTCTTATCCGATCGGTTCGGCGGTATTCGGGTGACGCTGGCGAACTTTGTGCTGATGGGTCTTTTTGCCGGTTTACTGTTTCTCACTCTGCCCACCGACGGACAGGGCGGGTCATTCCCGGCGTTTCTCACCCTGTTCATGCTGCTTTTTCTGACCGCCGGACTGGGTAGCGGGTCCACCTTTCAAATGATCACCGTCATCCTTCGTCGATTGGCGGTCAACCGAATCAAGGCGGCGGGCGGCGGCGAGGAGGACGCGCAAAGGACGGCCAACACGGAATCCGCCGCCGCATTGGGATTTATCTCGGCCATCGGCGCCGCGGGGGGATTTTTTATTCCCCAGGCGTTCGGTGTTTCCTTGAAGCTGACCGGCTCGCCGGCCGGGGCGATGAAAATATTCCTGATCTTCTACGTGATTTGCATTCTGATTACCTGGCTTATTTACGGTCGCAATATCGATAAAGGGATGGCAACTCGCCGGCCGCAGTAAACCCCGGTCATTTTTTGGCCCGCCACCAGGAGTGAACGATGAGTAAATTCTTAGACCGGTTTCGCCATTTTACCCAGCGTGGCGATACTTTCGCCGATACACACGGCCAGACGCTCAATAGCAACCGGGATTGGGAAGACGGCTATCGGGGCCGCTGGCAGCACGACAAAATCGTGCGATCCACTCACGGCGTGAACTGCACCGGTTCGTGTAGTTGGAAAATCTATGTCAAAAATGGACTGGTCACATGGGAAACCCAGCAAACGGATTATCCCCGCACCCGTCCCGACATGCCGAACCATGAACCGCGCGGTTGCCCGAGGGGCGCCAGCTATTCCTGGTATCTGTACAGCGCCAACCGGCTGAAATATCCGCAGATCCGCACATCACTGCTCAAATTATGGCGCGAGGCGAGGGCGGCGCATCCGGATCCGGTGGATGCCTGGGCGGCCATAATGAGTGATGTTCAGGCGGTCAAAGAATATAAGCAGGCCCGTGGGCGAGGCGGCTTTGTGAGAACCACCTGGGCGGAGGTGAACGAGCTTATCGCCGCCGCCAATGTTTACACCGCCAAGACCTACGGTCCCGATCGCATTATCGGTTTTTCACCGATCCCGGCAATGTCCATGATTTCCTATGCGTCGGGGGCGCGCTACTTGTCGCTTATCGGCGGGACCTGTCTGAGCTTTTACGACTGGTATTGTGATTTACCCCCCGCGTCGCCGATGACTTGGGGCGAACAGACCGATGTGCCGGAATCCGCCGACTGGTATAACGCCGGCTACATCATTACCTGGGGCTCCAATGTACCGCAAACCCGCACCCCCGATGCCCATTTCCTGACCGAAGTCCGTTATAAAGGCGCCAAAGCCGTGGCCGTCACGCCTGATTACGCCGAGGTGGCCAAATTGTGCGACTTGTGGCTGCATCCTCGTCAAGGTACCGACAGCGCCTTGGCGATGGCCATGGGTCGAGTGATCCTGCGGGAATTTTACGTGGACCGGCAGTGCGAGTATTTCCTGGAGTACGTTCGCCGCTATACCGATATGCCGATGCTGGTGCTGTTAGAAGCGCGCGATGGTTTCCATGTGCCGGGACGGCTGTTGCGCGCCGCTGATTTGCCGGGCCGGTTGGGAGAGGAGAATAATCCGCAATGGAAAACCGTGGCGGTGGCGCAAGACAGCGGTGAGCTGACGGCGCCGCCCGGCTCTATCGGTTTTCGCTGGGGCGAACAGGGTAAATGGAATCTGGAGCGGCAAGTGGACGACGCCGGGCGGCCAATCGCGTTGCAATTGAGTATGCTGGGGCGTCACGACGAAATGGCCACGGTCGGCTTTCCCTTTTTCGGCGATTCCGGCGCGCAACCCGGGCAAGGCATCTCAGACGACGGCGTGCTTCGGCACACCCTGCCCGCCAAGCGCTTGATTCTGGCCGACGGCAGCGAGGCTCTGGCGGCGAGCGTCTATGATCTGACCCTGGCCAACTATGGCTTAGAACCGGGATTGACCGGGGACGGCCAGGACAGGGACGATGATTGCGCCCCCTACGGCCCGGCCTGGGCGGAAGCCGTTACCGGCGTGCCTCGCCGGCAAATCATCCAGGTGGCGCGCGAGTTCGCCGCCAATGCCGAGAAAACCCGCGGACGCTCCATGATTATCGTCGGGGCCGGCGTGAATCACTGGTATCACATGGACATGACCTACCGTGGCCTGATAAATATGCTGATATTCTGCGGCTGCATAGGCCAGAGCGGCGGCGGCTGGGCGCATTATGTCGGCCAGGAAAAGCTGCGTCCACAGACCGGCTGGCTGCCGCTGGCATTCGCCCTGGACTGGCAGCGGCCGCCGCGGCAGATGAACAGCACGTCGTTTTTCTATAACCACAGTAGCCAATGGCGCTACGAAACCGTCGCGCCCCAGGATTTATTGTCGCCCCTGGCGGATCGTGACCGGTTCACCGGCAGCATGATCGATTTCAACGTCCGGGCCGAACGTATGGGCTGGCTGCCTTCGGCGCCGCAATTAAATGTTAATCCACTGACAATCGCCCGCCAGGCCAGGTCCGCCGGCATGACGCCCCAGGAATTTACCGTGGCGGGGCTGTTAAACGGTACGCTGCGTTTCGCCGCCGAACAACCGGATAACCCGCAAAACTATCCGCGTAATTTGTTCGTCTGGCGTTCCAACTTGCTGGGTTCTTCCGGTAAGGGCCATGAATACATGCTGAAGTACCTGCTTGGCACCGAACACGGTATCCAGGGAGAAGATCTCGGCCGGCAGGGCGGCATACTGCCGGAGGAGGTGGAATGGCGGGACGCGCCGGGCGAAGGAAAACTCGATCTGGTGGTCACCCTTGATTTCCGGATGTCCAGTACCTGTCTTTATTCCGATGTCGTCCTGCCCACCGCCACCTGGTATGAAAAAGACGATTTGAACACCTCGGATATGCATCCCTTTATCCATCCCTTTTCCGCAGCGGTCGATCCGGGTTGGGAATCGAAAAGCGACTGGGATATCTATAAAGACATCGCCGCGGCATTTTCCCGCGTTTGCCGGGGACATTTGGACGTGGAAACCGATGTGGTAACCCTGCCCATCCAGCATGACTCGCCGGCGGAACTGGCGCAGCCTCTGGGGGTCTTCGACTGGAAAAAGGGGGAATGCCCTCTTATTCCGGGCCAGACCGCCCCACATTTCATGGTGGTGGAACGGGATTACCCCAATACCTATGAGCGCTTTACGTCATTGGGGCCGCTAATGGACACATTGGGCAACGGCGGGAAGGGCATACATTGGGACACCACGGACGAAGTGGCTTTGCTAGGTCAACTGAACCGAACTAAAATCGAGGGCGTCGCGGCCGGCCGGCCGCGTATCGACAGCGCCATCGACGCCGCCGAGGTGATCCTCGCGCTGGCGCCGGAAACCAACGGCCAGGTGGCGGTCAAGGCATGGGCGTCCCTTGGCGGCGTCACCGGCCGTGATCATCGCCATCTGGCTTTGAATAAAGAAGCTGAAAAGATCCGGTTCCGCGATCTGCTGGCGCAGCCGCGTAAAATCATTTCGAGTCCCACCTGGTCCGGTCTGGAGGATGAACAGGTCTGTTATACCGCCGGCTATACCAATGTCCATGAGCTTATTCCTTGGCGTACCTTATCGGGACGGCAGCAGCTTTACCAAGACCATGAATGGATGCGCGCGTTTGGCGAAAGCCTGCTGGCTTACCGTCCGCCCATTGATACCCGTTCCGCGGCGCCGCTACTTTACCGCAAACCCAACGGTAACCCGGAAAAAGCGCTTAACTTCCTGACGCCGCACCAGAAATGGGGTATTCATTCCACTTACAGCGACAATTTGTTGATGCTAACGCTATCCCGCGGCGGGCCTATTATCTGGCTTGCCGAGGACGACGCGCGGCAATTGGGCATCATGGATAACGACTGGGTCGAGGCGTTCAATGCCAATGGCGCGCTCACCGCTCGCGCGGTGGTGAGTCAACGCATCCCGGCCGGCATGACCATGATGTATCACGCGCAGGAACGGATAATGAACCTGCCCGGTTCGGAAATCACCGGTCAACGCGGCGGCATTCACAACTCCGTTACCCGCATCTGTCCCAAACCCACCCATATGATCGGCGGTTATGCGCAGTTGGCCTATGGCTTCAACTACTACGGCACAGTCGGATCCAACCGCGACGAATATGTGGTGGTGAGGCGAATGGATCATATCGATTGGCTGGACGACGAACAGGCCGATTATGCGCAGGGTAACGCGGCGGCCGGAACCGTCATGGCGCAGGAGAAAATAAAATGAAAATTCGTTCGCAAATCGGCATGGTGCTCAATCTGGATAAATGCATCGGCTGCCATACCTGCTCGGTAACTTGCAAGAATGTCTGGACCAGCCGGGAAGGTATGGAATATGCCTGGTTCAACAATGTGGAAAGCAAACCGGGCATAGGCTATCCGCAGGCCTGGGAGGATCAGGAAAAGTGGCGCGGCGGCTGGGTTCGCACCCTTGGCGGACGTTTACAGCCGCGGATGGGGAGCAGGGCCGGCGTGTTGTCGACGATTTTCGCCAATCCCCATATGCCGGAAATAGACGACTATTACGAGCCGTTTGATTATGACTATCAACATTTGCATTCTGCGCCGCAGGGTAAGCATCAACCGGTGGCCCGGCCGCGTTCGTTGCTGACCGGACAACGCATGAAGAAAATCACCGGCGGCCCCAACTGGGAGGACATTCTCGGCGGTGAATTCGAACGGCGATCGAAGGACCGGAATTTCGACCATATGCAAAAGGCCCTATACGGACAATACGAAAATACCTTCATGATGTATTTGCCGCGCCTGTGTGAACACTGTCTGAATCCGGCCTGCGTGGCAACCTGTCCGAGCGGCGCCATTTATAAACGCGCTGAGGACGGCATTGTCCTTATCGATCAGGATAAATGCCGCGGTTGGCGCATGTGCCTGACCGGCTGCCCTTACAAAAAAATCTATTTCAACTGGAAAAGCGGCAAATCGGAAAAATGCATTTTCTGCTATCCGCGCATCGAGTCCGGCCAACCCACGCTTTGCGCCGAAACCTGCGTTGGCCGTATTCGCTATCTGGGGGTGTTGCTTTACGATGCCGATCGCATCGAACAGGCCGCGCTGACGGAGAACGCGCAACGGCTTTATCAAAGCCAACTGGATATTTTCCTTGACCCGAGTGATCCGCAAGTGGCGGCACAGGCTCTTCGGGATGGCGTGCCCCAGGACGTGCTGGAGGCGGCCCGTCGCTCGCCGGTTTACAAACTGGCCGTGGAGTGGCGGCTGGCGTTACCGCTGCATCCGGAATATCGCACGTTGCCCATGGTCTGGTATGTACCGCCATTATCGCCAATTCAGTCGATGGCCGACAGCGGTGAACTGCCGAGCCAGGGTGTTTTACCGGATGTGGCGAGCCTGCGAATTCCGCTGCAATATCTGGCCAATCTGTTGACGGCCGGTGATATCGAACCGGTGTTATCGGCGCTTAAACGGCTGCTGGCCATGCGCCACTACAAGCGGGCGGCGACGGTGGATGGGGTGATTGATACCCAGGCGCTGGAAGACGTGGGGCTGACGGAAGCACAGGCACAAGATATGTACCGTTATCTGGCCATCGCCAATTACGAGGATCGTTTCGTGGTGCCCTCCGGCCATCGGGAACTGGCGCGCCAGGCCTTTCCCGAAAGCCATGGTTGCGGATTCAGTTTTGGCGATGGCTGTCGCGGCAGCGACAGCCGGTTTAATCTGTTTGATAGCCGGCGCATTGATGCTATTGATATCTCCGCCCGGTCCACGCGGGAGGCGCCGCATGATTAGTTTGAAAATCATAAGCTTTCTGCTTGATTACCCCGATCAGGCTTTATGGGATTGCCGGGACGAACTGGCGCAGGCAGCGATGGAAGACCCTCAATTACGACCGGTCCAACGTACGCGGCTAACGGCATTTATCGGCAAGTTCTGCTTTGGCGCGCTGCTGGACGCCCAGGAAACCTATTGCGGTCTTTTCGATCGCGGCAGAGCGACCTCTCTGTTGCTGTTTGAACATGTCCACGGCGAATCGCGTGATCGCGGCCGGGCGATGGTGGATTTATTAGCGCAATACCAGGCCGCCGGCCTGGAATCCATCAGCCGCGAGCTGCCTGACTACCTGCCTGTGTATTTGGAATATCTGGCTACCCGCGCTATGGCGCAGGCGTTGGACGGCTTGCGGGATATCGCGCCGATTCTGGCTCTGCTGGGCGCAAGGCTGCGCGAGCGCGAAAGCCTTTATGCCGAACTGTTTGACCTTCTGTTGAGCCTTTGCGACAGCCAGTTGCGCAGCGCTACGCTTCGCGAGTACATCGGCGGCGAGGCGCGGGACGATACGCCCGGCGCGCTGGACGCGGTCTGGGAGGAAGAGCAGGTGACTTTTCTGGCCGGTCAGGGCTGCGAAGCGGCGGAGTTGACACGCCACCAGCGTCGTTTTGCCGGCTCGCCCCTTCCCCAATACCTTGCCATCGGACCACTGATGGACGCGGATTCCCCGGTGTCCGGGTCCAAAGGACATTAACCATGTATCTAATCAATCGGTTCTTTTTTGATATCTACCCCTATATCGCCGGCACGGTTTTTCTGATCGGCAGCTGGCTGCGTTATGATTACGGACAATACAGCTGGCGGGCCGGCTCCAGTCAACTGCTGGACCGTAAGGGCATGCGGCTGGCATCCAATCTTTTTCATATCGGCATTCTGGGGATATTTTTCGGTCACTTATTCGGCCTGCTAACCCCCCATTGGGTTTACGCGCCTTTCTTATCCATCGCCCTGAAACAAAAGCTGGCGATGGGCGCGGGAGGCGTGTGCGGCCTGATGACGCTGGCGGGCGGCGGCTTGTTGCTAAAACGCCGGCTATTTAATCCGCGTATTCGCGCCACATCCAGCATCGGCGACATCCTGATTCTCACCTTGCTGGTGATCCAGGCTTGCCTGGGACTGCTGACTATCGCGTTTTCGGCGCAACGCATGGACGGCGGCGAAATGCTTAAGCTGGTGGACTGGGCGCAGGCGATAGTGACCTTTCACGGCGGCGCGGCGGCCAACCTTGATGGCGTGGCCTGGATCTTCCGCGTGCATTTGGTACTGGGCATGACGTTGTTTCTGTTATTCCCCTTCTGTCGGCTGGTGCATATCTGGAGCGCGCCGGTGGAATATCTCGGACGCCGCTACCAACTGGTCAGAAACCGGCGCTGACCCGAATGCCGGCGCGGCGCCGGCCGGAGGAGGGGGCGGGATCAACCTGCGTTTTGCTCCCGGATGTCGCCGGCGCGCGCGGGGTCATTCCACTCATAAAAACGATTGCTGGCCGGATCGCAACAGCAACAGCCGCCGCATTTCGCGCTTTTCACCGTATAGCTGATAATTTTGTTCTTTTGCAGCCAAATATCCAGCATGCCGCTGACCACCTGCGGTTCACTATGAAAATGGCTGCTGATATCCAGCAGACTGACCCGCTGCTTATCGCGAATATAATCACGCAACGCCATAAGATTCATCGTATTGTCCTCATGGGCCCGGCGGCGTATACCGCCAGGCGTCGCCTTATTGTGGTTTGGCCGCCAGGGACGGCGTAGTCCGTCCCACGCCGCGCAGCGCCGCCATTGCCGCCAGCAGCGCCGCCAGCACGGCGGCGATAGCCGTAGCGGAATACAGCGGATGCCGACCGAACGTTCCCAACTGATAGACCACCGTTGCCGAGCCGTAACCCAGACCGGTCGTCCAGCCGGCGGCAAACAGGGTCCAGCGCGTGCCGACCTCGCGCCAGATGGCGGATACCGCGGCGCAACACGGGATATAGAGCAGGATCATCATCAAATAAGTGAAGGCCCCCAGCCGGCCGTCGAAGAGCCGTGTAATGGCGTCAATGGACGAAACGGCAACCGATTCCTGAGCGGCGGCGGCATTACGATCGCTTAAATTGCCGACGCTGATACCGAGCGGATCGGTAAAGGCCGAGCCCAGTTTCTGGACATTCTCGGGAATGGTGGCGAATGCCGCGCTGATCCCCGCGGCGAGGCTAAACGGCCGCGCCGCCTCCGCGCCGGCGGGATTGACGCCGCCGTCGCCAAGGGCGCTATACAACGAATTAAGGGTACCGACCACCGCTTCCTTGGCGAAAACACCGGTAAATATCCCGACCGCCGCCGGCCAGTTGTCCCGTTGCATACCCATGGGCGCGAACACCGGCACGATAGTCTTGCCGATGGCGGACAGCACCGACTTATCACTGTCCTGGTTACCGAAAGAACCGTCGGTGCCCAGTGAATTGAGGATGCTCAGCACCGCGACGATCAACACGATCAATTTGCCGGCCCGCAGCACAAAACTCTTCAACCGCTCCCAGGTGCGCAGCAAAATACCCTTGACGGTAGGCAGGTGGTAGGGCGGCATTTCCATGACAAATGACGAGGTTTCACCGCGCAGCGCGGTATGCTTCAGCAGATAGCCGGTCGCCACCGCCGCGACGATGCCCAGCACATACAGGGTGAAGACCAGGTTCTGCCCGCCGACGGGGAAGAAGGCTGTGGCGAACAGCACATAGACCGGCAACCGGGCGCCGCAGGACATAAAGGGGGCCATCATCACGGTGATAATCCGATCCCGTGGATTCTCGATGGTCCGCGAAGCCATGACCGCCGGCACATTGCAGCCGAACCCGACAATAAGCGGCACGAAGGCTTTTCCCGAAAGCCCCAGGGCACGCATCAGCCGATCCATGACGAACGCCGCCCGGGCCATATAGCCGGAATCTTCCAGCCAGGACAGAAACAAATACAGGCAGCCGATGACGGGAATAAATGAAGCGACGGTTTTCACGCCATTGCCGATTCCGTCGGCCAATACGGCTTTCAGCCACTCCGGCGCGCCAAACGCCAACAGCAGATGGCCCAGGCCGTCGACGAACAACGTACCGGCCAGATTCTCAAAGAAATCGATAAACGCGCTGCCGACATTGATGGTGAACATAAACATCAGGTACATGACGGCGAAAAAAATCGGTATGCCCAGAAAACGGTGCAGCACCACTTTATCAATACGGTCGGTCAGGGTGGAGGACACTTCGCCATGGCGGATAACGGCCTGACGGGCGGCATCCGCGACAAATCCGTAGCGGGCGTCGGCCAGAAAAATGTCCAGATCGTCTTCATAGCTGTTCACCAGGGCGGTCATGGTTTGGTCGGCAAAAGCCAGCGCCGGCGCGGGCGTCAGGGCGCGGACGCCGGAATCGCCCTCCAGCAATTGAATCGCCAGCCAGCGGGGATTGCCGACAGACCGCGCCGGGATGCGTTCGGCGATGGCCTCTATGGCCTGGCCGATATCCTCGGCGTAGGGTATGATCGCGGTCGGCCGCGGCGGATGGCGCAGGCTTTCCCGGCACAATCGGCGCAGCTCGTCCACACCCTTATTGCGGCTGGCCACCATACCGATCACCGGACACCCCAGCGTCTGCCGCAGACTGTCCAGATCGATTTCCAACTGATGCGCTTTGGCGATGTCCATCATGTTCACCACCACCAGCATCGGCACGCCCATTTCGATAATTTGCGCGGTTAAGTAAAGATTGCGTTCCAGATTGGCGGCATCAACGATGTTGACCACCAACTGCGCGTCGTTGGAAAGAATATAATCGCGCGCCACCCGTTCATCTTCCGAGCTGCGCGAAGAGGGGTTAAGGGAGTAGATACCGGGTAAATCCACCACGGTGACGGTACTGCCGTCGTACTGGTAGACGCCGGTCTTTTTTTCCACCGTCACCCCCGGCCAGTTGCCCACGGTCTGTTTACTGCCGGTCAAGGCGTTGAACAGCGTGGTTTTCCCGCAATTGGGGTTTCCCACAACGCAAATGATATTTTTTTCGGGCATGACGCTTGACCTTATAATTTTTCGGGCGAGATTTTTTCGACCAAAAGGATACGGGCTTCTTCTTTTCTGACGCTGATGGAAGACCCCCTGACCCGAATTTCCATCGGATCGCCCAGGGGCGCGACCCGGGTAACCTTGAACGGCGCCCCCGGCGTCACGCCCAATGCCAGCAAACGGCGGCGGTAATCGCTGGCGCCCTTGCTAAAGCCAACGACCCTGCCCTCATCGGTGGGGGCTAATTCGTGCAGAAACATAAACGACGGGCTCCTTTATTTACGCGCGATAAGCGAAATCATAATTTTTCCGGCCATGGCGAAATCCACGGCGATGCGGGTATCCGCCACCGCCACCAGTAGCGGGCCATCGCCATCGCGCTGAATGAGACGAATCTCGCTGCCGGTCCGCAGGCCTAATTCAGCCAGTCGTTCACGCCCTTCGCCGTTAAAGCGAATCAGCGCCACGACGGCTTTTTCCCCCAGAGGCGCCCGCGTCAGCGAGACCAATCGCGAGGCTGCGTCACTCATACTCTTCGTCTCCCGGAACACTTGGCGAATGCTCGGCGACAACGGCCGAACCTTATGCTACTTAAAAATGAGAAAGCTTATCGATTTTATTCCTGTGGCGGGACGGGCCGTTGATCCATATCAAGGGGAGAGGCGACAATACCCCAGAAGCGCGGGCTGACGTGCCGGCATCGCCGACGCCGACCCGCGTCGGGCCGAGCGGTCAGGACAACTCGGAGAGCTTCCGCGCGGAGGCGATCAATTCCTGCAATAACATTTGCCGTCGCGTGTTATCGGTATCGCGGCTGACCATAAAGCAAAATGCCGCGATGGCCTGCCCGCCGCGGGAATAAATGGGGGCGGCCATGCAGCAGGTGAAATTGTCCGACAAACCTTCAGTCATGGAATAGCCCTGCTGGCTGGCGCGTTTAACGTCGGCCAGAAACGCCGTCTGATCAATGGTTCGTCCGTCGGCCAGCAAAAAATCCTCCGGCGGGATCAACGCCAGAATGTCCGCCGACGACAGATGGCCGAGCAACAGCCGGCCGGAGGCGGTCCAGGGAATGGGGACCTTGACGCCGATGTCCGAAGTAATCTTGAAGGGCCGGGATCCGCTTTCCGACAGGACCACCGTGTATTTGTTGCCATCCATGATACAGAGCTGAACGGTTTCACTCAGTCGGCTGACCAACTCCATCATCAGTTGATGGGCGCGCCGCAGTAAGTCGTTCTGCATGGCATAATCCGCACCATAATAGTGCATCGCCCGGCCAAAAAACACGTTGCCGTCCGGTTGGATTTCCAGCCAATCCGCGTCGGCCAAAATACCGACCAGTTCATAGATACTGGATCGCGGCGCGTCGGTACTGGCGATAAGTTCCCGCATGGTCATCGGCTTTCTGGCGATATGTAATTGGCGAAACAATTCGATAATCCGATCGACTCCCCTTGCCCGAGGCGGATTCACTGAGGGCATAGTCATTCTCCATTGAAAAACCGTTTTTGCTATCATACACAAAAAAATCCAATATCCCCATCTTATGATCCCGGAAAGGAAGATAATCGCGCGTCGCCCTTTTTTGGGGCCCCAGAATAGTTCATTTCCAGGGTTGTGCCGCCATTTATTTTTCTTTCGCGAGGGAGATAAAAAAATTTTCCATTTTGTTAATCCATTCCCCAGGAAAATAAGAGCTTAATCGAGACAGTACCGATGAAAAGGTTATTATCGGCAAAGGGGATATTGCAAAGTTAATATTTTTATGACAGTCTGGGCCTGTCCGCTATCTCGGAAGTTGATCCGATATATCAGACAATCGTATTTCACCCAAAGGTGAATTTTTTGAATGATTAAAGCCGGTAAACAGGATTTACCTGGCGGGAGAAAGCGGTATGGCCATAAAACGGTACGGCACCGAGGGGGGCGTGGGGACAGGCGGGCAACGGTTGCCCTTCGCCCGTGCGGTGGAAGCGGACGGCTGGCTTTTTATTTCCGGTCAGACGCCGATGCGCGACGGCGAAGTCGTCGAAGGCAGTATTATTGAACAAACCAGACTGGCGTTCGATAACTGTCTGCGCATAGCCGCGGAGGCGGGTTATGACGCCGCGGATGTGGTACACGTCACCGCGGTACTCACCGACGCCCGGTATTTCAGCTCGTTTAATAAGGTCTTCGCTGAATACTTTTCGCAATTTCCACCTGCACGTATATGCAGCGTTCAGGAACTGGTGGTGAATTGCAAGGTGGAAGTGGATATGAAATGCTACCGTGCCGATAAGAAATAAAATGTGTTAACGGCGTTTATGCTCGTCATACTTCACGTCGCCTCTTTATTGTCCGCGCCCGCGTCGGCCACGGCCTTATTAATGCCGCTGGATATTCAGATTCTGGATTATTTAGAGTCTAAACACTGAATAATTCGAGTCGCAGCGCGGCCCATAACGGGGCGACATGGAATATCACGGGGAGATGACTGTGTGTTTTAGCAAAATCATTAACAGAATATCAGTCGGGGGAAATCGAGAATGAATTGTCTTGCTTATAAAACGCATGCCGCGCGTTTATTCACTGCCATCGGCATTTTGACTCTTATTGGCTGTACGCCGACGGACGACAATAAAGCCAAGGATACTGCCCCGAGCTCCACCCTTGAGGCCGTATTGCAGCGCGGCACGCTGCGGGTGGGAGACTGTTTGTCGTTCGCGCCGTTCGGTTTTTACGACAAAGACGGCAAGCCGGACGGGTATGACGTCGATTTGGCCAAGGCGCTGGCCAAAGATATGGGCGTGAAGCTGGAAGTGATCGATACCACCAGCGCCAACCGGATTCCCAATCTGCAAACCAACAAGGTGGATGTGGTGTTCTGTAATTTCACCCGCAACCTCGAGCGCGCCAAGGAAATCGGTTTCACCGCGCCATATGTGGTGGCCAGCGAAGCGATGCTGGTGCGCAAAGACAGCGGTATCACTTCCGCCAAGGATATGAGCGGTAAAACCATCGCCACGGTGAAGGGGTCGACCAACGGCGACGAAGTGCGCGCCATGCATATTCCAGTGAAAATTCAGGAATACGACAGTTCTCAGGCGGCCATTTTGGCCGTTAAGCAAGGGCAGGCCGACGCCATGATCGAGGACAATAACTTCCTGGCGTATCAGGCCAAGCTCGACCCATCCTTGATGGTCACCAACGAGGCTCTGGTGCCGCTGGAATACAACGCTTTTGGCGTGAAAAAGGGCGATCAGGTCTGGCTGAATTACCTCAATGAGTTCTTGTTTGAAATCAACGCATCCAAAGAAAACGCCGCGCTCTATCAGAAATGGTTCGGCACAGCGCCCCGTTATCCGTTGAATCCTCAATATTAACGCACGGTATTCGCCCTAGGGCTGACGGAGGCAGACATGAGTTATCAATGGTTGACCTTATTCCGTTATTTCGATGTTTTTCTCGCCGCTGCATGGGTGACATTGCAGGTCACCCTCCTGGCCTTTATGCTGGCGTTGGCGATAGGGCTGGCCGCGGCGCTGGCCAGGCTCTGCCGTTTTTCCGTCCTGCGCGCGATTGCGGCCGGCTATATCGAAATTATCCGCAACACGCCGGTGCTGTTGCAGATTTTCATTGTGTTTTTCGGCTTGCCGTCGCTGGGACTCACCATGAGCGCCTGGACTGCCGGCATTATCGCCTTGGGGGTGAATGTCGGCGCGTACCTGGCCGAGGTCTTTCGCGCGGGAATACAATCGGTGCCGAAAGGCCAGCAGGAAGCGGCGGCCATTCTTGGCATCGGCCGCCGCGATATCTTTTTGCAGGTGGTGCTGCCGCAGGCGGCCAGGGCGGTTTATCCGGCCATCGTCAATAATTTGATCCAGTTGTTGCTCGGCACGTCGTTGTTGTCGGCCATTGCCCTGCCGGAGCTCACCGGCACGGCGACGGTGATCAATTCCCGCACTCTGCTGTATATCCAGACGTTCAGCATGACGCTTATCATCTACCTTATAATGAGCAATGTGCTGGCCTGGGCCGGCGACGCGCTGGGCCGGCGGCTGTTTTCCCGGCAGGCTGCCCCGGTAAAAAAGCCGGTGCCGGCGTCAGGCCGAAATAGCATCAAGAATGGGGGGCTGGCATGACCGGTTTAATGTTATCCAGTTTGCCGCTGCTGCTTAAAGGTTTGGGCGTCACGTTGCTGCTGTCGGTCGCCGCTATCGCCGGAGGGACCTTGCTTGGCCTGCTGGCGGCGGTATTGCGCGTCGGTCGCCAGCCCGCCGGGCGGTATCTGGCCAGGGTGTACATCGAGTTGTTTCGCGGGACGCCGGTCCTTATCACGTTGATGCTCATTTATTTTGGCGTTGCCTATTTTGGCTACAATATCAACATCTTCGCCGCCGGGGTGATCGGTATGAGCGTGTATCAAGGCGCCTATATCGCGGAGGTGTTTCGCGCCGGTATCGAGGCCGTGCCAAAAGGACAGTGGGAAGTGGCGCTCATCCTCGGCTTGGGCCGGCGGCACACGTTCTTTTCGGTTATCCTGCCGCAAACCGGCAGAATCGTGCTGCCGCCGCTCATTGGCCAGTACCTGTCGCTTATCAAGGACACGTCCATCATCAGCATGATTGGGTTGAGTGAATTACTGCATCAAGGTCAATCCATCGTCGATCGCGTCGGCCAGCCGGTGGCGGTCTACGGCCTGGTGGCGGTGTTGTATTTTATCGTCTGTTTTCCGTTATCCCGCTGGGTACAGCGCCGGGATCAGAACAGGAGTCTTTTATCATGATATCGAAGGTCGCCGCTAAACCGGCCATCGCCCTTAGCGGCGTATCTAAATCCTTTGGCGCCACCCAGGTGCTCAAAGGTGTCGACCTGACCGTCAATCCCGGCGAGGTGCTGGTGCTGATCGGCGCCTCGGGATCAGGCAAAAGCACCGTATTACGTATCATGAGCGGTCTGGAGACCGCCGATGCCGGGGAGATCTGGGTAAATGACGTGCCGTTGCACGACAAGCGCCGGGCCGCGGAGATTCGCGGTCATGTCGGTATGGTATTCCAGCAATTCAATCTGTTCCCACACAAAACCGCCCTGGGCAATGTTTCCCTGGCGCTGATAAAGGCGCGTAAACTGCCCAGGGAAGAAGCCGAGCGCCGGGCCATGACCGCATTGGCGCGCGTGGGCCTGGCGGACCGCGCCGGGCATTATCCCGCGCAATTGTCCGGCGGCCAGCAACAGCGGGTGGCCATAGCCCGCGCGCTGGCGGTGGAGCCGAAAATCATGTTTTTCGACGAGGCCACCTCCGCCCTGGATCCCGAACTGGTGGGAGAGGTGACCGAAGTGATGCGCGAGCTGGCGCGGGAGGGGATGACCATGGTGGTGGTCACCCATGAGATGGGTTTCGCCCGCAAGACCGCGGACCGGGTCGTCTTTATGGATAAAGGCGTTATCGCCGAGCAGGGCGAGCCGGAACAGATCTTCGTCAACCCGCAAAATGCCCGTACCCAGCATTTTTTGCGGCGGGTACTGGAGCATTAACCCGGCGGGTAGCGCGGCGGCGCCGTCCCGGACGACGGATTCCGTCACGCGTCGCGCGCCAACATTTGCACCGGGCGGACAACCCGGGTTATCAGGAAACGAAACCATGAGCGACATTGATCTTAATCTGAAAGCCGACGGCAGCCTGAATCCGCAGGGGGCGGGGCCGCTTTATAAATCGGCGCCCGGCGACGGCCGCTCGGTCTTACCGGAAGGGGTGGATATCTTCAGCGGCGGCATGGTGTTTTCGCCGGTCATGCTGCTCAAGCGTTCGGCCTATGAGCACAATATTGCCGCCATGGCTGATTTTTGCCGTCAGCAGGGCGTACTGCACGCGCCCCATGGTAAAACCTCCATGGCGCCGGAACTGCTGCGCGGCGCGGTGCGCCATGGCGCCTGGGGATTGAGCGCGGCCACGCCGGCCCAGGTGCGCGCCTTCCGCGCGTTCGGCATCAAGAATATCCTGCTGGCCAATGAGTTGGTGGATCTGGCCGGGATCCGCTGGATTGGGCATTATCAACGGGACAATCCCGACCAGGCATTCATTTGCTATGTGGATTCCCTGGCGGGGGTGCGGATACTGGAACAGGCATTGGCGGATATTGATGTGACGCTCAACGTCCTGCTGGAGGTTTCGGTGCCGGGCGGGCGCACGGGGTGCCGCTCGTTGTCCGACGCCCTGACTATCGCCCGCGCCCTGCGCGACAGCGCTAAGTTGCGGTTGACGGGCATTGCCGGTTATGAAGGCGCCATCGCCAGCGATCGCGGCGCGGAATCGCTGGAAAAAGTGCGCCGCTACTGCCAATGGATGACGACCGTGGCGCGGGCGGTGGACAGTGAAGGGTTATTCGCGCCGGGTACCCTTCTGCTCACGGCGGGGGGCGGCACATTTTTCGACATTGTGACCGACATGTTCAAAGGAGTGACGTTGTCACAAAAAACCCGGGTCATGATCCGTTCCGGCGCTTATATGGCGCATGATGATGGACTCTACGCCCGTAACGCGCCTTTCGCGCAGCGGGGGGCCGCTTATCAGCTACGTCCGGCGCTGGAGATCTGGGGCCGGGTGCTGTCGCGTCCGGAGCCGGAACTGGCTATCCTGGATTTCGGCCGCCGCGATGTGCCGTTTGACGATGATTTGCCCTTGCCGCACGCGTTTCGCGATATCACGGGGCTGCATTGCCGTGGCGCCGGTTCGGCGCGGATCACGGCGGTCAACGACCAACACGCCTACCTGCGCGTGGCGGCCGGCGATCCTTTGCATGTCGGGGATTGGGTAGGCTGTGGTATATCCCATCCCTGCACCGCCTTCGATAAATGGCGCTATCTGCCCGTGGTGGATGACGATTATCGCTGCGTCGGGCAGGCCACCACCTATTTCTGATCGGTCGGCTATCCTTAATGGAGTGATGATCTTCACAACATTGAGGGCGGCGATGACCAAACTAACCAGTGATTTTGTGGTAGAACGCTTGCGGGCCTGGGGTGTCAGTCGGATCTACGGCTACCCCGGCGATGGCATCAACGGCGTGCTCGGCGCCCTGCAGCGGGCAGAGCAGAAGGGTGAGGGCATAGAATTCATACAAGTTCGCCATGAGGAAATGGCGGCGTTCATGGCCAGCGCCCATGCCAAATTTACGGGTGAACTGGGCGTGTGTTTATCCACCGGCGGACCGGGCGCCACCCATCTGCTTACCGGTTTGTATGACGCAAAAATGGATCATGCGCCGGTATTGGCCATCGCTGGGCAGGCGGAGGTTACCGCGCGCGGCGCCAGTTATCAGCAGGAACTTAATCTTGATCGTATCTTCGCCGATGTGGGTAACTTTGTGCAGGAAGCGGCTTCGCCGGCCCAGGTCCGCCATCTCGTGGATCGCGGCGTGCGGATTGCTTTGGCGCAAAATGGGATCACCGTTCTGATCCTACCTAAGGATGTCCAGGACGAACCCTGGCGGGAACCGAAGCACGCCCATGGTTTTACCCGTTCCGGGCCGGGCTATCGGCGGCCGAGAACGCTGCCAGACGCAGAAGATGTGCAACGGGCCGCCGAGGTACTCAATGCAGGTAAAAAAGTGGCGATACTTATCGGCGCCGGCGCGCGTGGGGCGGCGGTGGAAGTGGTGCGGACGGCCAAATTGCTCGGCGCTGGCGTGGCCAAGGCATTGCTTGGCAAAGACGTCTTGCCGGATGATGCGCCTTTCGTTACCGGTGCCATCGGTTTGCTTGGCACTAAACCGTCCTGGGATATGATGCGGCAATGCGATACTTTATTAATGGTGGGCACCGGATTTCCCTGGGCGGAATTCTTGCCTGACGAGGGGCAGGCGCGCGCGGTGCAGATCGATATCGATCCGGCCATGCTTGGGCTGCGTTATCCGGCGGAAGTGTGCTTGCACGGTGGGGCCGCCGAGACCCTGCGCGAGTTGCTGCCGCGGCTTTTGCACAAACAGGATAGGCGTTGGCAGGAGCAAATCGCCCTCAGCGTCAAGGATTGGTGGCGGACTTTGGAAGAACGGGCCATGGCCGATGCCCATCCGGTCAATCCCCAGCGGGTAGTATGGGAAATGTCGTCGCTATTGCCGGAAAATGCCATTGTCACATCCGATTCGGGTTCTTGTGTCAATTGGTATGCCCGCGATTACCGGGTAAAACAGGGACAGCGCGCGTCGCTGTCCGGCGGACTGGCATGTATGGGCGCGGCGGTGCCCTACGCCATTGCCGCCAAGTTCGCTTATCCATCGGCGCCGGTGGTAGCGCTAGTGGGCGACGGCGCTATGCAGATGAACAACCTGGCGGAACTTATCACTCTCCAGAAATACTGGCGACGCTGGCAGGACCCGCGTCTGGTTGTCTGTGTCTTCAATAATGGCGATTTGAATCAGGTGACCTGGGAGCAGCGGGTGATGGAAGGCAATCCGCAATTTCCCGCCAGCCAGTTGATTCCATCGGTGGGTTATGCCCGCTTTGCCGATTCATTGGGGCTTAAGGGCCTTTTTGTGGAAGAGCCGCAGGCATTGCGCGAGGCCTGGATGGATGCACTCACCGCCGACCGCCCGGTGGTGCTGGAGGTGAAAACCGATCCGGAAATCGCGCCCTTACCGCCGCATATCACCCTGCAACAGGCCAAGGCTTTCATGTCATCCCTGGTTAAGGGCGACCGTGGCGCCGGACAGATGATCGCCGATACCGCCCATCAAGTCTTCGGCGGGATCCTGTCGGGTAAGACATCATGATTTGCTTGCCAATAGCAGGGCGCCATCCAGCGCATCACCTTGCGCCGGGACGATTTTCCGTCTGATATCCGGCGCCAGCCAGGGCATGATGGGTTGCGCCAACCCCCCCATCAGGCAGAGCGGTTTCCCGACGTAATCCGTCAACCGCAGCACCATTTGTTTGATTTCATCGACGGTTTTTTTCAGCAATCGTTGCCCGACCTTGTCGCCCTTGCCCGCCAATTTGAAAATCAACGGCACGCAACGGCCCCAGTCGGCCGGCGTAGCGGTGCTTGACCAGCGCAACAGATTTTCCGGGGAATTATTAAACTGTGCCATAAGCGCGCGAGTCAGCGCCGTCGAGGGTATCATGGCCTCGTGGCTTTGCAGCGCCAGGCGCATCGCCCGCTGGCCAAGTACCGCGCCTGAGCCCTGATCGGATAAGGCCATTCCCCAGCCGCCCAGGCAATAAAACTGGCTGCCATTCCAAGCGGCGCCCTGGCTGCCGGTGCCAACGATCAGTACCGCGCCGGGCAAACCGCGGTGCGCGCCCAGGCAGGCGATTTCCACATCCGACAAGATCCGGCTTCGGGCGTAGGGTGTCGGCCAGGCTTGCGCTCGCCGGCGGCTCTCGGTGACATTGGCGCCGGCCAGGCCAAACACCACGCTGGTCCGACCCAGTGCCTCCTCGGGTAACGAGGCCGCTTGCAGCGTATCGGCAACCAGACGGCTGACGTTGCTCATGGCGTCATAAAAACTGGAATAGATATTGGCCGCGCCTCCCGAGTGTTCGGCCAGTACCTGGTTATTGCCATCAATTAACCGCGAGCGGCACTGAGTCCCTCCGCCGTCCACCCCCAGATAATAATCAACCTGCACCCTGTTTCTCCTTTTACCGCCCAACAAAAACCCGGGACGGGAAGTCCGGACATTCGATAAGCGAAACGATAGGAGGAAATTTGGCAAATCGCAATCACAAAACTTGACACAATCCATCGCCGCCGGCGGGCATTCGCCGTCCGGGAAAATGACAATATTGTCATGGGGCGGTCATGGGCAGGGACGGGTCGCTTTGCCATTCTACTGTTATTCACTGTTATTCATCGCGGCGGGTTCAGGTACCCGCCGCATGGGTCGCGCCATCGCCGCCATATGGCATTGCCAGGAAACGGGGCGAGCGCGAGAGTGTGATCATGGGCCCGCCAGTCCGGGCATAAGGATAGGCCGTGTTACTTATTGTTCTTGCATACCTCGGCGGGATGTTGACCATCGCCAGTCCCTGTATTTTGCCGGTATTGCCGTTTGTGTTCGCCCGTTCCGATCAACCGTTTTCACGCACCGGTCTGCCGTTGTTGGCGGGAATGGCGCTGACTTTTACCCTGGTGGCCGCCCTGGCGGCGGTGGGCGGCGGTTGGGTGGTGTCGGCGAATCAATATGGCCGGGCTGTTGCGCTTATCCTGATGGCGCTGTTTGGCGTAACGCTGCTGTTCCCACGTCTGGCCGATCATCTTATGCGGCCGTTGGTGTCGGCGGGCAATCGGATGAACACGGCGCTCCTCGGCGCGGGCGGCGGCGGGGCGGCGTCGGTCGGGTCGTCGCTGCTGCTGGGGGTTGCCACCGGGTTGCTCTGGGCGCCTTGCGCCGGTCCGATTCTCGGTTTGGTGCTAACCGGCGCCGCGCTGCAAGGCGCCAGCGCCGGTTCGACGTTGCTATTGCTGTCCTATGCCGCCGGGGCGGCCACCTCATTGACGCTGGCGCTGCTTATCGGCGGCAAGGTATTTAGCGTAATGAAACGAAGTCTTGGGGCCGGCGAATGGATTCGGCGCGGTATCGGCGCGGCCATGCTGTTGGGCGTGGCCGCGATTGGGCTGGGTTACGATACCGGCGTGCTGGCGCGTATTTCCACGGTTTCCACCAGCGGCTTAGAACAAAGGCTGCTCGACAGTCTGGCGTCCGGCGCCAAAAGCCCGGCACCGCAGGCCGCCGCTGTCTCCTCCCCGGAAGGCGGCGCGACGGCGCTGCCGGATTTGGGGCCCATGCCGTCGCTGGACGGCGCGGTGCGGTGGCTTAATTCCCCGCCCCTGACCGCGGCCGCGTTACGCGGCAAGGTCGTTCTGGTGGATTTCTGGACCTATTCCTGTATCAATTGCCTGCGAACGTTGCCCTATATCGAAGCCTGGGCGGCAAAATATCACGATCAAGGGCTGGTGGTTATCGGCGTGCATGCCCCGGAATTCGCTTTTGAGCGCAATATCGCCAATGTGACGCGGGAAGCCGGTAAATTAGGGATCCATTACCCCATCGCCATTGATAACGACTACCGTATTTGGCGGGCTTTCGATAACCAATACTGGCCAGCGCATTACTTTATCGATGCCAAAGGGCATATCCGTTACGCGCATTTCGGCGAAGGGGAGTACGGCCGCTCCGAACAGGTCATCCAGCAGTTGTTGCGCGAGGCGGGCGCGCGCAATGTGAGCGACACCCTCAGCCAGGTTAGCGGACAAGGCGTGGAGCAAGCGGCCGGCGGACTGGCGGATATTTCGCCGGAAACCTATCTGGGTTACCGGCGTGCGGAAAATTTCGCCTCGCGGGCCATTAACGACGCGCCGGCCGAGTATCACGCGCCGGTCGCGCCGACGACCGATCAGTGGGGGCTGGAAGGACGTTGGACGGTGGGGCCGGAAAATGTGGCTCTCGATGGCGCCGCCGGCCGTATTCTTTACCGGTTTCATGCCAGGGATTTACATTTGGTGCTGGGGCCCGGGTCGGACGGTAAACCTGTCCGATTCCATGTGACGCTCGACGGTAAGGCGCCGGGGGATATGCATGGGGTGGATGTCGCGCCCAACGGCGACGGTACGGTCACCGATCAGCGTTTGTACCAATTGATCCGCTTGAAAAACGGCGATGGCGAACACACTTTCGCCATCAAATTTCTCGATCCCGGCGTGACGGCTTACGCCTTTACCTTTGGCTGATGATAAGCGAGGTCGACGATGACAATCAGATTCTTTACACTCGGCTGGCGGTGGCGTTGCGGACTGCTGGCCGCCGCCGCGTGGGCGTTACTGTGGGGGGCGGCCTGGTCGCGGGATGCAAGCGACCGGACGGTGGCGATTCCCGCGCCGGTCCGGGACGAGACGCCGGCGACCGGCCATGATGAAACCGCCGTGTTCGCCGGCGGGTGTTTCTGGGGGGTGCAAGGGGTATTCCAACATGTCAAAGGCGTCACGGATGCCGTGGCCGGGTATACCGGCGGCGCGGCGCGCGATGCCTCTTATGCGGCCGTCAGCGGCGGTAATACCGGGCATGCGGAATCGGTGGCGGTGACCTTTGATCCCACGCGAATTTCTTATGGCGCTTTGCTGCACATCTTTTTTTCCGTCGTCCACGACCCCACCGAGCATGACCGCCAGGGGCCCGATTACGGCAGCCAATATCGGTCGGCCGTGTTCCCGCAGACCGAAGCGCAACGGCAGGTGGCCCAGGCATATATCCAACAGTTAAACGCCAGCCACCTCTTTAGCGCACCGTTGGCCACCACGGTGGAAACCGGCGCGCTATTTTATCCGGCCGAGGCCTATCACCAGAATTATCTGGCCGATCATCCCCAGGCCCCGTACATTGTAATCAATGATTTGCCGAAACTGGCGCAATTACGCCAAGGGTTCCCCAACCGATACCGTCGGG
Source organism: Martelella alba (assembly GCF_005217455.1). Lineage (GTDB taxonomy): Bacteria > Pseudomonadota > Gammaproteobacteria > Enterobacterales > Enterobacteriaceae > Acerihabitans. Next base: position 153,610 of record NZ_SZPQ01000011.1, read on the forward strand.
ATCCGGTATTGGTCCGTGTACGGCAAAACGGAGACGTCATACCGGCGCCATAGCCCGGCATACGCGCGGTAATGGCGGGTAGGGTAAATATTCCTTGAACGAAAGCGCTACCGGCGAAAGCGTTCCACCGGCAAACGGGCGGGGAAGATTGATACTTCGAAGGCTTCGGGTTGTATCACGGCGGCAAGGGAGTGACGCATTCGCCGACATTGAAGTCGAACCATCAGCGGCGGGACGCCGGCGAGAGACAGGATGTCTCGCATGCCTCCCCAGACGCATAGATCACCATGTGACCGGGGTGAGCGAACGCAGCCAACAAAGAGGCGGCTTGAAGTATGACGAATAGATATATATTTATGAGGCTCGTGGGCGATATATTATACGGCGTACTGGCGGTGATGTGATCTATTAAGCCGGGATATTTTCAGAGAATTGAATACGTCATCTTCACATGGGGTCGGGGTATATCGCTCCGGCCCCGATATCTCAATTATTTTCTTTTTTTATCATTCGGTTGCATATTGGTTGCTGCGGGCTTTGCACCGGGAGCGGTCTTGGGATTTTTTTGTGTATTACCATTTACAGCGGCCGATTTGCTGTTTTTGTCATTCATGGACATACTATTTGCCTTGTTGGAAAAACGTCCGGTATTGGATCGTTTCGCAGGGGCTATCATGAGCCTCTGAAAAATAAATTCAAGGGCTATAACAGGGTGGACGACATTATTTTTCGCCTTTTGCGAATTATCTGAAAGGCAAGATAACCGACCTGACATTCGATGGGGCGGCAGTGGCATTTTGCTGAAAATACGCCGGCCAATGGCTTTAGGCCATTAAGCCTCGGCGGCGCCGGTTCGCGGCGTACCGCTCATGATATCGCGCTGTTTCAGGCATCGCCCGTCTCAGGCGGGATCAGGAAACGCGGCAGGATGAAAAAGTGACTCTATACTTTGAAATGATTTGATTTCAATATCAATAGTTGACGTTGTGAACAGAAAGCGTTGCGAGAGCCATGAAAATTCAAGGTGCGACAGATGCAAAATCGGGGACGGGGAGCACGATTTCTTAACATTATCACGGTGTTGTTTGCCGTATTGAGTGGTGGTTATCTTTTCATCGGCGGTATCTGGCTGATTGCGTTGCGAGGGTCGTGGTATTACCTTATCGCCGGAGCGGTGATGCTGGCCACCGCCTGGCTGTTATACCTTCGACGCCCGCTTGCGCTGTGGCTTTATGCGGTATTCCTGCTCGGCACCGTGGCCTGGTCGTTGTGGGAGGTCGGCTCTGATTTCTGGGCGCTGACGCCCCGCCTGGACGTGACCTTCTTCTTTGGCCTATGGCTTACGCTGCCATTTATCCATCGTCGCCCGCGGGTTAAAAACAATATGGCGCGCGGCGCGCTGTCCACCACGCTGCTGATTACCGCGCTGGTATTGGTGTACGCGGTTTTCAATGATCCGCAACAGATTAACGGCGTGCTGAGCGCCGATGCGCCTACCGTCGAGGCGGCGGCGAGCGGTCGTCAAACCAATGGCATCCCCGATGGCGATTGGCCTGCCTACGGCCGTACCCAGGAAGGCGTGCGTTACTCGCCGCTGACGCAGATCAATGATAAAAACGTCGGGCATTTGAAAGAAGCCTGGATTTTTCGCACCGGCGACATGAAGACCGCCTCGGATCCGGTGGAAATCACCGATGAGGTCACGCCCATCAAGATCCGCGACACGCTGTATCTGTGTACGCCTCACCAGCGGCTATTCGCCCTCGACGCCGCGACCGGCAAAGAAAAATGGCGATTCGATCCGGGGCTGAAAACCGAGCCGTCTTTCCAGCACACGACCTGCCGCGGCGTGTCCTACCATGAAACGCCCGCGGCGCGGACCGCATCCGCCGGTACGCCTTTGGCCTTATGCGCCCGACGGGTTCTGCTACCGGTCAATGACGGCAATCTCTATGCGCTGGATGCCGACAGCGGTAAGCCCTGTCCCGATTTCGGCGAGAACGGCAAGCTGAATTTGCAAAACAATATGCCCAATGCCAAGGCCGGCGCCTACGAACCCACTTCGCCGCCCATCGTCACCGATTCAGTGATTGTGGTTGCCGGCGCGGTTACGGATAACTATTCGACGCGGGAACCTTCCGGGGTGATCCGCGGATTCGATATCAATAGCGGAAAATTGCTCTGGGCCTTCGATCCCGGCAGTCACGATCCCAATATCCTACCCCAGGGACGGCAACTCTATACCGCCAATTCGCCCAATTCATGGGCCCCGGCCGCCTATGATGCGCGGCTGAACCTGGTGTATTTGCCCATGGGGGTGGAAACGCCCGATATCTGGGGCGGCAACCGGACCCCGGACATGGAACGTTATGCCAGCGGACTACTGGCGCTAAACGCCACCACCGGCAAACTGGCCTGGTTCTACCAGACGGTTCACCATGATCTGTGGGATATGGACGTGCCGGCCCAGCCGACCCTGGCGGATGCCATTGATGCGAATGGCAATAACGTACCGGCCATTTATATTCCAACCAAAACCGGCGATATTTTCGTGCTTGACCGGCGGACCGGCAAGCCAATCGTCCCGGTCACCGAAACGCCGGTTCCCCAGGGGGCGGTCAAAGGGGATCATCTTTCGCCCACCCAGCCATATTCCGCCTTGTCGTTCCGGCCGAAAAATCCTCTCTCCGGCAAGGATATGTGGGGCGCCACACTGTATGATCAGTTGATGTGCCGGGTCATGTTTCACCGTCTGCGATATGCGGGGCCGTTCACGCCGCCGTCCGAACAGGGTACGCTGGTATTTCCCGGTAATCTCGGTATGTTCGAATGGGGCGGTATTTCGGTGGATAACGGACGTCAGGTGGCGGTGCTCAACCCGATGGCGCTGCCGTTCGTATCCCGATTGATTCCGCGCGGGGCGGGCAATCCCATGGAACCGAATGCGCAAACCGGCGGGGGTTCCGAGGCGGGTATCCAGCCGCAATACGGCGTGCCCTTCGGCGTTACGCTCAACCCGTTCCTCTCGCCGCTGGGATTGCCGTGCAAACAGCCGGCCTGGGGCTACATCGCCGCCCTTGATTTGAAAACCAATCAGGTGGTTTGGAAAAAACGGTTAGGAACCGTACGCGACAGTTCGCCCCTGCCGTTGCCGTTTAAGCTGGGTATGCCGATGCTGGGCGGGCCGATCTCGACCGCCGGCAATGTCGCTTTTATCGCGGCCACGGCGGATAATTATCTGCGTGCCTTCAGCGTCAGTAACGGCGAGATGTTGTGGCAGACAAGGTTGCCGGCCGGCGGACAGGCGACGCCGATGACTTACGAGGTCAACGGCAGGCAATATGTCGTGATCGCCGCCGGCGGCCATGGTTCTTTCGGTACCAAGCTCGGCGATTATATTATCGCCTATGCGTTGCCGGACAAGACATAGCCCAGGGCCGCGCCACCGCCAGAATGGCTTGGCGCGGTTCTGCCGCCGACCGCCGGCTCAACGCCGAAGCCCGCCCATGGGGGGAGTCAATGCCCGGGCCGGTTTGTGGCTTTTCCTGCGGCGATGCCGCGCAAAGTAGGCTATTAGTGAAGTTCCTCGAATTTTCCGCCCAGGTTAACGTGATAATAACATTGATTACCTTCATTTTTAGGCGGAACTACATTGATGGATAATCAACGTCTGGCTGAATTTTTGAGCGTTTTCAACGAAGTGGCGCGAGAGGGCAGTTTTTCGGGCGCCGCCAGGCGCCGCGGCGTTACCCCCTCGTCGGTCATCCGGCAAATCGATGCGCTGGAAGCCAGCCTGGGGGCGACCTTGTTTATTCGTTCCACCCGATCATTGGTGTTGACGGACATTGGTCAGGCGCTATTAGTGCGCGCCCGGCGAATTTTAGGCGAGCTTGAGGACGCGCGTCGGGAGATTACCGATATGCAGGACGATGTGGCCGGATCGTTGCGCATCGCTTCGGTTCCCGCTTTCGGGCGGTATTATGTTCTGCCGGTGGTTTCACGCCTGTTAGCCCGTTACTCCCGGCTACGGATCGAACTGGATTTAACGGAACGTCCCATTGACCCGGTGGACGGGCGACTGGATGCGGCGATATGCATCGGCGAGCCGGGGGAAGGGGGACCGGCGGCGGCGCGTATTGCCGTCGAAACCCGGATGCTGTGCGCCAGCCCGTCTTACCTGGCGCGGCATAGCGCGCCGTCCTCGCCGGAAGAACTGGCGGAGCATTGCCTGTTGGACAGGATGCACGGGGTCGATCTTCTGGGCTGGGCGTCCATCCTGGGCGCGCCGCTCGCTGAGCGGCCGGTCCTGTCGGTATTCAGTTGCGACGATATCGACACGCTGCGGGCGGCGGCGGTGGCCGGCGTCGGCATCGGCTATCTGCCGGATTGGGCGGTCGGCGCGGATATCGCCGGCGGCAGGCTGGTCCGGCTAATGCCGGAATATTCCGGACAGTTTTCCCGTCGGCGGGGCATCTATCTGCTGCGCGCGCCCTTGCCGCCGTCGGGCCCGCTGCGCGTCTTCACCGATGCCTTGCGCCGGAGTATTGGCAATCCGCCGAGCTGGACACAGGTTAACGCCTGATACGACAGGCGCATCGACCAGGTATGTCGATCCGTGTGAAAGTGCTATACTCGCCAGACTTCCCGTTGGCTCCTTGATGGCCGCGTTGGCGCTTGCCGCCGCGCCGCCACTGGAGGCCAGCGTGTTTGTCTGTTATTTACCGGTTCCGGGCGCGGCGTTTTTGGGGTTTGTTCGCGCCCGGCGATGATTTACCCTATCTGACATATTTAATTGGCTGGTTTTGGATAACTGATGCGTTACCTGGCTGTTGTACTTCCTTTGATGATGCTTCTTTCCGCCTGTAGCAGTAAACCGCAACCAACCCCTGGCCAGGAGACGCTCAACGCGCCGGCCTCCGGTGGATTCCTGCTGCAGCCTGACCATGTCGGCGCGGCGCAAACGGGTGATTTTGCCGCCGACCCGGCCGTTGACCGCTTCGTGGACAAAATGGTCCGGGAACACGGTTTCGACCGCCAGCAATTGCACGACGTGCTGGCGCAAACCCGGCGCCTTGACTGGGTCCTGGACTTGATGGACCGTCAGGCGCCGATATCCTTGCCGCCGACCGGGCCAAACGGCGCCTGGATCCGCTATCGCAATAAATTCATCACCCCCGGCAATGTGCAAAACGGCGTGGCGTTCTGGGATCAGTATCAGGATGCCTTGCAACGGGCCTGGGAAGTGTATGGCGTATCCCCGGAAATCATTGTCGGCATTATCGGCGTGGAAACCCGTTGGGGGAGGGTTATGGGCAAAACCCGGATTATCGACGCCCTGGCCACGCTGGCGTTCGACTATCCCCGCCGAAGCGACTATTTCACCGGCGAGCTGGAAACTTTCTTACTGATGGCGCGCAGTGAAGGGGATGACCCGCTGTCCCTGCGGGGGTCTTATGCCGGCGCCATGGGCTACGGCCAGTTTATGCCGTCATCGTTCAAAGCCTACGCGGTGGATTTCGACGGCGACGGTCATGTCAATCTCTGGGATCCTGTGGACGCCATCGGCAGCGTGGCCAATTACTTCAAGGCCCACGGTTGGGTCAAGGGCGGCGCGGTAGCGGTACCGGCGCAGGGTCAGGCGCCCTTCCTGGCGCAGGGGTATAATACCCGCTATCCTGTCGCCACGCTGACGGCGGCCGGGCTGAGTCCGCGAGGATCGCTGCAGGGCAATGACGACGCCAGCCTGTTGCGGCTGGACATGGGCAACTATTACCAATACTGGTTCGGCTTGCCGAATTTCTTCGTGATCACGCGTTATAACCATAGCACCCAGTACGCCATGGCGGTATGGCAACTGGGCGAGGCGGTGAGCCGGGCGCGACAGGGCAATATGCTGCTGACATCCGGTTAGCGGCATTAGCCCCGCGGGCCAATGCCGCCCGGGCGCTTATGCCGATAGCCTGGAGAGGATCCGCGACAGGTCATTCCAGAGATCCTGTTCCTCCTCCAGGCCGATATTGACCCGCAAGATGATGTCCTCGGGGCGAAATCGCTGCGAACCCACCTCATTGGCGACGACCATCGGCGCCAGCAGGCTGTGGGTTCCGCCCCAGGATGCGCCTATCGCGAAAACCCCAAGCCCCTTTAGGGCGCCATCGAGGCGTTCCGGCGAAACATCCCGCAAGACCACGCTAAATACGCCGCTGCCGCCGGAAAAATCCCGTTGCCACAGTTCATGGCCGCAGGCGCCGGCCAGGGCGGGATTGAGTACCTCGAAAGCGGGATAATGCCGTCGTATCCTTTCCGACAGTCGTTGGGCGGTTTCCCCCGAATGCCGAACCCGTAACGGCAGGGTTTCGATGCCCCGCAACGCCAGAGCGCAATCGTCCGGCGAAACCGCGTACCCCAACATGCCGATGGTTTTTTTCAAGGATACATACAAATCGTCGCTGTCGGTGGTCACCGTGCCCATCAGCAGATCGGAATGACCGCCGATGTATTTCGTCACGGCCTCCACCACGAAATCCACCCCGTGCTCGATGGGCCGAAACAGTAACGGCGTGGCCCAGGTATTGTCGCAGCCGACCAGGATCCCGCGCTGATGCGCCAGGGAGACAATGGCCGGGATGTCCTGGATTTCCAGCGTGGACGAACCGGGCGACTCCGTCCAGATAAGCCGGGTCCGGTCGGTAATTTTGGTTGCCAGTGCCTCGGTTTGAACAGGATCGTAGCGATCGAACGTCAGGTTCATCATCACGGCCAGTTGAGCGCAAAGGGTCTTGACCGGCGGATAGACACTGTCGGGCAACAGGATATGATCCCCGCTTTTCAGCAGGCTAAGGATAACCGCGGCGATGGCCGCCTGGCCCGAGGGCAGCGCCACGGTGTGGGCGCCTCCGTGCAGCAGGGAGATCTGTCGTTCGAAAACCCGGGTGGTGGGCGTCCCGTTCATACCGTAGGAATAACCGTCTGGCCCCCGGTCTTTGCGCTGGTAATATTCGCTGGCGCTATCGAAAACAATGGTCGACGCTCGATATGTGGGCACTGAAAGCGAACGAAATCCGTCCAGAGGCGGTTCGGGGTGATGTACGCAGCGGGTGGTCTGATGCATGGCGGGATCCTGGTTGATGATGGGGATACAGTGTGTTCTCATAATAGGAACATTGTTTCTATTTATCGAAAAAACCTGTGCCTGTCAAGGGAAGGCACCGTGCAAGGCGCCCGCGGCAAGGGGGGAGAATGGGCGGGGTAAGGCGGAATCACCGTCCCGGATAGCCGAGATTTTTTGAAATGGTCAGCGCGGAACCCGCCACGATAAAGGCGACTTTCTCGATGGTCAGTTCCGGCGCGAATTGGCGGGCATAGGCCACGCTGATGGCGGCGACCACGTTGCCGGCGGCGTCTTTGACGGGCGCGCCAATGGAAACGATACCCTCGATATTTTCATTTTCCACCACGGCGTAACCCTGCTGGCGGATGGCCGGCAAATGGGACAGGATGGCGGCCGGATCGGTAATGGTCGAGGGGGATTTCCGCTCAAGCGGTCCGCAGCCCAGCATGGAGCGCGCCCTTTCCTCGGGCAGCGATGCCAGGAGCACTTTCCCCATGGCGGTGGTATGCAGGTAGGTCAGCTCGCCGGGCTGCCGTAGCAATACAATCGGACCATGGCTTTTCACCGACAAGAGATACACCGCGCGATTATTCTGCAAGGTGCCCAGATAACCATTGAGGGAATAATCCCGCGCGATGGCGTTCAATTCCTGGTCAGCCGCCATCAAGAGGTTATCCGTGCGCGCCAGGGAAGAACCGAGGCTCAGTGTCGTGTAGCCGATGCTGTAACGGCGGGTTGCCTCGTCCTGTTTCAGATAATTGCGTTCCGTCAGGGTTTTCACGAACCGCTGTACAATCGTCGGACTTAAATCCAACTGTCTGGCGATTTCCCGAACGCCCAATGGCTGCGTCGACGCGTTTACAAGCTCAAGAATGGCCAGGCCCCTCTCCAGCGATTGACTTCCCGACATAACTGTCTCCTGCGTGAACCGGCAAATCCTATCAAATCTTGCCGGTTAATAAAGCGGTTTTAACTTGACCGATATTTGTCCTATTGCTATGGTAACACTGAACCTATAATCGGTACAATGTTTCGCTTATGACCGCGCGACATTCACTACCCTCTCCGGTTTTTCCACGCCGGCACTGACACAGGAATACATGATGATGAAAACTCGCGGTGGGTCTTTACTCCGTATTATCGCTCTCGCCGGAATCTCCTGGCTGGCGGCCGGTTATGGCGTCGCCCGCGCTGAAAGCGCGCCGCCGGCGGATCATATTGAAGCAGGCATATTGATTGAAAGCGCGCCGCCGTTCGTGTTCAAGGAAAACGGCCAATTCAAAGGAATAACTTATGATATTCTCAAAACCATCGCCGCGCGGCGGCATTTTCGCATTGCCCAAGACCCCATGGGCTTTGATGCCATGATTCCCGCCATGCAATCATCGCAAATCGATGTCGCGGTTGCGGGCTTTTTCGTCACCCCGGAACGGAAAAAAATCATTGATTTTTCAACGCCCTTCTTTCAGGAAGGCAGTGTATTGGTCGTGCCGGTCAACAGCCCGATCAAACGCTATGCCGACCTTGAAGGCAAGGTCGTGGTGACCCAGCAAGGATCGGCGGCGCTGAACGTCCTCAATAAACTGGCGCCGCAATACCATATCACGGTGAAAGCCCTGGCCGACCAGGCCAATATTCTGCTTACCCTTCAGTCCGGCAATGCGGACGCCGCGTTTTATGATTCGGCCATCATCGAATATCTCATCGCCAAGCAGGGCAAGCATCCGTCGCTCAGAACCGTGGGCGACGTCCGGGATCCCACCGATATCGCTTTTGCTTTGCCCAAAGGCAGTAAATGGACGCCGCTGCTCAGCGATGAAATCACGGCGATGAAAAAATCCGGCGAATTGAAAACCATTATTGGTCGTTATATTAAAGATTGATGGCGCCAATGCGGGCGACCTCAGGCGTCGTCCCGTGCGACAGGCTCTTGTTTTAGGCGAGGAATAAACCAGTATGTCAATAATATTGAGCTATTTGCCCCTGCTATTGGCCGGCGCCGGGTATACCCTGATCATTACTCTGGTTGCCATGGTCTTCGGCTCAGCCATCGGCATGCTGGTGGCATTGATGCAAATATCCGCCTTTCGGGCGCTCCAGGTTATTGCGAAAACCTATAATAGTCTGTTTCGCGGGCTGCCGTTGCTTATTCAAATTTTATATATTTATTTCGGCCTGCCCTTGTTGACCGGCATCCGGATCCCCGCGCTGGTGGCGGGCGCCGTCGCCATGACGCTGTATACCGGGGCGTTTATGGCGGCGATATTCAGGGCGGGAATCGAATCCGTGGACCGGGGGCAGCTTGAAGCGGGACGCACTATCGGCTTCTCCCATTGGCAAGCCATGCGGCTGATTGTCTTTCCCCAGGCCTTTTGGCGGATGATTCCGGCCGTCGCCAATCAATTCAGTATTACCCTGAAAGACACGTCTTTGCTCTCGGTTATCGGCGTCGCCGAACTCACCATGCGGGGGCAAAGTATTTATTCAGCCAATTTCGATACGATACGTGTTTTAAGCATGGTCGGCATTATCTATTTCATTATCTTCTTTATAGCCGAACGCTTTTCCTTTTATCTGGAAAAAAGGTTTTCTCAATGATCGCGGTACGCGGATTACAAAAATACTTCGGTGCCCAGCATGTCTTGAAGGCAGTGGACTTCGCGGTGCGCGAGCGGGAGGTGATCTCGGTTATCGGGCCGTCCGGGTCCGGCAAATCCACCCTGCTGCGCTGCCTTAATCGCCTGGAAGAACCGGATGGCGGCGAAATTTTCATCGACGGCGAGGATATCCTCGCCGCCGGTTTCGATATCGATGGCCTGCGGCAACGTATGGGCATGGTCTTCCAGCATTTCAATCTCTTTCCGCATATGTCGGTTATCGACAACATCATGCTCGGTCCGGTACGCCTGAAAAAAACGCCCCTGACGACCGCTCGCGCCGAAGCGCTGGCGCTGCTGGCCAAAGTCGGGTTGGCGGACAAAGCCTCCGCCATGCCGGCCTACCTGTCCGGGGGACAAAAACAGCGGGTGGCCATCGCGCGGGCGTTGGCGATGGCGCCGGAGGTGATGTTGTTCGACGAGCCCACCTCGGCCCTTGACCCGGAAATGGTCAGGGAGGTGCTGGATGTCATGCGTTCCCTGGCGCGCGAGGGCATGACCATGGTCGTGGTGACGCATGAAATGAACTTCGCCCGTGAAGTCAGCGATCGCATCGTGTTTATGGCCGACGGACGGATCATTGAGGAAAAAACACCGGCGGCCTTTTTCGGCCAGGCCAGCCATCCCCGCGTAATGGAGTTTCTATCCAAAGTGCTTTAACGACATCAATAAGGATACGTCATGGTATTTAAACCCGTTCCCGTCTCATTGGCCCAACTGGCCCGGGATCGCGCCCAGCGCCTCAAACAGTGTCTGATAGAATCCGGCCATGATGCTCTGATCGTCAGCAGCGTGGAAAGCATGCATTATGCCACCGGTTATGACAGTATGCCGGCGCGCCTGAAGAAGACCTATGCGTTCGCGGCGGTGCTCACCGCGGATGAGTGCCGGCTGATTGTGCCGAGCGCCGATTTCGCGCCGGCCATTGATGCGGGCATCCCGCCGGAAAATATCACGCCTTTCGGAACATTCTTTTTCAGCGGCGACAGTCCGTCAAATACCTTACGCGTCCGTCATGGGGATTTCGATGGCGCGCTACGCGAAGTGCTGGCGTCGGTTAAGGCCCGGCGGGCGTTGGTGGAATGGCAAGGTATACCCCCCTCATCGGCAAATACGTTATCGGCCTGGTGTGATCATCTCACCGATGCGGGCCTGTGGCTGTTACAGGCCCGCAGCCGGAAATTGCCCGCTGAACTGACCTTGCTGCGCGCCGTGTCGGTGCTGACCGAACAGGCGATTGAAGCCGGCATCGCGGCCGCCGCGGTGGGGATGACCGATAAGGAGGTCAGCAATGTCGTGGCCGCCGCCATGTCCGCCGCCGGCGGACTGCCCGATAACGTCACGGTGGCCGGCGGCCCGAGAAGCGCCCTGGCCGATGTTTTCAGTACCGAACGTCCCCTGGCGCGGGGAGATTTACTGCGGTTCGATATCGGCTGTACTTATTATGGCTATCGTTCGGACATGGCGCGTACGGCGGTGATGGGCGAGCCGACGCCCTTGCAGCAATTCCGTTACGACGCCCTACTGACCGGCTGGGACGTGGCGACGGGGCTGGCGAAGCCCGGCGCGGTGGCGGGGGCGATCTTTGCCCAGACCGTCGCGGCGGTGGAAGCCGCCGGGTTAAAGCCCTTTCGCCGCCAGCATGTCGGTCACGCCATTGGTTTGCTTGGTTACGAATGGCCGGTTATCGTTCCAGGCAATGACGCCGTATTGCAGGCCGGCCAGACCTTCTGCCTGGAAACGCCCTATTACGAACCGGGATGGGGCGGGATGATGGTGGAGGATACCGGGGTGATCACTGAAGCGGGTTTTGACTCCTTTACCACGATAGATCGCGGTTTGCGCGTGATCCCCGTGTAAAACATCACAAGCGTTTCATCCGCCGGATACCGGCGCGGGGCCTGGGCGCGGACCGGCGCCCGCCGGCCGGACGCCCGCTAACGCCGCAGAAAAATTTGCGGCACGCCGCTTTCGCCATGCGGCTGAACCTGTAGATCGGCCCGATACCACTGTTGCAGCCTCGCCTGGGTCAGGATATCTTCCGGCGCGCCGCCGGCCACCAGTTCGCCCTGATGCAGCAGCAGGACCCGATCAGACCAAAGGGATGCCAGATTGAGATCGTGCAGTACGCAACAGATGGCAATATGGCCGGCGCCGGTCAACTGTTTCAACAAGCGCAGCATATGCTGCTGATGGTATAAATCCAGCGCCGAAGTGGGCTCATCGAGAAACAGCCATCCCTGCGGGCCCTGTTCCCGCCACAACTGCGCAAGGGCCTGCGCCATCCGCACCCGCTGCTGCTCGCCGCCGGATAACGCGCGAAATTCCCGCTTGGCCAGCGGCAGGCAACCGGTAAGCCCCATGACGCTATCCACTATACCGGCGGTGGTTTGCGACGACCAGGGCGCGCGGGCCATGGCCACCACTTCGGCGGCGCTGAAGGGAAACGACAGGGTATTTTGCTGGCGCATCACCGCGCGTTCACGCGCCAGGGCGGCGGCCGGCCAATCGGCCAAGTCGCGGCCCCTCAGGCGGCACCGACCTTCGGCGGGAACGAGATAGCCGGCCAGCAAGCGCAGCAGGGTGGATTTCCCCGCGCCGTTCGGGCCTATTAGCGACACCAGTTCGCCAGGGGCCAGTCGCAGGGATACGTCACGCAGCAGGGTGCGGCCAGACAGGCGATAACCCAGACCCTCCGCCGTCAGACAGTCTGATTCACACATCGCCATCCCGCCTCTCTTTAAGGATAAGCCACATAAACCAGGGACCCCCCAGCAGACTGGTCAGCAATCCGACCGGCATCTCCGCCGGCGCCACCAGGGTGCGGGCCACCGAATCCGCCGCCAATAGCAATATCGCGCCGGCCAGGGTCGCCCCCGGCAGTAGCCAACGGTGATCGGCGCCCAGCCACATCCTCATGACATGCGGGACTACCAATCCGACGAAGCCGATGATACCGCTGACCGCCACGGCGGCGCCCACCAGCAACGCGCTTAAAATCAGCAAATGACGCTGGGTTCGCCGGACATCCACGCCGAGATAGTGAGCCTCTTCTTCGCCCAACTGTAGCAGATTGAGCCGACCGGCATGGCGTTGCAGAAGAAAAGCGGCCGGCAATACCAGGGTGGCCACCACGGCGGCCGTCGACCATTGCGCCTGGCCGAGGCTGCCCATGCCCCAAAGCGAAAGCTGGCGTAACTGACGATCGTTACTGAGCCAGGAAAGCACGCCGGTGGCCGCCCCCGCCAGGGCGTTAATGGCGATACCCACCAGCAGCAGCCGTCCCAGCATGCTTTCTCCCTTGCGGCAAAGGGCGAAAATCGCCAGCATTACCGCCAGACTGCCGATAAAAGCGGCCAGCATCGGCGAATATAGCGCCAGCAACGGCGGCAGGGATATCGGCAACACCACCGAGCCGGCCACCGCCAGGGCCGCGCCGCTGCTGACCCCCAGCAAGCCGGGATCCGCCAGGGGATTGCGAAACAGCCCCTGCATCACGGCGCCGGACAACGCCAATGCGCCGCCCACCAGGACCGCCAGCAACACCCGCGGCAAGCGGATATTCAGCCAGATACGCCAAATGGCGTCGTGAAACGGGGCCTGCCACAGTAACCTCAGCGAAATGGGCATGGCGCCCATGTTGGCCGCCGTCACTGCCGCCGTGGTCAAGAGGGCCAGCAATAGCAGCAGTTTGGTCGACATCGGCAAAGCCGTCATCGCACGGATTCCGCGCTGCGCCGCAATTGCGCGATGGCCTGGGGCGTGGAGGGGCCGAAGCCCAGCAGTGCCATATCATCCACCAACAGCAACCGGTGATGTCGGCCGGCCGGGGTCAGCGCCAGACCGGGCAATTGCCAAACCCGGTCCTCACCGCCCAGGCCGGCGGCGCCGTCCCGGCTGATGACCACCAAATCGGGCGCGCTGGCGATAACGCCTTCCTGGGATAATGCCTGGTAATGGTTGTATCCGCTCATGGCGTTCTCCAGTCCGGCCGCCTTGATGGCGGCGTCGGCGGCGGTTTGCCGGCCGGCGGCCATGGCCGACATGCCGCTGTGGCTCAGGATAAACAGCACCTTGACCGGCAGGGGCCTGGAAGGAATGGCCGCCAGTGCCTGCTTGACCTGCTGTTGCAACGAGCGCCCTTGTTCTGCGGCCCCCAGCGCGTCGGCCACCACGGCGATTTTATGCAAAATGCCTTCCGGCGAGGTCTCACCCGGTACCGTCACCACCTTTACCCCGTTATTCTCCAACTGTTTTAACACCATGGAGGGTTGCGCCAGTTCGCTGGCCAGCACCAATGTCGGCCGCAGTGATAAAATTCCCTCGGTATTGAGTTGGCGGAGATAGCCAATATCAGGCAAGTTCCTGACCCGCGTCGGTTGCAGGCTGGTGCTGTCCCGCGCCACCACGTTTTGGCCATTGTCCAGATCAAAAACGATTTCGGTGACGTCGCCGCCGATGGTGATGATGCGCGGCTGGGCCAGCAAGGAAAACGGCAACGCCAATAAAATCAGCAACCAGCGTTTCATAACGTGACTCCGCCGGCCACCGGCAATGCGTCGATCTGGCTGCGCCAGCGCGTTTGTTCCTGCTCGCCTTCATTGCGTCGGCCGAACATTTGCAGGATCTGCGTACCGTCGGCGGCAAACAGTTCAAGGCTGGTGACGAAGCCATCGCGGGTGGGTTTGCGGGTGACCCAGCTTTCCTCAATGGTGTCCCGCATCACATGTAACGTGAATTCGCGATTGAAAATGTTCAACCAGTTCTCCCAGGGCGTCACTTTTTCGATGATGCCGGTAAAGATCTGAATGCAGCCGCGGTTTCCGACGAAGATCATGATTTCATTGCCATCGAGACGCGCTTTCTCAAGCAATAATGGCAACGCATCATTGTCGACCTGGCGGGCCAAATCTTCCGGTACGGCGCGGAAAGCCTGCTGGCGTGTCAGTTGATGGTTTTTTAGCAAACCGGCGAATTGATGTACATCGGTCATCGCCCGCCATTCCCGCTCCAGTTGCGGCGGGGCCTGAACGTGGGTCGCCGTCAACGGCTGCGCCGAGGGGACGGGGAAGGGATTGGCCGTTTCGGTAAAAGTGGCGATAAGGTTTTCCCAAGCCGGCAGTTCCGTCCGCTCAGTGGTATAGACTTTGATCACCGCATCGCCTTGGCGGTCGAAAACCTGGATGCTTCGCCGTTGCATTGTGCCGGCGGTTTCACTCAGGGCGAATGCAAAGCGCCAATGGTCGGTGAACAACCGCAGATCCAGACCGCGCGGATTAAGCGCCAGGCCGCTGTGTTCCCCTAGCCGCAGATTGCGGAAATAACCGACCTGTTCATGTACCGCGTAACTATTGCGGGTGATGGATTTGATTTCGCCGACAGATTCCAGCGCGTGGAGCAGCGCGGGCGCATCCATCCGCAAACGGCATGCGTCATGACCGACCCGAAGAGAAGCAAGCTCCGCTTCGCTAACGTGCAGCAACGCAGCTAAATCACGGGCGTATTTTTTTGGATGCCGGGTTTTCAGTCGCAAATACATTTCATAATCAGCGTGCATTAAAGCGTCCCTCAGGGCATAAGTGATCGATATTGGACAGTAATTGTTTGTTAATAAAATGTTTATTGACTTAAGTGTTTTTCAAATAGTAATGATATACATTATCATTGTCAATTGATGCAATGGACCGTTGTTGACCCGCAAGGGTGACACGGTAACGAGTTACCGAAATGAAGAAAGCGGCGCTTCATCGACATTGCGCCGAATCCACAAAACCAGCAGAGGCGGCAGGATGCCCAGCGCGAACAAAATACGCCATACGATATCGGCGGGGAAACAGGTTGAACAGCAGGGGGGATAAGATAACGGTTATGCCATAACCCAGCGCCCATCCCGCCTGTCCTTTAGTCATACCCCACAATGCGATCAGGGTCGGGATCGATAACGCCTACATCTGTGTATCCATCGCATCTAGGCCCCAGCCGCTAAAGCAGGCCCAAAAGGTGCGTTTTTCGCCTTTATTTAGCAAAGAGAACCATTGAAACATCGCTATTCCACTCCCATCGCTTAAGCGTAATCAAAGCTACCGATTTTCGCGTCCAACAGAGGCGCCGCGTCGCCGCCCAGCCGTTCCGTGGCACGGGCCGCGATATCCAGCAGAATCGGGCGATACTGCGTCATTAACGCCATATCCAACCGGCTTATGGGGGCGACAATACCCAGCGCGCCGACCAACAGTTGATCCATACCGAATACCGGTACGGAAATGCCCGCGGTTTCTTCATCCCGTTCCCCTAATGATTGGTAGGAATAGCGTTCGCGCACGTGGTCGTAGGTCTCGCCGGACTCGCCGGAAAACGCCAGTAGTATCCGACCGCCGGCTCCCCGATCCAACGCCTGCACGTCCCCCTGCTGCACATTGACACGCACGCTGAACTGAGAATTGATACGAAACAAACATACCCGGTGATCTCCCTCGCGGATATGGAAAGACACGGTTTCGCCCAATTGTGAATTCAACTCCCGCATCAGCGGCAGTAACACATCGCTCAGGTTAAGATCGGTGACGTAATGCGATCCCAACGTGAATGTAGCGGAACCCAAGCCATAACGGCCGTCCTCCAGCCGGATCATAAGCCGGTGATGGCACAATGCGCCCGCCAGCCGCAGCACCGTGCTCTTGTAGAGCCCGGTACGTCGCGAAAGCTCGGTCAAGGTCAATGCGCGGTCATCCTTTTTGAATGCGAAAAGTAAGGCGACGGCGCGATCAATGACATCCACCCCGCTTGGCGTAACGCCAATCAGTTGTGGGGTATTTCCTTCTTTTTTCGCCACAGTGGGCTCCTTGATGTTCTGTCAGATAGAACTATGAATCGTCTAATAGAACAACTATGCGCAACCAAGGGAAATTATCTGTGTTGTGGCTCACAGCCCGGCAATGGGCAAACGTGCTCTTATTGATAAAGAAGTAGGCGGGTAAGCGGCCAGTCCCGGTTAATAACAACGTCGACAAAAGGAAATTGTAATGCGTCTGGTTATGCGCTAATTTACTAGTCATAAGGTGATGGCGTGCCACCTTACCCAACCGCATCGTTTCGACGAATTTTAACGAACCTGCTGATGACGCCTGGTATTCCAATCTTCACTGGAAGAGTTTGGTATATCGGGCATTGGTTCATCCCCTTGCTTCTTATACCGTTCTCTTCTTCGTTTCGGGAGAGAGTATGTCTTGCGTTTCGCCTGTTCCGCCGCTAAGGGTGATCCCTGCCTCGCCGCGTTTATCGCCGCCGGCGCAAGCCGCTTCCGTCGCGATTTACGCTGTCCGATAACCGGCCCGGCCGCCGGGGAGGGGGCAAACACCTGCCGCCGGCCGTGCCCTGGTACTTTGTGGAAAACAAGAAGAGGTGTTTTATGAATACATTGCTGGAAAAAATTGTGGCTCGTGAAATTTTGGATTCGCGGGGCAATCCCACCGTGGAAGTGGATGCCTGGTCCGCAGATGGACTCTGTGCCCGTGCCTCCGTTCCGTCCGGCGCCAGCACCGGTTCGCGCGAAGCTATTGAACGCCGGGACGGGGACAAGTCGCGGTTTGGCGGCAAAGGCGTGCAAGACGCGGTCGACAGCGTCAATCATGAGTTGAACGACGCCCTGCATGGACAGGATATTTTCGGACAGCGTCATATAGATAGGATGATGCTGACGATTGACGGAACGGAAAACAAAGCCCGACTGGGCGCCAACGCGATCCTGGGCGTATCGCTGGCCGTGGCGCGATTGGCGGCTGTTTCGCTGCGGCAGCCGCTTTATCGCTACCTGGGCGGTATTGGCGCCAATTTGTTGCCGGTGCCCTGCATGAACATCATCAACGGCGGCGTGCACGCCCGCGGACAAGGCGCTGATTTTCAGGAGTATATGATAGCCCCACTGGGCGCCGACAACTTCCGCCAGGCGCTGCGCTGGGGCAGCGAAGTCTATCAGGCCCTGCGGCAGATCCTGTTGGACGAGGGGCTGTCCGCCGGCGTCGGCGATGAAGGCGGATTCGCGCCGGCGGTGGCGTCCAATCGCCAGCCGCTGGAATTGCTGGTCCGGGCGATGGAAAAAGCCGGCTATCGTCCGGGAGAAGATATCGCCATCTGCATGGATCCGGCCTCCAGCGAATTTTACCACGAGGGTAAATACCATTTGCGCACCGAGGGTAGCGCGCTGACCTCGGCCCAGATGACCGATTATTACCGCGAACTCATCAGTGATTTTCCCATCGTGCTGCTGGAGGATGGTTTGGCGGAGGACGATTGGGCCGGTTGGAAAACGTTATACAACAGCATCGGCAATGTCGTCGAACTGGTGGGCGATGACTTGTTTGTGACCAATGTAAAATATATCCAACGGGGTATTGATGAAAATCTGGCCAATTCGGCGTTGATTAAACTCAACCAGATAGGCTCGTTGAGCGAAACGGTGGATGCCGTGCAGTTGTGCCACCGCCATGCCTGGGGCGCATTTATTTCTCACCGCAGCGGCGAAACCACCGACAGTTTTATCGCCGATATGACGGTGGCGTTACGGGCGGGGCATCTGAAAACCGGCGCGCCTTGCCGCGGCGAGCGTATCGAAAAATACAATCAACTGATGCGCATTGAAGAAGAACTGGGCGACAGCGCCGTTTATGCGGGCGCAAAGGCTTTCGTTAATCGTTAACGGATGCCCGCCGGCAAGCCCTTCGCGGGATTGCCGGCGATACGAGGTCAGCCTGATGAATGACACGTCCCTCCTTTCCGCCGCCAATAATCACGGCGATACCAAACGGGAAATAATTCTCATCGCTAAAAGGGAAAGCAAACGGTTGCGGATTGGGCTCAGTCATCTATTTCAGTCCTATTTCAAACCCCTGATTTTGCAATTGCATCAGCATTATCCCAATGTCGAGATAAGTGTATCTGTTTCTGACTCGAGCAATATTGAAGTCTTATTGCAAAAGGGTTTCATTGATATTGCTTTAATACAAAAACCCTACCTAAGAGAGGGCTATGATGCGATTTCCTTTTCACCCATCGACCTGGTGGCGGTGATTAACGAACAATTGCCCGAATCGCCTCATTCGACGATACCGTTTCTGGAACTGGGGGAATTTCCGCTGGTATTGCTGCGCCGCAACAAGGATGCCGGAACCTATGAACTCTTGGTGGATCATTTCCGCAAAGGCGGTATTGAACCCCATATCGTCATGAACATTTCCCAGCCGGGGGTGATACTCGATTGGCTGGAATCCGGGCTGAAGGCCGCCGCGCTACTGCCCGCCTCGGAAGTGGATCCGGCCAGGCTGGCCCATTGCCGGGTCTACGATATCCAGGCCGCGCCGCAAATTTTTTTCCCGGCCATGGTCAAGATGTCGGTGGTGTCCTATATGAAGGAAATGATGGATATCGTGCAATCAGGCTATCCTTTTCCGGCCGGCCACATCACCTGACCGACCGGCGGGGTTACTCGCCCGTTTCCCGGCGGCGGATTTTGCTGTGCAGGGTTTTGCGCGTGATGCCCAGTCGACGGGCGGCTTCGCTTTTATTGCCGCCAGCCATTTCCAGCGCGTTGACGATGGCGGCGTGCTCGATTTCGTCCAGCGTCATATCGCTGAAATCGGCGGTCAGGGGCGTTCGCTCGTTGTCCCCTTCGCGCAACGGCGGGGGAAACTCCTGCAGGCTGACGTATTCACCCATCATCAATACCACTGATCGTTCCACCACGTTCTCCAGTTCGCGAATATTGCCGGGCCAGTCGTATTTCAATAGCCGATCCATGGCCTTTGGCGTGAATCCCTTGGCGGTTTTGCCGTTTTTGGCGGCAAATTTCTGCAAAAAGTGCATGGCCAGCAAGGGGATATCGGCAACGCGCTCCCGTAATGGCGGCAGCCTGAGCGCCACAACATTCAGGCGGTAAAACAGATCCTGGCGGAAGCGGCCGCCGGCGACTTCCTGCTCAAGATCCTTGTTGGTGGCGGCCAGGATACGGACATCGACCTTGACCGTCCGATCGCCCCCCACCCGTTGTATCTCCCGTTCCTGAATGGCGCGCAGCAGCTTCACCTGCATAGGCAGCGGCATGTCGCCGATCTCATCCAGAAAGAGGGTCCCCTTGTCGGCCGCGGCGAAGCGGCCGTCCCGCTGTTTTTCCGCGCCGGTAAAGGCGCCCTTTTCATGGCCGAATAATTCCGATTCCAGCAAAGACTCGCTAATGGCGGCGCAATTGATCGCGATATACGGACCGTTGCGGCGCTGGCTATTGGCGTGAATGGCCTTGGCGATCAATTCCTTGCCTGAACCGGATTCGCCGGTGATAAGGATGGTTGCCTCCGACGGCGCCACCACGGCCAGCATCTCCATCAATTGACGCAGGGCGGGGCTGTGCCCGATGATCTGCTCGCCCTGTAGCACGGGCATCATCGCGTTACGCAATTGCTTGTTTTCATTGCCAAGGGAGACATGATCCAATACCCGCTTCAAGGTCAGTTGCAGCAAATCGAAATCCAGCGGCTTGGTCAGGTAGTCGTAAGCGCCCGCCTTGATGGCCTGTATCGCCGTTTCGGTATTGGAATAAGCCGTCATAATAAGAATGGGTATCGCCGGATTATACGCTTTGATTTCCCGAAGGGCGGTAATGCCGTCCGTGCCCGCCATGCGAACATCCATCAGAAGCAAATCGAACGGGCGGCTTCGGCATAACGCCACGGCGTCGGCGCCGTCGCGAGCGCCCTCCACCCGGTATCCCCAATCGGCGAGCAGCGTCAACAGCATCAGGCGATGGCTGTCATCATCGTCGACCACCAGCAGTGTCGTGTCTTTTAGCGGCATGGTTATTCCTCGTTAGCGTCGCCGAGCGGCAGTGAAAGGGTGAAAACGCTTCCGGCGCCGGGTCGGCTAACAACAGTCGCCTTGCCGCGGTGACCCTCGGCAATCTGTTGGACGATAGCCAGACCGAGCCCGGTACCGGAAGATTTGGTGGTGAAATAAGGGGTAAATATGGCCTCGACGATTTCGGGCGGGATACCGCCGCCGTTATCCTTAACCGCGATATCCAACTGCCGGCGCCGGGCATCCACATGTGTCGTGACGCCGACGGTTCCCCCCTCGGGAACGGCCTGAATGGCGTTAATCAGCAAATTGAGCAATGCCTGGGTTACCCGCTCCGCATTTAGCGGCAGCAAGGGCAGCGCCGGATCCGGCGCGAACGTCAAGGCGACGCGGCGTGCCCGGGCATCCGCGTCGGCCAGACGCAACGCATGGGCAATCACTGGATTCACCTCGGCGCGCGTCAGCGGCATCTCGCCGGGACGGGCGAAATCCAGCAGTTCCGATACCACTCGGTTCAGGCGATCCACTTCAAGAATCATCGTGCCGGCAGCGCGCTTTTCCGGTCCGTCGCCGGCGAATTTAGCGGACAAATATGTGGCGAGGCCCTTGATGGAACTGAGAGGGTTACGGATTTCATGCGCGACGCCGGCGGCCATATGGCCCAGGGCGGTGAGACGTTCATTGCGGCGCACGTCGGCCTGTAACTGCTTAACCTGGGTCAGATCGCGCAAGATGAATAAATAACCGAGACGGGCGCCTTCATCATTGCGAATTTGCGATGCGCTGAGACTGACCGGTACCGTACCCTTTCGCGCGGTATCCAGCTCCATCTCCCGCTCCAGCCATTTGTCGCCCCGCTCAAGGGCGGCCAGCACGGCCCGCCAGTCCAGGCCGCCCAGCCCCTCGAGCGGCGTCCCGGCGCCTTGCGCGACATCGTCGCCCAGCAGGTTTCGCGCCGCGTCGTTGGCCAGTATTACGCGCCCCCCGCTGTCGCTGGTCAGCAGACCGAGCGGCAGACTGGTTATCACTTCGGCGGCCAAGGCCTGCGTGTCTCTCAGCAACCGGCCGGACAGCCGGGAATTGTGCGCCCAGAACAGGGACACGAATCCGCCCAGGCCCAATAAGGTCACCAGGGCGGCTACCACCAGATTGTTACGCTGATCCGTGCTGAACGCCGCCTCGGCCGGCGCCGGATCCAACCCGACGAAAATAGACATTTTGCCGTCGGTGGCCGCGTCGCCGTCGCCGCCCATCCCCATCATGTTCATCATCATCGCACGATGGCCCGATGCCGGCGTAAATAGCTGGTATGCCTCAAAGAGTCGGCCGTCCCCGGCTTTTACAAACCGCCAGTCCGGCCGTTGCTGGGCGGTGGACGCGGCGAGATTCGCCAATTCGGGCCGGATGCCGCCGACCTGTGCGGCGTCGCTGTGCGCAATAATGCGCCCTTGGCTATCCACCACCATCAAATAACGGACGCCCGCTTGCCGGCCCGTTTCTTCCAGCAGCGACTGCAACAAACGGTCATCATCGCGAAAACCCATGGAGGCGCGGGCGCCGGCTTCCACTGAACTTATCAATGCCTCGGCGCGATTGAGTAAATTTTCCGTCAGGTAGTGTTTTTCCCGCTCCGTGTTGCGAAGGGCAAGGATAGCGATCGCCAGGCCGAGGATCACGGAAAGCCCTAGCAACAACCAGGGAGAAAGCGCCGTTGATGGGTTGGGACGGCGGGCAAGCAAAGGGATTTCTTCTGACATGGCATATCGATTCCAAAACGGGTAGATAACAGATGATGACACCTTTTAACCCACCGACGCCACCTTCTATGGGTAATTTTTACCCGAATATCGCGTTTTTTTGGCTCAAAAAAGGTGTTTTATGAAATAAATCATTATAAATCAATTAATTATAAACCTGGCACGCAACTTGCTACATATAGTCTAAGCAGGCGGATAACCCGCCGAATCAAAAGGACAGCCATCATGAAATTAACGAAAATCAATACGAAAGCGACGCTGCTGATTGCGGCCCTGGGCCTGGCCGGCGGTATCGGCGTCGCCGCTGCGGCGACCACCGCGCAAGCGCCGGCCGCCGCTCCGGCCGCCATCTCGCCGCAGCAACAAAAGGCATTAAACGATCGCTATCAGGCCATAGCCGACCTGCAACGGCAGATTCTGGCAAAACGCGCGGCCATCGACGCGCAAGTATACAGCGATAATCCCAACCAGGCGGAAATCCAGGCGGCAAGCCGGGATTTGGGCGCGCTGAGCGCACAGCTTTACACCGAACAGGCGTCGTTGCGTTCCCAGTATAGCCAGACGGATGGTCAATATTACGGCTGCCCCGGCTACGGCGGCGGTTATGGCGGTGGTTACGGCATGATGGGCGGCGGCCGCGGCGGTCGCGGCGGTTACGGTGGTTACGGCATGATGGGCGGTGGCCGCGGCGGCTACGGTGGCTATGGCATGATGGGCGGCTATTGATATCCACGGCGCCGGCGGCGTATTGAACCGCCGCGAAAAATTCCGTCCTTGAGGGGGAGGATGTCAGGCAAGCTATCGTTTTCCGTTGCCGCGGACTCCCTTTTTTTGCCGAAGATTGCTAATCTGGGACCTTCCCGTGACCCAGGTCACGTCCCAAGCGTTGTTGGCCAAGGCAAAAAAAATATGTCCGCGTTAATCGATAGCGCATTGTCCGCAAGCCCGTTCGGCGTCCCGGCGATGCGGCAAGCCGTGCAGGATTTGCGTTTTTCCTCCATCCGCGAAGTCGCCAATGCCGGGATCGGCAGAAGCGATATCTTGCCGTTCTGGTTTGGCGAGCCCGACCGCCAGACGCCGGCGTTTATTTGTGAGGCCGCGCAGGCCTCCCTGGCGGCGGGGGAGACGTTTTACACGCCAAACCTGGGGGAGGCGGCTTTGCGCGCGGCGTTGTCGCGCTATTTGTCCCATTGGCACCGACCCGTGGACGAGCACCGGATTGCCGTGACCAATTCCGGCGTATCGGCGCTGATGCTGGCGGCGCAGTCCCTCTACAGTCCCGGCGACCGGGTAGTGGCGGTCACCCCGGTATGGCCCAATCTCGTGGAAATTCCCAAAATCCTCGGCGCGTCGGTAACAGAGGTTTCCCTGATCCTGCGCCGCCATGGACAAGACGGCGTAAGCTGGCATCTGGATATGGATATGCTGCTGGCCGCCTTAACGCCCGATACCCGGGCTATTATCATCAACTCGCCGAACAACCCCAGCGGTTGGGTAATGCCGGCGGAACAACAGCGGGCAATCCTCGACCATTGCCGCCGGCACGGTATCTGGATTGTGTCCGACGAGGTTTATGGCCGTCTGTGGTTCGATGGCGGGCCGGAACGCGGCGCGCCGTCTTTTCTGGATATCGCCGATCCCGGCGATCGTCTGATTGTCGTCAACAGTTTTTCCAAAACCTGGCTAATGACCGGCTGGCGGCTGGGATGGCTGGTGGTACCGGAAACGCTGACCCCGGCGTTAGGCAAACTTATTGAATACAACAGCAGCTGCGCCCCGGCTTTCGTACAAAAAGCCGGGATAGCGGCGGTCGAAGGGGGGGAGCCGGTTCTGCGGGAGACCCTGACGCGTTATCGCGCTTCGCGGGATTTCCTTTATCGGCAACTGAACGATACGCCGGGTGTCGAAACGCCGCTGCCTGAAGGCGCCATGTATGTGTTTTTCCGGGTGGGGGGACTGCGCGACAGTCTGGCGTTTTGTAAGGCGCTGGTGGCCGGCGCCGGACTCGGATTGGCGCCGGGCAGTGCGTTTGGACCCGCCGGCGAGGGGTGTATCCGCTGGTGTTTTGCCAGTTCGCTGGATAAGCTAGAACTCGGAATGACGCGTTTTCGCGCCTTCCTGGCCGACAATCCGCCGGCGAAATACTGAAATAGACGCCGGAGACGTTTTCCCCCGCGCGCCGGCGAGGACGCCATCGGGTGCCGTACACCCTTTCGGCGGCGCGAAGCCGCCGGATATATTGCCGGACTCGGCCCCTGACATTGGGGACCGAGTCCGGACGGGCGCTACCGGTTGTTCAGTTCTCCCGGCTCTTCCCAGGCGCGGGCGCGGGCCACCGCCTTTTGCCAGCCATGGTAATACGCGTCTCGCTTATCGGCGGCGATGGCGGGCTGGAATTCCCGTTCAATCACGGCTTTGCTCCTGACTTCCTCCAAATCATCCCAGAAACCCACCGCCAGCCCGGCCAGGAAAGCCGCTCCCAGCGCGGTGACTTC
>NZ_SZPQ01000097.1 GCF_005217455.1 Martelella alba
TCCATAAGTTAACCTGTTTTTGATGTTGGATAGAACATATCAAAATCAGGCAATTACACAATCTTATGTACAGGCTCTGTCAATACGGCGCATGCTGTACGTTTACTGAGAATTGGTGCTACCGGTAGTTCAAGAGCATGTATGACCCCTGTTTAGTAAACCACTTCAGTTTCCCATTGATTATGATAGCGTTGCATCGACCAATTGAACTCACAGCCAAGAGCAGATGTTGCAAACCGACTCGGCTGTCAATGAACAGCACGTAGGTCATTTAACCACCCGTAACGCCTACATACTTTATGGCGAATGCCCCTTCTTAAATCTTGCTCAGTGCTATGTTTGCAGCGTTTTCATTATCCATAATACAATTCTTATCTGAACAGCTAAACAATGTTTTTTGGCTAAGGATTAGCTTTTTACTTTTCCTTAGCTGTACAGATAAACTATAATTCAAAGCTAAGAAAAATATATTTTTATGAGGGGCGTCCGTAGTGATTCAACTTGAAAACAAGCTTCTACAGGATGTGATGTCAACCCTTGAAAGCATCCTTGAAGCCAGGATTAAAAAACGGAGTGACCTGCCGGGCGATGAAGGTATTGATTGTGTGCTGGAGGTCAGAGGTATTCAGGGTGTCTGGATCATGCCCGTAGAGGTAAAAAAACAGGCTTATCCGAGGGATATAAGACAAGCAATCTGGAAAATTGAGGAATTTTGTCAGAAAAACGTCAGTAAGCCTGATATTGTCCCGATTTTTGCCGCTGAGCTGATCAGTGGCGGCGCAAGAGAAATGCTTAAAGATCATGATGTTGGATACTATGAGATGGGTGGC
Source organism: Martelella alba (assembly GCF_005217455.1). Lineage (GTDB taxonomy): Bacteria > Pseudomonadota > Gammaproteobacteria > Enterobacterales > Enterobacteriaceae > Acerihabitans. Next base: position 831 of record NZ_SZPQ01000097.1, read on the forward strand.
ACTCTCTTTATCAAGCATAAACAATCAATTATCGACATACAAAAACCTCGCAAAAAAGCAGCGAAACGCGGGAGTGGCGATCTGTTCACTGGTGCGAGGGAAATGGTCGTTCATGCTTTACTTCAGTCACAGGGAAAATGGTTCTCAGGTGAAGAACTCAGTGAGCGTTCTGGAACTTCAGCATACACGGTTTCTGGCGTTCTAAGAGAGCTGGAAATGAGAGAATGGCTGGGCAAAACCAGTGAGGGCGGTCGTTCACAGCGCCGCAGGCTGATTAATCCCGCTGCTTTACTTAATGCTTGGTCGGAAGCCACCAGGCAACGGGAAAATCGTGCACTCTACGGGTACCTGTTTGCAACGGATGCAGTGGATTGCGTCAGAAAAATTGAACGCAAGGTTAGTCACGTAGGTGGTGACATCAGTTGGGCGCTGACGGGTGCCCTGCCAGCAAATCAGGCCATGCCATTACTCACGGGCGTAAATGTGGCAGAGATTATCGTTCCAACCGGCAGTGCGGAACAGTTTATCATGCTGACGGGTATTAAACGCACGGAAAAGGGCTACAACGTTGTTGTACATGAATGCGCCCCCGCTGCTCTGCAATTTATAAATTATGAAAACAACATCCCCGTCGCCAGTGACTTCATTCAGTACCTGTCTCTGCTGGACGGTAAAGGAAGAAATGCTGAACTTGCTGAACAGTTTCGCAGGGAAATTCTGGAGATATAACTATGGTAATCCACACCAAACCGAAAGACAGATCCGGATACTCAGCCATTAACACGGAAATGTGTGAGCGGGTATTAGTCACTTTATTGACCACCTTCGGCACCATGAAAGGCACGCTTCGCCTGATAGGCGGACTCGTCCCGCGCTATTTAACTCCCGCGCAGGAACCTCAGGTGCCTGAACATTATGGTACATCTGATGTTGATATCGTGCTCAACCTGCAAGTTATCGCTGAAGGGGGGAATTATGCCTCTCTGCACGATCAGCTGGTTGATAGGGGCTTCAGAAAAAACTCGGATAAAAACGCATGGCGCTGGGAATTCCCCATTCCCGATGGTCCTCCCGTATTGGTAGAGTTTTTACAGGGAAACAATACTGGTGGAAAACCCGGTAAAGAAGTCCCAATAGACGGTGAGGCGGTTTCTGCTCTCGTGATCCCGTATGCTGAAATGTCATATGAATGGTACGCCGAGAAAGAGATCTCTGCGATGCTCTTTGGGGATAACGGGCAAGGCGACGCGGGGATTGTTTTTGAAACCATACGATTTGCGGATGAAGTTGTGTTCATCCTGCTGAAAGCGATTTCGTTTCATAACCGCAACGAACCTAAGGATGCAGCCGATTTGATCCATGTGATGCGCTACGCCGGCGAACCTGAAGACATTGCAGAAAAATTCCTTGATCGCATAAAAAGTGGAAAGCATCAGACAGCGATCGAGACTGGACTGGACGCACTGCAGAAATGCTTCGCTGAAGGTAATAACAACGTTGAAGGCTATCTGCTGACGGGCCCCGTGCGTTACGGACAGTTCATGCATGGTACCGATACAAATTTGGAAAATGAGAGACTGCAAGAGCAGCGCTTCGCTGCTGCACTAGTAACGGAAGTTCTGCGCCTCATAGATGAAGGCCGCGATGAAACTCAGTAAGGCAGATCTTTGGATCTATTTCGCTGTTTCCCGGTATAGACCAAGTTGAATCATTCTAGTTAATACGTAACCGATCGGCGAACTCACATTGCGCCGAGGAAGTCGTGTTATAGACTGGTCGGTATTGGCTAAAGCTATTTTCGGCGTAGGGCAACAGCTCGCTGATTCGGTTGTTGGGCCAGGTAGGCAAGCGCGTTAATACGTCACGCAGCCAGTGTGCTGCGCGGGGAGCGCCGCGCTGACGACGGTATCGCAGTGTTCACAACTGAACTGCGCACGGATATGGCGATGTACGATAAAACGCGCGGGAGTGTTCAGAATTCTGTGTCACGGTAAAAACATTACAGCGTGATCACGTTATTCAGTCGCCCGTCAAAATAAATGGCCAACTGCGACAAGGTCAAGTTCCAGTTCTGGATGGGCATTGTCCACTTCTCCTGCACATTCATTAGCCCCAGATAAAGAAGCTTTAACAGACTGTTTTCATTAGGAAACGCGCCTTTGGTTTTCGTCAGCTTCCGGAACTGCCGATGAACCGATTC
>NZ_SZPQ01000098.1 GCF_005217455.1 Martelella alba
CCATAAATTAACCTGTTTCTGATGTTGGATTGAACATATCAAAATCAGGCAATTACACAATTTAATTTACAGGCTCGCAGGGTGGCTTTTTCGTTTACAGGGCAAGAGATTACGGCGATCCTCGAAGGTTCTCAAGAAAATCCTTTTTTAAAAGAATCCAACTCAAGGTTCGCTAAGCGTCCGATCCCGCTGACAACGAGAAAGAGGTAGTATTTTGGAACTGTAAATTTTGATTACCTTTTTCTCATCAAGATCTACATCAACCCTGATGCAGGCACACCCATATCCATAATTCCCATTTGTTTTTACAAACTCTTTGTCTGGAAAATCCTTCAGTTTTTCAATGCCATTTGAAGTAAATCGCCCTTGTATTGATATATCCCAAGTTCCGTCTTTATCACTAATCCATTGATTAGCTGGGCTAGGATTCTGTAACCATCCACACCTTAATTCACTCCCCACAGAAGAGAAGCTAAGAACAAATAAAACTACAGCTATAAATAGTGATTTCATCCTCAAATTAACTCCCCTGCATCCAGCTTACTTAAAAAATCCTCTGCAAATTCTTTGATTTGCTCTGCGTGATCTAAACCGTTAATACACCGTCTTGCATTGAGGAAATCCACTCTGTCTTTGCTTACATAATCAGTCAGTTTCTTCCCTGTGAAGACTCCATTTTTGAATCCATCAATAAGAATAAACAAGGAGTTATTAGGCTCTAAAGCCCTATCAGGTTCCGAAACCAGATCAATACCAAGCTTTTCTGAATATGCTTTATAGTTATAGTCCCAAGTTATTTGCACATAGCCTCGCCCATAATATGGATAATATCGGTAGTGCTTTTTCCGGTACTCATCCGTCGAAGTATGACCAACCCAATCGCCCTCTCTCACTGGTTGAAACGTATCACCAGTCTCTCTCTTAACCGTGGCGAGAATATAAGCAATCTGTGAGTTAAGGCTAAATCCTTGCTTTCTGCTCTCCTCGATAATTGCTCTAATCGTCCCTGCTCCCCCTTAAACGGCACCGGAAAATCCACCGCCTCATTCATCGCCTGACCGCTGAGCGCACACCACGGCGTGGTGGTATCACTGATGTGGATACCGCCGTGCCACATGCCATTGCGGCCAATCAGCCAGTGCCCGGCGGCCTCGCCCTCCAGATGCGCCAGCACCTCCTCCAGGTTACTGAACTCCCCGCCCCGGTTATTTTTCGGCACCGGCCAGCGGATAGTCGGGAGCTGCTGGCCGTTTTTCGGCTTCGACATAGAAAATCCTTTTTGTTTAACGGGTTTAATACCGGCTATCATATACTTGGCGTGACTTAACCAAAATTTCCCGATTCTGATTGCCGGTACAGTGCCTGGATGCGGCATATCTGTGAAGGGCCGTATCCTGTTGCATCCGCTGTTTCCTTGGTACTCAGTTTCTTGACATGCCGGTAATACAGGACTTTCTGATGCCGTTCCTGATCGGCCTGTTTTCCCCGGTACTTACCCAGCGTATGGGCCCGTTCAATTACCTGCTTTTGCCGCTGACGGCGGCTCAGCCAGTCCTTATGCGACATCACGGCCATCAGGTCGATAAGCATGTTATTGATGGCGGTTATCACGGCGCGGGTGATGGGACAGCCTTCGAAGGGTCTTTATCTGACAGCGCCTGCCATGAGGTGGGCACATCCAGGCTGACAATCCGCAGCTCGTGTTGCTCTATCTGCTTTTTCAGCGTCCTCCAGTCGCTGTTACTCAGGCGGGTCAGGCGGTCAATTTGCTCGACCAGCAAGATATCATTGTGGTGGCTGTCCATCAGCAAGCGTCCCAGCTCCGGGCGGTCAAGTTTTGTCCCGCTGATATTCTCCCGGTAATAACTGGCGATTTTATGTCCCCGCTCTTGGACGAACTGCTCCAGCATCCCTTTTGCCCGATCAGCGAACAAATCTTCCGTCGGTGCCCTCAAATAAGCTCTGATGAACATTTTTCACCATATTATCGCATTTAGGCTCTAACATTTACTCTTTCGCATGTAGGTTATGTCATTCAATATGTGCAGTCACGTTTGGGTTATGCCGTCAGGGTGTACCCTTATGCGAGAACTATTTTTGTTAAAAATACCGTATAGAATAATTTACGAGGAAAACTCTATGGCACGGAGGCAGATTCTTTCGCTGTCGGAAAAAGAATCATTACTGGCATTACCAGAGGATGAGTTAACGCTGACCCGAATGGCGTATTTCAGTGAGCAGGAGCTGGCATTTATTAATGCTTACCGTAAACCTGCGTCCTGACGGCAATGACTTCAGGCCTTTTCAGCACCAGACAGCGTGAACCCGTTAATCCAGCGCCCTATGGATGAGCGGACACAGCAGAGCGTTCTGGCAACATGACTGACGGTGTCACCACGATGCAGCATCAGCATGGCGGTGAGCCGCCGGGCGTGATTTTTGTCCTTTGTTTTAAGGATAGTTTTCTGCATCAGGCATCGTTCGGTTCTGGGTATTGGTGCTATGATCGGCATTGCTCAGTCCGGCTGGTGATTTGGGGTATTTAGCGATTGATCTGAGCGCATAAACCGGATTGAGTTCCCCCTGACTGATCTACTATTCCGAGCAGTTATTTAGGGTGACTTAGCCGTTATACCCCACGTTGGCTCTCGCTCGGCCGCGCTTCCTCGCCGCCGCGATGCAATTCGGCG
>NZ_SZPQ01000099.1 GCF_005217455.1 Martelella alba
CAGCGAGGCGTTTAACTTGACTGTCGTCTTTCCAGATACCTGCATGTGTGAGAGCGTCAAACAGGGCTTTGAAACAGTTATCCAGATCCCGGCGGGCACGATTCGGTGGGAATAGCACCAGATTGACGCTCACGTCATCCACCAGCGGCGCTGGGTAGCGGTGGAGGGATTCAACGATTTCCGCCAATACGGCAGAGCGATATTGCCGACCGGCCGCGCTGATTAAATGCCGACCGGCCAGCGGCCCCTTGTTTGGGGACCGCCAGTAGGTGTTCACGCTGGGTGGGAACGGCAATATCAATCGCATATGCACACATCCTCAAAATGAAAGCTGCTTAAGCTTCTGGAGCGCCTTTTCCATCTCCGCCATGGCGTCCAACAGTTCATTAAATTTCCGGTCCATGGCCCCATAAGCCTGGAAAATTTCAAGTTTCAGCGGATCAAGCTGCTTTTTGATGGTGTTACGAGCTGACGCATTGTCCTCCGCCTCCTGAGCGGCTTTCAGCAATACCTCAGCTTGTTTGCGTAGCTCTTCCGGTGTAACTGGTTTTGTCATTTTCAGAGTTTCCATGGGTTTTCCGTCAGCGACTGGTGGAACTGAAATCGATACATGCCCGTATTTCGGATGGTGCAGTGTGGTTTTGAGAGAATTACTGGCCCGCACAACAGCCAGCATTTCGTTATCCCGGATATGATCGATCAGCAACTCCTTATCCTTCCGACTCAGATCGCTGTATGCCTGGACCTTCTGTGATAATTGCGTGAGCGTCACGCCCTCCGGCATTCGACTGACATACGCCTTCACGCACGCGAGCGCTGAATGTAAGCGCGGTGGAGTTAATCTCATGCCGCCACCCCGTGTACCGGAATATTTTGTATTTGGTTCATGCGTGATGCCATCCAGCGCATTTGCGCCAGCGCGGTTTCGCCGCGGGCGATCAGATCGTCTCGATTGACGTACCCCATAGCTGGACCAGTCCATGTTTTATCAAAGACGGCGATCGCCCCGGCAAAAAACGCCCCGGTCGGTACCTGCTGCGCGTCCGCCGGCTTAAACCAAGTCGGGACATCAAAACCAATGCGGCCGCGAATGAATACAATGTGGTCGGCCCACTCCGGCCACCAGGTTTCCGATGTGGCGGCCTTTATCAGAACAACATACCGCCCGCTGCGTTCCCGCATCGCCATGGTATGTTCCATGATGTGAACCATACCGGTGATGTATTGCCCCTCATGCTGACTGGCGCGGGAATACGGTGGATTAGCGAAAGCGGCGCCGCCTAGCACTGACAGGCGTGCGGACCAGTCTTGAGCCAGCGCGTTTTCCACGGCGGTGTAAAATGCCGCGCATTTCGTGTTGCTCGCGTCGGCGAACAGATCCAGCACCAACGGGCCAAACATGGCGTTAATTCCCCAGAACAGCGGTTCCGGAGTGCGCCATTGATCGCCAATCTGTTTGAGTTTGTGGGTAGGCTGGTGGCGGAGTTGTTCCAGTGCGGAGCAGTATGGGTTCATGCCGCTACCTCCGACGATGCATTGCGAATCCACAAACATTCGATCCTTAAAGCGGTTCCGCGTCCGGCGCTAATGCGGGACTCTTTTTTGTACGTTTCCCAACCAGACAGGTAGTCGTTATAAAGTTCGCTGTCATAACCGCTGATTACCACATGCCCCACCAGCGTTCGCGCCACTGCCAGCAATTGTTCATGTCCAAAAACGTCCATTTCATGCCGGTAAGCGCCACCGCGCCACACACGGGTTTCTGGTAGATACGGCGGATCGATGTAATGCAGAGTTGTCGCGGCGTCATGTGCCCGCATGACGGTCAGAGCGTCTTTGTTTTCGATAATCACACCTTGCAGGCGTTGGCATAGCGCCGACAAATTTGTGGGATAACGCGCCCAGCAATCCGCTGCCGTGGCATATTTCCGTTTGCTGTCCCCGCGAAATCCAGTTCTTTTGTTGGCTGCGCCGGAGCCAAAACCCATTGTGGCCCGCACAACTGTCCGGCGTGCGCGTTCCAGCGGCGTATCGCCTGGATCATAAGCGGCATAAAATTCCTCGCGGGCGTAGGGCGTTAACAGACACGCATCCCGCAATTGGCTATTCAGCTCAGGATCCCGCAGTACCCGAAACAGATTGACGATATCGCTATCGAGATCGTTGTAAACCTCCGCATAGCTGCGCGGTTTTTGCAGTAGCACACCAGCACCACCACCGAACGGCTCGACATAGCAGGCATGGGCCGGGAAATGAGAAATAATCCACGGGGCTATGCGAAATTTTCCACCGTGATACCTGATGGCTGGCGCATGCACCCTACGCACACCATTAACCTGGGTTAAATCAGTCATGCCGCCACCCCATCAACATAATCCACCAGGCGGGCTTCACTAATGCCGGCGTAATCATTGCAAAAGTAATTACCCATCGTGATGCAGTAGGCGCGGCGAGCGGTTATTTGTGAACGCCGCTGTTCCTGTGAGGCCGGTAAAATATCAAGCACTGCTAACCATTGACGCGCGGCCCGGCGCCACAATCCAGCGGTTTCCAAATGCTCCGCCAGGGCAATCTCATTTTCGAC
>NZ_SZPQ01000100.1 GCF_005217455.1 Martelella alba
ATGAACGGCCGCGCCACCGGTGTTTTGACCTATCGCAACAACGGCTTTTTCGGACTGGTGGACGGCCTGAATATCGGTTTGCAATATCAGGGCGCCAATGACGAAAACAGCGCCAATGCCCGCTCTTCCAGTTCTTCCGAACTCAAGCAAGCCAATGGCGACGGCTATGGTTTTTCCGTGTCCTACACGACCGATTTCCACTTATCGGTCTTGGGCACCTACACCAACTCCAACCGGACCGCGCCGCAGAATCTGATGACCTATGGTCGCGGCGACAAAGCGGAAATGTGGGCCAGCGGATTGAAATACAGTAACGGCGGCGCCTATCTCGCCGCCACCTACAGCGAAACGCAGAATATGACCCCGATTAAATCCGCCGGTTTCGCCAATAAAACCCAAAACGTCGAAGCCATCGCGTCATATATGTTCGACTTCGGACTGAAACCGATGTTTGGTTACTTCCAGTCCAGGGCCAAGGATGTTGAGAATATCGGCGATACCGATTTGGTGAAATATTTCGAGCTCTCGGCGACCTATTACTTCAACAAGAATATCAATACGTATGTGGACTACAAGATTAACCGTCTGGACAGCAATAATCCGTTAGGTATCGCCAGCGACAACCAGGTGGGCGTCGGGCTGACCTATCAATTTTAAATTTTCCCCCCGCAATGGCGCATGCCGCTATTTCACTACAGGCGTAGCGGCAATGCCTTCGCGAGGAAATCCGTGGCTTGGCGGACCCGTGTCGGCACGTATCGGCGCTTCGGCCAGACGAGGCTGATTTTCCGGGGTTCATTGACGAATTCATCAAGGACCGTGATCACATCCTGGCGCTGAAATTTTTCTGCCAGCGAAGGACGGTGAAACATGCCGATGCCCACACCGGTCAATACGCCATATCGCCATAGATGAGGCAATTGTGATCCGCCAGCTCAGCGGGCGTTTCCGGGGCGCGATGGCGCAAAGCCACCCCAAGACGCTTTTCCAACGCGTTCAAGGCGTTACTCTGGGCAGACCGCGTTTTTTTGGTCTTGCGCGCCGCCGACTTTCACGACAATGCCGCCGCAAAAGCGATAAGAACGGCAAACGCACTTAAGGGCACAAGATGTGAAAAATCACGGTAGCGCAAAACGGTAATGATGGCGGCCACAGTGATTACCGTCACCAGTGCGAGGCCGGCAATGCGCGTTGCGGGCAGCGCAATCAGCACGGCGCCAATGATCTCCAGTCCGCCCGTCAAGAGGTTCCACCCGCGCGGGTAGCCCCACCGCGCGAAATCGCGCTGGTTTTTTTGCGTGCCGACAACGTTATAGAGGCCCGCACCGGAAAACGCGATGACAACGAGCCACATAGCAAGCGTCTGAAACATCTTAAAAGCGACCCGTGATGAGGGCGATTGAGGTTAAGACCATTATCAGGGCCGTTACGCCATGCATGCCCAGAGCTTTCGCGGCGGACCCTTTCGATGCCAGCACAAGCGCCCCATCGCCGGCGGGGATGAGGGTTTCCGCCAGCAGAATGATGCCGACCATCTGCGAGGTACCCCAAACCATCATCGATAATACGGTCAGCCCCGAGGCAATATCCCGTATTCCCTTTAAACGCAGCCACCACAGGGTATTGGCGCCGGGTTCAGGAAGCGGCAAACCAAAGCTGCGCATCGCGGCGGCCGGAGCCGAAATATACTGCAAACCGATAAAGATAATTGCGACAGCGATGAGCGCCGCCATGCCGAGAGCCAGCCAAGCCATAATACGCCTCATTTAATAGCAATAAAATAAAATATAGCATTGATAGGAAAATAATCTAGCATTGATAGAATGTCAAGCGTAGTATTGCGTCAAGCACAAGGGACCTTTTGGCACAGGAGATTGAGGTTGAGCATTTCTGAGCGGAAAGCGAGGGAGCGGGCTAAGCGCGAACAGCGGATTGTCACGTCGGCGCGCATGATAGCCGAACGCGAGGGCTGGGATGCCGTGACAATCCGTCGCCTCGCCGTTGAGATTGAATACAGTCAGCCAGTGCTTTACTCCCATTTCGAGAACAGAGATGCGATTGTCGCGGCGGTAGCCGTCGAGGGTTTTAAGGAGATTACCGCGGCGTTGATAGAAGCATCCAGCGGCTCAACGGGTCCAAATGCCGTGAAAAAGCTCGCCGTTGCTTATCTTGCCTTCGCGCTCAGCCATTCAGCGCTCTATGAGGCCATGTTTGTTTTGTCTACCCACTTGCGATTCGCCGAAGAGGGGAGCCATCCGGCGCTGCGAGCCGCGTTCGAAGCGGTGGCCGCCGTCGTTACGCCGTTTTGCGCCAACGCGGATTCCGCGACCGAGACGTTTTGGGCGGCCCTCCATGGGCTTGCGCAACTCGAACGTTCGGGCCGGATTAGGCCCGGTGCCCGTGACGAACGCATCGACCTTATTGTCCGGGCGATCACAGCAAACCAGCGTCATTCAGGGTAAACCGCTCTGGCGTATTGTGAGCAGCGGTTGTAATGTGATACAGCCAGCGATTGAAACTTGATACACCTCTTTGAGAAGATGGCTGCTTTTTG
>NZ_SZPQ01000101.1 GCF_005217455.1 Martelella alba
CCCAAATCGATGATAAGCTGCGCCTGCTGCAAACGCCTGTGCGCTTGCTCCTGGTCAAATATCGGATTGATGTTGCCTCTCCACGATAGCCTACTACAGCCGCAGCCCCAGTCTGTATCTCAAGGGCCTGAGGCTTAGGAAGGCGGGGTTTTAAGGAAAGGAAATGAACTGAATGCCATGACAGACATGCCCGCCGCACCATAGAACTTCAATGCTAAGTTACCTAATGTCTGCTGTGAGCGAATTGCGGAAGTAGCGTATGAAAAAAAACTCTAGCAGTAAAGTCGGGTAGACTTGGATTGACAGCGTCTATTCATCCCACTGCCAGCTTGGATGACTTCTGAAAAAGCTGATGTATGTTAAATACTCTTCATTCATTGCAGAAGGCAAATGGGTTGCAGGGAAAAACTCTAGTGCAAGACCTTCTGAAGGATCATTAATTAGTTCACCTGACCATTGGTCAGTGAAATACAACGCTGTGATGACATTAATCTCGTCTTTGTTTTGCAGAGTAAAGCTGTAATCTTGCCCTGAAAAAACATTAAAAAAAATTAGTGAGTTGATATCAAGGTTGGTCTCTTCCTTCACTTCCCGAATGGCGGTTTGCTCCAGTGATTCGCCGACTTCAAGCAACCCCCCTGGAAGTCCCCAGGTATGGTCTTTACGCTGCTGAAGCAATAGTTGTCCATCGCTACGGACGATGATTACATTGGCGCCTGCGAGCAAAAGCATGCGGTGACCAATAATATTACGCATCTCAGTGACATAGCTCAAGTGAACTCCTCATATAGATAAGAATTTAATAATCACCGCCAAATAAAATGGTACAGGTACATTAATTAATCTAAGGTACTAAATCCTACATGTAGCGCATTAATATTATGATTTTATGGCAGTTGATTGTTTCTTTAAAAAAGGTTACTTACTCGCGCTATCCTGAAAGCCATACGAAATCCAGACTAGCAACATCCGCTCTTGGCACAGAGCGGACATTTGAGCTTTGCCCTGCCCCGGACATCTGAACTTAGCCTCGACACCGCCCATCAGGGGTGCCGCGGCCTTCGCGGTCCGCCGGGACGACTGCGTATAATCCCCGCACATTATGTTTAATGGACGAGCGGCCCGCCGTCGTGCCTGCATTCTACGCTTAAGCTTGCGCGGGTCGGGCGCACCTTGCCTGCGGCCCGGCGTAGCCAGAGCCTGCACTGTTTTTCGTCCATAAATTAACCTGTTTTTTATGTTGGATAGATCATATCAAATCAGGCAATTACACAAATTTATGTACAGTCTCAAATTCTGAGTGCTGATGTAAAAATCCCGGCTCGGAAGCCGAGGGTTGCATATTATTCGATAGGTATTGATATATATTCGTCAAGTATGTGAACATCTTCAACTTTACACTCTGGGTAAATCCATTTTGCCCAGTTATTGATAACCCATTCGGTGCTTAAAGCTCTACCTTCAGTTGATCCACTTTCATTTGGCAAAGATATTAAAATTAATCCTGCCTTATGTCCTGAAGAAACAACCAACCCATGAGCATCAAATAAATCAATGACCATAAAATCTACCCAGGCTTCATATGGCCAAACAGCTGGCAGTCTAAAAACCGAACCCCGTTTTATGGATTTATTTTTATAATCAATCAATTTCATCATTTCACCTTCAAGTCATGACCGCCTGATTTATCAATGCTGTTAGGAGTTTTTTGCATAGAGAAATCAACTTCGCCAAGATGCTTACCTTTCGGGCTCACAACCTCAAACCGTCCATGCTGAGTATCAAGGGCATATAAATTGCCATCTTGACCGCGGTACACGTCACGGCCACCATTCTTTTTAGTCAGTAGATTATCTTTAACCATGCCATTCTCTGCTGCCACCTTCGAAGCGGCCTGTTTTACGATGGCAACGCGCTCTCCGGGAGGAAGATTAGCCAGGCTTTTTTCAAAGGCTCCTACGGCCTGGCCTGTTGCGATCTTAATAGTCGGATCAATTGCCTTAGCAACATTGGGCACTTTCTTGCCCGGCAATATAATCCCGGCTAGCATCCCACCGGTAGCTTCCAGCGCAACCTGATTGCCTTCAGACGCCTTTTTAACCGTATCGGCAACCGCAGACCAGGTTTCACTCTGCATCAATGCGGTGACAGTGTCTGCTGTCGCCTGATTCTTGCCGGACAGATCGCTCAATGCCTGACTGCAGTAGCTGTCTCCGGCGGCACAGGATGCCAACACCATTGCCGCATCCGCTACGTAATCTGCTCCGCCTAATGCAGCATCGCCAGTATCAGCGAGTGCAGTAATAATACTGTTCGCGATAGCCGAAGTTGTGCCATCACCCAGCTTATCCCTGACCTGTTCTTTCCAGTATTCCGCGCTTTGTTTGACGGATTCGCGCGCTTTGTCACCACTGAGCGAATTATTCTCCACCGCATTCTTCCCTGCCTGCGCCCCGGTCAAGGCACTCGCCCTGCTATCGCCGCTTACCCCGGCCGC
>NZ_SZPQ01000102.1 GCF_005217455.1 Martelella alba
AGCAATGCCCGTCCCCAATACCCCCATTGAGCAGGCCACCGCGAACGTTTCAAAGGTTAAGTAATTTTATTGATTCGAACCGCCCCGGTAATCCTGGAGACTAAACTTTTTGAGAGAGGTAAACAGGATGACTAAAAATACGCGCTTTTCCCCTGAGGTCCCTCAGCGGGCCATCCGTATGGTTCTGGAAAGTCAGGACGAATATTCAAACGCCATACGACTCAATCAAACAATACCACCAGCCAAAGGATTATCGTCATCACAACCGCCACTAATTGCGCTGCTCCGCCCACATCCTTGGCGCGTTTGGATAAGGGATGGATGTCCAGAGAAATGCGATCCACGACAGTTTCAATCGCGGTATTAAGCAATTCAACCACCAGTAAGATAAAACAACTGAAAATTAATAATAATCTTTCCATTTTTGTAATATCTAAAAAAAAAGTCACTATAAGTAAAAATAAATCAACCATCAGAAGTTGACGAAAAGCATCTTCTGTATGAAAAGCATCAGCGAAACCGGCCAATGAGTTTTTAATGCTGCTTGATAAGCGGCTTATTCCTTTTTTCTTTTCAAAAGGCATGCGTTTCACTCCCATAGCCATCCGGGTAATATAAAAAAATACGTCACGCACCGTGAGTAATGACAATCGACACGCAAGCGACACATTCGTCGGGGAGGGATTTTACCCGCCCAAGGCGGGTCTCCGGCGAGAGAGGGGATGTCTTTCATGCCCTCCCTGGCGCATAGATGACTCTGTGACCGGGGCGAGCGCCGCCAATGTAAGCGACAATGCGAAGCATGACGCGCAGGGATATCTGCCGAGCACCGTTCATGTTAGATGATATCGATAAAGGGTGGAGTGCCCGCACGCCAAATCCTTAAAGTTGCTTTTCGTATAAACGATAGCGTTTATAGGGAATGGCCCCGATTCGCTCTAAAATCGTACGCATGCCGGTATTGGACTCCAGGATCCACGACATTTCCAACGCATCAATATTGCGCCGAGCAAAGGGATCGCGTAATGCCTCAATGAGCAATAATGCAATGATCGGCCCCATGCGACTGAAATGGTATTCCTGGCGAACGCCCATCAGAGGCACCCTGGCCGTGCGCACGCCGCTCACTTTCAAACGCCATAACAGCTTTGCCCAGCCCAAAGGCAATAAATGCCCCTTCAAATCGGCAATGGCTTCATTGATATTCGGCAAACCAACGATAAAAGCGCAGGGGACGGAATCCACCTCAGCAATATGAATCATATCGTCAGGTACCAGGAACTTCAGTTGCTCTCCCAGCGTGGCGAACTCATGCTCAGTGAAGGGCACAAATCCCCAATTATCCTGCCATCCAGAGTTGAAAATCTCCCTAATTACTTGCATTTCCTCACTAAACCGCTTGCGATTAAGGCAGCGAACCGTCACTTTCTTGCGTACCTGCGCCATCAACCTGGTCAATACCGGCGAAAAATACAGGTCGGTCCGGTTCATCCAATAGGCAAGCAAATCTGTGCCTTGTTTATAGCCTTGCTGCTCCACATAGCTGGCATAATAGGGTTTAGCGTGTGTCATCATCGTTGAAGGCGGGGTATCAAAACCGTCGATCAATAAACCACTCTCTTGATTGATATTAAGGCTGAATGGCCCGGTGATCCTTAGCGCGCCTTTAGACTTCAACCACGCTTCCGCCGCGGCAAATAGTGCATTGAACACGTCCAAATCATCAATAGCGTCGATCATGCCAAAGTGACCGGTATCTTGGCCATAAAGTCCGCGGTGTAAAGAATCAATTTGCGCGATGATACGGCCGATAATCTTCCCCTCTTTTTTGGCTATCCAGGCCTGCCATTCAATATGTTCAGCGCCAGGGTTCTTGTTTGAAAGATGCTCCTTGCGTTCCAGATATAGGGGGTCAATCCAATTAGGATCATCGCGATAGAGTGAGGAAGGGAAATTGATAAATGCCTTAAGATCACGCTTATCCAGTGCTTTCTCAACCCGAATCATAAATAACCTTTAATTTCAAAAAACTAACCAAAAGAAAACGCGATAACGCGACTGACATTATCTACTTTGCATCAGATTATGCATTATGCCTCGCCTCCCTTATCCAGGATAAGGGATCCCCTGCCCAACGGCCGTTAGGCCGGCGTTTAACTCGAAATTCCCCCCGCGTTTCCCCAGCGCAAGAGCATATCAGTAACCCCCTGTAAGTTAGCGCCAGCCCTTCGTGGCGCGCGTGCATGTTATTCCCGACGTGTGTCAACGGCGATTTAAAACGAATACAGTTTTGTCACCCGCAGCGATTTAAAACTAATACACCTCCGTCTCCAGCCA
>NZ_SZPQ01000103.1 GCF_005217455.1 Martelella alba
TTTATAAAAACCTATCAATATGATAATAACGGAATCTATATAGGTGATGTTGACGAATGGGTAACAACGGGTACCGGAGTTTCTGCTGGCGCGACGTCAGTAGCTCCGCCCGCTGTCGAGTCTGGATATGTGGCAGTATTTTCTGCCAACACATGGTCTATGGTCGTCGATAATCGCGGTAAAACAGTCTATTCTACCACTGATCGCTTAGCATCAACCGTTGATTATGTCGGACCGATAAACGAAGGTTTCACAACCCTAAAGCCTTCGACTGATTACGATGTGTGGACTGATGGTTCATGGGTTACCGACACAACCGCACAAAAAAATGCAGAAATAACGGCAGCGAAAAATACTCAATCAGAGTTACTATCTGATGCTAAAAACACAATAAGTATCTGGCAAACAGAGTTATCATTAGGGAATATAACTGATGCTGACAAAACATCGCTGACGACATGGATAAACTATATTAAAGAACTTCAAGAAATTGATGTTAATAATCCAATGGATATAACATGGCCGGATAAGCCAGTGTAGTGTATTAGGATAATATGATTATTATCGGAGATTAAAACCCGTGAAGACACGGGTTTTAGTTATTATGATGCTTTAGAAATAACAGTTTCAGAAGTTTGTGAATTTTTAAATCTGTCTTTTTTTTCGAGCGAGGAAATTGTTTTTTTATCAGAAATAATATTTGTATATATAGTCATTAGCTCTTCTATATGAGCATGCATTGATATTGGTGTCATTGCATTTGCAAAATATTGCATGTCACACTTTTTATTATAAATGCTAGTAAGTTTATTCTTGAAATCTATGATTGATCCGACCTTGAATGTGAAATCTGGATTCCTTCGATGAATTTCACTCGCCCCGCCAGCGCTACTGCTGAGTATTGGTATATGTCGGGAGTGTATTTCGATCGCTACCTGTGGTAAGTTATCCTCCCATAGTGGCGGGATGATACCAAGATCGACTTCGGACAAAATTTCATCTAGATTAGAATGTGTGTACCCATTATAATAACACAAGGAATGGTATCTTCTTGAAGTTTTTATTAGACGATCAAAAAAATAGTCATTTTTCTTTGCTGCTATAACAATTCTTATGTTTTTTGATATATTTTCATCAATAGATGAGAGGCCCTTTAAAAAAAATTCAAATCCTTTGTCATTTCTCATGTACCCCATATAACAAATAGTCATTATGCCATCGAAGGCTAGAAAAGGCTTATCTTTATTTTCATTAAATTTGGTGCTATGTTCTGTACCAATATATACAGTATGACATAATTTTTTCTTTATGCCATAGTTTATACATATATCTTCGACTCGTTTTGATACAGGAAGAACAGTATCGACATAATCATTTATTGAGTCGACAAAAAAACTTCTTCTTTGGGAAAAATATTCAATTTTCTCTAATGTATCTAATTTTTCATTGAAATTCTTAGATTTTTTTTTGAATTTATAGATTAAGGCATTAAATTTTATAGCAATTGACCATAATGTGTTGAATAGATGAGTGTCAGTTTTTATATTAAACGTTCTTAACAAATCACCTAGAAAGAGGGCTTTTTTAACACCATTGGGGTTTGGGATTTCATGAATGCAATTTAGGCAATTATGTCCGTTCTTGTAATCGATGCAATTTACTTTTTCATCTCTCCACAAATTCACTTGTGGACAAAAAGGATAATAATTATGCACAGAAAAAACAATTTTTGTCTCAGGAAAGTTTTCCTTGATTTTTTTTAATAGGTTGACAGGAATACCCTCTAGATTGTTGAAATGAATTATGTCGAATCCATGAAAGGCATTTATTAATTCTATAAAAATACTCTCTACTATATCATTGTGTATTTGAGTTGCACTTCCGAAGGAAGTATAAGACGGCGCTAAAACCTGAGAGTTATATATCCTCGCTTTTTTTTAACTATTTTATAAAAGGTTTTATTGAAGGGCGGTGTATAATAACTTCCAGAGGATATAAAGTAAATGTCATTTCCGAGCTTCGCAGAATTATTTATTAGATTTTTTTGATAAACAGATACACCTACACCTCGTTTTAACTCATCATCAAAATCAACCCAATTATAATAACATATTTTCATTGTCTCACCAATTTTGTACACATTAAATAGCTGCGCCTAATACCGCTACACTTTTGCCTGACCATGTTTTCCTCCGGGGAATGGGCTGGCAGTTTCCATA
>NZ_SZPQ01000104.1 GCF_005217455.1 Martelella alba
CGATCTTCGGTACTGACGACGCTGATTTCTCCACGAGCGATGAGCTCCATCAAATCATTCTGCGCCTGTAGCTGCACAGGCCCCTGGTTCGCGATGAGCTTGATCCCGAGCTTACGAACAAACACGCTCAGGGCATTACCTACCCCGATGAACAGATTTTTCACCACGCTGACGTCTGCATTTTTACCGGCGGTGGCTATCAGGTTCTGGCCAGGGCTATAATAAATGTCGTATTCAACACCAGAAGCGCACGACGAGCCCTACGGGTCTCACTCAAGATCCATTGCTCCCGACGCTGGTCAAAACCATTCGCTTTACTGTCCTGTAATGACCTGACCCACATGCGAAAGCCGAAAGTTACAATCCAAACAACAACAGGCGTACCAATAACGACCAACCAGAAGTGGTTATTTTCGATGTATCGCCCGAATATGTGCATGAAGATCATGCTGATGACCAACATCGCCACCAGGACAGCAATTCAACGTGTGTTTTTTTGATGTGACCGGTCGTGGATAACATTCAGGAAGATGCTTTAGAGAATAAAACATATTTTCTCAGCCAGATAACTACAATAAAACTTCAAACACTATACTTAACAAACTTCAAATCAAATGCCCCAGAAAACATTTTGCAAGGGAGCATCCAAGAATCAAACTCATGAAGTTATAATGTTTTGGTTTTCTTACCAGACTTTGACAACTGATATACTTCTTCAATTAAATATCTATTTTTATCCGAAACCAAGTGATATTCAAAATAATCCATATCAGCGCCTGCCTCTCCAAATCTAGACGATACACCTGTTCTAATTATTATCTCTTGGTCATTTTTTTTAGTGCTGAGTATTTTTTCCCCATCAGCAATATGCAGCGAGTATTGCCCGTAGACATCATAACCGATCCTGCTTGTAGATTGAGTGCAATATTTGTCAAGTAATTTACTGTACTCATCTTTTGCCTGGAAACCAGTGCCTTCACTTAAATTTTTCGTAGCTTCTTCATTCCACTGTTCATAGTCAATTATAAAGTTAATGACTGTCTGCTGAGGAGTCAGATTTGAATTTGAACTCATTGCAAAAACAGAAAAGCTCATCGGCAAAAATAACACGATTAGCAATTTTAAAAATTTCATATTTAATTTATTCCTTAATGGAAAAATAATCGTCTTCTTGTTCTGTAGAATCGTTAAGCGCATACCAGGCGTGCTTAAACGCAGGCCACCTGACGTCCTCAAACGCCATTCTCCCTGGATTTATTCTCCGTGTAACCTCTTCTGCATCGTTATGAGTCGCACCTTGATCAGCCCAAAAGTTTATACCTAATTTCCCTGAGGCCACTAATCGTCCATTGCGGCTTATATATCTTTGCTTACTGGACCAGTAATAACCCCCGGCATCAAATGCAAAAAATGCATCCTCTCCAATCAGTTCATTATGGGGTTCGACAGTGAAATAATTAGAACCTGAACCTTTCCGATATTCACTGTAATGACCATAATTAGCCCTTCCAGTAAGATGCATAGATCCTCGACCTTTAAATCTAACACCATCACCAGTCAGTGTATTCCCTAACTTATGGCCCTGATCCGTGCCTGGGTCGTAGTGTACAGAAAAATAGTTCGCAGAACCCAGCTCGACTAAACTATCGAACCGCTCGGTTTCAGCAGCCATCTGGCCGAAGAAGTGTGAAATTCTGATTGGTGTGTTAATTCCATATTTATTTAGTATTTTGGGGAGAGCCTCATTTATCGCCGCTGGACGTTTAACATCCCCTGCACTATTCGTGCCCTCTTCGATTAAACGTTTTATTAGTTCATCAATGGTTAATGGATGTCGACGATCATAAACAGCCACTGGTGATTTTTGATACTTTCTTACCAATTTAATAATATCGTTCAGACTGAGCCAACTGCAAAGTCTCATGTGAGTAATAAAATATACAGGGTTGAAATGCCATAGTCTTCCGCTACTAAATACACCGGTACCATAGCACAGCGCTTCTGCATGGGCTTTAAATTTCGCATAATCAGCTTCTGTCATCGGATCATGCTCCTCACTTCCCGTTTTCAGCCACGAGAAGCGGGTGTCGATCGTACTTTTTTCCCATTCAAACGGGAAATGACAGATTAGCTTTCC
>NZ_SZPQ01000105.1 GCF_005217455.1 Martelella alba
GTTCGACCAATCCTGAGTGCCGGCCCACCAGCAGACTATCAATACCGGCGGCAGCGGCCTTTTCAGCGAACAGCTTTTGCAACGCAGCGTACTGCGCCAGGTTCGGCAACTGCCATTGGCTCTCTGAAAACCAGTGCGAGCACATCTGCGTGCCAGTGGCGGCATTGATTTCAGCCGCCGACACGCCTAGCAGCGCACGTGCGTCGCGAAAATAGTCAATAAGAGGTTTGAATACCTGCGCTTTCAATTCCCGGCATTGGGTTGCGTAGCCAATCGCGCCCTTGGCGACCCCCTCAGAGCCATAATGACCCGCGAAAATGACCCGCTCAGTGGCTGGAAAGTAGGTTCGCAAGTCTTCCTTGCGCATTCGCCGCCAGGGGCCTGAGGGTTTTGCCCAGATAATATGATTCAGCACATCAAAACGCTGGCGTACCAGCAATTCGGTATCCGCTGCCAACCGTGATCCGCAAAACAAATACAAGCTACCAGTCGGTTTCAGCACGCGCCAGAACTCCACCAGCATATCGTCCAGCCATGCCAGATAGTCCTCGACGGTTGGCCATTGCCGGTCCCAGGCGTGTGATTTGACGCGATAGTATGGCGGGTCGGTCGCGATCAGATCGATGCAGTTTTCGGGGAGCGTTTTGATGTAATCGAGGGAATCGGCGTTGACGAGATTAGCACTGTTTAAATTAACAGTATTTTTCATAGACCAGAGGTGTCCGTTTTGGTACGCTCAATGCCGCTGTGTGCACATCAGCAATGGGCCTAGGTTCGCCTGTGATCCTCCGTTCATGGGTGGATGGCGGTATCGGTGTTACCAGCACCGGTATCGTCGCCCATTTCACGCAATAAAAAACCCCGCAATAAGCGAGGTTCGAAGATATTTAAATTTTTGGCAAGATATCAAATTACTTCCAAATATGCCCCTTTTTGTTCGGTTTTGCAAGGATCATGTCGCGTTCTGCTTCAAAAATTCGTCACTCCGCTTTGTTATAATCGTGAATAACGCCCATTCATCCAATTTGCGACAAATCCCCATTAACCCTGCCCAATGCCGGCTGTATGTTTCAGACCACGTCGATTTGCTCACTCCTACCAACATAGCCAACTCTGCCGTACCGTAGGCGCGGCCGCGCGCGGTAAAATGCCATACAGAGGTTTGAACCGCCAACCAGACCAACGATGCCAAGCGTGATCGCACTTTTTCTGTGATTTTTTGCCCCGCTGTCTCTTTGCGGTATTCCGACCAGATGTATTGGCAAATCTGGATCTGATATGTGTATTCCAAATCACCTCCATAACAATACCTGATCCAGGCCACTTCGTAAGATTTAAGCTCCCCTACGGCCCGGCGATACGAACTCATTGCAAACGTGAGCGGGTCAATCGGGGCTGGCGCACATTTGCGCACGCGGGTTTCCGGGCAGTAAATTGGATCCCGTTCGGAACAAACACGTCCCTCTCGCGGCCGGTGGCGTTTATAGCGAGTAGTTCGAGTTAACGGCAACTCCTCAAATGCTGTCAGTTGCCCCTTGGTCAATCCCTGTATATCGGCCAGCGCCGCGGTCAGCTTCTCTCGAATATATTCGATATTGATCGTCATCCTATGCGCTCCATATACGTTGTTGTTAAATTTTCCCGGAGGTAATCACACCCATCGCCATTGCCCGGTCCAGGGTCCGCATAACCAGCTCCAATTGGCTACCGTGTTTCTGTTCGAACGCGCGGCGATCACGATGTATCTCGTCATGGCATTGCCGACACAGCGGTATCGTGAATAAATCGTGAGGTTTGGTCCCAGTCCCGCTGAAACCATGATCGATAATATGGTGGGGATCATCCGCCGGCTGTCCGCACCCGGCGCACGGCTGTGCTTTGACCCATTGGGTATATGCCTCGTTTGTCCAACGCCGGCGTTTCGGGATCAGCATGAACGACTCGGGCGGCTCTGGGTCAACAGCCAGCGCCAGAATCGGTTTCGCCCGCTCCGCCAACAATGGCGTTGCGAAAACATGCGGTGCGATATCGGATTCCCGCATCACCGGCGTAATGCGCTCTGGCGCCGGCAGTTTTAGAACCCGGCGCGCCGGCCCTTCCGGTAATGCCTC
>NZ_SZPQ01000106.1 GCF_005217455.1 Martelella alba
TTCCAGCGGCCCATCGCCGGTGGTAACAGTCTTCGTTGAGTAGCCGTTGCGGGCATTGGAGCCGACCCTGGGCTGATGTTTATCGTAACCGAGATGGTGGGTCATTTCGGCGTTCAGAGCTGCCGCGACACTGATTTTTTTCAGTAAGCGGTCGAATTGATTGAGATCCTCGGGAGTTTTGAGATTTTTGGCCAATTCGTTAGCCAGAGCCTGCAACTGTTTTTCGTCCATAAGTTAACCTGTTTTTGATGTTGGATAGAACATATCAAAATCAGGCAATTACACAATCTTATGTACAGGCTCGAACGCTCCCTATCCGGGCATTAAGTATCATTTCAGTATGTTATAGCGGTAGAGCTGCTTGTCAAAGTCCTGCTTCATGCTGATGAAAAGCAGTATTTCGATATGCTTTCTATCAAAATCATAAAGGACCCTATATTCGCTCTCCACATCAAGTCTTTCACGTAACATCAATCCTCTCCCGGAAAGATGTGCATTGAAACGGTATCTTTCAGGATCTTCCATGATATTTTTTATGGAATCCATTAGTAGATTATCGACTAATTCAGCTGCACGTTCCGCCCCGATAGTTCCGCTTTTGTATGACTCAATATCTTGTAAGCACTGCTGCGCCATCGGCGCTACTTCGATTGAATAATGATCTGACACTCAACACCTCTCTATTATTTTCTTGCAGCACGTAACCTCCCTAACACCTCTTCAGGGGACATGCCTTTGCCATCTGCGATTTCCTTTTTAGCCATCATTGCCAGCTTAAAAAGGGCGTTTATATTTCTTTCTTCTTCCATTTCCCTCAGTTCTGCCTGACGCTCGGCGGCAGTCTGAATAAATAGTTCAGCTACTCCGTTTTTCGTAACATACATACCTCCTTCAAAGTTCTGCGCATTTCCAAGACTGTCTCTTGCGAGTTCCTGGGACATGGTTTGTGTTTCGGCCATAGACTTATTCCTCATGAGATTCACTGACGAGAACAGCAATCTCTGTTCCTCATTGAAGGCCTTGCAGGATTGCAAAGCTGTTTTCTCGCTAGCGCGGCGAGTGCAGCACATACTGAGAGTATAGCATCGTGGTGGAATTAAGTACACATTTATCCACCTGAAGGCAAGAGGTTTTGAGGCGTTACGAGGATTCGGGTTTATTGGCATTCTACCAAATAGTATTAATGCTACTGTACGCATACATTAGCATTAATACTGAGGGTAGTTAGCCCTCTTCTTCCCTGGATGCCCGGATTCCCGCCTGATATAGCCGCTTTACCCGTTCAATTTCGGCCAGCGTTGCCGACCAGTGCCGTCCGGCCTCACACCGGTATCTGACAGCCATTTTTTCCACGGCCTCCGGGCTGCTGTCGTCGCTGCGTTGCTGCCGCCCCTTTTCCCCGAACACTTCCACAATCAGCCACTGGCTCCCCGTTCTGCCGAACATGGCATTACATGCAAAATGGCGTCTGTCAGGAAAATGCGCTACGACGCGAATACAGCATGGCGGGCGGCGCTGAAACGAGCAGGGATAGAAAATTTCCGGTTCCACGATTTGCGACATACCTGGGCCAGCTGGCTGGTTCAATCTGGCGTGCCACTGTCAGTATTGCAGGAAATGGGTGGATGGGAAAGCGTGGAAATGGTCAGGCGGTATGCGCATCCTGCTCCGAATCATCTGACGGAACATGCCAGGCAAATCGACACGATTTTTTCCGGAGTCGTCCCAAATCGGTCCCATACTGCTACGGGAACGGAGGATAATAAGAGATAATTAATTGATTTTACTGGTGCCGGTAATAGGAGTCGAACCTACGACCTTCGCATTACGAATTCTCAGAATTAAATTTAGTTAATTGATTTTTAGCCATTTTTTCGCATTCACAGATCACAATTTGGCTAATTCTGACAACTTTACGACACGTTTACGGCACCCAGGAACGGCACGAATACGGCGCCTACATCCCTGGGCAATCATCAAACTCACCTGTCCTCATATCATTGATCACGTACGTCACGACACCCCAGCAAAACAAA
>NZ_SZPQ01000012.1 GCF_005217455.1 Martelella alba
ATTTTTCGACGGTCTCCATGACGCGATTAGACCGGAGGAAAATAAATCTCAGCCCATTCAGGCGGTGTCTGTGCCGGATGAATGTCCGGACGCGATTTATAATTTTGTTAATGAAACATTCGATTATGACCATCCTAAAACGGTGTCTATCGCAAATGACATATGGAACGCCTGCCGCGCCGCCATGCTAGCCAAACCGGTGAGCAGTCAAGATTTTGATTTGTGGTTTTCTCAAAGATTTCCGATGCCTGTCAGCGACAAAAACAGAGCGCTAGTATATGTTGGGTGGCACGGACGGGGTGAAGTGCTCGCCAATCAAGAGCCGACTGAGACCTTGGAAGAGTTAATTCGCAAACATCGCATTTCCATCATGTCGGAATATGAAAGCGGTTGGTCAGCAGCAGTATATGGCGACGACAGCAGCCCTATTTATTACGGGGGAGGCATGACTCCACTCGAAGCTGTTCGTGATGCACTCGCCAACGGCGACAAGGGGATGAAATGAAACCTGCTAATTTTGCACCGGTTTATTGCTCTCTCTATCCAGAATTGGCCGAAATTGCGCGTAAACACGGTTATGCAATGGCGATACATGGAACAATGGCAAGAGATTTTGATTTAATCTGCATTCCATGGGTAAAAATTCCGTCTTCCCCGATGGCTGTAGTTGAAGAAATAACGAAAACCTATGCAACAACTGACTTAACGAATCCTGAAATAAAAGAACATGGTCGGTTGTGTTATTCAATTTGTTTTGGGTTTGGAACGTTTTTCGCGGACGTATCATTTATGCCGACTATTTTTGACAATTCCGACAAAGGGGCGAAGTGATGCAGACCATCGCCAATAATCCCCTGTTACCCTCAGAGGCCATCGTCAAACGCAAATATGGATACATCACGCACGTGATGATGCTGACGACAGAGGGCAAAGCATCGGCAACCGGCGCACTATGCGGTGAGGTTCCGACAGGCAATCCGCGTCGTGCTGGCTGGTATTTGCTCCTTCCGACAACGGCAGTTACCTGTCCGAAATGTGCAGCAATTCTTGAAGCTCGCAAGGGGGCTGTATGACTGACAAACAGGAACCTATCGGCTTTATCAGTGGCAGAGCAGCACAGAAAATGCTGCGCGGGTATTCCCGCTCTATCTGCATGTTCCCTGAACCAACGCGGGAATATGTAATCCCCGTTTATCTCGATGCGCCTGCAGCAAGCCGGCTGCCGGATGGGTATAAACTGGTACCTATTGCGCCAACAAACGAAATGTTATCGGCGGCTAGGGAATGGACTGGAACCAGCACGGCGGAAGCCGTATATATCAAAATGCTCGAAGCCGCGCCGTCTCCTATCAGCGACAAAGGTGGTGACTCATGAACACCTATCTGGTGTGGTGCCCGGAGAATGGGGAGAAGCGTAGCGATGCGCGTGAGTTCGAGGCATATACCCATGACGATGCCGCCGAGAAATGGGCGCGGCGATATGACAGTTACAGCACTGAGTATTCCATTGTCAGCGAGCAATGGACACCTGA
>NZ_SZPQ01000013.1 GCF_005217455.1 Martelella alba
GGGGGCGAGTCATGAATAAGCGCCGATTTCTCTATAATGCCCAAGTAGAATGCGCCGCAGGCTTCCAGACGTTCTTTGTTGATGCGGAGACCCGCAAACAAGCCGACAAACTGATCGAAACTGAGGGCGATATCTACGCCAGTGAGATCGAGGTTCAATCGCTCAGTGATTACGAATTTGATAGTGAGACAACCACGGACGATTTCGGGGATTTCCCTCCATCTCCGCCCGCAGCAAGCCCTGTGCCGGATAGTGTCAGGAAAATCGCCCTCTCTTTTCTATCATATCGGCAGCGAGTAACGCTGGAAGACTTGACAGCGAAATCGCGGTGGACGCCACGGGGCTGCACGAACAACACCATGTGCTCTTTGGAGCGTAGCGGCCTGGTCGAATGGAAGTCCGATCTATGGCAACTAACTGAAGGCGGTCGCTTGTTGTTCCCCGCCCCGTCACCCAAAGCGGAGGGTGAATGATGCCTAAACCCCCCGCCGAACGTAAAGCTGCGCAGCGTGCCAGGGCGGCCGCTGCCGGCATCCATGCCGTGGAGATTCATCTATCTGATTCGGAGCTGGAGATGTTGCGGTGTAACTGTGCGTTGCGCCGTCCAGGACGCGAGCCGTACAGCGCCGATGAATACCTGGAGATGCTCCTGTTACAGGATAATGCCGCTTTAGAGCTGCAAATGGCGCAACTGAGTAAGCGCCGATGCGGTAAATGTGGTGACCCCCTCACGATTACGCAATGTTGTCATGACGGTGATAGCCAATGCTGGGTTACTCGGGGATGGCATGAAACTGCACTCAAAGCATCGTAACCCGTCTTGATTGTATATTTAGCGCCCGTTTGGGCGCTTTTACTGTCTAATGTCACGCAAAGTCGAATTCAAAATTGATAAATCACGAAGTCTTTGATACTGTATTTATATACAGTATTTAATGTTAATGACTCCCGGCCGGGAACCATAATCATCAAGTAATGGACGGGAAAAATGTTTGATTTCAGTGAGATAATCAAATATGTTCCGGCATCATGTCGGGTTATGATAACAATAGAAAATGGTCATTTTATAACCTATCGAGTGTTGGCCGACGACGAACATATCGCGTCGATTAATGCGTTTGTCGAAATAGCAAAATTAGCTGGTTATACAGTCCAACATCCGCGAAACAAATCAGTATAATGATCCCAGGGCTGAACACCCGTTGAACAACTGCTGTGCCACTAGGGGAACGAAATGGCACAGCATTCATTTATCCACATCCAGGGCGGTTATCTCGCCCCCGCCACGCCAGACAGCAAGGCGTTTTTGGCGCGTCTGAAAATCGGCGATGTGCTATCGGGCGAGTTCAAAAAAGTCCGAAATCCGGCATTTCATAGAAAATATTTTTCCCTCCTCAACCTGGGGTTTGATTATTGGGAACCCACCGGCGGCACTATCTCGCCCGCTGAAAAAAAGCTCGTGCGCGGGTATGTGAAATACCTCGCGTATTACGCCGGCAGCGAAACCGCGCTGGCCGCCGCCGCTGATGAATACCTTGCAGCAGTGGGCAGCAAACGGGCTGCCAACATTTCCGGCGTCAAATCGTTCGAGGCATTCCGCCATTGGACCATCATAGAGGCCGGATATTTCGACGCCTACAAAATGCCTGACGGCTCGGTCATGAAATCGCCGAGATCAATCTCGTTTGCCAACATGGACGACCTCGAATTCAACGACGTCTATCGAGCAACCCTCGACGTTTTATGGAGTTTTATCCTCTCAAAAACATTCACCTCACAACAGGCCGTAGAGAACGCCGCGGCCCAACTCATGAGTTACGCATAATGGTAAATTCATTCAAATCAATGCGGTTATCGGGTGTCATCAAACGCACCGATACCGGCATGTTCATCAAGCTACAGGATATTCACATCCGGGATGACATCTTTAATCGCGTTGACGATGAGCGCACCCAGCAGGCTAATGAAGAGCTTTTTGCTTTCATGCAATCCGGCGGTACAGTGCCACCGCTTGAAGTGGTGCCGCGTGACGATGGAGGCGTGTGGATATGCGAGGGGCACCGGCGAACAGCGACCTATCATCGTCTCGCAAAAGCGGGAAAGCCTGTTGAGTGGATCCACATCATGCCATTCAAAGGCAATGACGTTGAGCAACTGGCGCGTCGCTATACCAGCAACAACCAGCTAAAACGCAGCGATTACGAAGACGCCATGGGCTTGAAGGACTTCGAGCCTTACAACCTCTCCCGCGCTGAGATAGCCAAGCTTATCCATGTCAGTCTTGCCCGCGTTGATACGCTCTACGCCGTTCTTTATGCCAATCACGATGTGCAGCAATTAGTGAAGGGTGGGGATGTCGCCCCAACCGTAGCCGCTGAACGCATTAAAGAATATGGCTCAGCTGCCGGCGAGGTTCTCAAAAATGACGTTGAGAAGGCCAAAGCCGCCGGTATCAAAAAAGTCACGAAACGGGTTATTTCGCCGCAATTCGACATCAAAAAAGCACGCCAGTTGGTGGAACTGTTGGCAAATGCAAATTTTGATTTTCGCACCGAGGGCGGCCGTCCAGTTATTTCGTCGCTGAACGAAGAGGATCACGAAAAAATCCGCCTATTGGTGGAGGAATATCGCCAGTTCAAACAGCGGGGTGACGAATGAAAATTGATAGCCGATGCATGGTGCCTGGCGCAATGAACGTGATCAGCGTATCGGGTGGGAAAGACTCATTGGCGCAATGGTTGCTAGCCCTCGAATCTGGGAGTGAGCATATCCCCGCATTTGCTGACACCGGCCACGAACACCCGCAAACCATGGAATATCTGGACTATCTCGAATCACGGTTGGGTAAAATCCGGCGCGTTCGAGCGGACTTTTCGGGTCGCATTGAAGGAAAGCGCAAATTCATCGCCGAAAAGTGGCCTGTCTCGCTGGTTGAGGAATGTGGTTTTACGCCAGAGCGTGCCGACGAAATTATTCGGACCGCCCTGGAAATTCTTCATCCTACCGGTATCCCGTTCCTGGATTTATGCATGTGGAAAGGTCGCTTTCCCAGCACCATGACGCGATTTTGCACATTCGAGCTGAAACATGAGCCGATTAAATTGCAGGTCGTTGATCCAATCATTGCCGCCGGCTTTAAGGTCATCAGTTGGCAGGGTGTTCGCGCCCAGGAGTCGCCGGCCCGCGCCGGCCTCGCCGAATGGGAAGAGGGTTTTGATATTGGTCCGCGTCTTGCCATTTACCGCCCCATTCTGTCGTGGACGCATGATGATGTTTTTTCCCTGGCGCGCCGCCACGGTATCAAACCGAATCCGCTGTATCAGCAAGGTTGCTCTCGCGTGGGCTGCATGCCCTGCATTCATGCCCGTAAAAGCGAACTGGCCGAGATTTATAGGCGCTGGCCGGAAGAGATCGCCCGTGTTGCCGAGTGGGAACGGCTGGTATCCGCATGCAGCCGCCGGCAAAACTCGATGTTTTTCACATCAACGATGGACCCCGTCCGCGCTAAAACCCGTATCGAATGCGTGACGGTAGAATCCCATGGCATCGAGACGTACCGCGATTGGGCCATGACTACCCGCGGCGGCCAACAATTCGACCTACTGGCCGAGGCCAGTGATAACAGTGTTTGCAATAGCGTATATGCGGGTGTGTGCGAATGACTAAACGCGCCGAAAGCCTTCACATGGCCCGAGTCGCTGATATGGGCTGTATCGTCTGCAAGAACGTTTTCAATGTCCATAGCCTGGCAGAAATCCATCATTTAAGAACGGGGCAGGGCGCCGGCCAACGGGCCTCGAATTACCAGGTTATCCCCCTATGCCCGCAACATCACCGCCTGGGTGGTTACGGCGTGGCTATCCATGCCGGTCAAAAAGAATGGGAACGGCGGTACGGGACAGAGCTGGAATTGCTGGCCCAGGTAGAACAATTGCTGGAGTTGGAAAATGCGTGACATTCAATTAGTACTGGAACGTTGGGGCGTCTGGGCCACGGACAACAGTGGTGTGGATTACTCGCACATAGCCGCCGGTTTCAAAGGGCTGTTACCCCGGGGGCGCAGTAATAATAATTCCTGCTGTGACGACGACGGGCTAATCGTTGACGCCGCGGTATGTTGCCTACATGCAGCCAGGAAACCTGATGAACTGGAGCTGATAACCCTGCATTACATTTATGGTGTGTCAAAATCTGCCATCGCCCGACACTGGAAGTGCCATGAACGGGAAATAAGACGGCAATTACAGATAGCGGAGGGTTTTATTGATGGCTGTCTGGCTATGACAAACGCAGTCCTGGAAATGGATCCCTACGTCCAGAAAAAAATTATTTACGGATGCAATGAAAAAACACTACCTCGGCCCGAAAAATGTATTGTAGTGTGATAAGGTCACAGCAAAGCGATTGACTTAGAACCCGCCACCGAGCGGGTTTTTGCATTTTGGAGACTTAAAAATGTGAACCAATATTCTCTACATAGGAGCGGGCAACACTGCCCTGGTGACTAGCCCGCAGTCGCATGCCAGGGCGCTCCTATGTGGTGAATGCGTGGAGCTAATGACGGGTAATGCCGCTGGACTGAGAAGCGCATCGAAAGCGCCGACCTTGAAATAGGGACGGCCACCACACCCCAACCCCACATGACGGGCATGTAGACATAAAAATCCTCTCTGAGTAAACAAAATTGTTGACTTGGTAAACATTATTGTTTACTATAATCCCATGTTCAACAAACAGGGGGAGAAGTGAAGCAGCGCGAGTTCAGGCGGTGGCTTGAAACTCAAGGGGTAGAAGTTTCAGATGGCACCAATCATCTGAAACTCAGGTATCAGGGCCGACGCAGCGTGATGCCGAGGCACCCCGGAGATGAAATCAAAGAGCCGCTCAGAAAAGCCATTATCAAGCAGTTAGGTCTTTGATAATCACCAGCCTCGAACGGGGCTGGTACTCGCGCAGGTTCACCCAGACAATATGCGATATCCAGTAACTCTACAGCCTGACACCGGCGGATTCGTGGTGTCGTTCCCGGATATCCCCGAGGCATTAACGCAAGGGGATAACCGGGATGAAGCGTTGACCGCCGCGCTCGATGCGCTGGTAACGGCGTTCGAGTTTTATTTCGAGGACAACCAAAAAATCCCAGCGCCCAGCGAGGTGACCGGTGATTATGTCGATGTGCCGTTGAGCGTGGCGTCAAAAGTCATGTTGCTGAACGCGTTTATTGATTCCGGGTTGAGCCAGGTTGAACTGGCGACCCGGATGGGCGTGAAAAAGCAGGAGGTGACGCGCCTGTTTGACCTGCGTCACTCCACGAAAATCGATACCGTTCAGCGCGCCATGTCGGCGCTTGG
>NZ_SZPQ01000014.1 GCF_005217455.1 Martelella alba
CGCCGTGGATGGTGAGCCTGAGCGGCATTTTTTAGTAACCGGAGAGTCCGTTCCACATTATGAGGCCCATCCGATCAGCGCGGACAAGGACGGTGAGTGATGGACTACTGCGATATAGACGCCCCGTCTTGTTTTAAAGAAATCACCAGAACGGCGCGAAAACAACACAAATGCTGTGAATGCCGACATCCTATTATGCCCGGTGATAAATACGTTTATTATTCTGGCGTATGGGATGGTGAACCGGCTGATTTTAAACGATGTCTGATTTGCGACGAAGTGGCGAAGAAGTTCAGTGAAATTCATGATTGTGCAGTATGTTTTCGCGGGCTGCGCGCAGAGTTTAGCGACTATCAAGAACAAAGCGACACATACGCATCGTTAGCTGAAATCCTTGGTGTGTCCGTCGAGAAAATAAAACATGTTCTCGGGGAGAAATGGTTTGATGCCTAAATCCCCCGCCGAACGTAAATCCTAATCATCATAATTTCAGGATATCCCATATGCAAATCTCTATCGGAGATCGGTACGTCATCACGTCCGATAAATATCAGTTCATCCTCAACCAGAAAATGAGGTTCAAAGACGGCAAAAACGCCGGCGAGTCCTACCTGAAACAGATCGGTTTCTATCCGCGCATTAGCCAACTTGTTAATGCCTTAATAATGATTGATGCCCGTGAGGCTGATATAGAGTCCATGGCAGCGCTGGAGAAGCGTATAGCCCTATTCTGTGTGGAAATAGAGCTGGCATTCAATCAGGCGCCGAAAGAACCGGAGGTCGCATGAGCTACGCAGAATTAGCAGCAAAAGCTGCCGCTTTGGAGCGCGCCAATAAATTTTCAGAGGCACAGGATATTTGGCAGCAGGCATATAAATTGGCAGCAGGTGAAAATTTGGCATGGACATTGTGCCGGGCTGAATATTGTCAGATGGCAATAACTCGAGAGTGGAGTAGATAATGGCGAATTCATTTCGGCAAATGAAAAATAATGGAATTTTGAAACGCACTGATTCTGGCATGTTTATTCGTCTGGACGATATCCACGTTAAACCCGGTTTCAACAAACGCGATGATGATGAACGTACCCGACTGGCAGACGATGAACTGTTCCAATTTCTGATGGGCGGCGGAATTGTACCGGCATTGGAGGTACAGGCGCGGGATGACGGCGGCGTCTGGGTCGTGGAGGGCCATCGCCGGCGCCGTTGTTACGAACGCTGCCGAGAATCGGGTAAACCAGTTGAATGGATAGCCGTTACGCCGTTTGACGGCAACGACGTTGACCGCCTGGCCCGCATTATGACCAGTAACAATCAATTACCGTTAACACCGCTGGAACAGTCCGCCGTTGTCCGCGAGATGGCTGCATTCAACCTATCACCCGATGAGATAGCCAAAAAAATAAACAAATCACGGGCCACGGTTGACCGCCTGATGATCCTCTCTCGCTCCAATCATGACGTTCAGCAAATGGTGAAATCCGGCGAGGTGGCAGTTGACGTGGCCGTTGACCGGGTACGCAAGGAGGGTGAATCAGCGGGGGAATCGTTGGCCGTCGACGTTGAGAAAGCCAAAGCTCAGGGAAAGGCGAAAGTCACAAAGTCAATCGCTCAGCCGCAATTCAGCGCCAAATCATCCCGCCGGTTGTGCGAACTACTCTATGACGCGCCGTCGGAAATATTCTCAGAGTTGGACGGCCGCGACGAAATTCTGCAAATACTGACGGAATACCGGGAGGGAAAATGACAACAATAAAGCATCCAGCCATCCGCTATCATGGCGGTAAATTCCGTGTTGCGCCATGGATAATAAACCATTTCCCGTCACATACCTGTTACGTCGAGCCATTTGGCGGGGCGGCATCGGTGCTATTACGCAAGGAACGTAGTTATGCCGAGGTATACAACGATTTGGATAGTGATGTGGTAAACCTATTCACCGTTCTCCGAAATGCTGAGCAGCGGGCCGAATTGGTCGAGGCTTGCATTCTTACCCACTACTCCCGAGATGAGTTCATGGGAGCCTATGAAAAAGCCTATACCGCAGTAGAGCGCGCTAGGCGTTTGGTTGTTCGGGCAACAATGGGATTCGGATCAGCCGGCGCAACAAAGGGTACGACTGGATTTCGCCTCGATACTAAGCGCCCATGCGCTACCGCCCAGCATCTATGGTCGAGAATGCCGGATAATCTAGCGGCCGTTGGACAACGGTTTGACGGCGTTCTCGTTGAAAATCGTGACGCTATTTTGTGCATGCAAGACCATGATGACGAGCAGACGTTACATTACGTTGATCCACCATATATTCACGATACTCGCGTAATGACCAGCAAATATTACAGGCATGAAATGGATGACCAGCAGCATTTATGTCTGATAGATGCCGTCACACATCTGCGGGGCATGGTAATAATCAGCGGTTACGATACTGAAATGTATAACGACATGCTGATCGGATGGAAAAAGGAAAATAAACAATCCTCGGCAGCAGGAAAAAAAGGGTCTGTTATCAGAACTGAATGTCTATGGCTAAGTCCCAACTGCAAAGAACATCAGCAGGCGGCATGAAAAATTCATCCGGAGTAAAGGAGTATGTCGCCTGAAATAGAGAACGCCCTCCGTTCGGTGGCCCGACGATGCCGCGATGAAATCCTGAAGTCCATCAAAGGTAAACCAAAAACCGAATACGACTCAATTTTTACCACCCATCTCGATAAATACGCCGCACAAATCCAATGCCTTCCGCCGGGTACATATCCAGCAAAACAATGGCTCGCCTATTTTGTGCGCCTTATCGACAGGGAGCAACGAGGTGAAGTATGACCGATATCAATATCGGCGATGAGGTGTTTACTCTCATAGAAGCCGCGAAATTCCTCAAAAAAAGCCCGCGCACCGTCCGATCTCTCATTGCATCTAAACGTCTGCCAGCCGGGAAAAGTGGCCCCAATGGTGGTGGGGTACTGGAAATTTTGAGGTCGGACTGCATTGATTATGTCCGCCGGAAAACTCACAATCAGGCCGTGAATGCAGAGGACGGCCATACACAGAGGGAAAATGAGGTATGGCTCTCAAGCAACGTTACGGAAATTGGTACTGCGATTTCGTCGCGCCAAGTGGAAAAAGAATTAGGCGCTGCCTTGGCACGACAGACAAGAAACAGGCGCAGGAACTCTACGATAAGTTAAAGGCCGAGGCATGGAGGGTTGAGCGTCTGGGGGAGATAGCGGAACACACGTTTGATCAGGCGTGTTTACGTTGGCTAAATGAGAAGGACCTCAAGCGGTCCCTTGATGATGACCGCACTAAAATAGAGTTTTTTCTCGGACATTTCCAGGGACAGGCGTTATCGAGCATCACGGAAGATAAAATCGTCTCGGCCACATCACGAATGATTGACCGTCGCCATAGACGCATCTGGGAGACCCGCAGGGACGCCGCGATACGCAAGGGATTGCCCATACCTGATTATAAAGAAAAGCTGATATCGGCCTCCACTCGCAGCCAGTACCTATCATTCATTCGCAGCCTGCTACGGATAGCGGCCGATGAATGGAAATGGTTGCGGCAGGCTCCAATAATCAAGACAAGGAAACCAATCAGTAAACGGATCCGCTGGCTGACCGAGGAAGAGGCCGGCAGATTGATTGAATGCATGCCGGAGGGGTTTAAGCCAGTGGTTATATTTGCGCTGGCTACCGGATTGCGCCGCTCCAACATCATCGATCTGGAATGGCAACAAATAAACCTGCAAAGGAAAGTTGCCTGGATAAACCCTGAGAACGCCAAGGCAGGGAAGGCAATCGGCGTAGCACTGAACGATACGGCCTGTAAGGTGTTGCGAGACCAGATAGGCCGACACTCGCGTTATGTGTTCGTCCATACCAGCGCATGGCACCGGGCAGATGGAACAAAAACGCAAGAAGTAAGAAAAATGCGCGTCGATGATAATTCAGCATGGCGGACTGGCCTCCGCCGTGCTGGCATCACAGATTTTCGTTTCCATGATCTGAGACATACATGGGCGAGCTGGTTAGTACAAGCCGGGGTTCCATTATCAGCATTGCAAGAAATGGGCGGATGGGAAAGCATCGAAATGGTTCGTCGCTATGCCCATCTTTCGCCTAATCATCTCACAGAACACGCAAAGAAATTAGACGACATAATCGGGTTTCATGTCACTAATCTGGCACTTTGCGATTTTGAGGAGAAAAAGAGAGAAGCTTAACCTATTGATTTTAAATGGTACGCCCTACAGGATTCGAACCTGTGACCTACGGCTTAGAAGGCCGTTGCTCTATCCAACTGAGCTAAGGGCGCGAGGATGGGAGACGGTTAACGCGTTTGGATTATACGTAGCCGCCCGGTCCAGTCAATGGCTTTCGGGTCAAGTGCTCGGATGATAAGCAAATGGTTTGCATTCAGTGCCTGACAGCAGGCCGCGCTTCTGCCAAAATAGCCCATCTCAGCAAGCTGAATGGATGGATTGGCAATACCGATGGTCGCAAAACTCATTGATGGTAAAACCGTTGCCCAGCAAGTCAGAAATGAAGTCGCCGCCCAGGTCAAGGCGCGGCGGGCCGCGGGGAAACGCGCGCCTGGGCTGGCGGTGGTGTTGGTGGGGGATAATCCCGCCTCGGAAATCTATGTCGCCAACAAACGCAAGGCCTGTGAGGATGTCGGGTTCGTTTCGCGGTCGTATAATTTACCGTCCTCGATCACCGAGCCGGAACTCCTGGCGCTCATCGATCAGTTGAACGCCGACCAGACCATAGACGGTATCTTGATCCAACTCCCGCTGCCGCCAGGCATGGACAATATCAATGTACTCGAACGTATAGCGCCGCATAAGGATGTCGACGGCTTCCATCCCTATAACGTCGGCCGGTTATGCCAGCGCGCGCCGCTGCTGCGGCCCTGCACGCCCAAGGGCATTATTACTCTGCTGGAACGCTACCAGATCGATACCTACGGCGTTAATGCCGTGGTGGTGGGCGCCTCCAATATCGTCGGTCGGCCCATGAGCCTGGAACTGCTGTTGGCCGGCTGCACCGTCACCGTTACTCACCGCTTCACCCGCGATCTTAAGCGGCATATCGAAAACGCCGATATTCTGGTGGTGGCGGTCGGCAAGCCGGGCGTTATCGCCGGCGAGTGGATCAAGCCGGGCGCGGTGGTGTTGGATGTGGGCATCAACCGTCTGGACAACGGCAAGCTGGTCGGCGACGTGGATTTCGCCGTCGCTTCGCAGCGCGCATCCTACATCACCCCTGTGCCGGGCGGGGTCGGGCCGATGACGGTGGCTACCCTAATTCAGAACACCTTGCAGGCCTGCGAGGAATTTCACGATAGCGCATCCTGAAGGCATAGCATTATGGACACGTTTTCTTTGGCGGGGCATCCCCATATCGCATTGTGCGATTTACTGAAATTTTTAGGCTGGTGTCCAAGCGGCGCGGCGGCCAAAATCGTTATCGATGACGGGCAGGTCACGGTGGACGGCATGGTGGAAACTCGCAAACGCTGTAAAATCCAGGCATCACAGCAAGTGGCGTATCACGGGCAGGTAATAAAAGTCATCGCGTGAACGGCGGCGTGAACCGCCGAAAGCGGCGCCGTCAGCCACGGCGCCACACAGTCCCTTGCGGACCATCCTCCAGCACGATGCCCATTTCGGTAAGCTTGGCACGGGCTTCATCCGCCAATGCCCAGTTCTTAGTCTTGCGGGCATCGTTGCGTTGCTTGATCAACGCTTCGATCCGCGCGTTGTCATCACCACCGGCGCCGGCGCTGTTTTGCAGGAATTGCTCAGGATCCTGCCCCAGCAGTCCGAGCACCTCGCCCAATTGCCGCAGAGTGGCCGCCAGGCCGTTCGCTCCGGCGGGATCTTCCGCTTTAAGACGGTTCAGGTCCCGCGCCATATCAAACAGCACCGAATACGCTTCCGGCGTATTGAAATCGTCGTCCATCGCCGCGTTGAATCGGTCCACAAACGCCTCGCCGCCAGCCGGAACCACCGCCGGATCGGTCCCGCGCAAGGCGATATAGAGCCTCTCCAGCGCCGCTCGCGCCTGCTTGAGGTTTTCTTCGCTGTAATTCAGTTGACTGCGATAATGGCCGGACATCAGAAAATAACGTACTGTTTCGGCATCATAATAGTGCAACACATCACGCACAGTAAAAAAGTTGTTCAGGGACTTGGACATTTTTTCCCGATCAACCATTACCATACCGGAATGCATCCAGTAATTAACGTAAGGTCCGTCATGGGCGCAACCTGATTGGGCCAGCTCGTTTTCATGATGGGGAAACATCAGATCCGATCCGCCGCCATGGATATCGAAATGATTGCCAAGTTGCTTGCAATTCATGGCCGAGCATTCAATATGCCAGCCGGGACGGCCTGCGCCCCAAGGCGAGGGCCAGCTTGGCTCGCCGGCCTTGGACATTTTCCACAACACGAAATCCATGGGATTGCGTTTGGCATCCGCCACTTCAACCCGCGCGCCTGCCTGTAACTGTTCCAGGTCCTGGCGCGATAACGCGCCGTAGGACGGGTCGGTGGCTACCGCGAACATCACATCGCCGTTATCGGCAACATAGGCATGGTCTTTGCGCAGCAGTATTTCCACCAATTCAATGATATCGGCGATGTGGCGCGTTGCGCGGGGTTCATGATCGGGGCGCAAAATATTCAGCTGATCGAAGTCGCGATACATTTCGGCAATCATCCGATCGGTGAGATCGCCAATGGTCTCATTATTCAGGGCGGCGCGGTGAATTATCTTATCGTCAATATCAGTGATATTGCGCACATAATCAACCTGATAACCCTTAAAGCGGAGATAGCGGGTCACCACATCGAAGGCCACGAAAGTCCGGCCGTGGCCAATATGGCAGAGATCATAAACCGTGATGCCACACACGTACATGCCTATTTTACCGGCATGGATAGGTTTAAATTCCTCTTTCTGTCTGGTCAGCGTATTAAAAATCTTGAGCATCTAGATTCATTCCATGGTGGTAACGAAGTACGCGCGTTTCCGGTAAGTTTAGCCGGGTTGCCGGCGGACGGGATATTGAAACCCGAAGCCGACGGGAATGCAAGGGCGGCCCCTATCCAACGTCAGAGCGGCGGCGCCCAATTGCAAAACCGCCGCCGGGAGAAAAGGAAACAGGACAAAACGGCGTCACATGCTGACTCACGGCCGGACTTATGTTATAAGTTCGGTCTGTTTGCTCACGTTAGTGAACAACTTCCTTTCCGATTCGTAGGATAACTATTTATGGTCACTTTCCACACTAATCACGGCGACATTGTCATTAAAACCTTCGCCGATAAGGCTCCTCTCACCGTCGAGAACTTCCTCAATTACTGCCGCAGCGGTTTTTACGATAATACCATTTTCCATCGCGTCATTAATGGTTTTATGATTCAGGGCGGCGGTTTTCAACCCGGCATGACCCAAAAAGCAACCCAGGCGCCAATTAAGAACGAGGCCAATAACGGTCTGAAAAATAATCGCGGCACGCTGGCCATGGCCCGCACCAATGATCCGCACTCCGCCACGGCGCAATTTTTTATCAATGTCGTGGACAATGACTTCTTGAATTTCCGCTCCGAGCGGGCCGACGGTTGGGGCTATTGCGTCTTCGCCGAAGTCACTGACGGGCTGGAGGTGGTGGACAAAATCAAATCTGTGACCACCGGGCGCAGCGGCATGCATCAGGATGTGCCGAAAGAGGATGTCGTTATCACACGCGTGACCGTGGACGAATAATCATCGCAGCAATGACGACGCTGTTTATCGCAGATCTACACCTTAGCGACAAGGAACCGGCGATTACCGCCGGTTTTCTGCATTTTTTGCAAACCGAGGCCGTGCGTGCCGACGCGCTGTATATTTTGGGCGATCTGTTCGAAGCCTGGATCGGCGATGATGATCCCGCGCCGTTGCACGGTCGGGTCGCCGCGGCGTTGCGGACCCTGCACCAGCGCGGCGTGCCTTGCTATTTCATCCACGGCAACCGGGATTTTTTACTTGGCCGCCGCTACGCCGATGCCTGCGGCATGACGCTTTTGCCGCCGACGCAACGACTGGAACTGGACGGACGGCCGATATTGATCCTGCATGGCGATACCCTATGTACCGATGATCTGGCCTATCAACGTTACCGCCGGCGGGTCAGTCGGCGTTGGCTGCAACGGCTGTTTCTCGCCCTACCGCTGCGTTGCCGTCTCGGCATCGCCGAACGAATGCGCGCCGGCAGTCGCCAAGCCAACCGCGCCAAGCCGCTGGAGATTATGGACGTCAATCCGCGAGCGGTAAGAGAACTGGCGGAACGCCATCAGGTTGAGTGGATCATCCACGGCCATACTCATCGCCCGGCAGTCCATATCGAACCGATTGCGGCCGGTACAGTACGCCGCGCGGTATTGGGCGCCTGGCATCAGCGGGGCTCGATGATCCGCGTCGATGCCCATGGCGTTGAACTGGTGGAATTCCCTTTCGGCGGGTAAAACCGGCCCCATTTCCGCTTTTCCCTAACCACGCAACCGTTTTCCTCGACGGCGACACATGTTATGCTCTACGCCCTCTTCCGTCGGTATCCCGCTATGCCGGCGAGCTGTCAATAAAATCACAGGAGCATTACGCGCATGCCATCCACTCACGCCCCGGCCGGCGTCGCCATCGTTATGGGATCCCAAAGCGATTGGGCGACCATGCAGTATGCCGCGGAGATCCTTGACGCGTTGCATGTGGTCTACCATGTGGAAATCGTCTCGGCGCATCGAACTCCGGATAAGCTGTTTTCTTTCGCCGAACAGGCGGCGGCGACGGGCTATCAGGTGATCATCGCC
This sequence comes from Martelella alba, assembly GCF_005217455.1. Classification (GTDB taxonomy): domain Bacteria; phylum Pseudomonadota; class Gammaproteobacteria; order Enterobacterales; family Enterobacteriaceae; genus Acerihabitans. Next base: position 8,866 of record NZ_SZPQ01000014.1, read on the forward strand.
GGCGCGGGCGGCGCGGCCCATTTGCCGGGCATGCTGGCCGCCAAAACGCTGGTGCCGGTACTTGGCGTGCCGGTGCAAAGCGCGGCGCTGAGCGGCGTTGATAGCCTGTATTCCATCGTCCAGATGCCGCGTGGCATCCCGGTGGGCACGCTGGCCATCGGCAAGGCCGGCGCGGCCAACGCCGGTTTGCTGGCCGCCCAGATACTGGCGTTGCATGACGACGAGTTGTCCCGGCGTCTGGCGTCCTGGCGGCAGGCGCAAACCGATGAGGTGCTGGCCCATCCGGACCCGCGGGAGGAGGCATGAAGCCGGTATGTATCCTGGGTAACGGGCAATTGGGACGCATGCTGCGCCAGGCCGGCGAACCGCTTGGCGTTTCCGTGTTCCCTGTGGGGACGGACGCCGAACCCGAGTCGGTGCCTTATTCGCGCAGCGTCATCACCGCCGAAATCGAGCGCTGGCCTGAAACGCCCCTGACGCTGGAACTGGCCCGCCATGACAACTTTGTCAATCGCGACGTGTTTCCGTTGCTGGCGGATCGGCTGACGCAAAAACAGCTGCTGGACCGGCTGGGTCTGGCCACCGCCCCGTGGGAGGCGCTCAGCGCGGCCGCGCAATGGCCGCAGATATTCAATTCCTTCGGCGTGCTGGCGGTCGTCAAACGACGCACAGGGGGCTATGACGGCCGTGGTCAGTGGCGGTTAACGCCCGGCGAAGAGGCCACGCTGCCCCAGGATTGTTATGGCGGTTGTATCGTCGAGCAGGGTATTGCCTTTTCCGGCGAGGTATCGTTGGTCGGCGCGCGATCCTCCGGCGGCGCCTGCGTGTTTTATCCCCTGACCCACAACGTGCATCAAGAGGGGATCCTTCGTGCCAGCGTCGCATTGCCGCAACCCGATAGCGCCCTACAACGCCGGGCGGAGGCAATGCTGGCGGCCATTATGCATGATTTGAACTATGTGGGCGTAATGGCCATGGAATGTTTCATTTTCAATGGTTGTCTGCTCATCAATGAGTTGGCGCCGCGGGTGCACAATAGCGGCCACTGGACCCAGAACGGCGCATCCATTAGCCAGTTCGAGCTGCATCTGCGGGCTATTCTGGGGCTGCCCATGCCGCAACCGGTGGTGGATAGCTCCTCGGCGATGGTGAATATCATCGGTACTGAGCTCAATACACATTGGCTGGCGCATCCGCTGATACATTTACATTGGTACGACAAAGAAGTTCGGCCTGGCCGAAAAGTCGGCCACCTCAACCTGACGCATCCTGACAGCCAAGTGATCGCCAACGCGCTGGCGCGGCTGGCGCCCGATTTGCCACCCGAATACCAGGAGAGCATCTTGTGGGCGCGCCGCATGTTAACGCCGGCTTCATAGCTGATCCGGCCGGGTGGCGTCTATGCCCGGCTAGGGCTGATACCGGCGATAGACACCGCGCCCCCTGAGCAGGGTGAGTCCGAGCGCGCTGCCGCACAGTGACAGGGATAACGCGCCGCACAACGGCAGCAGCCACCAGATTTGATAGTCGGGCCGCCAGGGAAAATTGAACACTCGCTGTTGTAAAATGCCCAGAGCCGCCTCCGTGCCCACGGCGGCCGCCAAACCGGACGCAAACCCCAGCAGGGCGAATTCATACCATAATGTGGCCCGCAGCAATTTTTTACCGGCGCCCAGCGTGCGGTATACCACCAGTTCCTGCTGCCGCTGTCGCATGCCCACCTGCACCTGCGCCGCCAGCAACAGTGCGCCGCACACCATTACCAACCCCACCATGACCTCCAGCGCACGGCCGACCTGCAGCAAAACCTGGCTTATCTGGCGCAAAATCGCGCCGACGTCCAACAAACTCAGCGTGGGGAACTGGCGATTAAGTTGCGACAAACGCTTCGCGTCGCCGTGATAGCGAAAACTGGTCAGCCAGGTCTGCGGCTGCCTATCAAGCGAACCGGGCGGGAAGATAAAGAAAAAGTTGGGTCGCAGGCTTTCCCAATCCGCCTGGCGCACGCTGCTGACTTTGGCGCTGAATGCCTGGGTATCGCCGGTAAAGGTCAAGGTATCGCCGATCCGCAAATGCAAATCCTCAGCCGCCCGCCGCTCAATGGATACTTCCCCGGGGCCGGGCGGCCATTGTCCGGCTATTAAGGGATTATCAGGCGCAAGCGCTTTCTTCCAGGTGAGATTCAATTCCCGATTGACCGTCCGTCCGCCGGGATCGTCCTCATGGATAACATCGGTGGCTTTACGGCCATTGATGCCGGTCAGACGAGCCCGGACGATAGGATAGAACGCACCGGGCGCGATGTGGTTTTGCCACAGGAAATCCCGAACCTCCGGCACTTGATCGGCGGTGATGTTCAGTAAAAAGTAATTGGGGCTATCCGGCGGCAGTTGTTGACGCCAGCGATCCAAAAGATCCCCCCTCATCGCCAGCAGCAGCGCCAACAACATAAATGACAAAGAGAACGCCGCCAACTGGCTTAAGGTGATCCAGGGTTGGCGCAACAAGCGGTTAATGGCCAATCGAAGAGTCAGGCCGCCGACCGCCAGACGCCGCAATAGCCATAACGCCCCCAGACCCGCCGCGGCCAGCGCCAGGGACAACGCCGCGCCGCCGCCCACCAGCGTCCAGAACACGCCGCCAACGCCCACCAGGGCGATAAGCAGAACCAGAACAATCACCAGCAGCGCCGGTATATAGTAGCGCAGCGGCCACACCGGGGCGACGGCGTCCCGGCGTAAAACCCGTATAGGGCGGGTGGCCAGTAATTGGCGGTAAGGACGCGCGCCCACCATCAGGGACACCGCCACGAGTCCGCCCAGGGCCCACAACCACGGCCAAATGCCCGCGCTCGGCAAAGCGGCCGGCAGCACCGGCGCCAACAGGCGGATCAAGGCGTATTCGAACGCCAGCCCAATCAGACTGCCAGCCAGACCGGCGAACGCCAATAGCGCCAGCCATTGCCCGATGACCAGCGTCATCAGGGTACGCCGTCCGGCGCCCAAGGTTTTCAATACGGCCACCAGTTCACTGCGGCTACGGCAGTAGTGGCCCATCGCCACCGCCATCGCCGCCACCGACAGCACCAGGGTCAACAGGGCGGAAAGCGCCAAAAACGATCGGGATCGCGTGATGGAAGCGTCCAGCGGGCCGTTGCCGGTGTCCCTGCCAGACCAGCGCTGCCCGGCGCCGAGCCTGGGCAGCAGATAATCCTCAAATGATGAAAGCTGTGGTTCCGTGCCGGCGAACATGTACCGCCAGGTCACACGACTTCCGGGTTGAACGACGCCGGTTTTTACCACGTCCGCCACGTTGATGATAATGGCGGGGGCGGTTTGGAACGGGTTGAATCCGCTGTCCGGCTCCCGCAAGACCTCTCCGTCGATACGCAGACTGGCGTCTCCCACATCCAATTCATCGCCCGCCTTGAGGCCAAGCAAGTCCAGCAAACGCGGCGCCACCAGCACGGAACCAGGCCGCGAGCGAAGGCGTTCCGGGCGGGTCGCTAAATGACCGTACAACGGATAGCGCCCGTCGACGGCTTTGACATCGGCCAATTGCACGTTATCACCGGCGAACACCATGGTCATAAAGGCGATTTGCCGGCTGACCGTCAATCCATCGGCGCGCGCCCGGCGCAGCCAATCTTCATCCACCGGCCGCGCGCTGCGCAATACCCGGTCCGCCGCCAGAAAATCACGGCTTTGACGATCAATGCCTTTTTGCATCCGATCGCTGATATTCCCCAGCGCCAACACGCAGGCCACTGACAAGGTGAGCGCCAGCCAGACTATCAATAGCGACGGAGAACGCCATTCCCGCCAAAACCAGCGCGCTATCATGCCACCTCCAGCAATAAACCGTCTTGCAACCGCAATCGTCGTTCGCAACGGGCGGCCAGTTGCAGATCGTGGGTGACCAGAATAAGCGTGGTATCGGCCTCGCGATTCAGGGTGAATAATAACTCGGCGATACGTTCGCCGGTATTGCGGTCCAGGTTGCCGGTGGGTTCGTCGGCGAACAAAATCTTCGGTCGACCGCTGAATGCCCGGGCCAGGGCCACCCGTTGCTGTTCGCCGCCAGACAATTGCGCCGGCAAATGAGCCAGCCGTTTCGCCAGGCCCAGTTGCTCCAGCAGACGCCGTGCCTGATCCCGGCTGCCCCGCTCGCTTTCACCCCGCAACAATGCCGGTAACTGCACGTTTTCCAGCGCGGTTAGGGTGGGCACCAACATGAAGGATTGAAAAACAAAGCCAACGCTCGCGGCCCGCAAGGCCGCTCTACCCTCTTCATCCATATCGGCCAGGTTTTGCCCCAGCAGCCGCACCTCGCCGGCGCTGCCGTCATCCAATCCCGCCAGGATGCCGAGCAGAGTGGATTTGCCCGAACCCGATTCCCCCACCAGAGCGATAGTTTGCGCCGGTTTGACAACCAGCTCGACACCGGTGAGGATGGTAAGCTGATGTTCCCCCTGACCGACGTGCTTAATAAGATGATGAACTTCAAGAACGTTTCCCGCTGGCATATTCCCATCCTTTTGCTATTGGGCCTTTTTAGTTTACGTGCTATCGCTGCGGATACCTTGCTGATTTTGGGCGATAGTCTTAGCGCCGGCTATCGCATGTCGGCCGATCAAGCCTGGCCCGCCTTGCTCGATGCGAAATGGCGGGGCAACCCCGGCGGCGTCCGGGTCGTTAATGGCAGCATCAGCGGCGATACCGCCGGCCAGGGGCTGGCGCGGCTACCGGCCCTGCTGAAATTGTACAAGCCGAAATGGGTTATGATTGAACTGGGCGGCAATGACGGTTTGCGCGGTTTTCCGCCATCGGCAATCCGCCAGAATTTATCCAAGGCCATCGAACTGACCGAAGCCGCGGGAGCCCGCCCTCTCTTGATGCAGATTCGTCTGCCTCCCAATTATGGGCGCCGCTATACCGAAGCATTCAGCGCCATTTACCCGAATCTGGCCCGGCGGTACAAGGCGCCGCTGCTGCCATTCTTTATGGAGCAGGTCTATCTCAAACCGCAATGGATGCAAGACGACAACATTCATCCCAGTCCCGCGGCGCAGTCGTTCATCGCCGATTGGATGTCGGCGCGGCTCACCCCGCTACTACAGCATGATTCGGCCGCCGCCGGGCAACGTAATGGGTAAAGTTATGCAAAAAACCGTATTGATTACCGGTTGTTCCAGCGGTATTGGTCTGACGGCGGCATCGGATTTGCGGCAACGGGGCTACCGGGTGATGGCGACCTGCCGAAAACCAGACGATGTTCGGCGGCTCGTAGAAGCCGGCTTCGAGACCCTGCTGCTGGATCTGGACGACCCTGACAGTGTCGATGCCGCCGCCGACCAAGTGATCGCCCTCACCGGCCATCGCCTCTATGCCCTGTTCAACAATGCCGGTTACGGTCTCTACGGCGCGTTATCATCCCTGACCCGGCAGCAATTGGAACACCAGTTCGCCAGCAATTTCTTCGGCGTTCATCAATTGACGCGGCGTCTGCTGCCGGCCATGTTACCCCATGGAGAAGGCCGGATTATCCAGACCAGCTCGATTATGGGGCGGGTGACCACGCCGGGCCGGGGCGCCTACGCCGCCAGCAAGTTCGCGTTGGAAGCCTGGTCGGAAACCCTGCGCATGGAGTTGCACGGTACCGGTCTCTATGTCAGTCTGATCGAACCCGGGCCCATCAGCACCGCTTTTACCGGCAATGTCCGGCAATCCATGGCGGACAAGCCGGTGACCAACCCCGGTATCGCTAAACGCTTTACCTTGCCGCCGCAGGCCGTACTGCCCAAGTTGCACCACGCACTGGAACATCCCCGGCCGCGAACGCGTTATCCGGTTACGCTGGTGGCGCAAAGTTTATCGCTGTTACGCCGTATTTTGCCGGATCGTTGCCTGGAAGGGATTTTACGCGGCGGGCATTGAGATGGGGGAAAACGCCCCCATATATCGCTAAAACGGACGAGAGAAAATTTCATGTTAGCTCAAGCCACCCTTGTTGATATAGATGAAACCAATCTTCAGCAAACGCTGGAACAATCCATGTCCCAGCCAGTGTTGTTTTACTTCTGGTCGGAGCGCAGCCAACATTGCCAGCAAATGACGCCGGCCATCGAAAAACTGGCGCAGGAATTCGCCGGCCAGTTCATTCTGGCCAAGGTGGACTGCGACGCCCAGGCGCATATTGCCGCCCAGTTCGGTCTGCGGGCCATTCCTACCGTTTATCTTTTCAAAGACGGCCAGCCGCTGGACGGTTTTCAGGGGCCGCAACCGGAAGACGTGATCCGTGATTTGCTGCAACGGGCCCTGCCTAACCCGGCCGAGCTGAAAATGGCCGAGGCCGGCGAGCTGATGGGCCGCGGAGCTTATGCCGAAGCCCTGCCGCTGCTCAAAGAAGCATGGCAACTGACCGACAAATCCAGCGAAGCCGGCCTGCTGCTGGCGGAAACTTACATCCAGCTCAAGCGCATCGACGATGCCGAAGCGGTGCTGGCGGTCTTCCCGTTACAGGACAAAGATACCCGTTATCAAGGCCTGATGGCGCAAATCGATCTCATGAAGCAAGCCGCCGACACGCCCGAAATACAGCAATTGCAGGAACGGGTGAAAAATGCCCCCGAGGATGCGGCGCTGGCGGTGCAACTGGCTCTACAATTGCAGCAAGTCGGCCGCAATGAAGAAGCGCTGGAACTGCTCACCGGTCATTTGCGCAAGGATCTGGCCGCCGCCGGAGGCGAAGCGCGCAAGACGCTGATGGATATCCTGGCCGCCCTGGGTACCGGCGACGCGTTGGCGGGGAAATACCGTCGTCAGCTTTATTCGCTGCTCTACTGAGGCGATGCCGTTCGGGGGGATTTTCCTCCCCGCCCGCACCGCCAGCGTCGGCCGACATTCGGCCGACGGGTGTTCTTTTACGCCGCTTTGACCTGGCAAAGCGGTCCAGCCTTTGGCGCCTGCCGGTTATGCCGAATTTCCCGCGTCATTCGACGTTACCACGCCGGTAAGGGCGTATTATGGAACTGACGGGGTAAACCACGCCATGCTGTTTGGGGCCGATTATCGTCTAGTCTGAAATTGACGCCCCTTAGCCCCACCTGAGTGCAAGAAATGGAGATCTCAGCTATGTTAACGGTTATTCCTATTTTGGTTGTTGTTGCCCTGGTTATCGTCTGGGCGGGAATAAAAATCGTCCCGCAGGGATACCAGTGGACGGTGGAACGTTTCGGCCGCTACACCCACACCCTGCCCCCGGGCTTGAATCTGGTGGTGCCGTTCATGGACAGAATCGGCCGCAAGATCAATATGATGGAGCAGGTTCTCGACGTGCCTTCCCAGGAAGTCATTTCCAAGGACAATGCCAACGTCACCATTGACGCCGTCTGTTTTATTCAAGTGGTCGAGCCGGCGCGCGCCGCCTATGAGGTCAGCAATCTGGAACAGGCCATCCTCAATCTGACCATGACCAACATCCGGACGGTGCTTGGCGCCATGGAACTGGACGAAATGCTTTCCCAGCGGGACATGATCAATAACCGCTTATTGCACATTGTCGATGACGCCACCAACCCCTGGGGTGTGAAAGTCACCCGCATCGAAATCCGCGATGTCCGTCCGCCGGCGGAAATGGTGGCGGCCATGAACGCGCAAATGAGGGCCGAACGCACCAAACGGGCGAATATCCTGGAAGCGGAGGGCGTCCGCCAGGCCGCCATCCTGCGGGCCGAGGGAGAAAAGCAGTCGCAGATACTCAATGCCGAAGGGGAACGCCAGGCGGCCTTCCTACAGGCCGAAGCGCGCGAACGGGCGGCGCAGGCCGAGGCGCAGGCCACCAAAATGGTTTCCGAGGCCATCGCGGCGGGTAATATACAGGCAATAAACTATTTCGTCGCCCAGAAATACACCGATGCCCTAAACAAAATCGGCTCCGCCGACAATAGCAAGGTCATCATGATGCCGTTGGACGCCACCAATCTGATGGGCGCCATCGGCGGTATCGCCGAGCTTATCGGCGAGAGCAGGCAAAGCCGGGGTAAATAGTGATGCTGGCCGCGATCATGTCGTATCCGCACGGATTCTGGATTACCCTGGGCGGGGCATTGCTGGCCGCCGAGATGCTGGGCGCCGGCGGATACCTGCTGTGGAGCGGCATCGCCGCGGTGCTGGTGGGATTGCTGTCCTGGGTCTTGCCGCTGGACTGGGCCTGGCAGGGGGTGTTTTTTTCCCTGCTTACCGTGGCGTCCGCCGTCGCATGGTGGTACTGGCTGCGCGGTCGCGACAAAAACGCCGCGCAATCGCTCCTTAACCAGCGAGGCGCTCAATTGGTGGGGACCCATGCCATTTTGATAGAACCTGTGGTGAACGGCATCGGCCGTGTCCGTGTCGGCGATGGAACCTGGCGGGCGGTAAGCGATACCGATCTGGCGGCCGGCTGTTCCGTGGTGGTGATCGCGGCGGAAGGCGTTACCCTGCGCGTCCGTCCGCTTTGAACGGGCATGACGACCCCGCGCCGGTCATTATGGATGGTGGTGGTCGTGGTCGCAACAGCCGGCGAGATTATCGATGATGGGGCATTCGGCGCCGTCATCGCCGGGGCAGCTGTCCGCCAGAGCCAGCAGGTGTTCGCGCATGGCTTGCAGCTGCTCAATGTGATGCTCGATATCGTTGACTTTTTGCAAGGTGCGTCTTTTCACATCGGCGCTGTGCCGTTGCGGATTATTGAACAACGCGATTAATTCCCGGCACTCGTCGAGATTAAACCCCACCAGCCGCGCCTGATGCAATAAGGTCAGCTCTTCAAGGTGTCGCGCGTCATAGCTGCGATAACCGTTAGCGCGGCGGGTCGGTTGTCTGACCAGGCCTTTTTCCTCATAAAACCGAATGGCCTTGCTGGTCAGCCCGGTTTTTTTCGCCACATCGCTAATATTCATTCCCCCCCTTGACCTTCCCCTTGCGGCAAGGTTTAAGCTCTATTACATCGAAACGTCCCGTTCCGTGTCAACCGGTCCGGGACGCTTACCATGTAAAGGAGCACGTCATGTCACAAACCATTGTTCTCGCATTGCAGGGGCTCTCCTGCGATCACTGTATCAAACGCGTGAGGGAAACGCTCGAATCCCGCGATGATGTGGCAAACGCCGCCGTCGCGCTGGATTATGCCGCCGTCACCGGCGATGCGTCGGCGTCAGCCCTGATCGACAGTATCCGCCAGGCCGGTTATGATGCGACCCCGGCGGGGCACGGCGATACCGAATTGGCGTTATCCGGCCTTTCCTGTAATCATTGCGTGGCCAGCACCCGCAAAGCACTGGAAGCGGTGCCGGGCGTCAGCGCGGCCGTCGTCGAACTCAACCACGCCAGCGTTTACGGCACCGCCGACGCGCAGAGTCTTATTGATGCCGTGGAAAAAGCCGGCTATCAGGCCAGCTTGCCGGAGGGTTCCGTCTACCCAAAAACTGAGCCGCTGACACTCTCTCATTCAGCGCCGGACTCTCTGGCAGCGGCAATCTCTTTTCCGGCAAATGACGCGTCGGTTCAAGCCGACGCGGCAACCGCGGCGGATACGCCGCATCAATCCGCGGACGACGGCAGCCTACAGTTACTGATAAACGGTATGAGCTGCGCCAGTTGCGTCGCCCGAGTGGAGCGTGCGCTCCAGCAGGTTCCGGGGGTGGATAAAGCGCGAGTCAATCTGGCGGAACGCAGCGCGCTGGTCATGGGTTCCCCCGACGGTCAGGCGTTAATCGATGCCGTGGAACGCGCCGGGTACGGCGCCGAAATTATTCGCGATGAAACCGAACGCCGTGAGCGTCAACAACAAAGCGCCCGCCACGCCATGCGGCGCTTTAGCTGGCAATCAGCGCTGGCGCTGACGCTCGGCATACCGCTCATGGCCTGGGGCGTGTTCGGCGGCAGCATGACGCTGACCGCGCAAAACCGCCTGCCCTGGCTGGCCGTGGGGTTGGTGACGCTGGCGGTCATGATCATCGCCGGCGGCCATTTTTACCGTAGCGCCTGGCGCAGCCTCATGAACGGCGGCGCCACGATGGATACGCTGGTGGCGTTGGGTACCGGCGCCGCCTGGCTTTATTCCATTAGCATCGTACTGTGGCCGTCGGTCTTCCCAATGGCGGCCCGGCATCTGTATTTCGAGGCCAGCGCCATGATAATCGGCCTCATCAATCTCGGCCACGCTTTGGAACAACGGGCGCGGCAGCGTTCTTCCCAGGCGCTGAAACGCTTGCTCGATCTGACGCCGCCCACCGCCAAAGTCGTTACCGGGCAAGGCGAGCGCTCCGTGCCGTTGTCGGAAGTACAATTGGGCATGATATTACGACTCACCGCCGGTGATCGGGTACCGGTGGACGGCGTCATTACCCAAGGTGAGATCTGGCTTGACGAATCCATGCTGACCGGCGAACCGGCCGCGCGGGAAAAATCCGCCGACGCGAGAATCCATGCCGGCACCGTGGTTCAGGATGGCACCGCCCTGTTCCGTGCCGACGCCATCGGCAACCAGACCACCCTTGCGCGTATCATTCGCCTGGTTCGCCAGGCGCAAAGCAGCAAACCCGCCATCGGTCAAATGGCCGACCGTATTTCGGCGGTCTTCGTCCCGGCAGTGGTCGCCATCGCCCTATTGAGCGCCGCCATCTGGTACCTGGTCGGCCCGGCGCCGCAAATGGTTTATACCCTGGTCATCGCCACCACCGTACTGATTATCGCCTGCCCTTGCGCGCTGGGCCTGGCCACGCCCATGTCTATCATCGCCGGTATCGGCCGGGCGGCGGAATTGGGCGTTTTGGTACGCGATGCCGATGCGTTGCAACACGCCACCACCCTTGACACGCTGGTGTTCGATAAAACCGGGACCCTGACCGAAGGCCGGCCGCGGGTCGTGGCGGTGGAAACCATTGAGCAAGGCGATCGGGACCGGGCGCTGCAATTGGCCGCGGCGCTGGAACGCGGCTCCAATCACCCCCTGGCCCGCGCCATCGCCGATGAAGCCGGGCAAGCGCCCTTGCCCGAGGTTTCCGCCTTTCGCACGCTTCGAGGACTGGGTGTCAGCGGCAACGTCGACGGCGTCCGGCTGTTACTGGGCAATCAGGCCATGATGGCGCAACATCACGTGAATATCGGTCCATTGGCCGAGCGGGTCCGCTATTGGTCCGAGCAAGGCGCCACACCGGTAATCCTGGCGACCGGCGATAAGCCCTCGGCGTTATTCGCCATCCGGGATCCGTTGCGCGCCGATAGCGCTGAGGCATTACGGCGGCTGCACGATCAGGGGTATACCCTGGTGATGCTGACCGGCGATAACGCCGAGACAGCGCAGTCCGTGGCGCGGGAAGCCGGTATTGATCGCGTCATCGCCGGCGTGCTGCCGGACGGCAAAGCCGAGGCCATTCGCCAGTTGCAACAGCAAGGCCATCGGGTCGCGATGATAGGCGACGGTATCAACGATGCGCCGGCGCTGGCCCAGGCGGAGGTAGGCATCGCCATGGGCGGCGGCAGCGATGTGGCTATTGAAACCGCCGCTATCACCCTGATGCGCCATAGCCTGCACGGCGTTGCCGACGCCTTGGCGGTGGCGAAGGCCACTTTGCGCAATATGAAGCAAAATCTGCTGGGCGCCTTCGTCTATAATGCCCTTGGCATTCCTATCGCCGCCGGCGTGCTTTATCCTTTCACCGCCACGCTGCTCAATCCCGTGGTGGCCGGAGCCGCCATGGCCTTGTCATCGATTACCGTCGTCAGCAATGCCAACCGGTTGATAGGCTTTAAACCAAAAGCATAATCTTCCCACGCCTTCATGCTACCCTAGGGTGATGCGACGACGGGGACGGCGGGACGGCGAATGATGAAAAAATTGTGGGGATGGCTGGCGGCCGCGTTGGGAGGGATATCCCGGCCGGCCTATGACTGGCCGGGAATGGACATTCCGTTGCCGGCGGAACGGCTGCTGCATCTGGTGGGCAGCATTCATATGGGTACGCGGGATATGTCCCCGCTGCCCGCCAGTCTAATGACGCTGTTGCGCGACGCCCGCGCGCTGGTGGTGGAGGCGGATATCACCGTTGGCGCGCCCTTGACCAATCAGGAACCGGTGATGACGCCGCTGGCCGAGCGGCTGCCGCCGGATCCTTTGGCGACCTTGCGGCGCTTATGCGCGGAATATGGTCTGGATGAGGGCGCCTTGGCCAGTCTGCCCGCCTGGCATATCGCCTTGATGCTACAAGCCCGCCAGGCTGAGGAGCTGGGATTGCGCGCCGCCTACGGCATCGACTACCAATTAATTCAGGCGGCCAGGGAAATGAATATTCCCATTATCGAACTGGAAGGGCCTGACGAACAGTTGGATCTACTGCGACAATTGCCCGATCAGGGCAACGCTTTATTGCTGGATACCCTAAGCCACTGGCATACCAATGCCCGCCTGCTGCAAACCATGATCAGTTGGTGGGTGCATCGCGGCCCGGCCGACATCGCCAAGGCTTTTCCTTCCACCTTCAGCGGCGAGTTGTATCAGTATCTGATGACCGAACGTAATCGGCGCTGGCGAACCGCGCTGCAAGAACTGCCGTCCGGGGTCTATGTCGTGGCGGTCGGGGCCCTGCATCTTTACGGCGATCAGAATCTGCCCTCTTTGTTGCGGCAGTGAATTTTTTTAACCGCCGGCATTTACCCTCCGAACCGGGTAAGTTAACCTAGTCATTTCGTCATTAGGGTGCTATCCAGGTTGCGATCATGACCCCTGCGGTAACGTTTTTGGAAAAGAACCATATCGAGTTTACCCTTCATCCTTATGAGCACGACAGCAACGAAACCCATTTCGGCGACGAAGCGGTTGCAAAGCTGGGATTGAACGCCGAGCAGGTCTACAAGACACTGCTGGTATCGCTAAACGGCGAGGCCAGGCAACTGGCTGTGGCCGTCACGCCGGTGGCGCTGCAACTGGATTTGAAAAAGGTTGCCCGGGCGTTGGGCGCCAAAAAGGCCGAGATGGCCGATCCGGTGCTGGCGCAGAAGACCACCGGCTATCTCTTGGGCGGCATCAGCCCCCTGGGCCAGAAAAAACGCCTGCCCACCGTGATAGATTTACCGGCGCGGGACTTTACCACTATTTACGTTTCCGGCGGCAAACGCGGCCTGGATATTGAATTGCAACCGGGCGATCTCGGGCGCCTATTGTCGGCGACATTTGCCGATATTGCCAAACGCGACGGCCAGGATTAGCGGGATTCCCATGAGCGAACGAACCCTTTCCGCCCCCCGCGACGAGACGGCGCCCAGGCGACGCACGGTTTATTCGGTGCTGGCCGCCATCAGCGCGGCGCATCTGCTTAACGACATGATCCAGTCCCTGATACTGGCGATTTATCCGTTGTTGCAGTCCGCCTTCGCGCTGAGCTTTACTCAGGTCGGCCTGATCACCCTGACCTACCAGATTACCGCCTCGCTGCTGCAACCCCTGATAGGCAGTTATACCGATAAGCATCCCAAGCCGTTTTCGCTGCCCGTCGGCATGAGCTTTACCCTGCTGGGCCTGCTGCTGATGGCGACCGCTCAAAATTTTGCCTGGGTGTTGGCCGCCGCCGCGCTGGTGGGCACCGGATCCTCGGTATTCCATCCGGAATCCTCGCGGGTGGCGCGTCTGGCTTCCGGCGGCCGCCACGGTCTGGCCCAATCGTTGTTCCAGGTGGGCGGCAATTTCGGCGCCTCGCTCGGCCCCTTGCTGGCGGCTCTGTTTATCGCCCCCTACGGTAGGGGACATATCGCCTGGTTTTCGCTGGCCGCGTTGCTGGGCGCGATTATCTTGCTGCAAGTGGGCAAATGGTATCGCCACACGATGGCGGCGCCCAAGACGCCTCGGGCCCTGTCCTCAGTGGCCACCGGCCTGCCGACGCGCAAGGTGGTCTGGGCCATTGTCATTTTATTGATATTGATTTTTTCCAAATACTTTTATCTCGCCAGTATCAGCAGTTACTACACATTCTATCTGATGCACAAGTTCGGCCTGTCGGTCCAGGCGGCGCAGCTTCATTTATTCGCCTTTTTATTGGCGGTGGCGGTCGGCACCGTGATCGGCGGTCCGGTAGGCGATCGCATCGGCCGCAAATATGTCATCTGGGGTTCCATTCTCGGCGTGGCGCCCTTCACCCTGTGGCTGCCCCATGCCTCGCTGTTGGTGACCAGCGTGCTGACGCTGTTCATCGGCGTGATCCTCGCCTCGGCGTTTTCCGCCATCCTGGTCTATGCCCAAGAACTGCTGCCCGGAAGGATAGGCATGGTCTCGGGACTGTTTTTCGGTTTCGCCTTCGGCATGGGCGGCCTTGGCGCGGCGGTGCTCGGTCATATCGCCGATATGACCAGCATCGAATTTGTTTATCAAATCTGCGCTTATCTGCCCCTGTTGGGGATCTTGACGGTTTTCCTGCCTAATCCCCGCTAGCAAGCCCCCCGTTTCCGCAAAAATGCGATTTCGCGGCGAACGGGCGCGCCCTCGGCGAACCGATTTATGGCGATCCGGTAACGGAGTAAAACCCCGGTTCAGCTTTTTTCCCCAATATGCCTTTTTTCATAACCTGACAATTAATTTCTACCCAAATTGGCCGCCCATGCCATACACTTGATATGTAACTTTTTGTTTCTGGCGTTGCCTATCGAGGAGTCGGGATGCATCATGCCACACCACTCATCAACACCATTGTCGGCGGTCTGGTTCTCGCCTTTCTGCTAGGCGCCCTTGCCAACCGGTTGCGGGTTTCGCCCCTGGTGGGATATCTGGTCGCGGGCGTACTGGTCGGACCGCATACTCCCGGCTTCGTCGCCGACACGTCGCTGGCCCCCGAACTGGCCGAGCTTGGCGTTATCCTCTTGATGTTCGGCGTGGGTCTGCATTTTTCCTTCAAAGACATCATGTCGGTGAAATCCATCGCCATACCAGGGGCCGTGGCGCAAATCGCCGTCGCCACCCTGCTTGGCATGGTGTTTTCCTCAGTATTGGGCTGGACGCCGGTAAATGGCCTGGTATTCGGCCTGTGTCTGTCCACGGCCAGTACAGTGGTGCTGTTGAGGGCGCTGGAGGAGCGGCAACTGATAGACAGCCAGCGCGGCCGCATCGCCATCGGCTGGTTGATTGTTGAAGATCTGGTCATGGTGTTGACGCTGGTACTGTTGCCGGCCTATGGCGATCTGCTCGACGGCGGATTGGCGGGCAACCCGCAATTGTGGGCGGATTTGGCTTTTACCCTCGGGAAAGTGGTGGCGTTCATTACGCTGATGATTGTGGTCGGCCGCCGCGTCGTGCCTTGGGTGCTGGTCAAAAGCGCCGGCACCGGTTCGCGGGAACTTTTCACCCTATCGGTGCTGGCCATGGCGTTGGGCATTGCTTTCGGCGCGGTGAAACTGTTTGATGTCTCTTTCGCTTTGGGCGCGTTTTTCGCCGGGGTCGTACTGAGCGAGTCAGAGCTCAGCCACCGCGCCGCGCAGGATACCCTCCCGCTGCGCGACGCCTTTGCGGTATTGTTTTTCGTCTCGGTGGGCATGCTGTTTGACCCCTTGATCATTATCGACGAGCCGGCCGCGGTTCTGACCACGCTGGCAATTATTTTGCTGGGCAAATCAGCGGCGGCGTTCGTTCTGGTCAGATTGTTCGGCCACTCGGTTCGCACCGCGCTCACCATTTCAGTCAGCCTGGCGCAAATCGGCGAGTTCGCCTTTATCCTCGCGGGGCTGGGCATCGCGCTGGGTATGCTGGGCGATGAAGGGCAAAACCTGGTGTTGGCCGGCGCGATATTGTCCATCATGATCAACCCGCTATTGTTCGCCCTATTGGAGCGCTATCTCGCCCGTGACGATGGCGACGAAGACCTGTATAACGAACAGCATGGCGGCGAAGAAAAACAGACGCCGATGGAAATCTGTCATCATGTACTGCTGGTGGGTTACGGACGGGTCGGAAGTCTGATAGGCGCCCGGCTGGCCGAGGCGGGCATGCCGCTGGTGGTGGTGGAAAATGCCCGCGCCCGGGTTGAGGCCCTACGCGAACAGGGTGTCAACGTGGTGCTTGGCAACGCCGCCAAGGCGGAGATTATGTCATTGGCCCGCCTGGATTGCGCCCGCTGGCTATTATTGACCATCCCCAACGGTTTCGAGTCGGGGGAAATCGTCGCCATGGCACGACAAAGGCGCCCGGATTTAACCATTATCGCCCGCGCCCATTATGACGATGAAGTCGGGCATATCCTTGAACGCGGCGCGAACCAGGTGATCATGGGCGAAAGGGAAATCGCCGGCAGCATGATAGCCCTGCTGCAAATAGAAGGCGCCCAACCCATGGATCCGATGGAAAGCCGCCAGGAAGCGCTACCCTTCTGAGCGCTGGCCAAAACAAGGGCCGGACCCGCCGATCAATTGGCAAAACAAGGCAATCTGCGCGGGGCTGTCGTTAAGCGCGGGTATATAGTGGTATTTTTCACCGCCGGCGTGCAAAAAGATTTCTCTATTTTGGACATTGATTTCTTCCAGCGTTTCCAGGCAGTCCGATGAGAAACCCGGACACAGGATCTGCACATGCCGGACGCCTTGCGCCGGCAGGCCCCCCAACGTTTGATCGGTATACGGCGTCAGCCAGGGTTCGCGGCCGAAACGGGATTGGAAAGTGAGCATTATCCGTTCAGGAGGGAAATCCAGCGCCGCCACAAGCAGGCGTCGGGTATCCTCACAGCGCTGCGGATAATCGTCCCCGTCCCGGGCATAGCGTTGCGGAATACCGTGGAAGGACAGTATCAGCCGATCCGGCCGGCCATGCTTGGCGAAAGAGTCAGAGATACTGTCGCGCAGCGCGGTAATGTACGCGGGGTGATCGGCATAGTCGCGGATAAATCGCACGGATGGCAGCTTGCGGCAGCCGGCCAGGACCCGGGCCACCGCATCCCAGATGGAAGCGCTGGTGGAACTGGAATATTGGGGATAAAGCGGCAGCACCACCAGTTCACTGATGCCTGCCGCCAGCAGGCGGCGCAAAGCGCCAGGCAACTCGGGACGGCCATAGCTCATGGCCAGTTCCACTACCGCATCCGGCAACCGGGCGGCCAACGCCGCTTGCTGACGTTTGCTATATACCAGTAGCGGCGAGCCTCCCGTCATCCATATACTGCGATAAAGCTTCGCCACCCTGGGAGAACGAAACGGCAAAATGATGCCGTATAATATCGGCCGCCACAGCCAGCGCGGTGTATCCACCACGCGCCGGTCGCTGAGGAACTCGGCCAAGAAACGTTTTACCGCCGCGGGCGTCGCCGCATCGGGCGTGCCGAGGTTGACCAGCAACACCCCCTTTTTTTCCTGATCCATGACCTTTCCTTCCCATTAAGATTTGACCGGCGACGGCTTGTTAAGCAACAAAAGCCGCCGGGCGTTCAACAAGAAGACAGTGTAGCCGAAAACCGGATGTCGGAGTGGCGATAATCGATGATAATAAAAATCATTACGATAGGTGGCAGCCCGGATAGGGTCCGAACTGCCGGCAGCGGGGGGGATTAGCCTAAAATATCGGCCAGTTGGTCACTCACTTCACGAACCTTGCGGGTGCCATCAATGCGGAAATAGCGGGTATTACCGGCATCCGCTTCTTGGCGATAGTAATTAATCAGCGGCGCGGTCTGCTGGTGGTATTCCACTAGCCGTTTGCGAACCGTCTCTTCCTGATCGTCCTTGCGGGTGGTGAGTGGTTCGCCGGTCAAATCGTCTTTGCCTTCTTCTTTGGGCGGGTTGAATTTAACATGGTAGACCCGTCCGGAAGAGGCATGAACCCGTCGTCCGACAATACGCTCGATGATCAGGCTATCCGGTACGGCGAATTCAAGTACATAATCAACGTTAATGCCGGCCGTTTTCATCGCGTCGGCCTGTGGAATAGTGCGGGGAAAGCCGTCCAGCAGAAAACCATTGCGGCAATCATCCTGCTTGATGCGTTCCTTCACCAGCGCGATGACCAGATCATCGGTGACCAGTTTACCGGCATCCATCAATTCCTTGGCTTGTTTTCCCAATTCGGATTGTGCTTTCACCGCGGCGCGCAACATATCGCCGGTTGAAATTTGCGGAATACCGTATTTTTCCATAATGAATTGTGCCTGAGTGCCCTTACCGGCGCCCGGCGCCCCCAGCAAAATGATACGCATTGGGTCTATCCCCTTACTTACGCTAAATATAAAAAATAAGAAAACGCTCAACCTTACCACTAGTATATGGCCTGGCTCAAGGTATGGCCGCAACGGTAGAGGATTTTCGGCGGCTTTCGGATTCATGCCCGATCGGGGCCGTCGACCGTGCCCACCAAATGATGCGCCAAAAAACACTTCGGGGCCGGTCCGGCCCCGAAAAGCGATATGCGATGCGGCAAAAAATCGCCATCGACGATTATTGAATAAGCAATTGATTCATGCGACGAATGAACTGGTTCGGGTCGTCAAGGGCGCCCCGCTCCGCCAGCAGCGCTTGATCCAGCAGCAGATCGATCCATTCACCGAAATGACTTTCATCATTGATATCGGCGGCCCGTTTCACCAGCGGATGATCCGGATTGAGTTCAAACAAATACTTGATTTCCGGCGCCTTCTGACCGGCGGCGGCAAACAGTTTCGCCATTTGGGTGGTCATGTCGTTGGCATCAGTGGTGACGATGGCCGGCGTATCGGTCAAACGGTGGGTCAGCCGCACATCCTTGACCCGCTCGCCCAGGTGCGTTTTCACCCGTTCGACAAACGGCTCAAGGGCTTTATCGGCCTCTTTCTGCTCGGCTGGCGTTTCTTCATCGGCCAATTTATCCAGTGACGCGTCATTTTTACTGATCGATTGAAACGACTTGCCATCGAACTCGGTCAAATAGCTCATCATCCATTCGTCGATTCGATCGGAAAGCAGTAAAACTTCGATGCCTTTCTTGCGCAGCAGTTCAAGATGCGGACTGCTCTTGGCGGCGGCATAGCTGTCGGCCGTCAGATAATAGATTTTTTCCTGCCCTTCTTTCATTCTGCCTACATAATCAGGCAGCGACACGGTCTGCTCCGGTCCGTCATTATGCGTCGATGCGAAACGCAGCAACTTGGCGATGGCTTCGGCATTGGCCTGATCTTCCGCCGGTCCTTCTTTCAATACCAGGCCAAACTGTTGCCAGAAAGTCTGGTATTTTTCCGCTTCATCCTTGGCCAGTTTTTCCAGCATTTGCAGGACACGTTTGGTCAGGGCGCTTTTAAGGTTCTGCGTTACACGATTGTCCTGGAGAATTTCACGGGAGATATTCAACGGCAGATCATTTGAATCGATCAGACCCTTAACGAACCGCAAATAATTAGGCATGAACTGTTCTGCGTCATCCATGATGAACACGCGTTGGACATAAAGCTTCAAGCCATGCTTATGTTCCCTGTTCCACATATCCCACGGCGCTTGAGCGGGAATATACAACAAACTGGTGTATTCCTGTTTGCCTTCCACGCGATTGTGGCTCCAGGAGAGCGGATCGGAATAATCATGGGAGATATGCTTGTAGAATTCCCGATATTCATCATCGCTGATTTCGCCTTTGCTGCGCGTCCATAACGCCTGGGCCTTGTTGATTTTTTCCCAGGTAACGGTTTCTTCGGCGTTTTGGGCATCGGCGCTTGGCTCCTCGGCGTTATCTTCTTTTTCCGGGACGCTGCGGGTTTCGATTTCCACCGGCAGGGCGATATGGTCGGAATATTTGCTGATAATACTGCGTAGCCGCCAACTATCGAGGAATTCATCCTCTCCTTCGCGCAAATGCAGGGTAATTTCGGTACCCCGTTCCGGTTTGGCGATATCGGCGATGGTATAATCCCCTTCCCCGGCGGACTGCCAGAAAACGCCCTGATCGGCCCCGGTTCCGGCGGCGCGGGTGCGAACCGTGACGTTGTCGGCCACAATAAACGAAGAATAGAAGCCGACGCCGAACTGCCCAATCAACTGGCTGTCTTTCAACTGGTCGGAACCCATGGATTCCAAAAACGCCTTGGTGCCGGATTTGGCGATGGTGCCCAAATTGTCGATGACTTCATCCCGGCTCATGCCGATACCGTTGTCGCTGATGGTCAGCGTCCGGTTTTCCTTATCGCAAGACAGACGAACGCGCAATTCGCCGTCCCCCTCATACAGATCCGGCTGGGACAAGGCGCGAAAGCGCAATTTATCCGCCGCATCGGAGGCATTGGAAATGAGTTCGCGTATAAAAATTTCTTTATTGGAATAAAGTGAATGAATCATTAACTGAAGCAGTTGTTTCACTTCAGATTGAAAGCCGCGCGTTTCTTGTCCTTTCATACCTATGCTTACCTCAGTCCAGATAGCTAACAGTCAGGCGTGCGTTTAGCCGTGTCCCGTCATGATTCATGACGCCGGACCCCGCCGCGCACTGCGATGAATTCGAAATGGGGACAACAGCGGGGTTTTTCAAGCCCGAAAACAAAAAAGACCGGACGATTCAACGGGCAAGGCCGGAGCAAATCGCCCCGCCATGGTTAGAATTTGATGGGATGGCGACCGGCCAGGGAATGGGATAGCGTGGTGCCGTCAACCATTTCCAGCTCGCCACCCACGGGCACGCCGTGGGCGATTCGGCTGGCCAGCACGCCGTGGCTCGCGCACATCTCGGCAATATAGTTGGCAGTAGCTTCACCTTCCACCGTGGGATTGGTCGCCAGGATCACTTCCGCGATATCCTCGCCGGCCAGGCGTTCTTGCAAGCGCCCCAGGCCGATATCATCGGGGCCGATGCCATCGAGCGGCGATAAATGCCCCATAAGCACGAAATAACGTCCGGCGTATTGCCCGGTCTGTTCAATGGCTTGGATATCGGCGGGACTTTCCACCACGCAAATCTGCCGGGTCTGCCGACGGCGGGGATTGCCGCAGATGTTGCAGATTTCTTGCTCGGTGAATGTCCGGCAATCGGCGCAATGACCGATTTCAGCCATTGCGCGGGTCAGCGCCTGGGCCAGACGCTCCCCGCCGCCGCGATCGCGCTGCAACAGGTGAAAAACCATGCGCTGCGCTGATTTGGGGCCGACGCCCGGTAGACAGCGCAATGCCTCCATTAAGGCTTCGAGTAACGGGCTGGTCTGCATCAGAACGGCATTTTAAAACCGGGGGGTAGCGGCATACCGCTGGAAATCGACGCCATTTTTTCCTTTTGGGTCTCTGCGACACGTCTGGCCGCGTCATTGAAGGCCGCGGCGATGAGATCTTCCAGCATATCCTTGTCATCCTCAAGCAGGCTGGGGTCCACCTCCACCCGACGGCAATTGTGCGCCCCGTTGATGGTCACTTTAACCAGCCCCGCGCCGGATTCGCCAGTCACTTCCATCTGGGCGATCTCTTCTTGCATCTTCTGCATTCTTTCCTGCATCTGCTGAGCCTGTTTCATCAGATTGCCCATGCCGCCTTTACCAAACATAGTTTTCTCTCTCTTAGCTAACCGCATCAGGGCTTATTTGCCGCAGTGCGGAGGTTAAACAGGACGGATGCTGTCCTCATCCAATTCGGCATCAAAAAAACGCTGCAACGTTTGTATATGAGTATCCGCGATAATCGCTTGGCGCGCCTGCTGCAATTTTTCTTCGTAAATGGCCTGACGCCACTCCAGCGGAGTACGCACCGCGGGATTATCGTCAGCGACCACCGTTAATTCAACCGGCGCGCCCAAATCGGCGCCCAGGGCCGACGTCAGTGCGTCGCGGGAAGAGGAAGAGTTGAGGTGCTGCTGGCCGGAACGCAGATGCAAACGGATTTTGCCCGGCGCCACATCTTCGCGAAACGCGTTCAGCGCCAGTTGCTGAACCAATTTGGGCAATGCCAGCCGGTCCACCTGCGCGGCCCAGGGATCGCGTAAAATAGCTTCGGCCGCCAGCCGCAGCGCCAACTCGGGCGTTTTTTCATGTTCGAGGGCGGTCCGTAACGCTTTGGGCGTCGCCACCGGTTCGTTCGGCTCAGGCTCTACGCTGGCTTTCCAGCGATACGCCTCCGGCTTGGCCTCATTATCGGCATTGGATTGCCGCTCGAGCGCGGGGCGGCGGTGTTGCGCCTCTTCGGTAACCGCGGCCAGGCGCTCGAGGGCGCCATTGCCCGGTTTTTGCCGCGTCGGGGCGGACACGGGCCGCGTCGCCTGTGATTTCTGCTGTTCGCTATGGCGCAACAGCGCGTTTCTGGCTTGCAGCAATTGCGCCGTGCTATTGGGCAAGTCAGCCGGCAACGCGTCGGCTCCATTGACCACGGCCGGCCCCGGCGATAACGGGACGCCCCCCGTGCCCGGTTCGCCTGCATCATCCGCCAAAGCGTAAGCATAGGCCGTTTCGTCGTCCAGTTGGGCGCTTAAATCGGGATAATCGCCGGCATCGCCCTTCGAAACAGGAGCCGGCGCGGCGCCAAGGGACGGATTGCCGCTGATTGCGGCGGAATGACCCGGCGAAACAAAAACCGGCACGGAATGTTGTCCGCCGCGGCTACCCTGCTTGTCGGGCGCGGCGGTCCGAGAAGAGGATGGGGAGACAAAGGCGGGAGCGCGGGGCGACGACGCGCCGTTTACCGGCGAGGTTTCACCGGACGCCGCGCCTTCTTGGCGGCGCCGGTCACCGGGAACGGTTTTTTTTCCCCCGCCGCCGTCCGACGGCGCAGCGCCCGACCGGGGGTGGAAAGCCAATCCTCGCAACAACGTCATTTCCACGCCCATGCGCCGATCCGGCGCATAGGGCAACTCCTTACGGCCCACCAACAATGTCTGGTAATAAAGCTGCAAATCGGCTGGCGGGATCCGTTTGGCCAGTTCACGCAAGCGCGACGCGACGGCGGCGTCGTCATCCTCGGCCAGCATGTCCGGCAGCAATTGCCCCATGGCGATGCGATGCAGCAGCGTCAGCATTTCCACCAGCAGCATTTCCCAATCCGCGCCGCGCGCCACACACTCCGCCAATTGCGCCATCATGGCATTGCCGTCGGCGGCGGCCAACGCCTCGATCAGCGCCAAGGGCTGCTCGGTATTCAAGGCGCCAAGCATGTCGCCCACCGTCTGGGCGGAAACCTGTCCCCCGCCCATGGCGATAGCCTGATCGGTCAAACTCAAGGCATCGCGCAGGCTACCGTCGGCGGCGCGGGACAGCAGTTGCAGGGCGCGCGGTTCGTAACCGATATTCTCACGTTGCAGGATATATTCCAGTTGACCGCGGATCTGCCCGACATCCAGGGCCTTGAGGTGGAATTGCAGACAACGGGATAAAATGGTGACCGGCAGCTTTTGCGGGTCCGTGGTCGCCAGCAGGAATTTGACATGTGACGGCGGCTCTTCCAGCGTCTTGAGCAACGCATTGAAACTGTGCCGGGAGAGCATGTGCACTTCATCGATCAGATAAACCTTGAAGCGGCCCCTGGCCGGCGCATACTGGACGTTATCCAGCAAGTCGCGAGTGTCCTCCACCTTGGTCCGCGACGCGGCGTCGATTTCAATTAAATCGACGAAACGGCCTTGCTCTATCTCGCGACAGTTATCACAGACGCCGCACGGGCTGGCGGTGACGCCGGTCTCGCAGTTTAATCCTTTGGCCAGCAGACGGGCAATGGTGGTCTTACCGACCCCCCTGGTGCCCGACAAAAGATAAGCATGGTGAATCCTGCCCATTGAAAGGCCGTTGGTCAACGCCGTCAGCACATGTTCCTGACCTACCACATCGGAAAATGTCTGCGGGCGCCATTTACGGGCAAGGACCTGATAGCTCATGGCTCGCGAAAAGTCGATAAACAGGAGATAATGCTAACACAGCCTCGCGCAGAAGTGCGAGGCCGATATGGATCAGTGGCCAGGGAAAGCCACCAGACTATAACTTCGCACGCCCGCCGCTTTAAGACGTTCCTCGCCGCCAAGGTCGGCCAGGTTTATCACGAAAGCCGCATCGCGAACCTCGCCGCCCAGCCGGCGGATCAACTTCACCGTCGCCTCAATGGTACCGCCGGTGGCCAGTAAATCATCCACCACCAGCACTTTGTCCCCGGGTTGGACGGCATCCTGGTGGATTTCCAGCGTATCGACGCCGTATTCAAGTTCATAGCTTTCGCTTAACACGGCGCGCGGCAGCTTGCCGGGTTTGCGAACGGGTACGAAGGCCACGCCCAGCGCCAGCGCCACCGGCGCACCGAACAGGAAACCGCGGGCCTCGGTACCGACCACCTTGCTCAGTCCCGTGCCGCGATAATGGTCGCTTAGCCGCCTGATGGTGGCGGCATACGCTTCAGGCCGTTCCAGCAGACTGGTGATATCACGAAAAAAAATGCCTGGTTTAGGGTAATCAGGGATTGTTTTGATACTATTTTTTATGAGTTCGAGCTGAGGATCCATAGCGGTCATCATATTTGCGCCTGAAACTAAGGGAAAGACACTCCGCGCGGGCATGGGAACCAGCCCGCGAGTCAATACAGGCTATCATGAACTGGCAGGAATTACCGCGCGGGAAAGCGACCAAATTTAGGCAAACCGGCAGAAAATTGCAACATTGGCGCATCGCCATCCGGTGATTTATTGTTTAACATCAACCGCCGGACAAAGCGGCTTCATGGCGATTACGGCCGCGGCCCGGGATCCCGCCGGCGCGCGAAAGACATATTCCGCCTATCCGCGCCGATGTTCCCTGCCATTTAGGGCGGGCGGCAAGGACGGCGGCTTTCAGAAGTCCTTCAACGACAGGTAAAGGACGTGCAATCATCTTCTTTAATACAGACGTTGAGCGATCGGTTGACGGAATTGGCCCAACGCATCGATTCCTCCGACGCCGACGCCATCGCGCAGTCCCGTTTCGATCACCGCCTTTTCCAATGCCGCGGCACGACGCTTCGCGACTATCTGACCGACAGCCAGCGCACACTGCGCCAACTGACTGAAGCGGCCGAACAGGCTCGGACCGAGCAGGTGGCCTGGCTGGCGCAACGTCTCGTTGATCAAATAACCGCGCTGGCGCGGGAAATCGCGACGGGAAATTTGCGCCGCCGACCACCGGCGGAACAGCCAACGGATCCTTATGCCCGGCTCGCTCAACACCAGGATTACGCGCGACGCTTAACTAACCTTATCCGCGATAGGGAAAGCCTGTTGCGCGACGCCGGCAACCCGGTTCGACAACAACAGTTGCAACGGGAAATCGCCGCACTGGAAGGAAGACTGGCGCGCTGTCGACAAGCGCTGACGCGGCTTGAGCAGCAAATTGAGCGTGATGACAGCGGTGCGGCCGGATAATTTCCATTTTATTTTTTAATGATGCGCTTACTATTTGTCATGATACCGATTTCAATTATACTCTCTTCCTTATTAGCGGCCGGAAGCCATGCGGGAGAGGTCAGTGAAGCTTGAAAATGAATCTCCGGAGATCAAATTGGCGGTGGATCTGATTATGCTGCTGGAAAGTAATAGTCTTGACCCAAAGCTGGTTCTGGCGGCGCTGGAAATCGTCAAAAAGGATTTTTTGACAAAAACCCGCCAACAGGAGAAAAAGCCGCCGTTGTAACAACCGCCGTAAAGAACCGTTTTTTTGCGCTAGTCGGCGTCGTTTGCTTCCGCGTCGTGCCGTAGGGAAGGACAAAATTTCAGCATATCAATGAGTGAGGCGACCCACAGTCGGGAATTACCGCTAAGATCGAAGGTGCCTGGAATAAACAACCAGTTTTCCATAAGTCCGGTCATATGGGCGCGGAGTAGTATGGCGGCGCGACGGCAATGCAAATCCGCCGGTAGCTGCTGATGCGCAATGCAATTTTCAAGGATTTGCTCGATCCGCTCGTAGCATTCGGCGTACAATTCCTGCCGGACTTCCTGGAATAAAGCCATTTCGCCGACGAATTCACATTTATGAAATACAATTTCCATCAGTGCGCGCCATTCTGTATCGGAAACAGTGCTTTGGAGAATGTAAATCAATGTCTCGGTAAGAACATAAAGTGGATCATCGGGATGTTTTGCTTGATACTCAAGCTCTAATGCGTAAATTTTGGATTCAGCGTTACGCCAAATCTCATTAAATAACTCGACTTTATTCTTAAAATGCCAATAGATGGCGCCACGGGTCACCCCCGCCACCGCCGCGATATCGGCTAACGACGTGGCGGATACGCCTCGGCGTGAAAACTCCAGGACCGCGGCGTCTAATATGTGTTGCCGGGTTTCCTGGGCCTGAAGTTTGGTTTTTCGTGCCATGGCGTTTTTTTTCGGGGGTCTTGTGATTTACATACATTCACGAATGTATGTAACATAGCATAAGGCTCATTGTTACGCAGCAATAGGTTTGTTGGCTTGTGATCCATTGATCAACTTTTCATTTTAAAATCGGACTCTTGAGGTTTATCTATGAGCAAAAACAGAGGGCTTCTGCCTCTGGCAGCCGTTCTGATGCTTACAGGCAGCTTTAGTCTTGTTGGATGTGACAATAAAGAAGCCCAACAGGCACATCAGCAACAGGCTCCCGAAGTCGGCGTAGTGACCGTAAAAAAACAATCCTTGAATGTCACCACCGAACTACCCGGCCGGACCGCCGCTTTTCGCATCGCTGAAGTCCGCCCCCAGGTCAACGGCATTATTCTGAAGCGAAACTTCGTCGAAGGCAGCGATGTCAAGGCGGGGATGTCGCTTTACCAGATTGATCCCGCGCCGTATCAAGCGTCCTACGACAGCGCCAACGGCGATCTGGCGCAAGCCCAGGCCAACGCCAATATCGCCCGCGTGACTGTCGAGCGTTATAAAAAACTGCTGCCCACCCATTTTGTCAGCAAGCAGGATTACGATACCGCGGTCGCCACCTTGCAGCAAAATGATGCGGCCGTGGTCGCGGCCAAGGCGGCGTTGGAAACCGCCCGCATTAATTTGGCCTATACCCGGGTAACCTCGCCAATCAGCGGCCGTATCGGCAAATCCGCCTACACCGAAGGCGCCCTGGTCACCAATGCCCAGACCACCGCCATGGCGGTCGTGCAGCAATTGAACCCCATGTATGTGGATGTCACCCAGTCCAGCAATGATTTTTTGCGTCTGAAACAGGAACTGAACAACGGCACGCTAAAACAAATCGATGGCAAGGCGACAGTTCGTCTCTTGATGGAAGACGGGAGTCTGTATCCGCAAACCGGCACCCTGGAATTTTCCGATGTCACTGTGGATGAAACCACCGGCTCCATTACGCTGCGCGCCGTATTCCCCAATCCGAACGATGCCCTGCTGCCCGGCATGTTCGTTCGGGCCAGGCTGGATGAGGGCGTGAACGAAAACGCGCTGCTGGTCCCCCAGCAGGGAATTACCCATGACCCCCGCGGCCAGGCGACGGCAATGGTGGTCGGTCCGGACAACAAAGTGGCCTTGCGTCAGTTGACCGCGCCGCAGGCCATCGGCGACAAGTGGCTGGTCACGGCCGGTCTGAAGGAAGGCGATCGGGTTATCGTTACCGGTTTGCAAAAGGTCAAGCCCGGCATACCGGTTATCGCCAAGGAAGTCGACGCCCAGCCCCAATCGGCGCAAACCGCGCAGCCTGAAACCGCCAGCAAGTCTTAACAGGAACGGATAACTCTCATGGCTAAGTTTTTTATAGATCGCCCTATTTTTGCATGGGTGATTGCCATTATCATCATGCTTGCCGGCGCGTTATCGATAATCCGGTTGCCGGTCGAGCAGTATCCGGCCATTGCGCCGCCGGCCATCCAGATTACCGCCACTTACCCGGGCGCGGACGCCGAAACGGCGCAAAATACCGTGACGCAGGTGATCGAGCAAAATATGAACGGCATCGATCACCTGTTGTACATGTCGTCTAACAGCGACTCGTCCGGGACGGTGCAGATCACGTTGACGTTCGATTCCGGCGTCGATCCGGATATCGCCCAGGTGCAGGTCCAGAACAAACTGCAACTGGCGATGCCGTTGCTGCCGCAGGAAGTGCAGCAGCAAGGCGTCAAGATCCAGAAATCCAGTTCCAGCTTCCTGATGGTGGTCGGCTTCATCAGCGATGATCCCAACATGACCCAGCAGGACATCTCCGACTTCGTGGGGTCGCATATCCAGGATCCCATCAGTCGGACCCAGGGGGTGGGCAACTTCCAGTTGTTCGGCTCGCTGTACGCCATGCGTATCTGGATGGATCCGAACAAGCTGAATAACTATCAGCTGACGCCGGTTGATGTCATCAGCGCGCTGGAAACGCAGAATAGCCAGATCGCCGCCGGCCAGTTGGGCGGTTTACCGGCGACCAATAATCAGCAGCTCAACGCCTCGATTATCGTGCAGACCCAGCTCACCAGCGTGAAGGAATTCGGCAATATTTTGCTTAAGGTGAACCCGGATGGCTCGCAAGTGCGGCTACGGGATGTGGCGCGCATTGAGCTGGGCGGCCAAAATTATAACGTTATCGCCAAGTTCAACGGCCGTCCCGCCTCCGGTCTGGGCATTCAACTGGCCACCGGCGCCAACGCGCTGGATACCGCCAAAGCGGTCAAGGCGGAACTGGCGCGCCTGGAACCGACCTTCCCGGCGGGAATGAAAGTGGTTTATCCCTACGACACCACGCCATTTGTGAAGATATCCATACAGGAAGTGGTCAAAACCCTGGTTGAGGCCATTATCCTGGTCTTCCTGGTCATGTACCTGTTCCTGCAAAACTTCCGCGCCACCCTGATCCCGACCATCGCGGTGCCGGTTGTGCTGCTGGGGACCTTCGCCATCCTCAACGCCTTTGGTTATTCCATCAATACCCTCACCATGTTCGCCATGGTACTGGCGATAGGGTTATTGGTGGATGACGCCATCGTGGTCGTGGAGAACGTCGAGCGGGTCATGGCCGAAGAGGGTCTGAGTCCCAAAGAGGCCACCCGCAAGTCCATGGGTCAAATTCAGGGCGCGCTGGTAGGCATCGCGCTGGTCCTGTCGGCGGTGTTCGTGCCGATGGCTTTCTTCGGCGGGGCTACCGGCGTTATTTACCGCCAGTTCTCCATCACCATCGTATCCGCCATGATCCTGTCGGTACTGGTGGCGATGATTTTGACGCCGGCATTGTGCTCCACGCTGCTGCTACCGGTTAAAAAAGGCGATCATGGCATCACCACCGGCTTCTTTGGCTGGTTCAATAAAAAATTCAGCCAAAGTACGCACCATTATACCGATAGCGTCGGGCAGATCCTCAACAGCACCGGCCGGTACCTGATCATCTACCTGTTGCTGGTGATCGGCATGGCGCTGTTGTTTGTCCGCCTGCCCACCTCTTTCCTGCCGGACGAAGACCAAGGGGTCTTTCTGACCATGGTGCAACTGCCGGCGGGAGCGACCCAGGAACGCACACAGGCGGTGCTCGATCAGGTTTCCCATCATTTCCTCCACGACGAGAAAAATAACGTCAATTCGGTGTTTACCGTCAGCGGCTTCGGTTTCTCCGGACGTGGTCAGAACAACGGCCTGGCCTTTGCCAGCCTGAAGGACTGGAGCGAACGCAACGGTAGCGAGAACAAGGTGCCGGCCATAATTCGACGGGCCAACGCCGCATTTTCCAAAATCAAAGACGGTATCGCTCTGTCCTTTAACCTCCCGGCCATCGTCGAGCTGGGCAATGCCACCGGCTTCGACTTTGAATTGATTGATTCCAACGGATTGGGCCATGAGAAGTTGACCGAGGCGCGTAACCAGTTGCTGGGCATGGTCGCCCAGCATCCGGATATGCTGGTAGGGGTCCGCCCCAACGGTCTGGAGGACACGCCGCAGTTCAAGCTGGATGTGGATCAGGAAAAAGCGCAGGCGCTGGGAGTGTCCCTTTCCGACCTGAACACGACCATCGGCGCGGCATTGGGCAGCGAATACGTTAATAACTTCGTCGATCGCGGGCGGGTTAAACAGGTCTATGTCCAAGGCGACGCGCCGTTCCGCATGCTGCCGACCGACATTAACAATTGGTTCGTCCGGGGCTCTGACGGACAGATGGTGCCGTTGTCTGCCGTGACCACCAGCCATTGGCAATATGGTTCGCCGCGCCTGGAACGCTATAACGGTTTGCCGTCCATGGAAATCCAGGGCGAAGCGGCCCCCGGCAAGAGTACCGGCGAGGCCATGGCGATGATGGAGCAATTGGCCGCCAAGTTGCCCGCTGGTATCACCTATAGTTGGACCGGGATGTCTTACCAGGAACGGTTGTCGGGTAACCAGGCGCCAGCGTTGTATGCCATTTCGCTGATTGTCGTCTTCCTTTGCCTGGCCGCCTTGTACGAAAGCTGGTCTATTCCTTTCGCGGTAATGTTGGTCGTGCCCCTTGGGGTTATAGGAGCGTTGCTGGCCGCCACGCTGCGCGGTTTGAGCAATGACGTCTATTTCGTGGTGGGGCTATTAACCACGATCGGTTTGTCCGCCAAGAACGCCATTCTGATTGTCGAATTCGCCAAGGATTTAATGGAGAAGGAAGGCAAAGGACTGGTGGAAGCCACACTGGAAGCAGTTCGCATGCGTTTGCGCCCCATTCTGATGACATCGCTGGCCTTTATCCTTGGCGTGCTGCCGCTGGCCATCAGTACCGGCGCCGGTTCCGGCGCGCAGAATGCGGTGGGCACTGGGGTCATGGGCGGGATGGTGACCGCGACCCTGCTGGCCATTTACTTTGTCCCGGTATTCTTTGTGGTGGTTCGGCGCCGTTTCGGCGGGAAAACCGAGAATACCCCGCCGCACACCGAGGAATAAGGATTTTCCCGGCATTAATGCGTCACATTGAGACAAGGCCACGTAAGTGGCCTTTTCTTTTACCGGCAACATGCCCCCTCTTGAGCCACTTTGCCGGCTCAGTGAAAAACCCTCCCGGCGATACTTCCCAGCAATTGACAGGCGAAGAAAATACGATAGAATAATAATTATGTTATAACATAACATGTGGAGGCAAAATGAAACCTGGTATTCATCCCGAATACCGTACAGTGGTTTTTCACGATACCAGCGCAAATACCTATTTTAGAATTGGTTCAACGCTGAAAACCAACCGTACCATCGAAATTGACGGGATAACCTATCCCTACGCGACGATCGACGTGTCGTCGCAATCGCATCCTTATTACACCGGTAAACAGCGGATCATCGACAAAGAAGGCAGTACAGCTCGCTTTGAACAACGATTCGGCCGGTTTTTTAAAAATTCCGCCGTCTAAGGTAAAATCAACATGCAGGTATTAAGCTCGCTGCGCTCAGCAAAAACACGCCATAAAGATTGCAAGATCGTCCGCCGGCGCGGACGCATCTACGTCATTTGCAAATCCCATCCGCGTTTCAAGGCCGTTCAGGGCGGCGGAAAGAAAAGATAGCCGTCAACGCCCATCTGCCTCAACTCATACGAATTGTCTCTTTGTATAGGGGCCGCTCGTTCGCCCCAGTCACAGAGTTATCCATGCCGCTGTGGACTTTCCCGCTTGCCGCAGTGGCGCAACTCAAAATATTTAGCGAATATAGCCTTGAATTTGGCCGCGCCAAACACCATCCTACTACTGGGATGACGGAGACACAGGGCGCGGCAATCCGTTTTTCATGGGCAGTTGTCGCCCGCATATCGCCGGGGCGATGAAATGCCAGGAAATTGTCATGCTTTCGGTTAACCTGCAATGTATTGTCATAATTTTTTGGCAATAAAATCTGTCCAATAGGACTTGAAATGGTAATAATATTAAGAGTGAAGCAAGCGTGAAGAAAAGAGTCATTGCTCAACCGGTCGTCGGGCCTTGAACAGCTTAAGCACTGCGCTTTTAATGCTTTTTCAATGCATTTTCAATATAACAAAGTTCACTTATCCAAACCGTACCGACGGTATCCCGAGCCAAGCCGGAGTGGCGAAAAATCGGCGACGTCGCGTGTGATATAAATTGCGCTGGTATGGAACTATAAGTTAATGTAGACAGAATGTGCTATACTCGTTAAATCTTCTATCTTTAAAGGGGTTTTTGAGTCGACCGGGACGGCGGTATTGGCGATCCCCTCGATTAGCGCTTAAGGTAATTCGTTCTGCCTAGGAGGGTTGATATGGATGAGTATTCGCCCAAACGACATGATATCGCACAGCTAAAATACCTTTGTGCTACGCTTTACGATGAGGGTATCGCCAGCCTGGGGAACAGTTATCATGGCTGGGTTAATGATCCTGCTTCCTGCATCAATTTGCAGATGAATGAATTAATCGATCATATAGCGTCATATATGGTGAGCTTCAAACTCAAATACCACAATGAAAGCGAGCTGACCGAACAGGTCGAATCCTTTTTAGATGATACATTTACGCTATTTAGCAGCTACGGCATCAACGCCCTGGACATTCGACGTTGGCGTGCCAGCCGCTCTCGTTTATTCGGAACTTTCTCAGAGACGGAACTCTGTATTTCTTAAATAGTAAATAATATTTTAACATTAGACATAACTTTAAAGGCCATTATGAAAAAAATCGACTATTTAATGCGGTTGCGGAAATGCCGAACGCTGGATACGTTGGAACGTGTCATTGAAAAGAACAGATATGAACTTTCCGATGATGAACTCGAGATATTCAACTCCGCCGCCGACCATCGACTCGCGGAACTGACTATGGATAAACTGTATGACAAGGTTCCAGTTTCCGTCTGGAAGTATGTCAGATAGTGTCAAGTGAATGACGCCCCTCGTAATAGTATAACTAATATCTATCCTCGCTCATATAAATGAGCTGGGTTTCTTTTATGAAAGGGATCGCCGATTCTGCTCATGGCGTTGTTTGTTGACCATAAGCTTAACCGATGTTTACCGGATATCCGGTTTTACTTTCATATCATTCATCCATTATCGCAATATAGCCTGAGGGAATATCTTGGCAGCATCAAGAGCGGTTTAAATAGGATTTACCAGTGGTTAATTTCAGCCGGGATAAACCATGATCCCCTGGAAGTGCCCGCCAGCAATACACTGTCTTCCTATTATCGCCGGTCACGTATTCGCCTCAGTCCCGCCGGGGTTGGACAACACAATGGACAGAAAACCTATTACCGACATTCGCCGTCCCTATTTGACGCAATCGGCGTGTGGGTATATTCACGCCATTACCGGGCTACAGCCTGGCGTTGACTCGCACCAGTCATCGCCTTGGCCGATGCGCCCGGGGCGATGAGAGACTCCCATCACTTACCCAGAGCCCGTTATGAATGGCGGAAATTCGTGTCCGACGCGTCTGCCGCCGTGGTGTGAATCGCCGTTCTGGAAATCTATCCGTGAGGGTGAGTGTAACGTTTGCGAAACGCTTAGGTGGGTGGAGGCCCCGCCAGCGGCATCCCGGCACACACATCGCCTGCTACGGCTGCTTCCTTCCGGACCTGACCGGGTTCGCAGGGTAGTGTTGCGGGAGCACCAACGGGGCCTCCATGGACTGCCTGGATTAACCAGGCGCGGGCATTATCGGCGATGCCCCGACTAAATGCAAGACGCTGTGTTTTAAGCGCTGATTTCTTGGTCGAAACACCCTGCCGCCTTGGCCGCTCATTGCCCTCTTCCCGCTTTGGGCGATCTATGTCAACATGGTGTCTCGTTAATGTCAGGCCGATAGCAGCAAAAATGGATGAGCCAACGGACTCCTTTCGACAGCGCGTTTTTCAAGTCGTTAACGCCATCCCCCGAGGCAATGTCGCCACTTACGGCGATGTCGCCCGTTTGGCCGGTTCATCGCGCGCCGCCCGGCAAGTGGGGGGAATACTTAGCCGTTTACCCTCGGGCACCCGGCTTCCCTGGCATCGGGTGGTCAACCGTATGGGCGGCATTTCCTTGCCAGATGCCGGTTTCCACCGCCAAAAAGCAGCCCTTGAGGCCGAAGGCGTCGAACTGGACGTTCGCGGGTATCTCGATCTCAAGCGCTACCGCTGGCAGATATGATCAGGAGGCCGGGTTAGCCCTTCGCGACATGCCCGTCGGCAAAGAAAGGCCGGGATATTACATCTGGCTTGGCGCGGGAACGCTGCTGGATGGCGTCACCTGAGTCGGCGAGCTTGATGGAACAGTGGTCGCCGGCAATGTCCGGGTGGGCAACGCCACCGATGTAACCGGTATCAATGTCAAATCCTGCTTGGTATTGCCGTTGGTGATCACCTGTTTAACCTGTTCGGTCATCAAGGTGACGCGTCCATTCTCCGTCACCGCCGCGCTAAGCAGGATGCGGGCGTTAGGCCGTATGGAAGACGGCGCATAAGGGAGCAGGAAACTGAATGGCGCCTGCCGGCCGTTGGTGCGCATCACCCGTTGGGCGATAATGGTCGAGGGTACGTCGGGCACGCTTGCATCGGATAGGGTCACGGTCAGCACCGCGTCAGGGGGCAGGGCTATGCGTTGCCTGATCCATACCGAGCCACTCACCGTCGGTTGCCGGATAGCGTTGTTTTGCTGGGCCGTTCCCGGTGTGGCGAAAGCGGGAGTCGCGACCTGATGCCCTTTATCGGCACAGCCGGCCAGGGTGGCCGCAAAAACGACACCGCCCATGACTTGCCAGAGTTTCATGATGAACTTCTCCTTTTAATTTTTGTTGACCATGTCACCACCAGCGGTGGTGAGCGCATAGTGGTTAATACCACCCAATGCATTAATGATGGCACAGGATCCTGATATTTTCCTGCCGGCCATATTCGCGTCTTATCGCCGCCGGCCGGCGATAACGCTTGGAATAGAACATGGGCGGCATGGCCGGCCGACGCTCCTCGGGGCGCTTTTGTTAGGGGCAAAGAGGTGAATCGCACATTACAACGATTATTGGCGCTAATGGATCTGGAGCAAATAGGCGATGGCGTGTTTCGCGGCCAAAGCCAAGACATGGGGCTGCCGCAGGTCTTCGGGGGACAAGTGATGGGCCAGGCGTTGCACGCCGCTTTGCGGACCGTGCCGGATCGACGCGGCCTGCATTCCTACCACTGCTATTTTCTGCGCCCCGGCGACAGTGGCTCGCCCATTGTTTACCGGGTCGTTTCGCTGCGCGACGGTAAAAGTTTTAGTACGCGCCAGGTTATCGCCGAGCAGTCAGGGCAGGAAATCTTCTATTTGACCGGTTCTTTTCAACGGCCCGAGAACGGGGTATTACATCAAGATACCATGCCGCAGGTACCAGAGCCGGAGGCCCTGATCGGTGAGCCCGACCTTATCGCCCGGCGTACTGAGGGGATGCCCCCCCTGCTGCGCCGGACGCTTGCCGGTGAGCAGGCATTCGACATGCGTCCGGTGAATTTTCATCATCCCCTGGACAATGCAACCGACGATCCGCTGCGCTACATCTGGCTAAAAGCCAATGGCCCGCTGCCGGACGACGACGACAGTCAC
Organism: Martelella alba; assembly: GCF_005217455.1. Lineage (GTDB taxonomy): Bacteria > Pseudomonadota > Gammaproteobacteria > Enterobacterales > Enterobacteriaceae > Acerihabitans. Next base: position 44,239 of record NZ_SZPQ01000014.1, read on the forward strand.
CTATGCCTGTTGGGGTATCTGGCGGATTTCAATTTTTTGCCCACCGCCTTGCAGCCTCACGGCATCAGCTTCCTGGATCCCAACCTGATTATCGCATCCATTGATCATGCCATGTGGTTTCATCGGCCGGTACGGTTGGACGACTGGTTACTCTACGCCATCGACAGCCCTTGCGCCTCGGGCGGCCGCGGCTATGTTCGCGGACGCTTTTTCACCCGCACGGGGCTATTGGTGGCCAGCACGGCGCAAGAGGGGCTGATACGCATGAAGACGCGCTAACACTTGTCCCCCCCAAAAAAACCGGGGCGTTACCGCCCCGGTCGTCGTTCTTATTGTAATGGCCCGTCGCCAGGCCGCCACTGCAATAAAACCCGTTATTCGTTGTAGGCGCTTTCGCCGTGGCTGTTGACATCCAGCCCTTCGCGTTCCTGTTCTTCGGGAATCCGCAAACCCACAGCGATATCGGCAATTTTGAAGCCGACGAAAGCCACCACGCCGGACCACACCAGGCAAACGATGACACTGTACAATTGTACCCACAGTTGATGGCCCATGGTCACACCCTGGGCATAACCAACGCCGCCAAGGGAAGCGGAGGTGAATACGCCGGTCAGCAGACAGCCAACGATACCGCACACGCCGTGCACGCCGAAGACGTCGCAAACGTCATCCACGTGCAGCCATTTTTTCAGCGCAACGACACCCCACAGGCCAGCGACGCCACCCACCAGTCCGATGACCAGCGCGCCGCCGACACCGACAAAACCGGCGGCGGGGGTAATGGCGACCAACCCGGCGATGCAGCCGGAGCAAGCGCCCAGCAAGGAAGGCTTGCCGCGCAGCATCCATTCAACGAATACCCAGGAAAGGATAGCGCCAGCGGTAGCCATGACGGTGTTGAGGAATGCCAGGCCGGCGATTTCATTGGCGGCGCTGGCGGAACCGGCGTTAAAGCCGAACCAGCCCACATACAGAATGGCCGCGCCGGTGAATACCATCGGCAGGTTATGGGGTTTGAAGGCTTCCTTGCCGAAGCCGGAGCGTTTACCCAGCATATAAGCACCGATCAGACCGGCGCTGGCGGCATTGATATGCACAACCGTACCGCCGGCGAAGTCCAACGCGCCCATGGAAGCCAGGTAGCCACCCGCCCAGACCATGTGTGCCATCGGCAGATACGAGAAAGTCAGCCAAATCACCACGAAAATCAGTACGGCCGAAAAACGGATACGTTCAGCCAGCGCGCCGACGATAAGACCCACGGTGATTGTGGCGAACGAACATTGGAACGCGACATGGATCAACTGGTAGAAAGTGCCCATTGGCGCGGTCAGGGCGATATTTTTCAGCATGGTCCAGCCGAAGCCGCCGAAGAAGGGATTGCCATCGCTGAAGGCCAGCGAGTAACCGTAAATCATCCACAATACGCAGACCAAAGCGAAAGTGACGGCCACCTGAGTTAACATCGACAAGACATTCTTGCCCCGCAACAAACCGCCGTAGAACAAGGCGATGCCGGGCATGGTCATAAATAGCACCAAAGCGGTGCTCAACATCATGAAGGCATTATCGGCCTTATCGATCGCAGGTGCGGCGGCCATGGCCCATGACGGCAGCAACGCCAACGCCGTCAGGCCGGTTACTGATACGATTTTTTTCATTTTCAACTCATCCCTATCCACAAAATTCGCGCGTGTCGTTAAAGTGCTGCTTCATCGGTTTCACCGGTACGAATACGGATAACCCTTTGTAATTCCGCGACAAATATCTTGCCATCACCAATTTTCCCGGTGTAGGCCGCTTTACTAATCACATCAATGACTTCATCAAGCTGATCATCGGCGATGGCGATGTCGATTTTCACCTTGGGTAGGAAATTCACGCTATACTCGGCACCGCGATAAAGTTCGGCATGGCCTTTTTGCCGTCCAAACCCTTTCACCTCGGTGACCGTCAGCCCTTGTATGCCCACCGCAGATAGTGCTTCTCGCACATCTTCCAATTTGAATGGTTTAATCACCACGGTTACCAACTTCATATCTTCCCCCTCAAGAATTTGGATCCGAACTCGCGATCACTACGCCTGATTAAAGCAAAGCATGTGCCATAAATGTTTTGACATGAAAATTTACGTCTTGATGCCTGTAATTAAAGCCTGGATGGCTTAAAACACCCGGCGGACCGGCACCGCGTCCAGTGATGGGGAGCCGGCGCGCACTGAAACGGAGCATGATGCGTTTTTTGAGTGCATAATGGCTTAAGCCGACGACTTCTTGCCCGATTGCGGTGCGGGTCGAGATCACCGGCCTTCAGGCATAAATTCGCGCCATTGTCTCACCCATCGCCCTCGCGCAATGAACGGGCATTAACCGCCCCGCCGGTTAATCCGGCCGCTACGCCGGGCGGGCGGCGGGCGACGGCAGTCCGGCATCAAGCGCCCGGCCGGCCAATTGCAACTGATACATCTGATAATAGCGGCCATGTCGGCGTAACAGTTGCTCATGGGCCCCCCGCTCCACCACCTCTCCGCGATGAAGCATGAGAATGTCATCCGCATCGACGATGGTTGAAAGCCGGTGGGCTATCACCACCAACGTGGCGCGTCGGCGCACAACCGCCAGTGCTCGCTGGATGGCCTGTTCCGTCCCCGAGTCGATATTGGCCGTCGCTTCGTCCAGGATCAGGATTTCCGGCGTCAACACCAGAACCCTGGCCAGAGCCAGTAGCTGTTTCTGGCCGACCGACAGGGTATTGCCTTGCTCGCCGAGTTCCGCGTACAACCCGCCAGGCAGTTCCCGTATCAACCCGGCCAATTGCACCTGTTCCAACGCCAGCCAGACTTGCTGCTCGCTGATGGCGCGCCCGAGCGTAACATTGACGAAGACCGAATCCGCCATGACCACCGGATCCTGCTGCACTATCGCGATGCCTTGCCGCAGCACCTGATGGGAGAGCTGTTCAATGGGCCGACCGTCCAGCCATAACTGTCCGTGGACTATCCGGTAATAGCCCATTAACAGATTCGCCAGCGTGCTTTTACCGCTACCGGTATGCCCCACCAGCGCGATAAAATTGCGCGACGGTACCGTCGCGACGGTACCGTCAGGGAAATCCGTCTTAATACCGGCGCGTCGGCGCGATAAGCAAACGTCAGATCGCGGATATCAATGCGGCCGCTGGCAAGGGGGCGGTTATCGCCGCCGTATTGCTGCCGATCGCCGTCCATCAGCTCGAAGATCCGCTCGCCGGCCACCACCGCCTGCTGCAACATCGCCTGTTGGGAAGTCAGCTCAATCAGCGGCTCGTTCAACCGCCCCAGATAATTAATAAAGGCATAGAGGACGCCCACCCCCACCGTGCCCACCGGACTGAAACCAAACAGCGCCAACAGCCCGCACAATATCAAGGCCGACAACAGACTTAATAACGGCCGCAGCAGAAATCCCTCCAGCCGCAAGGTCTGCATTCTGGCCTGATAATGGGCCTCGCTGGCTTCCGCCAGCCTGTCGCCGAATCGCCGCTGCTGTCGGAATTGCTGGATGATACTCATACCGCTAATGGCTTCATTGAAGCCGTCATTAATATCGGCCAGATAGGCGCGCAGGCGACGGACAATCGGCGTGCTGTAATGCTGATAAATCATCATCACTATCGCTATCGCCGGGAACATCACCAAGGCGACGCATGCCATGCGCCAATCCAGTGCAAACATCGCCACCAGCATGGCGCCTATCAGAGCGAAACAGCGCAGCACCGTGGCCATCACCGTAACGAACAAATCCTTGACCACTTCGGTATCATTGGTCACACGGGAGATAAGCTGCCCCACCGGCTGATTATCGAAAGTACTGAGCGGCTGACGCAGCGCGGCGTCCATCACCTCGGTCCGCAGCGTTTGCACCACGGCCAGGGCGGTCCGGTTGAACAACAGCGCCTGAAAATAACGCAAGGAGGCGGACAGGCACAACAAGGCGATAAAACCCAGCGCCAACAGCGCGATCGGCAGCGCCGGAAAGGTTTTCAGCGGCAAAATATGATCGATAAAATAACTGATAATCGCCGGGCCGGCCACTTCCGCGCCCGCCGCCAGCCATAACATGGCCATGGCCTGCAACAGGGGGATGCGGTAAGGCGCGCTGTAGGAAAGCAGCCGCTTCAACGACGGCCAGAGTGTCCGCCACTTACGCATCTATCGCCTCCGGCCGGTCGGCGTCGCCGGAAAACGCCGCTTCCAACTGTTGGTAGCGAAACATGTCGCGATACCAGCCGGATTGCTCCACCAACGCTTGATGTTGCCCACGCTGCTGTACCCCACCGTGTGACAGAACCAGTATTTCGTCGGCGTGAAGCAAGGCGGAGAGGCGATGAGCGGTAATAATAAGCGTGCGATTCGCGCCCCATTGCCGCAAATTGTCCAGGATAAGGTGTTCGGTGCGGCCATCGACGGCGGATAACGCGTCATCAAGCACCAAGATCTCCGCATCCAGCAGCAGGGCGCGGGCAATGGACATACGCTGCTTTTGTCCGCCGGACAACATGACGCCCCGCTCACCCACCTGGGTCGCGTAACCCTCGGGCAAACGGAGTATATCCTCATGCACACAGGCCAGGCGGGCAACCCGCTCAATATCCCGCTCTTCAGCATCCGGCCTTCCCAGAGCGATATTACGCGCCACGGTATCGGAGAACAGGAACGGCGTCTGGCTGACGACCGCCAGCCGCCCGCGCCATTGCTCGAGACTGATTGCGTCAAGGGGTAAATCGTGAAACCGGATTTCCCCTCGGGACGGATCGTAATGGCGCAAAATCAACGCCAGCAATGTGCTCTTGCCGGCGCCTGTGGGGCCGCAGATCCCCAGAATTTTGCCTGGCGGCAGCGTCAGGCGAATATGGCGCAAAGCCGGCTGCTGCGCGCCGGGATAGTAAAAACCCGTCAGTTCCACCCGCAATGTGCCGGCGCCTGGCGGCAAGGCCAGCCCTTCCGCTTTGATTCCGGGTTCTTCTTCCAGGGTCTGGCGGATGCGGGCATAGGCGGCGCTGCCGCGTTCGACGATATTAAACATCCAGGCCAACGCCAACATCGGCCATATCATCAGGCCAAGATACATGATGAAACTGGTGAGTTGTCCCAGGGTCAACTCGCCTTGCATAACCATCCAGCTTCCGCCGCCGATGGCCAGCATATTCGCGAACCCCACCGTCAGATAAATGGTCGGCTCAAAACGGGCGTCGATTCTCGCCACCCGCATATTTTTAGCTCCGGCATCGGCGGCCACCTGCTCGAAGCGATCGGATTGATAGTCTTCCAGTCCGAATGCCTTGATCATCCTGATACCGCTCAGGCTTTCCTGGGTCTGGTTATTCAAGGATGAGAACGCCGCTTGCGCCGATTTGAAGCGGCGATGCAATTCGTCGCCATTGTACTTGATGATGACCGCCATAACCGGCATCGGCGCCAAAGACAACAGCGTCAGTTGCCAGCTTATCTGCAAGCTCATCACCACCAGAACCGAGCAGCCCATAACCAGGGAATCCACCAGCGTCAACACGCCCTCGCCGGCGGCGAACACCACCCGATCCACGTCGTTGGTGGCGCGGGCCATCAAATCGCCCGTGCGGTGGCGCAGGTAAAAATCAGGTAGTTGCCGGCTCAGCAGCTGATAAAAACGGGCGCGCAGCTCCACCGCCAGCCGGTAGGAAGCGCCAAATAACAGCAAACGCCAGACATAACGCAGCAGGTACACCACCAGGGCGATCGCCGCCACGGCGCCGAGCCACAGCATGATCATCCGGTTCGAGGCCCGATGCCCGGTGACGCCGTCGACGATAATGCCCACCAGCTTAGGTGGAATCAGTTGTAGCAAGGCAATGAGGATCAGCAACAACACCGCCCCCAGATAGCGCCGCCACTCTCGACGAAAATACCAGTTCAGTTGTACGAAAAATTTCACGAATTACCGTTCCAGAAGTATGCGACCGCCCACTCCCTGGTTGCCCGTTGGCATAAGCAGGATAATGATAAGAATGCTCGATATTGGAAAATGCCGCCGTGCCCTTACCCGCCAAATCGCGCAATGATGCTGATTTCGCTGACGACCGGCGCGGCACAACTTACCATCAACCGGGTTTAAACCGGCAATACGGTGGTATTTTTGATTTCCTCCATGGCGAAACTGGACGTCACATCGATCAACCCCGGCACACCATTAACCAGCCGTTTGTAGAAGTCGTCATAACTTTTCATGTCCTTCACCAACACACGCATCAGATAGTCATACTCGCCGGCCATACGGTAAAAAGCCAGAACTTCAGGCATATCCTGCACTTGATTGACAAAGAGACGATACCAATCGCTGTTGTGCTGTTGGGTTTTGATAAGAACAAACGCCGTCAGCGCCAGCCCTAACTGCGCGGGATCCAGCAACGCCACTTTACCACGAATGACGCCGTCGTCCTCTAGACGTTTTAGGCGCTTCCAGCAAGGCGTGGCGGTCAGATTGACCGCTTCCGCCAGCGCCTGTAGCGGCATACTGCAATCTTGTTGCAATAACGCCAGGAGTTTGCGGTCAATTTTATCCACGTTAGTTGCCCATAAGAGAAAAATTTTCTCCTATGACAGCCTTTTGCTATGAAAAAAGCAACGTTTTTTTTCCGGCTTCACCGTAAGCTATCGTTACGTTTTCCACACCAAAACACAACATGAACACATCCTGGCGCCAACAGGCCATCAGCGAAATACGGGCGGACGCCCAGCGGTCGGCCGATACGCATCTTATGCGTTTGCAATTACCCTCCTTTCCCGGTATCCATTTTTACCTGAAAGACGAAAGTACCCATCCCTCCGGCAGCCTGAAACATCGCCTGGCCCGGTCGCTGTTTTTATATGGCCTCTGTAATGGCCGGATCGAGCAAGACACGCCGATCGTGGAAGCCTCGTCGGGAAGCACCGCCGTGTCGGAGGCCTATTTCGCCAGATTACTGGGTCTGCCGTTTATCGCGGTCGTGCCGGAGGGCACCGCCAAACGGAAAATCGAACAAATCGCCTTTTATGGCGGCCGCTGCCACTTTGTCGGACATTGCAGCCAGCTCTATGAAGAAGCGCGTGTCCTGGCCGAGTCGTTGCAGGGGCATTATATGGACCAATTTACCTATGCCGAGCGCGCCACCGACTGGCGGGGTAATAACAATATCGCCGACAGCATTTTTCGCCAGATGGAACACGAGCCCTACCCGGAACCGGCTTATATTGTGATGGGCGCCGGCACCGGCGGGACCTCGGCCACGCTCGGCCGGTATATCCGTTACCGGGGATTCCGCACCCGCCTGGTGGTGGTCGACCCGGAGAATTCCGTTTTTTACGATTATTACCAACAGCGCGACCCGCATATCACCCTTTCCTCAGCCGGCCTTATCGAAGGCATTGGCAGACCACGGGTGGAGCCTTCGTTTATTCCGGGCGTCATTGATGAAATGTTAAAGGTGCCCGACGCGGCCAGCATCGCCGTGCTGCACTGGCTGGAGCCGATTCTCGGCCGCCGGGTCGGCGCCTCAACCGGCACAAACATGTGGGGGGCGCTGCAACTGGCCCGCGCCATGCGGGATGAGGGACGGCAAGGCGCCATCGTGACGCTGTTATGCGACAGCGGAGACCGTTATCTGGAAACGTATTACAATCCTGTCTGGCTACGCGAGCATCTCGGCTCTCTCACCCCCTGGCGGCAGGCGCTGGAGGATATGTAGCCGGGACCGAATCACGGCTTTGCCGCGGCGACTTAAGGCAGTAACATAGCCTTTTCCAGTTACGGTAAAAACGAGTCGCGTCATGAAACGAGCTGTGGTGGTTTTTAGCGGCGGTCAGGATTCCACGACCTGCCTTATTCAGGCGTTAACGCAATACGATGAGGTCGATTGCGTTACTTTCGATTACGGCCAGCGTCATCGGGCGGAAATTGACATTGCCCGCGGGCTGGCCCATGAACTGGGCGCTAGAATCCACAAAGTCATCGATGTGGGCCTGCTCAATGAGTTGGCTGCCAGCAGTTTGACCCGGGACAATATCCCGCTGCCGAATTTTGACGAACAGGCAGGGGACCTGCCCTCAACTTTTGTGCCCGGCCGCAATATTCTTTTTCTCACCCTGGCGTCCATTTATGCATACCAGGTGGGCGCGCAAACCGTCATCACCGGGGTCTGCGAAACGGATTTCTCCGGCTATCCCGATTGCCGGGATGAATTCATCAAAACGCTGAACCAGGCCGTCAGCCTGGGCATGGCCCGCGATATACGTTTCGTCACGCCGCTGATGTGGCTGAACAAGGCTGAAACCTGGGCGCTGGCGGATTATTATCATCAACTGGACAAGGTGCGCCACGAAACACTGACCTGTTATAATGGTATCCAGGGCGACGGTTGCGGCCAATGCGCGGCCTGTCATTTACGCGCCAGGGGTTTGCAAACCTACTTGAGCGATCCTGATCGGGTCGCCGCCGAGATGAGGCGAAAAACCGCCTTGCCCGCTTAACGCAAAGCGTCATCTCCCCAGGGGACGAGCGGTTTGCCTCCTGGGTAGGGATGTTCACAACGGCGGCGCAGACATTGAGTTATTTTTTCTTGGATTTCTTTTTCGTCGCCGCATTCAGCAGAGCACGCAGTTTTTTTATTTCACCATTCGTAAATGGCTGCTCGGTAATTTCCTCAGTATGCTGATTATCAATTTCATCCGCTACCTGATCCCCGTGCGCGAGCGCAGCGTCTTCACTCAAGCTGCACTCTAGCATGGCGCCGATTTCCGCGCTCATTGAAGTGTTTTTGGATTCCGCCAGCGCTTTTATTTTTTCCTTCAATGCAAGAGGTATTTTGATCGTTAAATTCGCTGTCTCACTCATTATGTTTTCCTATTTATAGAAGAATCATTACGGTAGGAAAGTTAGATGTCATTGTCCAGTGTGTCATAAAAATTTAATATTAATATCAAAAAAATGCTACACTTTAAGTGTATGGCTGAAAAGCATGGGCCGATATCTGCAAACGCACTTCACGACAAAAAAATTAGAATTCAATAGATTATCAGAGATAAACTCGATATTTTCCCGTATCAGCACCGCGGCAAGCGCGCGGCCCTCGGGGACATTGACCGTTATGCGACGGGGGTGAAGAACGTCGGGGCGGGGACATCATGTTAAGCATCAGACAGTGCAAGGTGTTGGGGCTTTGTTGGCGTCTTTGCCATCAAAGCCCATTTGGTAATACTCGTCATACTTCACGTTGCTTCTTTGTTGGCTGCGCCCGCTCACCCCCAGTTACAGAGTCAGTTATGCTTCAGAGGACTTTCCCGCTTGCCGCCGCGATGAAATTCGAAGTATTTAGAGTTTAATTTACCTAATCAGATCAGGCTTACAGCTCCAACTGGGATTTTATTTCTTCAAATATAGCCGGCCCTATTCCTTTGACTTTTTTCAGATGATCAATCCGCTTGAAAGGTCCGTGCTTCTCCCGGTATTTCACAATCTCCTTGGCTTTGGTGGGGCCTATACCTTTCAAGCTTTCCACCAACTCATCCTCATCAGCCGTATTAATATTGACTTTCAAATCCTGGTCTTCATCGTCTTGACTGGAATCCGCGGCTGACCCTTTCTTGTCGCCAGCGCGCGGCGATTTGTCCATGCCGCTCGTATCGTCGGTTTGCGTCGCCTGATCCCGCTTGCCTTCCAGCGCAGAAGCGGCAGACTCGCCAGTTGAATCAGCATGTGTGGCGCCGTCCGGCTGCCGACTGTCGTCAGCCGGTTTGGCCGTCGGGGTATCGTTAAGCGGATCGTCGGAATCTTTCAGCTGATCGGCGGACGGCAATTCGGTCAAACCGGCGGCTTCCTCCGCCGGCGCGGCCGCACCCACCGCATCCGTCTGTTCATTTTCGCCGACGGCGATAGTCGGGGAGCCGTCATGTACAACGGCGCCGGTGCTCAAGGGCATAAAAAATAAACCGGCGGATATGACGATAGCGAGGGGGGAATTCCATAACATTCTCATTGTGCTTTCTCCTTGTTGTGGCACCGGCAAAGCATGCCGTTATCAGACGAAAGGGACAATAGACAACCCTCGAAAATGCAAAAGGCCCCCGCAGGGGCCTTGTCTCGTTGCAACAATAACAGAATTTTTTTGAGCGCTACTGCGTTTGCGCCGCTGAGCCGAGTTTAATTTTGGCCTCGCTGCGCAAGTTATTGAGCAACGAATCAAAGGTCACGCCGGTCATGCCCTGATTTAACTGGGCGACAATCTGACTGCGCTGCTGGTCAGCGAGTTTACGCGGCGTTACCTGATCCAGGGATATCAGAACAATATTTCCCTGATCGTCTGTGGAGATGCCGTAGGTGGATTTGCCTTGCTGCGGCTGCGGCAAGGCAAACACGGCCTCGCTCAACCGATCGTTCTGGCGGGTCGAATCAAAGTCCCGCGGCTCGCTAAACGACACGTTGGCCGCTTTCATCGCCTCATCCCCTTTGCCTTCCTTGAGCGCCGTCAGGAGCTTTTCAGCGTCAGCCCTGGCCTGCTGCGCGGCTTTGGCGCGTTTGACCTGCTGCGCGACCTGATCGCGCACCGCCTCAAGCGGCTTGGTGCTCTCCGGTTTGTGATCGATGATACGCATGACTAACGCCCGATCGCCATCCACGGTAATGACGTCGGAATTACTGCCCGGCGCGCCGTTGGAACCCAACAGCGAACCGTCGAACAACACCTGTTTGACCGGCTCGAAGTTAAGGGCGGCCGGAACGTTGTCGCGGGTGAACCAATCCGTCTCAATCGCCTTGGTGCCGGCGGCGGTCTCCGCGGATGCCAGGGATTCGTTATCAATGCTGGCGGCATCGCTCACTTTTTGCTGCAAGGCGTAATAGGCATCCACGGCCTTCTCTTGCTTGACCTTGTCGGCAACGCTGCCACGCACCTCGGACAGCGGCTTGGTTTGCGCCGGCTGGATATCATCGAGCCGCACGACCAAATAGCCCACCGAGGACGAAATCACCCCGGACAGTTGGCCTTTCTCGGTGAGATTGGCCTGCTTCAGTTCCGGAACGGTGGCCGCATCCTCCATCCAGCCGATATCACCGCCGTTTTTCGCCGAAATCACATCGGTGGATTTTTGTTTGGCCAGCGTGGCGAAGTCGGCGCCTTGGTGCAATTGCGCGAGGATAGCCTTGGCATCAGCCTCGGTTTTGCTTTGGATGATGCTGTAACGCTTGCGCTCCGGCTGGGTGAACTGATCTTTGTGCTGGTCGTAATAGGCTTGTATTTCATCGTCGCTGACGGTGATGTTATCCTGCATGGCCGCGGCGTCCATGGAAATATAGGCCACCTTAAACGACTCGGGAGACGCGTAGGCGCCTTTGTTCCGGTCGTAACTGTCCTGGATTTCCTGATCGGTGGCCGTCTGCGCGGCCATCAGTTTATCGAGGTTAAGGGTGGCCAGACGCACCTTACGATCCTGTACGGCCAGCGCCAGCAGGCGATCGGTTTCAGCCGGCAGCATGAATGCCGTGCCGCCCAGTCCCTGAATCAGTTGCTGGGTCAGCATCTGTTTGCGCATCAGTTGGGCGTATTGGTCGGGCGTCAGCCCCATGTTATTGATAAGGGATCGGTATTTGTCGTTGTCGAACTTACCGTTGGTGCGAAATGCCGGGATGGCGAAAATGGCGTCCTTGATCTGTTGATCGCTCACCGCCAGACCCAGGGTTTGCGCATATTGGTCCAGTAGCGTTTCGTCTATCAGTTGGGAAAGGACCTGCCGGCGCATTTGCAACATATAGCCTTCGTTGCCGGCCAGCGTCGAGAAACTGTCGCCCATCGCCTCCTGCTGTCGGTTGCGTTCGTTTTGCACCGCTTGTTCCAATTGCGCGCGGCTGATTTGTTGACCATTGACTTTCGCGGCATAATCGCCGCTGCCGCCGATAAGATAGTTGCCTACCCCGGTCAGCACGAATGAGATGGCGATAATAGCCAGAATAACTTTGAGCACGACGTGGTTGGCGGCCGCGCGTAAATTGTCCATCATGGTGTGACAACACTCCGCTGTAATATGAATAAAACCCTGCGCGGCAGTGTCATTCCGCCCCCCTGCCGTGTCCGGGGACGGCTGCGCGCCAAAGCTATACTCTTCATTCATCCCCTTGCCTCGAAACGGGCGCCCGCCGCCGTCCCGGCCGCATACCGTAGACGCTCGCGCTCGCCGCCCCGACGCATTCGAATGTGTTGAGTCATTTTTCTGACAACGGTGATGCCCTTTTGTCAGAAGAGATAAAAAAAACAAAAAAGGCACATCTGGAGATGCGCCCTGTATTCTACCCTACCCGTCCGGCTGCGTCAGGTAATAGTTCGACGCAAAAACAACGGTGCGACAATCAGTTGACGGCGTCTTTCAGCCCTTTGCCAGCGCGGAAACCGGGTACTTTGGCCGCCGGGATTTTAATTTCTTTTCCGGTCTGCGGATTACGGCCCGTCCGGGCGGAACGTTCACGAACGGTAAACGTGCCAAAACCCACCAGCGCGACATCGTCGCCCTGCTGCAGCGTTTCGGTTACCGAACCGATAATGGCGTCCAATGCACGTCCGGCGGCCGCTTTGGAAATATCAGCACCTGCGGCAATCTTGTCGATCAGTTGTGACTTATTCACTTTTTCATCCCCTCTAAAATTCTCTCGTCGCGGCGGATTTTTCCTTAAACGCGACAGCGCAGCTGTTATACCAAGCCTGTTATGTACTGGCAAGCGTAAAGCAAATACCGACCAGGCCAGACAGCTACCTAACTTAACGGTACAAAAAAAGGCTGGCAAGCGGGATTTCACCTGTCAGCCCCAATTTTAACGGTATCTGTTATGTCTAATCACTATTTCACCGCCGCGGCGGCGATTTCCATGCCGAACGGCGAGTTTTGCAAAGCCAGCGTAAGGACTTCATCGATCCGCTGAACTGGATGGATATCCAGATCATTGATGACGTTTGCCGGCATGTCTTCCAAATCGCGTTTGTTCTCATAGGGAATCAACACCGTCTTGATTCCGCCTCGATGCGCCGCCAACAGTTTTTCCTTTAATCCGCCGATGGGCAGGACCTGACCGCGCAGCGTGATCTCGCCAGTCATGGCGACGCTGGCCCGTACCGGATTGCCCGTCAAGCAGGAAACCAGGGCCGTGCACATGGCGATACCGGCGCTGGGACCGTCTTTTGGCGTGGCGCCCTCCGGCACATGCACGTGGATATCCCTTTTCTCATAAAAATCGGCATTGATCCCCAGTTTATCCGCCCGGGCGCGCACCACGGTCAAGGCCGCCTGGATAGACTCCTGCATGACCTCGCCAAGGGAACCGGTATACGTCAGTTTGCCTTTACCGGGCACGCAAGCGGTTTCAATGGTCAGTAAATCGCCGCCGACTTCGGTCCAGGCCAGGCCGGTGACCTGTCCGACCCGGTTTTCCCCTTCCGCGCGGCCGTAATCGAAACGCTGGACGCCCAAATAATCCTTCAGATTGTCGCCGCTAATGTGGATATGCTTGGTGGTCTTATCCATCAGCAGGGTTTTGACCGCCTTGCGGCACAACTTGGAAATTTCCCGCTCCAGATTACGCACCCCCGCCTCGCGGGTGTAGTAGCGAATGATGCCGATCAGCGCGCTGTCCTCAATGGTCAACTCACCGGGCTTCAGGGCATTGCGTTCAATTTGCTTCGCCAACAGGTGCTCGCGGGCGATATTCAGCTTTTCGTCTTCGGTATAGCCCGACAAACGGATGACTTCCATACGATCCAGGAGCGGCGCCGGGATATTCATGGAGTTCGAGGTCGCCACGAACATCACGTCGGATAAGTCGTAATCCACCTCCAGATAATGATCGTTGAACGTCACGTTCTGCTCGGGATCCAGCACCTCCAGCAAAGCGGAGGCGGGATCGCCACGCATATCCGAAGACATTTTGTCGATTTCGTCCAGCAGGAACAGCGGGTTCTTTACCCCGACCTTGGACATTTTCTGGATAAGCTTACCCGGCATTGAACCGATATACGTGCGACGATGTCCGCGGATTTCCGCTTCATCGCGCACGCCGCCCAGCGCCATGCGCACATACTGACGTCCGGTGGCGCGGGCGATGGATTGCCCCAAAGACGTTTTACCCACCCCCGGCGGCCCCACCAGGCACAGAATCGGCCCCTTTATTTTGCTGACCCGGCTTTGTACCGCCAGATATTCCAGGATCCGCTCCTTCACCCGCTCCAGACCGTAGTGGTCCTTGTCCAGCACTTCCTGCGCCTTCACCAGATCTTTTTTCACCTTGGTACGCGCATGCCAGGGCACAGACAACATCCAGTCGATATAACCGCGCACCACCGTGGCTTCGGCGGACATCGGCGACATCATCTTCAGTTTTTGCAACTCCGACTCGGTTTTTTCCCGCGCTTCGCGGGGCATCTTCGCCGCTTCGATTTTGCGTTTCAGCGCCTCGTTTTCGTCCGGCGCGTCGTCCATTTCGCCGAGCTCCTTCTGAATGGCTTTCATTTGCTCATTCAGATAGTACTCGCGCTGACTTTTTTCCATCTGTTTTTTGACGCGGTTGCGGATACGCTTTTCCACCTGCAAAAGATCGATTTCCGATTCCATCATCGCCATCAGGTACTCAAGCCGCTCCGTCACATCGGCCATTTCCAGCACGGATTGCTTATCGCCCAGTTTCAAGGGCATATGGGCGGCAATGGTATCAGCCAGGCGAGGAGCGTCGTCAATACTATTCAATGACGTCAGAACTTCGGGCGGTATTTTCTTATTAAGTTTGATATACCCCTCGAATTGATTGATCGCCGTGCGAACCAACACTTCCTGTTCACGCTCGTCGATTTCGGGAGTAGCGAAATATTCAGCCTGGGCGGCGAAATGCTCACCGCTATCGGACAAGGTGGTAATGCGGGCGCGCTGTAATCCCTCGACCAGTACTTTCACCGTACCGTCGGGCAATTTCAACATCTGGAGAATCGAAGAGACGGTCCCGACTGAAAAGAGATCGTTAATACCCGGTTCATCCGTAGAGGCTTCTTTCTGCGCCACCAGCATGATTTTCTTGTCGCTGTCCATGGCTGCTTCAAGGCACCGAATAGATTTCTCCCGCCCGACGAACAGCGGGATGACCATATGCGGATAGACCACCACGTCGCGCAAAGGCAATACGGGGATTTCTATGCGTTCGGAACGCTCAGCATTCATAGAGCTCTCTCTTAGTTTAGCTTCCGCCAGGTTAAGGGGATTCGCAAAACGCGGCTTACGCCAGTTTCAACATTAGGTGATTGAGTATACTCGTCATACTTTACGTTGCCTCTTTGTCGGCTGCGTTCGCTCACCCCAGTCGCATAGTCGGTATGCTCCTGGGGACACGCCTGTTTGCCGCCGCGCTGCAACCCAAAGTATTTAGAGTAAATATGGGGGCGAATCACTTATATTCAACAGCCAGAATAGTGGAAAAACAAATGAAGAATAATCTCCCCATCGCGCTTCAACTTGCCTCTTTTGGCGGTTCACAGGCGTTCCCGAGCAATGTGCCGCTCACTTGCCGCCGCGGTGCAACTCGAAGCATCTGGAGTGTATTTGATAAGTCGCTGAAAACGCGCCGTAACGGTGATCGCTTATGCATCCTAGGCGCAGACGCCCCCTGAGTGCAGAAAGGAGGTCGCAGAAATACCCAACGCCCGCCGGCCGATGGCCTACCGTTGTTGCTCATCGACACGCCCCGGTTGCCTGATCTCCAGGGTTCCGGGGCTCCCGCGGCCATGGTCTGAATCTGACTGAATCACGGGCGCACACCCTTGCTTTCCGCTTGCGACCCCGCCGGCCCGGTTATTCGCCGGACGCCTGCTGAGCCTCATGTTTACCGTAGATCAACAAGGGTTCGGACTGACCTTCAATGACCGACTCGTCGATAACCACTTTCTCGACGCCATCCTGGGAGGGCAACTCGTACATGGTTTCCAATAAGGCGCCTTCAACGATGGAGCGCAATCCACGAGCGCCGGTTTTACGCGCCATGGCTTTGCGGGCGATCGCGATCAGGGCCTCGTCGCGAAATTCCAACTCTACCCCTTCCAGATTGAACAACGCCTGATATTGCTTAGTCAGGGCGTTTTTCGGCTCTTTGAGGATCTGGATCAGCGCCTCTTCATTTAGCTCGCTCAAGGTGGCCAGCACTGGCAGACGGCCGATGAATTCGGGGATCAGACCGAACTTGATCAAGTCTTCCGGCTCCACCTGGGAAAGCAGTTGCCCCTCGGAGATTTTGGAGGCATTGCCCTTCACGGTAGCGCTGAAACCTATGCCGCGACCGGTTTCAGTGCGCTGTTCAATCACCTTGTCCAGGCCGGCAAACGCACCGCCGCAGATAAAAAGGATTTTGGAGGTGTCGACTTGCAAGAATTCCTGTTGCGGATGTTTGCGCCCGCCCTGCGGCGGCACGGCGGCGACGGTACCCTCAATCAATTTGAGCAACGCCTGTTGTACGCCTTCGCCGGAGACGTCACGGGTAATCGACGGGTTATCCGATTTACGGGAAATTTTGTCGATTTCATCGATATACACAATGCCGCGCTGGGCTTTTTGCACATCGTAATCGCATTTCTGCAACAATTTCTGAATAATATTTTCCACATCCTCGCCAACATAACCCGCTTCGGTCAGCGTTGTGGCATCCGCCATGGTGAAAGGCACATCCAGGAAACGAGCCAGCGTTTCGGCCAGCAGGGTTTTCCCGCTGCCGGTTGGGCCTATCAGCAGGATGTTGCTTTTACCCAGTTCGATACCATTGGTGGTATCGCCATTGCGCAGGCGCTTATAATGATTGTACACCGCCACTGCCAGCACTTTTTTCGCTTTTTCCTGGCCGATGACATAATCGTCCAGATGGTGGCGAATTTCATGGGGCGTCGGCAAAGCACTGCGTTCCCGGTGCGGAGCAACTTCCTTGATTTCTTCGCGAATGATGTCATTGCATAAATCGACGCATTCATCGCAGATATACACTGACGGACCGGCGATCAGCTTCCGCACCTCATGCTGGCTTTTACCGCAGAAAGAGCAATACAGCAACTTTCCTGAACCGTCTTTGCGCTTATCTGTCATCAGTAAACCTCTTTCTCTCGTCTTTGTCCCGCAAGCCCACCCCGTCGGCAACGCGGCCACTCCACGTAAAACCGACACGCTAGCCACAGTCTACTCGAATGACTCTTTACTGTAACTATAGTCTATCGGTAATCAGAGTTTCGCCTCAATCGCGATGGCTTAACACGGAATCCACCAAACCGTAGTTTACCGCCTCATCGGCGGATAGAAAACGATCGCGTTCCGTGTCTTTTTCTATCGTTTCGAGAGGTTGCCCCGAGTGCTTGGCCATCAGTTCGTTCATGCGGGACTTCACCTTGAGAATTTCCTTGGCATGGATCTCGATATCGGTGGCCTGGCCCTGGAAACCGCCCAGCGGCTGATGGATCATGACCCGTGAATTCGGCAGGCAAAAACGCTTGCCCTTGGCGCCGGCGGTCAGCAGGAACGCCCCCATGGACGCGGCCTGCCCCATGCAAATGGTACTGACGTCGGGTTTGATGAACTGCATGGTGTCGTAAATGGACATGCCGGCGGTGATCACGCCGCCCGGCGAATTGATATAGAGATAGATGTCCTTTTCAGGATTCTCCGCCTCAAGGAACAGCATCTGCGCGACAATCAGATTGGCCATGTAGTCTTCCACCTGGCCGGTCATGAAAATAACCCGTTCTTTCAGCAGGCGCGAAAAGATGTCGTAAGAACGTTCTCCGCGGGACGTCTGCTCAACCACCATCGGCACCAACGCCATATGGGGTGCGTATTGATCTTTTTCGCCACTGTATGACATCATCATCTCCTAGATAAATATAGCTTGGCGCCATTATTACCGATTTTACTTGAGAAGTGGATCAATCACCACCTCCAAGCCAAGGGTGCAGCCCTCGCTGGTCGGTTCCCCGGGTGTCCCTGCATTGCGTTATGACTTGTTTCATTCATTAATTGGGGTTCGTCGGCTGGATTTCAAGCGCGTCCGCGGGTTCTTTGCGGATGGAAAAGCGTCCGATGCGGCTGTTTCGCGACGGTGATAAGTCTTTTTCACTCCCCGACACACCTGTAAAAATGAAAAGCCCGCCATCAAGGGATGACGGGCAAGTCGTGATAATCACTGCGCGCCACCCAGGGCGGACCGCCCTGGGGACCGATTAAGCCACGTTTGGCTGATTCATCAGTTCGTTGAACGAGATGTCCTTTTCAGTCACCTTCGCCTTGGACAGCAGGGTTTCCACCGCTTGCTCTTCCAGAGCGACATTGCGCATGTTGTCCATCATTTCTTTGTTTTTAGCATAAAACTCGATGACTTCACGGGGATCTTCATAAGCGGAAGCCATCTCTTCAATCAGGGCTTTGACCCGCGTCTCATCGGCTTTCAGGCCGTTGGACTGAATAACCTCGCCCAACAGCAACCCGACCTGGACACGGCGTTTAGCCTGTTCTTCGAACAGTTCCCTCGGCAATTCCAACGCCTGTTTTTCGTTGCCGCCGAACCGCTGCGCGGCCTGACGGCGCAGAACATCGATTTCACTCTCGACCAGCCGCCCCGGAACAGTGATCTCATTGGCCTTGATCAACCCGTCGATCACTTGGGTCTTGATGCGATTGCGCACGGCGTTTTTCAGCTCGCGCTCCATGTTCTTGCGTACTTCGGCACGCAAGCCCTCAAGGGAACCGTCGGCCACGCCGAACCGTTTAATGAACGCCTCGGTCAGTTCCGGCAATTCGCGCTCTTCAACCTTTTTCAACGTAATGGCGAATTTTGCGCCCTTGCCTTTCAGATTTTCCGCATGGTAATCATCCGGGAACGTCACGTCGATATCGAAGCTTTCGCCGGCCTTATGACCCATGATGCCGTCCTCGAATCCAGGGATCATCCGGCCCTGTCCCATGGCAAGCACGAAATCGCTGGCTTTGCCGCCATCGAACTCCTCGCCGTCGACCGTGCCGCTAAAATCCACGGTCACGCGATCTTCGGCGCCCACGGCGCGATCAGTTTCTTTCCAGTCGGCCTGCTGCTTACGCAGCGTCTCGAGCATCTGATCCACATCGCTTTCGTTAACGGCGACCGCCGGTTTCTCGACTTCGATGGATTCCAGCCCCGTTAATTCGACTTCTGGATAGACTTCAAAATCAACATGATAGGTAAAATCTTCCCCGTGCTTATAATCGCCGGGAACATAGTCGGGGGCGCCGACCGGATTGATTTTTTCCTGGATGATGGCATCGACGAAATTACGCTGCATCAGATCGCTTAGCACGTCTTGACGTACCGAAGCGCCATAGCGTTGCGCCACTATGTTCATCGGCACTTTTCCCTTGCGGAAACCGTCAATGCGAACTTTTTTGGCGACGTTCACCAGTTCGCTTTTTACCGCTTGCTCAATGCTGTCGGCGGCAACGGTAATAGTTACGCGACGCCCCAGGCCTTCAGTGGTCTCAACAGAAACTTGCATCTTGTTACCTCAAAAAATCACAGTGCTCGGTCAACTCCAGAAGCCGTTTTCAAAGAAGCGGTCATCCAGGTCCGCTGACGTGAAAACGGCCTCTTGGCGCCCATCCCGTCAGGGTTATCTCACATACCGGGTCGGCGCCGGGCGACGCTGGTCATTTCCCGGCGCCACGCTAACGGGATCAGGTACGGATTTCCGCCCGTTATCCGCATGCATGCCGGCCGCGCCAATAACGCCTGCCGGGATAGGCTCAGAAAACCGGGGGCCCGCCCGAATAAAGAGCGGCCTCTTTCCCGTCGTCGTCAGAAGCGTCCCGAATACATTCCGGAAATATAAGACGCGGCATTATAGCGGCATAGGGTTTATGAGTCGAGAACAGCGCGTAAATTGCAACATACAGAGAGTCATAGCGCACATAAAATGAAAATGGCCCGGCGGCCGTTTCATGAAAAAAGCGACACACCCAGAGACTTCCAGTGGTGACGCGGCGGCAAGCGCATGCCCCATGGGTCGTGACGCATTTTCATTGCCGATGATAGGCCCGAGGCGCCGTCACGACGCGGTAACCGCCGTGAGGGAACGTCGCAGAAAAAAGACGGCGTGAGGGCCGGCGATCCAACCGATCATCCTTTGCGCCGCCGATGGGAAACGGGTAGGTCAGACCAAGGGCTAGGCGAGCAGCCCCGCGCCGCGGCAGGGCGGCGATGCCGGCACGGCGTTTTGCAGGCTGGCCCATTCTTTTAGCGTATAGGTGTGCAACGCCAGGGCGTGCACCGGACCGGCAAGCTCTTCGGCCAGTGTCGCGTATAAAGAACGATGGCGCGTCAGAATGCGCTCGCCGGCGAAGCAATCGCTTACCAGCACGACTTTGAAATGGCTCTCCGACCCCGCGGGAACATTATGTCGATAACTTTCGTCAGTCACCTCCAGATACACCGGATCAAACGCAGCCCTTATTTTCGCTTCAATCTGCTCGCGTAACATGGTTTTCTCCTTACCGCATAGGCCGAGCGCTATACCGACAATTAAACTTTAGCCGACTTTTTATTAACGTATAGTCATATTATCCTAAATTTTTGTCCAAAAACGCCGAAACGTTAGCGCGCGTACAGGATCGCGCCATTTCTGCCTAGGCCAAGCGGGTCCGCCGCCGTTAAACCGCCCCCCGCCGAGCGGTCCGATGGAGAAGCTGACGTTAATTAACACAATTTAGCGTGATTCTGATCTTCCCCCGGCCGGCGGCGATGCTATCATGTGGGCTATTTATCTCCCCCCCGTGCATCTTGATGATTGAGAAGACGAATATGCTGAAAAAATGGTTTTTCCCTTTACTGGCGGTGTTGGCGCTCGCCGGTTGCGCCAGTACCAGCACCACGCTTGAAGTAACCCCGAAAATCGACCTGCCGCCGCAAGATCCCACCTTAATGGGTATCACCGTGAGCATCAACGGCGCCGACCAACGTCCCGATCAGGCCCTGGCCCGGGTTAACCGCGACGGCCAGCTGGTCACCCTGACCCCCTCCCGCGACCTGCGCTTCCTGCTTCAGGAAGTGCTGGAAAAACAAATGGCCGCCCGCGGCTATATGATCGGACCCAATGGCGCGGTCGACCTACAGATCATCGTTAATAAGCTCTACGCCGATGTGACCGAGGGCAATCTGCGCTATAGCATCACCACCAACGCCGATATCTCCATCATCGCCACGGCCAAAAACGGCAACAAGCAAATCAAGCATTATCAATCGACCTATAGTGTCCAGGGGGCATTGACGGCCACTAACGCCAAAATCACCAGTGCCGTCAACAGCGTGCTGAGCGATGTCATCAGCGCGATGGCGCAAGACACCAGCATCAGCCAATTTATCAAGGAAAACGCGCATTAATCCGCCCCGCGTTCATTCCATGGTTACGCCGGAAGCCCGCCCGCCGTCGACGGGCGGGCTTTCGTTCCCCCAGTGAAAACCGCCGACTCGCCGCCTATGTCCGCACATCGCCTAAGCCCCGCCGTTTTGCTGCAACCACGTTCCCTGCTGCTGCTCTTCCTGGGATTCTCCTCGGGACTGCCGTTGGCCTTGACCTCGGGTACCCTGCAGGCCTGGATGACGGTGGCGAACGTCGATTTACAGACCATCGGTTTTTTCTCCTTGGTGGGTCAGGCTTATGTATTCAAATTCCTTTGGGCGCCGCTAATGGATCGCTATGCGCCGCCCCGGCTCGGCCGCCGACGCGGTTGGTTGGTGCTCACCCAATTGCTCATCATCGCCGGACTGGCGGCGATGGCCGGGCTGGACCCGATCGCCAACCTGGGCGCCATGGCGCTGTTGGCGGTCTGGGTAGCCTTTTGCTCCGCCTCGCAGGATATCGTGTTCGACGCCTATAAAACCGATCTGCTGCCGGCGCAAGAGCGTGGAACCGGCGCCGCCGTCTCTGTGCTGGGTTATCGCCTGGCCATGCTGGTTTCCGGCGGACTGGCGCTGTGGCTGGCCGATCGCTGGCTGGGATGGCACAACACCTATTGGCTGATGGCCGGTCTGATGCTGGTCGGCGTCGCGGCCACGCTCGCGGCGCCGGAACCGGATTATGCCATCCCCGCGCCGCGCAGCCTGGAGCAGGCCATCGTCGAACCTTTGCGGGACTTTTTCAGCCGCGACAATGCCTGGCTGATGCTGTTGCTGATTGTCACCTACAAACTCGGCGACGCTTTCGCCGGCAGCCTGAGTACCACGTTTTTGATTCGCGGCGCCGGGTTTTCCGCCGGCGAGGTCGGCGTGGTGAATAAAACCCTCGGCCTGCTGGCCACTATCGTCGGCGCGCTGGCGGGCGGCGTTTTAATGCAGCGCCTGTCGTTGTTTCGGGCCCTGTTGCTGTTCGGACTGCTGCAAACCCTTTCCAATGCCGGTTACTGGTTTCTCACGGTCACCGAACCACGCCTGGCGACCATGGCGGCGGTCATCTTTATCGAAAATTTGTGCGGCGGCCTGGGTACTGCGGCATTTGTCGCCTTGCTGATGACCTTATGCAACAAATCCTTTTCAGCCACCCAGTTCGCGCTGCTCTCCGCGCTCTCGGCTATCGGCCGGGTCTATGTGGGGCCCATAGCCGGCTGGTTTGTTGAACTGCACGGTTGGGCCTGGTTTTACGCCTTTTCCATCGTCGCCGGCTTTCCCGGCCTGATTATTTTGATGTTATGCCGGCTGACATTGAAAGACGCGCAGGAATCCGGCGTGTTCGCCCGACGGCGCCATTACCATGGCGCTTATCGTTGGGCGCTACGGTTGATGTTGTTTGGCGCGCTGCTGCTCGGCCTGGGGCTGCTCATGCTGTTATTGCGATCGCTGAGTTGGGCGGCCGCCGGCCCGATCGCCGAGTTCTGCTGGCAAAGCGGCGCATTACTGATCGCCATGGCGTTCGGGACCGGTTGCTGGCTGGATGTCCTTTCGCTGCGCCGGGCGGCGGCTTAAAGGACAGATTAAAGAAGGCCGGGCTCTCTGCTCGTTTGTCGCGGAAATGTATCAAGGAAGTATATAAAACGACCTATTTTTGTATCCGGAGTTTTTTTTTACATCACATCACCGCAGTGATAGTTTAGATACCGTATTGTTTTGGCGCGGACGTATTTGTCATTTTGTAGCTTACTTGTCGCTTGATGATGCGTGAGTGTTAATTTTTTGATAATAACGGACGGGTTTTATGCTTTATTGCGTGAGAAAAATCACCTGCGAACGCATTTCCCACTAAGCCTTTGTGCATGTTCATATTTTGTCATAATTTTCTTGAATCATGATACCGCTCGCAGTAGCCGGAAACATGTCTCTGACATAACCTTAAGCGTGTTTACAGTACTGCAACCTTCCCGTAAAATGCCCACACACAAGAAACGACATTAGAGCCCTTTTTATTGAGGTCGTTAGATGAGACGCAGGAAATACAATAAAAGTATAGGGATTCTGTCATTGATATCCGCAACCGTTTTGCTAAGCGGTTGCGATATGGCATTAATGAATCCCAAAGGACAGATCGGACTAGAGCAGCGTTCACTGATACTGACCGCCCTAGGGCTGATGTTGCTGGTGGTTGTGCCCGCCATCGTCATGGCGCTTGTTTTCGCCATTAAATACCGCGCCGGCAACACCAAGGCGACATATAGCCCCAATTGGTCCCATTCGGGTAAAGTGGAATTGGTGGTCTGGACGGTGCCTATCCTTATCATCATTTTCCTGGCGATCCTGACATGGAAATCCACCCATGCGCTGGACCCTTACAAGCCCATCGCTTCCGACGCGAAACCCATCAATATCCAAGTGGTGGCGACGGATTGGAAATGGCTGTTCATTTATCCCGAACAGGGTATCGCCACCGTTAATCAGATAGCCTTCCCGGTCAATGTACCGATCAGGTTCAGCATTACCTCCAACTCAGTGATGAACTCCTTCTTCATCCCCCGGCTCGGCGGCCAGATTTACGCCATGGCCGGCATGAACGCCACGCTTCACCTGATTGCCAATGAAGCCGGCTCCTACAAGGGCATTTCATCCAACTTCAGCGGCCGCGGCTTTTCCGGCATGAAATTCACCGCCATCGCCACGCCGGATCAACAAAGTTTCGAAGATTGGGTCCACAAAGTGAAATCCTCCCCGGAGACGCTCAATACCATGGCTGCCTATGAGCAGTTGGCCGCCCCCAGCGAGAATCATCCGGTGGAATATTTCGCCAGCGTCAAGCCGGGTTTATACAGCGCCATCATCAATAAATTCATGGGCAAAGGCATGAGCATGGACACGACCCAGCACGCGGACGCGGACATGGGCACGCCGCATGATGCCGTTTCGCAAAGGAGCGGAAATGCCCCGGATCATTCGGGCACGGACGATGCCATGAACATGCAGAAAAACGCCGGGACGGGTATGGACATGGACGGACATTCTCACACCGGAACCGAGGAATAAAACGATGTTCGGATTATTAACACTGAATTCGATTCCGTATCACGAACCCATCATCATGGTTACCGTGGCCGCCATCATCGTGATTGGGCTGGTCATCGTGGCCTTAATCACCTATTTTGGCAAATGGCAATATCTTTGGAATGAATGGTTCACCTCGGTCGATCATAAGAAAATCGGCGTGATGTACATGATTGTGGCTTTCGTGATGCTGTTGCGCGGCTTCGCCGACGCCATCATGATGCGTTCCCAGCAGGCGCTGGCCTCGGCCGGCGAGGCGGGCTTCCTTCCGCCCCATCATTATGATCAGGTCGTGACCGCCCATGGCGTGATCATGATTATCTTCATGGCTACGCCGTTCGTGGTCGGGCTGATGAATCTGGCGGTGCCGCTGCAAATCGGCGCGCGGGATGTGGCCTTCCCTTTCCTGAATTCCATCAGTTTCTGGTTTTTCGTGGTCGGGGTCATTCTCATCAATATCTCCCTGGGCGTCGGCGAATTCGCCCAGACCGGCTGGGTGGCCTATCCGCCGCTGGCCGGCAAGGAGTACAGTCCCGGCGTCGGGGTGGATTACTGGATCTGGAGCATCCAGATAGCCGGTATCGGCACCACGCTTACCGGCGTCAATTTCTTCGCCACCATTCTGCGGATGCGCGCGCCGAACATGCCGATGATGAAGATGCCGGTGTTCACCTGGACGGCGTTGTGCACCAATGTGCTTATCATCGCGGCGTTTCCCATCCTGACCGTGACCATCGCGCTGCTCACCCTGGACCGCTACCTGGGCACCCATTTCTTTACCAATGACATGGGCGGCAACATGATGATGTATGTCAACCTGTTTTGGGCCTGGGGTCATCCGGAAGTGTACATATTGGTGCTGCCGGTGTTCGGGGTTTTCTCCGAAGTGGTGGCCACTTTCTCGAAGAAGCGTCTGTTCGGCTACACTTCGCTGGTGTGGGCCACCATCGCCATCACCGTGCTGTCGTTCGGCGTTTGGCTGCACCACTTCTTCACCATGGGGTCCGGCGCCAACGTCAATTCGTTTTTCGGCATCATGACGATGATTATCGCCATTCCCACCGGGGTGAAAATCTTCAACTGGCTGTTTACCATGTACCAGGGACGCATTGTATTCAGTTCGGCCATGCTCTGGACCGTGGGCTTCATCATCACCTTCTCCATCGGCGGGATGACCGGTGTGCTGATGGCGGTGCCCGGCGCGGACTTCGTGCTGCACAATAGTCTGTTCCTCATCGCCCACTTCCATAACGTCATCATCGGCGGCGTGGTGTTCGGCTGCTTCGCCGGCATGACCTACTGGTGGCCGAAGGCCTTCGGCTATACCCTGAACGAAACCTGGGGCAAACGCGCCTTCTGGTTCTGGATTATCGGTTTTTACGTGGCGTTTATGCCGTTGTATGCGTTGGGCTTTATGGGGATGACCCGTCGCCTGAGCCAGCAAATCGATCCTGAATTCCATCCGTTGCTGGTGGTGGCCGCCGGCGGCGTGGCGCTTATCGCCCTGGGCATTCTCTGCCAGGTTATCCAAATTGTGGTCAGTGTCATCCAGCGCGACCAGAACCGCGATTTGACCGGCGACCCGTGGGGCGGCCGCACCCTGGAATGGTCCACATCCTCACCGCCGCCGTTTTACAACTTCGCCCTGGTGCCTGATGTGCATAATCATCGCGACGCCTTCTGGCAGATGAAAGAAGACGGCACGGCCTATAAGAAACCGCAGGCCTACGAACAAATCCATATGCCGAAGAATACCGGCGCCGGCGTCATTATCGCCGCTTTCAGCCTGGTGTTCGGTTTCGCCATGATTTGGCATATCTGGTGGATGGCCATTATCGGCTTTGCCGGCATGATAGTGACCTGGATTGCCCACAGCTTTAACGAAGACGTGGATTATTACGTGCCTGTCGAAGAAGTGGAACGTATCGAAAACCGGCATTTTGAACAAATCAGCGAAGCAGGCCTGAACAATGTCAACTGAGACTCTGACTAATCACGATAACGCCCATGCCGCGCATGGGCATCACGATGCGGGAGCCATAAAGGTATTTGGCTTCTGGATCTACCTGATGAGCGACTGCATTTTGTTCGCGAGCCTGTTCGCGACTTATGGCGTTTTAGTCAACAGCGTGGCCGGCGGGCCGACTGGCAAAGACATTTTCGAATTGCCCTTCGTACTGGTCGAAACCCTGTTTCTGCTTATCAGCAGCATCACCTACGGCATGGCCATCCTGGCCATGCACAAAGGGCTAAAGAATCAGGTCATCACCTGGCTGGGATTCACCTTTTTGTTCGGTCTGGGCTTTATCTGCATGGAACTTTACGAGTTCCATCATCTGATCGGCGAAGGCTTTGGCCCGGATCGCAGCGGTTTCCTTTCCGGGTTCTTCACGCTGGTGGGCACCCACGGGCTGCATGTCACTTCCGGCCTGATCTGGATTTTGGTGATGATGGCGCATGTCTGGCGCCGCGGCCTGAACGCCACCAATCAAACCCGCCTGATGTGCCTGAGCCTGTTCTGGCATTTCCTTGATGTGGTTTGGATTTGCGTATTCACCGTGGTGTATTTGATGGGGGCCTTGTGATGAGCAGTCATTCCACGACCGGGCACGGCGGCGCCAGTCATGGCAGCCTGAAAACCTACCTGACCGGTTTTATATTGTCGATCATTTTAACCGTTATCCCATTTGGTATGGTGATGTCCGGTTCGGCGGCCAAAGAAACGCTTATCGCGGTATTGGTGATTTGCGCGGTGGTGCAAATCATTGTCCATCTGATCTGTTTCCTGCATCTGGATACATCTTCGGAACAGCGATGGAACCTGGTGGCTTTTGTTTTCGCCGTCTTGATCATCTTTATTCTCGTTGCGGGCTCTCTCTGGATTATGTGGTACCTGAACCATAATCTGATGAGCCATTAATAGAGCGCGATCCCGATGATGAACAAATACCTGCAAGTCACCAAGCCAGGGATTATCTTCGGTAATCTCATTTCCGTTATCGGCGGTTTTTTATTGGCTTCCCAAGGCCGTATCGACCCGCCGCTGTTTCTTGCCACGCTGCTCGGTGTTTCCCTGGTGGTTGCTTCCGGTTGTGTTTTCAATAATTACATCGACCGGGATATCGACAGGAAAATGGAGCGGACCAAAAACCGCGTCCTGGTGAAGGGGCTTATCACGCCAAGAGTCACGTTGGCATACGCCACCGCGCTGGGCATCGCAGGCTTCATTGTGCTGTATACGGCGGCCAATCCGCTGGCCATGTGGCTGGCGGTCATGGGCTTTATCGTTTATGTGGGCGTCTACAGCCTGTATATGAAACGCAAATCGGTCTATGGCACCTTGATTGGCAGTCTTTCCGGCGCGGCGCCGCCGGTAATAGGCTATTGCGCCGTTAGCGACCGGTTCGATATGGGCGCGCTTATCCTGTTATCCATATTCAGCCTGTGGCAGATGCCCCATTCCTACGCCATCGCCATTTTCCGCTTTAAGGACTACCAGGCGGCGTCGATTCCGGTGTTGCCGGTCAAACGGGGCATATCCGTCACTAAACACCATATCACCTTCTATATTATTGGTTTTATGGTGGCCACGCTGATGCTGACGCTGGGCGGCTACGCCGGTTATAAATACCTGGTGGTCGCGGCATCCGTCAGTGTCTGGTGGTTGGGCATGGCCCTGCAAGGCTACAAATCGGCCAATGACGATCGTGTCTGGGCGCGGAAATTGTTCATTTTTTCCATCGTGGCCATTACGTCACTTAGCGTGATGATGTCGGTGGATTTCATGGTCCCGTCCCCGACCAGCTTATTATCCTATGTCCGCTAAATGGCGATCTCACCGGCAAAGTGAACGCTTTGCCGGTTATTTTCGCTGCGTTTCCCCCTCAGACGTTTTTTATACCGATTCCCCCCCATTTATCTCGCCGCTTTCCCGCCGCGCTGTTTTCCGTTTACCTCACCTGCCCTGTCAGTATTAGCCGTTTACCGCGGGTAACAGGCGCCGCATTGGTAACATCTGTTAAAAGTCCATCCATTTCCCCCACTTAAGAATGACGGTAAAATAAGCCACTCAAGTATTATGAGGTAACGATGAACGATAACAAAATGACCGGTACCGAGCTCTGCGCGACATGGGGCTTGGGTGCGGTATTTTCCTTGCGGATGTTGGGCATGTTTATGGTCCTGCCGGTGCTCACCACCTACGGCATGGCTCTGCAAGGCGCCAGTGAAGCGCTGATCGGACTCGCCATCGGCATCTATGGGCTGGCGCAGGCGGTATTCCAACTGCCATTCGGTCTGGTATCCGATCGGATCGGCCGTAAACCGCTTATCGTGGGCGGTTTACTGATTTTCACGCTCGGCAGCGTGATCGCCGCCATGACGAATTCGATTTGGGGGGTCATATTAGGACGGGCCCTGCAAGGTTCGGGCGCCATCGCCGCCGCGGTCATGGCGCTGTTATCGGATTTGACCCGGGAACAGAACCGTACCAAGGCCATGGCGTTTATCGGCGTCAGTTTTGGCATCACTTTTGCGGTCGCCATGGTAGCCGGTCCCATCATTACCCATGTACTCGGCTTACATGCCTTGTTCTGGTGTATTGCCGCTCTGGCGCTGTTGGGCGTTGTGCTGACGCTGGCGGTGGTACCCAGCGCCAAAAACCATGTACTTAATCGCGAATCCGGCATCGTCAAAGGCAGTTTCTCCAAAGTGCTGGCCAATGCCCAATTGCTGAAACTGAATTTCGGTATTTTCTGCCTGCATACCCTCTTGATGTCCAGCTTTGTCGCTTTGCCGCCGATGATGATAAAAGCCGGATTGCCGGCCGCCGATCATTGGAAAGTCTATTTGACGACCATGCTTATTTCGTTTGCGGCGGTAGTGCCTTTTATCATTTATGCCGAAGTGAAAAGGCGCATGAAAAGGGTATTTATGGGCTGTATCACGGTTCTGGCGTTGGCCGAAGCGCTGTTATGGCTGGCTGGACATCGGCTCTGGATCATTTTTGTCGGCGTACAGTTATTTTTCCTGGCATTTAACATTATGGAAGCGATTTTGCCTTCGCTTATCAGCAAAGAATCGCCGGCCGGTTACAAAGGTACCGCCATGGGTATCTATTCCACCTGTCAATTCCTCGGCGTCGCGCTTGGCGGTAGCCTGGGCGGCTGGCTGTTCCAGTCTTCCGGCGCCAGCCTGGTATTTCTGTGCGGGGTGGCCGTCGCCCTGGTTTGGTGGGGAGTCAGTATCCGTCTTCAAGAACCCCCCTATGTCAGTAGCCTGCGCCTGACTCTGTCCGCCTTGGCGGCGAAAGACGGTGGTCTGGAACAAAAGCTGAAATCACAACCCGGGGTAACCGAAGTGGTTGTGGTGCCGGAGGAACGCAGCGCCTATGTCAAAGTGGACACCAAACGTACCAACCGACTGGAACTGGAGCGTTTGGTGGACGCGGTCTAGCAGGATAATCTAAGCTGGGTGGACAGCCGTGGAGTATAGCGAGGGCAGCCGATACTGTTTCAGCGCCCCCGTAAAAAGATTTTTCGCCGCCAAGGGGATGCCTTCGATTTCTTCTAAAATCACCCCTATCCGTATCTTGGGATGTAAAAATTCTGAAATGCCAGTCGCGATACTGATGCCTTTGACCCGGAAAAAACTGGCCGGCGGATAAAGATATTCCACTTCATGAATGACCGTACTGGCAGCCATCGGCAACAATGGCGTGCATTTTTGCGCATTGTCAAAGCGATAAAGAATGACCGCCGCCATGGCATTGGCCTGCCAGGGACCGTCTTCGGCGGCCTGTTCCACAAACAAACGCGCAAATTGACTGTCGGCCGATACACTCATAAATTGCGGATAATTGGTGACGATATCGCCCACAGCGATCCGATTGCGCCAAGGGATGGCATCGTAGTCGAGGTATTCGGCCACGCGCAGATAACTGCCGCCTTGCCGGGGAATATTTTTGGAAAGGAAACTGATTAACCCAGTGAATACTTGTTGTTCTTCATAATTGAACGGTATCCCGTTGCGCAGTTTTTCATTGATTTCCACATTGATCGGCGCTTGGAATTGTTTGGTGAGGTTGGGCGTGCCATCGCTATAGCTTTTCCCATCGCTTTCAATAAGCGTCCAGGTGCGCACCGCCCGCTTTTCCTGAGGGCTTAATAGGGCAATAGCCCTTTCATATTCCGTCGCGTCAATACTTTCCTGCCACAGGGGGACGCCGAGCTCGGGGAACAGGATCGCCTCGCTTTCCGTTATGCCGTGAGTCCGAATGTGAAATTGTACCGGTTTGTATTTTTCCCGCTCGTACATTCTTCGCCAGAATTGATCATAACTGTCAGCCTGGTCGGCCGGACTGTTTTCGTGATGTACGGCGTTGGTCGCGGGATCATGTTGATACAACTGAACGTCCATGTAGGTTTCCCTACCCTCGGCAGCGGCGATGACACCGTTTGTCTGCCAGCGACGACCGCTGGTCACCGCCCCCAGGCCGCCTAATCCCTGGTCTAGCAGATTGCGCAGTCTTAGCGCCATGCGGGTTGGAATACGCTGTAAAATCCGATCAGCGCTCAAGGTGTACTTCAAGCCAAAGGGATCGCCGCTCTCGGGATCCACTCTGACGTAGATATCCTTGCCCCGGAATCTATCGCCGGACAGACGAACCACCGGCACTTTTCGGCCCAAAACAGGATGATGGGCCATGCAGAAAATATGTGTCGTCGATAATGCTTGGGATACCGCCAGCTTTTGTCTCAGCATTAGAGCGATTTTATTTAAGATGGGTAAATCATTACCGACTTTAAGCGCCGCTTCACTGGTCTGTTTCAATGTGGAATAACCGATTCGGCCGGTAAGCTCAATGCCCGGATCAAACAAGCGGAGAAAATCCACTCCAAGTTGCGCCATAAATTGCCGATTAAGTTCCTGTGAAGCGGGTATAAAGGCATGCTCCGCCAACCGTAATATGCCGATTTTCGCATGCGTCTTTAAAAAGTGTCTGATAGACGTGCCTGCCAGTAATGGCCGCAATGCGATCCGCGCGCCGAAACCCACGTTAAACGCCATGCGCCCGGCAAGTTTGGCGCCATGACCCATTATCGGGATCAACGCCAATGCATCGGCGCTACAAGCCATCACCGCGGCTTGTTGATTTTTCTTGATGACCTGGCTGATACAATCATGCAAAGGAATCAATGATAACAGGAAATCCTTGATCTGTTCCTGGAGCGTGGCATCGTAACCGGATTCATTCAGTCTGGTCAGCAAACGTTGCCGGTGTACCGCGCCAATGCGTTCGGCAAAAAAATCGATATCGTCATGGGGGGCTTTGAGTATTTTACTGTTCTCAGCGACAATGGCACAGTGAATATCGGCATCATGCTTCAGTTTGAGCGACGCGGTTCTGGTCAGATCCCACAACGAGGATATGTTCTGTTCAATTCGACGAAATTGATAGGCGTCGTCGTGGCCCACCAAGGCATAAATTGCATCCCGGTACGCGCTTTCAACGATAAATAAATCCGTGTTTTCAGCCATCATCAGCGCGTTGTAATGCGGCCGTCCCATATATCCCCACACTGTTTGCGGTTTTAAACGGTGAGAAAAAGTCACTTTGGCCTTGGTAATTTTAGCTTCCTGTAAAAACACCCGTTCATCAGTCAGCAAATAACTGAACGCTAATAGAATCCGCCGTTTATCAAATAACAGGAAAGCATCGGCAATCTCAGCGTTTTGCTGATGGAAAAGAAGATTAAGATCCGGCAAGGAGGCGTTAACGCCAGAGCGGATACCCACAAAATCAGAACAACGGCTGTTAGCGTGATTGTCTTTATATCTTTCAATCGTACCGGCTAAAGGGATAGATTCCGTCGCGCAATCCAGCCGGATAACTTCCTCTGCCAGCTTAGTTCTGTTAAGGTAATTACTCATTACCTCAAAGAAATAGGTCTCGGGATTTCGCTGACTCTCCAACTTATCACAGGCAGTGTAGTAATTTATAAGGATTGAACGGTTTATCTCACGGTTGCCGAATAATTCTTCATATTTCACTTTTTGACCTGTCGAATCATGAGACAAAACATAATAAAGCAAAGCTGGCAAAATAACGCTTTTGATATGCGCGTATTTCATCAAACCTGACCGCAAGGCGGTTTCCAGCATCATCCCTAAAGCCGAAAGCTCGTCATGGGATAATACCTGCCAATCCAGGTCGGCATTAATAGCGAATGACAATCCAATATGGAGATAGCCCCACTCCAATGTTCCCACCAGCGGCGTTTGCGATAGAGGGTGCATTTGGAGGGTCGGGATGGCCGGTAAGATAATGTTTTCGAAGATATAGGATTTCGCCAAGGCGGTCAGTTCGCCTTTTGGCCTGCTATCGCTGGTGTCATGATAATCTTGTTCCTTGAGTGACTGATGGAGCCTGGGCATGGTAATGGCGTTTCTTTTGCCATCGCCATGCTGCAATTGCCTGAACGCATCGACGATAAAATAATCGACACCTCGGTGAAACAACAACGATGACATCCACGACCGCAACGTTTTCTTCTGCACGTCGAGGGTGAGCGTTTCCCCATCATTCGCCCCGAATAGGCCCGATGATTGCGTCAACACGCCAACCACTCGCTCCAATCCCTGCGGGTCACCTTTCATGTACGCCACGGCGGCGTTGATAACATGGTAATCGAGACTGGCCTGCCTTTTCGTCAATAGGCCTTTGCCGATAAGAAATTCCTCGATATTACC
The DNA here is from genome assembly GCF_005217455.1 of Martelella alba. Taxonomy (GTDB): domain Bacteria; phylum Pseudomonadota; class Gammaproteobacteria; order Enterobacterales; family Enterobacteriaceae; genus Acerihabitans. The sequence goes on from NZ_SZPQ01000014.1 coordinate 77,517, forward strand.
GCGACTCACTTTGTCGGATGGCAGATAGGCATGACTGTACCTAATCGGGCTTTCCTCGGGGGAATATAATCCCACAAGACGCGATAACGTGCCGTTTACCGCGGAAGGCGCGTTGCGCGGGGGTATTATCGGCGCTTCATGTGTTAGCGGCTGGCTAAAAACAGACCGGAGCTTCCTGTCTAGTGGCACGCCGGAGTCATAGGCGGCCATGACGTCGAAAGGTTTCGTCACTGCGCTGTAGCGGCCGCTTCCCCGCGCCGGCCCGACACCGGCGGCATAGAGCCAGCAAAGCGCTACATGCTTGATCGAGCGAATATTTTTTATAGCCGGTTCAAACCACTGCGGATTTTGTCTTGCCCTAACCCTCTTCAGTGTATCGAACAGATTTCGGGCCGCTCGCCGGTCGCTTTCGTTTTGGCAAAACGAGATTAACTCATCGTCAATGGACACTCTTTTTGACATATACTGTTTTATGAACAACCTCTATTCTCCTCAAAGCCGACACACTCGTCTGCAAGATTCTTGGTTGATAGGACCTCGGCGAGAGACGGGACGTTTCTCTCGGTCCCCAGGAGCATGGATAATGCGCTGACTGGGGCGAACGGGCGCGGCCAACAAAGAGGCAACTTGGAATATGACGAGGATAAATTTAATATTGCGAACACATCGAAGCACAGCGAGATTAAATATAAAGAAAATGACAATGTCATTCCCGAAAGGATGCCCCTAATAACTCATTTCATTGAGTCATTTCATCAATGTTGATAAATTGAAGCAGACTCATCATATTTTACATTACCCTCACGCCGGTCAGGTCCGTTCCACCGACATAGAGTGAGCCAAGCGTCTGGAGTAATTGGATGTGAGTATATTTTGTCTCTTACCCATGGCCCATTGCATGAATACAGGTATTTTCGATAAGGGTACTCACCATCGGCGCGCCGCAAGCGGCTGGCATGAATTATTCAGTACGATCCGACAATCAAGGAGAAAACAGATGGAAATATCGAAACAGGTTGCCTCTAGAAACAGCACTCTACTCACGTATTTTCAACCTCGACGTCCCCGCAAAAAAATAAAAAACTCAGGGCTTGACTTTCTTAAGGAAATTAGAAAAATCAAAAATAGCAAAAGCCGACCCTCCAGGCCGGTTGCTTTCCCAAAGATATGGTTCTTGCCGCATATTCTCTTCCGGTTGTTACTTAGCACCCATTTTATTCTTCTGCCAATACTAAAGAGTCTTTCTTATGTGCATAATTCCCTCCACCCGGCCATTGGCGATGCCCTCAATTCCACCACTTACATACCGCCATTGCTGGATGCCTCGATGCCGTCAATCTATGGACCTTTTGTCCGGGACAACATTTCAGACGTTGTTTTGTTAAATCATACCCGCCACCTACGCTAAACCACTGGCGCGCTTTCGCGGTGGTTGATAAACGACATACCCGTCGGTAAGGAACCTGGTCCGTCGTTGGCGGTACAAATTCGCTTCCGTTGAATGTGTCGCCCACTTGCCGCCGCGATGCGATTTAACATGCGAAGGGTAAAATCAGTCACGGAAGTTGGTGAACTGAAAGGGCTGACCGAGTTCGGCGCCGCGCACCAGGGCAATAACGCTTTGCAGATCATCGCGGGATTTGCCGGTCACCCTGACGTGTTCGCCCTGAATTTGCGCCTGTACCTTCAGCTTGCTGTCCTTGATCAGTTTGACTATCTGCTTAGCCAGGGCCGTATCGATACCTTGTTTAAGCTTCGCTTCCTGACTGTAGCTTTTGCCACTGTGTTCCATTTGTTCGGGCACATCAATGGCGCCCCCTTCGATACCGCGCTTGGCTAATTTTTCCCGTAAAATTTCCAGCAACTGCCGTACCTGGAATTCCGACTCGCTTTTGGTCGTGATGGTCTGATTTTTTTCATTGAGTTCAAAACTGGCCGGCACGTTGCGAAAATCCCAACGGGTCGTTAGTTCGCGACTGGCGTTTTCCACCGCGTTGCGAACTTCTTGCATATCTATTTCTGAAACGATATCAAATGAAGGCATAATGAATCTCCATCAAGTAGACTTTGGCAAGCATCATACCTGCTTGGTTTGCCAGATACAAAAGCCCGCCATCACCGATGGCATCTCCATGGCGCGACGTGTTGCGTAATCTGATAGCGTAAAAGTCTATAATTAAACTGTCGCAACGCGCTGTGAGCCGGGCGAAGAATCATTCTACACAAAGGTTTGGAAACATGAATATTACCGTTTTGGGTTGCGGAGCGATAGGTCAGCTCTGGCTGGCGGGATTACACCGCCAGGGACATCATCTGCAAGGCTGGCTGCGGGTGCCGCAATCCCATTGTCTCGTCAATGTGGTATCGCCGCTGGGGGAGACCTTTCATTATCAATTGCCCGCCAATGACAACACCCATCTGGCGCAAAGCGATCTGCTGCTGGTCACGCTGAAAGCCTGGCAAGTTTCCGGCGCGTTGAGAAGCCTGTTGCCCTTGCTTAAACCGGATTGCGCCGTCTTGCTGCTGCATAACGGACTGGGTACGCGGGAAGAATTACCCGCCATGAGTCAACCCTTGCTGCAGGGTATCACGACCCATGCGGCCTATCGGCATGAAAACGGCAGTATCGTCCATGTCTACAGCGGTACGACCCGAATCGGTCCGCTGACCCCCAACGCGCAAACCATCAGCCAGTTGGCGGAAATCTTGCATGACGCGCTGCCAGACGTTGCCTGGCACAACAATATCGCCGCCTCCTGCTGGTTGAAGTTGGCATCCAACTGCGTCATTAACCCCCTCACCGCGGCTTACGGTTGCAAGAATGGTGAAATTGAACGCTATACCGAGGAAATCGAGGCGATTTGCCGTGAAATAGCGGAAGTCATGGACAGGGAGGGTTTCCATACCTCCTACGAAAGTCTGCTGTTTTATGTCGGACAGGTGATTAGAAGCACCGCCGGCAATACCTCATCGATGCTGCAAGACATTCGCGCCCAGCGGCACACCGAAATCGACTATATCAGCGGATACCTGGTGCGACGCGCGCGGATACACGGCATCAATGTGCCGGCGAATCAACGACTGTACGAGCTTATCAAGCAAAAGGAGGATCGCTATGACCGTCTCGGCACTGATATGTCTGGCAACTGGGAGTGAAGAAACCGAAGCCGTCACCATCATCGACTTGCTGGTCAGAGCCGGCATTGCGGTAACAACCGCCGCCGCCGGCTCGTCCGGCAAACGGGAAGTCCGCTGTTCACGAGGGGTCAGGCTGCTCGCCGACGCCGTTTTAGGCGACGTGGACGAAAAGCCGTTCGACGTCATTGTGCTGCCCGGCGGCGCCAAGGGCGCCGAAGCATTGCGGGACGACCCGCGCGTGGTGAAGATCCTACGCCGGTTCCAGGAACAGGGTAAAGTGGTGGCGGCCATTTGCGCCGCGCCCGCGGTCGTTTTGCAGCATCACCGGCTTTTCCAGGGCGTGCCGATGACCGGTTTTCCGGCGTTTAAAGACCGTATACCGCCGGCGCAGTGGCGTGACGAACGCTGGGTCTATCACCCGGACAGCCGGTTGCTCACCAGTCAAGGGCCGGGGACGGCAATGGATTTCGCCTTAAAAATCATCGCTATTCTACTAGGCGGCGACCGGGCGGCCGATGTGGCTTCGCAGCTTGTGCTCCCGCTGGGCATCAAGGATTACCGCCACTGAACGCAAAGCGCCGCCGAACGGACGTCAGGGCCGGTAAACCTTGACGTTGGCAAATCCTTGCTCGCGCAGATAAAGCGCCTGCAACCGGCTCATGACCCCGCGCTCGCAATAAAGCAAATACGATTTGCTTTGATCGAGCGCGCCGAACTGGCTGCCGAGTTTATAGAACGGCAAGGTTTGCACTATAATGTTCTCCAGCCGTAACGGCTGGTTTTCCTGTTCGTCCGCCGAGCGAATATCCAACACGATTTCGTTTTCCTTGACTTCCGCCGCGGTCTCTATCTCCATGACCGACTCATCGTGGGATTGCCGGATAATATCGCGAATATCCATGCTCTGCGCTTCGGCCACCGCTTTATCGAGTATGGCGAAATCAACATTCGCCTCTTCTTGCTCGATTCGCTGCCTGACCGCTTTAATCGTCGGACTTTTAGAGATGACCCCGCAATATTCCGGCATGGTTTTGGCGAAGTCTTCGGTGCCGATTTGGCGCGCCAGGTCGATGATATGTTCTTTATCATGGGAGATAAGCGGCCGTAAAATCAGCGTCGGGGAAACACTGTCAATCAGGCTCAGGTTGGTCAGTGTTTGACTGGAAACCTGACCCAGGGCTTCGCCGGTCACCAGCGCCTGAATACCGTAACGTTCGGCCACCTTCGACGCCGCCCGCACCATCATGCGTTTGAGCACCACGCCCATCTGGCCATCATCCACCTTCTCCAGGATCTCGCCCACCACCGCCGCGAAATCAATAGCGATAAAGCGGACCCGATGGGAGCTGCCAAAACGATTCCAGATATAGTGGGCGGCCTGTTTTACGCCGATCTCGTGCGCGGCGCCGCCGAGATTGAAGAAACAATAGTGTACCCGGCAGCCGCGGCGGATAAGCATATAGCTGGACACCCCCGAGTCAAAACCGCCGGATATGAGCGACAGAACGTCTTCCTGCGTGCCGATGGGAAAACCGCCCAAGCCTTCATAACGGCCGGTGATCAGCAGCAAACGGTCATCCTCGATTTCCAGGTGAACGGTAACCTCCGGGCGGGTCAGTTTGACTTTGGTGCCCGGCACATTCTGGTTAAGGCCGCCGCCCACATAGCGCTCGACATCCTGCGAGGTGAAATCATGGGTGCCGCGCCGTTTTACCCGGACGCAGAAGGTTTTGCCGACCAGGTTTCCCCGATGCAGCTCAAGCGCCTGCAGATAGATATCGTGCATATCCGCATAAGGTCTATCTTCCACCGCGAGAATATGGTGGATACCGGGAATGCGCGTCAGCGCGTCGGCGATATCCCCACGGCGGCGTTCATCATCGGCGCGGACTTCGATATGATCCCAGTGACGCGTCACCGCCAGCGTTTGATCGAGGGGTTTCAGCACATTTCGTATATTGCTGGTCAGGATTTTTATAAAACGCAATCGCACGGATTGGCTTTTTATCGTGATTTCCGGAAACAGTTTAATGATAAACTTCATGGCGCTTGTCGTTATAAGATCATTCAAAGGCGACGCCGGGTATTGCGTCGTATAATGCGTAATGCGGTATTAACGGCGTCGCCGCCCCATGCGCGGGCATCGCCGATACCTTACGAGGCGCGGAGTATAACACTTTCCGCCACCGGATTGAGGCTCTATTTGCTTATCATCGCACACTGAGCTAACGTTTACAGTTTTATCATACCCAAGGGTAAATGCAGCCTGTCAACAGATCGATTACACTATGCCGAAAAAAACCGAACAACCGGCCAGTTTTGAAACGGCCCTCAAAGAACTGGAAGCAATAGTCAACCGCCTGGAGTCCGGCGAATTACCGCTGGAAGAGGCCCTTGGCGCATTTGAACAGGGCGTGCAGTTGGCGCGCCAGGGCCAGCAAACATTGCAACAGGCCGAGCAACGCGTACAGATTCTGCTTAGCGACGACCCGAACGCGGCGTTAACGCCGTTTACGCCCGAATCGGAATAATGTCATGACAGATTTCGCCCTGCTGCTTCAGGCCAGCCATGAGCGTGTGGATCAGGCGCTGGATCGCCTCTTTGCGACGCTGGACAATGGCGAGTCCCTGGTGCAGGCCATGCGTTATGGCGCGCTATTGGGCGGTAAACGATTACGGCCGTTTTTGGTCTATAACACCGGCCGGCTGTTCGGTTTGACGCCGGACGCCCTGGATGCGCCGGCCGCGGCTATCGAATGCGTGCACGCCTACTCGCTGATTCACGACGATCTGCCGGCCATGGACGACGACGATTTGCGTCGCGGCCAACCGACCTGCCATATCCGGTTCGGCGAAGCGACCGCCATCCTGGCCGGCGACGCGCTGCAAACCCTGGCGTTCGCCATCCTGGCCGATGCGCCGGTGCCGTCGCTAGCGGATCGGGACAGGTTAGCGATGATTTCAACGCTGGCCCAGGCCAGCGGCGCCGGCGGCATGTGCCTGGGACAGGCGTTGGATCTGGCGGCGGAGGGTCGAACGGTTTCACTGCCGGCGCTGGAAACCATACACCGGCGAAAAACCGGCGATATCATCCGGGCGGCGGTCAAGCTTGGCGCGCTGGCCGCCGGCGAGCCCGGCAGGCAGGCGTTGCCTTATTTGGATCGCTATGCCACCGCTATCGGACTGGCGTTCCAAGTCCAGGACGATATTCTTGACGTGGTGGGCGATACCGCAATATTGGGCAAGCGTCAGGGAGCTGATCAGCACTTGGGTAAAAATACTTATCCCGCGCTGCTTGGACTGGATGGCGCGCGGGCAAAAGCCCGTGATTTGCACAATGAATCATTAGCATCCTTAGAATATGTCGCCGCCCTGGGCTATGATACTTCTACGTTGGCGGCGTTGGCCCGGTTCGTCATCGAACGCGACAAGTAAATCCGTGATAGTGGCTGTTTTTTCCTCAGGTATGAGTATCCGATGAGCCTTGATATAACGAAATACCCAACGCTCGCACTGGCCGACATCCCAGCGGAGCTGCGGTTATTGCCCAAAGAGAGTTTGGGCAAACTGTGCGATGAGCTGCGGCAGTTTCTGCTTGATAGCGTCAGCCGCTCAAGCGGCCATTTCGCCTCGGGGCTCGGCACGGTGGAGTTGACGGTGGCGTTGCACTATGTCTATAACACCCCGTTCGATCATGTTATCTGGGATGTGGGCCACCAGGCTTATCCGCACAAGATCCTGACCGGAAGACGCGACCATATCGCCACGATCCGCCAGAAAAACGGTCTGCACCCCTTCCCTTGGCGTGAAGAAAGCGAATACGACGTCCTGTCGGTGGGCCATTCCTCCACGTCCATCAGCGCCGGGCTCGGCATGGCGGTCGCGGCGGAACACGAGGGCAAGGGCCGCCGTACAGTGTGCGTGATAGGCGACGGCGCCATCACCGCCGGCATGGCCTTCGAGGCGATGAACCACACCGGCGACATTAAATCCGACCTGCTGGTTATCCTTAACGATAACGAGATGTCCATCTCGGAAAACGTCGGCGCCCTGAATAATCACCTGGCTCAGATTTTGTCCGGCAAACTGTATGCGACGTTGCGGGAAGGAGGCAAAAAAGTCCTTTCCGGCCTGCCGCCCATTAAGGAACTGGTGAAACGGACTGAAGAGCATATCAAAGGGATGGTGGTACCCGGCACGTTGTTTGAAGAACTGGGTTTTAATTATATTGGGCCGGTGGACGGGCACGATGTGTTGAGTCTGGTGCATACGCTTAAGAATATGCGCGAAATGAAAGGCCCGCAGTTTCTGCACATCATGACCAAGAAAGGCAAGGGATACGCCCCGGCGGAAAAAGATCCCATCGGCTGGCATGCGGTGCCGAAATTTGATCCGCAAAGCGGCGCCTTGCCCAAGAAGGCCGGGGGACCGCCGACCTATTCGGCCATTTTCGGCGACTGGCTGTGCGAGACCGCCGCCAATGATCCGAAATTGATGGCCATTACGCCGGCCATGCGGGAAGGCTCCGGTATGGTGGCGTTTTCACGGCAATTTCCGGCCCAGTATTTCGATGTGGCCATCGCCGAGCAGCACGCGGTGACCTTTGCCGCCGGTCTGGCTATCGGCGGCTATAAACCGATAGTGGCAATTTATTCCACCTTCTTGCAGCGGGCTTACGACCAGGTGATCCATGATGTGGCCCTGCAACGGCAACCGGTATTGTTCGCCATTGACCGCGGCGGTATCGTGGGGGCCGATGGACCGACTCATCAGGGCGCTTTCGATTTTTCTTATTTGCGCTGCATCCCCAATATGGTGATCATGGCGCCCAGCGATGAAAACGAATGCCGCCTGATGCTTTATACCGGATACCATTACGACGCCGGCCCCGCGGCGGTACGCTATCCTCGCGGGGCGGGCACCGGCGCGGCGTTCTCGCCGCTGGCGCCTTTACCCATCGGCAAAGGCGTCATACGCCGGCAAGGCGCGAATATCGCCATTCTAAACTTCGGCGCCCTGCTGCCTGCCGCCCAGGCGGCGGCGGAGCAATTGAACGCCACATTGGCGGATATGCGTTTCGTCAAACCCTTGGATGAAGCACTGATCTTGGAACTGGCCGCCAATCACGAGGCGCTGATCACGGTGGAGGAAAACGTCGTGATGGGTGGCGCCGGCAGTGGCGTTAATGAATATGTACTACGGCAACGCTTGATGACGCCGGTGTTGAACATCGGTCTGCCGGACCGGTTCGTCCCGCAAGGATCCCAGGCGGAAATCCGGGCCGATGTCGGTTTGGACAGCGCGGGTATCCTTAAACAGATTCGCGACTGGCTGCCCCAGGATAGCCGTTGATGCGGCAGGCGGCACGGCAAGAGGACGATTGCCGGCAAGGGGTCGTTCCGCGTCCTGAATGGGTGTTTTGCCGCTGTTAAGCCGTGTTTAACGCGGCCTGAGATAATTCAGCACCATGAGGTTTTCATGGTCCACCGCATCGTAACGGCTGACGTCCAGTAGCCGCATACGGGCGACGGCCTGAGGATCGATTTGTTCCCGCCAAGGGAGTCCCAGACGATAAATGATTCGCAGGCTAATACGGCTGTCGCTTTGATCGCCGCTGCCGGCACGTTCTTCCGCCGCCAGCGTCAGCAAGGGGATGGGCGTAAAACTCAGGCCGACCGTCAATGCCCGCGTGCTGTCCAGGCGGATATTTTTATCGAACAGGGCGACGCCTTCGCCGAAATATTGCTCAAACACCATTTTGGCGCCCAACTGCGGCAGCGCCGGCAAATAGGCTTCGCCCCGCATGTCATAGCCGGTCGCCGGACGCTCATCCAGGGCGCTGAAATCCCGCGACTGACGCTCATCGGTCAGGCGATAGTAAATATTGGCGGACAAATTGATATAATCGGTACGAATTTCCGATCCCAATGTCAGACGCCGGTTTTTGCCTGTCGCGTCATTATCGAAAAACGCATTGAGACCCAGCATCCAGCGATGTATGAATAACCGGCCGCCGGCGCCCAGATTCACGGTATTGCGGCTATCCTGATTGCGCCCGCCGAATTGGGCGAATATCAACGAATCGGGACCTTCCAGTAATGGCGCCAACACATCAAGGGAACTGACGTCGTGCCGATCATCTTCATCCAGCGCAAACCCGGCGTTGACGGTGCCATATACCCCCGAGGGCGCCGATTCGCCGTCCATTGCCGTCCTCGCCGGCCAAGCCGGCCAGGACAGTAGGATAGCCAAGAGCAACAGACCGCCAGTGACCCGCTCGTTTAATGAAAACCACGCGGTAAAACCGCTCCGGGAACGCATTTTCTTTATGGGCTTAGCGGGCAAGTGCCTCATGCAAACGGGTCCTTAAGAAACAGGTGGATATGGCCGACGAATTCCTTATGAATGACGGCGCCCCGATGACGGTTTTACGGTAATGATCGTCCCACTGCGCGTTGCCGGCGCATAGCCAACAAAGAGGCCACTTGAATAATGATGAATCTATTTCAAAGTAAATGCCGGAACATGCCATTGTCCCATTAACTATTATCTTCCGGTTTTTACTATATCGTTTAATTAACGTTTTGGTAGTACGAAAAAGATGAATAATAATAATCAAAATAGATATATTTGATTGTGTAATACTGAGATTATTGAATGATACAATAAATATCAATTTATTGTTTCCCTCCGCAAATTCGCCGAATGAGAAATAACAAAGGGTTGTCCGCGACATAGGACTTTTGCCGGCGACAAGCGAGAGTCATGTGTTAATCAATTTTATCTTTCAGCATGTATCACAGGTTTAAACTTTAAATACTTTGTGCTGCCGCGCGGCGGGCAAACGCGGCCCACAAGCCACAGGAAGGCGCTTGTGGGGTGGGCAGTATGGCGCCGCCTGGATATCACCGATTTAATCAACCATCAGTGGAACGGGTCAATGCTTCCCAGGCATCGAGTTGCTCGGCGTAATCACGCAACTTTTGCCGCACCAGCGTCAGGGCATCGCTGCCCAGCAACAGATGGGCCGGCGGTTGGGGATGGTCTATCAACGTCAGGATGGCTTGAGCCGCTTTATCAGGATCGCCAAGTTGCTTGCCGTGTTTCTCTTCGCGGGCCTGGCGGATGGGGGAGAAGAGTTGATCATAATCGGCCAGGACGCGGGGGCTGCGTACCATGGAGCGGCCGGCCCAATCGGTGCGAAACGAACCGGGCGCGACGGCGGTTACCGCGATGCCGAAAGGTTGCAATTCTTTTCCCAGCGTCTCGGATAGGCCTTCCAGCGCAAATTTGCTGCCGCAATAATACGCGATGCCGGGCATGGTGATCATGCCGCCCATGGACGTGATATTAATTATACGCCCGGCACGCCGCGCGCGCATATGCGGCACGATGGCTTTAATCATGGCCACCGCGCCGAAGACATTGACGTCGAACTGCCGCCGCATCTCTTCCAGGGGCGATTCCTCCAATATGCCTTCATGCCCGTAGCCGGCATTATTCACCAGCACGTCAATGGGGCCATAGCGGGTTTCCAGCTCGTTTACCCGACCGTCGATGCGCCGGATATCGGTCACATCCAATAAAATGGCCTGTGCCCGGCCCGGCGCTTGGGATTCGAAAGCGGCTTTATCCACCTCATTGCGTACCGTACCGATAACCTGGTGGCCGGCCGAGAGCGCCGCGCAGGCCAGCGCGCGGCCGAACCCGCTACTGACGCCGGTGATAAGCAGGGTCTTGGGTACCTTGGGGCCGTTTGGCGCAAGGCCGATTGCGGTTTGGTTGGATGGCTTCATGAATTCGACTCCGTAACTGACTAGGGACAAGCATGGTACCGTTCAAGGGAAAGAATGCCGATGTCGGTTAATCTGTTTTTATTGTCTATTCCTATGAGAAAACTGGATCATCAGGGAAGTAATGGCATAATACCTGCCTGATCATCTCTGGTCAGGGAGATAAGGGTGGAACAAGCGGATTACGATGACGCGCTGCGGCGGCGCATGGTCGCGTTACTGCGGCGCCTGGCGCCCAAGGAAGGCTATAACGTCTCGCCGCTGCCCGATATCCGTTTTTTGCGTTCGGACCGGCCGCTTGCGCGTACACCGGTATTATACGATCCGGGCATCGTCATCGTCTGTCAGGGACGGAAACGGGGTACTTGGGGTCGGCGGGTGTATCTGTACGATAGTCAGCATTATCTGGCCGTGTCGGTGCCGGTGCCTTTTATTATGGAAACCGATGCCTCGGCCGAAGAACCCTTGCTCGCCATTTATATGCATCTGGATTTCAATATGGCGGCAGACTTGCTGGTGCAGATAAACCGACGCGAGACCGTTTTGCCGGCGGACCCGCAAAGTATGTTGTCAACCCCGATGGACCGAAGGTTCAGTGAATCGGTATTGCGTTTTCTGGAGGCCATGGCCCGGCCGTTGGAAGCGGAAATTCTCGGCCCGGCGCTAATTCGGGAAATCTATTACCATGTTCTGTCCGGGGAACAAGGCGCGGTGTTGCACGCGGCATTGTCCATGCAGGGGCGGTTCGGCAGAATAGCCAAGGCCATACGGCGCATCCATGGCGAATATCAGCGCCATCTGGATGTCGCGGCGTTGGCGGCCGAGGCGGGGATGAGCGTGCCGACCTTTCACAGCCACTTCAAAACCATCACCCAGACGTCGCCCATGCAATATCTGAAATCGGTGCGACTGCATCAGGCGCGGCTATTGATGGTGCGCAACGACTTGACCGCGGCGTCGGCCGGTCTGGCGGTGGGCTACGAAAGCGCCTCGCAGTTCAGCCGGGAGTTCAGGCGATTGTTCGGCCTCAGCCCGAAAAGCGAAACCCGGCGGCTAAAGGCGGATTTCGCCTTGCCTGCGCCGCCTATTGATTCAGATTTTATTTCATCCCATTAACGGACCGCATTTTTTCAATGGTCTTCTTGCCACTGCGCGGCCGCATCCTGGCGCATATCAGTACGGGACAGCATGGCGGTGGCGAGGCCATTGCCCAGGACATTAATGCCCGAACGCCCCATATCCAGCACATGGTCAATCCCCATTAGCAATAGAATGCCCGCGACAGGAATATGGAAACTGGGCACCGTCGCCGCCAGCACCACCAGCGCCGAACGCGGAACGCCGGCAATCCCCTTCGACGCCATCATCAATGTCAGCATCAGCATGGCGATTTCACCGCCGGTTAACCGGATATTATAAGCTTGGGCGATAAACATGGCGGCGAATGAACAGTAGATCATCGATCCGACCAGATTAAATGAATAGCCCAACGGCAGCACGAAGGAGGCGATATTGCCCGGACACCCGAACCGACGTAATTGTTCCAGTGTCTTAGGATAGGCGGCCTCGGAACTGCTGGTGGTGAATGCCAGGATGACCGGCTCTTTAAGCAAACTCAGCAAATGAAAAGTCGCCGATTTCAACAGGGTATAGCAAAACGCGATCATCATCAGGCAGCACAGCGCCACAGCCAGATAATAGCCGCCGATAAACGACGCGTAGTTACGCAAAATGCCCAGTCCTTCCTTGGCGACGACCGACGATACCGCCGCGAAAATCGCCAAGGGCGCCATAAACATCACATAGCCGGTAACCTTCAACATGATATGCGAAACGACGTTCAGACCGTCCGACAGCGGCTTGTTGAATTTTGCGCCGAGCGAGGCGCCGGCGATACCGAAGAACAGCGAGAAAACCACGATCTGCAATATTTCATTATGCCCCATCGCATCAATGATACTGGTGGGAAACGTGTGAGCGATAAAGGTTTTTAAGGACATGCTGTCGGCGGCCAGGCCGGTATCCATCGTCTGGGACGGGATGGGGAGGTTCAGCCCGGCGCCGGGCTGAAGCATGCTGACCACCGTCAATCCCATAAGAATCGATATCACCGAAGAAGCGATAAACCAGGCAAACGCTTTACCGCCCAGAGAGCCGATGACGGAGGTATCGCCCATGTTCATGATACCGACGGTCAGGGTAGTAAAAACCAGCGGCGCAATAACCATCTTAATCAGCCGGAGAAAGATGTCGGTCAGCAGGGTGATGTTAGCGGCATAGGCGCGCGCGCTTTCCGGCGCGGCAAATTGATGTACCAGGGCGCCGGCAACAATGCCGAGCACCATACAAGCCAGAATACTGACCGTGAGTTTATTGGATGTGGACATGGATTTCCCGTCAATCAGTCGCCTGATGCGTAGAGAAAAAAGTGAATAAAAGAATGGGTCGCATTTTCGTCCATGGTCAGTTGAAATTCCTTGTGATATAGCAAAAAACACGATAAAGACGCACAGATCCTTCGCGGCGGCGGCCCCCGCGTTTGATGCCTGAACCCCCGATATCCTCCCCCCGCCTTGCAGGAGGGAGTATCACGGCGCGCCTGATAAATCACCGCCGCGATGCAACTTTAATTATTTAAAGTTATAATTATTTTTTGAACAAATAATCAGCATTGCAATTAGGAGGCAGCCATGGAGTTTGCCACGTTAGGCAACACAGATCTTCGTGTATCTCGTTTATGCCTGGGTTGTATGACCTTCGGCGAACCGACCCGCGGCAAACATGCCTGGACACTGCCGGAAGAAAGCTCGCGGCCGCTTATCAAACAGGCCCTTGATGCCGGTATCAATTTCTTTGATACCGCTAACAGCTATTCCGATGGCGGCAGCGAAGAGATCGTCGGCCGGGCGTTGAAGGATTTCGTCCGCCGTGACGAAGTGGTTCTGGCGACCAAGGTTTATCACGAAATGAGCAACCTGCCGCAAGGCCTGTCGCGTCGGCAGATAATGCAATCCATCGACGATAGCCTGACCCGGCTGGGTACCGATTATGTCGACCTGTTTCAGATTCATCGCTGGGATTACCACACGCCCCTGGAAGAGACCCTGGAAGCCCTGCATGACGTGGTCAAAGCCGGCAAGGCCCGCTATATCGGCGCATCCTCCATGTACGCCTGGCAGTTCGCCCGCGCATTGTATACGGCGGATATGCACGGCTGGACGCGCTTCGTCAGTATGCAGGATCAATACAACTTGATCCAACGCGAGGAAGAGCGCGAAATGCACCCTCTCTGCCGCTGGGAGAATATTGCGGTATTGCCCTGGAGTCCGCTGGCTCGCGGCAAGCTGACCCGGCCGTGGGGCGAGACCACCGCCCGCTCGGTATCCGACCAGGTCAGTAAAGCCATGTATGAATCCACTGAGGAGATTGACGCTCGTATCGCTGAACGCGTCGGCGTGCTGGCCGATACACGCGGTATCTCGCGGGCGCAGATCGCGCTGGCCTGGGTATTGAGCAAGCCAGCGGTCACCGCGCCCATCATTGGCGCATCGCGCCCGGATCAATTAGCGGATTTGTTGGGGGCGCTTGAGGTTAAGCTTGATTCAGAGGAAATAGCCGAGCTGGAAACAGCCTACTCACCGCATTTCCCCGTTGGCTTCGCCTGATTGGCCGACGCCCTGAAAAACGAGCGCGCGCGGAGGTCAGGACAACGGCCAGTAATGGCCGAGCCAGTATAGAGCCGCCGCGCCGACGATACCGGCAATAATATCGTCAATCATGATGCCGATGCCGCCCTGCACATTGCGGTCAAACCACCTGATGGGCCAGGGTTTCCAGATATCCAGCAGGCGAAACAGCGCAAACCCCGCCAATACCCAGCGCCAGTTATTGGCCGGCAGGGCCATCAGAGTAATCCACATGCCGACGAATTCATCCCAGACGATGCAGCCGTGATCATGCACGCCCATGTCGCGGGCGGTCTGGCGGCAGGCATATACGCCAAGGCAAATGGCCAGCAGCACCACCAGCGAATACATTTGCCAGGGCAGCAGTATCAGCAGGCACCAGAAAGGAATAGCCGCCAGCGACCCCACCGTGCCCGGCATCCAGCGAAATAACCCGCTACCGAAACCGGTTGACAGCAAATGCCAGGGGTTACTGAGCCGGATGCGACTCATTGCCGGTGCCGCTTCACCGGTCATGCCGACCCGCCGTCATTGAAATGATCATAACCCCGCCAGTCAAGGTCGATGGGACGATTATTCTGCAATAGCTGCAACCCTTCGCTGCGCGGCATGATTTGCCCGATACAGGTGAAATCGGCGCCGGCATGCCCCAGCGCCACGTCAAGGGCGCCGCGGTTGATCTCCGGAACGGTGAAGCAAAGTTCGTAGTCTTCCCCGCCGCTAAGCGCCCAGCGCAAAATCTGTCCGGGCTCGGCCTGACGACGAAGCGCTTGGGAGAGCGGCAGATCATCAAGATGGATGCGCGCGCCGCATTGACTGCGTTCGAGAATATGCCGGAGATCGGAAATCAGGCCATCGGACAGATCGATGGCGGCACTGGCCAAATCGCGCAAAGCCTGCCCTTGCAGGATCCGTGGTTGCGGCCGCAGATGCCGCCCGATGAGATAGGCTTCGTCCGCGGCGGAATCAGAGGTTATTTTCCGCTGAAGCAACGCCAGACCGGCCGCGCTATCGCCCAGCGTACCGGTAACATAGATCCAGTCGCCGATTTTGGCGCCGGCGCGGGTAATGGCGCGACCGGCCGGAACCAGCCCGTGGATGGTCATCGTCAGGCTTAGCGGGCCGCGGGTCGTGTCACCGCCCACCAATTGCATGCCATAATAGTCCAGTTGCGCAAACAGGCTGTCGCTGAATGCGGCCAGCCAGTTTTCATCGGCGAACGGCAAGGTCAGCGCCAGGGAAAGCCAGGCCGGGTCCGCTCCCATGGCGGCCAGATCGCTTAAATTAACCGCCAGGGATTTGGAGGCGAGATCGCCCGGCGCAATGTCAGGCAAAAAATGCGTACCGGACACCAGGGTGTCGGAGCTGACCGCAAGCAGCCGTTTTTCGTCCACCGTCAGGAGCGCGCAATCATCCCCTATGCCAAGCACGACATCCCGGCGCACGCTTCTTACCCGGTCAAAATAACGGGTAATCAGATCAAATTCGCCTTTGGCCATAACCTATCCAGATATTGTTCGTTGCATGTCAGGCCCCGAGGCCCGCACCCGCCTTATTTACGTCCGGGACGGAGTTGGGGAGCCGCCTTGTCCAGCACGCCATTGATGAACTTATGGCTGTCTTCGGCGCCGAAGGTCTTCGCCAGTTCGATAGCTTCGTTGATGGCCACTTTGTAAGGCACATCCTGTCGTTTACTGAGCTCGAAAAGCGCCAACCGCAATATCGCCCTCTCGACATGGCCGAGTTCGTCCAACTGGCGGGAAAGGTAAGGGGCCATCAACTGGTCCAGTTCCGCCGCATGCGTCGCCGTACCGGTGTACAGCTCGCGAAAATAAGCGATATCCACATCCGTGACATCCTGTTCCGCCAGGAACTGGACCTCAATATCGGCAATATCGTTATGAGACAACTGCCATGAGTAAAGCGCCTGGACGGCACATTCACGCGCACGGCGACGAGCAGCAGGTTTCACTGAATTCCCCTTACTTACGCTTTGATGGCTTTGAGTACATTGATCATTTCCAGGGCGGTCATCGCGGCTTCGGCGCCTTTGTTGCCGGCCTTGGTGCCGGCCCGTTCAATGGCCTGCTCAATGCTTTCCGTGGTCAGCACCCCGAAGGCCACCGGCAGCTCGCTGGCGGCCGCCACCGCGGACAGGCCGGAGCTGCATTCGCCGGCGACGTATTCGAAATGGGCGGTACCGCCGCGGATAACCGTGCCCAGCGCCACTATCCCGTCGAACCGGCGGCTGTCGGCCAGCGCCCGAACCGCCAGCGGCAGCTCGTAGGCGCCGGGTACCCATACCACGGTGATATTGTCGTCTTTAACCTGGCCCACGCGTTTCAAGGCATCAATGGCGCCTTCCAGCAGGCTGTCGTTGATGAAATGGTTAAAGCGCGCGATAGCGATCGCGATGCGGGCATCCGGGGCGGCAACAACACCTTCGATAACGTTCATGGCTTTCCTTCGATTGGCAAATGGCGATAACGGCCCTACAAGGGGGCGGATTCTAACATAACTTTTGATTGGCTGCGCGCGCGGATTACTCCGAATACCGCGGTTTAAGCCGTAGCCGGATGTCCGGCCCGATCTGGCGAAGATCGGTCAGCGAGAAAGCCGGCGCCTGGGACAGTTTTTCCAGACCGGGCAATGCGCACAGCCCCCGCGCCCCCTCCCCCAGCAGCCTGGGCGCCAGATAAAGAATGATCTCATCCACCAGACCGGCTTCAAGCAAGGCGCCGGCCAGCGATGCCCCGGCTTCGACCCAAACGCTATTGATCTGGCGCCGGGCCAGTTGCATCATCAGCACCACCAAATCGACGCGCGCATTGTCCTGGTCGCCGGCGGGCAGCGTTAATTGCTCCACCGATGACGACCAGGCCTGCTCGTCGGCCTGCAAACGGGCGAGCCAGACGGGCCCCGCCTGTGAGAACAGGCGATGCGACGGCGTGACGCGGTTGTGGCTGTCGATGACGACCCTCACCGGCTGGCGCAACGCCTCTTCGGGATATTGCTCGCGAACCGCAGCCGGCAACGACGGCCAGCGGACCGTCAGTAAGGGGTCGTCGGCCAGGACCGTCGCGCTGGTGGTCAGGATAGCCGAGCTTTGAGCGCGTAAGGTCTGTACGTCCCGCCTGGCATGTTCGGACGTGATCCACTGGCTTTCCCCGGATGCCATGGCGGTACGGCCGTCCAGCGACGCGGCCAGTTTGAGCTGCAGGTAAGGGAAACCGGTGCGCATGCGTTTGAGAAAACCGGGATTGACCGCTTCGGCCTCATCCAACATCAATCCGTGCCGTACCTCGATGCCGGCCTGGCGCAGCCGCTGCAACCCGCGGCCGGCCACCAACGGATTGGGATCTTGGGTCGCCACCACCACCCGGGCCACGCCCGCGGCGATCAGGGCATCGGCGCAGGGCGGCGTGCGGCCCTGATGGCTGCACGGCTCCAAAGTGACATATACGGTGGCGCCCCGCGCCGCATCGCCGGCCATGCGCAGGGCATTGACTTCGGCATGGGGTTCGCCGGCGCGCCAATGAAAGCCTTCACCGACAACGCGGCCATCGCGAACAATGACGCAGCCGACATTCGGATTCGGCGTGGTGGTGAATCGACCGCGGCGGGCCAGTGAGAAGGCCCGGGCCAAATAAAATTCATCTTGTTGCATAACCTTGCCTCAATCCTGAAGACGGGCGATTTCCTCGCCGAACTCGCGCACATCTTCGAAACTGCGATAAACGGAGGCGAAACGGATGTAAGCCACTTTATCCAGCTTTTTCAACGCATCCATCACCAGATTTCCGATCATTTTACTGGGCACCTCGCGTTCGCCGGTCGCCCGCAGTTGTGATTTGATATGATTGATGGCCATTTCAACATCATCGGATTTGACGGGCCTTTTTTCCAGCGCCTTCAGGAAGCCGCCGCGCAGTTTGTCTTCATTGAAGGGTTCACGGACATTATTGCTTTTGATGACCCGCGGCAATACCAGTTCCGCCACTTCGAAAGTGGTAAACCGTTCGTTGCAAACCAGGCATTGCCGACGCCGCCGGACCTGGGAACCGTCGCCCACCAGACGGGAATCAATAACCTTGGTATCGACTGCAGAACAAAAAGGGCAATGCATAATGCTTCCTGGACAGCCATAAGGGTATGTCATTTTAGCGCGAACGGGCGAGACAACAAAGCGTATTGCCCCGCAAGCGCCGGGATCTGCGAGGCAACGCGCCTTTCACATCATGACTTTTGCCAGGTTACGGGCTAAGCTGTAATTTGTCGGTAAAATAAGGAAAGAGCCGTTATGCCAATCGGTTATCGTTTAGCGTTATGCATTGCCGCCGGGGGGTTGCTGGCCGGGTGTGCGCAACAACGCGGCCCTGGAGCGCCCGCGCTCAAGGCTGAAATGGGCCAGCTCAATAGGCAGGTGGATTCCCTCAATACCCAGGTCTCGGCGCTGATGCAGCAAAACAGCCTCAACGAAAAATCCACCAGCGGCGTGTATATCTATCCGGCTGCCCAGACGGCGGCCCAGGTGGATAGCCGGATCGGGCGACTGATGGTATCCCTCGACCGGGTGGATCCGGAAGCCAATGGCTCCAGGGCGCTGCTGCGCATCCGCACCGCTGACAACACGCCCCTGCGCGCCTTCCACGCCATGGTGGATTGGGGCCAGGTGGACCCCGCGACCGGCAGGCCGCTGACCGCCGATGCGCTCAGCCAGCCCATCGTCGTGCCCACCGCCCTGCTGCCCAAACCGGAAGCCACCCTTGAGCTGCGCCTGAGCGGGCTGGCTCCGGAACAGATTGGTTTTATCCGCGTGCATGACATTCTGCCGATTACCCCGACTTCGCCGGCGGCGGCGGACGCCACCCCGCCCTTGTCCCGGGAATAACGGATTGGGGCGCGGCGCTTGGTGCGACAGTTCGCCCCACGACAATGGGCGGCGCAGTTAGACCCATTCTGGTGTTGGAGCGGGCATGAAATAAAAAACCCCGCGCGCACGGGCGGGGTTTACGAAAGGCACGGCCACTGGCCGCCACGGCGCGACACCCCCCACGCATACGGACGGGGAGCGCAATCACCGTGTCATCAAGGCAACAACGAAGGCTGATCGGCGCCCTCTTTTTCGACCTTTTGCTGCAGCATATGTTCACGCTTCATGCCAAGCTTCAAGGCCAGCGCGGAGGCGACATAGATGGAAGACGCCGTACCGATGGTCACGCCGATGAGCATCGTCAGCGAGAAGCCGTGCAGAATGGGGCCGCCGAAAATAAACAGCATCAGCACCACCACCAAGGTGGTGGCGGAGGTCATTAACGTCCGGCTGAGGGTTTGGGTCAGCGACACATTAATGATTTCATAGGAGCTGCCGCGCCGGATTTTACGGAAATTTTCCCGGATACGGTCGGACACCACGATACTGTCGTTAAGCGAATACCCAATGACCGACATCAACGAGGCGATGATGGTCAGGTCGATTTCAATATGAAAGAGCGACAAAACCCCCATGGTGATCAGCACGTCATGGGCCAGGGCCAGTACCGCCCCCAGGGCCAGACGCCACTCGAACCGAAAGCCGACATAAACCAGAATACAGATAAGCGCCACCAGCAGCGCCATGCCGCCGGCCTGGGCCAGATCGCTGCCCACGGACGGCCCGACGAACTCTATGCGTTTGACGGACGCGTTCTGATCGAAGGACTGTTTGATGACCGATAGCACCTGGTTGCCCAATTCCTGGCCGGCGCCGTTTTGAACCGGCGGCATGCGGACCATGACATCCCGGCTACTGCCGAAATTCTGGATCACCGGCTCCTTGAAGCCGGCATGTTCCAGAGCATTGCGCATGGCGTCCAGATCGGCGGTTTTGCTGAGGTTCAACTCGATGACCGTACCGCCGGTAAAATCCAGGCCCCAGTTGAAGCCGCGGGTCACCATCAGCACTGCCGAAATAATAAGCAACGTTATGGATATACTGAACGCGACATAATCCCAGCGCATAAAGTCATACACTTTACGGCCGTAATTTAAATCCTCAACCTTATGTTGTTGTGCCACAACATACTCCTAGATAGACAGTTTGCTGATCCGCTTGCCGCCGTAAAGCAGGTTCACGATGGCGCGCGTGCCGACGATAGCCGTGAACATCGAGGTGGCCACCCCGATGGCGGTGGTGATGGCGAAGCCCTTGATGGAGCCGGTACCCACCGAATACAGGATTATCGCGGTAATAAGCGTGGTGATGTTGGCATCAACGATACTGGAAAACGCGCCTTTGTATCCCTCATGGATGGCCTGCTGCACGGTACGTCCATTGCGAAGTTCTTCCTTGATGCGTTCGTTGATAAGCACGTTGGCGTCCACCGCCACCGCCAGGGTCAGGACGATCCCGGCGATGCCCGGCATGGTCAGCGTTGCCCCCGGCAGCAAGGACATGATGCCCACGATCAGCACCAGGTTGGCGATAAGCGCCGTTGTGGCGATCATGCCGAACTTGCGATACCACACCACCATGAAAACGATGGACGCCACCAGGCCCCACAAGCAGGCTTCCAGCCCCTGGGTGATATTCTGCATGCCCAGCGTCGGGCCGATGGTCCGCTCCTCGACGATCTGAATCGGCGCGATCAAGGCCCCGGCGCGCAGCAGCAGGGAAAGTTGCCGGGCCTCGTTGGGGTTGTCGATGCCGGTAATGCGGAAGCTGTTGCCCAGTCGAGACTGGATTGTCGCGACATTGATAACTTCTTCCTGCTTGACCAGTATCGCCCGGCCCTTGGCGTCTTTCTTGCCGCTGTCCTTGTATTCCACAAACAGGGTCGCCATCGGTTTGCCGATATTGTCCTTGGTGAAATTGGACATGGCGTTGCCGCCGGTGCTATCCAGGGAAATGTTGACCTGGGGACGGTTGTATTCGTCGCTGCTGGAGGTGGAATCGGTGATGTGGTCGCCGGTCAGGATAACCCGCTTGTAAAGCACCACTGGCTGACCGTCCCGGGTATATTTCACTTCCGAATCGCCCGGAACCCGTCCGGCCGCGGCGGCGGCCCGATCCACGGTGGTGTTCACCAGGCGGAATTCAAGGGTGGCGGTGGCGCCGAGGATTTCCTTGGCGCGGGCCGTGTCCTGGATACCCGGCAGCTCGACCACGATACGATCGGCGCCCTGGCGCTGCACCAGCGGCTCGGCGACGCCCAGTTGGTTCACCCGGTTGCGCAGGATGGTGATATTCTGCTGTACTGCGTATTCCCGCGCTTCCCGCAGGCGGGCATCCGTCATGACGGCGCGCAGGGCATTATCGCCCACGCTGCTGATGACCAGATCACGATGGCGGGGACTCAGGTAGCTTATCGCCTGATCGCGGGTGGCGCCGTCGCGGAAAGTCACTTCCGCGCCGTAATTGTCGGACTTGCGCACTGTGGCATACGGAATGCCCTTATCCCGCAAATCGCCGCGCAGCGAGTCCATGGTCTGTTCCTGCAATTTGCCCAGGGCGGTGTCCATATCCACTTCCATCAGGAAGTGGACGCCGCCGCGCAGATCTAAACCCAGCTTCATCGGCTCGGCGCCCACGGCGGAAAGCCAGAACGGCGTGGCCGGCGCCAGGTTGAGCGCCACGACGTAATTCTCGCCAAGGGCGTTGAGCAACACTTCCCGTGCGTGCAACTGCACGTCCGGATTGGGAAAACGGGCCAGGATGGCGCCGTTTTCCAGGGTAATGGATTTACTGGTGATATGTTGTTCTTTTAGGATGTTTTGGATCTGGACCAGCGTCGCTTCACTGGCGGCGGCACCCCGCGCGCCGGTGATTTGCACGGCCGGATCCTCACCATAAAGGTTTGGAAGCGCATAGAGAAGCCCGACGAGCAATGCCAGGATAATCATGATGTACTTCCATAAAGGATAACGGTTCAACACGGCAGTTCCCTTGGGGAAAATCAGTTATTACAGCGCTTTCATCGTACCTTTCGGCAAGACAGCGGCCACGAAATCACGCTTTATAACCACTTCGTTGGTATCGTTCAACGCAATCGCAATATAGCCGGTATCCGCAATTTTGGTTACGCGCCCGACCAAGCCGCCGGTGGTCAGTACTTCATCGCCCTTGCCGATGGAGTCCATCAGCTTTTTGTGATCTTTGGTGCGTTTTTGCTGGGGCCGGAGGATCATGAAATAAAAAATCAGGCCGAACACCACCAGCATGATTACCAGGGAGATGGGACTTCCCTGGGACGGTCCGCCTGTTGCGGCTGCGGCGTCGGAAATGAAAAAGCTCATTTAAATTCCCTCATTGTAATTGAACTCAACGACTAAAGGCGGAACGGCTTTGCCGGCCCGTCCATAAAACTCTTCAACAAACCGCTCTAATTTACCTTCATCGATAGCCTGGCGTAAACCCGCCATCAGACGCTGATAATACCGCAGATTATGGATGGTGTTCAGGCGGGCACCGAGTATTTCGTTGCAACGGTCGAGATGATGCAAGTATGCACGGCTATAATTGCGACAGGTGTAGCAATCACAGTGCTCGTCGAGCGGCGACAAATCATTTCTGTTGGCGGCGTTGCGGATTTTCACCACGCCGCCGGTCACGAACAAATGGCCGTTGCGCGCATTGCGCGTCGGCATGACGCAGTCGAACATATCGATACCGCGGCGCACGCCTTCGACGAGATCCTCCGGTTTGCCCACGCCCATGAGGTAGCGGGGTTTATCCGCGGGGATCTGCGGCAAAACATGTTCGAGAATCCGGTGCATATCCGCTTTCGGCTCGCCCACGGCCAAGCCGCCCACAGCGTAACCATCAAAGCCAATCTCTACCAGTCTTTTTACCGAAACATCGCGTAAATCTTCGTAAACGCTCCCCTGGATGATGCCAAACAGGGCATTGGGGTTATGCAATTCGTCAAAACGGCGGCGGCTGCGCTCGGCCCAGCGCAACGACATTTCCATCGAGCGGCGGGCGAAATCGTATTCAGCCGGATACGGCGTGCATTCGTCAAAAATCATGACGATATCGGAACCCAAATCATACTGGATTTCCATGGATTTTTCCGGGCTGAGGAAGATGGCGTCGCCGTTGATGGGGTTGCGGAAATGCACGCCATCCTCGGTTATTTTGCGGATATCGCCGAGGCTGAACACCTGAAAACCGCCTGAATCGGTAAGAATGGGGCCGTGCCACTGCATGAAATCGTGCAGGTCGCCATGCTGACGCATGACTTCCTGACCGGGACGCAACCACAAATGGAACGTATTGCCCAGGATGATCTGCGCGCCGGTGGCGGCCACTTCCTCCGGCGTCATGCCCTTTACCGTGCCATAGGTACCCACCGGCATGAAGGCCGGCGTCTCCACGACACCGCGTTCGAACAGCAGGCGGCCGCGCCGCGCCGGACCGTCTGTTTTGATTAATTGGTACTTCACATATCCTCCGACATCAGAGAAACAGTCCGATGCTGATAACGCCGACTGCGCGCGCAGCGGCAATGAAACCGGCTGGCGGCGCGCCAGCCGGCAGGGTGTGGCTTTAGGGCCGGCCGACCTGGTCTTCGCCGGCCCGATCGTTGCGGGTAATGTACATGGCGTCGCCGTAACTGAAAAACCGGTATTCCCGCGCCACCGCTTCGCGGTAGGCCGCCATGGTGTGGCCGTAACCGGCAAAGGCCGATACCAGCATAATCAAGGTTGACTCCGGCAGGTGGAAATTGGTGATTAACGCATCGACAATCCGAAAGCGGTAACCGGGGAAAATAAAAATATCGGTGTCGCCGAAAAACGGCGAAATACCCTGATCCCCCGCGGCGCGGGCAGCGCTTTCCAGAGAACGCACCGATGTCGTTCCCACCGCCACCACCCGGTTGCCCCGCTGTTTACAGGCCAATACCGCGTCCACCACCGATTGGGGCACTTCGGCATATTCGGAATGCATCACGTGCTCTTCGACATTATCCACCCGTACCGGCTTAAATGTACCGGCCCCCACGTGCAAAGTGACAAAGGCCATCTCAATACCTTTATCGCGCAGCGCGTCCAGCAGGGGCTGGTCGAAATGCAATCCGGCAGTGGGCGCGGCGACCGCCCCCGGACGTTCGCCATAAACCGTCTGGTACAATTCCCGGTCCGCGGCGTCGTCCGGACGATCGATATAGGGAGGCAGGGGCATATGGCCGGCGGCGTTCAACAGGGTCAACACATCGCGCGGGTCATCGAAACCGAGCTCGAATAATTGGTCGTGACGGGCGAGCATCGTGGCCGACAAGCTCTCGTCGTCGCCCAACAGCAGTACGGCGCCGGGCTTCGGCGCTTTCGAGGCGCGAACGAGCGCCAATACCCGGTGATCATCAAGAATGCGATCCACCAGTACTTCGATTTTACCGCCGCTGGCTTTGCGGCCATATAGCCGGGCCGGGATCACCCGGGTATTGTTAAACACCAGCAGATCGCCGGCCGCCAACTGATCAAGCAGGTCGGTGAATACGCCGTGGGATAATGCCCCGGTAGGCCCGTCCAACCCGAGCAGGCGGCAGGCGCTACGCTGTGTTCGGGGATAGCGGGCAATCAGTTGTTCGGGCAAATCAAAGGAAAAATCGGCGACACGCATGGCAATTCACTTACGTAAAAAACAGGCGGCCTAGTCTAGGGCTATGCGGCACGACCTGCAAGAAATAAGCGGCTACGGCGAAGTTTTGTCTGATGTATACTCGTATCATGAACTTTCTTGCGCACCTGCATCTCGCCGCCACGGCCGGCAGTTCCCTGCTGGGCAACCTGATGGCCGATTATGTCCGCGGCAATCCCGACGGCCGCTATCCGCCCGCGGTGGCGGCCGGCATCCGTTTGCATCGACGCATCGACGGTCTGACTGATACGCATCCAGCGGTGAGAAACGCCAAGGCATTATTCGGCGCCGACGTTCGCCGGGTATCGCCCATCGCCCTGGACGTGGTCTGGGACCATTTTTTGGCCCGCCACTGGACGCGACTGGAGCCGGACATGTCTTTATCCCGCTTCGCCCGGATGGCCGAAGCGGCCATTACGCCGGCCCTGCCCGCCTCGCCGGAGCCGTTTCGCCATTTGAACCGTGCGCTATGGCGTGAGCGCTGGCTGGAGCGCTATGCCGAGCCGCTATTCCTGGAACAGGTTTTATGCCGGATGGCTGAGCGACGCCCAAGACTTTCCGCCCTGGGGCACATTTATCCGGAAATCGCGCGGCATTACCCGGCGCTGGAAAGCCGCTTTTGGGAACTCTACCCGGATATGCTGCGGCTGGCGCGCCACACCGCCGCCACCGGCCAATTGCCGGAGGTCTTTCTCTGATTGGCCCCGGCGATGTTTCGAAAAGGCCAGTAAGACGCTTTCTTGTTATTTTTGTAAAAAGGGTTAATTTGTAATATAAAAAAGAAATAGTAATCATATCAATAGGTGTGAACTATCTCATCGATTGGCGCCATGGGCTTTAATGCGCGGCGGGGTGAAACTATACTTGTCACGTTTTGATTAAACCCATTCTTCTAAACCTAACCGCATTTTACAGGAGTACACATGGTCCTGGTAACTCGTCAAGCACCCGACTTTACCGCTGCAGCGGTTCTGGGAAGTGGTGAAATCGTCAATGACTTTAACCTCAAAAGCTTTATCAAGGGCAAACCGGCGGTGGTGTTTTTCTGGCCGATGGACTTCACGTTCGTTTGTCCGTCCGAGCTTATCGCTTTCGATAAACGGTTTGAGGAATTCCAGCAGCGCGGCGTGGAAATCGTCGGCGTTTCCTTCGACTCCGAGTTTGTCCATAACGCCTGGCGTCAAACGCCGGTGGAAAAAGGCGGTATCGGCGAAGTTCGTTACCCGTTGGTGGCCGACGTCAAACATGAAATCATCCGGGCCTATGGTATCGAACATCCGGATGCCGGCGTTGCGTTGCGCGGCTCTTTCCTGATTGACAAAGAAGGCATTGTCCGCCACCAGGTGGTTAACGATTTGCCGCTGGGCCGCAATATCGACGAAATGATCCGCATGGTCGACGCGTTGCAGTTCCATGAAGAACATGGCGAAGTCTGCCCGGCGCAATGGGAAAAAGGTCGTGAAGGCATGGGCGCGTCCCCGGCCGGCGTCGCCAAATACCTGTCTGAGCACTTCAATAACCTGTAAGTAGGACCGGGGTTTTCGCCCTTGTCGCAATAAGACCCGCCGGCGTTGCCGTCGGGTTTTTTTTATCCGATGCGCCGTCTGATTCAGACCCTGGCAGGCAGGGCCATGTTAAACCCCTACCCCTTCAGGGCCAGTCAACTTG
The DNA here is from genome assembly GCF_005217455.1 of Martelella alba. Classification (GTDB taxonomy): domain Bacteria; phylum Pseudomonadota; class Gammaproteobacteria; order Enterobacterales; family Enterobacteriaceae; genus Acerihabitans. The sequence goes on from NZ_SZPQ01000014.1 coordinate 104,420, forward strand.
CCAATGCGTCCACTGGGATAGGCCCCGACAGGCCGGCGAGGGCGCTTGGTCAGCGGCTTTGCGCGGCGGCGGCGCGTCGCTGCGTCAAGGTATATCCCGCCAACAGCAACAGCACCCAAATCGCGCCGGCGTACAAGGACACCCGGGTGTCGGGGAAATAACCGATCAGGCCGATAATAAAAACCAGGAACACGATGCCCGCCAGCGAGGTCGCCGAGCCGCCCGGAAGGGGGAAGGCCAGGGCGCGCACCTGTTTTGCGCTCAGCGAGCGGCGAAACGCCACCTGCGAGCACAAAATCATGATCCACACCCAGACAGTGGCGAAGGTGGCCAACGAAGCGATAACCAGGAACAGTTTTTCCGGCATCAGGTAGTTGAGGTAAACGGCCACCAGCAGCGCCGCCACCATAACCAGTACGGTGACCCAGGGAATACCCTGGCGCGATACCCGGGCGAAAACCGCCGGCGCGTGTCCCTGTCCGGCCATGCCGTGCAGCATCCTGCCCACGCCGAACACGTCGCTGTTGATGGCCGAGAGCGAGGCGGTAATCACCACAAAATTCAAAATGCCGGCGGCGGTGGGGATGCCGAGTTTTTGGAAAGTCAGCACAAAGGGACTGCCGGCGGTGCCGACCTGGTTCCAGGGAAAAAGCGACATAATCACCGCCAGCGTCCCCACGTAAAAAACCAGTATGCGCCAGGGGACGGAATTGATGGCCCGGGGTATGGATTTCTCCGGCTCGCTGGCCTCGCCGGCGGTGATGCCGATGATTTCAATACCGCCATAAGCGAACATGACCAGTTGCAGCGACAAAATCATGCCCATCGCCCCGTGGCTGAAAAAACCGCCGTGGCTCCAGAGGTTATGTATGCCGGTCGGCCGGCCGCCGTTGCCGATGCCCCAGAAGATAATCCCCAGTCCGGCCAATATCATTGCCACGATGGTGGCGACCTTGAAAAAGGAAAACCAAAACTCCAGTTCGCCAAAGGCCTTGACGTGCAATAAATTGACGGCGCCGATGACCAATACCACGGCGAGCACCCAGATCCAATGCGGCACTGCCGGAAACCATACCCCCATATAAATGCCAAAGGCGGTCACATCGGCGATGGCGACGATCAGAATTTCGAAACAATAGGTCCAGCCGGTGATATAACCGGCCAGCGGGCCCAGATTATCCTGCGCATAGCGGGAGAAGGAACCGGCGCTGGGATTATGTACCGACATCTCCCCCAGGGCGCGCATGATGATATAAGCCACCACGCCGCCTATCAGGTAAGCCAGCAGTACGCTGGGGCCGGCCATTTGTATCGCGTCGGCGGAGCCGTAAAACAAGCCGGTGCCGATGGCCGATCCCAGGGCCATGAACCGGATATGGCGGGTACTGAGCCCGCGTTTCAATGTGGTGGGTGTCTGTTGCATAACCCTATTGCCCTGTGTTGAACAAAAAGCCACGGCGGCGGCGTCATGGCTAAAAACAACGGAAAATGCCGCAAGTCGCTTAATGCGCCGCGGCCTCATGCCGGGTGCCGTAGCGATCGTAAACCGCGGCGATAACCCCCATCAGCAATGTCGGCGGCAGCCAGGCCAGACCCTGCGTCGACCAGGGCAAATCGCCCATCCAGCCAGGCAAGGCGCCGGCGAACGCCGATGCGCGCAACGCGCCGATGCAGCCGAATATCAGACTGACCAGCATCGTCGGCGCGACAATCCGGGCGCTACGGTGCCACCAGTGTAACGTGAAGCTTAGGAGGATCAGCACGATGCAGGGAGGATAAATCGCCGTTAGCACCGGCATGGAGAACTGGATCAGATGGCTCAGGCCGAGATTGGACACCAGCATGGAAAACAGTCCCAGCGCAATAACCAGTTTTGCGTAGGAACAGCGTAGCCGCGCGCTGAAAAATTCGGCGCAGGCGCAGGTCAGCCCGACCGCGGTCACCATGCAGGCGATGGAAATCAACACCGCCAGAAAAACGCTGCCGCCGTTACCAAACCGGAATTGCACATAGGCATGCAAAAGTTCGGCGCCATTTTGCGCCGAAGGCGCCAGCACTCCGCTGCCGGAGCCCAGTTTGAACAGGGTGATATAAATCGCCGTCAGGCCGATACCGGCGATGAGGCCGGCATAGATGGTATAGCGGGTCAGCAGGGAGGGGCTATCCACGCCGCGGGAACGGGCGGCGTTGACGATGACGATCCCGAACACCATGGCCCCCAGGGTGTCCATGGTCAGATAGCCGTTCATAAACCCGGTGGAAAACGGCATCAGGGTATAAGCTTCGTTGGCGGGAATGGGCGCGCCCGCCGGCCAAAACAGGGCCGCGATGCCCAGGACCGCCAGGGCCGCCATTTTCAGGGGCGCCAGGATATGTCCGACGGTATCCAGCAGACGGCCCGGATACAGGGAAATGCCGACAACCAAAATGAAATAGACCAGGCTGTAATAAAACAGCGGCTTGGCGCCCGGCTCGGTAAAGGGTGCCATACCCACTTCGAAAGAGACCGTCGCGGTACGCGGAATGGCGAATAACGGCCCCACCACCAAATAGCAGACGACCGCCAGCAGCAGCCCCGCCTTACGGCCGATGGGCGAACTCAGCGTGTCGATGCCGCCGCCGACCCTGGCCAACGCCACCACGGTCAGCACCGGCAGCCCCACCGCCGTCACCAGAAAACCCGCCGCGGCCCACCACACATGAGGACCGGATTGTAGACCCACCATTGGCGGGAAAATGATATTGCCGGCGCCGACAAACAGCGCGAAAGTCATAAATCCCAATGCCAGAATATCTCTGGTCGTTAAACGCTGACTCATGAAACCCTATAATGCCTTTATAAATAAGAAAAAGTGATGGATATCATCACGCGGCCGCCAATCGCCGCGCCGGCGATCCGCACGTTATACGCCGCCTGGCCGCAGGCGACGGTCCAGACGATTGAGCATAGATGCATACGCGAGGGGGCGCCGGCCAGGACGGCGCACTTTAAACCGGTCGGACGATGTAATACAAGAGCGCGGGGTCAATACTGGGCATTTATCCGAAAAAAATCCAAAAACACAGTGGATAATGTCAAAAATACCACAAATCCGGCCATATCATAGCTTAATGCGTCGCAGGAATTCCATAAAATAGTCTTATGGAAGGCGTTGTTCACCCGGGGGCGGGTCCATCAGGACTCAATGGATGGCGAAGACAAAGCCCCGTCTTCCGCCACCGGGGCGGAAACTATCAACCGGTTCGGCAAGGTGAAGGAAAACCGGGTGCCCTCCCCCGGTGCGCTGATAATGTCCAGCCGGGCGTCATGATTGTTTAGCGCGTGCTTGACGATGGCCAGCCCCAGCCCGCTGCCGCCGGTCTGCCGGGAACGGGCTTTGTCCACGCGATAGAATCGTTCGGTCAGGCGGGGAATGTGTTCCGGCGCGATGCCGGGACCATTATCGCTTACCTGGAATTCAGCGCCGCCGACCGTGCGCTGCCAGCAGACTTCGATGCGGGTGCCGGGGGGCGTGTGAATTATCGCGTTATAAATCAGATTCGACATGGCGCTGCGCAGTTGTTCTTCGTTGCCGCGTACCCGGAGCTTTTCATTGATCCGAAAGACCATTTCATGACGCTCCTGGCTTAACCCGGCCGCGCTTTGCTGCAAACGTTTCAATATGGCGGGGATATCCACGTTCTCGCAGGTATCCCCTTGCGGCGCCGCCTCAATGCGCGAGAGCATCAGTAATTGCTTGACCAGGCGCTCCATGCGCCGCGTCTGGTCCTGCATGGTATGGATGGCCTTGGCGCGGAACGCGGCGTCCATATTCTCGTCGTCCATCATTTCCAGATAACCCTGTAGCACGGTCAGGGGTGTGCGCAGCTCATGGCTGGCATTGGCGAAAAAATTCCGCCGGGCCCCTTCCAGTTGACGCATTTGGGTCACATCGCGCGCCACCATCAAGAGCTGATCGTCCGTATAGGGCATCACCCGGAATTCCACATAACGCTGATTGCTCATATTCAGTGTCAGCGGACGTTGAAACCCTTGGCGCTGCATATAATCGTTGAATTCAGGATAACGGATCAAATTGAGGATATGCTGGCCGTTGTCTTCCGGCCAGCGGAAACCCAGCAATTGCTGCGCAAGCCCGTTACACCAGAAAATATGGCCGTCGCCGGTCAACATGACCAACGCGTCGGGCAAGGTCTCCGCGCCGCTGCGAAACCGTTTGAACAAGGTGACCAGGTCGCGCCGGCGACGGCGATGGCGCAACTGCATCTGGTGTAGTCCGTAGAACAACGGTTCCCAACTGCCGCGCCCCACGGGGGGCGTGCGGCTAAGATCGACCCAAAGCCACCACGACAACCGCAACTGATAATAGTAATTACGCAATAACGCCGCCAGCAACGACAATGCCAGCAGCCAGGGTAAATGGCCGATAATAAGCGATAGCGCCAAGGCGGGAAGGCAGAATAGCGCCAGTTCGAGCAGCAGTTTCTTCCAGGATAAACGTTCTAGCACAAGCCGTTCTCCTTTGTCGCCCATTCAGTATCGGGCCGAAAAACGATACCCCGTGCCTCGTACCGTCTGAACCATGCGATCGTGTCCGCCGGTTTCAAGCGCTTTGCGCAAGCGGCGGATATGCACGTCCACCGTGCGATCTTCAACATACACATTAGTGCCCCATACATGGTTAAGCAACTGCTCGCGACTATATACCCTTTCTGGGTGCGTCATGAAAAAATGTAACAGCTTGAATTCGGTCGGCCCCATATCCAATGCCAACTCATTAGACGTGACCCGGTGCGATGAGGGATCCAGGCTTAGCCCCTGCACTTCGATTTTATCTTCCACCGCCATGGGCGAAATCCGCCGCATAACCGCTTTAATCCGCGCCAGAAGCTCTTTAGGCGAGAAGGGCTTGGTAATATAGTCGTCCGCCCCCACTTCCAGACCACGCACCCGATCTTCCTCTTCGCCGCGCGCGGTCAGCATCATGACGGGAATGTCCCGGGTCAGTGCCTCGCGCTTCATCAATTTGATGAACTGAATCCCCGAACCGCCGGGCAGCATCCAGTCAAGCAAAACCAGATCCGGATACGGTTCCACCAGACGATTGACCGCGCCGCCGTAATCCTCCGCCTCGATAGGCTGGAAACCATTCTGTTCGAGAACAAAGCAGACCATTTCACGGATGGGCGCTTCATCTTCCACGACTAATATGCGTTTTGCCATAAATTCCCTGCCATTATACTCTGCGGTTATCGTGCCCGGGCATTATGCGTCACTTTTATGACAGATTTATTAATTAAGCATAGCCATTATAAGCATAGAAAATAGCGGGCTTTTTCTGCACGATTGTCGGAAATAGGCTCTTAATACGTCAAGTCGCATCCCGGCGGCATGTGAGCGGCAGATCCGTCGGGAACAAATGTGAACCGCCAACGGCGGATCCACGGCGAGAAACAAGCCGCCGCTCACCCCCAGGCGCATAGCCGGCAAGGCCGCTGGGGTGTCGGTCGCAGCCTGCAAAAGGCGGCGGGAAGTATGACGAGTATAAACTTTTACGGCGGCGGCGACCGGCGGTTAGGAGTATACTTTTGCCCTGACAAGAGGAATCTCGCCGGGGCTGCATGCGAATCATCCATACCTCCGACTGGCATCTGGGCCAGTCGTTTTATACCAAAAACCGCGCCAGGGAACATCAGACTTTCCTCCGTTGGCTCATTGAACAGGTCGAACGGTATCACGTCGATGCCGTACTGGTGGTCGGCGATATTTTCGATACCGGTACGCCGCCCAGTTACGCGCGCGAATTGTTCAACCGTTTTGTGACGGATCTACAGCCTACCGGTTGTCAGCTTATCGTGCTCGGCGGCAACCATGACGCGGCGGCCACCCTCAACGAGTCGCGTGACTTATTGGCGTGCCTCCATACCCGCGTTATCGCGCGGGCCGATGGACAACAGGTTTTTCCGCTTAATAAGCGTAACGGAAAACCCGGCGCGATTTTGTGCGCCGTCCCCTTTTTACGCGCACGGGATCTGCTGGCCAGCCGGCCTGGGGAATCGGCCGATGATAAACAGCGCGCGCTGGCGCAAGCCATCGCAGACCATTACCGGCAATGCCATGAGCAGGCGCTGGCGTTGCGCTCCACCCTGCCGTCGCCGGTGCCCATCGTCGCCACCGGACACCTGACCGTGGTGGGCGCCAGTACCAGCGAGTCGGTGCGGGATATCTATATTGGCAGTCTTGAGGCGTTTCCCGCCCAGCGATTCCCGCCGGTGGATTATCTCGCGCTGGGTCATATTCATCGGCCCCAGGTCGTCAATGTCGATCCTCCCATACATTACTGCGGTTCGCCCATCGCCCTGAGCTTCGATGAGGCGGGGCAAACCAAACAGGTCAATCTGGTGACGTTCGCCGACGGCCGGAAAGCGGAAATCACCCCGCTGCCCATACCGGAAGTCCAACCCATGCGCCTGCTGAGCGGAACGGCGGAACAAATCGAAACCCAATTGCGCGCCTTGGAGAGCAGCCAGGGCGGGCAGCCCATCTGGCTGGATATCGAAGTGACCACCGACGACTGGCTAAACGATATTCAACAACGGATACGGCAAACGGCCGCCGATCTGCCGGTGGAAATCGTGCTGCTGCGCCGCAACCGGGAACAACGGCTCCGGTCGTTGGCGCAATCGCCGCGCGAAACCCTGGCCGAACTGAGCGTCGAGGAGGTATTTGAACGGCGCCTCTCGCAGGTCGCGGGCAAAGAAGCGGCGGATCTGGAGCGCATTCGCCAGCTTTACGCCCAAGTGGTGGCCGATCTGCGGCTCGCGTCACCGCCAGAGGAGCAAGCATCGTGAAAATTCTGACCTTGCGGCTGAAAAACCTTAATGCCCTGCAAGGGGAGTGGAAAATCGATTTCACCGCCGCGCCTTTTGATCGCACATCGTTATTCGCCATTACCGGCCCGACCGGCGCCGGCAAATCCACTTTGCTCGACGCCATTTGCCTGGCGCTTTACCATCAAACGCCCCGCCTCGGCGATAACCCCGGTCAGGAGCTGATGACCCGGCATACCGCCGATGCGTTGGCCGAGGTCGAATTCGAGGTCAAAGGCGTCGGTTATCGGGCCTTCTGGAGTCAGCGGCGGGCCAAAAACCATCCCCAGGGCAATCTGCAACCGGTCAGGGCTGAATTGGCCCGCATTGACGACGGCCGGATCCTGGCGGATAAAATCAACGATAAGCGGCGGAAGGTGGCGGAAATCACCGGACTGGATTTTGGCCGGTTCACGAAATCCATGCTGCTGGCCCAGGGGGAGTTCGCCGCTTTTCTCAATGCCGATGCCAAACAACGCGCCGAGCTGCTGGAAGAATTGACCGGAACCGATATTTACGGCCGGATCTCCGCCGAGGTCTTTGAGAGGCACAAAGCCGCCAAGGCACAACTGGACACGCTACAACTGCGCGCCGCCGCCATCCAACTCCTGAGTGAATCGCAGTTGGCGGCGCTCGCCGATGATTTGCGGCAAAGCCAAGCGGCGGAATTACAGTTACAACAGGAACAGCGCACGGGACAACGGCATCTGGACTGGCTTAATCAGCGATGCCGGCTGGATGAGGCGCTTACCGGCGCTCGGGGAAAAAAAGAAGACGCCGAGGGAGCCCTGACTCTGGCCGAACCGGAACTGTCCCGGCTGGCGCGCGGCGAGCCGGCGGAGGCTTTGCGGCCCCTGCTGAACGCGTCTGCCGAACACGCGCTCCGTCAACGCCAGTCGGCGCAGTCGCTGGACCAGCAAATCGCTCTGCGCCAACAGGAACAACAGCGGATTCGGCCGCTGGAAGATGCGCTGGACAGCGCCCGCCAAGCCTGCCAGGCGCAAATGGCGTACCATCAGCGGCAACAGCAATTAATAGACGAGCGGATCACCCCGCTGGATCAGACGATAGCCGGTTTGGCGCGACAAGCCGAATCACAACGACGCGCCACGGAAACCCTGGCGGCGCAGCAGCAGCAAAAACGCCTGGCGTTGGAAGGCATGCAAGCCGACCTGTCCCGGACTGAACGACAATTGTCCGACGTCGAGCGGTTTCTGGCCGGTCATGACAACCACCGGCATTGGGGCGCGCAGTTGCCGTTATGGCGTGAACGCTTCGACAGACGGCGGCGGGAATGCCAGACGGCGGACGAGCTGGCCCGGCAAAAAGACGCGCTGTCGCAACAGCAACGGCAATGGCTTGAAGAATACCGCGCCTTGCAAACCGAAACCGACGAGCGCCGGCGGCGGGCGGATAGCACGCGGGTCGACGTCGAACGCCAGGCGCGACAGCGGGACGCGCGCGAACAGTGTATGCCCATCGCCACGCTGGAAGAAACCTGGCGGTTAAGCCAGGGGCGGCGTCCGCAACGGAATGCCTTGGAACGGAGTTTGCTGCAATATCGGCGGCACCAGCAGGATCTGGCGGCGATTGTCGCGCGGTTGTCCGGACTGGACGTCGAATGCGGCGACCTGGCCGCCGTCCACGATACCCGTCGGCGGCAATGGATGGAAAAATCCTCGCTCTTGGAAGAGGTCGCCGCCCGTCATGAACTGGAACTGCGGATAAGCGACCTGCAAGAACAGCGAACCCGATTACAACCGGGCCAGCCTTGTCCGTTATGCGGCGCCACGGATCATCCTTTCGCCACCCTGCTTCCCCGGACCGCGCCGGCCGAGACCGCAAGCCGCCGTCACGCGCTGGAGGAAGAGGTGGCGACATTGACCGCGCAAAGCATTGAGACCGAAACCCGCCACCATTTACTGCAACAGCAACGGGATCAGACCGAGACCGAGCGGCAACGACGCGAAGCCGATATCGCCGCCGCCGACCGGCAATGGCGTCGGCTGGCCGCGGCGCTGGATTGCCGACCGCTCACCGATGACGCATCGAGCGCGGAAGACTGGCTGTCGGAACAAGAGACGCGGGAAATGGCGCTTGGCGAGCAGCTTGAGGCGCGCAGGCAGGCCGACCGGCAATGGCAGGCAGCCCGCGATGCCGCCAATGAGGCCATAACCGCTTGGCAAACGGCCGCCGGCCGGTTGGCCTTGCATGATCAACGGCGCGAAACCGCCGAGCGGGATCTGGCGCTGGTCGCCCGACGCCTGGACGACCAGCGCCAGCTTATCGCCCGCCTGACCACAGAGATTGCGGCGGATCTACAACCCAGGGGGCTCACCGTCCCCGAAGATCACGCCATTGACCCGTGGATGACGGACCGGCAGCGGGAGTGGCAATCCTGGTCAGAACAATCACAGCGGCAACAGGCGTTAACACCCGCCGTCGCCGCTCTGCGGGGCGAGATACGTCATCTGGGCGATGCGCTGGCGGAACGGGAAAAAGATCTGGAACACAGCGAGCGGCAACGTTTGCAAACCGATAATGAACTGGCGCGGGCCAGAGAGGAACGGCGCTCGCTGATAGGCGATGAGAGCGTGGCGCGGATAGGGGAAGCGCTTCGCCAGCAAGACAACCTGCTGGAGCAGGCCAGGCAGCGGGCGGAACAGCAGTTGCAACAGGCTCGGGAACGGTTGCAGCAATTGAACGGCGCTATCGACGCCCAGCGACAACAATTGCAGACGCTGGCCCAGGCGGCGCGGCAGGCCGCCGACACGCTGGACGACGCATTGCGCCGCAGCCCCTTCGCCGATACCGGCGAGCTGCAAGGGGCCTTGTTGCCCCCCGAAACGCGGGAACGGTTACAAGCCTTGCGCGAGCAGCTTACCGCAAGGCGGCAGCAAACCGGGGCATTGCTCGAACAGGCGGAGTCGGCATGGCGGGAACTCGCCGCCCAGCGCCCGCCGACGCTTGAGGAGGAAGCGCAGCCGGCCGACGTGGAACGTCGTCTGGCCGAGATAAACGGCCGTTTGGCGGAACATGCCCGGCATCAGGGCGGCATTCGCCAGCAATTGGCGGGCCACCAGGCGCGTTTGCAGGAACAACAGACGCTGATCGCGGCCATTGCCGCCGGCGAAGCGGCCTATGCGGACTGGGGTTTTCTCAATGAGTTGATAGGGTCCCGGGAGGGCGACAAATTCCGTAAATTCGCCCAGGGCCTGACGCTGGGATATCTGGTGAGTCTGGCCAATCGGCAATTGCTGCGCCTGCATGATCGCTATCAGTTGCGACGCAAAGATGACGCCGAACTGGAATTGGAAGTCGTTGACACCTGGCAGGCGGAAGCGGCGCGGGATACCCGGACGTTGTCCGGCGGCGAAAGCTTCCTGGTCAGTCTGGCCCTGGCCTTGGCGCTCTCGGACCTGGTCAGCCACAAAACCCGCATTGATTCCCTGTTTCTCGACGAAGGCTTCGGCACGTTGGACGCCGAAACGCTGGATATCGCCCTGGACGCACTGGATACGCTGAACGCCGGCGGCAAGATGATTGGCGTGATAAGCCACGTCGAGGCCATGAAGGAACGGATCCCGGTGCAAATTAAAGTCAGGAAGGTCAACGGAATGGGCGTCAGCCGCCTTGAGGCGCGTTTCGCGGTGCGTCGGGGACAACATCAGCCGGCCCATGGCCGGCTTGACGATTAGCCTGCTTTTTGCTGCATTTCGCTGCGAAAAAAGGCCTTAAAAACGGTGACGGTGCGTGGCGCGTACGCCCCATAAACCGCAGAATGCGCTCACCACCGCGCCGATAAGCAGCGCGACGAACGACCAGAGCGCCGATTTGGCAATGGCTTTAGCGGCGGCCGCGGCTTTCTGTTTGGCCTGCTCTTGCCATTGCTGCGCTTCATCGCGCAGGGTGTTGATATTCTGCTCCATGTCTTCCAGCCGGTTTTTCGCCTCGGCGGCCATCCGCTGTTTATCGCGCATCAGGGCGTCAGTGGCCCGCTCGACTTCATCGGCGTTCATACTGGTATTGCGGCTCAGCGCGTTATGTACGTCGTCCCGCTTGATCGCGGCTGAAAGATGATCGACGCGCTGTTTAAGCCGGTCGGACAAATGCGCCATTTCGGCGTCGCTGTTATCCGGATTATCCAGTATGGCGCGGAACGTCCGTCGCATGTCCTCGCTGGCGGCGTGGATTTGCTTTGACAGGTAATCGGGCTGTAACGCGTCGATATTACTGTTACGCAGCGCATCCATGATCGCTTTCGGCGTTTGGTCCGGCGGCAGTTGCGCGTCGCGGCTCCATTGCCTGCCGGCCTCGTCCAGCCAGTCGCGCATGCCGCCATTGGGCGCCGTCAGTGACGACGCGATACCGGACGCCGCGCCGCCGGTGGCGGAAGCGATGGCGCCGATGGCATTGCCCGCCGCGCGTAAGGCCCCGCCGACAATCATGCCGCTTAGCACAATGGCGACAAGCAATGAGGTGGCCCAGACCAGGAAGCCGTGACTGATCCCCGCCGCGCCCGCCAGTCTTCCCGCCACAAACCCGCCCGCGGCCAGACTTATCAGGACCGAGACGAAAGACCAGATCGTCACCGCGGTGCCGACCCCCTGCGTCGACTGCCCGGCGGTGGGATCCACTATGGCGAGTCCCAGCGCCGTACCCAGCACCGACAGTAAAATGGATATTGCCAACACGGTAAATACGCCGCCGATGATTGCGCCCCAGGCTGTAATCCTTGGCGTTGCGGCCAGAGTATGCGTTTCCATATAACCTTCTCCTGAATATTCTCTCCTGTAGCGACAGGCTACGCACTTAACGTAGTTTATGTTGACGCGAATTCAAGAATACCCAAGGTGGCAAACTGATTACATTTAATTGATTTCAAAAGCATATATTACGTTTGTAGCCTATTCCCGCGGGGGTTAGCGGCGTAACCGGTTCGGCCACCGATGCGGCAAACCCGGAAAATTCCATAGCTGAGGGTATGGCCTAATGCGGTATGATGCGCGCTGCGTTTGAAAACATGCGCGCCGTGGCGCGCCCGTTCAGGGATTAATAATAATGTTCTGGTTTAAAAACCTTATGATTTACCGTTTGACCCGTTCCCTCGAAACGTCGGCGGACGACATGGAAAAACTGCTGGCCCAAGCGGCCTTTACTCCCTGCGGCAGTCAGGACATGGCGAAATCCGGCTGGGTGTCGCCGCTGGGACCGAAAAGCGAAGCCCTGACCCATGTCGCCGGGGGGCAAATCATGGTGTGTGTCCGCAAGGAAGAAAAAATATTGCCCTCCTCGGTGGTCAAACAGGAACTGCAGGGGAAAATCGACCGGCTTGAAGCCGAACAGAGCCGAAAACTGCGTAAAGTCGAAAAAGACAGTTTGAAGGATGAAGTATTGTTCAACCTGATGCCGCGGGCTTTCAGCCGCTTCAGCCAGACCTTTATCTGGCTGGACACGGTAACGGATCGGGTGATGGTCGACGCCGCCAGCGCCAAGAAAGCCGAAGACGCCCTGGCGCTGCTGCGTAAATCCCTCGGATCCCTGCCGGTGGTGCCGCTGACGCTGGACACCCCCGTCGAACTGACCCTGACCGAGTGGGTGCGCGGCGAACCACCGGCCGGTTTTACCGTGCAGGATGAGGCCGAATTAAAAGCGCTGTTGGAAGAAGGCGGCATCATCCGCTGTAAAAAACAGGATCTCGCCAGCGATGAAATCGCCGCCCATATCGAAGCGGGAAAACAGGTCACCAAACTGGCGCTGGACTGGCGGGAACGCATCCAGTTCGTTCTGGCCGACGATGCGTGCGTGAAACGGCTAAAATTCGCCGATACGCTACGCGAGCGGAATGAAGATATCGATAAAGAAGACGCGGCCCAGCGCTTTGACGCGGATTTTATTCTGATGACCGGCGAGCTATCGGCGCTGATGACCGAATTGACCGAGGCGCTGGGCGGCGAACCCCAGCGCTAGACGCCCGGCCGAGATTCACCGTCAGGACGGATTTTCGTCCTGGCGCCTATTTATTCAAATACTTGCACAGGTAAGCGCTGGGTTCGGCCACCTGAAGGGAAAACTCGCTTTTGGCAGGAACACTGAATGTCTCGCCGGGCATGAACACCCGCCAATCATGCGTACCGGGCAGCAACACTTTCAACGCGCCATTAATGACCGTCATTTCCTCGGGCTGGGCCGTGGTGAAAGTATAGTCGCCGGCCGCCATGACGCCGACGCTGGCGCGACCGATACTGGGGGAGTCGAATCCGATGGATTTCACTTTACCGGCAAAATACTCATTTACATTCAGCATGTATATTTTCCTTGGTTTATCAATAAGTCCCTCATAGTAAAAGCTGAAATGACGTTTTGTCACGTTCTGAAAGAGAAAAACACCGGCGATCCGGCAGAAAACCTCAACGCCGAAGCCAGTCGTCATCACCGATTTTTTCAGCCAGACTCTGCGTTGCCGCTTTCAGACTGGTCAATAGCGAATGCGGGAAATCATCACTGTCGCTTAAACTTGGGAAGGTCAGGCACAGACCGACGCGTTCATTGCGTAGCGGATGCCGTAGGGCGGTGGCCAGCTCGCTATAATCAGGACGGGTTTCATTGCGGGCATAGGACCACCCCTGGCGACGTACCACGGTGAGGCGCTCCAGTAAACGGGTAAGGCCATGTTGCGAAAAAGCCGCATAGGCCGGGGCGTCCGGCACCAGACGCGCGATAATATCGCGCTCGGCATAGCCGGACAGCAGCGCGCGGCCAGCGGCGGTGTGCGCGGCCGGCAAAAGATGGTCAACGGCAAAATAATCCGGCCGCTCGGCGTGGCCGGCGGTAATCGAGGTAATCCGCACATGCTCCTTTTCCAGTACGCAGACGAAACCGGCGCAGTCATGCAGGGCGGCCAGGCGTTCCACCGCCGGCGCGACCAAATCGACCAACGGCTTGGCGTGGTAGGGGCTGCCGACGGCCAAAAACAAATCCCCCACCGAATAAAGCCGGTTGACGGGATTGCGTACCAGTAATCCTTGACCTTCCATGGCGATAAGTAGGCGGGATAGCGTGCTTTTCGGTAAAGGCAGACGGCTGGCCACGTCGCTGAAAGATAACCCCGACTGGCGTAGCGAAACATCTTCACGGGCAAACAGTTTTAGCACTGCGGAGGCGTTTTCTAAGGTAGACATGATAACTTTGCATTTTGGCTATTTTTTAACAGCAGGTTAGTCCATCTTTAAGTGGTCGCCGCTGTTCGTCAAGACAATATTTTTCCCCCGCGACGGACGGCAGACAAACATATCGTCACCGTTGACACGGACATGACGTTAACCGAAAGAGTCAGGGGAACATGAGGAAAACCCGGCTAAAAACCGGCATAATTCAGCGTATTATACGGTATTAGCACGGTTACTGGCCTTGTGTCGTCCATTAAGGCGGTTAATGGCTCAAACGATCGGTTATCCCGCCGCCGGCAACGGCAACGCGGCGGCCACAACCGGTGGGGAAGGCGCGGGTTCCCAAGGCGCGGGGCGGCATTGGAACAGACCGTTTGCCGCGCCGCGGCCGTCAGGCATCGCTTTTACCCTGATACCGTTGCTTGGCGTCCAAGGCTTCCTGCTCGGAAGGGTGTTCGCTGATAAGCGTATCCGGCCTTGGATGATTGGCGCGCAGCTCGTAGACTTGCTGGGTTCTGCCGGGCAATCCTTTTTCCTTTCGCACAATATGGGCTTCACGGGGATACGGTGGTTTACTCGCCATGGTCATTTCTCCTTTGATGCAACGAGACCCATTAAGTATAGCCGACAGCGCCGCATCCCGCCCCACAGAGCGCGGGGGTGTCTTAACCGGCGGCGCAGGGGCAAAGTTGGCGCATAATCGCCAAGACCACATCCTGCGGCGCGGCGCTGGCGTCAAGCACATGATGGGCGGCATCCTGATACAGCGATTCGCGCGCCAGCAGGATTTCCTCGATTTCCTCGGTGATCGGCCGGCCAGTGAGACTGGGCCGCTGTTCCTCCTGAGGAACCGTCGACAAACGATGGGCCAGTACAGCCGCCGCCGCATGCAAATAGACCACGATACCGTGCTCCCGCATAAACCGCCGGTTGGCCTCGGACAAAACGATACCGCCGCCGGTGGCGATAACCTGATGACCACAGGCGCCGGTGACCTTGTGCAATATCTCGCTTTCTCTGGCCCGGAAACCGGTCCATCCCTCGGTTTCCACTATCCGGGCCACACTTTGGCCGGTGGACGCCAGCAATGCATGATCGGTATCGCTAAACTGAAATCCCAGAGCCTGGGCCAGCGCGCAGCCTACGGTGGTTTTACCGCAACCCCTCGCGCCGACCAAATAAATGGGCTGAGTAATCAACTGATTTCCTTTTGTTATTAACTGCAATCGCAAGGTTGGCCGTGTTCGGCCCGTTCGATCGGCGGCAATTCTGGCAGCAATGGCCCCTCGCGTCCAGTCCGGATCACGCCATCGAGACCCGTACTTCAGCAACGATCATGATTGCCCGCGCATTGGGCATACCCGCCACTACCGTTGCGACTAGGCGGCAATCGTCGGAAACGCATTCAGCTCGCCGGCGGCGATAGGAAGATGACGGGTACTTGGTAAATCATTTAAGTCGCATCGCTTACGCCGTCACTGGGGATGAGCAAGGCAACCGACGAAGAGGCGACGGGAAGTATGGCGAGTATATAACATATTTTTAATGGGGTTGTCTCCCCGACCAAAGAAAAAACCGGCGCTGGCATTGTCGGACAACGCCGGACAACCGCGGCGGCTTATCCTACGGGCCGCCCCGGCGCCGCTCCCCTGGACGTTCGGTGGCTTACTTTCCGGGTTCGGCCACCTCGTTGACGATGCGTCGCGCCTCGCGCAGGGTGAGCGGTTCGCCCATCCTGACCAACAGGGTGCCGGTGGTGCGCATACGGCCGGCGGCCACCACGGCCGCCAAGCGTTCATCCCGGCTAAACAGCGCCACGAAATCGTCTTTATCGGGGGAGCCGAAAATGTCGATATCATCCCAATCAGTGGCATGGCCCAGATATTCATAGCGGACGCCATAATGTTGGGTCCAGAAATAGGGTATCGCATGATAGGCGTCGTTCCCGCCTATCATCGCGGCGGCGGCGATGCGCCCCTGCTGCTGCGCCACCCGCCAATGCTCAATGCGCGTGGGCCGGCCATTAAGCGCAAACGTGGCGATATCGCCGATAGCGTAAACATCCTGACCGGCCGACATGGCCGAATCCACGCTCAGGCTGCCGTCGTCATTGAGCGGCAAATCGTGAATAAAACCGGTGGACGGCGCGACGCCGGTGGCCAATAAAACCAAATCGCCGTCAACGCGCCGGCCGTCCTTAAGGATAACCCCGGTTACCCGCTGTTCGCCGTCGAATGACGCCGGTTCGCCGTCGACGAATTTCACTCCCCTGTCCTCGTGGCGACGACGAAAAAACGTCGCCAGTACGGTACCGAATTGTTGCTCAAAGGGCAGCGGACGCTTTGCCACCACCGTGATATCGACATTCCGTTTGCGTAACGCCGCCGCCATCTCCATACCGATAAAGCTGTTACCGATGATGACCAGCCGATGCCGTTTTTCCACCGCGCTCATCAGGGCCGCCGCGTGTTCCCAACTGCGTAGCACTTCGACGCCCAGCAGCGCCTTACCGGGCAAATCCGGCCGGCGGGGCGTGCCGCCGGTCGCCAACAGCAACCGCCGGTAAGGTATGATGCCGCCATCAGCCAGGCGCAGCTTACGCTCTTTAACGCACAATGCCTCGACATCACCCGTTATCCGCTCGATGTGTTCTTCGCGGTAGAAACGTGTCTCCAGTAACGCGGGCACCTCATCGAGGGCCATATCCCCCTGCGGAACGAATTTGGATAAGGCGGTGCGGTCATAGGGAGCCTGTTTCTCGCGGTCGATGACGATTAATCGTCCGGCATAACCTTTGTCACGCAGCGCCTTGACGGCGGCGCTGCCGCCGGCGCCCGCCCCCACCACCACCAGCGCTTCCGTGTCCGATTCAACGGCAATGGACGGGACGCCTGGTTGAGCCATCGGCGAGGGGTCGATCCACACGGCGTTCCCTTCGATGTTGACCGGGTATCGCTTAAGGGAACGCAGCGCCGGCGGATCCTCCAATGTACCGTCAAGGGAAAAGACGGATTTATGCCAGGGACAAATCAATTTCCCTTGGCAAACGGCGCCTTTTTCCAGCGGCGCGCCGGAATGGGGACAGGCCGCCTCCAGCGCGAAGACTTTATCGCCCAGTTTGACCAGCACGATGTCGGTTCCATCGACGCTGATTTTTTGGGGTTCCGATTCCGCCATGGCGGATAACGACATGACTCTTTGAAAAGCCACGATAGACTCCTTCGATTTTTTACCCGTGATACCCCGCATAGCGTCTTTGCCGTTCTTCGTATTTACCCCGTGGCCAAGGAGTCTGTTCCCCGTGGGTAATGAAAAGACAACCCGGCGTTGTGGAGAGGGGCCGCGTCGGGCGGGTGGGATGCGCTGCCGACGAAAGGCGTCAATCACCGCCCGCCATGATGCAATACGACGTATCGAGAGTAGGGAAACCGTACTTTTTGACAGGTTTATCATTAAGCCTAGCAGCTAATGAGGGACGAGGGTGGCGAAGACCGGTATCGCCCTGGCGAAGGAGGCATTTTGATGGGCGGGTCGCCGGTATGGGGAGGGTTTAGGGGCGCTGGCCAAACAAGCCGGGGGTCATTTCGACCGGGCCGGCTTAGGGGTAATGCGCGCTTATTTACCCGTTGCCTGTTGTAGCGTCAACGGATCGGCGTCAGGCCTATGCAACGTCAGCGAGATAACCAGCGAGATGACCGACAGCGCGACAATTAAATGGAAAGTGACCAGGAAACCGCCGAACAATGAGGCGACTATCGAACCGATAATACTGCCGATACCGAACCCCAGGTAAATGAGTCCATAATTTTTGGTCAGATTGTTCAGTCCAAAAAAGTCGCTCACCAGCGAGGGATACACGGTGATGGTCCCGCCGAAGCTGAATGCCACGCACGCCAGCGCCGTGAAAAATGATAACGGGTCGTGGCGGGCGAACAGCAGCGTCGCCATACCGATAAGCGTGATGCCCTGGGCGAGGGAAATGACCCGGATGCGCGTCATCCGGTCGGAAAGTACCCCCAGCGCCAACCGGCCCCCCAGATTGGCCAGCGCAATGATGGTAACGGCATTGGCCGCGGCGGCGGAAGGCAAATGCACCAGGCTTTCCCCCACATCCTTCGCCACCCCGATCACATACAATCCGCTCATGCAGGCGGTCAGAAACATCAGCGCCAGCAGCCAGTATTGCGGCATCCGTATAGACTGCGCCAGGGAAAAATCGCGTCCGCCCGCAACGTGCCGGCCGGGTCGACATACGGCATCGGTCATCAGCAGACCGCCGGCGATAGTCATCAACATGGCGATAAGCCCCCATAACTCGAAAGCGTCGCGCAATCCGTAATGCGCCAGCAATAGGCTATTGATGTATTTGAATCCCAGACTGCCCAGTCCATAGGCGCCAATGGAACAAGCGGAAATCACGCCCTTGCGTTCAGGAAACCATTTTACGCAGTTCGATAGCGTCATCAGATAGCCGACGCCATCGGCAAAACCCACCAGCACGCCGGCGCATAACCACAATAACAGTAGATTATCCGCCCGGGCGGTCAGAAAAAATCCCACGCCCAGCATGATGCCGGCGCCGAGGGTGGCCCGCCGCACGCCGAAGCGCTCCTGGAACTTGCCGGCCAGCGAAGAGGCCACCGCCAGCGCCAGGCTTAGCAAGCCGAACGAAAACGCCACCTGGCTGACGGGTTGATGCAACTTATCGGCCAGCGGGCCGTTAAAAAGACTCCAGGTGTACACCGAGCCCAAGGCGAACTGGGTAATCACCGTACCCGCCAGGGTCAGCCAACGGAGGGGGTTGCCGCGTTGAATAATCATTTTCTGCCTCGCATCGCTAGTAGCCGAAATTATTGATGCCCTACACGGGCGGAATAACTTCACTATAAAAGACCGGACAGTAGGTGGGGCTGATTGGGAATGAGTTACACCGATGGAGGAATGAAATGCCGCCCGGAGGGTATAAACGACCTGGGCATCCGTTACATGGCGTATGTTATGGAGTGAATTGATATCAATAGGTTATCAGCGGCCATTGGAATTATCCCGCCGGCAACCTATATCAACAATTTATTTACATCGTTAACCGTCATGTTATGTTCCCCGCGGCAAATACGCTGACTGAAAATAAAAACCGCACGGAATGCCAAAATAAAGGGCCCGCCGCCGCCCAAAACTCAGCGTCAGCGGATTCATCCGTTAAATCCGGGAGGGGTGGGCGCAGCCATCAAAGAGGCATCGTGAAAGTTGACGGGAATACGTCGACTCGATTTATTCGTCATTATCATCATCGGCGCCATAATATTTTACGCCTATGCGGATAATATCCCGGCCCTGTGATTTACGGTGTTTATTGCTGTCACGCAACGAATAGACGCAACCGCAATATTCCTGCTGATAAAAGCGTTCACGTTTACTGATGTCAATCATGCGCGCCGCGCCACCCTGCTTGCGCCAGTTGTAATCCCAATACGTTATGCCGGGGTAGTGGGCGGCCGCGCGTTTACCGCATTCGTTTATCTGTTGCATATTTTTCCAGCGGGAAATGCCCAGGGAACTGGTTATCACCGGAAATCCCTGCTCGTAGGCATATAACGCAGTCCGCTCAAATCGCATATCGAAACACATGGTGCAACGGATGCCGCGTTCCGGTTCATTCTCCATCCCCTTGGCCCGGGCGAACCAATTATCGGTGTCGTAGTCGGCGTCGATAAACGGTACCCGGTGTTTTTGCGCAAAACGGATATTTTCTTCCTTGCGGATGAGATATTCCCGTTGCGGATGAATATTGGGGTTATAGAAAAAAAGAGTGTAATCGATAGCCGAGGCGCTGAGGGCCTCCATGACTTCGCCGGAACAGGGCGCGCAACAGGAATGCAGCAAAAGCCGGTTTGCCTGCCGTGGGAGTGTGAGAACGGGGCGATGGGGTTGCGCCATAACATTTGCTCCTAAAGGAAAGGGCCTTCGGCGAAATATAGCATAACGGCGGCCAATGGATAGACGCGGCTCCCTGATGTTAACCGTTGATTAAACCACAACGGCCCTGGAGACATGTTCCGTTGCCGCGCAGGTTGGCGGGAGCGGCGCGCGACCTACGCCCGACGGCGGGTCAGGGAAAGTAAGGCAATAATAATGTTGGTTGGTAACATTTTTCTGCAAACCTTTACGCTGGGTATCTTCCCGATTAAGGGTAATCAGACTAAATTTGTCATTAATGCAGTTCGCTGCGAACCTGAGCAATCAAAAGGTCATGCCATGCAATCTGAAGAACAACGTCTTATAGAAGGGCTGTTTCAGCGCTTAAAGCAGGCGGAACAGCAAAACGGCGCCCGGGATGCCGACGCGGACCGGCAAATCAGGGAGTTTGTGCAGCAACAGCCTTCGGCGCCCTATTATATGGCGCAGTCCATGCTGATCCAGGAAGCCGCGCTGAAACGTCTGCACGCCAGGATCCGTAACCTGGAAGAAGAAATGACGACATTGAAGAACAGCCAGCCGTCCAGCGGCGGGTTTCTCAGCAGCCTGTTCGGCGGCGGTAAAAATTCACGCCCCGCCCCGGGCAACCACTGGAACGCGCCGGCGCAACCGGCTCAGCCGGTTGCGCCGGGTAACACCGGTTATGCCCAGACGCCACCCGGGTATACCGGCTATGCCCAACAGCCGGCCGCGCCCAGGGGCGGCGGTTTTATGGCCGGCGCGCTGCAAACCGCCGCCGGTGTGGCGGGCGGCGTGGTACTGGCCGACATGCTGACCAGCATGTTCCACCATTCCCAGCCGCAGGACATTGTTAATATCATCGACCAGCAGCCTATGGATCCGGCCGCCGATCCGCTGACCAATCAGAATTTTGATGCCGACAACCTCAGCACGTTCAACGACGTCTCCGACAGCCGATTCCTTGATCAGAACAACGATGACTCCGGCAACACCGATTACGACAACGGCGATGACAATGGCTTTGGCAATGCCGACAATTTTGGCAATGACGGTTTCGGCAATGACAATTTTGGCAACGACGGTTTTGGCAATGACAATTTTGGCAACGACGGTTTTGGCAATGACGGTTTCGGCAACGACGATTTCGGCAACGATGACTTCGGCAACGACGACGACAGTTATATTTAACCCGCGTCGGTAACAATACGGCCGCGGCCGGGCTCTCTCCCCGGCCGCGGCGAAACGCGCGGTGTAAAAACGCGATCGGCCGCTATTTGCGACGGTGACTGATGACCTGTTCCGCCACCGCTTTGGGCGCTTCGGCGTAGTGTTTGAACTCCATGGTATAGGTGGCGCGTCCCTGGGAAAGCGAGCGCAGCGTGGTGGAATAGCCGAACATTTCCGCCAGCGGCACTTCAGCGCGGATCACCTTAACGCCGGCCAGGTCTTCCATGCCCTGGACCATGCCCCGCCGAGAAGACAGATCCCCCATCACATTGCCCATGAACGCTTCCGGCGTTTCCACTTCCACCGCCATCATCGGCTCAAGCAATACCGGTTGCGCCTGACGCATTCCGTCTTTAAACGCCATGGACGCCGCCATCCGGAAGGCGTTTTCATTGGAGTCCACTTCATGATAGGACCCGAACACCAGCGTGACCTTGACATCCACTACCGGATAACCGCCCAGCACCCCGGATGTCAGCGTATCCTGGATACCTTTGTCCACCGAGGGAATGTATTCCCGCGGCACCACGCCCCCTTTGATGGCGTCGACGAACGCGTAACCCATGCCCGGCGCCTGCGGTTCGATTTTCAACACCACATGGCCGTACTGGCCCCGGCCGCCGGTTTGCTTGACGAACTTGCCCTCAATTTCCTCGACGGTTTTGCGAAGGGTTTCGCGATATGCCACCTGCGGTTTGCCCACCGAGACTTCCACGCCGAATTCCCGCCGCATCCGCTCCATTAAAATTTCCAGATGCAATTCTCCCATCCCGGAGATGATGGTCTGGCCGGATTCTTCGTCGGTTTTTACCCGAAACGACGGATCTTCCTGCGCCAGCCTGCCTAGCGCGATACTCATTTTTTCCTGATCAAGCTTGGTCTTTGGCTCGATAGCCTGCGAAATAACCGGATCGGGAAAGAGCATGCGTTCGAGAATAATGGGATGATCGGGATCGCATAGCGTGTCGCCGGTGGTCACCTCTTTCATTCCCAGCGTGGCGGCGATGTCGCCGGCGCGGACTTCCTTAATGTCCCTGCGTTCATTGGCATGCATCTGTAACAGCCGGCCAAGACGCTCCCTTTTCCCTTTCACCGGGTTATAGATGGAATCGCCGGTGGATACCGTGCCGGAATACACCCGGAAAAAAATCAACTGGCCGACGAAGGGATCGGTCATGATTTTGAACGCCAGCGCCGAAAACGGCTCATCATCGCCGGGGTGGCGTTCCGTTTCCCGATCATCTTCGGTGTGGCCGACAATGGCGGGGACATCAATGGGAGAGGGCAGAAAATCCACCACCGCATCCAGCAAAGCCTGTACCCCTTTGTTTTTGAACGCGCTGCCGCACAACATCGGCACGATTTCATTGGCGATGGTACGGGCGCGCAAGGCGCTTTTGATTTCCTCCTCATCCAGCGTGCCGCTGTCGAGGTATTTTTCCAATAATGCCTCGCTGGCCTCGGCCGCCGCCTCCAGCATCCTGCCGCGCCATTCCCGGGCAGACTCCAGCAGCTCTGCCGGGATATCCTCATAGGTGAACTTAACACCCTGACTGGCGTCGTCCCAGACGATACTTTTCATTTTGATCAAATCCACCACGCCCAGGAAATGATCTTCTGCGCCCACCGGCAGTTGGATCGGCACCGCCACGCCTTTCAACCGGTCGGCTATTTGTTTTTGCACCCGCAGGAAATCCGCGCCGGTGCGATCCATTTTATTAACGAAGGCGATACGCGGCACTTTGTATTTATTGGCCTGACGCCAGACGGTTTCCGATTGCGGCTGCACGCCGCCAACCGAATCGTATACCATGACCGCGCCATCCAATACCCGCATGGAGCGTTCCACTTCGATAGTGAAATCCACATGCCCCGGCGTATCGATAATATTGATGCGATGCTCCGGATAATTACCGGCCATTCCCTTCCAGAATGTCGTGGTGGCAGCTGAGGTAATGGTAATTCCGCGTTCCTGTTCCTGTTCCATCCAGTCCATCGTGGCGGCGCCTTCATGCACTTCGCCGATTTTATGGCTGACCCCGGTATAAAACAGAATACGCTCGGTAGTGGTGGTCTTACCGGCATCAATATGCGCGCTGATGCCAATGTTGCGATATCGTTCTATGGGAGTTTTGCGGACCATACTATTACCTTAGATGCCCAAAGGGACAAACCTGCTGTGATTCCTTCCCCTGCCGGCCTCGGCGGGGGTGCCTGAGTAATGAATTAGGGTTACCGCGCTAGTGGAAAAAGCCGTTTCTTCCTTGGCAAGCGCCAGGTCAGCATGCGCTTTTTAATCATCGGCTTCAATGTCCGCCTGTGCCTTTATCCCGCGCGCTCGCCGCCGCGACGCAACGCCAAATATTTAGAGTATATACGCATAACTTACAGGATTATTTCAGCCTCGGTTGCCTTGGTGTTTATTCGTCCTGAGCCATATTAAGTCCCGTGCGATAAGCAGTATGAATTCACTCATCCCTTTCAACGACGGGCATAATGAGCGTTTCAGTTTGCTGTGAAGTCCTTGCCCGCCCCTGTGCGGGCTTTTTTATTTTGCCAGGGCGCCGGCGACGTCTTCAGGCCGGTTCAGCGCCGACGAACGCCGTTTTCTGCAAGCGTTGCGCGGTCACTTCCCCGACCTGGACCGGCGTTTGATTATTCTCATCATGCAAAACGGGGGAGACCCGACGTCCTGGCAGCGCCGGCGTGATGTCCTTAGCGAAGAGCTGGCCGCGCTTCCGATCGCGCCGCCGGTCATTGTGGCCGCCTGCGTTCCCGGAACAAACGTGGCGCACAGGGTTTCACTTTTCCGCCTTCGTCCCGCGATCCGAATCTTAGGCCGGCAATGGCCGGTGTCATTGGCCGGTTATCCGGGGGGGCTGACGGCAATGCGCACTAGCGGTATTAAAGCGCTGCTTGGCGCCATGGACGATTGTATCGCGCGGGCCATCAAAACCCGCCATAAACAGGTATCGGCCGGCGAAGACCGGTTAAATGCGGATTATTTGTATTGGCAACGGGATTTGGCGTTGCTCGGCGACAGGTTACGGACGCGGATCAATGGTTATCGACAACGATAGTTTCGGCTTGAACGACGGTTTCGACTTGGAAGAAGAATATGCCGCTTGGATTGCTTTTGTGCGGGAAAATGAAATCGTGGCGGACACCTAATTGGCGCTGCTGGATCTTTATCTGCGGCATCCACGCATGATAACCCGCGACGAAACAGCGCAACCCGTTTTCACCTTCGCCGCGCTATGCCATTTCGCCAGACAGGCGCCGACCAAGAAACTGCCGGCGTTGATCAGGGATTTGCAAGCGCTGATACCGGACACATCCCTCAGCGCGGTCCGACGCGAACAATGCGCCAGACTGGCCGAACTGAAAAAGGAAATCGCCGCGCTGCATCGGTTGCGCGCCGTCCTCGCCCAGATGACACCGCCCTCGCCGCCTTACCAATAATTGTACTGCATGGCGGTGCTGGTGTTGCGATGGATTATCGCCGTGGGAAAGATCTCTGTTTCACGGGCATAGCTTAACGTGCAATTGCCCGCATCGTCGAACCGCCGGCATTGTTCGGATTTGCTGGTCTGACTAACGGAGGTGGTGGAAACCCGTTCAGATCCCGTTTCTCTGTTCAACCCATCATAGTGAAAGGTCGTCACGCCTTTGGCGTTGACGATATTATGCAGACGTCCCTTATCGTCATAATGATAAAGATACTGATCATTGGCCAGGACGTCAGAACCGCGCGCCACGCTTTTCACCAACCGGCGCTGCTTGTCATAATAATAGATTGTGGTGGTGAAGCCTTTATCTCCGTCTAGCACAAAGGCATCCGACGCCGACGTGATCTGCCCGAGTTTATCCGTGGAAAAGAGGATTTGACCCTGCTTGTGCGTCGCCAGTTCGGGGTGTCCGTCACGATCGACGATAACCGCCAGCTCATAGTCGGTCATCCAGCCATGGGCCGTTCGAGCGGTATGATTGACCATTCTGAGCGACACATTCCGTTCGTTTTTCCGATAATCAAACAGCGCATCGGCCAACACGCCGCAGCGATCGAAACGGACATTGCCGCTGGCCTGCTCGTCCACATCCTTGCCCACCATGCCGGAAACCATCAATTTGATATTGCCCTTACCCAATCCGTCAAGCATGATAAGATTGTTGTTATCATTGCGCAGGCGGTGCCTGGCGAAGCAGGCGTCGGCGGCAAACGCCCCGGTGGCGGTCAGGCTCGCCAGCATGCACGCCGTCCCTATCAGCCAAAATTTCATTTTGATGTTTTCCGCCTACACTTGTGTTGCGCGCCAAGCCACTATTTTAGATCAAACCCGTTGCAGCAACCACGTTCGGCAGCGGACGACGCGACGACGCATGGGCCGGCGGGATCTATTCACCGTCGATGGCGGCGTC
Organism: Martelella alba; assembly: GCF_005217455.1. Classification (GTDB taxonomy): domain Bacteria; phylum Pseudomonadota; class Gammaproteobacteria; order Enterobacterales; family Enterobacteriaceae; genus Acerihabitans. The sequence goes on from NZ_SZPQ01000014.1 coordinate 130,042, forward strand.
CAGCCGGCTTTTGGCCTGGCCTATGGTCAAGGGCAACGCGTCGCCGGCCAGACGTCCATCACGCATCAGCAGTTCCGCCAGGTGCGCCACCCTCGGCAAGCGCAAATCATAACGGCGCAACGTCTCTTTGTGGCTGAAGAATGTCGGCAAATCGCCGCCCAGCACGACTTTCCCCTGATTCATCAGATAAACCCGGTCCGACAGCAACGGAACGATATCCATGTCATGCAGGGTGAACACCAGCGTGATGCCCAATGTCCGGTTAATGTCGTTGAGCATATGCACCAGATGACTGGCCGCGTGCGGGTCCAGCGCATTAAACGGTTCGTCCAGCACCAGGACTCGCGGCTTCATGGCGATGACGCTCGCCAGCGCGATGCGTTTTTTTTCACCGCCGCTAAGATTGAAGGGATTACGGTGGATATACTTTTCCATTCCCACCACGCCCAACGCCCATTTGACCGTTTCGTCCAGCGCCTCGCCCGACATTTTCATATTGACCAGGCCATAGGCCACTTCCCGATACACCGTCGAATTAAACAGCTGATCGTCCGAATCCTGGAACACCATCCCCACCCGGCGGCGTAGTTCAATGAAATTGTCCCTGACCACCGGGAGGCCGTCCACCATTACCGTGCCGCTGCCCGGCAGCAGCAGTCCGTTCAATAATTGAAACAGCGTGGATTTCCCCGCGCCGTTGGGTCCCAGAATAGCGACGCGCTCCCCTCGGCCAACGCGCAAGCTCAGTTGGTCCAGGGCGTTATGTTCGCCATCGTAGGAAAAGCTGACGTCGGACAGTTCGATGATATCCATGATGACCTCGACTACGGACGGATGAAATTGGCGACGACCAACAACAGCAACGCTACACCGGCGGCAACGCCGACTATTTTATCGCGAACCGCGATGGCATCGGTAAAGAACGCCAGTTCGTGATTATCCTCGTCATAACCACGGGATAGCATCGCCTGATAAATTCGACTGCTCTTGTCCAACGAGCGGATAAGGATGCTACCGGCTATTGCGCCGATATCCTTGATCCGCCTCAGGCACGGCGCGGTTTCGCCCAGTCTGCTGACTTGCGCCTGCCGCATGGTATGCGCGGTATCCTGCATGATGAAAACATATCGGTACATCATATCCGCGATATCGATCAGGGTGGCCGGAACTTTGCACAAACGCAGCGTCTCGAGGATTTCAATCATCGGCGTGCTGAACGATAGCGCGGCCACCAGGGTCACCGCGGCCATGATCCGTAAAAAGATGATGACGCCGAAAAACAGTCCGTCCCGATAAGCGGTCAGGGAAAAGAAATGGAAAGGCACGACAAACAGCGGCTGGGCGCCATGGGTGAACAACAGGCTAAGAAAAACCAGCCACGCGATGCCAAACGGCATGATCAGTCGCTTTAACAATGCCTTGCGATCGCAGGGCATGACCCAGAACAGGCTGGACGCCGCTGCCCATAACCCCAGCGAGAGGTACCAGCGGTCGAGTACGGCGGCCACTATTACCGCTGATAGCAGCACCATTGTTTTTATCCGACCGTCCAGACGACCCAAAGGCCCCTTCGCCTGGGCCGTAAAACGCGCCAGCGCCATGCTTATTCTTCTTCTTTCTTTTTGGCCGTCTCAACGGCTTTCGGCCCGAACAGCTTAAGCCAGTGATAACCCACTATCAGGCCGGCGAAGAAATTGGCCACTGAAAACGCCCCCACTTCCGCATCGCCCGGCAACTCGGCAAACGGATGATGCTGTTTATGGACAACGTCGGTCGCCAGATCATTGACGCGATTATCCGTACCCTCGCCGCCCATGTTATGGGCGCTCATGTAATTGCCCGCGGCGAAAATGAATAAGAGGATAACGCACATGACGGTGAGCATCGTTTTGGTGAAACCGTCGAAAAAACGGTCCGCATTATGCCCGGTATTCAGAGTATTGCTGTTGGTTGCCATTCTCTTCTCCAAGAATAGATTGCTTGCTGTCCCGGCCGGACCGGCGCAACACGCCGAAGGGGTTTTCCTGACGGCTAGACCGCTGGTTTTGCCGCGATACCGGGCAAAAGATCCGGTCGACGGGAGACCATGGCATGCAGCACCGCCGCGGTGAATACCGCCTCGGCCACGGCCAGAGGCAATTGCGTCGGACCATAACCCATGAAAAAAATCATCCATTGTTTCATAAAGGGCACATTGCCATGCAGGCTAAGCGCCAGCTCGAACGCGCTGGTCAGATAGGTCATCAAATCCCCCACCAACCCGGCCAGGCCCGCCGCCAGCCATAAGGGTCCATGGCACGCCCGCAGCCCGCGCCAAACCGCGTAACCTGACAGCGCGCCGACGATACCCATGGAAATCGTATTGGCGCCAATGGTGGTGATCCCGCCATGGCCGAGAAAGATCGCCTGGAAAAACAGCACAATCAGCGATATCACCGCCGTGGCGAACGGACCGACGATAATCGCCGCCAACGGCGTGCCGCAGGGATGGGAACTCGATCCGGTGACCGGAACCGGCAAATGCATCGCTGAAATAACGAAGACCGCCACGCCGACCATGGCGAGGAAGGGTTTGTAGGAGAGATTGCTTTTTATTTTACGTTTTATTTCATAGATACCCGGAATCACGAACGCGGCGGTGGCGACGTAATAGACTGCGCACGCGGATAAGGGCAAAATTCCATCTTCGATATGCATACCTTTACCTCATGAAATAAAGGATCACGCAAGCAAGTCACCCAGCGGACCGAGGAAAAGGATGGAATAAACGCAACGCGGAATAATGAGAAACATTATGCCGCCATGGGATTGTCGAACCCTTCCCATCACCCCGGGGATTGGTGCTTACAAACAGATCCGGGCCGGTCTCCTGGCTTGCCGTCGTTCTCATTTACCGCCTTCCCATGTGTCGAACACGGTGGCAAAGTGTAAACTCGTCTGGCTTACAGTAGCGGGGGCTGCGCCGGAATGGGATGACACCACCGGATGTCGACTGCCGCCAGGGCGGCCGTCCCGGTCGCGCCTCATCGCCCGGTTATTCGAGCGACAGGGCGACCGCGCGGCTGCTTTCGCATTGCGGTCGATATTCATGGGGTGACTATACTCGCCATCCTTCAGGTTGCCTCTTTGGCGGTACAAATCCGTTTTCGATGAATCTGCCGCCCACAGCTTACCGCCGCGAGGCATTTTGAACGATGAGGAATCTATCCTGGTCAGGATTCCGCACCGGCTTCCCGTTTCACCCGTTTCGCGATTGCGAAAATCGGGCACCCGTATCTTGTGCCAATAATCCTGAATACTTTTTTAAGTAACGTCAAGAGATAATTATTAAGGCTGAGAAACAAATCATTAAGAAAATAACAGCCGAAAAAAATTTCAAGGGGAAAATAACATACGCGATAGCAATTTATTGCCATTTAACTGAAAATAATCATGTAAAACAGTATGATAAAAAATATAGCTTCTAACACTTTTCCCGCTTATTTTCCGCTGCTACGCAACTTGAATGATATATACCTATTCCATTACCGATTGGTAACCTTATTGGAACAATACAGCCGGTAATCATGGCGTTCCGGATTCAATTTTCATCCTTTTCACATTCCCAGAATGGCAAAGGAATTCCCCCAGCGGTTCGAATATGATCCACATCAATTTTGTCGGCATATCCGTTAGACTGTTTATTCAACGGACATCAATTTTTCCTGTTTAATGTCTGAACCGGCCGTGAACGGCATGCCTTATTCCCCCAACGCCTCCAAATTATCACATCGTCCGGCCAGGCGCCGGCAGATACCGTTTAAGCAATTCCAGCAGAGCGGGAAAGGTCATAAAGCCATCCTGCCGCCGAAAATGCCCGGCTTCGGGAAAACTGTACATCTCCGCCGCAAGGGCCCGGCCGAGGGTTGCGGTCAGTTCAGGGGGCACCACGTCATCATTGAGTGAACGCACGATAACGCGCCGGCCGATAATCTGTTTCAACCGGTCGAAATTAAAGCGGTCCCGAGTAAATGCGTTGAGTTCCGGCAACGCGGGCAACGGTTCGGCGAAACCGGCCACCAGCACGGCGCCCCCCACCGCCTCGCCCTGTTTCAGCGCGGACAGGTAGCGCAGTAGCGTCGCGCAGCCCAGACTGTGGGCGACAAACCACGTGCGGCGGGATGGCGCCGGAACGCATTGCCGCAACTGCGCCAGCCATTGTTCGGGCAGCGGCGCGCGCGGCGAGGGCATTCTCGGCAAAACCACCCGGGCGCCCTGCCGCTCAAACTGCGCCTGCAGCCAGCGAAACCAATGATGACGGGGCGTTGAAAGGAAACCATGAATAATGACAATCTGATCGGGCATATTTATTTGCGCTCCTCGTACATCGCCCGGAGCATTACGCCAGGCGATCGCATTCGCTAAAGAGCGGTCAGCATAACGAAGAATTGTGTCACCGGTTTTTCACCGCTCAACAGAACCGGTTGGCGTGTCTTGTTTTTACTCCTGGAGGCGGACTACCGGCAAGGGACCACCGTCGCCCTTGACAACCCGTCGCCGTCCACTTACGTTAAAAATTATTCCAAGGGCATGCCTATCATATTCACAATGCGGTTCCTCCTTCAACCGGTCTGTTCGACAACCGTTCGGGGTATAACGGACATCGCGGCCGAATCTGGATTCGTCGCGCTTCCAGATGGGGTACGGCGCACACGTTCTCTCGCTAAAGCTCACTCCCTAGCCAGACGCCCCAGGCCCGGGCAGCGCGACGAAAACGCACCGCTTTCGCCGGACAGCGGCGGGCATAGCCCGGTAGGGGAGTGGCCGCAATCCGCCCATTGGGGTAAGTCGGGTCAAGCCGGCGGCGCTTGATTTTGCCCGCCCGTAGGTCAATGAGGTGATACATGAACAAAGAGACGGCCCGCAGTTCCCTTTCCCGCACCCGCGTCGCTGTTTTCGCGACGGCCTGCGGCATCACGGTCGCCAATCTGTACTATGCCCAGCCGATGGTTCACACCATTGGGCAATCGCTGGCGATGCCGGATACCCTGTCCGGCCTGGTGGTGACGGTGACCCAGATAGGCTATGCCGCCGGCCTGATTTTACTGGTGTCGCTCGCGGATCTGATGGAAAACCGTCGTCTGGTGATTTTGGCCTTGCTGGCGAATGCTCTCGCGCTATTGGCCATGGCTGTCGCGCCGGCCGCGGCGTTGTTTTTCCTGGCGGTGTTCGGCGTCGGCTTTTTTTCCGCCGCGACCCAGGTGCTGGTGCCCTTTGCCGCGCATCTTGTGCCAGAGGCGCAACGCGGCCGGGTGGTGGGCAATGTCATGGGCGGCCTTTTGCTGGGGATCATGCTGTCCCGTCCGCTATCGACGCTATTGGCCGGCTGGTTCGGCTGGCAAGTGATCTTCTGGTTGTCCGCCCTGCTAATGGCCATTCTGGCGGTTATGCTGCGTTTGCTGTTGCCGGCGCGGCAGCCGAAACACAACAGCAACTATTACGCCATTCTCGGTTCGCTGTGGCATTTGTTTCGCCATACGCCGCTGTTACGTCGCCGCGCGCTGTGGCAAGGCCTGTTATTCGCTGTTTTCAATCTGTTTTGGACCGCCACGCCCATGGTGCTAGCCGGCCCGCGTTTCCAGCTTTCAGCGCATGAAATCGCGCTGTTTCTCTTGGCCGGCGCCGCCGGCGCCCTGGCCGCCCCGATTGCCGGCCGCCTGGCGGACAAGGGCCTGACCGGACCCGCCACTTTAGCGGCAATGTTAATGGTGGCGCTGGCGTTCGCCGCGACGTTCGCCGCCTGGTCATGGCACAGCGTAACGCTGTTCGTCATCGCCGCCATCGTGCTTGACGCCGGCGTACAAACCCATCAAGTTCTCAGCCTGCGCGCCATTTATACCCTGCCGGCGGAAGCCCGCGGCCGGCTGAACGGCCTGTTTATGACCAGCGTATTTTTGTGCGGCTCGAGCGGCGCCTTGCTGGCGGGGGCATTGTTCGCCCATTGGGGCTGGCCGGCGGTTGCCGTCGCCGGTTGCGTCATTTCCGTCCTGGCGCTGTTCTCTTTCGCCTCGCGGGCTTCCTGGCATGCCGAAGAAGCCTGAGGCCGGCAAACCAACGGAAACCGTTGACTCAGGGAGTGGCTTGCCCTAAGTCCGGCCGATTGTTTCGGCCGCTTCGCGGGGTGACGGTCGCTTAACCGCCCTTATCCCCAGGCGCTCAGACGTCGGGATGACCGGGGTGGGCGGACGCCGCCAATCCATTTTGCGTAACCCGTCATAATACTCAAAAATCTTCGCCGCAATCGGCCGAGAAGACCGCTTAAAGGGCGTTTACACGACCTTGACCAGGGGTATGCCAAAACCCATACTAGCCTTCGCAAACGATCCGACCTCCCCCCAGAAGTATGACAAGCATAGAAGAATAGACCAATTGCAAACTATAGCGATATCCCCAGCAACCGGGGTACTGGAAGGGTTTGACGAAGCGGCCGGCGAATTTATCGGTCTGGCGCCTTTTTTGCGCATAAGTATCGCCGGCGGCGATTTTTCCACGCAGGCCGCCGACTGGCTTGCCCAGGCGCAACAACGGCCGGACGATGCGACCTTGTGGATGAACCTGGCCACGGCCATGCTCTGTCTTAAACAACGGGAGATCGGGCTGGCCATACAGAAACACGCTTTGGCGATGCAGCGGGTCTATCGGCTGCGGGCCAAGATCCGACCGGTGAAACTCCGGCTGCTGATGTTGATGACGCCGGGGGATCTCGCCGCGAACATCCCGCTGGATTGCCTGCTGGAAAACGCCGATATCGAGCTGGTGTACTACTTCCTCACTCCCGGCGATCCACTGGCCAGCCCGGTTCCCGAGCACGATCTGGCGATGGTGGCCGTCAGCGCCGACGAGGAAAGCCGGGATCTGTTGCGCCGGCTTGAGACGGCGCTGGCCGACTGGCCGAAACCCATTATTAATGCGCCCGGTTATGTGCCTTTATCAGAACGCCACGCCGCCAGTCTGCTTTTGCAGGGCGCGCCAGGCCTGACCATTTGTCCGGCCCTGCATGCCAGCCGTAAGCAGTTGGAGGATGTCGCCGCCGGCCGGGCGACCCTCGAGGGTATCGCCGAGGGGCACCGTTTTCCGATTATCGTTCGTCCCGAGGGTTCCCACGGTGGACACGGGCTGGCGAAAATTACCTCTGTGGAAACGTTGCGCACCTATCTTAGCGAGGAGATCCAGCCGGAATACTTTCTTTCCCGGTTTGTGGATTACCGCGGAGCGGACGGGTTATTCCGCAAATTCCGCATAGTCCTTATCGACGGACAACCCTATGCCTGCCACATGGCTGTCTCATCGCACTGGATGATTCATTACCTTAATGCCGGCATGTACCAAGACGAAAGCAAGCGGGCGGAAGAAGCGGATTTTCTGGCGGGCTTCCCGGCATTCGCCGCGCGCCACCACACGGCGCTGGCGGCGATATACCGCCGGACCCGGTTGGATTACCTCGGTATCGACTGTGCCGAAACCGCCGACGGGCGGCTGCTGGTATTCGAAATCGATCCTGCCATGGTGATCCACGCCATGGACAGGGAAGACCTCTTTCCACACAAACAATACCACATGCTGAAAGTGAAAAACGCCATGCGGGAAATGCTGATACTGCGCGCCGCCGGACACCGGCTCGGCGTGCCGCGATGACATGGGAGCAAGCAACGTCATGCCGATAAATACCCGCAATGCCCTGAATTTTTCAGGAGGTCCGGGCGCGCTGCCGGAAATCGTATTGCGTCAGGTTCAAACGGCGATTATCGCCGTTCCCGAGGTGGGATTGTCCATATTGGGCATCAGCCATCGCTCGGATTGGTTCGCCGGCATCGTGCGGGAAACGGAGGAAAATATTCGGGCGTTGCTGAATCTGCCCGAGGATTTTCATATTCTTTTCCTACAAGGCGGCGCCACCCAGCAATTTTCCCAAGTGCCCATGACCCTGCTGCGCGGCCGGCGGCACGCCGCCGATTACCTCGATACCGGTTACTGGAGCCGCAAGGTGATTGCCGAGGCGATGCGCGAGGGTCCAGTACGCGTGGTCTGGAGCGGCGAGCGCTGTGGTTATCGCCGGCTGCCCAGGGAGGAGGAATTGACCTTTTCGCCTGATGCGCCCTATCTGCATTATGTCTCTAACGAAACCGTGGAAGGCTTGCAATTTCATCGCATCCTGGGCCGGGATGATGTTCCGCGCGTTTGCGATATGTCCTCGGATTTTCTGTCCAAACCCTGCCAGGCGGATAAATTCTCGCTGATCTACGCCCACGCCCAGAAAAATATCGGACCGGCCGGGGTCACCATCGTCCTGGTTCGAGACAACGTGGTGCAATCCGCCCCGCAAAATTTACCCGCGTTTCTTGATTACCGCCGTCATGTGGAAGCTCATTCCAATCTCAACACCCCGCCGGTATTCGCGATCTATGTGGTGCTGCTGGTCACCCGCTGGCTACGGGATCAGATAGGCGGATTGGACAATATGGCGCGCATTAACCACCGCAAGGCGCAGCGGCTGCATGCCGCCATTGACGACAGCGATGGGTTCTATCGCCACTGGGGGGACGGCGACGATCGCTCGGATATGAACGTGGCGTTCAGCCTGCCCGATGCGGCGCGGGAAAAACGGTTTTTCGCCGATGCTTCCCTGGCCGGTTTTTCCGGTCTGGAGGGCCATCGCGCCCTAGGCGGCGCGCGGGCGTCGATTTATAACGCGCTGGAACCGGCGGCGGTGGAGCGTCTGGTGGAATTTTTGGACGATTTCCGTCGCCGAAACCCCCGCTGATGCCCAGGCAATGCTTGCCGGGAGGATTTTTCCGTCTCGCGGTAAAACAATACGAAAATTTAACAGTGAGCAGCCTATGTTATTATGTGCAAATTGCATAAATTGGATTTCGTGATGACCCTCCAGTAATTTGCGTCCAATTAGTTACGATTAGCACAGGCAGGTAGAAATCTGCCGGTACGCTACCCTGATTACCCGCCATTGTGCGGGCTTTTTTGTCTCTGGCGCCAGCAGGCGGCTCCCTGCCGAATTCAGCGTTTTCCCTTCCCCGGCAATGCTTCATGACCGTTTATGGGTATCACAGGGGGAAATTCTGACAAAAAAAGCAAAATTTCCCCAATATTCATGCTATTAAATGGCATTCCACTCCAGTCGCCCCCGACGGGTTTATGTCAAAAACGCAAAGATTGCTTGGCGCGGCCCTGGCCCGACAACGACCCGCCCCAGGGGACGTTAACCTTCCCGCCGGTCTTTAAGACAATACGCCGGACGGTATTGAAGTCGTGCGGATTTTTGTGATCCGCCATTCTGTTTGTTTTTTAACCAAAAGTGATAATGTCTGTGCGGTCTTTATCACTTTGGACCGCTCCCTGGTAATGACTTGCCCGTCCTACGATGGCGACGGGCCTTTTTCCTTTCGCGACGGGGCCTCCGCCCCAGCCGGCGCGGTCGATGGCCTCATCTTTAATGCCACCTTTGGTACATAATTTATTCATATGACGGGCTATTCTATCTGAGGTTTTTCTGAAGAGGATGACATATGTTGACTGTTATCGCTTTTATTTTATACGCCATAGCGTTGACCGTTATCGCAGTCAAAACCAGATGATGCCCTGTCGTATTCCCGCCGTCGTCCGTGCGCCGAAGATCTTTATGCCGGGCGAGATCCTGTTGTCAACCCGCGTGATTGCCATTCCTCCTGTCCCTACCCGGCAAAACTGGTGTGGCAGTCACAGCGGGCAGGTTAAAAATACGCCATACTCACGCTGTCTTCAGACAACAAGAGGAATGCGTATGCGGCACAGTAAAATCGATCTGCACATGGTCCTGCTTGGCGCGTTTTCGCTTATTGTACTGGTCGCGCTGGCGTTCGGCTCCTGATCGTCTTTCGCCAATGCCATTTCCGGGATCAATAACGCCCTGACAAGGGAACCAATAGGATATCGCGCGGTCAAAGGGATAATTGTTCCCCGACAAAGCGCGTAAGACTGGCAGGTTCCACCGGGGGGTATTGAGGCGACAATGCTTGGACGTTTTCTTGTGACATTGCTGGGTTTGTTGTTTGTCGGCTGGATAGCGGTGATCATGAACGTGGATAATTCGGCCATTCATATCGATCATGAAATGGATCATTTGGAGTCTTTGAGGAAAAACTCACTGGATATCATCGCGCTGACCAAAAAGCAGGCGGCGAAAAACAGCGCGCGCGCAATGGATAACGATTCGCCGCGCTGAATCCAGCGGCGGTTCACTCCCGGCCGGCGTCCGCCGGCGTATCTGCGGCGATGGGTTGCTTGGGCTGATTCGACGCCGCGGTCAAAAAAGGCTCTTCGTCAAAACGGCAACGGAGCCGTCCCCCTTCCAGCCACAAGCGTAAATGGCGATAACGCGCCAGGTAATACCCCCCCGCCAGCGCGGCCACGAAACCGGCCGCCGCGCCAATGGCCACCCCCCAGCGCGCGCCGAACCTGTCCACCACCCAACCGACGATGGGCGAACCGATCGGCGTGCCGCCCAGGGCGATCGCCATCAGGATCGCCAGCACCCGGCCGCGCATCCCCGGCTCAGTGGACAGTTGCACCAAACTGCTGGCGGTGGTCGTGAATGTCTGGGCGGAGACGCCGATCACCACCAATGCCAGACTGAACCCGACATAGTCCGGCATTAGCGCCGCCGCCGCCAGCCCGCCGCCGAATACCGCGGCGCCGAGACAAAGCAGGCCGATATGCGGCTTCTCCCGCTTGGCGGCCAACAGAGCACCGGCCACGGCGCCGAGCGCCATGATTGACGTCAACATACCGTACTGATTGGCGCCGACATGAAAAACACTCACCGACATGGTGGAGATGAAAATCGGGAAGTTGAGTCCGAACGTGCCTATCAGGAAAAACATCAGCATACCCACCCGCAAGTCGGGGCGCCGCCAGACATAGCGAAACCCTTCCCCAAGGCCGCTTTTACCGCGCGGCGCCCTGAGGCTGGCATGCAACTGCGCCGTGCGTAACCGGAGCAATGCCCCAAGCACCGCCACGAAAGACACGGCATTGATCAGAAACACCCAGCCGGTGCCGACGGCGGCAATCAGCACGCCGGCCGCCGCCGGTCCTATCATGCGCGCGGCGTTGAAAGAAGTGGAATTCAACGCCACCGCATTGGACAAATCCTCCTCGCCCGCCAACTCCCCGACAAACGTCTGACGAGCGGGGATATCGAACGCCGCCACGCTGCCGAGCAGAAAAGCGAAGACGTCCACCTGCCATAACCGCACCCGCCCGCTTATCGTCAGCAGCCCCAGCCCTAACGCCAGCAGGCCCAACAGCCCCTGGGTGACCAGCAGCAATTTGCGGCGATTGAAATAGTCGGCCGCGAAACCGGTCAGCGGCAGCAGTAACAGTTGCGGGGCAAACTGCAACGCAATCACCACACCGACCGCCGTGGCGTTATGATGGGTCAGTTGCGTTAGCACCAGCCAATCCTGCGCGGTGCGTTGCATCCAGGTGCCAATATTGGAGATAAGCGCGCCACCGGCCCATAGCCGGTAGTTATACCCGCCCAGGGAACGGAACATGCCTTTCAAGATAATGTTCTCCGACCGCCGGCGCGCCGATGCCGGTTGCGATCAAAGACAGTCTTGGTCAGCGGATCGGTAATATCGCAGCCGGCGTCGATGGCAAAACACCCCATCGCCTTGTGCTGATCAGTCACCATTACCGCCATTGGCGGCGCAAATGCGACGAGGGCCATCAATTCGTCTCCTCAGGGATAATGACGGCACTCTAGCAAATAAACAGCTAATCTACCAAGGTTACCTTCATATATGGGTTACCAAATGTTCCGAATCGGCAATGGTTCCCTGAACCGGCAGAGCAGGCAAGCCGCTGTCGATTGTATCGTCGGATAATCGGAATTGCGCCACCATCTGCTGTAGCGAGGCGGCTTGCTCCTCCAAAACCGTCGCGGTGGCGGTGGCCTGCTGCACCAACGCGGCATTTTGCTGGGTGACGCCATCCATTTGACCCACCGCCTGACTGACCTGATCGATGCCGTGGCTTTGCTCGTCGGACGCCGAAGCGATTTCTCCCATAATGGATGTGACGTCCTCCACCGCGGCGACCATATCCTGCATGGTCAGGCCGGCACGGCCTACCCGGTCAGACCCTTGTTCCACCAGCGACGATGAAGTATTGATCAGCGCGTCGATTTCTTTGGCGGCTTGAGCGCTGCGCTGGGCCAAACTCCGCACTTCGCCGGCCACCACCGCGAACCCTCGACCCGTCTCGCCGGCCCGGGCGGCTTCAACCGCCGCGTTCAGGGCGAGAATATTGGTCTGAAAGGCAATACCGTTGATGACCGAGGTAATATCGGCGATTTTCTGCGAACTGCCGGCAATATCCTCCATGGTGCGGACCACTTCGCCAACGATGGCGCCGCCCTGCCTGGCCTTTTCCGATGCCTTGTCGGCCAATTGTCTGGCACGGTGGGCGTTGGCGGCGTTCTGTTTAACGGTTGCGGTCAATTGCTCCATGCTGGCCGCGGTCTCCTCCAGGGCGGCCGCCTGTTGTTCGGTGCGAGAGGCAAGGTCGGCATTGCCGGCGGCAATCTCCGCCGCGCCCTGATAAAACGCGTCCGAACCCCGCCTGACGCTGGTCACCATCTTCCCCAAGGCATCCTGCATAAGACGCACGTTCTCCCCAAGGAAACCCAGCTCATTGCGGCCATGGGCGTCTGCCGACGACGTAAGGTCTCCCTGCGCGATAGACCGGACACGTTCCACCAGACGCCGGATAGGCATAATCATAACGCGCCTTATCACCCAGTAAGTCAGCAGCACCAGACATAATGCCGCCGCAAAAGCGCCGCCCATCAGCGTATAACCGCGCAGGGCATCATGGCGGGCCGCTTCATTCAACCCACGGGCGTATTCAGTACGAAAGGCCACCGCCGCCAGCAACGGCTTGTTGAACGCGTTATCCAGTAATCTGACTTTATCGGCTTCCAGCGCCAGCGCCGCATCGAATTGCCCATTGGCAACCGCCGTTTGCATAGGCAGTAGTCCTTGCTTGAGATAGTCGTCATAAGCCCGCTTTAGCGTCGGCTCCAGACTGATATCGAAAGGCAGTTTCACCGGTCGGCGCAGGTAGGTCGCGAAGCTGGCCTGAGATTGCTTGATGCGTCCCTCGGCCAGTTTGAGATTCCCCGCCACCAGCGTATTGTCGCCCTTGCGTCCGGCAATGGCCGCCTGAATCAACAGCAACCGCGCGATACGCAGATGATTGGTGCTATTGGACAATCCCATGCGGGTATCTATCTCCTGGGTCACGGCGGCCAGCGAGCGATTGCTGCCATATAAAAACGCCGTCGCCGACCCCACCGATAGAGCGAATAGCGTCAGGATCATAGCCAGTATAAAGAGAAACAGCGTCACCAGATGGATATTATGCAAGAATCCGGTTTTGCTGAGTACGACTGTTTGCGCCATGACAGTCCATCCCATAATATGGTTGTCTATACTTGTCATACTTCACGTCGCCTCATTGTCGGCGGCGAACGTTCACCCAATCACGGAATCAGCGATGTTCCCGGGGACGATAAAGGACATTCCGTCTCTCATCGGCGGCCCGCCATTGGCGGTTCAAATTCGTTGCCGACGAGTTTGTCGCTCTCTTACCGTCGCGATGCAACTTGAAGTATCAAAAGTATAAAGAAAAAAACATTTGCCACGATGAAAGATGAATGGTGCAAAGTATCAATTATCGCGGCAGCGGTTATCACAGTTTCAATGAAGATATTGATCGGCGGCGGCGGCGAGAACTTTAATAAAATAAAGCGAGGCAGACTGTGGAGAGCGGGAAGCTCCACCTTGTCGCAACCCTCCTTGCGAAATGCCAACAAGACAGAGGTTCTCTTTGCAGAAAAATGGAATAGGCAAATGCCAAAAATTATTTAGGCAAAATACACAAAATTCACAACACATTACATCATTAAAAAATGAAAATAGTGAAAATAGTGAAAATAGTGAAAATACGGCACGGCGGCGACCGCGGGATCGCTCCGCCAAAAACGCGTTGTCCCGCCAACGCTACTCTTTTTCGGCGCGATTGCGTCCGCGCCGCTTGGCCTGGTAAAGCGCCATATCGGCGCGGTTAATCAGGGAATCCACACTTTCCCTGCCCTGGAATTCCGCCACGCCGCAACTGACCGTGACCGAAATGGCCTGACCGTCGATGACGACGGGCGACTGGGCGATACGCTCCGCCACAGCCTGCAACCGCTGTAGCGCCTGGTCGCCGTCACAGCCTTTCATCAATACCAGAAACTCATCACCACCCCATCGGCAAAGATCATCAGTGTGGCGCAATGCGGCCTGAATCATGCGCACCACATGCTGAATCACCCTATCGCCGGCGCTATGGCCGTACTGATCGTTGATGGGTTTAAAATGATCGATATCGACAATGCCCATGGCGGTGCGATTACCCGGCTGTGCGATGACCGGACGCAACCGCTGGATGCCGAGTTCGAACGCCTGCCGATTCATGACGCCGGTAAGCTTGTCGGTGGTGGCCATTTGCTCCAGACGACGCTGGTAGCCGCCAATGGTCAGCCACAGCAGTATCAGAAACAACGCGCTCACCAGAATACCGATACCCAGATTTTTCAGCAGGGTCATCAGCAGCACCCGCTCCAAGGGATGACTGCTTTGCTCAATCATCAGATACCAGTCGAATTCCGGTATCAGGCGGGTATTGAGCAACACATGACTACCCTGGTCCTGGTAGCGATAATTACCGCCGGGTACGGTGAGAATCTTAGTGGCTAATGGCGCCAAACCGGGAACCTGGCGAATATTGCCCGGCCGTTGGAAAGTTTGTCCATGCAGCACCACTTGACCGCTTTTATCGATAAAATAGATTGTCCGGTTATAGCGGCGCTGATACTTTTCAATGAGACTTTTGACTTTTGTTACGGAAATACCAATTCCGGTCACGCCAATAAAATTGCCCTGGTAATCCTGAACTTTATAATTCACAAAAACATCAAGGTGGGTGTGATCTTCGGGGTCTGGCCGCACATCGATAAGATAAGGCTGGTCCTCCGGCAAGTTTTTGGCTTGAAAATACCAATGATCACGCCCAAGTTTTTGCGAGATGGTTTCCAGAACACGATCAGGATCGTAGTATCTGTCGGTTTTATCGGAGACAAAAAAAGAGAAAATTGTATCGAAACGCCGATCGATTTCCCCTAAATAACGCATCATCGCCCGGGGGTCGCGCTCATGATCCAACACCCAATCCCGCACAAACGTATCATGGGCCATCAAAGATGAAATAAAAATCGGCCGCAGTAAATCCTGTTGTATTTCAGAATAGACATTATCGCTGGTCAACGGCAGGGTGTTTTCTTCGATTTCATTGGTCAGCGAACGCCGCGCCACTTCATAGCTGCTCCAACTGATGATCAAAAAGGCACCCAAAAGCATCAGGGTGAATAGAATGATGGCCCGGGTTTTGGTTAGCCAGTATGGGCTTGTCATGGATATCCTCAGGGAAAGGGGGTGTTCGTCGGTTTGGCAAACGTCTCACGCTCAGCTAAGCATAATATATAGGGCACTATTTATCTTGCTGTTTTTCCCTAATTTCTATTCTCATTCAGCGGATTACGGCCGTTTCCCCCGCGGGGACCCGCGACGCGGGAGACCGCGGGGCCGACCCATGTACGGATGCGCCCGCTTTGGGTGGAGCATGGCCGGCAAAGCGCCGCTCTCCTCGTCATACGTCAAGCCACACCGTAACGGTGACGGGGCACAGTCAAGCTAAAGACGACATGCGGTATGACGAGCAGACAGGGTAACGAGTATAAGAATTGCCTGCTTTACCGTATGGCGCAAAGGTTTATTCTGATGGCTTACCCGATCTTGAGAGGAATGACGATGTTCATTGTTGAGTTGACTTACGAGGAACCTATTGAAAAAGTCGAAGCATTGCTGGAAGGACATATCGCCTGGCTGAAGGCGCATTACGCCACCGGCGATTTTATCGCTTCCGGCCGCAAGGTGCCGCGCAATGGCGGTGTCATTTTGGCCAAGAGTATGGCGCGGCCGGCGCTGGACGCCATTTTGACGGAAGATCCCTTCACGGCGGTGGCCAATTATAAGGTCACCGAATTCGCGCCCACCATGACGTCGCCCGCGTTAGCCGCGCTGAAAACCCTGTAACGGCCCGTCCTTAGGCCGACGTAACCCGGTTGCGGCCAGCCTGCTTGGCCCGGAGAAGGACATCGTCGGCCCGTTCTAAGGAAAAGCCGCCGCGGGAGACCGTAACCAGCGCTAAACGGGAACAGCCGCGAAACCGGAGACGGTACGGGCCAAGAAGCATGAGCTACTTCAAATTTTTAACATAAAATCCCTCTCTTCCCAGCGTATTTGGCCGACCGGGGCAGTTTCCCGAGATGACGGCGATTTGGCCGTCCGCCGACGACTTTGTGCGCCTGATCGTCCGACTCTTGGTCCCACTGCCATACTATCCTCAAAATTGGCGCGGCCATCGAGGTCGAATGGCCGGTCCAACGATAAAATAAAAAGTTTTACCGAAAATCGCCTCGCCCTCAGCCACGCGGCCAACCCTTGCCGCGTTGTTATAAATTAACAATATTTACAATTGGTTATGGGATATTTTTTGTCCTGGTGACCACGGTCGGCACTCCATCGTGGACCATCTCGTCGCCCGCCGGGTTATCGTTTCGGGCGACATTGCATTTTTCTCGGACTGGGTTAACACTTCGGTAGACATGCAACAACCAGCCAACAAATTATTAAAGGAGTTGCAGCAATGACCGTGAAACAACAATGTCTGTACATCGACGGACAGTTCATCCCCAACCCTACCGACAAATGGATTGATGTACTCAATCCCGCTACCGAAGACGTGATTTCCCAGATTCCCGACGCGGGGGAGCAGGAGGTGCGCAGCGCCATTGACGCGGCTGAGCGGGCGCAGGGCGAATGGGAAGAGACGCCGGCGCAGGAACGGGGACTGTGGTTGCGTAAAATCGCCGCCGGTATCCGCGAGCGGGAACGGGAACTGACGGACATCATCGTGGCCGAGGGCGGTAAAACCCAGGGCCTGGCCAACACCGAGGTTCTGTTTACCGCGGACTATCTCGATTATATGGCCGAATGGGCCAGGCGGTATGAAGGTGAAATCGTACAAAGCGATAGACGTAACGAAACTATTTTGATTTTCAAAAAAGCCATCGGGGTAACCACCGGGATTCTGCCCTGGAACTTCCCGTTCTTCCTGATAGCCCGTAAAGCGGCGCCGGCTCTGGTCACCGGCAATACCATAGTGATTAAGCCCAGCCAGTTGACGCCCAACAACGCCATCGCCTTTGCCGAAATCGTCCATCACATCGGCCTGCCCAAAGGGGTTTTCAATGTGGTTACCGGCCGCGGTTCGGTAGTGGGGAAGGAATTGGCGGCCAATCCGAAAGTGGGCATGGTCAGCTTGACCGGCAGCGTGGCGGCGGGCGAGCAGACCATGGCGGCGGCCGCGAAGAATATCACCAAGGTTTCGCTGGAACTGGGCGGAAAGGCGCCGGCCATCGTTATGGCCGATGCCGATCTGGATCTGGCGGTTAAAAGTATCCTTGATTCGCGGATCATTAATACCGGCCAGGTATGCAATTGCGCTGAACGGGTCTATGTTCAAGAACAGATCAAAGACGCGTTCGTCGCCAAGATGGCCGAGGCGTTCAAATCGGTGAGGTATGGCGATCCGGCGCGGGAACAGGCGGTGGCGATGGGCCCGCTGATTGACGCGGCATCCCGGCAAAGCGTCAGGGATAAGGTGGACAAGGCGGTGAAACAAGGCGCCAGATTATTGGTGGGCGGCGATTATCCCCAGGGGAAAGGCTACTTTTTCCCACCCACCTTGCTGACCGAGGTTCGCCAGGATATGGACATTATGCATGAGGAAACCTTCGGGCCGGTATTGCCGATCGCGTCCTTTGGCACGCTGGCGGAAGCCGTCGCCATGGCCAATGATTGCGAATATGGGTTAACGTCCTCCATTTATACCACCAACCTGAACACCGCCATGCTGGCCATCAAGCAATTGAAATTCGGTGAAACCTACATTAACCGGGAGAATTTCGAAGCCATGCAGGGATTCCATGCCGGCTGGCGTAAATCGGGCGTCGGCGGCGCCGATGGGCGACACGGTTTGGAGGAATATTTACAAACTCAGGTGGTCTACCTGCAATATCAGGCATAAATCACACAAATAAATCGGACGGGGGGGAATAATCGGATTCCGACGGCGACGGATCCGTCCCCGTGCCGGGCGTCAGATGCCAGATGCGGGGCGCCGGGCGTCAGATGCCAGACGCCAGATGCCGGGCGCCAGGTGCCAGGTGCCAGGTGCCAGGTGCCAGGTGCCAGGTGCCAGGTGCCAGGTGCTTCAGCGTAAGGTCCCACAGGGAGACAGGCCTTGTCATGAAAATCGCGTTATTCATACCCTGCTTTATCGATATTTATTTTCCAGAGGTCGGCATCGCCACACTGGAATTATTGGAACGTCTGGGGTGCGAGGTGGATTACCCCCTCGATCAGACCTGTTGCGGGCAGCCCATGTCCAACAGCGGCTGCCACCGGGACGCCGCCGGCTGCGAAGCGCTGTTTGTACGCAACTTCAGCGGTTACGATCATATCGTGGCGCCGTCGGCCAGTTGCGTGCACCATGTGCGCGATCATCTCGACGCCATACCCCAAACCGAGGAAGTGCGCCATGTCCGGCGCCATACCTTCGAGCTGGTGGATTTTCTGCACGACGTTCTTCAGGTGAGGGCATTCCCCTGGGCGGCATTTCCCCACACCGTGGGATTGCACAACAGTTGTTCCGCGTTGCGCGCGTTGCGGCACGCCGCCACATCCGAAATAGACGAACCGCCGTTTTCCAAACCCCTGGCGTTGCTGCAAGCCGTGGAGGGCATCCGCTTCTGCCAACCCGAACGGCCCGATGAATGTTGCGGATTCGGCGGTACGTTCAGCGTCACCGAGGCGCCGGTATCTGCCAGGATGGGATACGACAAAGTCGCTGATTTTCAGCGGGCCGGCGCGGAATATATCGTGTCGGCCGATATGTCCTGCCTGATGCATCAAAAAGGCTGCGCCGAACGCATGGGCGCGCCGCTCAAATTCATCCATATCGCCCAGATCCTCAATGGCGCGACAGCCTGACAGGCATACGGAGAAGCGATGAAAGCCATTAATCATGTCAAGAATTCGCGGCATTTTTTGGCCCGTGATCGGCATCGGGTTTTCCTGGATCAACGGTTGTGGGGTCTTCGCCAGGGCCGCGACGCCCAGATGAAAGCCCATCCGGAATGGCAGCAACTACGCGAACTGGCCTCGCAAATCAAGGAACACACCCTCTCCCATCTTGATCACTACCTGGAAATGTTCGAGCGCAACGCCCTGGACAACGGCGTTCAGGTCCACTGGGCGGCGGATGCGGATGCGCATAATCGCATCGTCCACGGCATTCTTGCCGAGCACGGCGTCACCACGCTGGTAAAAAGTAAATCGATGCTGACTGAAGAATGCGATATGCGCCCCTACCTGGCGGAACGCGGCATCGAGGTCATCGAAACCGATTTGGGCGAACGCATCCAGCAGTTGGATGACGAGATGCCCAGCCATATTGTGGTGCCGGCGGTGCATAAATTGTCCGAGGATGTCGCCCGTGTTTTCGCCCGCGCCCTGGATACCGACCCGGACAATGCCGATCCGCATTATCTTGCCGAACAGCAGCGGGAAAAAACCCGCCCGTTGTTCCTGCGCGCCGGCGCGGGTATGACCGGCTGCAACTTCGCCGTGGCCGAAACCGGGACCGTCGCCGTCTGCACCAATGAGGGCAACGCCGATCTGAGCGCCAATGTGCCGAATCTGCATCTGGTCTCCATCGGCATTGAAAAACTGGTCCCCGGCATGGCCGATCTGGCGGTATTTATCCGGTTGTTATCGCGAAGCGCCCTCGGCTCGCCCATTACGCAATACACCTCGCACTTTCGCGCGCCGCGCCCAGGCGGCGAAATGCATTTCATCCTGGTGGATAACGGCCGTAGCGCGCGGCTGGCGATGAACGATTTCTGGTATTCGCTAAAATGCATCCGTTGCAGCGCCTGCATGAACACCTGTCCGGTTTACCGGCGTAGCGGCGGCCTCAGCTACGGCGCCGTCTATTCCGGCCCTATCGGCGCCATCATCAACCCCACGATGGACCTGAAAAAATACAGTACATTGCCTTTCGCGTCCACGCTCAACGGCAGTTGTACCGATGTCTGTCCGGTAAAAATCAATATCCATGAGCAGATTTTCAAATGGCGCGAAATCGTCGCGACACATAATGCCTTGCCTTTCGCTAAAAAAAGCGCCATGAAAGCCGCCGGCAAACTCCTTGCCAATCCGGCGCTCTACCGCGCGGCGACCGATACCGCCAATCTGCTGGTGCCGAAACTGCCGCGCATACTGATTTATCACCCGTTCAATGCCTGGGGCGAGGCCCGGGAAATACCGGCGTCGCCGCGACAGAGCTTCCATCGCTGGTATCTGGAGCGCCAGCGCCGTGATAAAAAAAACGGGGATCCGCGCGCGACGCGGGATGACGCGCCGTCGCCGGACAAGGAGACGAAACGATGAGCGATCGCGATATTATCTTACGCGCCATTCGCAATAGCGCCCGCGCGCCACATCCCCGGCCTCGGCCGCCCGATTTCGCCGAACGCTATCCGGCGACGCCGGCGGCGTTCGGCAGCACATTGACCTTGATGGGAGGGATCTGGGATGATAGCCACTTGGGTCAATCGGCGGATCCGGCCGAGCTATCCGCTTATATTCGCGGCCTGTTTCCCGCCGCCGGCCGGTTTTGCTCGGCGGTGGCCGGTATAGAGGGGGATATACCGCTGACGGCGCAAACGCCCTCGTCGACGCTGGAATCCGTGGATGTGGCGATCGTCAAGGCCGGTTTCGGCGTGGCGGAAACCGGTTCGGTCTGGCTGAGTGAACGGGAATGCCCGGCCAACGCCCTGGGCTTCCTGGCGCAACATCTGGTGGTATTGCTGCCCGTCGCCGCCATTGTGGCGAATCTGCATGTGGCGTATGCCCGTCAGGAAGTCTCGACGGTCAACTATGGGGTATTGATGTCCGGCCCTTCCGCCACGGCCGATATTGAGGGCGTTTTGATCCGCGGCGCGCAGGGTGTGCGCAGTTTGCGGGTTATCGCGCTGCGCGACGGATAGGGGGTTGGACAGGAAGGTAACGAGGTTGCTATGTGCGGAAAACCGGCGGTCTATATGGCCGATACTTTATTCCCCGAGGCCCACGCCTTGCTGGCCGAAAAGTTCGATTTGCGCTTTCGGCCGGACGGCGAGTCCCTTGACCCCTTACCCTTGCCGGCCGGCATGGACGATATCTGCGCGGTATTCATCTCTTTGACCACCCGCTTCGACCGCGCGGCCATCGACGCCCTGCCGCCGTCGGTAAAAGCAATCTGCACTTATTCGGTGGGCACAAATCACATTGATCTGCCGGCCGCCGCCAGTCGGGGCGTCCAGGTGCTCTGCACCCCGGATGTGCTCAGTGAGACCTGCGCCGATACGGCCTTGCTACTCATGCTGGGCGCGGGCCGCAGGGCGGTTGAGGGGTTGCGCCTGCTGAAAAGCGGACATTGGCAAGGATGGGGCCCCGATCAACTGCTGGGCAAGGATCTTTACGGACAGCGGCTCGGTATTTTCGGCCTGGGCCGGATAGGCCAGGCTATCGCGCGACGGGCCAGGGGCTTCGCCATGACCGTTCATTACCATAACCGGCATCCGCTGTCCCCCGAACGGGCGGACGGCGCCCGTTATCACGCCACGCTGGACGGGCTGTTGGCGCAAAGCGACTACTTCTGTGTGGCCTGTCCGCCCTCGCCGCAAACCCGCGGCATCATCGACCGCCGCGCCTTGTCCTTGCTGCCCGCCGGCGCGGTGGTGGTGAATATCTCCCGCGGCGATATTATCAATGATGACGCGCTGATTGACGCCTTGCGCTCCGGCCGAGTCGCCGCCGCCGGACTGGATGTGTTCGCCGGCGAGCCACAGGTAAATCCGGCCTACCAAACATTGGACAACGTCTTCGGGCTCCCCCATCTGGGCAGCGCCACTCATGCCACCCGGCTGCATATGGCGGCCGCGCTACGCGACGGGTTATCAAGCCTGCTGGCGGGTAAAATTCCCGCCAATATCGCCCTTCCCGCCCAGGCGTAATAACACGGGCCCCGACTCGAGGGGCGCCAGCTTGATGTATGACAACCTTATACTCTAAATACATCGGGTTGCATCGCGGCGGCAAGTGAGCGAGTCCCCGGGAGCATAGCCAACTATGTGACTGGGGTGAGCGAACGCAGCCAACAAAGAGGCGGCTTGATGTATGACAACCCTATACTCTAAATACATCGGGTTGCATCGCGGCGGCAAGTGAGCGAGTCCCCGGGAGCATAGCCAACTATGTGACTGGGGTGAGCGAACGCAGCCAACAAAGAGGCGGCTTGATGTATGACATACCCTATACTCTAAATACATCGAGTTGCATCGCGGCGGCAAGTGAGCGAGTCCCCGGGAGCATAGCCAACTATGTGACTGGGGTGAGCGAACGCAGCCAACAAAGAGGCGGCTTGATGTATGACGAGTATAAGTGGAGGGCTTTTCGTCCGGCCTACATTACTTGCAGCAATTCATTGAGATTACATTTTTCACCGGATCACAATTACGTGAAAAAATAAAAAAACATAAATTTATAGTCAAAAACCATAATTGTTTTCGCCCGGCGTCGCTTCCTATACTTTACCCAATTCGAGTTTCATCGCGCGCATTCCATTATGCGCCCGATTCGGGTTTCACTCTATTTTCCCTCTGGCGGTAGCTGAGGGTGGTCTTTGCTTTTTCTGAAATAATGTCATGGCATTCATGCAATTCTCTTCTTAACGTCGAAAAGAGGAAGTTGAGAATGAATAACGCTTCTGTGCTTTCTATTAAAGATAAGATCGGCTATGGTCTGGGCGATATGGCCAGCGCCCTGGTTTGGCAAACGGCCACCCTGTTTCTGGCCTATTTCTACACCGATGTTTTCGGTCTGCCCGCCGCCGTAATGGGGACGTTGTTTCTGGCGGTGCGGGCAGTGGATGCTTTCGCGGACCCGTGCATCGGCGCGCTGGTGGACCGGACCCAAACCCGCCACGGCAAATTCAGGCCCTGGTTGCTCTGGTTCGCCGTCCCCTTCGGTATCAGTTGCCTGTTGACTTTTTATGTGCCCAATCTCTCTCTTAATGGCAAGATCATTTACGCCAGCCTAACCTATTGCCTGCTTTGTCTGGTTTATTCCGCCATTAACGTACCTTATTGCGCCATGCCGGGGGCCCTTACCCAGGACCCCCGCGAACGGCACTCCATCCAGTCGTGGCGGTTCGCCCTGTCCTTTATCGGCGGTCTGGTGGTCACCGTGATTGCGTTGCCGCTCGTGGATTGGCTGGGCCATGGCGATTCCCGTCATGGCTATTTTTACGCAATGAGCCTGATGGGGCTCCTGGGCGTGATATTGTTTTTTTGTTGTTTTTCCATGACCCGGGAACGTTACCGAACTGACCAGCCGAAAGGACATTCCATGTTAGGGGATCTCAAATCGCTCTGGCATAATTCCCAATGGCGTATCGTTTTTGTTTTTAATATTTTGTTATTGATAGCAGTGGTCACACGCGGGTCGGCCACCATCTATTATGTCAAATATGTTTTGTTAAAACCGGCTCTGGTATTTCCCTTTATTGTCAGTGGCATGATTGCCGCCTTATTCGGTGCGCTGGTGGGCTGGGTGTTGGGACTGGTGAATTATCTCCCGAACCAGGGCGCCCAATCAGCGCATGTGACCAATACCATCGCCGCGCTATTCACGATAATACCTTCGTTACTGTTTATCGCCATGGCCATGCTTTTGTTCGCCTACCGGCTTAATAGCCGCTATGTCCGGGATATCGCCGAGCAATTGGCCGCCCGCCATAAACAAAACCCATCGCCGAAAGCGCCGGATACCGCCATCGCCCATGTTTAACAGGAGGATTGCATGACTTACCCCTATCAAAACGCCGACTTGGAAACAGAAGTCCGGGTGATCGACCTGTTGTCGCGGATGACCCTCGAGGAGAAATTCGCTCAAATGCATGCTTTGTGGCTATTGCTGTCCGCGGACGGTCGCCATCGCGAGCGCACCGATGCCAGCGACGAATTTTCCGGCGTCAAGGCGGCCGATAGCGTGGAGGCGCGCCTGCGGCACGGTATCGGCCAGATCACTCGCCCGTTGGGCTCCCAAGCCAAAGTTCCCCTTGAGGGAGTGCGCGCTCTGAACCGATTGCAACGGACCTTGGTGGAAGAGACCCGCCTGGGTATTCCCGCCATGTTCCATGAAGAATGTCTGGTCGGGCTAATGTGCCGTGATGCGACGCTGTTTCCCTCCGCCCTTAACGATGGCGCCACCTGGGATCCGGCGCTAATCGAACGCGCCGCCGCGGCCATAGGGGCGGAAGCCCGCAGCGTCGGCTGCCATCAGGGCCTTGCGCCGGTGCTGGACGTCTCCCGCGATGTCCGCTGGGGACGAACCGAAGAAACCTTCGGCGAAGACCCGTACCTGGTGGGCATCATGGCCTGCGCTTATGTCCGTGGTTTGCAAGGGTCCGATCGGCGTCTGCTGGCAACGCTTAAACATTTCGCCGGCCATTCTTTCAGCGAGGGAGGACGCAACCACGCGCCGGTCCATCTCGGATTTCGCGAATTGAACGACACCTTCCTTTTGCCGTTTGAAATGGCGGTCAAGCTCGCCCGCGCCGGTTCCGTTATGCCGGCCTACCATGATATTGATAACCAACCCTGCCATAGCGATGAATTTTTACTCACCGATGTCTTGCGTCGTCAGTGGGGATTTGACGGGCTGATCGTCGCGGACTATGGCGGAATCAGTCTTTTGCACCAGCATCACGGCATCAGCGCCGATGCCGCCGCCTCCGCGGCGCTGGCATTTAACGCCGGATTGGATATCGAACTGCCCAAGGACGATTGTAGCCGCCATCTGCGGCAGGCCGTGGCCGACGGACTCGTGGCCATGGAAACCGTGGATGCCGTGGTGGCGCGGGTCCTGAGAGAAAAATTCCGTCTCGGTCTGTTCGAGCAGCCTTATGTGGATGAAACCGGCGTCGCGTTGCAGCAACCGGAAACCCGGCAACTGGCCTATCAAGTCGCGCTGGAGTCGATAACCGTACTTGAAAATACCGGTATGCTGCCGCTGTCACCCGCCGTTGGCCGGAAACTGGCGGTCATTGGCCCCACCGCCGACGACCCGCTGGCCATGCTGAGCGGCTACAGCTTCCCGGTGCATCTTATCATTAGCGATATCGAGAGCCACGCTTCGCAAGTTATCACGCCGCTCCAGGCTTTGCGGGAGGTCTTCGGCGCCGATAAGGTGTCCTACGCCAAGGGGTGCTCCATTTTGGCGACACGCCGCGCCGGCGCGCCGGTATTTCCGGGGGATAGCGGTAAATCCATGCAGGAATCCCCGGTCTCCCGGGACCCCGGCCTTATTCCCGCCGCGGTGGCGCTGGCACGGCGAAGCGATATCGCGCTGGTGTTTGTCGGTGATCTGGCCGGGTTATTCCAAAGCGGCACCGTGGGCGAGGGTTCGGATACCGACAGTTTGCAACTGCCCGGCGTTCAGCAACGATTACTGGAAGAAATCGTGGCTACCGGCACGCCGACCATCGTCGTGATGACCGGCGGAAGACCTTACACACTCAATGGGCTCGAAGACCGGCTGGCCGGCTTTATGATGGCGTTCGAGCCCGGCCAGGAAGGCGGCCGCGCCATCGCCGACATCTTGTCCGGCCGCCAAGCGCCGTCGGGCAGACTCACGATCTCCGCGCCCAAAAGCGCCGGCGCCGTTCCTTTTTACTATAATCATAAAACCAAAAGCGGCGGCACCCCCATTGCATTTTCCTTTGGCGCCCGTTATCCGTTCGGTTATGGTAAAAGCTGGACGACATTCGCCTACAACGATTTTTGTCTCGACCAGCCCGCCGTCGTAGCGGTAAATGGCGACATTACGGCACGAATAACGCTCACCAACACCGGAGCGACGGCGGGCGTCGAGGTGGTGCAGGTCTATATCCGCGATCTCGTCGCGTCGTTGGTCCGTCCGTTACACGAACTCAAAGCCTTCCAGCGAATCGCGCTACAGCCCAACCAAAGCGCCGTCCTGGTCTTTCGCATACCCGTCGACATGCTCAATTTTACCGATCGCGCCGGACGACGAGTGGTGGAGCCGGGGGAATTCGAGGTGCAGATCGGCGCGTCCAGCGCCGATCTGCGCGCCAGCGGCAGAGTGACGGTAACAGGGCAGACGCATGTTCTGCCCCGCCATTGGCGTATGGAAAGCCATTGCCAGGTGGTATAGGCTTGGCCCGTGATAGGCAAAACGTCCGGCGTTTATTTTCAGCCATTGGGGTTAATGATGCGCCGGCGGCCGAAACAACAGAAAACAGCGGCGAACTCGTTATTGACCACTTGCCATTCCGTCACATTATTAAAGCGGTTTTTGCGATAAAAACAGTATTCGGAAAAGGTAATCGGCCGATAATTTTTCATTGATTTCCGCTGGGCGTCCTTGTAGCTGAAATTCCGATCGAAATTCACCGGAATGGCATTATCGTGGCTCCATTTCAATGCCAGTTTGGATGTCCGCCGAAAAAACAGCGTACTGATGATGCTGGACGATGCCATTTTTATCGACGAATCGCAACGGGCCAACGCGTGAAAACCGCTGTAGTCGCCGTGTTTGATGAACTCCTGAAACGTCGCCGCCAACTGGTTCAATATGGCCGGCTCGATACAGGCAGCGCCGGGAAAGTTTTTCACGCAGAGATAATGTACGGTTTCCAGACGGCTGAGATCGTATTTTGTGGTTTTCTTGTTTAAGACATTTTGTATTGAAATAAAGTGATATTCGTCGCGCAGACAGTCCGCCCAGGACTGCAGTAAAAACTTCGCGGTTTGCTGATCGATGCCGGTCACGCCGGCAAATCTGTCCACCGCCGTTTTTTGCAGCCGTATCCCGCGCCAAATATCCATGATCACCCGATGGGAAAGATTCCGGTGAGAAATATTGAGCGCCCGGTTAAGTAAATCAATGGTGAATTTGGCTTTGCCGTCACGATTCGCCAAATTCCTTACATTGTTGAACCCGTATGCCATGACCACTGGCATGGAAAAGGGCGTTTGGCCCACGGGGCGTCGCGATAACACCGGACCGCCATTGGCGGCATTGATCACGCCGCGGACGGCGAAAACCGGCGGCGGTTTGTCGGCGTCCGCGGCCGAATTGGCCGGCGGATTATGCCGAGGCCGGCATTCCCGCCATGGGTCGGCGTTATAACGGTTCATGCTGAACACATCCTTGCTCCCTTTCTTGTGCGGCGACCTTGACTGGACAATGCCGTTTCGCCCGGTATTCACGCCAGGCGAAACGCTAATTGACGACATACTCCGCCGACGCTATACAGAATATCAATCCGGCGAGCAATACCGATGCAAAGACTGATGTCCTTACGCCCTATCAACGGCATAAGCTCATGGCGGTGTGATGGGAAGAAGGACCTCTGCCCGCGACGGGGCAATCAAGCCGGGGTCTGTTGCGAGGGCTGATTTTCCGCCCGCCGCGCCCGCCGATATTGCGCGGTCAGCGCCTCGAGAATAGCCGCAATCAACGCGCCGAAACGATCCTCCAGGTCCTCTCGCCGCGACGTGTTGAGCATTTCCACCCCCTTGCGTTCACTGCGTATCAAACCGGCCTCCCGTAACACCTTAAAGTGTTGAGACAACGTCGACTTGGGAACGCATTTGTCACTGACCGCCAGAAAAGCTGAACAGGTTTGCGGGCAATCGGCTTTGGCGATCTCAACGAAAATCTGGGCGCGCACCGGATCGGCCAAGGCATGAAGAATGCCTTCGACGGTGATTTCGCTGGCGGCGGGATGGATTAGGGGTCTCATGGATCTTTTATAGCAGAACATTGACAAGTCGTCTAATAGTTCATATTTTATGAACTACTCTAGTTCATAAAAACAGAACTAACGCACTTACCTTGTCTATGGGAGCAACCATGAGTCAACTGACAAAAAAATCCGCCCTGGTCACCGGCGCCTCTAAGGGCATAGGCGCCGCCATCGCCAAAGGCCTCGCCGCGGCGGGCGCCTCGGTTATCGTCAATTATGCCTCTGATCGCGAAGGGGCCGAACAGGTGGTGGCCGCGATCACCGCCGGGGGCGGCCAGGCCGTGGCGGTTCAAGGCGATGTGGCCAAATCGGACGATGTGCGGCAATTGTTTCTTACCGCCAATGGCATCGTCGGCGCGCTGGATATTCTGGTCAACAATGCCGGGGTTTTCCGTTTTGATCCCATCGAGCAGGCGACGGAGGATGAGTTTCATCGGCAATTCAATATCAATGTGCTGGGCACCTTCCTCGCGACCCGGGAAGCGCTGCGTTACTTCTCGCCCCAAGGCGGCAGCATCATCAATATCAGCTCGGTGGCCAGTACCAACCCCACGCCGCATAGCTCGATTTATGCCGCGACCAAGGGCGCGGTGGACACCTTGACCGTGGAACTGGCCCGTGAACTGGGCGACCGCCTCATCCGGGTCAATGCCATCGCGCCGGGCGGCGTCGCCACCGAGGGTACCGCCAGCATAGGCGTGGTGGGCAGCGATTTCGAAAAAGCCATGGTGGACAAAACGCCGCTGGGCCGATTCGGCCAGCCCGATGATATCGCCAAGGTAGCGGTTTTTCTGGCCTCTGACCAATCCGCCTGGCTAACTGGCGAAAGGCTGGCCGTCTCCGGCGGCTGGTACTGATGACAACGCCGACCCTCCACCCCATCGTCTCTCCCACGCGGCGATGGCGGCTGGGGGATTATCACGCCTTCCGCTTACCCTGAGCCAGGAGAAGGCAGTTGCGCGGCGGCGTTTTTCATATGGGATGCGGCGGAAAAAGATGCCACGGTGAGAAAATGTAATGGTATGATAAATAACATGTCATAGTTATCAGGCGGGGATCAGCGGCCTCGCCCCGGCCGGCGCGTCAGGGAACCACGCTTATGTTTGATGTTCTGATAAAAGCCCTGTCTTTTTTTCTGATTATCGTAGTGGGTTATCTGCTAAAAACCTACGGTGTATTGCAGCGAAACGATACCCTTGCCTTGTCGAAGATCATGATGAACCTAACCCTGCCGGCGGCGGTCATTACCGGCTTCGCCAGCTTTCAGGTGGATCACGCCCTGCTGATCTTGGTCGCCATCGGTTTTCTCTGCAACATCGCGCTGTTGTTCGCCGGCTTCATGGTCGGACGTGCGCGGGACAACGACGCCAAAGCGTTGTACATGATCAATACCCCGGGCTATAACATCGGCTGCTTCACCCTGCCCTATGTGCAAAGTTTTCTGGGCCCGGTGGGCATCGTCGCCACTTGTCTGTTCGATGCCGGTAATTCCATCATTTGCACCGGCGGCAGTTATGTCGCCGCCTCCCGGGCCATTGGCATAAGCACGGGTCTGAAAAGCACCTTTGTCCGGCTTTTCTCCTCCGTCCCGTTCGATGTGTACGTCCTGTTACTGATTGCCGCGTTGCTGGGTCTGCACCTGCCCAGCCAGGTGACCGCGCTGGTGACTGTCGTGGGTAATGCCAATCCATTCATTGCCATGCTAATCATCGGCATGATGCTGGAAATCAAAATCGACCGGACTCAACTGAAGAATGTCTTCAGAATCTTGCTGCTGCGCTATGGCGCCGGAGCGGCCTTTGCCGCCTTATTCTATTTCGGTACGCCCTTGCCGCTGGAAGTCCGGCAAGTGCTGGCCGTGGCGGTGTTCGCTCCCGTGTCCTCGCTGGCGCCGGTATTCACCACCCGCTGCGCTGATAGCCGCCTGGGCTCGGTTTCCAGTTTTACCGGCTCGGTGTCGGTATTTATCAGTATCATCGTGATAACCACTTTATTGACCGTCATGAAAGTCTGATGGGAGGACTTCACCATGAAAATCGAAGGATGTGTGGCCTTGGTCACGGGCGCCAATCGCGGCCTGGGGAAGGCGTTTGCCCGCGCGCTGCTGTCGGCGGGCGCGGCGCGGGTTTATGCGGCGGCCCGCGACCCGGCGCTTATCACTGAGCCGGGGCTGATACCGGTCAGGCTTGATGTTACCTCCCCTGAAGAGGTAGCCGGCGCGGTGCGGCGCTGCGGCGATGTCAATCTGCTTATTAATAATGCCGGCATATTGCTGCAAAGTTCGATGCTGGCCGAGCACGCCGAAGAGGCCATGCGGCGGGAAATGGAGGTCAATGTTTATGGCGTACTGCGGATGATCAGGGCCTTTGCGCCGATTCTGGCCGCCAACGGCGGCGGCGCGATAGTGAATATGCTTTCAGTGGTCAGTTGGTTCACCTCGCCCCTGAACGCCACCTATGGCGCCTCAAAACGTGCCGCGCTGGCGGTCACCGATGCGGCCCGCGTCGAGCTGCACGCTCAGGGCACCCAGGTCATCGGTGTGTACGCCGGATTCATCGACACCGATATGACTTCGCATATCGTCAATCCCAAGGTTTCCCCCGCGCAGGTGGCCGAACAAACCCTGGCGGGCATCCGCCGAGGGGAGGATCATGTGTTGGCCGATCAGCGGGCCAGGGATATCTGGCAGAGCCTTAGGGACGATCCGGCACGGATAGAGGAACAAATGCTGACGCTTTGGCAACAGCACCACTGACGCCCGCGGCGGCGCGTCGAAAAGCGCCCCGCACGGCCTTGGCGAACCCGCGTGCCCATACCCTCTACAGCGCCGGCATCAGCCGGGTGCCGGTGGAGGTGCCATCCCCATAAAGCAGATGGCGCGGCGGCCCGGCCCGCAGTATCTGCCGCATGGCAAAGGCATTGATCGACTCGCCGCCCACCAGCAGATAATTCAAATGCCTGAACATCTGCGGCCGGATGTCGGCGATCAGATTGAACAGGGCAGGCGGCGCCCGCAAAATACTGATGGCGAATTGCCCAAGCGCCTTTTCGAATCGGCAGGGATCGTTGACCACGTTATCGGGAATCATCACGACCGCCGCGCCGTTGAGCAACGCGCCCCACACTTCGAATAGAGAAGCCTCGCCGGTCAGCGGCGCGATATTGGCGACCCTGTCTTCATGATGAAAACGCACATGGCGGGAATCCAGCGCCAGCCGGAGGATATCCCTGGCAAAGACGGATTTGGGCGTCAACGGATCATGGGGAGCGGTGGCGTAAAGGCGATGGGTGATTTGCGACAGGCTGTAGCGCATCGGCCGAAAATCCAGCGCGTTGCCGTCGCCCACGGCCACTTGTTCAACAATAATAGAACGGGCATCGGCAAGCCGGCGCCGATGCCGCGCATCGGTCAGTTTCCACGCGGCGCCGGCGTCGCGCAGAATGGCCCGCAGGCGATCATCGGTTAACGCGGGATCCAGCGGCAGGATGGTCCCTCCCGCCAGCATAATGGCGACTTGACAGGTGATATGTTCAATACCCGGCGGCAATAATACCGCCACTGTCGTTTCGGCATCGACCCCCTGATGCCGCAAATGGCTGGCCAGGCAAACCGCGTCTCGCGCCAATTCGCCGTAATGCAGGATCCGGTGAGCGGTAATGATCGCAGGATGATGCTTATTCAAAGCCGCCTGCTGCAACAGCAAGTCGCCCAAGGCGACGTCGGCGCGGTAGCCGGAAACGGCCGCGTTGTCGTTGCGCTTGGCGTGAAGGGAGAGTTCTAACATGCTGATCACCTGCCTTATAGGGCTCCGGGGTAAATAGTATGGTCCAAACAAAGTTACAGAGGTATTATTTGATGTAAAAATTATCTTTTTGTGAAGCCAATCGCTTTCGTACCGGTTTTTTTGTTAATCCGTTCTCTAACCATAGTCAGTTTTAAATTTTTCTTGTTATACAAGTCGTGCTTATATTTTTGCAAAGCTCATTTTGCTAAATACAAATGACAATTATAGTATATTGATTTACAAGGAAAATTTTTATATTTATAAATTTATGTCAATTTTGTGATTTTTTTCGAGGACAACTTTACCTTTCTCAGCCTCATTTCCACCTCCTTATAATGGGTTTACCGTTATCAACCACATTTCCCCTCCTCTAATAGCAGGTTGGCTATAATAGCCAACCCTTATGTTTACTTACTACGCCAAATACGTGGAGTGGCGTCGCGGGTGAAAGTGAGTGACAAATACGCCGGGAACGCCTGCGAACCGTCCATACGGGTCCGGGTGAGGGACAGGATGCTTTTCGCCTCCCCAATGCATAGCCGACTGTGTGACCGGGGTGGACAGGCGTGGCCAACAAAGAGGCAAACTGAAGTATGACGGGTTGTGCCGTGAGCACAGTAAAAGCAGGATGAACATATAGTTTGCTAGCTATATATTTTTCTGGGCAAATGTCCAACAAAGAATAGCGGTTTTGCCGAAGCATTAAGTGGAACATTTCATTAGCATGCTTGATAAAATCCTTTATAATATCTGCCGATTGAAACGGCCATTTTTCGTTGCGCGGGGCTACGGTCTTTATTGAGTTTGTCATGCTTATCGTCTTTTTGCCAAGCGGCTTAAGATATGGCAAGCATAACTTAAATAATTATTGTTAGTTTCCCATCGGGACATGAGATAAAATTGTTATAAGCTTGGAACATTATTGCTAATTCAGCGCGCGGCGCACTGAGGGTAGGCGTAACGCAAATATGGGCCGATGGCGGGTTTCGCCCAGGGCACGCGGGGGTTTTCGCACACATGATAAAGACAGACAATTCGCGGGAAAAGATGTCATACAGATAAAGCATAAAGCGCGTTATGACAAAAAAATCATAATTTCATTTTTTTAAAATCATAGTTTACTTTTATTGAATTTACTTCAAAGCCAATCGTTGAGGCAAGTCCGCGCAGATGGGCAAACGAACCCAACGGCGGAAACCGGTAGATTCTTTTACCGCTAGAATGAGCATAAAAAAATAATAATTTCTCATAAATCAAGTAAATAGTTGCCTTCTCGATTCTTTGTATCGCTCGGGTTACAAAAAAATTAACAAATA
Source organism: Martelella alba (assembly GCF_005217455.1). Taxonomy (GTDB): domain Bacteria; phylum Pseudomonadota; class Gammaproteobacteria; order Enterobacterales; family Enterobacteriaceae; genus Acerihabitans. The sequence continues at coordinate 163,286 of NZ_SZPQ01000014.1, forward strand.
AATAACCCTGATAACTTTTACAGATTTGACTATTAACAATCAACGATCTACTGGACAACCTCAGACAGAGGGGTATACTCAGTCATAAATTAAGGTTTTTGTGATGGCTCTCAACTTTTAAATCTGTATGACAAGTTATCTTAGCGCCTGTTGACTTACCCTGGTCAATAGGGGGATGTCGACTGTTTGACGCTTTACCCTGGGGAGCCGTTATTGTTGTCGGGTATTTTATCTTAGACGGTGGATTGTATTTTATATGCTGACGCATTCGCGTCACGTCGTCGCGACTGGGAAGCAATGAGCGATAGCCTGTCTCTCATTATGGGTCCGCCGTTGGCGGTGGACACTTGTGCCACCGAATTCGCCGCGCATGGGATGCCGCGAGATAATTTGAATTATGCGACGCAGAGCGTAAGAGGTAATTTCCAGACGGAGATAGCAGTAAAGGGCCTGGACAGGATGGGGAATCATAAAAACTTAACCACAGGTTAATTGACTTTACATCATTTTGATCCATCAATTAATCCGGGTTGGGACAATTGGCAGCGGGTTTGTCCTTTGTCTTGAGAGCGATTATCAGTTGGCCTTCCTGAACTCAGGTCCCTGGTTCTAATAAAGTGGTGACGTTTTATTTAATGAAAAGTTCACAATCTTTGCCGCCTGTAAGCTGATACTATCCACCGCGATTTGGCGATGGGCAGTTACCCCGGCCATGGCTGTGTGAGATATGAGCTGTTGTCGTGAAAATGACAATTTGGTTACTCCCGGACGTCAGCCATCAAAAAGGCGAGTCTTTCACTTAAACAAGAGAGTTTTTTTGGTAAGGAAATAGTGATGAAGAAGATAGCATTGGCCGTTTTAGCCACATTGGTGACCCCAGTTCTTCATGCCGCTGAGATTTACAACAAAGACGGCAACAAACTGGATTTATACGGTAGTGTGCGTGCCCGGCATTATTTCAGCGACAATACCGCCATTGATGGGGATAACAGCTATGTCCGTCTGGGCTTTAAAGGCCAGAC